>JBLNDJ010000034.1:0-13150 GCA_050261515.1 Acidobacteriota bacterium | reverse complement strand
GGGCCGGTACGCTCAACAACCAACCCGCCGCCGCTACTGGGGGCTAATAATACATCGCAACAAAAAAAAAGCGCCGGGCCTTGCGGCCCGGCGCTTTTGCTGAACGCTGATCGCTGACGGCTTACTCCGCCTCGAACGGCTCCATATCCGGAGCCGGAGCCTCCGTCTCCGAAAGCCCGCCCGAGTAGTGCAACCGGGTCTCGTCGGCGTACCCTTCGAGCCCCTCCACCAGCGGAACCTCGGTCTCGCCCGCCAGCTCTTCTTCGAGCTCCTCGCCCGCAATCTTGACCCGGCGGTAATACTCCATGCCGGTGCCGGCGGGGATCAGGCGGCCCATGATCACGTTCTCTTTCAGGCCGCGCAGGTAGTCCACCTTGCCGTTGATCGCGGCTTCGGTGAGCACGCGCGTGGTCTCCTGGAACGAAGCCGCCGAGATGAACGAATCGGTCGACAGCGACGCCTTCGTGATGCCCAGCAGCACCGCTTTGCCCTGCGCCGGACGCCCGCCCGCGTTGATCACGCGCTCGTTCTCCTCCCGGAACTTGAACTTGTCGACCACTTCCTCGGGAAGAAACTCGGTGTCGCCGATGTCCTCGATCTTCACCCAGCGCATCATCTGCCGGACGATCGTCTCCAGGTGCTTGTCATTGATGTTCACGCCCTGGAGCCGGTAAACTTCCTGCACCTCGTTGACGAGGTACTTCTGTAGTTCGGTCTCGCCGAGAACGTCCAGGATGTCGTGCGGGTTGCGCGGCCCGTCCATGAGCGGATCGCCCGCCTTCACGCGCTCGCCTTCCTGCACGTTGATGTGGACGCCGCGAGGCATCATGTACTCGCGCTCCTGGCCGTCGTCACCGCGGATGATCACGCGCCGGAGGCCCTTCACCACGTCGCCGTACTTCGCCACGCCGTTGATCTCGGCGATGACGGCCGTCTCGCGCGGCTTGCGGGCTTCGAACAGTTCCACCACGCGCGGCAGACCGCCCGTGATGTCCTTGGTCTTGGTCGTCGCGCGCGGGATCTTCGCCAGCACGTCGCCGGCGTGCACCTCGTCGCCTTCCTTCACCGTGAGGTGAGCGTGGGTCGGCATGAGGTAGCGCCGTTCGTCGCCGCGGCCGCCTCCGGCCGGGCGCACAACCAGCGTAGGCAGCCGCTTCTCATCCGGGGAGTCCGTGACCACCCAGTGCGACATGCCCGTGATCTCGTCCATCTGCTCCTGCAGCGTGAGGCCGTCGATGAGGTCCTTGAAGTGAACCACGCCGCTGACCTCGGTCAGGATCGAGAACGTGTACGGGTCCCACTCGACCAGGATGTCGTTGGCCGCCACCTTGGCGCCGTCGTCCACCCTGAGCCGCGCGCCGTAAACGACCTGGTAGCGCTCTTTCTCGCGCCCCTTGTCGTCCACCACCGCCAGGATGCCCTGCCGGTTCATCACGATCAGCTCGCCCTGCTTGTTCCGGACGGTGTTGATGTTGATGTATTTCGCGAAACCGGCCGACTTGGTGTCCTGCGTGGATTGCTCGCTGACCCTGGTCGCCGCGCCGCCGATGTGGAACGTACGCATGGTGAGCTGCGTGCCGGGCTCGCCGATCGACTGCGCCGCGATGACGCCCACCTCCTCGCCGCGCTCCACCAGCCTGCCCGTTGCCAGGTTGCGCCCGTAGCAAAGCTGGCAGACGCCGCGCTTCGATTCGCACGTCAGCACCGAACGGATCTTCACGCGCTCGATGCCGGCCGCCTGGATCGCCGCCGCCAGCTCCTCGCTCACTTCCTCGTTGACGCCGACGATTTTGTTGCCTTCGTAATCGAGCTGGTCTTCGAGCACCACGCGGCCGACGATGCGGTCGCGCAGGGCCTCGATGATTTCGCCCGATTCCACGATCGGCTCCACGTAGATGCCGTTGGTCGTGCCGCAGTCGTGCTCGGTGACGATCACGTCCTGCGCCACATCGACCAGGCGCCGCGTCAGGTAGCCCGAGTCCGCCGTCTTCAGAGCGGTATCGGCCAAACCCTTGCGCGCGCCGTGCGTCGAGATGAAGTACTGCAACACGTTCAGGCCTTCGCGGAAGTTGGCCGTAATCGGGGTCTCGATGATGTCGCCCGAAGGCTTCGCCATCAGGCCGCGCATACCCGAAAGCTGGCGGATCTGCTGTTTCGAACCGCGGGCGCCCGAGTCGGCCATGATGTAAATCGGGTTGAGGTAGCGGCCCGTGCGGTCGTCCTCCTCCATCACCTTGAACATTTCCTCGGAAACGCGCTCGGTGACCTTCGACCAGATTTCGATGATCTTGTTCAAGCGCTCGCCGTTGGTGATTGCGCCTTCGATGTACTGGTTCTGAACCGCGATGACCTCGCGCTCGGCGTCCTTCACCAGCGCGGGCTTCGACTGCGGCACCACCATGTCGTCGATGCCGATCGAAATGCCGGCGCGCGTGGCGTAGGTGAACCCGAGCTCCTTCACGCGGTCGAGCATCTGGACCGTCGTCTGGAGCCCGAAGCGCAGGTACGCGTACTGCACGAGCTGCGTGAGGCCCTTCTTTTTGAGCAGGCCGTTGACGAACGGCATGTCCTCGGGCAGGGCATCGTTCAGGATGACGCGCCCGACCGTCGTGTCCATGTACTGCTTGTTGAACTCGATCGGCTCGGTGTGCATCACGTTCTGGTTGTCGAAGGCGTGCGCCAGGTCGATCACCTTGCCCGTGTAGCGCAGCTTGATCGGCGACAGCGTCTCGACCTCGCCCATTTCGAGCGCGATCAGTACGTCCTCATTCGACGCGAACGTGCGGCCCTCGCCCTTGGTCCCAGGCCGCGCCTTGGTCAGGTAGTACAGGCCGAGCACCATGTCCTGCGTCGGAACCGCGATCGGCGCGCCATGCGCCGGCGAAAGAATATTGTTCGCCGCCAGCATCAGCGTCGCCGCCTCGATCTGCGCTTCCGGAGACAGCGGAATGTGGACCGCCATCTGGTCGCCGTCGAAGTCCGCGTTGAATGCCGTGCAGACCAGCGGGTGAATCTTGATCGCCTTGCCCTCGACCAGCACCGGCTCAAAGGCCTGAATGCCCAGGCGGTGCAGCGTGGGAGCGCGGTTGAGCAGAATCGGATGGTCCTTGATGACCTCTTCGAGAATGTCCCACACCACCGGGTCCTGCTGCTCCACCAGTTCCTTGGCCTGCTTGATCGTGGTGCAGTGCCCGCGCTGCTCGAGGCGATGGTAGATGAACGGCTTGAACAGCTCGAGCGCCATCTTCTTCGGCAGCCCGCACTGGCGCAGCTTCAGCTCGGGGCCCACCACGATGACCGAGCGGCCCGAGTAGTCCACGCGCTTGCCGAGCAGGTTCTGGCGGAAACGGCCCTGCTTGCCCTTGAGGTTGTCGGAGAGCGATTTGAGCGGGCGGTTGTTGGCCCCGCGCAGCACGCGGCCGCGGCGGCCGTTGTCGAACAGCGCGTCCACCGCTTCCTGCAACATGCGCTTCTCGTTGCGGACGATCACGTCCGGCGCGTGCAGCTCGATGAGCTTCTTCAGGCGGTTGTTGCGGTTGATGACGCGGCGGTAGAGATCGTTCAGGTCCGAGGTCGCGAACCTGCCGCCGTCGAGCGGAACCAGCGGGCGCAGCTCCGGCGGAATCACCGGAATCACGTCCAGAATCATCCACTCGGGCTTGTTGCCCGACTTGCGGAACGACTCGGTCACGCGCAGCCGCTTGGCGTATTTCAGCTTCTTCTGCTGCGACTGCTCGGTCTTCATCCGCTCGCGGATTTCGAGGCTCAGGGCCTCGACGTCCACTTTCTTGAGCAGTTCCTTGATTCCCTCGGCGCCCATCATCGCGACGAACTTGCCGGGGAATTCCTGGTCGAGCTGCCGCTTGCGCTCGTCGCTGATCACTTCGCCCTTGGCGAGGTTCGGAACCTCGCCCGGATCGACGACGACGTAGGCTTCGAAGTAGAGAACCCGCTCGAGCTCGCGCAGTGTGATGTCGAGCAAGTAGCCGATGCGGCTCGGCAGTCCCTTGAAAAACCACACGTGCGAGCACGGGCTGGCCAGTTCGATGTGGCCCAGCCGCTCGCGCCGGACGCGGGAAAGGGTGACCTCGACGCCGCACTTGTCGCAGATGACGCCTCGGTGCTTCATGCGCTTGTACTTGCCGCACAAGCACTCCCAATCCGCGATGGGTCCGAAGATACGCGCGCAGAAAAGGCCGTCGCGCTCCGGCTTGAACGTACGGTAGTTAATCGTCTCCGGCTTTGTGACTTCCCCGTGAGACCAGCTGCGGATCTTTTCCGGGGAGGCGAGACTGATTCGAATCGAATCGAAGTCCGCGATCAAATTGGCTCTGTCGTACGGAGAGGATCGGTACAAGGTTGTTCTCCTTAATAAACCCTAAACAAGAAGCCGGAAGCCGGAAGTCAGAGGCCGGAAGAAAAGCTTCCGTGCCCCCGCCATCCTCGCTTCCGTCCCTTGTTGTTCATAACCATTCCGAGCATCAGCCAGAAAGCCGCGCCACGCCCATTCCGGCTTCCGGCTTCCGGCTTCCAGCTTCTGTTCTTAGTCCGCCGCGAGCGCGGTATCCAATATCTCGCGCGGCTTCTTCATCAGCTCCACGTCCAGGCAGAGGGACTGGAGCTCGCGGATCAATACGTTGAACGATTCCGGGACGCCCGGCTCGGCCGCCGCTTCGCCCTTCACGATCGCTTCGTAGATCTTGGCGCGCCCGTAGACGTCGTCCGATTTCGCGGTCAGCAGTTCCTGGAGAATGTAGGCCGCGCCGTAGGCTTCGAGCGCCCAGACTTCCATTTCTCCGAAGCGCTGTCCGCCGAACTGCGCCTTGCCGCCCAGCGGCTGCTGCGTGATCAGAGAGTACGGCCCGATCGAGCGCGCGTGAATCTTGTCATCGACCAGGTGCGAGAGCTTGAGCATGTAAATGTAGCCCACCGTGACCGGCTGCTCGAAGGGCATGCCCGACAAGCCGTCGTTCAGCTTCACCTTGCCCGAGGTCGGCAACCCGGCGTCGGCCAGCGCTTTCTTGATGTCGCGCTCGGTCGCGCCGTCGAACACCGGCGTCGCGTAGAACTGGCCGAGCTTGCTCGCCGCCCAGCCCAGGTGCGTTTCGAGAATCTGTCCGACGTTCATACGGGAAGGAACGCCGAGCGGATTGAGCACGATCTCGACCGGAGTCCCGTCCGGCAGGTACGGCATGTCCTCCTCGGGAACGATGCGCGCGATGACGCCCTTGTTGCCGTGGCGTCCGGCCATCTTGTCGCCCACCGAGAGCTTGCGCTTCATCGCGATATAGCACTTGACGAGCTTGATCACGCCCGGCGGCAGCTCATCGCCCTTCTTCAGCTTGGCGATCTTTTCCTCGGTGATCTTGTCGAGCACCGCGATCTGCCGCGACGTCATCTCTTCGATTTCGTCGATCTGCTCATTCAGGCGCGGGTCCCGATCCTTGAGCTTCATGCGCTTCAAATCGCGCGCGCGCAGCTTCTCTATGCTTTCGCGGTTGATGTCGGCGCCCTTGGCGAGCAGGCGTTTGTTGGTCTTTTCGTCGTGCAGGTCGGCCAGCAGCTGCTTGCCTGCAAGCAGCTGCTCCAGCCGCTTGGCGCGCTCGTCGTTCAAAATGCGCTTCTCGTCTTCGAGGTTGCGCCGGAGCTTGTCTTCCTGCTCCTGCATGATCATCTTCGAGCGCTCGTCGAGCTCGGCGCCCTTGCGGGAGAAGACCTTGCAATCCACGACCGTGCCCTCGATTCCGGGCGGGCAGTAGAGCGAAGCGTCCTTCACGTCGCCGGCCTTTTCGCCGAAGATCGCGCGCAGCAGCTTCTCTTCCGGAGTGAGCTGCGTCTCGCCCTTCGGCGTGACCTTGCCCACCAGAATGTCGCCCGGCTTCACCGTGGCGCCGATCCGGATGATGCCGCTCTCGTCCAGGTTCCTCAGGAACGACTCGGCGATGTTCGGAATGTCGCGCGTGATCTCTTCCGGACCGAGCTTGGTATCCCGGGCCTCGATCTCGAACTCCTCGATGTGGATCGACGTGTAGTAGTCGTCCTTCACCAGGCGCTCGCTGACCACGATCGCGTCTTCGAAGTTGTACCCGCGCCACGGCATGAACGCCACCAGCACGTTCCTTCCGAGCGCCAGTTCGCCCTTGTCCGTGCAAGGCCCATCGGCAAGAACGTCGCCCTTCTTGACCCGCTGGCCCTGTTTGACGATCGGCTTCTGGCTGATGCAGGTGTTCTGGTTGGACCGCTTGAACTTCGTCAGCGTGTAGATGTCGGCGCCGACCTCGCGCGAGAGCTGGCCTTCATGCACGTTGCCCTCGACGCGGACGATGATGCGCTCGCTATCGACCGAATCCACCACGCCGGCGCGCTTGCAGATCACCACCGCGCCCGAATCCCGCGCCGTCACCCGCTCCATGCCGGTCCCCACGAACGGGGCCTCGGCGCGCAACAGCGGCACGGCCTGGCGCTGCATGTTCGAACCCATCAGCGCGCGGTTCGCGTCGTCGTTCTCGAGGAAGGGAATCAGGCTGGCCGCCACCGACACGAGCTGCTTCGGGCTCACGTCCATGTACTCGATCTCTTCGCGCTGCTTTAGCACGAAGTTGCCTGCCTGCCGGGCGTTGACCAGCTCGGGCACGATGCGGCCGTTCTCGTCGAGCTCCACGTTCGCCTGAGCGACCGTGTACTTGTCTTCTTCCCAGGCCGACAGGTATTCGCAGTGGGCCTCGAACTCGGGTGGCTGCTTCTTCTTTGCGATCGCGTCCCTGCTCGCCTTCTCGGCGTCGGCGCGGCGCACCACGTCGCCTACTTTGAAATGGGAGTCGCCTGGATTGAGGATCTTGACTTCGTCCACCACGACCCCGTCCACCACCTTGCGGTACGGGCTCTCGATGAAGCCGTATTCGTTGATGCGGGCGAAGCACGAAAGCGACGAAATCAGACCGATGTTCGGACCTTCCGGCGTCTCGATCGGGCAGATACGTCCGTAGTGCGTCGGGTGCACGTCGCGGACTTCGAATCCGGCGCGCTCGCGCGACAACCCGCCCGGCCCGAGGGCCGACAGGCGCCGCTTGTGCGTGATCTCCGACAGCGGATTCGTCTGGTCCATGAACTGCGATAACTGGCTCGAGCCGAAGAACTCGCGGATCGCCGCCATCACCGGCTTCGCGTTCACCAGGTCGTGCGGCATGGCCGTCGACATTTCCTGGTAAACCGACATCTTTTCCTTGATCGCGCGCTCCATGCGGACCAGGCCGATGCGGAACTGGTTCTCCAGCAGTTCGCCCACCGCGCGCACCCGGCGGTTGCCCAGGTGATCGATATCGTCCACCGACAGGCTCGAAACCTTGCGCAGCTTCAGCAGGTACCGGATGACGTCGTAGAAATCCTCGGCGTCGAGGATCTTGCGTTCGAGCGGGTTCCGGTCCTTGTTGTCCGGGTTCGACTTCCAGCTCTCGGGCGCGTACTCGGCGTCTTCGTGGATTTTGATGTTGAACTTCATGCGGCCCACGCGCGAGAAATCGTACTTGCGCGGGTCGAAGAACATGCCCTGGAACAACTGCGTCGCGGTGTCGAGCGTCGGCGGATCGCCCGGCCGCAGCTTGCGGTAGATCTCGAGCAGCGCGTCGTTCTGGCTCTTGACCGGGTCTTTCTTGAGCGTCGAGGAAATCACCGTGCCGGCGTCGTCGCGCTCGGGGAAGAAGATCTCGAAGCTCTCGATCTCGCTTTCGAGCAGCCTCCCGATGCCTGTCGCGTTCAGCTCGTGGTTCGATTCGAGCAGCACTTCGCCGGTGGACATATCCACAACATCGGCGGCCACGAAGGCGCCTTCGAGGTCGTTGGCAGCGACTTCGACCTGCTCGATCTTGGCCTTCTGGATCTCCTTGAGCACGCTCGAGGTGATCTTGCGGCCCTGCGGCACGATCGTCTCACCGCCCTTCGTGATCGCGAACGACAGCTTCATGCCCTGAAGGCCGGGCCCCACGTTCCAGTACAGCTTCTTGTTCTTGATCGAAATCTTGTCGATGCGGTAGAAGGTGCGCAGAATCTGCTCGTCGGTCTTCAGTCCGAGCGCCCGAAGGAAAACGGTGCCGTAAAATTTCCGCTTCCTGTCGATACGGACGTAAAGCAGGTTCTTGTTGTCGTACTCGAACTCCACCCAGCTGCCGCGGTACGGGATGATCTTGCCCAGATAATACCCCTGGGCCGCCACCTTCTCGAAGAACACGCCCGGAGACCGGTGCAACTGCGAAACAATCACGCGCTCGGTGCCGTTGATGATGAACGTGCCGTTGTCGGTCATCAGCGGAACTTCGCCGAAGAAAACTTCCTGTTCCTTGATATCGCGCACGGTGCGCGTGCCTGTCTCGGCGTCTTTGTCGAACACCGTCAGGCGGATCGTGACCTTGAGCGGAGCGGCGTAGGTCATGCCGCGTTCCTCGCACTCGGGCACGTCGTACTTGAGCTGCAGGCCCACCGGATCGCCGCAGCGGTTGCAGAAGGTGACGATGTTCTTGTTGAAGGTGCCGCACTTGGGGCAGAGAACATCGCCGGCGTGGAAGGGGTCGGTCCGGATGGTCGCGCCGCAACTCGGGTTGCGGCAGGTGGAGCGCAGGTGGTGCAGGCCCTTCAGGTTGCCGCACTTGCACTCCCAGTTGCCGATCGCATAGTCCACGAACTCCAGTTGGCTCAGCCCCCTGAAGTCCGAAATCGGGAATACGCTCCCGAAAACGCTCTGGAGTCCGATATCTTCCCGCTCGCTCGGCAGCAGGTCCATTTGAAGGAACCGCTCGTAGGAATTCTTCTGAACTTCGATCAGGTTCGGAATGGGGATCGAAGTGTTAATACGCGAGAAATCGACTCGCTCCCGAGAGGCGCCGTTTGCCGCAATCTGCATTTTTAACTCCTGAAAGCCGAAAGGCTACAGACAAAACTCTTATGAAACAGTCGGGACCGCCCCTGAAGCTTCCGCGGCCCGGCCCGGGCCTGCCGGGCCGGAGCCACACGGGCCGTAGCTCCATGGGTGTCCTGTTACGATCTCAATTTGGGCATGCCGGAACGTCCGGAGTGGTGCTGTGTGACGCGTGGAGTGGTTCGCAAATCCTGAGAAGAGACGGTCCTGGACCGGGAGGGAAGTGGAAATGGCCGGGTACACCCTCGCTGTAGCTTCAACGGGACTGAAGACACAAAACCAGGATGCGAGGTTCACGAACACTCGTTGTGGAATAAGCCCAGACACGAGTTTATCAAACTCGCCAGCGGACGTCAAATACACCGGCGCGCCCCCCCGCTGGAGCTGAGGGAGCGCCGGAAAAAGGGCGGGGGAACCCCGCCCGCTGAAAGACTTACAAAGCAAACCGCAACCCGGCCGGTGACAGAGCCGCGACCGGCAGGCAGCGGTTCGCCGGGGCCTATTTCACCTCGACGGTCGCGCCGGCGTCGGTGAACTTCTTGCGAATGGCTTCCGCCTCTTCCTTGTTGATGCCTTCCTTGATCGGCTTGGGCGCGCCGTCCACCAGGTCCTTGGCTTCCTTCAGGCCGAGAGAGGTCACTTCGCGGACAGCCTTAATGACGTTGATCTTGTTGGCGCCCACCGCCGTGAGAACTACCGTAAACTCGGTCTTCTCTTCCGCCGCAGGAGCCGCCGCCGCAGCGCCGCCCGCCGCAGGAGCCGCCGCCACGGCCGCCGCAGCCGCCGAGACGCCGAATGCCTGCTCGATACCCTTCACCAGTTCCGACGCCTCAAGCAGCGTCAGGCCCTTGATCTGCTCCAGAATCGCGTTTACGTCCGCCATTGTCTTCGAAACTCCTTAGCTTGTAGCTTGTGATTCGCTCGTAGCTTGCCCGCCCCGGGGGCCCAGCGGCCCTCGGGCTCAAGCTACAAGCCGTTACGCCTTAAACTTGTTCTCTTTGACCGCCTGGTCAATGACCACGGCCAGGTTCCTCGCCACTCCGGCGAGCGATACAGCCAGCCTCTGCGCCGGGGAGTTGATCAGCCACATCACCTTCGCGATCAACCCTTCCTTCGACGGCAGGTTGGCCAGGTCGTTAATCGACTTGATGTCGATTACCCGCCCGTCCACCATGCCCGATTTGAACGTAAAGGCCGGATTGGCCTTCGCGTAAGCCGTCAGCGCCTTGGCCAGCGCCACGGGGTCGGCCGCCGTATAGGCCACGGAGGTCATGCCCTTCAGCTCGCCCAACAGGCTCGCCGCCGGAGTCCCCTCGGCCGCCTTCGCCGCCAGGTTGTTCTTGATCACCCGGTACTTGCCGCCCGCGGCGCGGATCGTCTTCCGCAGCTCGAAATCCTGCGCCACGGTGAGCTTCTCGAAGCTCGTGACGAACATATGGTAGGTCTGCGCCAGTTCCTGGCGAAGCGCCTGTACGTCCTTGTTCTTGTCCGATTTCTTTTTCACGACAATCTCCGTAGCGGCCTAGAGCACCTTGGTGTTGTACGGGGTGACATCCAGCTTCACGCCCGGCCCCATGGTGGAGCAGATGGTCGCGCTCTTGACGTACTTGCCCTTGGCGGCCGCGGGCTTCGCCTTCACCACCGCCTGGATCAGCGTCAGGGCGTTCTCGGTCAGCTTGTCGGTGTTGAAGCTGGTCTTGCCCACCGGGGCATGGATGATGCCGGTCTTATCGACGCGGAACTCCACCTTGCCCGCCTTGGTCTCTTTCACGGCCTTGGCGACGTCCACCGTCACCGTGCCGGTCTTCGGGTTGGGCATCAGGCCGCGCGGTCCGAGCACCTTGCCGAGGCGTCCGACCGACCGCATCATGTCCGGTGTCGCGATCACGGCGTCGTAGTCGATCCAGCCGCCCTGAATCTTGGCGACCAGTTCCTCGCCGCCGACGATATCGGCGCCGGCTTCTTCGGCCTCTCGCTGCTTATCTCCCGCCGCGATTACGAGCACCCGCTTGGATTTGCCCAGGCCGTTCGGCAGCACCACGGTGCCGCGCACCATCTGATCGGCGTGCTTGGGATCGACGCCGAGCCGCATGTGCAACTCCACCGTTTCGTCGAATTTGGCGAATTTGACCTTCTGGACGAGCGGCACGGCCTGTTCGAGCTTATAAGGCTCCGGCTTGATCTGCTCGATGGCGGAACGGTACTGTTTTCCTTGTTTACGGGCCATATCTCCTCATTGGTGCGAACGGCCCGGACGTGTATGCCCGGACCTCCCACTGAGTTCGGTTAGATGAACTTTCAGTGTACCACAACGGCGGGCGCCGGCACCTAGTGCGTGACGTCAACGCCCATGCTGCGGGCCGTGCCCTTCACGCACTCGATTGCCGCTTCGACCGTGAAGCAGTTCAGGTCGGGCATCTTGAGCTTGGCGATCTCCTCGACCTGCTGGGCAGTGATCTTGCCGACCTTCTGCTTGTTCGGCTCGGCCGAGCCCTTGGCCAGGCTCACGGCGCGCTTGATCAGCACCGGCACCGGCGGCGTCTTCGTGATGAACGTGAAGGAGCGGTCGCTGTAGATCGTGATGACGACCGGAATGATCAGGCCTTCCTGGTCCTTCGCGGATGTTTTCGCGTTGAAGGCCTTGCAGAACTCCATGATGTTGACGCCCTGCGGGCCGAGCGCCGTGCCGACCGGAGGCGCCGGAGTGGCCTTGCCCGCCGGGATTTGCAGTTTTACCTGCGCCGCTACTTTCTTTGCCATAAGAATCCTTTGGCCGTCAGCCGTCAGCCCTCAGCCGCCGGCTACAGCGTCAAACCTTCTCTACCTGCCCGAACTCCAGCTCCACCGGCGTCGCGCGGCCGAAAATCGTCACAAGCACGCGCACCGTGTTGCGATCGGGATTCACTTCGTCCACGCGCCCCGAGAAGTTCGTGAACGGACCGTCGTTGATCCGGACCATCTCGCCCTTCTCGAAGGTCTGCTTCGGACGCGGCCGGTCGGCGGAGGTCGCCTGCCGGTACAGAATATCGTTGACCTCGGTCGCGCTCAGGGGCACGGGCGTATTGCCGCCGCCCACAAAGCCGGTTACGCGCGGCGTGTTCTTCACCGCGTGCCAGAGGTCGTCGTTCATTTCCATTTCGACGAGCACGTAGCCGGGATACATCAGCCGCTTGCTGGTGACCTTCTTCCCGTTGCGGACTTCCACCACTTCCTCGGTCGGGATCAGGACCTGGCCGATCTGGTCCGCGAAGCCGAACGCCTGGGCGCGGCTCTTGAGCGAATCGGCGACCTTATTCTCGAAACCCGAGTAGGTGTGGATGATGTACCACTTCTTGGATTCGTCGATGACGGGAGCCGGAGCCGCCGCCGCTTCAGCCGATGGGGTTTCGGCTTCCTGGGGCTGCTGCTCGCCCGCGTGCTCCTGGCCGTTGATCTCGTCGTCTGCCATATGGCCGCCCTAAGACTGTTTCGTGAACAGTTGGAATAGCTTCCCGATCAATTTCAGAAACACCGCATCGACGACGGCGAAGTACGCCGCGAACGCGAAAACGGTGACGATGACGACGACCGTGGTCGCCCGCACCTGCTTCCGGCTCGGCCACGTGACGTGGCGCATCTCGGTCTGGAGTTCCTGGACGTACTCCTTGATGGCTACCGGCCACCGCTTGGCCTTCTCGCCCAATGTCAAAGCTTTTTCTGCTGCTGCCATGTGTTCCCTAACCGCGGCCGGCGTTCGCCTGGCCGGAGCATCTGGCAGGGGCGGAGGGATTCGAACCCCCACTCGCGGTTTTGGAGACCGCTGGTCTACCGTTAAACCTACGCCCCTGCATTAGCCAGGCGCTGTCCGATTCAGGATAGCAATAAAGCTCGCCGCCAGCTATCGGCAACAACCGGATCGCGCCGCCCGGCGCGCCGCCACACCAGCGAACAACCACCTTCTGCTGTCTGCCGGCGGCCGGCGGCCGTTTACTTCGCTTCCTTGTGCATCTGGTGCTTCCGGCAGTGCGGGCAGAACTTCTTCATCTCCAGCCGCTCCGTCGTGGTCTTCTTATTCTTCGTGCTCGTGTAGTTCCGGTTCTTGCACTCGGTGCACTGAAACGTGATCATTTCTCTGGGCATACGCTACTCCAACACCTCGGTCACCGTTCCTGCCCCGACCGTGCGGCCGCCCTCGCGGATCGCGAACCGCAGGCCCTTGTTCATCGCGACCGGCGTGATCAGCTCGACATCGAGATTCACGTT
>JBLNDJ010000033.1:0-7483 GCA_050261515.1 Acidobacteriota bacterium | reverse complement strand
AGACGCAATCGCACGTCCGCTCCCGTAAGTCGATGAAACATAAACACCGGCACACGCGATAGATGCTGGCAACCCGGACTCATAATCCGTTGGTCGTAGGTTCAAATCCTACAGGGCCCACCAGGCTTCCTTTTTTCCGGACCGGAGACATAGGTAACACAATTCCGAAATATCTGAGCAGATCACCGCTGGCCGGGACGCGGCAAGTCTAGATCAATCGCCTGACGTTCCTCCGTTCCACACCAGCACCACCGGCGCGCCGGGCCGCCAGCCGCTTGTTCCGATGTAGTAGAAGCGCCCATCGACCGGCACACCGTGCGTCGGCTCGTTCAGGTGCGGCGTGTTCTGCTCGATCACTTCCCAGCTCACGACGCGGCGCTGGGGCTCGTCCAGCCGGAGGCGGATGAAACGCTGCGGGTTGGTTCCGTTCTGAAGCGCGAGCAGCGTGCCGCCGGCAAAGTAGAGCCCGTCGATGCCGGTTGCCGCCAGACCGGCCGGCGTCTCGAGCCAGCTCACTTTCCTGTCCGCCAGTTGGACGATGCCGATGCCGCGCGCGTAATCGGCAACGAAGATGCGCTTCCCGTCCGGCGCGAACGCCGGCGTTTGGGGCGAGACGAACGTCCCCGGCTCCACGAGCGCCGCGAGCGTGCTCGCGCCGGCTTCGACGAAGTACACACCGCCGCCTTTCCCATCGCAGACCACGACGTCGCCATTCCCGTTCACGGCAAGGTCGCCCAACCCGTGCGGCCCCGGGCCCGGCGCATCGAACCGCGCTCCGAGCACGCCGGTGTCGAGCGCGTACCTCAGCAGCGCCGAGCGCCCCTGGTCCATCTCGGTCGTCGTAGTCCAGAGCAAGCGCCGCTTCGCATCGATCCCCAGCGCCATCATGCTCCACACGCCGTCCTGCCCTTCGCGGATGAAATCCGCAAAGCGTCCATCGCGCCCCCGCCGCACGATCTTGCGCTTGCGGACGCTGCTCAGAAAGAACGCGCCCGAGGCGGGATCGTATCCGATGTCCTCGGTGAGCAGGCCTTCATTGGGCGGCGCGAACGCGACGGCGCTGTGCGATACCGGCCGCTTGTTGCGCTCGATCTGGCGCAGCACATCCCGGAATTCCGCACTCTCGCGAAGCGAAGCGAAATCGGGATTCGTCGCGGCGTCCTCCACCATCCCCATCGCAGCGAACGCGCGCAGCCGCTCGAGCGCGGCTTGCCGCTCCCCGCGCAGCGCCTGCTCCCTCGCCTGTTTGTAGACCGCCGCCGGGTCGTTCAGCGCCGGCCCGATCAGCCCGCACAGCAGCATGACCAGCGTCAGCATGCGATCACCCCGTGGTCTTCAGTCCGCCCGCGATCGCGTTCACGGTGACGAGCAGCGAGGGCAGAATGCGGCCGGCTTCCTCCGGCGCGACGCGCCACTCCCGCAGCAGCGCGATCTGCTCGCGGTGCAGACGCAGCAGGGCCTCGCGGCGCAGCGCGATCGCCTTCACGAGGCGCGGCCTCCGCGCTTCCATATCCCGCCCGAAGAAGGCCGCCAGCACCTCCTTCGTCCTCTCATATTCCTCCAGGATTCGCCCCAGCGTGCGGCTGCGGATCTTTTCGTCCTCGACCAGCGCCGTGTACTCGGCCATGATGCCCGGGTCCGCGGCTTCCACGCTGAACTCCACGTTGTGGAGCAGGTAAGAGAGGAAGGGCCAGTCGCGCGCCGCCCGGTAGAGCAGGTCCCACGCCCCCGGGTCGGTGCGGCGCACGTGGTCGAACGCGCTGCCGACGCCGAACCAGCCGGGCACATTGAAGCGCGCCTGACTCCAACTGAACACCCACGGGATCGCTCGCAGGTCCTTGATGGTCCGCTTGCCGGTGCGTCGCGGCGGGCGCGAGCCGATGTGGCTCGATTCGATCGCGTCGATCGGCGTCGCCTGGGAGAAGAACTCGACGAAGCCCTCGGCGTCGATCAGCCGCCGGTACGTCTCGCGGCTCGCCAGCGCGACGCGCTCAAAGACCGCCTCGGCCGGATGCGGCTCGCAGCGCGCATCGCAGCCGTGCATCAGCGTCCAGCGCGTGACGCCCGCCAGCAGCCGCTCCAGGTGCTGTGCGGCGGTCAGCCGGTTCGCATACTTCTGCGAAATCACTTCGCCTTGTTCGGTGACGCGCAGCTCGCCCTGCAAAGTGCCCGCCGCCAGCGACTCGAGGAACACGTGCGTCGGCCCCGCGCCGCGGCCGATGGTTCCGCCGCGTCCATGGAAGAACCGCAGCTCGACGCCCGCCTCGCGCGCCACGGCCGCCATCTCCGCCTGCGCTTTCCGCAGAAACCACTGGCTCGCCAGAATGCCGCCGTCCTTGTTGCTGTCGCTGTAGCCGACCATCACTTCCTGCAGGGGCCGCTCGCGCCCGTCGCGGCGCTGCAAGTAGCGCAGCGTGCGCATCGCCATCGGATGCGAGAGGAACCCGGCCAGCACGCGCGCGCTGCGCTCCAGGTCCTCGATGGTCTCAAACAGCGGCGTCACCGCGATTTCGGAAACGAGCCCGTCCGGCGTGCTCCGCACCAGGCCCGCTTCGCGCGCCAGCACGTAGACGTTGAGCAGGTCGGAAACGCCGCGCGTCATGCTTACGATCAGAGACCCGATGCCGTGATGCCCGTGCTCCCCGGTCCATTCGCGCACCAGGCGCAGCACACCTACCGCATCGCCCGCTTCCTGCGGAAGCTCGGTGGTCGAGAGCGCGAACGGGCGCGGCGAGCGCAGTTCGCGGTTGAGAAACTCCAGGCGCCGGCTCTCGTCCCACAGCGGATAATCCGCGCCGTCCAGCCCCGCAATGGCGAGCAACTGCGCGACGGCGCGGTCGTGAACGTCGCTGTTCTGCCGTATGTCGAGCGTCGCGAGGTGGAACCCGAACGTCTCGGCGGCGCGGGCGACCGGCGCCAGGTCGGCGCGCGCGATGCGGCCCGCCCCGGCGTCTTCGAGCGACGCTGCCAGCACGAGCAGGTCCTCACGGAGCTCTTCGATGCGCGTGTAGCCGTACGGCCGCATCTCGCCCTCGCGCGGCAGGCGGGCCAGCATCAGGTTCACGCTCTGCCGCCACGGCTCGCCCGGATTGCGCTCGACAGCCGAGCGGCCTTCCTCACCTAACATCGCGGCGGTCGCGCGAATCCACTCGAGCAGCGATGGCGGCGGCGCCTGAAGCTGGTCCGCCAGGCTCAGCTTCCCCGCCAGCGGCTCGAGTTGCCGCCGCAGAAGCCGCAGCGAAGCGGCTCGCATCAATTCGAGCGTGTGCCGAGTGACATCCACCGTGACGAACGGATGTCCGTCGCGGTCGCCCCCCACCCAGCTTCCGAAAGACACGCGCGGCTCGCGCGCGGGCGCAGCCCCCGGAAAGGCCCACTCCCAGGAGTAGTGGAAGCGGTCTGACAGCAGTTGCAGCGCGTCGGGGAAGACGTTCGTCAGGTAGTAGACCGTGTTCCGCAGCTCCGATTCCACGTCGGGAGGCTCAACGTGAATCTCGCCGGTACGCCACAGCCGCTCGAGCGCGGCCTCGATGCGCCGCCGGAGCGTTTCGTGCTCCATCGGGCTGCGCATGCGGCTTTCGCGTTCGACCAGCAGCAGGTACAGCTCGCGGTGATGCTCGAGCACGGTGGAGCGTTTCGCTTCGGTCGGATGAGCAGTCAAAACCGGCTCGACGCGGATGCGCTCCATGGCCCGCCCGAGCACCGCCGCGTCGAAACCCGCGTTGCGCAGCGCCTCGAGTTGATGGGGCCACGTGCCGGGCTCGCTCGCCGGACCGAGCTCGGTCTCGCGCATCCGGCGGACCTGGTTCGACGTGTTCTCCTCCGCCATGTTCAGCAACTGGAACGCGACCGACAGCGCCTGCGGGCCGCGCGCCGGGATGCGCTCTCCGGGTTCGGGCATCACGCGGAACGCCTGCTCGACCAGCCGCCCCAGCGAGGGCTCCCCTATCGAGGTCAGCATGGCTCGAAAACACTCGAGCAGAAACCGGAAATCTTCGTCCCATTTTTCAAAACCGATGTGCAACAGGTCGCGGCTGGTGAGCGGTGCGTGGTCTGGGAGCATCTGAGACCAGTGTTTCATAGGAGCAGGTCGGCGTAGAGGCCCAGCCGACCACCCCACTCACTGCCGGGCGCGAGCCACTTTTCGCATCCGGCGCGCGTTACAGTTTAGACATACGCGGCGCTGCCGCAACCAATCAGAGAGGGGATGTTTATGAGCACACAGCCGAAACCTACGCAGACCGTCAACGGCGTGAACGTTGATGGACTTTTCCAGACCGTCGAGGCCGTCAAAGCCACGCCCGGAATCGCGAGGTTTAGTTTGCGGATCCGCAACCAGTGGGTGGACGCGGGCCACAATCGCTCCACCGTCACCGATTTTCATGGAATCCAGCAGGACATCTCTCATACCGTGCCGTTCGTGCTCGATGCCGACGAGCCCGCCGTTTTGCTCGGCACGGATAAGGGCGCGAGCCCGGTCGAGCACCTGCTCCACGCGCTCGCATCGTGCGTCACCACATCGATGGTGTATCACGCGGCCGCGCGCGGAATCGCGATCGAAGAAGTGGAATCGACCGTCGAGGGCGACATTGACCTGCGCGGATTCCTGGGCCTCGACAAGAACATTCGCAACGGATACCAGGGCATCCGCATGTCGTTCCGCATCAAGGCGGACGTGAGTGACGAGCAGTTGCAGGAGATCTGCCGCCTGGGCCCGAACGCGTCGCCGGTGTTCGACTCGCTGACGCACGGCGTTCCCGTCACGGTAGCCTGCGAGAGGAAGTGAACCATGCGCGGCATCGCCCCCCTCTCCGCCTGCCTGCTCGCGCTCGCGCCCGCGGCCTGGCCGCAGGCGCACACCACGCGCGACGGGCGCCTCGCGCCGAAGCTGAAGAATCTGGGCGATCTGCGCTTCCCGATTTCGACAAGGTCCAAGACCGCCCAGGCCTTCGTCAACCAGGGGCTCACGCTCGTCTACGGGTTCAACCACGCCGAGGCGGTCCGATCGTTCCGCGAGGCGGCGCGCATCGATCCGCAATGCGCGATGGCGTATTGGGGGCAGGCGCTCGCGCTCGCCCCCAACATCAACGATTTCGCCATCGGCCCGGACCGCGAGGAGCAGGGCCAGGCCGCGGCCGCCGCGGCCGTCGAGCGGCGCTCGCGCGCGAACGCGAAGGAGCGGGCGCTCATCAATGCAATCGCCGCGCGTTTCACTCCGGGCGAAGCGAACCGCGACGCGCTCAACGCGGCGTACGCGCGTGCGATGGCGAAGGCCTACGCCGCCTTTCCCAGCGACCCCGACGTCGCCACGCTCTACGCCGACGCGGTCATGAACACGATGCCATGGGACTACTGGACCAGGAGCGGCGCGCCGAAGCCCGGCATCGGCGAAGCGCGCGCGGCGCTCGAAAAGACGCTCCGCGCGCATCCGAACCACCCCGGCGCGAACCACTTCTACATACACCTGATGGAGGCTTCCGCCGAGGTGGACGCCGCCGTGCCCGCCGCCGACCGCCTCGGCGCGCTCGTCCCCGGCGCGGGCCATCTGGTCCACATGCCCGGGCACATCTACATGCGCGTGGGCCGCTACTCGGACGCCGTCGCGGCCAACATCAAAGCGATCGCGGCGGACGAAGACTACATAACGCAGTGCCGCGCCCAAGGAATTTACCCCGCGGCTTACTATCCTCACAACATTCACTTCATGCACGCGGCGCTCGCGATGGAGGGACGCGCCGCCGACGCGCTCGAAGCCGCGCGCAAAGTGGCGACGCGCACGACCACGCCATGATGCAGGAGCCCGTCCTCGGCCTCGCGCTGCTGGTGAAGACCATGCCCCCGCTCACCATGGTTCGCTTCGGCCGGTGGGATGCGATTCTCGCCGAGCCCGAGCCTCCGCACGACCAGGTGTTCGTGAGAGCGATGTGGCACTTCGCCCGCGGCTTCGCGTTTTCCGCGACTGCGAAGCCCACCGAAGCGCACGCCGAACTCGAGCGTCTGCGCGCGCTCGCCGCCGAGCCCTCGCTCAAGGAGATTCGCGTGTTCGGCCTGAACCCGCTCGCGACGCTCGCGGCCATCGCGCAGGCGATGCTCGAAGGCGACATCGCCGAGAAGGCCGGCGAAGCCGATCGCGCGGCCGCGGCGTACCTGCGAGCGGTCGAGACCGAGGATGCGCTGCTCTACAGCGAGCCGCCGGACTGGCCGCTTCCCCCGCGGCAGTATCTCGCGCACGCGCTGCTCGCGGCAGGCCGCCCCGCCGATGCCGAGCGCGTGTATCGCGAGGATCTCAACCGCCATCGCGCCAACGGCTGGTCGCTCGCCGGACTAGCCCGGGCCCTGCGCGCGCAGGGCAAGGAGAACGAAGCCTCCGAGACCGACCGCATGTTCACAAAAGCCTGGGCACGCGCCGACGTAAAGCTGACCGGCTCGCGGTTCTAGCCCCTACTCAAACCCCAGCCGCCAACCCAACGCCGCTTCGTCGAACCAGAAAATATCGGTGCCGAACCAGCGCGCCTCCGAAGCCGCCTTATACTTCCCCGGCTTGCGCGCCCCCAGAACGAACGCGCAAGGCCCCTCACCAAACTTCTCCAGCCGTTCGGCCAGCCATGTCTGCGAAGTCAGCGGCGCAGCGAGCACAACCGGCGTGCCCCCGAGCAGCGCCAGGTGCGCGCCGAATTCCCGATCCACCTGCTGAAGCGGAGCGCCCAGCCCATACGCCTTCTTGTACCGCTCCACCGCGTCTTTCAGGCTCCGCACCGCAATCACCACGCGCGTGATGCCGCTGAAGTCCTTTGCCCCCGCCTTCCCCGAAGGAAATGCGCGCGCCTTCCGCTCCGTGAAATCGTGGATCAGAAACGGAAAGAACGTGCCGTTCGGCTCCGCGCCCACCCGCGCCGTCTCCCAATCCAGCCGCACGCCGTCCGGCCGCTCGCGCCCGCTCCGCACCGGAGCGCCCACCTCCACCCCCGCCGCCTTCAACCGCGCGACCTCCGCCGCCATGTCCTTTACTCGCACCGCCCACGCGCACGGGCCCGCGTCGCCTTTCATCCATGCAGCCCACGGATGCGCCGCGACGGCTGCCGCGTCCGCATCCGGCCGCAACGCGATCAACTCCAGATACGACCCGTCCGGAAAGCTGGTGATCGCCATCTCCGTCGCGTGGTTCGCGTGCGTGCCGCCGTACTCGACCGGCAACCCTACCGCGCCAAGCGCCGCCTGCATCCGCTTTAAATCCCGTCCGGCCACGGTGACGTGATCTACGCTCAACTCGGCGGAAAGCAGCATGGGAACCATCCAGAACAGCATGAGGCGCATTGGTAGAAGTTTAGCGCGGTACTGGCTTACACCAGCCCGTTTCTAATTTAGTTCCCCCAGCCGCGAAGCACGGGCGTTAGTTCGGCGATGATCTGCTCGACTTTCTTCCCGCTTTGCCGCTTGCTGGTCAACTCTCGCACACGTTCCCGGAGTTTCTTCATCGCCTTCG
>JBLNDJ010000032.1:0-92514 GCA_050261515.1 Acidobacteriota bacterium | reverse complement strand
GCGCCTGAGCCTTGAACTCCGGGCTATACTTTAGCCACCACCCGCCTGGCACCTGACACCTCCCATTCAATGAAAAGTGTCCCCTCTACCCGTGTCTCAATTTGATTATCCAGTACAGGGGGCTGTCCCCTTTTTGGTTACAGCGCTTCAAACACGCCGCGCTCGCGATTTTTGCGCACCCGGTCCCACCGGAAGCAGCGGCCGTTCATGGCGATGTAAACGCCCGCGGGCAGCGTCTGAACGAAAGCGAGGGCGCTGCCCAGGTTGAACAGCCCGTCCGAGCTGCCGAATTTGTAGGGCACCATCGCGCCCGTGAGAACGATGGTTTTGCCCTCGACGTTGCGCGCCAGGTGCGCCGCCGTCTCGACCATGGTGTCCGTGCCGTGCGTGATGACGATGCGCGACTCGCGCGCGCCGCGGCAGTGTTCGGCGATGATGCGGCGGTCCTGGTCGCTCATGTCGAGGCTGTCGATCATCATGAGCGTGCGCAGCTCGACGCCGAGCAGGCAGCGGCCGAGGCGCAGCATTTCGGGCACGTGCGTGTCGTGAAAGAACAGCGTCCCATCCAGCTCGTTGTATTCCTTGTCGAACGTGCCGCCGGTGACGAAGATCCGGATCATAGCGCCCGGCTGAGAATTTCCGTCAGCTCGCCCGCCGTCAGCGCGATCGGGTTCGCCTTCATGCTGTTCGCCTTCCCGGCCTTCTCGACGAGCGCGGGAAACTCGGTGTCCTGAACGCCGAAGGACCTGAGCGGCAGAATGCGGAGGCTCGAGCAGAGTTCGGCGACCCAGGCAGCCCCGTCCTCGGCGGCGGCGTCCGGGCTGCCGGTCAGCGCGGCCGCGACCGCGGCATAGCGTACGAGCCCTTCGCCTTTCGGATCGCGCGCGCGCAGCGCCCGTATGTTGGCAGCCATCGCGTGGGGCAGCAGCGCCGCACAGACCGCGCCGTGCGGAGCCGGGAACATTCCGCCCAGCGGCGACGCGATGCCGTGCACCGCGCCCAGTCCCGCGTTGGCCAGCGCGATCCCGCCGAACAGGCTCGCGAGCGACATGTCGCGCCGCGCCTCGCGGTCGCGCCCGCTGCGGAACGCGCGCAGCAGCGATCCCGCCACGCGGCGCATGCCGTCGAGGGCGAGCAGATCCGTCATCGGCGTCGCGCGCGTCGAGACGTAGGGCTCTATGAGCTGCGTGAGCGCATCCAGTCCCGTGGCCGCCGTGATCGCCGGAGGCACGTCGTAGGTCAGCTCCGGATCGACCACCGCCAGCGCGGGCAGCATGTAGGGGCTGCGCAGACTGGCTTTCACCCGCTGTTCGGGCGAGGACAGCACCGCGTTTCGCGTTACCTCGGAACCGGTGCCCGCCGTGGTCGGGACGGCGATGAAGGGCGTCGAAGCGCGGACCAGCGGCTTGCCGTCGCCCACGATTTCGAGATAATCGAGCACGTCGCCGCCGTTGGCGAGCAGCGCCGCGATCGCCTTGCCCGCATCGAGCGCCGACCCGCCGCCATAGCCGATGACAACGTCGGCCTTATGGTTCCATCCGATGCCGTGCCCCTGCCTGACCAGATCGACGGTCGGCTCTCCCGCCGTGGGAAAGACCGCCGTTTCGGCGCCCGAGGCCGTAAGCTCCTCGAGCAGCCGCGCGGCGCGCTGCTCCGAATGCCCCGTGACCACCAGCACGCGCTTCCCGAACCGCGCGGCCTCGCGCGCGACTCCGCGGACGCTGCCCTCGCCGAAAACGATCCTGCCAGCGGTGGCGAACTCGAAACTCATCTACCAGCCGTCCTCCGGCGGATACACGTTCGAGTATTTCACGCTCGTGCGCGGCTCCGCCATCATCGGGGCGACGGCGTCGCGCCAGGCGGCGTAGTGCCGCGTCTCTTTGTGCTGCGCCTGCGCTTCCGGGGTGCGGTAGACCTCAACCAGGACGAACCGGCCCGGCTCGCCGCTCTGCTCGAGAACGTCGAAACGCGCGATGCCGGGCTCCTTCACGCTGTTGCGGGCGTTTTCCGCCGTCGCCAGCCGGAAAGCTTCGACGAACTCCGGCTTGACGTGCGCGTGTACATGGACAATGAGCATTCGGGCATAATCCTCGCAAATCCGCACATTCCCCGCAACCGGGACGCGTTACGTACTTTTACATGAGCGGGCCTTCATGATCCGTCTCACCATCGGGAGGAAAGAACAGATGAAGACCCGTGTTCCACTGGAAATCGTTTTAGCCGCGGGAATGGCCGCAGTGCCGGCCTTCGCGCAGACACCACTCAATCTGTTGAACCAGTTGCAGCGTGAAAGCCTGGAGGCTTCGTCGGACGCGGTGCAGTTGCAGGCCGAGGCCCGTTCGAACTATCTGAGCTGGGAGGCTGATGCCGATACCCTCAACAGCCTCAAGGCCGATATCAACGGCATGGGGCAGACGCTAGCGCGGCTCGAGCAGATGCGCGCGTCTGAGACGCCCGAGGAACGGCAGGCGTGCGACGAGGCGCTTCCGCTCCTGAAGAAGATGGCGGGCAACACCAGCGCCGCCGTCCGGTTCCTGAACGAATACCAGGGCCGGTTCTGGCAGCCGCCATATCAGTCCGACGTCGCCAACCTCGCCGGCGAGGCGAGCCGGCTCAAGAAAGACGTCGGCCTGTATACGAAGCTCGCGAACGATCGCGCGAGCGAGAAACAGATCGAGACTACCCTCGGTTCGGAAGCCGGGTCCTGATCTCGGTCACCGGAATATTGACGCGATAAAGAGCGGCGCCGCCCGCGCCGAGCAGCTCGAAGACGCCTCCGATGCTGGGCGGGCCGGATTGCCCGCCCAGGAACGTCACCGAACGCGCCCGGACGGCGCCGCCCGAAGTGGTGTTGTTGCGCGCCCATTTCCATTCGCCCGATTCGAGCGCGGTGGGCGCGCCGATCTTGAAGCGCATATCCAGCGTGAGCATCGACGAGCTGTCGCTGAACATCGCCTGGGCCGTGAGGCGGTCGCCGTCGCGAGCGCCTCGCAGCACGCTGAGCGTGTAGAGCGAGAGCTTCTCGCGTCCACCCAGGTCTTCGATGGCCGGGGGCTTCCCCCCACCGCAGGCCGGAACGAGAAGCGCCGCCGCCGCGAGCGCGATGAGCCGGAGTTGCATCACTCTATCGTAGCCAGAACCCGTTCGACCGAAGCCGGCATCGCGACCACGCGCACCCGCTCGCCCCGCGGCGCCCACACGGCCGGATCGGTGGGGCCGAACAGCGCGATTACCGGTGTTCCCACCGCCGCGGCCAGATGAGTGATGCCGGAATCGTTCCCGATGTAGAGCCGCGCTCCGGCGATCCAGCAGGCAAGCTCGTACAAATCGTCGAACCGCACCGCCCCTTCGAGCGGCTCTTCCGGCCCCGCGCACCAGCGCACCGGATACGGCAGGCGCCGCGCCAGCTCGCGGTAACAGTCGAGCGGCCAATTCTTCTTCGGGCTGCCCGAGAACGGATGAATCACGACGTAATCGCCGCGAACTCGCGGGCATGCGATCTTCGGAATGGCCGGCCCGGCGGCGCGTCCCGTCTGCGCCAGAAAAAAATCCGCCGCGTGCATGCGCACATCGGGGCCGGGCAGCGCGGTCAGAAATTCGAACGGCAGATGCGCGACGGCGGCGCGGAATTCCGGCCGGTTCGCACCGTACCAGGAAACGATGGAGTCGAACTCGGGCAGAGCCGGCGCCTCCAGACCCGGAATGCCGATGCGGTCGATGCCGGTCGAAGAGATCGCACGCACGCGATCCGCGAACCGGATGAGCGGCACGTTCTGCGACGCTACCCAGACTTCCGTGTACTCCGCACGGAGCGCCTCCATAGCTGGCAGCGACAGAATGCAGTCGCCGATTGCGCCGGGGCGGATGATCAGGCGCCTCAATGAACTTCGTAAGGCAGGCGGATTTCGAGCGTCGCCGGGCGGTAGCAGGTGTCTTCGCTACACGCCTGGTAGCGCAGTTTGCCGACGAGCACGCCCGGTCCGGCGGGCGCGGCCGCGTCCACCTTGAATTTCGTCAATACCTCGAACTGCCCGGTGAACACCGCGACGGGCTTCGAAGAAAACGAGTAGTTCTTCTGCTCGGCCTTGGGGTAGACGACTTCGGCCGCCGCGAGCGGGCCCGGTTCCCACTTCAGGCGCAGCGGGATGAGGTAATCCTCGTTCGGCGCGTTGCTGTTGACGTGATACCCGTTGCGCAACTGGAGCTTGATGCGCGCCTCGGTGGCCTCGCCGCGTTTGGCGGCGATCTTCTGCGGCGGCGCTGCGGCCAGAAGCTGGCTAGTCTGCGCGCGCAGCGCGCACGGGCACGCCGCCAGCAGCGCGAGCGCCGGAAGGAACTTCAAAAAGTTGCCTGAGATCATTTTCGTAGGTGCTCTTGCTCACCAGGCCGAGATGAACCCCGGCGATCTTGCCGTCGCGATCGATGAGAAACGTGGTCGGAAGCGAATCCACGCCGCCGTAGAGCGACGCGATCGAGTCGTCTCCCATCAGAATCCGATAGTTGATGCCCGCGTCCGCGATGAACGGCTTGACGGCCTGCCAGCCATCCTCGTCCATCGAGATGCCGACGACGGCGAAGCCCTGGTCCTTGTGCTTCCGCTCGAACTCGATGAACCACGGGATCTCGATCTTGCACGGCCCGCACCACGTGGCCCAGAAATTCAGCAGAACGACCTTACCCCGGTAATCGGAAAGCTGCACGGTCCGGCCGTTCTCGTCCTTAAGTGAAAAATCGGGCGCGCTTTTGCGCTGGCTCGCGGCCTTCAGGCGCGACCCGTGCGTCGATAGCGACGAGGAGCAGCCCGCCAGCAGCAGGGCAGCCAGTAACACTGTCAGGTAGCGTTGCGGCAAGGTGATTCCAATCAGATTATATCGATATCTCAGGCCCGCCAAGGGCGGAGCGCACCCACGCTCGGCGTCCCGCCCGGAACCGCGGGGCGAGCGTGAACTCGTCGTGCCGCCGCAATCCGGAAAACATCCACGCGGCCGTGTCGCAGAAACTCTCGCAGGCGTATTCGCGCCAGCGCCGCGTTCGCAGCTTCCGGTCGGCGGGCGCGAGCCGCGTTTTCCTGACGCCCGCGGACCAGCCCAACTCGCCGCGCGCGCCATGCCGCAGCTCATCCTCGAGCAGGCCCTCCCAGGAGCGGCGCAGCGGGTTCCCCGCGCGCACCCACACGAAGTGAAACAGCTCGTGCACCAGGATTCGCGCCAGCTCGCCGCGCCTGGCGACTAGCGCGGAATCGAGCACGATCTCGCGCCGCCTGAGGAACGCGCCCGCGTGCACCTCTTCGCCGCGCGAGCCGCCCGAGCGCAGAGAGCCCCGCACCGCCCGCGGGTTCGCCAGAAAACGCACGCGGATGGGACGCCCCGCCAGGCGCGGCATGCGCCCAAGCAGCGGCGCTACTTCGCCGGCTGAACCGAGGAACCGGAAACCTGCGGCACGGCCTGCACTCCGGCGGGAAGCTCGGCTTCCATCTTGATGTCGAGGCTCTTTTGCAGCGAAGTGATCCATGCGCCGAACTGCTTGTTCTTCACTTCATTCGTAATCGCGTCCCGGACCTGCGCCAGCGGCTGCGTCCCCGTTTCCTCGATCCGGAAAATGTAAAACCCGTTCGCCTGACGCACCGGACCGGCCACGTCTCCGGGCTTCGCCGAGAAGATCACGTTTTTGAGTTCCGTGGGAATCGGATCGTTCTTGTGGATGAAGCCGAAATCGCCGTCCTTCTCGACCGATTTGGGATCGTTCGAATATTCCTTCACCATCTTCACGAAATCGGCGCCTTCGCGGATCTTCTTCACGATGTCCTCGGCCTTCGCCTTGGCTTCTTCCTCGGTGGGCAGCGGCTTGCCGTTAGCATCCGGCTGCGAAGCGGGGGCGCTGCTGAACCTGATGTAGATGGCCCGCACCCGGGCTTGCTGGTACTTGTCCTTGCTGGCTTCGTAGGTCTTCTCGATCTCTTCGGGCGCGACCGGCAGCTCCGCGAATTTGCGGTTGAGCTGGGCCTGGTAGAGCACCTGCATAGTGCCGTATTCGATCGATTCCTTATAAGGGCTCTGCTTGTCGAGGCCTTCCTTCCTGGCTTCGTCGGAGAGGCGGCGGAGGATGCCGTACTGCTCGACGAACTGGCGGCGGTTCGCCTGCGCCTGCTGCTGCACCTGCGGCGGCAGAGCCTTCAACACGACCTGCAGCTCTCCCGCCGTGACTTTCTTGCCGTCAACGGTGGCGATGACGGTAGAGGTGGGAAGCTGGTCGATCGGGATCACGGCCGCGGCGGGGATGGTCATCCGGACCTCCGCCGGGGCTGCTGCCGGCGTCTTGGCCGGGGCAGCCGCCTGCTGCGCCCAAACACTTGCTGCGGACACGGCCGCGAGGGCAAAAATAAGTCGCATTTCCAAGATTTTAACACGCGGGTGTGGGGCGGCTCCCTGGTGCGCAGCCGGCTTTGGGCCGGCGTGCCGGGTCCAGGTCCGCCCCACAAAGGACCTTAGCCGAGTTTCGCCAGCCTGCCTTCGATATCCGCCTTCAGCCGGTCCACGAACCCCGCGATGAATTCCGTCACGGGAAGCTCGGGATTCTCGACCAGCGGCGTGAGATCCATCGCATACGTCAGCGCCGTTTCGACATCGGTGGCATGCGACGCGTAATAGGTCGCATTCGCCAGCCGCCGCCCGGCGGTCGCCAGGTCGTAGCGCTTGCCGCCCGTCACCTGCGAATCGAACACGCCCACCAGCGCCGCCGCGATGTTCTGTTGCGCCGAAACCGGCAGCGTCTGCTTGTCATCGTCGATCAGCCAGTCGAGCCCGCGCCACACCTCGCAGCCGTAGACCTTCTTCGGCTTCCACTCGCCGCGCAGGGCGCGCATCACGGCGATCGCGCGCAGCGCGACGCCCACGTGCGTGTCGTGCTTGTCGGCGATGTTGTGCAGGTAAACGACCTCGGGCTTGGTGGCCCGGAAGACCGCCGTAAGGTCCTCGCGCAACGGAACGTTCTTGGGGTCCTTCACGGCCGAGCTCGGATAACCGAGCTGGAGCTGGCACGAATAATCGCCAACATAGGCGGCCTTGCGCTGCTCCTTCAGCCGCACCTTCTGCATTTCCTCGTCGGTGTACTGGCCGTAGAGGCCGGAGCGCGGGCTGCCGGCGCCGTTGGTCACCACGCAGCCGGTGAACCACTTATCGGCGCGGCCGAAACACTCGGCTACCCCGTGGTAAGCCATGATTTCGATGTCGTCCTGGTGTGCGGAAATGCACAGGTGCGTGGTGCGCGCCAGCGCGGCGTCCGGAGCCAGGCCGTCCGGAACGAAGACATCAGCATTCGGATTATGGAGTTTCATGATCACTTTCCCAGGCGCGGCAGGCTGGCGGCGACCACCGCCTGGCCATGGCGCTTCTCCTTCTCGCTCGGCACATGGAACCGGACCGACCCGGCCAGCTCGGGAAAATCCTGCTTGAGGATCTTCCCGGCCGTCGCCAGAATCAGGTCGCCGCCCGCGCCGGTCATGACGCGGCCGAGCACCAGGAGATTGCGGATCTCGTAGAAATCGGCGTAGTGCGGAATCGTGTAGCCGAAGTAGGTCCCGATGGTTTCGTAGATCTTGCGCGCGCGCTCGTCGCCGGCGGCCATCAGCTTCTGCACCTCGACCAGCTTCACGGCGAACGGCATCTCCTTCGGCAGGTCGATGCCGGCGAGCGGAATCAGCCGCGCTACCGCCTGCTGCGAGAAATACTGCACGCCGACGCCGTCGTCCTTCGACCACTCATCGGTCGGGGCGTTCGCGCGATAATCGACCGGCACGAATGCCAGCTCGTTCAGCCAGTTCGTGATATTTCCCTGCGGCGTGACGTAACCGGCCGCCAGGCTGCTGCCCATCGCGATGCCGAGCACGGCGTTGTCGTTGAGCGCCATCGAGCCCGCCAGGGCCGTGACCTCGCCGTCGTTGACCACCTCGAACGGAATGCCCTTCCACGCGGCCTGAAGCTCGAAGAAGATGCGGCGGACGCGGCTCTTGAAAAGGTCGGGCGGAACCGCGCGGAACAGCGACGCCACGCGGACTTCGTTATTCACGTAGACGCCTGCCGAGCTGCCGCCGATCGCATCCACGCGCGGCAGCTTTGCCGCGGCGCGCTTCAGCGAATCGTTGATGCCGTCGAAATGATACTGCGGATCGGCCTGCACGCTCGGGTCCCACGGCACTTCTTCCGTAAAGACCGGCTCGCCATCGATCACCGCGGCGCACTTGCGATCGCTCGCCCCGAGGTCGAAGCCGATGCGGCATCCATCGAGGTTGCGCCCGAGTGCGGCCGTGGTTTCCTTTTCGGCAGGGGCGCGGTCGTACGTGGTGTGCGCGACTTCCATGGGAAGGCCGTAGACGCGGTCGCCCATGAACTCGTGGTCGAACTTGCGCTCGCCGGACGGCGCGTAGACCTTCCGGATGAAGCAGGCGATCTCGGACGGGCCCGCGATCGTGACCTTGTAGCCGCCCTTCTGCCAGAGCAGCATCTTCACCAGGCGCTCGACGTAGCGTTCGTTGAGCGCGACGTTCTGCCCCTCGTGCGGCAGCACAGCGGTGCGGAAAACCGAGACGGACCCATCGCTGCGCTCGAGCGCCACGGCGAGGTTTTCGCCTTTGCCGCTCTGCTTCACCAACGCGCGGAACTGCCGGTTCCACAGCGATGCGGGGACGAACGCCGGGTCGAGCACCGGGCGCGATGTCGGAGTAACGGAAATAAGTTCGGGCATATATTTGGCAGGAAACAAATTATAGTCGATTCCCAGCGCCGGGTGGGGCAAACCTCCAGGTTTGCAAGCCGGCTTTCATGCCGGCTTCTGACATATGGCATCATCGTTCGTTCATATCATGCCAGTCACCCGTCGCGAATTTCTCGGCACTTCCGCCGCCGCCGCGCTGGCCCTTGCGCAATATCGCACGATCTGCCTGCCCCCCGGCGCCGCCGCCCCGCTCCTCACCGCCGCCGGTGAGCTTGCCGCAAAGACCGGCGCCTCCGTCGTCACGCGGCAGCACACCGGCGCGATCGGCCCGGGCGAGATCGTCCTGGCCGTCCGGGAAGACCCCGCCGCCAAAGAATACGAACTCGTGACAAAACAAGGCGCGGGCCTGCTCATCGCCGGAAGCACGCCGCGCAACGTCTGCCACGCCGCGCTCGCGTGGATCGACAATCCCGAAGGCGAAACCGGCAAACGCTCGGTCTATCGCTTCGGCGAGCGCTTCACCATGTGGGACAACCCGCTCAACCAGATGCACGCCTTCTCGAAGGATTTCGACCGGCGGCGCCACATCCGCGAGATCGCGCGCATGGGCCACACCGGCGTCGAGATCAACCGCTACTCCTACCCCGGCGGCTATTTCGTCCGCCACCGCAAGTTCCCGCAGGATTCCTACACCTGGTATCTGAGCTACGCGCCGGCGCTCGACGCTTTCGTCGAAAGCTCGCTCACCGCGGGCCTGTATCCGCGGGAAGAGCTGGCCGCGAACCTGGCGGACCTCAAGGACGCCGCCGCCATCGCGCGCAGCCACGGGCTGAAGCCCGGCTTCGTCTGCTACGAGCCGCGCTGCGTGCCGGAAAAGTTCTTCGACCGCTACCCCGAGCTGCGCGGCTCGCGCACCGACCATCCCGGCCGCAGCCTCGAGCCGCGCTACGCGCTCGACATTGCCAACCCCCGCGTGCTCGCTCACTACGCCGAGCTTGTGGCGAACCTCATGCGCGAAGTCCTCGACCTGCGCTACTTCGTCTTCTGGACCCAGGACAGCGGCTCCGGCATCCCGTTCACGCGGGGGCTGTACGCCGGGCCGAACGGCTCCTATCTCGCGCGCTCGAAGACCGTCGCGGGGATGACGGCCGATTTCACCCGCACGCTCACCGAAGCCGGGCGCAAGATCAACCCCGAGTTCGAAGTCATCATGGAGATGGGCTGGGAGTACGGCGACGAGGAGCGCCGCGCGATGACGGCCGCGCTGCCCAAGGGCGTCACGGTGGACCATTCCATAGGCGGAGATATCGTCGATAGCGAGTTGGGCGCACACGTCCGGTACTTCGAAGAGGACCGAAAAATGGGCGTGACGCCCTACGCCTCCATGGTGATCGCGACGCGCTGGGAGCAGGCGCCCATCCTCGGCCTGGCAGCGCCGCGCGCGCTGGCGCGCAAAATGGGCGCGCTCGGCTCGCTCGGCGCCAAGGGCCTCTTCACGGCGGGCGGCACGCTGGCCGCGCCGCAGTGCCCCTATAACATCAACCAGGAGCTTTACGCGGAGCTGATCCGCCGCGACGTGCCGGATCTCGACCGTTTCCTGCTCGACACCGCCGTGCGCTGGTGCGAGGGCGACCGGGAAGCAGGCCGCGCGCTCGCCGAAGCGTGGAAGGCGGGCGAAGAGGCGCTTACGAGCTGGCGCATCCTGAACTGGTATCACGGCGGCGCGGGCCAGACGCAGGCGCGCTGGATCTCGCGGCCGCTCGTCCCCGACATCACGAAGCTCAGCGAACGCGAGCGCGAGGCCTGGCAGCGCGCGCTGTTTCCCCTGCCCTGGGACATTGCGCGGGTGAACGTCTGCTTCGAAGGCGGCATTCGCATGTTCGACGAAGCGCGCTTCGAAGAGGCCGTGCGCAACTACGACCAGGAAGTGCTGCCGCGGCTCGTCCGCACCGCCGGCATTCTCGAAGAGGCACTCGGCAAGTCGTTCCGCCGCGCCCTCGAAGACCAGCGCGACCGCTACCGCGGATTCCTGCTCTCGAGCCGCACCGTGCGGAACCTGTTCGACGCCCAGGTGGCCATCAACTACTGCCTGCTTCACAAAGGCGACGCGGTCCGGCAGCGCAGCCGCCTGCGCGCGGCCATCGAAGCCGAAATCGCGAACACGAAAGACTGGCTGCGCGCCCTGCGCGAGAGCCGGACGTATTTCTTCCGCGTCGCCGAAGTGGAGACGCCATTCCTCTACAAGAGCCCGGTGGACGACCTGTCGCTGAAGCTCGAAGCGATGCAGGCGCACATCGAAGACGAACCCGGACCGGACCGGAAGGAGCTGGCGGAGCCGTATTCCGCGCGCCACCTTCTCTACATGTGAGGCGCTCATGCGCTACGCGCTGCTTCTGCTAACCTGCTGGCTGATGCCGGCGACCGAACTCCGCTTCAGGCAGCACACCATCGCGGCGGACCTCGAGGGCGGCTACCAGGTTGTGGCCGCGGACCTCAACAAAGACGGCCGTCCGGACCTCATCGCGCTCGCCAGCGGCATGGACGAGCTCATCTGGTTCGAAAACCCCGGCTGGCGGCGGCACGTAATCGCGCGGGGCCGCTCGCAGATGATCAACCTCGCCGCCGCGGATCTCGACGGCGACGGCATTCCCGAAATCGTGCTCGCCGAAGGCTTCGCGATGGACCCGCGCAAGAGCGGCGGCGTGATCTCCTTGCTGAAGCACCAGGGCGACCCGCGCGGCTTGTGGTCGGTGACGGAAATCGACCGTCTGCCCGCGAGCCACCGCCTCCGTTGGGCCGATCCCGACGGCTCCGGCAAAAAGGTGCTCATGAACGCCCCGCTCGCCGGAGCCGGCGCCGTGCCGCCCGGCTACCGCGCCCGCGTGCCGCTGGTGCTCTACCGCCCCGGCGCTTGGAAGCGCGAGGTGATCTCGGATGAGCTCGAAGGCGTCTTGCACGGCATCCGAGTGACGGACTGGGACGGAGACGGCCGCGACGAAATCCTCACCGCGAGCTTCGGAGGCATCGCCGTCTTCAAGCTCGCCAAAGACGGCCGCTGGCAAAAGACCGGGCTCGCCCAAGGCGACCCTGCCCCCTGGCCGAAATGCGGGGCGAGCGACGTCGATACCGGCCGCCTCGGCGAGAAGAAGTTCTTCTGCTCCATCGAGCCCTGGCACGGCAATCAGGTCGCCGTCTATTTCAATGAAGGCGGCGCCTGGAAGCGAAATGTGATCGAAGACAAACTGGTGGACGGCCACGCGCTCCTCGCCGCCGACCTCGACCGCGACGGCCGCGACGAAATCATCGCCGGCTTCCGCGGCAAAGGCGGAAGCGTCTGGATCTACAGAGCCGAAGACGCCGGCGGAAACCGCTGGACACGCACCGCCCTCGACGAAGGAGGCATGGCCGCCGCAAGCTGCGCCCTTGCCGGCTCGAACCTGGCCTGCATCGACAACCACCGCCTGAAGTGGTACGAGGGCGCCCCTTGGGGGCCCCTGATCGGCGTTCATCTGCGTTCATCAGCGGCCAGAAATGCTTTTTCAGCCGCCGATGAACGCAGATAAACGCCGATACTGCCTCGCGGTCTGGCTCGATAGTTCACGGCCCCGAGGCTCGCCGTTTGACACTCCCCCTCCGCCCTTCATATACTTAAGTTTCACGGAGTCAGGATCTCGAAGCTCCAATTGTGCTCAGAAGAGCGCGGTTCACGAGGTGAAGCAATAATGCGCCGCGAGGCGCCCGGCCGCGTGATTATCGCTCCTGGTAGAAAAGCAAATGCCGAAACGTACATTTCAGCCGAATAATCGCCGCCGGGCCAAGACGCACGGCTTCCGCTCGCGCATGAAGTCGACGGATGGGCGGGCCGTACTCTCGCGCCGCAGGGCAAAGGGACGCTGGAAGCTGACTGTCAGCGACGAGCGCGCGGTTCGATACGCAACAGCCGATTAATCCGATCGATTCGGCAAAGAGGGATTTATCGTTCCCGAAAAGCGCCCGGATCCTGCGATCCGCCGATTTCCGCAAAGTATACGACGGCGGGTTCCGGGTCGCGACGCCCTACTTCGCGGCATTCTGCCTGCGCCGCGCCGAACCGGGCGGATCGCGGATCGGCTTCACGACGCCCAGGGCGCTTGGAAACTCCGTGACGCGGAACAGAATCAAGAGGCGTTTTCGCGAAGCGGTCCGGCTGAGGCTGGACGGGCTGGAACCGCAGTGGGACATCGTCATCAACCCCCGCCGGGCAGGGACCGCCGCCCCCTTCGAGGCCTTGACCCGGGAAATCGAGCGGCTCTTTTCACGATGCAAAGCCTGATCATCGGACTGTTGCGCGTGTACAAGAAGTTCATTTCCCCGCTGCTGCCTTCGGCGTGCCGCTACTATCCCACCTGCTCGGAATACATGCGCGATGCGGTCGTGCGCTACGGCGCGGCGCGCGGCGTCTGGCTCGGGCTGCGCAGGCTCTTGCGCTGCCACCCCTTTCATGAAGGCGGTTTCGATCCGGTCCGTTGAGAACAGGAATGACGCAAATGAATCCTCGAAAAGACCCACCCATGGAGAAGCGGCTATTGCTGGCCTTTCTGCTGATGGGCGCGGTCCTTTTTCTGACGCCCTACCTCTATAAGGCAGTGATGCCGGCGAAACCCGCCGCGGCTAAGCCGCCCGCGGCCGCGACGGCCCAAACGCCCGAACAGCCGAAGCCCGCCGCACCGGCGCCTCAACCCGCCGCCGCGCCCGCTGCGCCTGCCGCGACGGCCGCCGCCGCCCAGGAAGAGCTCTATACGATCGATACGGATCTCTACCGCATCGTTCTCTCGAACCGCGGCGGCGTGGCGCGCAGCTGGGTGCTCAAGAAGTTCAAGGACAGCGCCGGCAAGCCGCTCGAACTCGTCAACGCCGCCGGGGCCGCCAAGACCGGCTACCCGCTCTCGCTCGCGTTCAAGGACAAAAAGCCCCCCGTCGATGTGAACCAGGTGCTCTACGTCGCGCGGCCGGCCGCCGACGGCCTCGGCATCGCCTACGACTACTCGGACGGCAAGGTCGCCGTCCACAAAGCCTTCCGCTTCGAGCGCAACAGCTACCTGTCGCAGGTGGCCACCGAAGTCACGCAGGGCGGCGAGGGCGTGCCGCACCTGATCGTGTGGCGCGGCGGATTCGGCGACTCCGCGGTCCAGAACGCCGCCGGCCAGCAGCGCACCGTGTACTTCGATGCCTCATCGAACAAGCTGAACACGCACGACGCCAAGGCCGCCAAGAACGGACCCCTGGTCGAGCACGGCAACTACTCATTCGCCGGAATCGAGGACACCTACTTCGCCGCCGTGTTCGTGCCCCAAGGAAATTCGGACTTCGAACTGCGCACCCTCAGCGACACGGTTCCCGGCGCCACCGACAAAGCCGAAACCCCGCACGCCGGAGCCGCCGTTGGCGGAGCCGCGCAGAACGCTTTCTCGATGTTCGTGGGTCCGAAGGACCTCGACCTGCTCCGCAAAATCGACCCGCGCCTGGAGCAGATGGTCGATTTCGGCTGGTTCGGCCTGCTCGCCAAGCCCCTGTTCCTGCTGCTCAACTGGCTCAACGACCACCTGGTGCACAACTACGGCTGGGCGATCGTGCTCGCCACCGTGCTCATCAACTTCGCGCTGCTCCCCATGCGGCTTTCGAGCATGAAATCGATGAAGCGCATGCAGGCGCTTCAGCCGCAGATCGCCCAGATCAACGCGAAGTACAAGAACGTGGGACTGCGCGATCCGCGCAAGGCCGAGCAGAACCAGGAAGTCATGGAGCTGTACAAGAAGCACGGCGTCAACCCCATGGGCGGCTGTCTGCCCATGGTGATCCAGATCCCCTTCTTCATCGCGTTCTACAAGGTCCTGACGGTCGCGATCGAAATGCGCGGTGCGAGCTGGCTGTGGGTGAACGATCTGTCGCAGCCGGAGCACCTGCCCATTCGCATCCTGCCGGTCGCGATGATCGTCGCGCAGTTCGTGCAGCAGAAGATGACCCCGAACCCCTCCGCCGACCCGAGCCAGCAGCGCGTGATGCTCATGATGCCGCTCATCTTCGGGTTCATGTTCTACGGCGTGTCGAGCGGTCTTGTGCTATATTGGCTCACCAGCAATTTGGTTGGGATTGCGCAACAGTGGTTCATCAACCGGACCATGCCGGCCACGCCGCCGGAACCGGTCGCAGTCACAAAAAAGAGCGGGAGCAGACGGTGAGTCAGAAGAAGTATACGGTCGAATCGGTCGTGGCGCAGGCCGGCGCGTTTCTCGATAACATCCTGAGCAAAGCGGGCCTGAGCGTCAAGTACGTCGTGGAAGAGGGCGAAGCGCGCCATCCCGATTTCGAAAACCCGGACATCGTGGTGAAGTTTTCCGGTCCCGACGTGGATCTGCTGCTCGAGAACAAGGCCGAGCTGCTGCTGGCGCTCGAACAGCTCACCATGGAAGTGCTCCGCATGCCGCAGGAAGAGCACGCGCGGCTGTGCTTCGACGCCAATGACTACCGCATGCTGCGCATCGAAGAGCTGCGCATGAGCGCCTTGACCGCCGCCGAGCGCGTGAAGCGCACCGGCGCGCCGTTCCGCTTCAACCCGATGAACAGCCGCGAGCGCCGCATCATTCACCTGGCGCTCCGGAACGAGCCGGCCGTGCGCAGCGAAAGCGCCGGCATGGGGCCGGGCAGAATGGTCGTCATCTATCCGGCCGGCATGGCCACGCCGCCCGAGATGGCCGGGGCGTTCGCCGCTCCGCCTTCGAGGCATAACGGCCCGCCCCGCCGTGGTGGGCCACGCCGCCGCGGTTGAACCCGAACGACACGATCGTCGCGGTTTCTACTCCGCCCGGACGAGGCGGCCTCGGAGTGGTGCGCCTTTCGGGCGCGGAAGCGCGCGCGGTGGCCGCGGCCATCCTTCGCTTTGCCAAACCTCCCGAATGGAAGCCGTGGACGGCCATGCTCGCCGAGCTGCCCGAGGTCGATCGCGTGGTCGTGACCTTCTTCGAGCGCCCGCATTCCTACACGGCCGAGGACGTGGTCGAGATCGCCTGCCACGGTTCGCCCGTCATCCTGCGCCACGCTGTCGAGCGTGCCTGCGAGGCCGGGGCGCGGCTGGCCGGACCGGGCGAGTTCACCATGCGGGCGTTTCTCAACGGCCGCATCGACCTGCCGCGGGCCGAGGCCGTCCGCGACCTGATCGAATCGACCACGCTTTACCAGGCGCGGGTCGCCGCACAACAGGCCGAAGGGTCCGTTTCGCGCCGTTTAGCGCCACTTAAGGGCCAATTAATCGACTTAATTTCGCTTCTGGAAGCGGGAATCGACTTCGCCGAGGACGACGTTTCCGTCGCATCGGCATCCGATATTGTGGCCCGAATCGACCCGGTCGCCCTGGGCGTGCGGCAGCTTGCGGAGAGTTTCGCCTACGGCAAGCTGGTGCACGAGGGATTGAAGCTCGCGATCGCTGGACGCCCCAACGTCGGTAAGAGCAGCCTTTTCAATCGCTTGCTCGAGCAGGACCGCGCCATCGTCACCGAAATCCCCGGCACCACGCGCGACCTGGTCTCCGAGACCGCCTCGCTCGATGGCATCCCGGTGAAGTTCATCGACACGGCGGGGATACGGAAAGGCGCGGACCGGGTCGAGGCGCTGGGCGTCGAGCGCAGCTACCAGGCGATGGCGGACGCGGACCTGACGCTCATCGTGGTCGATCTTTCGGCGCCGCTTGAACCCGAGGACCTCGACCTGATCGCGCGCGCCCGGGCGCAGGGCCGTTATCTGCTGGTGGGCAACAAGTGCGACCTGCCGCGCCGCGCCGCGACGGAGGAGCCGTTCACCGCCGTTTCCGCCCTCACCGGCGAGGGCATCGCCGAACTGCGCGCCCGCATACGGGAGACCGCCGCACCCGAGCAGGAACCCGGCTTCATCACCAGCGTCCGCCACGAAACCCTGCTGCGGGAGACGCTCGCGGCGCTCGAGAAGGCGCGCGCGGCGGCGCTCGAAAACATCCCGCACGAGATGCTGCTGCTCGACCTCTACGCCGCTTTGCAGGCGCTCGACGGCATCACCGGCGCCACTACGGCCGACGACATTCTCAACCGCATCTTTTCCACCTTCTGCATCGGTAAGTGATCACGCATTGGCGCGCAATTCGCGTCGCTTCGCTTGCCGATGAGCCAATCTCCGGCTACTTTTGCCTTTACCCGGCATTGCCCGGGTAATTCGCGTCCGGCGGAGGGCTACCGCGGGGGTAGCTCTCCTGGGACGGGCCCGCCGCTGACGTACACAACCTCCCGAAGGCGATCGAGCTCGGCCTGATTCATGTCGTGATCGAGCTTGCCCTCGGCGCGAAACCGGGAGTGCGTCATTTCAAAACCGTCGCCGGGCGTCAGGTTTTTCAGCCGCAGGCTGCGGTCGAGGTGGTAAAAAAGCGCTGCCCCGGTATCGTGCGGATCCTCGGAGACCGTCACCGTGAGATCGTGCTTGTCGAGCGCGAGCATTTGCGCGAAGTTCCAGATGTCTTTCACGTTGGTGAGGCACGACCGCGGGAACAGGATGCGCGCCTTCTCGACGCCCGGGGCAAGACCACGGAACTGGAAGGCCGGGGTCCCACGCTCATCGGCCGCTCCGGCCATGCGCTCCGGATCGAGCACGACCAGCGTGGCCATCTTGCGCGCATTGTTGACGCCCGCCGCGTAGATCTCGCTCGCACCATCACCGTCGAAGTCTGAAACGGCAAGCGCCGGCAGGTGCCCGGCGTGCCAGTACTCGCGCAGCAGCTTGCCTTCCGGGGAAACGACGGCCACCTGCGCGGGATAAAAGAACCGGTGCTGGCCTTCGACCACAATCCGGCGCGCAGCCACGGCGAAGTTGACCACCGCAAACGGCGGCTCGAAGCTCTCGGTCGAGGTCGAAATCGCGCGGCCGGGCGAGAAACGCCACCGCTCCCGGCCGTCCTGTGAGAAGCAGATGAGCGGGCCCGGAATGCGGCCGGCTTCGGGCTTCAGGATGGGCACGAAGAGCACTTCCGTCAGGCCGTCGCCATCGAGATCGCCGAACCACGCCGCCCGGTTTCCTTTGCCCTCCACGTAACCATACGTTTCGCGGCCGGCAAGCTCCGGTTCCTGGACGTTCCACAGTTCGCGGCCTGAAGCATCGACGACAACGAACCGGCCCGGATCGATCCGGTAGCCCGTGGGTCTCCGCCGGCTCTCGCGGATGGAATGGACGGCCGCGGCCGCAAGCGCGATGAGCAGCACCGCCGTCAGGCCCGCCGCGTACCAGCGCAGGAAGCGATACCCGTTCGTCCGCCGTGTGCCTTGCAGATTGCTTTGCTTCCAGGCGTCGAGACCGGCGGTGGTCGCCAGAATACGCCCGCGCGGCCCCAGGCGGGTTATGGGGAGCTGCTTTTCCGCCTCCCAATTCTGCGCGGTCCGAACGCTAACGCCCAGGTAGGCAGCAATCTCTTTCCAGGATGAGAGCTCGCGGGGCGGGTCCTGCAAGGAAAGAGAGTATCAGATCCACGGCGGGCCATGCTACTCTCCTTGTCAACGCAAAATAGAAAGTTCCTAAAACCCGCAGAATAGAAAGTTCCTATTCCGCCTCTCTGTTTCAGGCCCGCGGAGGGAGCCCGGAGGGCGACCGTAGCGGGCCTGAAACAGAGACCGCCTGCTCCCGGTGCGCCTTCCAAGCCGCATTGCTCTCGATGTGAAACCCGTCCATCCACCGGCTCTGCCCGGGCCCGGGCACGAAGCGCTTACCTGCTCGCCGCACTACCTCGGCGGCCCGCACCGCCTCCTCGCAGACGGTGAGCTCTACAAACTCTTCGCCGATCCGCGCCATCATTCGCCCGTTCAGCCGCTGCTCTACGCGAATCGCCGCGCCCCGCAACCCCACTCGCACCGCCGCCTTCGGGATCTGCCACTTCTGTCCGTTCCACGGCACCGTGTAGTCGCTGCCCACCTTCCGCTGCTCCACTCTCGCCAACGCACTGGCCAGCTCCTGCTCCGGCTCAAGCGGCCGATGCGCATCCACCGCTTGCGCCGGCAGCACCACAAAACGCTCGTTCCATTCCGGCAGGAACGCCTCCTCGAGGTAACGGTTGGCCTCCTCCAGCGTGTCGATGCCCGCCTTGCGCAGCGCCTTCACCAGCCGGTCTTGCAGCGTTCCGAAACATCGCTCGATGCGCCCCTTGGCCTGCGGAGAGTACGCCGCGATCCACTCGATCCCCAGCTCCCGCAAGGCCCGGCCCATCTGCGTTTCCGTCTTCGGCCCCGGTTCCTGCTCTTTCCACCCCGGCGCCAGCGCGGGCTGAAACACACCGGCTCGATCGGTATAGAGCGCCCGCGGCCGCCCGTAGCGCTCCAGGTAGGCCCACAACACCCGCATGTGTTGTGCACTCGAATCGGCCGGAACGAAGCGCGCAAACAACCGGCTGGTTGCATCGTCGATACCTGCGATCAGGTACATCTTGGCCGGACCGCGCTCTTCCAGCCAGGCGTGCACGCTGGTGTCCCACTGCAGCAGCTCGCCCGCGCAACTGCGGCGGGCCCGCCACTGATGCACCTGGGCAACCTTGCGCGGCGTGGGCTTCCATAGCCCCTCCGCCACCAGCAACTGCCGCAGCGTCTCCCGGCTGATCTCTATGCCGTGCCTGGCAGCCAGATACTCCGCCGCCAGCGTCGGGCCGAAGTCCTGGTAATGCGCGCGCACCAGAGCCACCGCCCGGGCGCCGATCCGCCGCGCCAGCTTCCGGTTCGACCGTCGCCCGCGCAGCCCGTGCACCACCGCACCGTCCCCCTCCTTGCGATAGCGCTGCAACAGCTTTCGCAATCCCCGCTCGCTTAACCCCAGTTGCACGGCCGCTTCCCGCTGCTTCAAATCTCCCGTCTCGACCTGATGCAAGATCTTCAACCGGTCTCGCTCCCGCTCGCTCAATGTCAACCGCTCCTGTTCCTGTGCCAAACTCTATTCGCACATCCGGAATAGGAACTTTCTACTGTGCTCCCTTAGGAACTTCTCACGTTGCGCCGACAGCCATGCTACTCTCCTAGCGAGGGCTGACCATGGCGCGTTTTATCCCGAACTCGTTGTCGCGATATGCGCTTTCCGTGATGCGCATCGTCGCCGGATTCACGTTCACGCTGCACGGAGCTCAGAAGATTCTGGGAGCGTTCGGGGGCCTGGACGGCCACGGCGCAAAGGCGGCAATGCTGTCGCTCCCGTGGTTCGGAGGCATCCTGGAGCTGTCGTTAGGCCCGCTGATCCTGCTCGGCGTCTTCACGCGGCCCGTCGCGTTCATCCTCGCCGGCGAGATGGCAGTCGCGTACTTCAAGGTACACGCGCCACGGGGCTTCTTCCCGATTCTGAACGGCGGGGAACTGGCCGTGCTGTATTGCTTTCTTTTCCTGTTTCTGTCCGCGACGGGGGCGGGACCGATCAGCCTGGATAGGATCCGGCACAAATCCTAAAGTAGTTTTGAACAAATTCGACGCGGGACCCGTCTATCTGGAAGAAAGCTGTACCGTCCGGACGGTTGACTTCAGATGAATACCTCCAAAGATCGGATTCTCGACGCCGCCGAGCGCGTGGTGCTCCGCGATGGCGCGGCGCACCTGACGCTCGATGCCGTGGCCGCCGAAGCCTCGATGAGCAAGGGCGGGCTGCTCTACCACTACCCCAGCAAAGATGAGCTGATTCGTTGCATGATTGCGCGTTTACAAGAGATGTTCGAATCCGAAATGGACCGGCTGGCGGGGCTCGATCCCCAGCCGGCGGGACGGCGGATTCGGGCCTACCTCAACGCGAGCCAGAAGCCAGAGGTTTCGGAGTTTACGGTACGGACCAGCCAGATCTCGGCGGCGCTGCTGGCGGCCGTGAGCGTCAACCCGTCGCTGCTCGAGCCGCTGCACGAGCGCACGCGCGTGCTCCGGGAGGCGTTCCACGCGGATGGCATCGACCCGGTAACGGCCGAGATCGTCCGGCTGGCCACCGACGGGCTGTGGATTTCTTCGCTGTTCGGCGCGCCGCCGCTCGATCCGGACCTGCACGCGCGGGTCGTGGCAAGACTGAACAAACTGACGAGGCAGGCATGAGAGGGAGTTGGATTCTACTGTTGACCGCGGCGGCGGCGTGCGCCGACGAGCCCGCGCTGACGCTGGCCGAGGCCGTGCGCATCGCCGTCGAGAAGCACCCCGACGTGGACAAGGCGCGCGCCGGGGCCGACATTCTGAAAGGCAAGATCCGCGAGGTGCGGGCGCAGGCGCTGCCCGAAATCAACATCAACGGCAGCGCGATGCGGATGCGCGACCCGAGCCTGCTGAACGCTTCGGGCATCGACAAGTTTCCGGCGGAGTTGCAGGACGCGCTGGTTCCGACCGGCGTGAACATGTTCGATTACCGGCTCACGATCAAGCAGCCGCTCTACACGGCCGGGAAGGTCGGGACTGCGCTGAAACTGGCCGGCGTGGAGGCCGAGGGCGCGCTTTCCGAGATCGACCGCGCCGAGCAGGACGTGGCGCTCGCCACGGTGAAGGCGTTTTACGGGCTGCTGTGGGCCGAGCGGTATGAACAGCAGGTCGCCGAAACGCAGGAGCAGAAGAAACTCCACGCGGAGATGGCGCGCACGCGCTACAAGAACGGCGTTGCGACCGAGGTGGACGTGCTTCGGTCCGAGGTTGCGGTGTCGAACGGGCAGCCCGATCTGGTCCGCGCACAAGCCGCCGTGCGGCAGGCGCGCGCGCTGCTCAATTACTATCTCTCGCGGCCCATCGATCACCCGACGCGCATCGCGGGCGAGTTCGAAGAGAAGGCCTGGGAAGACTGGAACCTCGAAAGCCTCACCTACGACGCGTTCCGGCAGCGTCCCGAGCTGAACCGGCTGCGGATCGCCGAGCGCAGCGCCGCGCTCCAACTGAAGCTGGCGCGCGCGCAGAGCAAATTCCGCGCGGATTTCCAGAGCGATTACGGGATCATGTCGCGGCTGCCCTCGAACCTGGCGAGCTCCAAATTCGCGCGCTGGGATTTCATGGCGACCTTCACGCTGCCCGTGTTCGACGGCTTCCGGCGCAGCGGGCTCGTCTACCAGGCGACCGCGGCCGAGCGCCAGACGAAGCTCGAGCGCACCAGGACCGAGCAGCAGGTGAGACTCGCGCTTCAGCAGGGGCTCGACGAACTGGCCGCCGCGCGGGAGACCGCGGCCGCGGCTCGCGCCAACGTGGCTCAGGCGGAAAGAGTGCTCTCGATGATGCAGGACAACTATAAATACGGCGCGGCCACGACGCTCGACATCGTCGATGCCCAGACCGCGCTTTCTGTGGCCCGGACGAACCTGCTCCGGGGCCTGCACGATTATTCGGTGGCCCGCGCCAACCTGCGCTGGGCCATGGGCGAGAAGCCCTGGGAGTAGATTCATGCGACGCCATCCTCTCTTCTTCTTCTTTGCTGTTGCGCTGCTGCCGTTGCTCTCGGGGTGCCGGAAAGCGGAGCCCCGCCAGTCCAACACGCCGGCCGCAGCGCCCCCGGTGCAGGCCGCGGTGCTGCGCGTGGAGCCGCAGCCGTTCTCCGCGACCGTGGCGGTCACGGGCACGCTCGTCTCGAACGCTCACGTGGATGTGAAGGCCGAAACCACGGGCCGCGTCCTCAAGTTCCCGAAGGAGGAAGGCGATCGCGTCACGGCGGGCGAGGCCGTGTTGTGGGTGGATGAGGAAAACCAGAAACTCGCGGTGCGGCAGGCCGAGGCGACCGTGAAGGTCGCCGAAGCATCGCTCGCTCGCGCGCGCGTGGCCGAAGCGCACAGCCGCTCGGAGTTCGAGCGCGCGCAGAACCTGCTTAAATCGGGCGGCATCACGGACAAGGACTACAAAGCCGCCGAGCTCGCCCAGCAGGATGCGGGCGCCCAGACGGCGCTGTTCGCCGCGCAGCTCGACCAGGCGCGGGCGGCGCTCGATACCGCGCGGAAGCGCCTGCGCGATGCCGTGGTGCGCGCGCCCGTTTCGGGTGAGATCCAGAAGAAGTACGTCAACGCAGGGGCCTATGTAGAGCCGCCGACGCCCGTGTTCGCGCTGGTCGATAACGGGCGGCTCGAGCTGGAAAGCCCGGTTCCGGCTTCCGATCTCGCGCCGGTGCGCTCGGGCCAGAAGGTCGTTTTCTCGGTGAACAGCTATCCGGGCGCGAGCTTCGAGGGCCGCGTGATCGAGGTGAACCCGGCCGTCGAGGCGGAGACCCGCGCGGCGAAGGTGCGCATCCGCGTGGACAACTCCGCGGGCAGGCTGAAGGCCGGCATGTTCGCGCAAGGCGAAATCCTGACCGGCGTCCAGACGAGCGCCATCGTGATTCCGGCGGCGGCCGTGTATCGCGACGACCGCTCGGCCAAGCAGTCCTACGTCTTCGTCGTCGAAAACGGGAAGGCGTCGCGCCGCAACATACGGATCGGCCGGGAACGCGACAGCACGCTGGAGATCGCCGAGGGGTTGAAGCCCGGCGATCTTCTGATCGCGGAGCAGAGCATCGAGCTGGCCGAGGGCGTCCCGGTGGCGGAACGCACGGCCAGGAGATAGAGCGCCATGTTTCTCAGCGATCTCTCCATCAAGCAGCCCGTGCTGGCGACGATGCTCGCGGTGTCACTCGTCACGCTCGGCATCGTTTCTTACCGCCAGCTCAGCATCGACCAGTTTCCGGACGTCGAGATTCCGGTTCTCACGGTGCAGACGGTTTACACCGGCGCGTCGCCGGAGACGGTGGAGCGCGAGGTCACCAAGCGCGTCGAGGAATCGCTGAACACGATCTCGGGCGTGCGGCACATTCAATCGACGACCACCGAAGGGCTCTCCGTCGTGGTGGTCGAGTTCCGGCTCGGCACGAACATACACACGGCCCAGCAGGACGCGCAGGCGAAGATCAACGCAATCCGCTCGCAGTTCCCGAAGGACATGGAGGAGCCGATCATCCAGCGGCTGGACCTGAATGCGCTGCCGGTGGTCTCGCTGGCGGTCGAGAGCGCGACGGCGGATATCAAGGTACTCTCGTCACTCGCCGAAAAAGTCATAAAAAAACGCCTCGAAACGGTGCCGGGCGTGGGGCAGGTGAACATCCTCGGCCTGGCGCGGCGCGAGATCCAGGTGTTCGTCGATCGCGAGAAGCTGCGCGGGCTCGGCCTGACCTACGCGCAGGTTTCGGCCGCGCTCCAGCGCGAGAACATGGACCTGCCCGCCGGAAAACTCGAGCAGGGACACCTGGAGCCGCTCGTACGCGTGGCGGGCAAGTTCCGCTCGGTCGATTCGTTCCGCGACCTGATCGTCGCGGTGCGCAACGGCAGGCCGATCTTCCTGCCTGAAGTTGCGCGCGTGGTGGATGGCATCGAGGAGCGCCGCAGCGCGTCGCTCATCGACGGCAGGCCGGGGCTGTCGCTCGACATTGTGAAACAGTCGGGCGCGAACACGGTCGAGGTCGCCGACGGCGTCGAGAAAGCCATCGTTCAAATCAACGCCGAGCTTCCGCACCACATACGGCTGCGGAAGGTGGTGGACCGCTCGCAGTTCATCCGCGATTCGGTGGAGGACGTCAAGACCACGCTCGTGCTCGGCGGCCTGCTGACGGTTCTGATCGTGTTCCTGTTCCTCAACAGCTGGCGCAGCACCGTGATTACGGGACTGGCGCTGCCGGTTTCGGTGATCGCTACCTTCATCGTGATGAAGGCCCTCGGCTTCACGCTGAACCTGCTGACGCTGATGGGACTGTCGCTCGCGATCGGGCTGCTGATCGACGACGCGATCGTGGTGCGCGAGAACATCGTGCGCCACATGCACGCGGGGGCGGACCACTTCACCGCCGCGCGCGAGGCGACGGCCGAGATCGGCCTCGCCGTCATGGCCACCACGTTCACCATCATGGCGGTGTTCGTGCCGGTGGCGTTCATGGGCGGGATCATGGGCCGGTTCTTCTACCAGTTCGGCATCACGGTGGGATTCGCGGTGCTGGTTTCGCTGTTCGTGAGCTTCACGATCGACCCGATGCTTTCGTCGCGCTGGTACGACCCGGCCGCCGACCCGAACGTTCCGCGCTCGTGGCTCGGCCGGGGGCTCGCGAATTTGAACGACCAGGTGGACCGGCTGCGCGCCATTGTCGCGGCATCGCTCGGCTGGTCGCTCAGGCATCGCTGGGTCGTGGTCGCGATCGCGACCGTGGCGATTCTTTCGAGCTTCACCCTGTTCGGCAAGCTCGGCTCGGCGTTCATGCCCAAGGCGGACCCCGGGCAGTTCCAGGTGAACTACAAGGCGAGCCCGAGCGTGAGTCTGGAGCGTTCGATCGAGATCGCGCGCCAGATCGACTCCGAGGTGCGCAGCAACCCGGGCGTGGCGTACACGTACACCACCATCGGCGGCACCGGCGGCCAGCCTATCAACGAAGGCGCGATCTTCGTCAAGCTGAAGCCGCGCGAGCTGAGGCCGCACTACTCGCTGATCCAGGCCGAGATGCGCGAGCGGTTCGAGCGGTTCCGCGGCATCCGGACGGCGGTGGTCGAGGCCGACCAACTCGAAGCCGAATCGCGGCCCGTGCAGGTGGTGATCCGCGGCGCCGAGCCGGTGCGGCTGGCGCGAATCAGCAACGAGTTAATGGAGCAGATCCGGCACATCCCCGGCGCCACCGATATCGACACGAGCGAGGAGGACCCGCGGCCCGAGGTGCGGATCGGTATCGACCGGCGGGCGGCGGGCGATCTCGGGCTCGATCTCGGGACCATCGCATCCACGGTGCGCGGCCTCGTGGCGGGCGAGGTGGTTTCGCAGTTCGAGGACCAGGACGGCGACAGCTACGACGTGCGCCTGCGCGTCGATCCCGCGCAGCGTACTACGAGCCTCGACCTGCTCGGGCTCGACCTGCCGGGCCACGCCGGAAGCGCGCTCATTCCGCTGAACCAGGTGGCGCGCGTCGAATCCGGCACCGCACCCTCGAAGATTCGCCATCGCGACCTGATGCGCGAGGTCCGGATCAGCGCGAACACGCAGGGCCGGTCGCTCGGCGAGGTGGTGGCCGACGTGAAGGACCGCATCGCGAAGCTCGACGTGCCCGCGGGCTACAACGTGGGGTTCACGGGCGAGTACGAAGAGATGATGGAGAGCTTCGGGTACGTGGCGCAGTCGCTGGTGCTGGCGGTGGTGCTCATCTATGCGATTCTGGCGTCGCAGTTCCGCAGCTTCCTGCAGCCGCTGGCGATCATGCTTTCGCTGCCGCTATCGCTGGTGGGCGTGGCGGGGATGCTGTACCTGGTCAACGACACGCTGAACATGATGTCGATGATCGGGCTCATCCTGCTGATGGGCCTGGTGACGAAGAACGCGATTCTGGTGGTGGATTTCGCAAACGTGCAGCGGCGCGCGGGGGCATCGCGGCGGGACGCGGTGATCGAGGCGGCGTCCGTCCGGCTGCGGCCTATCATCATGACGACGCTCGCGATGATCGCGGGCATGCTGCCGCTCGCGTTCGAGTGGGGCGCCGGAGCGGAGTTCCGCGCTCCGATGGCCCGCGCGGTCATCGGCGGGTTGATTACTTCGACGCTGCTGACCCTGATCGTGGTGCCGGTGGTGTACACGTACCTCGACGACCTGGCCGCCCGCTTTGCCGGGTGGGGGAGGCGCAAAACTCCGGCCGGCGAGATGGCGGGCGCGGCGCGCTGAAAACGCCCGTTTGTTATATCATGCTCCGCCAGGAGCCAAGTCACATGTCTATCTCGAGACGCAACTACCTGGCGATGCTGGGGTCGGGCGCGACGCTGGCCGCGACGGCTGGCTGTTCGGCGGCGAAATCGCCCGCGCAGGCCGGGGCGCAGTCCGTGAGAGACCTCACGCCGCCGCCCGGCCACGACCGCAGAATCGCGTGGTGGCGCGAGGCGAAGTTCGGCATGTTCGTTCACTGGGGACTCTACAGCGTCCTCGGCCGGCACGAATGGGCGATGGAGGTGGAGGGGATCCCCGTCTCCGAGTACGAGCAGCTTGCCAGACAGTTCAAGCCGAAGCCGAACGCCGCGCGCGATTGGGCGAAGCTCGCGAAGGCGGCGGGCATGAAGTACATGGTCATGACCAGCAAGCACCATGAGGGCTTCTGCCACTTCGACACGAAACTGACCGATTACTGCGCGCCGAAGCAGGGCCCCGGACGCGACCTCGCCAGGGAGTTCCTCGATGCCGCGCGGGCCGAAGGGCTGCGCGTAGGCTTCTATCATTCGCTGATGGACTGGCACCATCCCGACGGCGCGCGGTGCGTTACCGACGAAGCCGCGCGGCGGCGGTTCGTCGATTACGTTCACGGTCAGATTCGCGAGCTGTGCACGAACTACGGCAAGCTCGACATTCTTTGGTACGACGTGAACTGGCCGCTCGATGTGAAGGGTTGGGAGTCGCAGAAGATGAACGACATGGTCTTCTCGCTTCAGCCGGACATCCTCGTGAACGACCGCAACGGCCTTGCGGGCGACTTCGGCACGCCGGAGCAGGAAATCCGCGCCGCCGGGGGCGCGCGCGACTGGGAAGCCTGCATGACGATGAACGAAAGCTGGGGCTATCACAAGGCGGACGACAACTGGAAGAGCGCCAAGACCATCGTGCGCAACCTGGTGACCTGCGCGCGCGACGGCGGCAACTACCTGCTCAACATCGGGCCGAAGCCGGACGGCTCGATCCCCGAACAATCCGTAGCGGCGCTGACGGCGGTGGGCAAGTGGATGTCGAAATACGGCGACACGATTTACGGGATGCCGAAGTGCGACGTGCGCAGCTCGCTGTTCGCGAATTTCACGCGGAAGGGCAACACGCTCTACATGCACGTGCATTTCTGGCCGGGCTCGACGGTGAACCTGGGCGGGCTGACGACGAAGGTGAAATCCGCCCGGCTGCTGCCCTCGGGGAAGAACGTGGCGTTCAGGCAGGACGATTTCCGCGTGCAGTTTACGGGCCTGCCGGAAACGGCGCCCGATGAGCCCGTGAGCGTGATCGCGATCGAATGCGAATCCGAGCCGAAGCAGGACCAGGAGGCGGTTCGCAGGAACCGGGCGCGGCCGGAGAAGGCGTGAGCCCAAGCGGTCGATGGATAATACTTATTGGAGATTGGATGACTCTCATCTCAGGCATCGAGCTCCCGATGGATCGTATCGCGGACCTGTGTCGGCGTTACGGCGTCAAGGAACTCTCCGTCTTCGGCTCGGCGGCGCGCGGAGGCATGAGACCTGAGAGCGACATCGATATCCTGGTCGAGTTCGAGCCCGGCGCGCGAATCGGGCTGATCAAGTTCGCAACCCTGAGCGATGAGTTACAAAGCTTGCTTGGGCGAAAAGTGGACCTCGTGACCAAGCCCGGCTTGAAGCCGCGTGTGCGTCCCGAGGTCTTGCGCGAGGCCCAGCTTGTCTACGCGGCGTGACTCGTCGTTCCTGAAAGACATTCTGGATGCGACCCTGAAGATTGAGTCCATCGTCGCGGCAAAATCGGAGGAGTCGTTTCTCGGCGATGAGATCCTGCAAGCGGCGGTCCTCCACCACCTGACTGTGATCGGCGAGGCGGTCAGCCATCTTTCTCTCGCAGTGCGAGAGAGGCACCCCGAAGTACCCTGGCATCAGATCGTGAGCGTGCGGCACCGCATCGTGCATGCCTATTTCGACCTGGACTGGCAGATCTTGTGGGTCGCCGCAACCGAAGATGTACCGGCACTGCGGCGCCAGATCGCCGCATTACTCGAAAACGATTTCCCCGGCTAATCTCACCGCTCGATCGCCACGGCCCCGGGGTCCACTTCATACCCGTCCGCGCGCGCCGTCTCAATGGCCGCGGCGCGGAGCGCGTCATCGCCCGCGTCGCGCGAGACTTTGCGGCCCGAGCAGGGACGCTTGATAACTTCTTCTCCCATCTGGATGCGAACACGCCAGAGCTTCTTGTCCGCGTCCCAAATCACAGATGCTTTGTCCGCCTTCATCATGGAAGGGAATCCTCGCCTAGACAGATACCGCTTCGTCAGGCGCGCGTCAAGCCCGGTCACCGCAGCCGCGCGGGCTTGAGGGTCCACGCCTGGAGCCGCCCGAGTTCGAGCAGCTCCGGCGCGCTGAAGCCTTCCGGGTGAATCGGCCAGCTGAAGGAACCCTTTGGGTCCTGCGAGACGTACTTCTCGAACTCGAGGTTCGCCCGGCGCACGGTCACCTGTTTCGAACCGCCATCGTCGGCCGCGAGCGTCGCGGCGAAATCGCCCGTCGAGAGTTTTTCCGATGCGATCCACACCTCGGCCGGGAGCCGCTTGTTCGCGCGGATGAACGAGACGACATCGGCCTTGGCACGCTCGAACGCCGCGCGCGCGATCGTCTCGTGCCGGTATGTCGTCGCGATGCGCGTCGCCGGGCCGTCAACCACCTCGGGCTCCATGCCGAGCAGAACGAGCAGCATGTCGGCGGCCGAGAGCGCCCCCTGTTCGGTCCGGAGGAATGTCTGGCGCGCGGCCATATGGGCCGCGATGCGGGCGCGGTCCACGCGCGGCGGCTGCGCGCTGCCGTAGAGCTGCAGCAGATCGGTCGCCGTCACGAACCGCACGCCCGCGACGGACTTCATGTGCGCCACGTAATCGCGAAGCACGCGGTAGCAGCGCTCGGAATCGGCCGGCGTTCTCTGCGGCTGGATTGTCCACTCGGAGCGCTCGCGGTCCGCGCCCTTGGGAAAGTTCACGCTATCCCAGAACTTCTTGCTGACGAACTCTGTGGGGTGGTAGTAGATGCTGATCACGCCGCCGCCGCTCGCGGCCAGCGCGGCTTCGGCCGCGTCGAACTGCTTGTAGCTCTGCGGGACGGACTCCGGGCCGTCGAGCGGTGCGCGCAACGCGTACTTGCCCATGTTGAAGACGTGCAGCAGGCCGCCGTACCAGAACGGCTGATCGTCGAGCCCCACCTGCGTACCCTCGTCCATATACATCGGAATACCCATGCGGCGCAGCGCCGGATTCGATTGCGGCCCCCAGGAGCTGCCCGGCTGCCCATAGCAACTCGGCCGCACGCCGAAGATGCGCTGGACCTCGCGTGCGCCCGAGGCCTCGCGCCGCTCGAACTCCGCCGCGCCTTCAAGGAACCCGAGATCGCGCAGGTACACGGCCGGAGCCGGCGGCATGCTGTGGAAGGCCGTGTGATAGCCGATGTCGTGCAGTGCGAGCGCGCGCACCACGTCCCAGCGCCCGCGTTGCTCGAGCACGCGCGCCTTCTCTGCGACCACTTTGAACGTCGCGCGCACGCCCAGATCTGTCAGGTCCCGCGCGATCCTGAGCGCGGCATCGTCGGCCGCGGGCGCCACGTAGTCCTCCGTATCGAACCAGAGCACGACGTACACCGGAGAAGCTGCCCGCGCGAGTGTACACGCCAGGAATCCCAGGAACAACGCGAGTCGCAGCATAAATCGCATTGTACAATTGCTGGAATGCGCAGAACGACACGCCGCGAATGGTTCGCGGGCGCGGCGGCAACGGCAATCGCGGCCGCGCAGAACGCGGAGCCGGTGCACCTGCCCCGCAAGGTTCGGATCGGCCTGATCGGCCTGGACGGGCATTTCTACGAGATCACGGGCGCGCTCGCGCGCATCCCGGACGCCGTGCTGGTCGCCGTGGCGGACCCCGCCGCCGCATCGCGGCCGCAGTTCGCCTCCATACGCCGTTACACGGATTACCGCGAGATGCTCGACCGCGAGCAACTCGACGTCGTGGGCGTGTGCAACAACAACGGCGAGCGCGCGGAGGCGGTGCTCGCGTGCATCGAACGCAAGCTGCACGTGGCCGCGGAAAAGCCGCTCGCCATCAAGCGCGCGGATCTCGCACGCATCCGCCAGGCGCTTGCGCGCAACAAGGAGGTGCGCCTCACCACGCTGCTGCCGATGCGTTTCGAGCCCGAGTATCTGGCGATCAAGCAGGTGGCCGCCTCCGGCGAGATCGGCGAAGTGGCCCAGATCTCGGCGCAGAAATCGTACCAGGCTGGCGACCGGCCGGAGTGGTACAAGCGCCGCGCCACCTACGGCGGGACCATTCCGTGGATCGGCATACACATGATCGACCTCATGCGCTGGTCGAGCGGGCGCGAGTTCACCGAGGCCGTCTCGTTCGTGTCGCGCGTCGGGTTCCCGGAGCTGGGCGATATGGAGAACGTGACCGCGTCCACGTTCCGCCTGGACAACGGCGGCGTGGCGACGCTGCACATGGACTACCTGCGCCCCGAAGGAGCGCCCTCGCACGGCGACGACCGCCTGCGGCTGGCCGGCACGAAGGGCATCGTGGAATACCAGGAATCGACGGGCGTCACGCTGCTCACCGGAACGAAGCCGCCGCGCGTGATTCGCGAACTGCCCCCGCGTCGATCGCTGTTCATCGAGTTCACGCAGTCGGTATATCTCGGGGCCGCGCCCCCGCTCACGCTGGACGATATTTTCCGCGTGAACGAGATCACCCTGCTCGCGCAGGAATCGGCCGAGCGGCGCGCGATCGTGAAGCTCTGAGGCCTATCGCGCGGCGGCCGCGGCGCGGCAGATCGCCTTGAACGCGGTCGCTATATCGCGGCCCGCCGCGGCTATCTGGAGCACCGCGCACGACACCCCGCACAAGAGTCGCACGACCGATTCTCATCGAGCCGCACGTACGCACGCCCAGCACGTCCCCGAGCGCCACCGGCGCTATTCTGGGAGCAGGGAACGGAGGGGCACACATGCCTGCATCATCTCTCGCACTGCTCGAAGAGAAAGCCACGCGCATGCGGATCGATGCGATCCGCGCCACCACCGCGGCCGGTAGCGGCCATCCGACCAGCTCGACGTCTGCGGCCGAGATCATGTCCGTGCTGTTCTTCTCGGTGATGCGCTACGATCCCGCCAACCCGCGCAATCCGAACAGCGACAAATTCGTGCTGTCGAAGGGGCACGCCGCACCGATCCTCTATGCTGCGTGGGCCGAGGCGGGCGCGTTCCCGGTGGAGCATCTTCTCACTCTGCGGCGGATCGATTCCGACCTCGAAGGCCACCCGACGCCGCGCCTGCCGTTCGTGAGCGTCGCGACGGGATCGCTCGGCCAGGGCCTGCCGGTCGCGATCGGCATGGCGCTTGGCGCGCGCCTCAACGGCTCGGACCAGCGCATTTACGTGCTCATGGGCGACGGCGAAACGGCCGAGGGTTCGGTGTGGGAAGCGGCCGAGACCGCGCCCACGTGGAAGCTAGGCAGCCTGTGCGCCACGATCGACGTGAACCGCCTGGGCCAGAGCCAGCCCACGATGCTCCAGCACGACATGGAGACCTACCGCCGCCGCTGGGAGGCGTTCGGATGGCAGGCGCTCGTGGTCGATGGTCATAGCATCCCGGAGCTGCTCGACGCGTACGCGAAGGCCGCGCAGACCACGGACCGGCCGACCGTCGTCCTCGCGCGCACGATCAAGGGCAAAGGGATGATCGGCGTGGAGGACAAGGAAGGCGAGCACGGCAAGGCGATGAAGCCCGACGTGGCCGCGAAGATGATCGCGGCGCTCGAGACGAAGCTCCACGGCGATGCCCTGCCGTGGACGCCGAAGCTGCCGCAGTCCACCGCGAGCGGCAACGGGCGGCCGGCCGCCGCCGCGCAGCCGCCCTACAAGCCCGGCGGCGAGCTGGTGGCCACGCGCAAGGCGTTCGGGGACGCGCTCGCCGCGCTCGGCAAGGCCGACCCGCGCATCGTCGTGCTCGATGGCGACGTGAAGAATTCCACCTACACCGAAGAGTTCATGAAGGCCGCGCCCGAGCGCTTCTTCGAGTGCTTCATCGCCGAGCAGAATATGACGGGCATGGGGATGGGCCTGGCGGCGCAGGGCAAGATCCCCTTCGTCTCCACGTTCGGCTGCTTCCTGACGCGCGCCTATGACTTCCTCCGCATCGCGGCCATCAGCAACTCGAATATCAAGCTGGCGGGCACGCACGTCGGTGTCTCGATCGGCGAGGACGGCCCCACACAGATGGCGCTCGAAGACATCGCAATGACCTGCGCCGAGCCGAACTACACGGTGCTCTACCCGTCGGACGCGACGGCCGCATGGCGCGCCACCGAACTCGCAATCGGGCACAAAGGACCGTGCTACCTGCGCCTGGGGCGCCCGGGGTCGCCCGTCGTATACGGGCCTGACGAGAGCTTCGCGATCGGCAAGTGCAAAGTGCTGCGGAAGAGCGACCGCGACCGCGCGGTGATCGTCGCAGGCGGCGTGACGCTGGCCGAGGCCCTGGCCGCGCACGAACAGTTACGGCAGGAGGGCATTGCGGTGCGAGTCATCGATCTGTTCAGCATCCAGCCCATCGACCGCGAGGGGCTCATCGAGGCGAGCCGCGCGGCGGGCGGAGTCGTCATCACGGTGGAGGACCACTACGCGCACGGCGGCCTCGGCGACTCGGTTCTGGCGGCGCTGGCGGAGGAGCGCGCGGCGGTCCACAAGCTCGCGGTCCGCGAGATTCCGCGCAGCGGCAAGCCCGCCGAGCTGCTCGAGCGCTTCGGCATTTCGGCCCGCCATATCGTGGAGACCGCGAAGAACTCGATTGCGCGCGCCGCGAGACCTATGTTCTCCTGATCGAGTGCGCAGCCGGGCTGAACTCGCATTCCGCATCGCGCAGGAGGCGGGCAATCTCCGGATGTGGCTCGCCTCGCCGCGCGCGCCGGGCGAACAGGCCGCGCCGCTGGCCGCGCTGCCGGAGCCGCACACAGTAGCGGACGCCTTGCGCGGCACCGCGTACGCCCGCGACGTCGAAGCGCTCGCCGCGCAGATACTCACTCATCGCTTTCCGCTGCTCGGCTGCACCATCGAGACCGGCCCTGAAATCGACTGGCGCCGCGATTACTCGAGCGGAATTTCAACCGAACCGCGCTATTTCCGCCTGATTCCGTATCTCGACGCGCAGCGCGCCGGCGACCACAAGATCATCTGGGAGCTGAACCGGCACCAGCACTGGGTGCTGCTCGCGCAGGCGTTTCTGTTCACCGGCAGGCGCGAGTTCCTCGACGAAATCGCAACCCAATTCGAAAGCTGGATGCGCGCGAACCCGTTCCTCGCCGGCATCAACTGGACCAGCGCGCTCGAAGCCGCCTTCCGCGCCCTCTCATGGACCTGGGTGTATCACCTCACCGGCGCTGAAATGGACGCGCCGCTTCGCCGGCGCTTCCTCACCGCGCTTCACCGCCACGGCCGGTACATCGAGCGGAACCTCTCGATCTACTTTTCTCCGAACACGCACTTGCTCGGCGAGGCGGTGGCGCTGCACGCGCTTGGCGCGCTGTTCCCCGCGTTCCCGGAATCCGCGCGCTGGGCCGAAAACGGCGGGCGCATCGTCCGCGAGCAGATGCGGGCGCAAGTGCGCGAAGACGGCAGCCACTTCGAGCAGTCGAGCTACTACCACATCTATGCGCTCGACATGTTCCTGTTCCACGCCGTGCTCGCGGATACACCGGAGGACTACAAGCAGCGCCTCGCGCGCATGGCGGACTACGCCGGCGCCCTGCTCGGGCCTTCGCGCAGCCTCCCCTTCCTGGGCGACGACGACGGAGGCCGGTTCTTCCATCCCTACGGCGCGCGGGACCGTTTCGGCCGCGCGACCCTTGCCACCGCCGCCGCGCTGCTCGGCCGCGAAGATTGGGGCGCCCGGTGCAAAGACGCGCCGGAGCAGGCCGCCTGGTGGCTCGGCCCGCGCGAGTTCGCGGACGTGCCCGCCGCGCCGCACTCGAAGTTGTACCCCGACGCGGGCGCCGCAATCCTGGCCGCGGGCGAGACGCACATCGTCATCGACGCCGGCCCGTTTGCAGGCGGAAGCGCCGGCCACAGCCATTCGGACACGCTCAGCATCGTCGCGCGCCTCGGCGCCGAAGAGATTCTGATCGACCCCGGCACGTATACATATGTCAGCGATCCCGAATGGCGCGACCGGTTCCGCGGGTCCGCCGCGCACAACACGGTGCGCGTGGACGGGCGCGACCAGGCGACACCCGCCGGGCCTTTCCGCTGGCTCGATACGCCGCAAGTGCAAATTCGCGAATGGCGCACCGGACCGGCGCAGGATAAGCTCGACGCCACGGTCCGTTATGGCGGAGTGGAGCATCGCCGCCGCTTGCTGTTCCTGAAACCGAACCTGCTCTTTATCCTCGACGACATCGCGGGCGGGCGCGTTTGCGAGCAGTTCTGGCACGCCGGCGCACCGGTCCGCCCTCTCGGCGACATGTGCTTCGCGATCGGATCGCGAGCGGCGCTGGCCTTCGCCGGAGCCGTGGAAGTCGAAGTCTCCGGGGGCTGGCGATCGCGCGCGCTGGGGTCGAAGGAGCCCGCCCCCGTAATCCGCGTGAGTCAGAACGCCGCCGGGGCGGCGCGCTTTGCAGCCTTGCTGGATCTCAATGCCTGCGACCACCCCATCCGCCTCGGCATCGTGCAAACCGAACAAGCAGTCGAATTGCACTATGAATCGCGGCAGGCCGGAGTAGTCCGGTTTCAAGCTCATTCGGGCGCCTAGGGGAGCAGCCGGATCGACCAACTTCCAGGCCCCCGGGCCTGCCCCTGGCCGGCGACACGCTACGCTGAGATTTGGAACTCATCTTCGACTGGATCGCCCGCTACGGATACTTCGGGATTTTCTCGCTGCTCGTGCTCGGAATCGTCGGGCTACCCATTCCCGACGAGACGCTGCTCACCTTCGCCGGCTACCTGATCTATCGCGGCCAGCTCGAGGCGATCCCCGCCATGGCCGCGGCCGTGCTCGGCAGCATCTGCGGCATCACGGCCAGCTACACGCTTGGCCGCGCCACGGGCTACTTCCTGATCGAAAAGTACGGCGCGAAACTGCACATACGCATGGAGCGCGTGCACCAGGTCCACGACTGGTTCCGCCGCATCGGCCGCTTCACGCTCACGCTCGGATACTTCGTGCCCGGCGTGCGCCACCTGACGGCGTATGTCGCCGGAGCAAGCGAGCTCGAAGCGCCGTGGTTCGCCCTGTTCGCCTACCCGGGCGCAGTGATCTGGTCGGCGACGTTCCTCTCGCTCGGCTACTTCCTCGGCGAGCAGTGGCACCGTGTCTCGACCGACCTGCACCGCTATTTCCTCATCGGAGCCGCGACGGCATTCGCCCTCGCCGCGCTGGCCTACGCGCTGTGGAAACGGCGGCGGCGCTAAGCTACTTGACCCATTTGGCCACGTTGTCGTGAAAAATCTTCCGCAGCACCGGCTCGGGCAGCGCAAGCCCCTGAACCGGCTTGCCCATGTACTCCACCTTCTCCGCCGTCGCGAAGAACTTCCAATCGCGCTCGAGATCGGCCTCCCACCGCTTCGCGCTCGCCGCGCCGTCGCCTCCCGGAACCAGCCCGTCGTCGGTCGCATAGAGCACGCGGTCCTGATACTTCAGCAGAAACGCCCGGACCTTCTCGCGCGGTTGCAGCGCCAGGTGCGTCACGCGCGCCGCCGTATCCACCGCGAAATTCGGAAAGCGGTCGAGGCGCCGGGCCACTTCGTCCACGTTGTCCTCCATGCTGCCCAGGTGGCACCCGATCACTCGCAGCCCGAGATGCGCGGCCAGCATGCGGTCGCGCGCCGCCAGAATGACTTGCTTCGGAGGCCGCTCCGGATGCCCGTACATGTGCCACGCCGGGTTGTCGCGGTAGTATGACGAATCCGGGTCCGCCGGATCGAACGGCTTCCATGCGCCGTTCGGCTCGGCGAAATGCGCATAGACCGTCTTGCCGCGCGCCTCGATGGCATCGAGGATCGGCGAGAAGGCGGGATCGTCCGGCATCACGTACCGGCCGTCCTTCGACCGGTAATACATGCCGATCGTCTTGTAGAACTTCACGCCGACGGCGCCCTCGCGGAAGGCCTGGTCGAGATCTTTGATCACGCGGGCCGAGAACCCCGGCTCCTCCCAGTCCGTGGCTTCGAAGGTGGCAACCCACGGCGCGCGCCCTTTCGCCCCGCGCGCCACCGCGAGCATTGCCTGGTGCTGCGGGGGCCAGGTCTCGAAGCCGCGATCGTACGGATCGACGCACGTGAGGTTCACGATCCGCATATTCTGCCGCTCGAGCATCGCCTTTATGTGCGGATCGTCCGCGTACACGTGAGCGTGCGCATCGACCGGAGCGATGTCGCGCAGGCGCAGCGGCTGCGCGGCGCTAAATCCGGCGGAGGCCACAAGCAGGATAGAGACCCAAGGCATTCTCATAGAGGTTTCTCTCTAGTCTACAATCCGTGTTGATGAAAATGCTGCTGTGGTTGGCTCCGATTTTGGTCACGGTGGCCGCCGGCGAAAAAGCCTACACGAAGACCGCGTACACTTACAAAACCGCCGGAGCGCTAGCGATTCAGGCCGACGTGTATCGCGCGCCGGGCCGCGGCGTCCGGCCCGCTATTCTCTGGATTCACGGCGGTGCGCTCATCATGGGCGATCGCGGCGGCATTCGCACCGTCCAGCTCCAGCGCTACCTCAACGCGGGCTTCGTAGTGGTGTCGATCGACTACCGGCTCGCCCCGGAAACCAAGCTCCCGGCCATCCTCGACGACGTCGCGGACGCCTACCGCTGGATGCGCGAGAAGGGCCCGGCGCTGTTTCAGATCGATCCGGACCGCATCGCCGTCATAGGCCACTCGGCGGGCGGCTATCTCACGCTGACGTCCGGCTACCGCTTCCGGCCGCGCCCCCGCGCGCTCGTTTCGTTCTATGGATACGGCGACATCGCGGGTGATTGGTACAGCCGTCCCGATCCCTTCTATTCCCGCCAGCCTGCGGTCTCGCGCGCACAGGCGTACGCGTCGGTCGGAGGAACTGCGATCGCCAACGACGAAGGCGCGCCGCAGCGCGACAGTTTCTATCTCTACACGCGGCAGCAGGGGCTGTGGCCGGACCTCGTCGCCGGAATCGATCCTCGCAAGAACCCGACGGCATTCGACGCGTTCTGCCCGCTGCGCAAGGTCACCCGCGACTACCCGCCTACGATGCTGCTGCACGGCGACAAGGACACGGACGTGCCCTTCGCGCAATCCGTCCTTATGGAGAAAGAGCTGAAGCGGAACGGCGTCGCGACGGAGTTTCTGACGATCCCTGGCGGCGAGCACGGATTCGACCGCAACATGGACGACCCGCGCGTCGCGGACGCATTTAACCGCGTGATCGCGTTCTTGCAGAAGCATCTTCACTGAGGCTTACGGGCTGGGCGTCGTTTCCGGACATGCCCGTCCCAATATCGGACAGTCTCTCTGCGCGGCCGTAGTGAGACGAATGCTTTTTTCTGGCTCAAAACGTGCTCACGCTTACATCGATGCTCCAAGTCGTCGGACTCACTCGAACCTACCGCCAGAGAGCCGCCGTCGCCGGCGTGAGCTTCACGATACGGCCGGGTGAGGTCCTCGGCTATCTCGGGCCCAACGGCTCCGGCAAGAGCACCACTGTTAAGATGCTCACCGGCATGCTGGAGCCGTCCAGCGGAGAGGCGTTCTACCGCGGCAAGAACATTCGCGAAGATCTGATCTCCTACCAGCGCGTGCTAGGCTATGTACCCGAAGAGCCGCACGTCTATCCGTACCTGACCGGGCTCGAGTATCTCCAACTGGCCGGCCGCCTGCGCGACTTACCGGAGAAGCAGCTCCACGAGAAGGTCGGCGCGTTGCTCAACCTCTTCTCTCTATTCGACCACAGATATTCGCCCATCTCCTCCTACTCGAAGGGCATGCGGCAGAAGATACTCATCATCGCCGCCCTGCTTCATAACCCGGAAGTCCTGGTTTTCGACGAGCCTCTCTCCGGACTCGACGTGACGTCCGCGCTCGTCTTCCGCCACCTCGTGCGTTCGCTGTCACGCGAAGGAAAAGTGATCCTGTACAGCTCGCACGTGCTCGAGGTCGTGGAGAAAGTCTGCACGCGGGTCATCATCCTGCGGAAAGGCAAAATCGTCGCGCACGACTCTGTCGCGCGCCTGAGGGAGCTCCTCGAATCGCCGTCGCTTGAAGACGTTTTCTCGCAACTCGTCGTTCAGGAGGACACCGGGAAGCTGGCCGAAGAGATGATCGCGGTGATGAAGGCGTAACCGCATGGGCACGATTCGGGATTCGTTGCGGCGCGAAGGCAAGCAGTTTCGCGAGCTGGTGAAGCTGTTCTTCCGCAAGTTTCTCGAAAACGACCTGATCTGCCTCGAAGGCGACACCAGCTCGACGCTGATCAACATTCTCGCGCTCGTGGCGGCGCCCGGAGTCTTCTTTCCGGTGCTCGAGAATTTCATCTACGGCCCCATGTACACGCTGCCGCTTTGGGTCCGGGATCTTCACTCGCTCCCTGAGAAGGGGCTGTATCTCTCGTTTTCCATGACCGTGCTGGGCATCCTGGTGGTTCTTGAATGGGATACGCTTCTGCCGGACCGCCGCGACTACAACGTTCTTCAACCATTCCCTCTCCGCCTGGGCACGATTCTCACCGCCAAAATCGCCGCGCTGGCCGGCTTGTGGGCCGTGTTCACGGTGGCGGTCAACGCGTTCTCCACCATAATTTTCCCCATGGTCGTGGTGCAGACCGAGGACCTGAGGTCCGTCGCATGGTTCGCCCGGGGGCACGCTCTCGCCGTGCTGGCCGGAAACGCGTTTGTCTTCCTTGCGCTGATCTCGCTCCAGGGACTGTTGATGAACGTGCTCGGCTGGCGCTGGTTCCGGCGCGTCTCGCCCTATGCCCAGGGCCTGCTCATTACCGCTCTGCTGTTGATGTTCTTCAGCTCGGCTTCCGTGACGAACGGCATCACGCCCGGCCGGCCGCTCACGACGGCGCTGCGCCTGTTTCCGCCCGCATGGTTTATCGGCTTTTACCAGACGGAGCTTGGGTGGAAGCAGCCGTTGTTTCGTGAGCTGGCCGCGCAGGCCCTGACGGCGCTCGCGGCCGCGGGCTTGACGGGAGCGGCCGCCTTCACGCTCAGCTACAAACGCCACGTCTCGCGATCCCTGGAATTGACCGAATCGTCTCGCATGGCGCCGGGCCGGCTCAGGCGCGCCGCGTCCGGTGTCCTGAACACGGTCTTTCTCAGGACCGCCGGGGAGCGGGCTTCTTTCCATTTCGTCGTCGATACCATGCTCCGAAGCAGGAATCACCGAAGCGTGCTCTGCGCGTGGGCCGGAGTCGGGTTCGCGCTCGTCGGCCAAACCCTCGCGGCGGTGATTGCCAGCGGCAGCCGCACCTGGTGGCAGTCTCCGCAGGGCGTGCTCTTACCTGTGCCCATCGTCCTCTCGTTGTTCCTCCTGTGCGGAATGCGTCACATGTTTGCCATTCCGGCGGAGCTGGGCGCAAACTGGCTGTTCCGCGTCTCCGGCCGCAAAGATTCCAGAGACTACCTGCCGGGGGTCCGCAAGGCTGTGCTGGTTGTCGGCATCCTTCCGCTCTACGCGCTGCTGCTGCCCGTCCACATCGCTATTTGGGGCTGGACGGCGGCCAGCCTGCACATCGTGTTCGGATGCACCGTCGCGTGGCTGCTCATGGAGGTTCTGCTGGCAGGCTTCGCGAAACTGCCGTTCACCTGCTCCTACGTTCCGGGCAAGGCGAACATCAAAGCGCTCTGGCCCGTTTACACGCTTGCCTTCCTCGCCTACGTCAGCTCCCTTTCCGGCTTCGAGCTCTGGATTCTACGCGAGCCGTCGCGCATGGTGTGGCTTTTCGTCTTCGCAGCCGTGTGCAAAGCAGGCGTCCTGTTCTACCGCCGGCGGCTTCGCCCGGAAGACCTGCTGCTCGTGTTCGACGAGCGCCCCGAGCCCGTAGTGCGAACCTTGGATCTGATGCAGCCGTAGCAGCTGCGCAGCGTGTTCACGGGCGCGTGAGCCGCTTGTACGCGTCCGGCTGCCTGTAGGGCGCGCCGTAAACCGGGTTCCATGCCGCCCGGATCTTCCGCAGCGCCGTCAGGTTCAGATCGCCCACCAGCACCCCGGGCGCGCGGTCGAGCTCGTCCAGCGTTGAGCCTTCGAAGTCGATGATCGAACTCGTGCCCGAGTTCCGCGGTTCGCCGTAGTTCACGCGCGCGAGGAACACGCGGTTTTCGAGTGCGCGCGTTTGGAACAGGTGTACGAGCAGCGGACGCGAGAAGTCCCGCGTGCAATACGGAACGAAGACGACCTCGGCGCCGCCCAGCGCCAGCTCGCGCGTGGACTCCGGGTGCTGGATGTCGTAGCAGATCTGGATCCCGACCTTCGTCCGCACCTTGCCGATTTCGATCTCCCACACCGGAAAACCGTCGCCATGGTTAACGCCCGAGGCGGTCATCCAGTTTTGCAGATGGACCTTGCTGTAGACGCCCTCGATCGTTCCCCGCGGGCTCATGAGGATCGCGGAGTTGAACATCTTGCCGGACCGGTTCTCGTCCATGCCAAACACGATCCACACTCCCAGCTCTTTCGCGAGCCGCGCGAACCGCTCGGTGGCCGCGCCCGGGACCGGCTCGGCCCCCGCGAAAATCTTCGCGCGCTCGGCCACGAGCTTGGGGTCGTCCACGGACTCGCCCTCAGGGAACTCGACGCGCGCGTACCCCTGCACCGACGACTCCGGCGTGCACACGATTTGCGCGCCTCTCTGCGCGGCTCGCCGTATGCCGCTCTCCGCCTGCGCGAGATTGTATTCCTTATCGAGCGGACGCCCGTCCATCTGGACCAGGCCGACGCGGATCACATCGCCGGCCCGCGCGAGTAGCGCCGCCAGCGCGGCCATTGCGAGCAAACGCATGGCCGAAGGATATCACGGGTGGGATAGAGTTCAGCCGACAAAACCGCTCGCGGCGGTGCAGGACATACTTCCGTAGCGTCACTTCCCCGACGACCCGAACCCGCCCGCGCCGCGGTTCGTGCCGTTGAGTTCGGCTTCCTGCCACTCGACTTTTTCGTACCGCGCGATCACCATCTGGGCGATGCGCTCGCCCTTCGCCACGCGATAGGGCTCGCGGCCGAGGTTCAGCAGGATCACGCGGATTTCGCCGCGGTAGCCGGGATCGATCGTCCCGGGGCTGTTCGGCAGCGTGATCGCGTGCTTGAGCGCGAGCCCACTGCGCGGCCGCACCTGCGCTTCGAAGCCCGGCGGCAGCTCGATCGCAAGCCCCGTCGCGACGGCGCGCGGCTCGCCCGGCGCGAGCACAGCGTCCTCGACCGCCCGCAGATCGAGCCCGGCGTCCTCCTCCGGCCCGTGCGCGTATTCCGGCAGAAATGCATCGGGATGCAGCCTTTTTATTCTCACGAGCATGGGTGTTCTATGATAGCGGTTCATGCCGCAATCTCCCAAACGCGTGCTCACGCTCGCGCCCATGCCGCCGGAAAAGTGCGCCTACGCGCTCGCGCGCTACAGCCGCTCGCCCGATTCCATCCGCGAGTCCATCGATTGGGTGCGCGCGCACGATTCGCACAAATTCCTCGAGCACTTCTACTTTCAATACGGGCACGCCTCGATCGCCGATCTCGGCCACACCGTCATGTGCTTCGAGGGAATCTCCGAGCTTGCGGCCACCGAAATCGAGGACGAGCCGCTTTGGGACGGCCAGGCGAAATCCTCGCGCTACCAGGATTTTTCGCGCTCGGGCTTCGTGACGCCGCCTGAGTTCTCGCCCGCCGAAGCGGAAACCTACCGCGCGGCGGCGCAGGGCCTGCTCGCGGCCTACCAGCGCATCCACGCCGCGATGGTCGAGCACCTCGGCGCGCGCCTGCCGCGCCCCGAAGGTATGAAGCCGGACGCCTACGGCCGCAACATCGCCGCCCGCGCGTTCGACGTCGCGCGCTACCTGCTGTTCTTCGGCGTTCCGACCAACGTCGGCCAGGCAGCCAGCATACGCACCGTCGAAAAGCAGATCCGCCGCCTGAAGGCGTCCGAATACGCGGAACTGCGCAGTCTCGCCGATGAGATCGCGGAAGCCTGCGCGCGCCCGCCCGATTGCGTTTGGGACGCCGCGGCTCCCGCCGAGCCGCTCTCACCAACGCTCGCGCGCCACACGGATCCGGACGCGCACGCGGCCGCGGCGCGGGCCGATCTGCGGCAATGGGCCGCGCAGAACCTGCCGCCCGCTTCGGGCATGGAGCCGCCGCGCGTCGATCTTCTCCGCCCCACGGATTCCGAGGCCGAGATCGCCGCCACGCTGCTCTACCCGGTGACGGACCGCCCCTTCCGCGAGCTGTACGAAGCGGCCCGCGGCTGGAGCGCCGCGCTCAAAGCGGAGGTCTTCGATACCGCGCTGCGCTCGCGCACGCGCCGTGAAGAACTGCTGCGCGAGTTCCGCGGGGGCCCGTACGTCTACGACATCGTGATGGACATCGGCGCCTACCGCGACCTGCACAGGCACCGCCGCTGCCAACAGTACCGCCAGGAGTTTTCCGCGAGCCTCGGCTACGAGACGCCCGAAGCGGTGATCGACGCCGGCCTGACAACGGAGTATGCGGACGCGCTAGACCGCGCGCTCGCCGTCCGCGCAGCGTTACCCGCCCCCGGCGCGCACTACCTGACGCCCTTCGCGACCCGCGCGCGTTTTCTCTTCAAGATGGATTTCGCCGAAGCCGAGTACATCTGCCGCCTGCGCTCCGGCGTGAAAGGCCACTTCAGTTACCGCCGCGTCGCCTGGGAAATGAAGGAAGCGATGGACCGCCTGGAGCCCGCGCTCGGCCGCCTCATCGAAGCCACGCCGCCCTGGGTTGAAGACCCGCTGAAGCGCTAACGGCTCAGAGCTTGTCCAATCCCTCGGTCAGCTCCACGTAAGTCCCGAACGGATCCGTCAAAAACGCGACCGCGATGCCGAGCGCCGGCACGTTCTTGTACGGCACGTCGAACTTCACGCCCGCGGCTTCGAGTTTCTTCGTGAACGCCTCCAGGTTCTTCACCTCGAACCCGATGTGATCGAGCGCCCGGCCCTTGGTCCCCACCGTCGCTCCCGCAGGCGACAGCGTGAACGTGAGGTTCGCGCCCGGCACATCGGCCGCCTCGAACTGCGCCCGCCGCCCCGGCGCCGCGCCGAACGTCTTCACGTACCAGGCCTTCGTATCGTCCACCGCCGTATCGAAGAAGTGTACGTGGTGGTGCGCCGCGGGCCCGGCGAGCTTCGGATCCGCCATCAGCTCGATCTTGATCTCGTCCGGCCCCATGATGAACGCGTTCGTCTTCGTCTCGCCTTCGATCCTGATTCCCGCCGCCCGCGCCTTGGCCAGCACATCCTGCAAATCCCGCACGCAGAACCCGAGATGGTTCACCACGGACCCCACCGTGCCGCCGTCCGGCTCGCCCTGCTGGTAGAGCACGATCACGCCGGGAAACTTCGCCGACTCCATGGGCCCGAGCTTTCCCGGCCGCCCGCCCAGCACGTCGATCCAAAGCTTCCGCTGCGCCGCGACGTCGCGCGACTTGATGTGCAGGTGCCCCATCGAAACTCCGGCCGCGTTCGGAGCGGGCACTTGAGCAAACGCCAGCGGAGCCAGCGTGCAGGCGAGAACCAGCAGCTTATTCGTCATGAGGCATTAGCCTATCACGCATTGTCATTAATACGCAGACATTATTGTCAACCCAGCACGGCTGCTCCATACTGGGTCGCCGCCTGTATGATCAAGACACTGGGAATTCTTGTCGCCGCCTCGTTTTGCCTCTCGGCACAGAGTAACTTCGCAACGCTGAGCGGGAGAATTAGCGACCCATCGGCGGCCCCCGTCTCCGGGGCCGAAGTGACCGTCACCGCGCGCGCGACCGGCGCCGTGCGCAAGGCAGTTGCGAACGAATCCGGGGTATACGATTTCCCCAACCTCCTGCCCGGCGGGTATTCGGTCTCGGTCGGCGCCCCCGGCTTCCCGGTCCGCACGCAGGACGTCCTTCTCGAAGTCGGCCAGCACATGGGGCTCGACGTGAAGCTCCAGCTCGGCGAGAAGCACGAGGAGATCTCGGTGGTCGGCTCGGCGGAAATCCTTAAAACGCAGGACGTCAGCCTGGGCGAAGTCGTCGAACCCAAGTCGATTCAGGATCTGCCCCTGAACGGCCGCATGCTGATCGACCTCACCCTCACCGTCCCCGGCGTCCATCTCAGCCACGGAGCACAAACCGGCGAGATGAGCCCGCTCTACTGGCGTCCCGGCCAGCGCTCCGCCATCAGCATCGGCGGCAACCGCCCCAACGCGAACTTTTTCCTGCTCGACGGCGTCACCAACACCGATACTACGTTCTACACCATGAACCTGAGCCCTTCGCCCGACATGGTTCAGGAGTTTCAGGTGCAGACCGGGAGCTACCTGGCGGAGCTCGGCGGCGCGGGCGGCGGACAGATCAACATCATCACCCGGCAGGGCACCAACCAGTTTCACGGCACGGCTTACGAGTTTCTGCGCAACGACGCGCTCGACGCCCGCACCTGGAACGAAATGCCCGGCACGAGCCACTTGGTGCAGAATAACTTCGGCGCGTCGCTCGGCGGCCCCCTGCCCGGAAAGAAGACCTTCTTTTTCGCCAACTATGAAGGCTTCCGGAAGACGCGCGCGCAAACCATGACCGAGACCGTCCCCACGGCCGAGGAAGCCGCGGGCGACTTCTCCGGCAGCGGGGTGGTCATTTACAACCCGTACAGCTCGCGGCCGAATCCGAACTACGACTCGTCGAAACCCACCGGCCCCACGAATCCGCAGACGCTGCGCGCGCCCTTCGCCAATAACGAGATTCCGGCCGCGATGATCAATCCGGCCGCGCTCAAGATGCTCCAGGACTATACGCCGCGGCCCAACATGATGGGCGGCATGGGCCTGGGAATGACCATGAACGGCACGCCGGCGATTTTCGGTTCGGGCATGGATTCCAACAACCTGCTCGACGTTCGCAACGGCACGTCGCGCAACAACCAGGGGACCATTCGCATCGACCGGTTGCTGAGCGGAGGAGACACGCTCACCGGCCGCTTTTCCTCGAGCAACGAGCGCGGCTTCTCTCCGATGAATCTGCCAGGCTACGGCTACAACTTCGACAACTCCTCGCAGAACGGCGCCATCATCTGGACCCGCATCATCTCGCCCACGGTCGTGAACACGGCCTCGATCGGCGTGTCCCGCCTGTCCATGAGCCACTGGTCCGAGAACAACGGCACGAACGACATCGTGGCCGATCTCGGGATTACCGGGATTGGTTTCGGCGGCCGGAAGGGCTGGGGAGCGCCGTTCTTCAACGTGCAGGGATACTCGCCGCTCGGCGACGCCTGGCAGGCGACGCCCATGTCGCAGTGGAACACCAGCCTCGAAGCCAGGGACGCGCTAAGCTGGCAGCGGGGCAGCCACAGCCTGAAGTTCGGGGCAAGCCTCCGGCGCGTGATCTGGCCCATGTGGGCGCTGGTGCAAAGCCGCGGGTTTTACCAGTTCACCTCCGGCTTCACGACCCAAACGCTGACGAACGACGGCACCGGATCGGCGCTGGCCAGCTTCCTGCTCGGCCTGCCCGCGTCCGAGCAGCTTCAGGCCGGCATTCCGAACATGAATCTGCGGAACTGGGCCGCCCATTCGTTCGTTCAGGACACCTGGCGAATCTCGCGCAGCACCACCATCGACATCGGGCTGCGCTACGAATTTGAAACCCCGCTCATCGACGTCAGCCAGCAGTGGAGCAACCTGGTTCCCCAGGACGGCAAGCTGATCGCCTTCATCGGAGGGCAAACCGGAATGCCGCGCGGCCTGATGTATCCGAACAAGCTTCGCTTCGCCCCGCGAGCCGGCTTCGCGCACCACTTCGACAAAACCGGAATGGTTTTCCGCGCGGCCTACGGCATCTTCTACATGCCGGTGGACATGAATACGTGGTGCAACCAGCTGCATAACGTTCCGGTCCTGTTCCCTATCACGCGGCAGAGCGATAACTTCACTCCGCAGATCACCGGGTTCGACTTCCCAAAGCCGGTGCTCGGCCAGACGGTGGTCAGTTTCGCCACGTTCGATCCGCATGCGCGGTCGCAGTACGTGCAGCAGATGAGCGCCTCCCTCCAGAAGAGCCTGGGGCGCGACACGACGCTTGAAGCCGGCTATCACGGGGAGCGCGGGTTGCACTTGCAGCGTGCATACCTCATCAACAACGCGCCGCCGGGAGCGGGCGCGATCCAGCCGCGCCGGCCCTACCCGACGGCCACCTTCATGGAAGGCACGGTGATCCCCGAGGGGATCGACGTGCAGAGCACAACATTCCCCGTAAGCGCAGTCAACTTACTTCAGAACACGGCTCGAAGCTGGTACGATGGCGGTTATCTCAACGTGCGGCGCCGGTTCTCGCACGGGCTCGGCCTTCTGGCGAACTACACTTACTCGAAGAACCTGACCGACGCTCCCGCCTTCCGGTCCCCCATGATGGAGGCCGCGATTCCGCAGAACAACGCCGATCTGGCCGCGGAAAAAGGGCTCGGTTGCGACATCCGCCACCGTTTCTCGGCGAGCCTGGTGTACGAGGTGCCCGCGCTCCAGGGCGCGCGCTGGCTGCAGCTGGCGACGCGCAACTGGAGGCTCTCCACGGTGGCTCAGGCGCAGAGCGGCTTCCCGTTCACGGTTTCGGTTTTCGGCGATACGGCCAACGCGGGAACCGTGGTCGGCGAGAACCCGATCCGCGCCAACTACACCGGAGCGCCCGTGTTCGGTCCGGGTACGGGCACGACGGAGCGCTGGTTCAACCCCGCCGCGTTCTCCGCGCCACCGGCGTTCACCTTCGGCGACGTGGGACGCAACACCGTTTACGGCCCGGGCATGACGACCGTGGATTTCGCCCTCGCGCGCTCCTTCATCCTGACCGAACGCATCCGCATGGAGTTCCGCGGTGAGGCCTTCAACGCACTGAACCACTCCAACTGGGGCACGCCGACACGGTTCGTCAACACGCCGCAGTTCGGCACGATCACGGAAGCCTCCACGCCCGGCAGGGAGTTACAGTTGAGCGCCCGGTTTTCGTTTTGAAACATGAGCGGCTTTCAGTAAGTGGCGCCTGTGTGAGATGATATCCGGGTTTTGAATCCTGCTTGGACAAAGCGGCTCGTGTACGCGGGCCTCGTCCTGCTGCCCCTGGCCTGCTGGCCCGGCCTCGAGCATCCGTTTTCGACGCCCAAGACATGGCTGCTGGCCGGCCTGTCTATCGCGGTGCTGCCGGGTCTGCTCAACCGGCCGTCGGGGGCTGGCTGGCCGCTGCTCCTATGGGCGGCCGCGGCCTCGCTTTCGGCCGCCATCGCGCCGTTCGTATCGCTCCAGGCGCTGCTCGTCGCCGTGCTTCCGCTGCCGCTCTGCTGGGCCGCGCGCGAGGGCCGGCTCGACGCGGACGGCGTGAAGCGCGCCATCCTGCTCGGCTCCTCGCTGCTCGCCGCGGTTGCGGTGCTGCAAGCCGTGAACCTCGACCCGCTCAAATGGCTCGGCTGGCAGCCCGAAGCATTCTCCAGTGCGCGCATGCGCGTGTACGGAACGATGGGCAACCCGAATTTCGTTGCGGCCTGGCTGTGCGCCTCGCTGCCGCTCGCGGCCGGCGCGAAAAACAAGGCGGGCCTCGCATCGCTCGCGCTGCTCCTTGGCGGAATTCTCGCCACGGGCTCGCGCGTGTTCCTGCTCGCCCTGCCGGCCGGGGCCGCCGTCTTCGCCGTGCGCCGAGTGCCCGCCGCGAAGTGGTGGTGCATCGCCGGTGTGCCGGTCGCCGCGGCCTTGCTGTGGCTCTCGCCGGCGCGCCCGCTGGGCGCCACCGTCAAAGGCCGGCTGGACCTGGCGCGCGCCGCCGCCTCGCATCTGGGCGAGGTTCCTCCCGCCGGCCAGGGGCCGGGCGCTCTCGGCCAAACCCACGCCCACAACGACTACCTCGAATTCTGGGTCGAGTACGGGCCCATCGGTCTGTGCGCTTTTCTCGGCGCCGCCGCCTGGCTGTTGTTCAAGCTTCGCGACGCCGCCGCGCTCGCCGCCGCCGTCTGCCTGCTGGCGGCCGCGTGCGTCGATTACCCCTTTCACCGTCCCGCGGAATGGGGATTGTTCTGGCTGTTGGCGGGAATCCGAACACACAAGGAGAACTAAACTGTCCCTCTCACTGAAACGCCTCATGTACACCGCGGTCTTTGTGCTGTTCTGCCTCGGCCTCGGCCGCGCCGCGATGTTCCGCTTCCAGGAGAAAGAAGACGCGATCCGCAAGGCTTGCCGCGACCAACTCGCGAAGCTTGGCCTCACCTACAGCGCCGCGAAGGAGAAGTACTTCACGCCCGAGATCCACATGATCACGGGCGGCCGCATGGCGCCCGGCGGCTCCGCCGAAGTCTCGATCAAGGGCAAGTTCGCGCCGGGCACGCAATTCGTGTTCGAAAACGACAACTTCGGGGTCGTCAAGGAAGCGCTCGCCGGCAACGAGTACCGCGCGACGGTGAAAGCGGCGCCCGGCATCGGTCCCATGAACGCGAGCGTTGTCGCCATCAGCCCTGTGACGGGGCTCACCACGCGGCAGGACAACGCCCTGTCCGTGTGTGGCGCGTTTGAGTGGACCATTCAGGCCTCCAACGGCTGGAAGGTCGTCGCCCGCCCGGACGCCGGCGCCAAGACCTGCGCCGCCGAACCGGGGCGCTTCGCCGGGGCCGAGCCCTACAGCGTTGCCTTCTATCGCCCCGGCGAGTCCGCCCCGTTCGAGAGCCGGTCCGCCAAGCTGTATTATTCGATGTACGAAAGGCAGAACTACCGTTTCGCCATCGAAGCTAAAGACGAGACTGAAGCAGGCGACTTCCAATCGCTGGCGCAGAAACTCTCGGACCCCAAGCTGACCGATGCCGAGCGCCAGGCCGTGATGAAGAAAGTTCAGGAGGCGCAGGCGCGGCTAATGGCGAACGCGAAGAAGATGATGGACCCCGCGTACATCAAAGCGCAGGAGGCCAGGAAACTCGAGTTCGGCTGCGAGAGGATCTACATCGAAGCACAGGCGGCGAGCTTCAAGGGCGAGTTGCGCTGCTCGGAGAAAGTCGGACGCGCCATCCCGCTGACCGGAACCATGCGGCCGCTCTAGGCGGGCGCCGGAGGGCGGGCTTCAGCCCCGCGCCGGACGTCCGCCCTCCTCCACCTCGCGGTACACGTCGCGCTTGGAAACCCCGCGCTCGCGCGCGACGGCCTTCATCGCATCCATGCGGCTCATCCCCGCCTGCACGTAGCCCTCGACGGCTTCCGGAATCGGGCGCTCGTCGTGGATCTCCAGCTGCTCGGCCTTGCCGATGAGCAGCGTGAACTCGCCCTTGAGTTGCAGGCGCGCCCGCCGCAACTCAGCCGCCGTGCCGCGGATGAATTCCTCGTGCATCTTCGTCAACTCGCGCCCGATCGCCAGCGGCCGCTCCCCGAAGACTTCCTCGATATCGGCGAGCGTCTCCAGGATCCGGTGTGGCGCTTCGTAGAAAATCAGCGTCGCGGTTTCGTCTTTCAGCCGCGCGAGCGCCTTCTTGCGCTGAGCGCCGCGCGGCGGCAGGAACCCGCCGAAGTGGAATTCGTCGGTGGGCAGGCCCGAGCCCGCCAGCGCCGCCAGCGCCGCCGAAGGCCCCGGCACCGGCTCCACGCGAATCCCTTTCTCAATTGCTACGCGGACGAGCCTGTAGCCGGGGTCGGAAACGAGCGGCGTCCCCGCGTCCGACACCAGCGCCACCGCCGCCCCGCCCGCGAGCTTTTCGGCCAGCTCGGCAGCCCGCAACGTCTCGTTGTGCTCGTGGTAGCTCACGACCGGCTTCTGGATGCCGTAATGGTCGAGCAGCTTGCGCGTTTGCCGCGTATCCTCGCACGCGATTAGGTCCACCTCGCGCAGCACGCGCAGCGCCCGCAGCGTGATGTCCTCGAGATTACCGATCGGAGTTGCCACCAGAAAGAGCGTTCCGGCCATCGGTTCCAGTCTAGCCCGCATCTACGATACTCTCAGTAGACAAACCCATGCAGACGCTCGTGGACACCCAAGGCGAGGCCGAATCCTCGCGCTTTTTATCCTGGGACGTCCCGGACTGGCGCATTTCGATCCGACTTTCCCGCGACGTAGCAAACGCCCTCAACACACCCGGACGGCGCTGGTTCAGGCGTGCCGGAGAGACCGGCGGCATCCTGTTCGGCTCGGTCGAGCGCGACGGAGGCCGCACCGTCTTGCAGATCGAAGAGTCGCTCGAGATCCCCTGCGAGCACCTGTTCGGCCCCTCCTATTCGCTCTCGGGAGGCGACAAGGAAGGCCTTCGCGAGGTGCTCGAGCATTGCCGCAAGGATGGGCGGCTTCGGCCGCTCGGCTTCTACCGCACGCACACGCGCCCCGGACTTGGTCTCGATGCGGACGATCTGCAGCTGTTCCCGGAGTTCTTTCCGGGCGAGCTCGCGCTCGCGTTGCTGGCGAAGAGGCGCGCCTTCGGACGGCGCCGCGCGGCGTTTTTCATCGCCGGAGTACAGGCGCTTGAAGTCGCCTTGCCTCGCAAGAAGGGCCGGCCGCGAGGCCCGTTCTGGTGCTCGTGGTGGGTGCAGGGGCCGCTGCTGGCATGCCTGGTTGCCGCCGATGGCCTGCTCGGCTACGTCTGCGCCGGCCAGATCGACAGAATCAAACAGGCTCCGCCGGAAATGCGCGACCCCTACGCGCTTTCCTTGATGGTGCTCGAATACGGCGACAACCTGCACCTGACATGGGACCGACACTCCCGCCCGGTGGCGGAAGGCAAAAGCGCGCGCCTCTACATCACCGACGGCGGCGAAGACCGTTCGATGGACCTCACGGCCGAGCAACTCAGGAACGGCAGCGTGATTTACCGCAAGGTAAGCGGGCAGGTACGTTTCCGGCTGGAAGTGTTCATAAAGGAGCGGCGCAGCGTCAGCGAAACGTGGGAGCGGGCGGTGTCCGCCGGCGAAGCGCCGCCCGAGCCCGTAAGTCCCTGACTACACCGAAGCCGTCGAAGACCGGAACAGCCGCGCGCGAATCAGGTTCAGAATGTCGTTGGCCAGGAACGGCTTCCGCAGCACCGGGAAATCGTACTCCTGGCAGATGGCCTCTTCCTCGGCCGTGAGCTGCGCGCCGGTCATCATAATCACCTGCACGCCCGGCGATTTCCGCTGGAGCATCACACCCAGCTCGACGCCGTTGCCGTCGGGCAGAAGGTAATCGAGCAGAGCCGCGTTAGGCAGCTGCTTGGCGATCACCTGCTCGGCTTCCTGCTGCGACTCGGCGGTGAGCAGCCGCCATCCCGCCTGCGACATCAGCCGCTCGAGGAACCGCAGCAGGTCGCGGTTGTCATCCACCAGCAGCACCGTTGGATGCTGCGGCGCACGCACCGCGCCGTGGTCGAGCGTGCGGATGACCAGCATCTCCTTGTCTTCGGAAAGCTCGACGCGCACGCGCGCGCCCGGCTCGATCTGCCCCGCCGCCACCTGCGTGGCCAGCGGCTGCGTCAGGAACCGGTGAATGGTCCGTTTCAGCTCGCGCGCGCCGTACTCGGGACTCGTCCCCTTCCTGAGCAGGAACTGCCGGCTCTCGAACGGCACCTCGATGTTGAAGTACCGGTCGCCGAGCCGCGTGTTCACGTGCCGCTGGAGTTCGGTGATCTGCTGATCGAGAATCGTGGCGAGCGATTCCTGGTCGAGCGGCTGGTAGGTGATGACCGCGTCGATGCGGTTCACGAACTCGGGCGAGAATTTCTTCCGCACCGAGCCGAGCGCGATGCTCTCGAGCTTGTTGAACACGTCGCCCGAGTCGCGTGTCCCCGCCACCTGGAAGCCGAACTCGGGGTGCAGCTCCTTCATCATTTCCCGCGCGCCGAGGTTGCTGGTCAGGAAGATGAGGCTGTTCTCGAAGTTCACCGACGTGTTGTCGCCCAAACGCAGGTTCGCGCGGTCCAGGATGCCGAGCAGCAGCCGCACCATCGACGGCGCGGCCTTCTCGATCTCGTCGAACAGCACGATCGAGAGATTCGACTTCTCGCTCGTCACCGCGTTCAGCTTCTGCTGCGTGAGCATGGGCTGCGTTTCGCGGTGCCCGAGGTATCCGGGCGGCGCGCCGATGAGCTTGGCGACCTCGTGCTCCATCTGGTATTCGCCGCAGTCGATCTTGAGGACGTTCTTTTCGCTGCCGTGCAGAACTTCGGCCAGCGCTTCGACGGTCTTCGTCTTTCCCGTGCCGGTCGGCCCCAACAGCAGAAAGACGCCGGTGGGCCTGCCTTCGGGGGAAAGCCCCGCCTGGAACATCTCGACGTACGGGACAATGTACTTCATTGCGGCGGGCTGCCCGATGACCTTCTGCGAGAGCAAGGTCACCAGGTCGTTTGGGTTTTCCATAACAGCCTTCTTCGATTTCCCAGAGTTCCCCGGAGTCTTCATCTCAGCAGCTTCCCCTTCTGGCCCCATTGTATCTACAGCCATGATGCTACGTGCCCCTTTCGGAGGCGAAAAACCGGATTTCCGCCTAGAGAATTATCCGGAATTTTTCTTTAAGAATGACACAATTACGTCACCGATCCGTGAACTCGCGCGCCCGTCGCCGTAAGGGTTGTGAACGCGCGCCATGCGATCGTACTCGGCCCGGTCCTCGAGCAGCCTCGAGGCCTGGGTCACGATGCAGTTTTCGTCGGTCCCGACCAGCTTCACCGTCCCGGCCTTTACCGCCTCGGGACGCTCGGTCTTTTCCCTGAGAACCAGAATCGGCTTGCCCAGAGAGGGGCCTTCTTCCTGAACCCCTCCCGAATCCGTGATCAACAGGTACGCCCGCCGCATGAGATCCACAAAAGGCACGTATTCGAGCGGTTCCACCAATATGACGTTCGGCCGCCCCGCCAGGTATTTTTTCACCGGCGCCTGCACATTGGGGTTCGGATGCACGGGATAGACGATCTGGACGTCGGGCCTTTCGGCCAGCCGCGCGATCGCCGAACAGATCCGCACAAATCCGTCCCCGAAGCTCTCCCGGCGGTGCGCCGTCATGACAATGAGCTTCTTCGCGGGATCGAGCAGGGGCCATTCGGGCCCCTTCAGCGCGCCGGACTCCAGCCGGTCGCGTATGTACAAAACCGCGTCGATTCCCGTATTGCCCGTGACCGGAACCCGCTCCGCCGCAACTCCTTCGCTTAACAGATTCGAGCGAGCCCAGTCCGTCGCAGCAAAGTGAAGTTCGGCGATGCGTCCCGTCAGGACCCGGTTCATTTCCTCGGGGAACGGCTGCATGAGGTCCCAGGTCCGGAGCCCGGCTTCGATATGCCCGACGGGAATTTTCTGATAGAAACCGGCCAGCGCCCCGCACAGTGTAGTGGTCGTATCGCCCTGGACGAGAACCATGTCGGGGCGGGCGGAGGCGAGGACGGGTTCGAGAGCGGCCAGGATGCGCGAGGTGGATTGCGACAGCGTCTGGCCCGGCTTCATGATGTCGAGGTCGAAGTCGGGTTTAACCTCGAAAACATCGAGCACCTGATCGAGCAGCCGGCGGTGCTGCCCGGTGACGCAGACTTTCACCTCGAATTCGGGACGTCCCCGCAGGTGGCGCACGACGGGGCACAATTTGATGGCTTCCGGCCGAGTCCCGAAAACAAAAAGGACTGCAACTCCGCTCTGAGGCAACTTCAATTTTGGCACAGCGGGGTGGGCTCGTGCTTGGGCGAGCGAGCGGCAGCGGGCGCGCGGGCACAACGGATCGAGGGGCACACGAATCCCTTCGCACTTGGGCGATGAGGACTTCGGGCAAGCTTATTTGTGGCGGTAGGTGATTCGACCCTTGGTCAAATCATATGGTGAGAGTTCCAGGGTAACGCGGTCACCGGCCAGCACGCGGATTCGGTTCCTGCGAAGCTTGCCGGCCAGGTGGGCCAACACGGTGCGCTCCTGATCCAACTGCACGCTGAACAGGCCGCTCGGAAATTTCTCGACGACCGTTCCGGTTACTTCAATACTGTCTTCCTTGCTCATTGTCCTCCTGAATGTTTATCGATGAGTCACCCCCTCGTCCGGACGGCCGGGGCCCGGACGCTACTTTGCATCGACACATCTGGATTATACAGCAAGGGCGCGGCGGAGCCCGGCTCTCAGCCCGCCTCGCGCCCCGCGCGCCGCCGCGCGCCCTTGTACTAACCTCACCTTTGGGGGAACGTAGCCTTGACAACCCTGAAGGATAAGGCAGTCCTGATCACGGGCGCCGGGCGCGGCATCGGCAAGCGGCTCGCGCTCGGGTTCGCGCAGGCCGGCGCGCGCGTGGGCCTGCTGGCCCGCAGCAAGGCGGAGCTGGATCTGGCCCATCTTGAAATCGAACACGCCGGCGGCGTCGCGCTTTCGATGCGCGCCGACGTCCGCGATTTCGAGCAGATGTGCGGGGCGGCCGACTGCATGCGCGCGCACTTCGGCGGCATTTACGCGCTCATCGCTGCCGCGGCGATCCAGGGGCCCATCGGCCCGCTCGCCGAGTGCCATCCCAAGGCCTGGGCCGAGACCATCGAGACGAACCTGATCGGCGTCATGAATTCCTGCCGCGCCGTGCTGCCGCAGATGATCGAGCGGCGCTCGGGAAAGATCATCCTGCTCGCGGGCGAGGGCGCCGCGGCGGCGCGCCCGAATTTTTCTCCCTACGCGGCTTCGAAGGCGGCGGTGGTGCGCCTGGCCGAAACGCTCGCCGACGAGGTGCGCGACGACAACGTCCAGGTCAACTGCATCGCGCCCGGCGGCACGTACACGCATATGACCGACCAGATCCTGAACGCGGGCGACCGCGCCGGGTGGAGGGCGGAACGCGAGGCGCTCGAGATTCGCGTCACCGGAGGCGTGCCGCCGGACAAGCAGATCCAGCTCGCGCTGTTCCTCGCTTCCGAGGAGTCGAACCACGTCAGCGGCAAGCTCATTCAGGTCAGCGACGACTGGAAGCGCCTGAAAAATTCGACCGTGCACCCGGAGATCTACACCTTGCGCCGCGTACAGAAGGTTTCCTGACCTGACCGCCGCTTGCAGCCACCTCCCGCCGGTGAGAAGATGACGGCTCGGAGGCCTCCTATGAAACTCGTTCGCCCATTCATCTTCGCCGCGCTCGCGCTCGCCGCGGCCGGCTCGCTCTTCGCCCAGCAGGCCAAGCCCAAGCGGCTGTTGTTCATCGGCGCCACCAAGGGCTGGCAGCACGATTCCACCTCGAACGCCGCCGCCACGCTTTGGAAGCTCGGCCACGAAAACGGGCTGTGGGAGACCTACATCAAGACCGACACGCAGTGCATCACGAAGAAGAAGCTCGAAGCCAACGGCAAGAACCTCGACTTCTTCGACGCCGTGGCCTTCTACACCACCGGCGAGCTCGACATGGACGAGTCGCAGAAGGCCGACCTGCTCTCGTTCGTCCGCGACGACGGCAAGGGCTTCATCGCCATCCACAGCGGCAACGACACGTTCTACAAGTGGCCCGAGTATGGCGACATGGTAGGCGGCTACTTCGACGGCCACCCGTGGAACACGTTCGACGCGCACCTGATCGTGGAGGATCCGGCGTTTCCCGGAATGAAGTACCTGCCGAAGACTTTCGTGATGAAAGACGAGATCTACCAGGCGCGCAATTTCTCGCGCGAGAAATCCCGCGTGCTGCTGCGGCTCGACGAGAACACGGTGGACCTGACGAAGAAGGGCGTGAACCGCACCGATAAAGACTTCGCGGTAATCTGGGCGCACAACTACGGCAAGGGGCGCGTGCTTTACAACGGCCTGGGCCACCCCGAGGAGGTTTGGGACCGGCCGGACATCCAGAAGATGTGGATCGACCAGGTAAAGTGGGCGATGGGCGTGATCCCCGGCGACGCGACGCCGCGGCCCCGGCCTGCGAAGTAGCCGCTAATCCTTCAGCTCGACGATGGTTGCGCCGGCGCCGCCCTCGTTTTGCGAGGCGGCGTAGAACTTTTCCACGTTCGGGTTGGCGCCGAGCAGCTCGGCGATCGTGCGCCGCAAGATACCCATGCCGTGTCCGTGCACGATACGGACACGGCTCACCCCGGCCAGCAGCGCGCTGTCGAGAAATTTATCGACTTCATCCCGCGCCTGCTCGGCGTGCTTGCCGATGACGTTGATCTCGCGCACGCTCACGTAGGCGTCGGGCCCCGCGGGACGGAACGTGACGTTCTGCGGCAGCTTCCCTCCTGCCTCGCCCGGCCCCGGCAGCACTTCGAGCACTTCATCGCGCGAAACCTGCATTTTCATGAAGCCGGCCTCGACCTCGATGCGGTCGTCCCCGACGAGGCGCCGCACGCGCGCCGGCTCGCGCACGTTGCGCAGGCGGACGCGCACGCCCTCGGTAATCTTCAGCGGCGCGATCGCTCCGGCGCGCGCGTCGGACTGCGCCGAGAGCACCGTGGTCTCGATCTCCTCGCGCAGCTCGCGCTTGACCTTGGCGATGCTGCGCTGCGCCTGCGAGGCGGCGCGCTTTTCGCCGCCCGCCGCCGCGATCTTGCCGATCGCTTCCTGCGCCTGCGACTCGAAGCGGTCGAGCACAAGCTCGGCCTGCCGCTCCAGTTCTTTGATCTTGGCCGCCTCGCGCCTGGTCCACTCCTCGGCAAGCGACTTCTCGCGCGCGGCGAGGCGGCGCCGGTCCTCTTCGAGGCCGCTCCGCAGCTCGGAGGTTTCCTTGAGCTGGCGGTCGAGCTCGGCGAGAAACCGCGCGATGTCGAGCTCGCGCGTGCCGAGCGCGCCATGGGCGCGGTCGAGAATCGCCGCGGGCAGGCCGATGCGGCGCGCTATGTCGAGCCCGGCCGATTTTCCAGGAGCGCCGAGCCGCAGCACGTAGGTGGGCTCGAGCGTTTCCTCGTCGAAGCCCACGGAACCGTTCAGCACACCGGCCGTGTTGCCGCCGTAGATCTTGAGCGCGAGCAGGTGCGTTGAAGCGACGGTGAACGCGCCGAGCGTGCGGCAGCGGTCGAGAATGGCGACACCGAGCGCGCCGCCTTCTTCCGGGTCGGTAGCGCGGCCCAGCTCATCGAGGAGCACGAGCGAATCCGGCGTGGCTTCTTCGAGAATCTGGCGCACGCGCGTCATGTGCGCCGAGAACGTGCTCAGGCTTTCCTGGATGGACTGCTGGTCGCCGATGTCGGCGAGCACGCCGTCGAAAAACGGGAACTCGGCCTCGGCGGCCGGCACTGGGAGGCCCGCCTGCGCCATCAGCGCCAGCAGGCCGATGGTCTTCAGCGTGACGGTTTTGCCGCCGCTGTTCGGGCCGCTGATGAGCAGCGTGCGCGTGTCGCCTTCGAGCACGAGCGAAACGGGGATGATTTCGCGCTTCTTGCGCCTGAGGACGTCTTCGAGGAGCGGGTGGCGCGCATCGCGCAGCGCGAGCCGCCGCGCGCCGGGCGCGCTGAACCGCGGAATGTTGCCGCCGAAATCGAGAGCGAACTGCGCTTTGGCGAACAGCACTTCGAGTTCGGCGAGAATCGCGACCGTGCGGCCGATCGGTTCGGCGTAGCCCCGCAGGCGCGCGGTGAATTCGAGCAGAATGCGGTGCACTTCGCGCAGCTCGTCCTCGGTGAGGCGCACGAGGTCGTTGTTCAACTCGATGGTTTCGAGAGGCTCGACGAACAGGGTCTGGCCCGTGCCGCTCGCGCCGTGAATCACGCCGTCGATCTTGCGCCGCTGGCCGGAGACGATCGGCACAACGAAGCGGTCGTTGCGGATGGTGACGTAATCCTCCTGCATCACGCCTTCTTCGCGGTGGTTGCGGACGAAGCGCTCGAGCGAATCCTGAATGGCGCCCCTCTGTTTTTCGATGTCGCGCCTGAGGCGGCCGAGCAGGACACTGGCGTGATCGGCGACGGTGCCGTCGGGCAGGAGCTTCCCCGCGAGGTCTTTCAGCAGCGAGCGGAACTCGCCCATCGCGGCGCCGCGCGCGCCGAGCTTGGGGAAGCGGTCCACCACGGCAAGCAGGACCGAGCGTATATCGCTGGCCCGGTCGAGCAGTTCGGTGAGCGCGAGAATCTCCAGCGCTTCGAGCGACGCGCCTTCGATCTTGAGCTTGGCGATGGAGGCGCCGGCATCGGGCAGCGAGCCGAAGCGCAGCCGCACGGCCGCTCCGCGCGCCGCGGCTTGAGGACGCGCCGCGGCACGGAGATATTCGATCGCTTCGGCCACGTCAGCGAGCGCGCGCTCGGCGGCCGCGCGGTCGTCGAGCGGCTCGACGCGGGCCAGCTCTTGGCGGCCCGCGGCGCTCGCCACGTACCGGCCGAGCAGTTCCCGCAAGCGATCGAATTCGAGCAGTTGCGAACTTGTGTTCATCCGAGAGCCTTCTCGATCACCGCGAGGGTGCCTTCGGTGATGCGGTAGGACGCGAGCTCGGCGCGCGGCACCCACTCGGCGCGCGCGGCATCGCTGGCGGGGCTGAGGCTCCCGCCGGTCACCCGGCAAATGTAGTCGATCAGCACGTAGTGATACTCGGTCCGCCCGTCCTGGCCGGGCATGATGCGCTCGAAGATTTCGGCGATGGAGACGGGATCGACCTCGAGCCCGGTTTCCTCGCGCACTTCGCGGCGCACCGCATCTTTGAGAAGCTCGCCGGTTTCGACCACGCCGCCCGGCAGCGACCAGACGCCCTTGAGCGGCTCGTTGCCGCGCTCGACCAGCAGCACGGACCCGCGCTGCTCGATGATCGCGCCCACTCCGAGAATCGGCCGCTCCGGATAGCGCCGGCTGTCGCTCACACGTTCAGGTTACAGCCATCGGCGACCTTGACGCGGCCGGCCGCGAACCATCGAGCCAGAAACGATTTTAATGCCGCGAGGCAGTATCGGCGTTCATCGCCTTACTCGGGCTGTGCGGGGCAGCTTTACTGGGACAGCCTCACCCGGTACACCGAGGTCCGCGCGGTCACGTAGAGCGATTGCCCGTCCTCGTCGCCGAAGGCGCAGTTCGAAGCGGGTTCCGGGATCTCGATTTTCGCGAGCTGCTTGCCCTCGGGCGAGAACACGTAGATGCTCTGCGCAGCCACGTAGAGGTTGCCCCTCTCGTCCACCTTCATGCCGTCGGGCCCGCCTCCGACGTCCGGAATGAGCACGCGCTCGTTCGAGGCCTTGCCGTTGCGGTCGATATCGTACGCGCGGACGTTGCGCTCGTCGGAGTTGTCCACGTAGAGGATCTTGCCCGAGGGCGCGAGCGCGATGCCGTTGGGACGGGTCTTCAGGCGGGCGATGGCCTCGATGTCCCCCTTCGGCGTGATGTGGAACACGCCGTAGAAATCGAGCTCGCGCGTTTTTTCGCCGGAGCCGTATGCGGGGTCGGTGAACCAGACGTGGCCGTCTTTGCGGACCACGATGTCATTCGGCTCGTTCAGCCGCTTGCCCTCGAACTTTTCGGCGAGAACTTCGACCTTGCCGTTCTTGTCGGTTCGGACGACGCGGCGCGTGGCTGCTTCGCAGGTGTAGAGGCGCCCGCGCGAGTCGAACGCGTTGCCGTTGGCGTGGTTCGATTCTTCACGGAACACGACGATGCCCTTGCCGGGATTGAACCTGTAAATCTTCGACGCGGGTATGTCGCTGAAGAGCAGGTAGCCGCCGGCGGACCAGAGCGGACCCTCGGTGAAACGGTAATTGCCGCCGACCTTGGTGATCGAGACTTTGGAGAAATCCTGCGCGGGCGCGAGGCCGCACGCGAGCAAAGCAACTACGGCGAGTCTTGTCACGATTTCGCCTCCGCGTAAAAACTCAGTACATTATCTCCCTGGCGCACCTGGCGGGTGCGGCGGAGGCGGCCGTAGGTTTCGGCGAGCTTGAGCCGCACCGTGTGCTGCGCAATCGCGAGCGCGGGCGGGGCCTCGCCGAGCACGGCGAGGGCGGCTTCGTATTCTTTCTCGAGATGGTAGGGCGGATCGAGGAACACGATGTCGGCGCGCAGGCGCGCCAGCGCCACCGCGGTCTTGCCGGTGATTACCTGGGCGCGGGTTTCGGCTCCCAGCGACGCCAGGTTCTGCCGGATGACGCCGGCGGCGGCCCGGTTCTTTTCGATGAAAACGGCCTCGCGGGCTCCCCGGCTGAGCGCTTCAATGCCGACTGCTCCCGTGCCGGCGTAGGCGTCTACGAACACCGTTCCTTCGATGCCTGGCGCAAGGATGTCAAAGAGGGATTCGCGCAGGCGGTCCGGTGTGGGGCGGGTTTCCAGGCCGGGCAGCGTCTTCAACCGCCGGCTTCGGAATTCTCCAGCAATGATTCGCATTAGCCCACCAGCACCAGCCCGTACCTGTTCTGCCAGTGTCCGCGCAGGTAGGCGAGGGCCGCTTTCTGTTCTTCGTCCGGCTCGGGGCGCTCGAGCAGCGACTCCGCTTCGCGCCGGGCGATCTCGAGGATTTCCTGGTCGCGCAGGATGTTCGCGATCCGCAGCGCCGGCAGGCCGGACTGCTTCGTCCCGAAAAACTCGCCGGGGCCGCGCAGCTTCAGGTCCATCTCGGCAATGTAGAAGCCGTCGTTCGAATCCACCATCGTGCGGATGCGCTGCTTTCCGATGTCGCCGAGCTTGCCCGTCACCAGGATGCAGTAGCTCTGCTCGCCGCCGCGGCCGACGCGCCCGCGAAGCTGGTGCAGTTGCGAGAGGCCGAAGCGTTCGGCCTCCTCGATCACCATGACGGTCGCGTTCGGCACGTCGATTCCGACCTCGATCACGGTGGTCGAAACCAGAATCTGAGTCTCGCCCGACTTGAAGCCGTTCATGGCCGCTTCTTTCTCAGACGGCGTGAGCCGCCCGTGCATCAGGCCCACGCGGAACTGCGGAAAGACCTCCTTCGCGAGGTGCTCGTGCATCTTCTCGGCGGCCTTGATGGCCTGCGTTTCGGATTCCTCGATGACCGGGTAAACGACGTAGGCCTGCCGCCCCGCCTCCACCTGCTTCTTGAGAAAGCTCCAGACCTGCTCGATGCGGTCTTCCATCACGTGCCTGGTGACGATGGGCCGGCGGCCGGGCGGCAACTCGTCGATCACCGAGACGTCGAGGTCGCCGTAGAGCGTGAGCGCGAGCGTACGCGGAATCGGGGTCGCGGTCATGACGAGCACGTCCGGGTGCACACCTTTCTCGATGAACCGCAGGCGTTGCAGGACGCCGAAGCGGTGCTGCTCGTCCACGATGGCGAGGCCGAGCTTGCGGAACTCGACGTCCTCCTCGATGAGCGCGTGCGTCCCGACCGCAATCTGGATCAGCCCCGCCGCGAGCGCGCGCTTGAACTGCGCCTTTTCCGACTTCGGGGTCGAGCCGGTCACGAGCGCCACCTGGTAGCCGAGCTTCGCGAACAGACTACGGAAATAAAAGAAGTGCTGCGTGGCGAGGATCTCGGTGGGCGCGAGCACGGCCACCTGGTAGCCGTTCTCAACCGCGATGATCGCGGCTTCGGCCGCCACGAGCGTCTTCCCGCTGCCGACGTCGCCTTGCAGCAGCCGGTTCATCGGCGCTGGCGCGGCCATATCCTGCGCGATTCCGGCCAGCACGCGCTTCTGCGCGCCGGTAGGCTTGAACGGCAGCATGCGGCGGATCTGCTCGCGCACGCGGTCCGTAAGCTTGAAGGCGATGCCCGGTTGCGTCCGCGCGCTCTTGTGCTTGAGCGCGAGGCCGCACTCGAGCCAGAAAAATTCCTCGAGAATCAGCCGGAACTGCGCCGGCGAGCGGAACGCGTTCAGCAGCCGGAGGTCCGCGTCGGGCGGCGGGAAGTGCAGGTGCTGGATTGCCGTCCACAGGCCGGGCAGCTTCAGCCTGCGGAGCAGGCTCGCGGGCAGAGGGTCCGCGAAAGGCGCAAGCGTTTCGAGCGCGCGGTGCACGAGCGTGCGGAACACGCGCGCCGTGATCTTGCCCGCCGCCTCGTAGACCGGGACGATGCGGCCGGTGTGCAGCCCGGCCTCGCCTTCCTCTTCCTCGCCCAGGATTTCGAACTCCGGGTGCAGCATCGAGAGCTCGCCCGCGTAAGTGTCGAACTCGACCTTGCCGTAGAGCGCCACACGCAGGCCGGGCTCGATGACGCCCGCGAGGTATCCTCCGTGGAACCACTTGCCGAGCACGGTGGCTCCCGAGGCGTCCGAGAACGTGGCCTCGAACAGGCCCAGGTTCTTGCGCCGGAAGCCCGCCAGCCGCGCCGTTTTCACCTCGGCGATCACGGTGGCCATCTCGCCGGGCGCGAGCTCCGCGATGGTTTTGACGTTGCTGCGGTCTTCGTAGCGGAAGGGCGGGTATCCGAGCAGGTCCTCGACCGTGCGCAGCCCCTTGCCTTCGAGCACGGCCGCGCGCGCGGGGCCCACGCCCTTCACGTACATCAGCGGGGTTGAGAGCGACAATTCCGGCAAACCGCTATCTTAGCGGGTTATTCTGGAGGGTTATGCGATTCGCAGCTCTCCTGCTCACCTGCCTGACGGCCTTCGCCGCCGATATCCGCCTCGGCATCATCGGGACCGACACTTCCCATGCGGTGGTCTTCACGAAAGCGTTCAACGACGCTTCGGCTCCCGGCCACATCCCCGGCGCGCGCGTGGTCGCCGCGTACAAAGGCGGCAGCCCCGACATCGAATCGAGCATCGGCCGCGTCGAAAAATTCGCCGAGGAGCTGCGGACGAAGTGGAACATCGAGTTCGTGCCGGACATCCCTACGCTGTGCAGCAAGGTGGACGCCGTCCTGCTCGAGAGCGTGGACGGACGCACGCACCTGGCCCAGGCGAAGCAGGTGATCGCCGCGCGCAAGCCGTTGTTCATCGACAAGCCGCTCGCCGCCTCGCTCGAAGACGCCCGCGAGATCGCGCGCCTGGCGAAAGAGGCCGGCGTGCCGTGGTTCAGCTCGTCGAGCTTCCGGTTCGGCGAGACGGCCCTGGCGCTGAAGTCACCCGCGAACCTCGGCGCGACGGTCTGGGGGCCGGGGCCGCTCGAAGAGCACCATCAACTCGACTTGTCGTGGTATGCGATTCACCCGATCGAGCTGCTCTACACGCTGATGGGCACGGGGTGCGAGGAAGTGACCCGCACCTCGACCGCCGGCGCCGACGTGATCACCGGACGGTGGAAGGGCGGACGCATCGGGACGATCCGGGCGCTGCGACCGTATGGCGAAGCGGGCGCGGTGGTGTTCCGCGAGAAGGAAGTGCTTCAGAGCGATCCGAAGGCAAAGAGCGAATACGAGAACCTGCTGCGGGAGATCGTGAAGTTCTTTGAGACGCGCACGCCGCCGGTCTCCAACGAGGAGACGCTCGAGATCTTCGCGTTCATGGACGCCGCGCAGCGCAGCAAGGCCGCCGGCGGAGCTCCGATGAAGCTGCGGTAAGCGATGTGGGGCGGCCTGAGAGGCCGCCGCAGGCCGGGGGCCTGCCCCACTGAAAGAGTTTCAGTCGAGCAACCGGCGCAGGACCGAGGCGTGCTTTTCTTGCTCCCCGGCTTTGCGCGCGAAACGCTCCGCGACCCTCGCGGAGTTCCTCCCGCGGGCGTCCTGCTCGAGCTTGCGCGACAGGACCGCGCTTTCTTCAAGTGCGCGAAGCGCGGCCCAGATCGCGTTCTCCACATCTTCGTCCTGGGCCTCCACCAGGCTGCTCGCCGAGAATCCATGACCCACGCGGCAGCGGAAATGGACCACTTCGCCATCCCGCAGCTCCCACAAGCTGCCATGACACTCCGGACATGTGAAGCCGGTCGGTTGGCCGGCCTCTCTCTCATCTGCCATGTCCGCTCCTAACGCCGGCGCGGTTTCCAAGCTTGTGCCGGCCCCATCCGCGAGGCGCGCGATCGTGGCTGCAATTGCCGCCACAGGTTGCTTGTAATCGACGGGCGTCCATTCGAGCGCGCTCTGCGGCATGGCGCCGAACTCCGCTTCGAGCGGATCCTGAACGATCGCGATGCCGCCTTCTTTCTTCACCGCACGAAGGCCGAGCGCACCGTCGTTCAGGCCGCCCGTCAGGATGACTCCGATCACTCGCGGACCGAAAGCGTCCGCGGCCGACCGGAATAAGGTGTCCACGGAGGGCCGGAACCGGTTCTCCTTCGGACCGCGCGCGAGCCGGACGTTTCCGTCCTGGAAAACCATGTGCCGGTCCGGGGCCGCGACGTAAACCGTCCCGGGGCGGAAATGCTCTCCATCGGCCGCCTGCACGCAGGGAAGCGGCCCGGCGCGGCTCAGAATTTCGGGCAACATGCTGGGGATATCGGACGGGATATGAATCACCACGAAGACCGAAGCGGGCAATTCGGCCGGGAGTCCCGACAACAACGTCTGGAGCGCGGCAACGCCCCCGGCTGAAGCTCCGATTACAACGATGTCGTGACGTTGCAACTAGCCCCCCGCATTCAGCATCTCACGGATCCGCCGGGCAAGGTCCTCGCGGGAGAAAGGCTTCTGGAGGAATGACGCGTTCTCAGGCAGCTCCAGTGTCTCCGGCGTGTAGCCGGAAACGAACAGCACCTTCGTCTCCGGGCTGAGCGATTTCAGTTTGACCGCAAGCTCGCGGCCGTCCATGTTGGGCATCATGACGTCGGTGAGCAGCAGATCGATGCCGTCGGAGGCCGATTCTAGTACCGCAAGCGCCTCCACGCCGTCGCCGGCTTCGAAAACGGCGTAGCCGAACTGCTCCAGGGTGTCGCGCAGGAAACGCCGGACGCCCGGTTCGTCTTCGACGACCAGAATCCTCTCGAATCCGTCCAGGGATTCCGGCTCAGCGACGCGCACTTCGGGAGGCGGGGCCGGCTCCGATGTGGCGGGCAGGTACACGCGCATCGTCGTGCCACGGTGCGCCTCGCTCTCGACGGCAACGTCTCCGCGGCTCTGTTTGACGATGCCGTACACCGTCGAAAGGCCGAGCCCGGTGCCCTTGCCCGGCGCCTTGGTGGTGAAGAACGGCTCGAAAATGTGCCGCTGCGTCTCCCCGTCCATTCCCGATCCGGTATCGGAAACGGTGAGCATCACGTACCGGCCGGGAGCGACGTCCCCGCGGAGCCGCGTGTAGTCCTCCCCCAGCTCCACGTTGGCCGTGCTGATCCGGATCTTGCCGGCATCGGCGATCGATTCGCGCGCATTCACGAGCAGGTTCAGGAACACCTGCTCGATCTGGTTGTCGTCCGCGCTCACGGGCCACAGATCCGAAGCCAGGTCGAGACTGACCTCCACGCGGTCGCCCACCAGGGGCTTCACCATGCCTTCCATGCTCGAAATGACGTCGTTCAGGTTCAGGACGCGCGTGTGCACCAACTGGCGGCGGCTGAACACGAGCAGGCGCCCGGTGAGGGCAGCCGCGCGGTTGGCGGCGTGCAGAATCTCGCCGGCCTGGCTTGCGAGCGGGTGATCGGGGCCGAGTTCCTGCACCAGCAGCTCGGAATAGCCGCTGATGATCGTCAGCAGGTTGTTGAAGTCGTGGGCCATGCCGCCCGCCATCCGCCCCACCGCCTCCATCTTCTGGGCCTGGCGGAGCTGCTCTTCGAGGGACCGGCGGAAGCTCAAGTCGTGAATGTTGAACTGGATCAGCGTGCGCCCCCCGGCCTGGTACAGGCTGCGCGTGAGGGCGGCGGGAAGCTCGTGGCCGGAGGCGTCCTTAAGCGTGACGTCCTCGAGCTCCAGGTCGCTGCGGCGTTGCAGGAACGCCTTCCTGTCTTGCGCGATCGCACGGAATTGCGGGCTCTCCCACAGCTTCTTTCCAGCTACGTCTTCGCGCGTGCAGCCCAGCAGCCCGCTGAGGAACGGGTTGATCTCCAGGATGTCGCCGGTGTCGCCATCGACGAGCAGCAGCCCTTGCGTCGTGCTGTTGAACGAGGCCTGGAACAGCTCGCGGAACAGCGCTTCGGAGGCTTTCAACTCGGCTTCGGCCTTCTTGCGCCGCGTGATGTCCCGCATGCTGACGACAATGAGCCCGCGCTTGTCCGGCTCGATCGCATGGGCGCTGGCGAGCGCCGTGATCCGGCCGGACGGAGTCTCGAACTCGAGTTCCAGGTTGCGGACGACTTCATGTTGCGCCGCACTCTCGAGGAACGACGTCAGCGTGTCATCGCCCCGCAGCACTTGTTCGAGCCGGTTTCCGGCCGCCTCCTCGGGCGAGACTTGCGCCATCTCGTAAAACGCCGCGTTTGCCTGCCTGATCCGCCGGTCGCTATCGAGCACGATCATAGGCTCGGCCGCGGTTTCCACCACGGCCTGCGCAAAGTCGCGCGCTTCCTGCGTCTGCTCCAGGCTCCGCTTCAGCGGATCGATGTCGAAGAGGGTGAGAACGGCCCCGTCGATCCGGTTATCGGAGGTGCGGTAGGGGCGGATCGCCATCGAATACCAGCGCCCGTCTGCGTCCGCCACCTCGCATTCCTTCACCACTGCCTTCTCGATCACTTCGAGAACCAAAGCCCCCAGATCCGGCACCTGGATCCCCGGCCGGATATCTGTGATCGGCCGCCCCAGATCGGTCGGGATGAGGTTCAGGATCCTGCCTGCCAGGGGCGTGAACCGCCGCACACGGCGATCGCTCCCCAGCATGACAATGGCGAAGTTCACGGCGGAAAGCAGGTTGGTCAGATCATCGTTGGTCTGGCTTACTTCCAAGTTCCGGTTCTGCAATTCCTCGTTGACCGTGGTCAGCTCTTCGTTGGTGGATTGCAGTTCCTCTTTCGCGGTCTCGAGCTCCTCGTTGATGCTCTGTAATTCCTCGTTGCTGGAGAGGACCTCTTCGTTTGCGGATTGCAGCTCCTCGTTGGTGGCTTCCAGCTCTTCTATGATGGATTGCAGGTACTCGCGCGTGGCGACGAGCTCCTGCTTGAGCTGCGTGACCTGACGGTCCTCGACCTTCTTCCGCTTCTCCTTCGATTCGGCCGTGGAGACCGGAGCCGCTTCCTCGAACAGGATGAGATAGTGCCGGCCGCCATTCGAGCCGCGCAGCGGGATTACGTCGAGATTGACCTCACGGAACCCGTGATCGTGCTTGGTGGCAACGTTCTTCTTGTGGACCGCTTCCCCGGTCCGCTTCGCACGCTGGACGGCGGAGCGCAATTCGAGCAGGAGCCCTTCCCGAACCATTTTCAGGATGTTCAGGCTGGCCCGGCCCGGCGCCGGTTCGAGGTAGGCGCCCGTCTTTCCGCGGTACTGCACTACTTCGAAGTCGTCGTTGATCACCACTCCCGCCGGCGCATAGCGGGCGAGCACAATGCGGTCGGCTTCCTTCTGGAGATCGATTCCTCCGAGCGGCTCCTCCCCGGGCCTCAGGAGCTTGCCCCCCCACCTCTCTTCCCGGAGGAAGATGCCCGGCTTCGAATTCGAAGCGATGCGGACCCGCGGCCAGCCGCTTTGCGTAAATCTTGTGCTTCTTATCCTGGAGAACAAACAAGTCGGAGTAGGCGGTGATAGTCTCCGAGCTTCCCAGCAGCAGGTAGCCGCTCGGCTTCAGCGCGTAATGAAACATAGGGATCACGCGCTTCTGAAGCACGGCTTCGAGATAGATCAGGACGTTGCGGCAACTGATCAGGTCCAGCTTGGAGAACGGCGGATCTTTTGTCAGGTTCTGCCGCGCGAACACGCACAGGTCGCGCACGGTCTTGTTGACCTGGTATCCGCCGTCGTGTTTCACGAAGAACTTTTTCAGGCGCTCGGGCGACACGTCGGCGCCGATATTTTCGAGGTAAACGCCCGCCCTGGCCTTTTCGATTGCTTCCTCGCTGATGTCGGTAGCAAAGATCTGGATCGGCAGGTGCTTCTTCTTCAGGCTCAGGAACTCGAGCAGCGCGATCGCAATGGAATACACTTCTTCCCCGGTGGCGCAGCCGGGAACCCAGATCCGGATCGGCGTGTCGGGCGGCAACTCCGCGACGATTTCGGGGAAGACCTTCGTTTTCAGGGCCTGAAACATCTCCGGGTCGCGAAAAAACCCCGTGACTTTGATGAGTACCTCGCGATACAACGCGTCTACTTCCGCCGGGTTTTGCTGGAGCAGCTCGACGTAGGCCTCCAGGGTGTCCACCTTGTGCAGCGCCATGCGGCGGCTGATTCGCCGCCGGATGGTGGTGTGCTTATAGAGGCTGAAATCCACTGAGGTCGCCGAGCGCAGCAGGGCGAATATGCGGGTGAGCGCCCCGGCAGTGCGATGCTCGTCTCTGCCCGATTCCGCCTCAGCCACCGCGGGCGCGCCATCGGGCGCGGAGACGTACGGATGCTGCCCGATGCGGATCAACTCCCGCGCGATGCCCTCGGGCGGGAGGATGAAATCGACGCAGCCCTTGGCCGCCGCGGCGCGCGGCATGCCGTCGTACTTCGCGGTCTTCTCGTCCTGCGCAAACGTGATGCCGCCTTCGCCCTTGATCACCTCCAGCCCGAGTGCGCCGTCGGTGGACGATCCGGACAGAATGATGCCGATCGCCTTCGATCCGGAATCCGCAGCCAGAGACCGGAAGAAGTGGTCGATGGGCATATGCTGCCCCCGCACGGCCGACCTGGGGAGCAGCTTGAGGGTATAGTCGGAGACCACCATGTCGGTGTTGGGCGGGATCACGTAAACATGGTCGGGCTCCACCTTCATGCCGTCGCGGACTTGCAGGATTGGCATCGGGCTGCTTTTCGAAAGCAGTTCCGGCAGCAGGCTTTCGTGCTTCGGATCCAGGTGCTGCACGAGCACGAAGGCCATCCCGGTGTCCCCGCGGAGGTGCCGCAGGAGTCCGGTAAACGCTTCCAGGCCGCCGGCGGATGCACCGATGCCAACCACCGGGCACTGTTTTTCCGCTTGTTGGGTGGGCTGAGGATCCTGCGCGCGCTTTTCTTCTGGCGCTTTGCGCGCCCTGTCTTGTGTTTTGCGCGTTTTCTTGGGCATGGCGGGCAGCTCCCTTTGACCGCTCTTTGCCGCAGCGGGCAGGCCACGGGCTGTCTCTCATTGTAGTCCGGTGGCGCCTGTTACAATAACTATTTCATGTCCAGTCTGTTAGAGGGGAAGTGTGCACTGGTCCTGGGGGTGGCGAATCGCTGGAGTCTCGCCTATGCTATCGCCGAGGCGTTCCGCCGCGAGGGTGCGTGCCTGGTTCTGACATACCAGGGCGACAGGCAGCGGGACGCGGTCGAAACGGTCGCGCAGGAACTGTCAGCCGCGCACGTTTATCCTTGCGACGTTTCTAAAGACCAGGAACTTGCGCAGCTCACCGAGCGGCTTTCGGGGGGCCCGGGGCGGATCGACGCCGTCGTCCACTCGATCGCGTTCGCCAACCGCGAGGACCTCTCGCGGCCGTTCGTCGAAACGTCGCGCGCCGGCTTCGGCCTGGCGCACGACATCAGCGCCTACTCGCTGATTGCGGTGGGCCGCGCCGTCTCCCCGCTTATGACCGAGGGCGGCTCGATCACGACCCTGAGCTACGTCGGCGCGAACCGCGTCATCCCGAATTACAACGTGATGGGCGTGGCCAAGGCGGCACTCGAAGCCTCCGTGCGGTACCTGGCGAGCGACCTCGGCCCGAAGAACATACGCGTCAACGCCATCTCGGCGGGCCCTGTGAAGACGGCTTCGGCCCGCGCGATTAAGGATTTTTCTTCGATCCTCGATTTCGTTGCGCAGCGCGCGCCGCTGCGGCACAACACGGAGCCCGCCGAAGTGGCCGACGCCGCCGTTTTCCTGGCCAGCCGGCTCGGCCGCGGCGTCACCGGCAATGTCCTGTACGTCGACTCCGGCTTTCAAATTATGGGTTTGTAGGCAACGTTTCGGCGTTTGCCGACGTCATTCCCCATGGCCCGGAGTTCACTCGCTCACGCTCGTGGCTCTCCAAGGGTTGTTGTATTATGAGAGTTTCAAACCTCAGCAATGCCACCAGGGAATGCCTGAAGTATGCATCCGGTGAGTTTCTCTTTCTGGCAAAAATCCGATGATCACAGTTGAAGGATTGACCAAGCGTTACGGCCGTAACGTCGCCGTGAACAACATTTCGTTTTCGGTGGAGAAAGGCCAGATCGTCGGCTTCCTGGGCCCGAACGGGGCGGGAAAGACGACGACGATGCGCATCCTGACGTGCTTTCTGCCGCCCACCTCGGGTACGGCGCGGCTGGCCGGCTACGACGTCCTCAAGCAGCCGCTCGAGGTCAAGAAGCGGATCGGCTATCTGCCCGAGACCCCGCCGGTTTACCCCGAGATGGAAGTCGCCGAGTACCTGACCTTCGTAGGGCGCCTCAAGGGCGTCGCGGGCTCGGCCATCGCCCAGCGGGTGGACGACGTCTGCGGGCTCTGTGCGATCGGCGACGTGCGCCAGCGGCTGATCGGCAAGCTGTCGAAGGGCTACAGGCAGCGCGTCGGCCTGGCGCAGGCGATCATTCACAACCCGGACGTTCTGATTCTCGACGAGCCCACCGCCGGCCTCGATCCCAAGCAGATCATCGAGACGCGCGAGCTGATCAAGAACCTGGCGAAGGCCGGGGCGCACACGATCATCCTCAGCACGCACATTCTGCCCGAGGTCGAGCAGACCTGCGAGCAAGTCGTGATCATCAACAAGGGCCAGCTCGTCGCCACCGATACGGTGGAGAACCTGACGCACCGGCTGCGCGGGTCCGAATCCGTCGCGGTCGAGATTGAAGCCCGCGAGGGTGCGCTCGACGCGGGCGCGGCGCAGCGGAAACTGGAGCAGGTGGCCGGGGTCAGCCGCGTGGTCCTCAGGAACGACCGCGACGGCCGCTGCCTGTTCGAAGTCGAGAGCCTGCAGAAGAGCGCGATCCGCGGCGACCTGGCGCGCGCGGTGGTTGAAAGCGGCTGGAACCTGAACGAGCTGCGGCCGATGGCTCTCAGCCTGGAAGAGATCTTCCTCGAACTTACGGGCGCGGAGGTGGCCGCCGAAGCCGCCGTGGCAGGCGACGGCCCCGGCGCCGGCTCGGACGCCGTTCCCGTCACCGGAGGCATTCAGTGAAAAACATTTGGGTCATCTTCCGCAAGGAGCTGCGAAGCTACTTCGCCTCCCCGATCGCGTACAGCGTTATGGCGCTGTATTCGGTCATTTTCGGTTTCTTCTTCTACTCCGCGGTCAAGTATTTCCAGCAAGCCGCGTTTCGCTCGCAGATGATGGGCCAGAGCTTCCCGATGAATATTAACGAGATGATCGTCCGGCCCGTGCTGATGAACGTCAGCGTCATCGGGCTGTTCCTCATCCCGATGATCACGATGCGGCTGTTCGCCGAGGAGAAGCGCTCGGGCACGATCGAGCTGCTCATGACCTCGCCCATCCGCGACATCGAGCTCATCTTGGGGAAGTGGGCCGCCGCGCTGGCGCTCTACGCCGTGATTCTGGCCGTCTCGGCGCTCAATCTCGTGTTCCTGTTCCTATACGGCAAGCCGGACTGGAAGCCGGTGGTCATCGGCTATCTCGGCCTGTTGTTGCAGGGAGGGTGTTTGCTTGCGATCGGGACGTTCATCTCGACGCTCACGCGCAACCAGATCATCGCAGGCGTGGCGGGTTTCTGCGTGTCGCTGCTGCTGTGGGTGCTCGAGTGGACGACGGCGTTCGAGTCCACTGTCTCATCCAAAATTCTTTCGTACCTTTCCGTGGTGACCCACTTCGAGCCGTTCTCGAAGGGCGTGCTCGATAGCAGGGATGTGATCTTCTTCGTCTCCGCGATTTTCCTCGGGCTCTTCCTGACCGCCCGTTCGACGGAATCGCTGCGCTGGAGGGCCTAACATGAAACTCGACTGGCTCAAAGCAAGACAGACTAAGTACGGCGCCTACGCCGCCACTTATATCGCGGTCATCGTCGCGGTTCTGTCCGCGGCGAACTACCTGGCCGACCGCCACAACAAATCTTTCGACTTGACGAAGAACAAGCGTTACAGCCTCTCGGACCAGACCGACAAGATCGTTAAGGGGCTGAAGCAGGACGTCACCATCACTTACTTCGACCGCGGCACCGAGTTCCAGCGCGCGCGCGATCTGCTGGACCGCTACGACAAGATCTCGCCGCGCCTGAAAGTCGATTACGTCGATCTCGAAAAGAAGCCGCAGCTCGCGCGTTCGATGGGCGTGCGGTCGCTCGGGACCACCTACGTGCAGGCCGGGGCCAAGCGGGAAGAGGCCAAGAGCGTCACAGAGGAGGAAATCACCGGGGCGATCATCCGCGCCCTGAAGAGCGGCGAGCGCAACGCGTGCTTCGTCACCGGCAGCGGCGAGCGGTCGATCGACGACTCCGGCCGCGGCGGCCTCTCGACGATGAGAGAAACGCTCGAGAAGAACAACTACAAGACGCGCTCCATCTCGCTTCTCGAAAAGCCCGAGGTGCCGAAAGATTGCACGGTCCTGATGGTGATCGCGCCGATGAAGGACTATCTCCCGGCCGCGACCAACGCCATCAAGTCGTATGTGGAAGCCGGCGGGCGCGCCCTGTTCCTCATCGAGCCGCCCATCAAGATGGGCCGCAGCGAGCCGAGCGAGAACCCCGAGCTGGTGAATATGCTTTCCGGCTGGGGCGTCACCCTGGATAAGGGTCTGGTGCTCGAGGACAGCCCCGTGGGGCAGATGATCGGCCTCGGGCCGCAGATTCCGCTGGTCGCGAACTACGAGTCGCAGGCCATCGTGCGCGACATGAAGGGGACGGCGACGATCTTTCCCCTCTCCCGCGCGCTCGAGACGAAATCGACCGACAAGACAACGGTCGAGAAGCTGTTCGAAACCTCCGACCGCAGCTTCGCCACTACGAACCTGAACTCGAATGTCGTGACATTCGACGCGAAGAAGGACAAGAAGGGTCCGCTCACGCTCGCCGCCGCCGGAACGTACAACACAGGTAAGGCGGGCACGCAGGGGCGCTTCGTGGTCGTCGGCAGCGCCGACTGGGCGGGCAATGGAGTGCTCCCCGCGCGCCAGTTCGGCAACCGCGACCTGTTCCTCAACGCGATGAACTGGCTCTCGTCGGACGAAGACCTCATCTCCATCCGCCCGAAGGATCCCGAAGACCAGTCGTTCGTCATGACGACGGCCCAACGGAACCTGGTGTTCTACTGGAGCATCCTCGTGCTGCCGCTGGCAGTGGTGTTCGGCGGGTTCATGGTGTGGTGGAAGAGGAGATAGGCCTATGGTGCGCATGCGCGGTCTGCTGATTGCGGTGATTGTTCTGGCCGCTCTCGCGGCCGGCGTCTGGTGGTCGAACAAGTCCAAGCAGGCGGAGGCGATGAAGCCCGCCGCCGATGCCGCGCCGAAGATCCTCGCCATACCCGGCGACCAGATCACGAAGGTCGAGATCCGCAAGGACGGCGCGGAGGCGACGGTGGCGGAGCGCAAGGACGGCAAGTGGACGCTCACAGCGCCCAAGCCGCTCGCGGCCGACCAGGACGCGCTCAGTTCCATGACCTCGACCTTCGCCGCGCTCAACGCCGACCGGCTCATCGAGGAGAAAACGGCCGACCTCGGCCAGTACGGGCTCGCCAAGCCTTCGATCGAAATCACGATCACGCAGAAGGACGGCAAGAACCGCGAGCTTCTGATCGGCGACGAGCTGCCGACGAGTTCCGGCTTCTACGCCAAGCTCGGAGACGATCCGCGCGTGTTCACGATCGCGAGCTACACGAAGACCAGCCTCGATAAGTCCGCGGCCGACCTGCGCGACAAACGGCTGCTGCGGTTCGATTCCGACAAGCTCAGCCGGCTGGAGCTTGCCGCCCGGGGAGCGGCGATCGAGTTCGGCAAGAACAATCAGGGCGACTGGCAGATACTCAAGCCGCGCCCCCTGCGCGCCGACGGCGGGCAGGTGGAGGAGCTCATCCGCAAGCTGCGCGACGCGAAGATGGACGCGGATGCCACGGAGAAGGACGCGAAGGCGTTCGCCGCCGGCCGGCAGGTCGCTGTTGCCAAGATGACCGACGCGGCCGGAACCCAACAGCTTCAGGTCAGGAAGGACAAGGACAAGAACTACTACGCCAAGAGCAGCGCGGTAGAAGGCGTCTACAAGCTGGCCGCCGACATCGGCGATGCGCTCGACAAGGGCCTCGACGATTTCCGGAATAAGAAGCTGTTCGACTTCGGATGGAGCGATCCATCGAAGATCGAGGTGCGCGGCGGCGCGAGTTATCAGAAGTCGGGCGACAAGTGGATGTCGGCGGGCAAGCAGATGGATTCGGCCACGATGCAGGGGGTGGTGGACAAGCTGCGCGACCTGTCCGCTACGGCGTTCCCGGAGAAGGGTTTCACGACACCGGCTCTGGAATTCACAGTGACCTCGAATGAAGGCAAGCGGGTCGAGAAGGTGGCGCTGGCCAGGAGCGGCGACGCCTGGATCGCCCAGCGAGAGAACGAGCCCGCACTCTACCAGATCGACGCGAAGGCGGTCGACGAGCTTCAGAAGGCCATCGCCGCGGTGAAGGAAGCCGCGCCGGCGAAGAAGAAATAGAATCGGCGTTTATCTGCGTTCATCGGCGGCTGAATAAAAAATTTCTTAGCCGCGGATGAACGCAGATGAACGCGGATAATACAATCGGTGTAGTGGGGCTGCTCACCGATCTCTACGAGCTGACGATGGCGGCCGGTTATTTTACGGCCGGGCTTGCCGACAAATCCGCCACTTTTGAGCTCTCGTTCCGCCGCCTTCCTGAACACCGCGAGCTTGTCCTTGCCGCTGGAGTAGCGCAGGCGGTCGAGTACATGCTGGACTGCCGCTTCACGGCTGAGGAAGTGGCGTATGTCCGGTCGCTGCCGCAGTTCGCTCGCGTGCCGCCGGACTTCTTCGACCAGCTCGCCGCGTTCCGGTTCAGTGGCGATGTTTGGGCGGTTCCCGAAGGTACGCCCCTGTTCGCCGGGGAACCGGTTCTCACGGTTCGCGGTCCGCTCTGGCAGGCGCAGATCTTCGAAACGTACCTGCTCGCGATGATCAGTTTTCAAACGCTGATCGCGACGAAAGCTGCTCGCATCGTGGCCGCCGCCGGGGGCCGCGCCGTGATCGAGTTCGGCACGCGCCGCGCGCACTCGCCCGAGGCCGGCACGCTCGGCGGACGCGCCGCCTACATCGGCGGCTGCATCGGCACCAGCAACACGCTCACCGGCTTCCGCTACGGCATCCCCGTGTACGGCACGGCCGCGCACTCGTGGGTGCTCGCGTTCCCGGATGAACTCGCGGCCGACCGCGAATTACAAAAGCTCTTCGGCCCCTCGACCATCTACCTGATCGACACCAACGACACAATCGAAGGCGCCCGCAAAGCCGCGTCGCTGGGCAAGCCGCTTTGGGGCGTGCGGCTCGATAGCGGCGACCTTGCCGCGCTCTCGGGCGAAGTCCGGCGCATTCTCGACGATGCCGGCTTGCGCGAGGCAAAGATCATTGCGAGCGGCGACCTCGATGAATACAAGATCCGCGATCTCGTCGCGGCCGGCGCGCCCATCGACGCGTTCGGCGTGGGCACGGAACTCGCCACCTCGGCCGACGCCCCCACCATCGGGGCCATCTACAAGCTCGTCGAAATCGACGGCCGCTACACCGCCAAGTTCAGCACGGGCAAGATCACGCTGCCCGGCGCCAAGCAGATCTTCCGCCGTCAGGACCGCGATCTCATCGCCCTCGACACCGAGCGCCTCGAAGGAGAGCCGCTGATGCGGCGCGTGGTGGACTCGGGTAAGCTCGTCGCGCCGCTCCCCGACGCGCACGCCGCCCGCGCGTACGCCGCCCAATCGCTCGCGCAGGTGAAACCGCCGCGCGCCGTCGAGTACAGCCCGCGCCTTCTCGCCGCTCTCGACGAGATCCGCAAGCACGTGGAGGCCGCACCCGTATGAAGACCGTTTTTGTCGATGTCGATACCCAGCTCGACTTCCTTTACCCGGCCGGCGCGCTCTATGTTCCAGGCGCCGGGCGGCTGCTGCCCGCGCTCGCGCGCCTGACCCGCCACGCCGCCGGGCGAGGCATCCCGGTGGTTGCCACGATGGACGCGCACGCCGAAAACGACCCTGAATTCACCCGGTGGCCGCCGCACTGCGTCGCTGGAACCCACGGGCAGCAGAAAGCCGCGCAGACGCTGTTCGACGGCCAGATCCGCGTCGAGAAGCGGCACATCGACGTATTTCGCGATAGCCGCCTGCAAGAAGTTGTCGACCAGTTGGCGGCCGATCGCTGGGTGGTCTACGGCGTCGTCACCGAATACTGCGTCGCCACCGCGGCGATGGGGTTGTTGCGCACGGGCAAGCCGGTCGAGATTGTCACCGATGCGATCGCGGCGATCGACGAAGCCGAAGCGCGCCGCACGTTCGAAGAGTTCACCGCCCGCGGCGGCCGTTTCACCACGGTCGAAGAGGTCTGCGCGCGTTCGTAGACCGCGATCCACTGCCCCCGCGCGCTCCACCGCATCACCTGCCGCACACCGAGCATCCGCTCCAGTTCATGCGGCGGAACCTGCGGCGCGTAGTGGTAAAAACGCCGCATGAGCGGGGCGGCGAACGGCAGGCGGCGCAGATCCCATTCGCCTTCCCAGTCGCGCGAGAACAGCACGAACACCTCGACCGAAGCCGGGTCGAGCGAGCGCACATCTTCCGGGCGGAAGCCGGGGACCTCGCGCACCCGCAGTTTCGTAGTCACGTAACCGCACGCGGGGCGCCGCAGCGCGATCGAAAGCGGCCACGCGGTCGTGACCGTCCTGCCCGGGAAACTGTCCTCGACGTAGCCCGCCGCCGCCTGCTGCAAGCCCACAAAGTCCACCATCGCGAGATTGTTCTCGAACGGCTGCGGATACGGCGGGTTCCAGAACAGGAAAGCGGGCAGCGCGCAAAAGAGCGCCGCCTGGCCCAAGCGCGTCCACCCTGTGGGCCTCGCCGACCATGCCGCCGCGAAGGCGATATACATCAGCGGCAGCACGGGCAGCAGGTACCGCTCGAGCACAGCCCCGCCGAGCAGGGTGACGGCGAGCGTTTGCGCCACCGCCAGCGCCGCGACGATGCGCCACGAGCGGCCGCGAAACACTTTCGTCTTGCGCCACGCCGCCACAACCGCCAGCCAGCCCACCCAATGGAAGTTATCGAAGAACAGATAGAATACGCGCCGCACGAGCGCGAGCCCCAGCCGCACCGGGTGGAGCGGGAACGTGAGGTTGTAATCCGTGAACTCCGTATTGCCGAACAGGTGGCCGGTCTCGCGGTAGAGCACCGCAAGCCAGCCTGCCAGCGCGACCAGCGGCAGCGCGAACCACACAGCCTCGCGCTTGCGCCCTTCAAACACCAGCCACGCCGCGAATACCAGCGGCACGACAATGCTCGTTTCCTTGACCAGCACCAGCGCCACGCACACGGCGGCCACCCAACGCACGCGCCGCTTCAGGAACAGCAGCAGCGCCGCCAGCGTGAACAGCATGGCCGGCATATCCAACTGCGCCAGCATGGCCTGCATGTAGAACAGCGGCGAGACGATCAGCAACAGCGCGGCGGCAAACGCCGGCGCTCCGCCCACCTTGCGGCACAACTCGATTGCGAGCAGGAACGCGAGCCACACCGCCACAGCCGCCAGCGCCAGCATCGCCACGCGCGTCGCCGCGATCGAATACCCGAACACGCGCCACACCGCCGCCAGGTACGCCATGACACCCGGCGGATGCACGTTCGGCGTCGCCGAGTGCGGCACCCAGAAGCCGCTCGTGTAGAGGTCGAGCGATGCCGGAATGAACTGCCCCACTTCGTCCCAGTAGAACGGCAGGTCCAGATACGGGAGGTGGATCAGCGCCACCAGCAGCGCAAACGCCGCAAGAAAGAACAGAGATGCGCGCAAGGTCTTACTGGAGGACGCCGTCCTGCTTTTGCGGCTCGAGCCGGATCTCACCGAACGCGCTCTCGTACTGCGTGACGTTCTGGTGCAGGATGTTCATGAGGGCCTTGGCCTGCTGCGGGCTGAGGTAAATTCCCTGAAAATTCTGGATCGCCACCTGGTCGGGCGCGGTCTGGTTGATGACGCCGAACGAAAGGAAGAAATCCCAGAGATTCACGCGAACCTGCACGCTGTTGGCGTAGTTGTCGCGGTAATCCGGCGCCTTCACAAGTTGTATGTGCGGCGGTTGCGATGGTGTTGTCATGTTTCTCCTAAGACCCCATACTACGGCACAACCCGCGGCCGGATCACCGCCACCCCGAGCGGCTTCATTGCCTCCACCAGTTCCCCGTACATCGCCTCATCCGCGTAAGTACCGGTGATCGCGCCGCCCGAGCCCGCGAAGTGGGAGGTCGCCCCCACGCTTCTCGCCGCCTCGATCATTTGCATGTTCCCCGCGCTGATCCGGTAGATCGTCGCCCGCAGATCGAAGTTTGCGTTGATCAGGCGGCCGAGCGTCTCGTAGTCGCGCTGCCGGAGCGCCTCGCGCCCCTGCTCGGCGTATCCCGCCCAGGTCCGCATCGCATCGACGACCACTGGATCCCCCGCCCGCCATCGCTCGCGCACGTTGTTATGAAATACCTCGGTGCCTTCGCTGAGCGCGGTCCGGTAAGCAACATACATATTAGGCAAAAGGCACGGGTCAAGCGGCTCGTAATTGCCGTAACCTTGCCGAGTCATAATCTCTTTCGAGAAATCCATATAGACCAGGCCTTCGTAAGCCTGAATCACGCGGTCCTGCAGGCCGGCCGGCACGCCCAGTTCGCGCGTCTCGGTCTCGAGCGCGAGGTTCGCCATCACCGGCGGCTCGATCGCGACGCCGTAATACCGGCACAGCGCGCGCAGCGCGGCGGTAATGATCGCGCTCGAGCCGCCCATGCCGAGTCGCATCGGAATCGTCGATTCGTACTCAATCGTGAAGTTACGGTCGGGAAGCTCGATGCCCTGCGCGCGGCAATAATCGAGAAATCGCACGACTAAGGCCTGAATAATCCGGATGCCGCCGTAATACCCGCGCCAGCGTGTGGTTTGGTAGAGATCGTCGAGGCTCTCGAACACGGGCATATCCGCCTTCGAGGGCTTGATTTCGAGCCGCGCACTCGGATAAAGCAGCACACGTGCCCGGAAATTCCGCACCACAAACGAAATCGTTTTTCCGTAGTAACCGTCGCTCGGGTTGCCCAACAAACCGGCGCGCGCGTAGGCGTAAGTCTCGATCATTCGCTTACACTTATAGCATTATGCGTGTCGTGGTGCAGCGCGTCTCCGAAGCGCGCGTGGATGTGGACGGCCGTACCGCCGGAGGGATTGCGCACGGCCTGCTGGTGCTCCTCGGCGTTGCGAAAAACGACACCCGCGCCGATGCGGATTACCTCGCCGGGAAAGTCACCGGCTTGCGAATTTTCAACGACGAATCGGGCAAGATGAATCGCAGCGTGGTTGAAACCGGAGGCGCCCTGCTGGTCGTCTCACAATTTACCTTGTACGGCGATTGCCGCAAGGGACGCCGTCCAGGGTTCGACCGCGCCGCGCCGCCCGAGGAGGCCCGCGAGCTTTACGAGTACTTCGTCGAAGCGTGCCGCAGAAGCAATGTGCGGGTCGAGACGGGTATCTTCCAGGCGTCCATGTCCGTGCGTCTTGTAAATGACGGTCCGGTAACCCTCATCTGCGAGTCGGAAAGGTCCAACTTGCAGTAAGTCGGGTTATGTTATCGTGAGGTTAAGGTGAACTGAATGCCTAGAGGCAAGTCTTCGGTAGCGAATCAGGAATTACTGAGTGCCGCATTGGAGGGCCTGGAGGCCCAGAAGAAGCGGATCGAGGAACAGATCAAGCAGGTGCAGGCGCTGCTCGGCCATCGCAGAGGAAGACCCGCGTCGAACGATTCAGCCTCGTCGAAGCCGGTCGCAGCCGCGGGCGGCCGCAGGCGGAAGCTGAGCGCCGCGGCGCGCAAGCGCATCGCCGCCGCGCAGAAGCGCCGCTGGGCCGAGTACCGCAAGCGCGAAGGCGAGAAGGAATAGCAGGCCGCTTCAGCTCCAGTTAAAGCGCTCTACGATCTCCGCCACGGCACCGTCCGCGGCGACTCTCCCTTTCTCGAAGAATAGCGCGCGCCGGGCCAGTGCCCGTGCGAACGCGGCGTCGTGGGTAATTAGAATCTTAGCCTGCGGCAGCCGCGCGAGCAGGGCCGTCAGCCCGCGCTGCGCGGGGGGATCGAGAAACGTGGTCGGCTCGTCGAGAATCAGGATTGCCGGTTCCATCGCCAGCACTCCGGCCAGAGCCACGCGCTTCTTCTCGCCGGCGCTCAGGTGATACGGCGCCTTCGCCGCCGCGTGCTCCATGTGGACCTGCTCGAGCGCGGTCATGGCGGCCGCGGTGGCCTTCTCGCGCGTCCATCCCAAGTTGAGCGGGCCGAACGCCACGTCTTCGAGCACCGTGGGCATGAATAGCTGCTCGTCGGAATCCTGAAATACCATTCCCACCTTGCGCCGGATCTCGGCGAGGTTCTTCTTCTCCACCGCCAGGCCGCACACCGAAACGCGCCCTTCGCCCGTCAGCAGCCCGTTCAGGTGATGGACGAAGGTGGTCTTGCCGGAGCCGTTCGGGCCGAACAGCGCCACGGTTTCGCCCGCGCACAGGTCGAAATCGACGCCGTCGAGCGCGACCGTGCCATCGTCGTAGCGGTAGCGCAGCCCCCGGACCTCGATCAGCGGAGCCTCGCTCACGAGAGCACCCTCAGCCCGGCCGCCAGCAGCAATCCCGTCAGGAGGAACAACACGTCGGCCGCGCCGATGCGCGCGGCCGCGAGCGGCTCGATGCGGCCCGCGAACCCGCGCGCAAGCATCGCGGCGTGGATTCCCTCGGCGCGCGCGTGCGACCGCGCGAACAGCGTCGCCACCGCCCCCGCCATCGCAACGCGTGTCTTGCGCGACTGCAACGCGCGCGAAAGCGCCGCCATTCGCATGTGCTGCGCCTGCTCCGAGATCACGAACAGGTAGCGGTAGAGGAACTGCACCACCAGCGTGAGCGCGCGCGGCACGCGCAACCATTCGAACCCGCCGAGAAGCTTGGGCAGCGGAGTTGTCCCGGCGAGCACCAGCACGGTCACGGCGGAAAGATAGCTCTTGGAGACCAGCGCCGCCGCGCGCGCGTTATCGCCGGCCACGACGCTCATCAGCGCGAAGGTCGCCGAAAACGGAAGCACCGCCGCGGCCCTCAGGAGCACGCCGCCTACAGGCAGCCGCGCGACGGCGGCCGCCGCGACCAGCGCCGCGGCATAACAACCCGCGATGAGCGGCGAAATGTGCGCCGTCGTCCCGATCGCCGCCAGCCACGCCAGCGCCGCCAGGATCTTTACCCGCGCGTCGCGCGCATGAAGCGGGCTCGCCCCGCGGCTCCAACGCTCGAGGACGACGTGGTGCAATCAGGCGCTCCTCTTTCGGGCCGCCACCGCGCTGAACGCGAAGCACGCGCCGGCTATCAGCGCCAAGCCCGCCAGTCCCGCACCCGCCTTCGCCGCCCAGGACGCGCCAAGCCACCGCGCTTCGTACTCCGCCAGCGGCGCGGCGAACAGCGACGTCGCGCGGCCCGCGATGCCAACCTGTTCGGCCAGCCGCTCGAGGCCGTCCGGACTCGCCGAGGCCACCAGCACGCCCACGCTCGCCAGCGCCACCGCCGCCGCTCCCAAGCCCGCGAACGCCCACGACCGCCCCGGCGCAGTCTTGCGGATCAGCCTCGGGCTCAACCGCTCGATTCCCTCGACCACCGCCACCGTAATCGCGCCTTCGATCAGGGCCGACACCAGGAACAGCGCGAGCGAGATGCCCAGCATCGGCCGCGGAATCGCGATGCCGGAGACAAGCAGCTCCGCGACCGCCATCAGGGCCGATGCCGCCACCGACACCGCCGCCGCCGCGAACACCGCCGCGCGCCGCCACCGTCCCGCGCCCCAGAGCCTGTACGGAACGTAGCCCGCCAGCACCCCGATGAGCGCCATGTTGAGCACGTTCGCGCCGAGCGCAAGAATCCCGCCGTCCTGGAACACGAACGCCTGGATCGCGAGGATCGCCGTCATGACCACGCTCGCCGCCGCCGGCCCGAGCGTGATCGCCAGCAGCGCGCCTCCGACCAGGTGCCCGCTCGTCCCCACGCCGACGGGGAAGTTCATCATCTGGGCCGCGAAAACGAAGGCGCCCATCACGCCGAGCATCGGCGCGCGGGCATCTTCCCACTCGCGGCGCGCGCGGCGCGCGACCAGGCCTGCGGCAGGCAGGGCGATCGCGTCGAGCCCCAGCCACACCGGTGTCGCCAGAAATCCGTCGGGGATGTGCACCGAAACCCACAGTAGCACGAAAGTATAATGGGTGCGATGATTGTCGGCACCGGTATCGACCTCGCGGAAGTGGACCGCATCCGGGCAGCTTGCGAGCGCTTCGGCAAGCGCTTCACCGAGCGCGTTTTCACGCCCGCCGAGATCGCCTACGTCGAGCGCAAGGCCAACCGCTACGAGCGCTACGCCGGGCGTTTCGCTGCGAAAGAAGCGGGGATGAAAGCGATCGGCACGGGCTGGAGGCGCGGCGTCCGCTGGCGCGACTTCGAAGTGGCGAACCTGCCCACCGGCAAACCCACGCTCCGCTTCCACGGAGTCGCCGCGGCCTTCGCCGAAAAGCTGGGAGTGAAGAACGTTTCGCTCTCGATCACGCACACGAAGGCCACTGGGATGGCGTTCGTGATTCTGGAAAACTAGTTCACGGCCCGGCCGCGTGCGCGGCGGCCTCGAGACGCAGAGAAAATTCTAATCGCGCGCCGTGGGGATCGCTCTCAGCTGCGCTTCCTCGAGCCGCTTGGTTTCCTGCCAGGTGTACAGCATCCGGTGGATCACCGAGATATTCCCGAGCACCGCGATTACCCACAGCACCGGCGCCATGCGATTGAAAAGCGCGCCCAGGATGAGCAGCACCATGCGCTCGGGCCGCTCCATGAACCCCACCTTGCACTTCGGAATGATGCACTCGGCGCGCGCCCGTGTGTAGCTCACCATCACCGAGGCGGTCATCACCACCGCAGTCAGCACCACGTAGAAAAACCGGTTGATCGACGCGTAGTAAACCAGCAGGCCCATGAGCAGCACCAGATCCGAGTAGCGGTCCACCACCGAATCGAAGAATGCGCCGAACAGAGTCACCTGGTTGGTCGCGCGCGCCACGCGCCCGTCCACCATGTCGAACAGGCCGGCTCCGACCATGACCCACCCGGCGGCCTGGAACTTGCCGTAAGCCAGCAGCGCCGCCGCCACGCCATTGATCAGCAGGCCGATGAACGTCAGCACGTTCGGGTGTATGCGCGACAGCGCCAGCCACTGAACAATAAGGTGGATCACCTTGCCGCAAGCGATCCCGATCACACGCGTGTAGGTCATCTACGCCTGGCTTTCCAAATCGTGAATCGTCTTGAGCTTGAGGATTTCCATCTCGCGGACGCCGCCCGGGATCTGGATGCGGACCATATCGCCCACTTCCTTGCCGAGCAAGCCCTTGCCGATGGGGGAACTAGTCGAGATCCACCCCTTCGACATGTCCGTTTCCTCACTCGTCACCAGCTTGTAGGTGATCTCCTCGTCCTTCTTCGTGTCGAGCACGACCACCTCGGAGCCGAGCCCCACCCGGTCGTGCGGGATCTTCGACATATCAACCATGGCCAGCTCGCTCATGCGCATCCTGAGCTGCCCCAGCCGCGCGTTGACGTATCCCTGGCGCTCCTTGGCGGCGTGATACTCCGCGTTCTCGCTCAGGTCCCCATGCGCGCGCGCCTTCAGGATTTCCTTGGGCAGCTCGCTGCGAAGCTCATGCTCGAGCGCCGCTATTTCGTCCTGAAGTTTCTTCTTGAGATCGTCCATGGAAGGAAACCCGCTTCAGGAAGCCATTATAGTGCAGTTTTGTGGGGCGGACCCCCTGGTCCCTTGCCCGGGGGGCCGCCCCACAGCCTACTCGATCGCAATCCGCGCGGGCTTGGAGCTGCTGCCGCCCACCGTGACGATCATGTTCTGCACGCCCGGGGGCACGCCCTCCGGAACCTTCAGGTTGATCTGATACAGCCCGATGTAATTCGGGCTCAGGCCGGCGAAATCGAACTCCGTCACGGCCTTGCCGCCTATGGTCACCGAAACCGGCAGCACGGTCGGCGCCAGGTTCTCCCGTCCTGACGGCGCCACGTCGCCCGAAGCCGGCTGCTTCTTCACGGGCCCGAGCCCCGTCGCCCAGACCACGATCCACTCGCCGCTCTTCGCGGGCTTGGGCGGCCCGATGTCGGTGTACGGCTGGGTGTTGGCGTGCTGCGCCGCCGCCCACACCTGCCCGGTCTGGTAGGGATCGAACTCGAAAATGCCCGGCGCGGCGTCGGCCAGCTTCACCGTGTACACCGCGCTCCGCGAATCGCCAACGGTCACTTTCATGGAGGCCGAGCTCCGGCCCTGCAACTCCCACGGCACCTGGACGTTGATCTGGCCCGGCGAAACGTAGCTCAGGTGTCCGGGCACGCTGACGTCGCCCGAATCGAAACTCACGCTGACGCCCGCCAGAGACACCGGCAGGTACACGTAATCCTTCGGCAGATACCAGTCGAACTTGGCCTCGTAGTCGGCCAGCGCGTGGCCGAAGATCGACAGGTAGGAGCCGGGCGAGATCGCCGGCAGGCTGCCGTTCTTTTCTTGCCAGCTTGCGCCGTTGACCACACCGCCGGCATCGATCGTGGGCACCGCGCGCGGGAACGCCGTGAACGTATATTGAAGCCCGCTGCTGCCGCCGATGGTCGCCGTGATGTCCTGATAGGTATCCGGCGCCCCCCCAAGTTTCACGAACGCACCCGCCCAGCCGTACGCGTAGGTCTGGGCATCCGCGCTGGTGACGGTGGCGCCTCCGTAAGCGTTCCACGTAACCGGAGCGCCCAAGACGGGCGCGCCGTAGCGGTCGATCACGCGCAGCCCCGAAAAATGATCCTGCTCGTTCACAGTGCCGTCGAAGTCCTGGTTCGTCACCGGAATCACGTTGTCCGGCACGTTGTCGCCCACGATGTAAAGGTAAGGAACGCGCAGCGGCTCCGCGCCGCCCGTGATCGTAATGACGCCTTCGTACGACCCGGCCGGAGGCATCGCGCCCCGCAAAGACACCGTGACGTCGGTGGTCTGGTGCGGCGCGACCGACGTGGCGCTCAACTCGATGTGCGCGTCCGGCCGCGCCGGCTGAAGCGACAGCGCCGCGCCGCTGCCGTTGATGATATGCAGCTTCCTGCTCGACCCCATCAGCGCCGGCGTCAGCACACCGAACGTGACCGTGGCCGGCGCCACCCACACGTTCGACCGCACCGCGCCCGCGGCATTCAGGAGCCCCGCCCCCACGGCCGTGACGCCCGCCGCGCCGCCGCCATCCTGCACGCCCCCCGCCGCCGTATTCACGATCGCCGATTTGATCTGCGCCGGCGTGTACTCCCGGTTCACCTGCTTCACGAGCGCCGCCACGCCCGCGGCCATCGGCGCCGAAAAGCTGGTGCCGTTGGCGATGACGTATCCGTCCGGACTGTAGAGCTGCCCGTTCGGGTCGTATCTCTGGGCAGCCATGTAGATGTTCGTGCCCGGCGCGACGACTTCGGGCTTAAGCGCCGTCTCGGGAGCGATCGACGGCCCGCGCGACGAGAACGACGCCAGCGCGTTCGCCGTGTTGTCCACGAACTCCTTCAGGGACGGATCGAGCGTCACCCGCGCGTCCTGCTGGAGCGCGTACGCCTTCAGGTTCTGCCCGCTGGTCTTGCCGACCAGCATGGACGGGATGGTGGTCGAACTGAGCCCGCTCGGGCCGAAGGGTTTTTCGTTGCCGGGGTCATAGAAAATCACGGCGGAGGCCCCCGCGGCCTGGGCGTTCAGAACTTTGTCGAGGAAGTAGCAGCCGCCGCGCGGGATCAGCGCGACCGCCCCGGTGAGTGGCGTGCCGATCGCGGCGCACCCGTCGGCGTTGACGTCCTTGAGCGGCGCCGTGAAGGCTTCCGAGAGTGCCGGCCCATCGCCGGAGGAGGCCGCGAGGCCCTTTACGTTATCAGGCGCGCCCGCCCCGGCCGCGCTCACGCTTGAGAACCACTCGTGCGCGTTCCGCGTCGAGCCCACCGTCAGGGCCGAAGGCGCGATGCCCGGCGTGTGGATGGTGCTCAGGGCCGGGGTGTACAACCCGTAGTCGCCGTCGTTGCCCGCCGAAACCGCGACCACCATCCCCTGGGCCACCGCGTTCTCGACCGCCTGCGCCCCGACTTCGCAGGGGTCGCCGGCGGCGGCGCCGCACACCGCGCCCGTGTCGGTGGGGCTGAACCAGGCCGGGAAGCCGAGCGACATTGTCGCCACGTCCATGCCGTCGTTGAGGGCATCCTCGAGCGCCTGGACCACCGTATCCTCCGGCGTCCCGTCGTTCACGCCGGGAGAGCCGAACACCTTGTAGTTGCCGAGAAACGCCTTCGGCGCCACGCCGGTGATCTTCGCCAGCGGACCCTGGTTCTCGACTCCCGCGGCGATCATCGCCGCCGCTGTTCCGTGTCCTACCCGGTCGCGCGGAGAAAGGTCGTCAGGGCTCGACACCGTCGGATCGCCCTGCGCCGCCATCCAGACGTAGCTGCGCGCCACAATCACTTTGTTGTTCGTGTAGGCGCAGTCCGCCCCGGCGCACTTCGGGAAGCCCGCCGGGGGCTCGAGCGACGGATCCTGGAACGCCGGATGGTTCTGGTCGATTCCCGTGTCGATGACCGCGATCTTCACGCCGGCCCCCGGGTTCGGCAGCCCGGCCTTGACCAGCGCGTCCCACGCCTCCGGCGTCTTCACCAGCGACAGCGCTTTGTTCAGGTGCAATTTGAACGTGCGCAGCGGGACGATACTCCGCACACCCGGCAGCGAGCGCAGCGCCGCCACATCCTGCTCCGAGCCCGTAACGAACACCGCATTCAGCAGCGTCTTGACGGACCCGGCCACCCGCACGTTCCGTCCCGCCAGGTTCCGGCGCAGTTCCTGCTGCGCCTGCTCGATGCGCGCCGAAACCGCAAGCGCGCGCGCCGAGCGCAGTTCATGGCGCGATGCCACCTGCCGCGCGACCGGCGGCTCCTGGAGAATCACTGCGTATCGCCGCGCGGCCGGCACGCTCGACGGCGCCGCCGGAAGAAACAGTCCGAAAGTAAACAGCAGAGCAAAGAGGCGTTTCATCGGATACTCCGAAATCATGACACAGAATCCGTGCGCCGTATGACCCGGATTCACTAAAACACCTCAATTCGACAATGGTTTGCCGGTTTGCTATCCTTAAGATACAGATGGCATTCAGAACACCTTACCCTCAGGGTGCGCAAGTCGAGCACCAGAAGTTTGGTCTTGGCTCGGTGCTCTCCTGTAACGAAGAGCATATCGTCATCAAATTCGATGATTTCGGGGAAAAGAAATTCCTCACTCACATCGTGGTGACTGCGCTCAAGAAAAGCGACCGGCAGCCCCCGGTCGAAAAACGTACTCGCCGCAAGGCCAAAGCCGCCCCGGCAGCGGCCGCCCAGTAAGTCCCCGTTCTCACGCTCCAGTTGTCCGGTTCTCGATAGGGTCACCCCCCTGATCCGAGTGCGCTTGCGCCGCAGTGTTAAACTGAACTTTTCCCCATGAGATTCGGCGTAGTCGTTTTCCCCGGCAGCAATTGCGACCATGACGCGTGGTATGCCGCGTCTCAGAACCTCGGCCAACAGGCGGAGTTTCTCTGGCACCATTCGCCCCGTCTCGGCGACGTCGATGCCGTCATCCTCCCCGGCGGTTTCGCCTACGGCGACTACCTCCGCTGCGGCGCCATCGCCAAGTTCTCGCCGGTGATGGGGGCCGTCAAGAAGTTCGCGCGGGATGGCGGGCTCGTGCTCGGCATCTGCAACGGCTTTCAGATCCTGGTCGAGAGCGGGCTGCTCCCCGGCGCGCTCATCCGCAACCGCGGACTGAAGTTCATCTGCCGCCCCGTGGGCCTGAGTATCGCCACGACGAACTCGCCGTTCACCTCCGCCGGTGAAAAGGGCCAACTTCTCACCATCCCGATCGCGCACGGCGAAGGCTGCTACTACGCCGACGACCAGACCCTCGACCGCCTCGAAGCCGAAGATCGCGTCGTTTTCCGGTATACAGACAACCCGAACGGTTCGCTTCGGGATATCGCCGGTATTTTGAACGAAGGCCGCAACGTGCTTGGGATGATGCCGCACCCCGAACGCGCCGCCGATCCCCTCATGGGTTCGACGGACGGCCTGGTTGTTTTCCAATCGATGATCGCGGCGCTCGTGGGCCGGTAAGGCCCGCGGCCAACGAAAAATGACCATCACTCCCGACCTCATTGCCACCCACCAGTTGACGCAAGGGGAGTACGAGAAAATCGTCTCCCTGCTCGGCCGCGAGCCCACCTACACTGAGCTGGGCATTTTCAGCGTGATGTGGAGCGAGCACTGCTCTTACAAGAGTTCGCGCCTGCACCTGAAGAAGCTGCCGACGCGCTCGAAGCTCGTCGTCCAGGGCCCGGGCGAGAACGCCGGGATCATCGACATAGGCGCCGGCTGGGCCATCGCGTTCAAGATCGAATCGCACAACCACCCGAGCTTCATCGAGCCGTTCCAGGGCGCGGCCACCGGCGTGGGCGGCATCCTGCGCGACATCTTCACCATGGGCGCGCGGCCCATCGCGGTGATGGATTCGCTCCGCTTCGGCCCGCTCGACGACCCCGAAAACGGCCCGCGCAACCGCCGCATCGTCGAAGGCGTCGTCTCGGGCATCGCGCACTACGGCAACTGCTTCGGCGTCCCGACCGTCGGCGGCGAGTGCATCTTCGAGCCGTGCTATAACGGCAACCCGCTGGTGAACGTCTTCGCGCTCGGCGTTTTCAAGAAAGACGAGATCTTCTACGGACGCGCGAGCGGCATCGGCAACCCGGTCATCTACGTCGGAGCCAAGACGGGGCGCGACGGCATCCACGGCGCTTCGATGGCTTCGGCCGAGTTCACCGAAGAGTCCAAGCAGAAGCGCCCGAACGTCCAGGTAGGCGATCCGTTCATGGAAAAGCTGCTGCTCGAGGCCTGCATCGAGGCCATGCACACGGGCGCAGTGGTGGGAATTCAGGACATGGGCGCAGCCGGCCTCACCTGCTCCACCTGCGAAATGGGCAGCCGCGCGGGCACCGGCATGGAGATTGAGCTCAACCTCGTGCCGCAGCGCGAAACCGGCATGACGCCCTACGAGATCATGCTCTCGGAATCGCAGGAGCGCATGCTGCTCGTGGTGGATAAGGGCCGCGAGGAAGAGGTCTTCCAGGTTTTCCGGAAATGGGGGCTGGACGCGGTCACGATCGGCACCGTCACGGGCGACGGCATCCTGCGCGTCCGCCAGAACGGCGAGATTGTGGCGGAAATTCCCAGCCGCGAGCTGGCCGACGAAGCACCGATCTACGACCGGCCCCACACGCTGCCGTACCGCACCGCCCCGATCGACGCCCAGCCGGTTCCGGCGGGCAACCCCGAAAAGGACCTGCTGGCACTGCTCTCCTCCGGCGACCTGTGCTCGAAGAGCTGGATCTGGCAGCAGTACGATCACATGGTCCGGACGAACACGACGCAGGGGCCGGGCGGAGACGCGGCCATCATCCGCATCAAGGAAACCGACAGCTCGATCGCGATGTCGCTCGACGGCAACGGCCGCTACGCCTACCTTTCGCCGCGCGAGGGCGCGAAGCTCGCCGTCGCCGAGTGCTGCCGCAATCTTTCGACCGTGGGCGCGGTCCCCGTGGCCGCCACCAATTGCCTGAACTTCGGCAACCCGGAAAAGCCCGAGATCATGGCCCAGCTCGTCGAGGCCATCGAGGGCATGGCGGAGGCCTGCAAATTCTTCGAAGCGCCTATCACCGGCGGCAACGTCAGCCTCTACAACGAGACGCTCGGCGAGGGCATTTACCCCACGCCTGTGCTCGGCATCGTCGGGCTGCTCAAAACCGGGAAGCCCGTCACCATCGACTTCAAAGCCCCCGGCCGCTCCATCGTGCTGGTCGGCGGCCTGGGCGAGTGCGACGACAGGCAATTCGGCTCGAGCCAGTACGCCAAAGTGGTTCTGAAGTCGCTCTGGGGGCTGCCGCCCGCGCTCGACATGGACTACGAGAAGCGCGTTCAGGACGCGGTCCGCGAGGCCGTCACGGCCGGGCTGGCCGAATCGGCGCACGACCTGAGCGACGGCGGGCTCGCCGTGGCGCTCGCCGAATCGTCCTTCGCCGGCACCGGCGCCGAGATCGATCTGGCGAGCGATCTGCGGCCCGAGTTCCTGCTGTTCCACGAAGCGCCGTCCCGGGTGTTGATTTCGACCGGCCGGCCGGAGGAAGTCATCAAGGCCGCCAACCGCCACGGCGCGGATGCGGTGGTCGTCGGCAAGACGGCCGACGGCGGGCGTATCAAGATCCGCAACAAGGGCGCTACGCTGCTAGACTGTGAAATCCGGCGCGTCCGTGAGGCTTGGGGGGGCGCGCTCGAGGCTGCTCTGCGAGGATAAAGAAGGATGTTCGACAAGCTCCACGAAGAGTGCGGCGTCGTCGCCGTCTTCGGCCATCCCGAAGCGGCCAATCTGGGGTACCTCGGGTTGTACGCGCTCCAGCATCGCGGCCAGGAAAGTGCCGGCATGTGTTCGAGCGACGGCAAGCGCATCTACTCCGTCAAGCAGATGGGCTACGTGGCGGACATCTTCACGCCCGAGCAGCTGGCCAACCTCCCGGGCCACATCGCCATCGGCCACACGCGCTACTCGACGGCGGGCTCCACGGCGCTAAGCAACGCGCAGCCGTTTGCCGTGGCCTGCAACAAGGGGCATATCGCGGTGGCGCACAACGGCAACATCACGAACGCCGCCGAGCTGCGCCGCGATCTCGAAGCCGAGGGCTCGATCTTTCAATCTTCGAGCGACACCGAGGTGATTCTGCACCTGGTGGCGCGGTCGCGCGAGCGCACATTCGCCGGAGCGCTGCGCGAGGCGCTGCTGCAGCTCGAAGGCGCTTTCTCGCTGGTGTTTCTGGCCGAGGACCGCATTATCGTCGCCCGCGACCCGCAGGGCTTCCGCCCGCTCGCCATGGGCCGGATGGAGCTTTCGGGCGGCAAACACTGCTACGTCTTCGCCTCCGAAACCTGCGCTTTCGACCTGATCGGAGCCGTGTACCTCAATGAGGTCGAGCCGGGCGAGATGGTCATTTCCGGACCCGAAGGACTCACTCGCGAGCGATACTGCCCCGAGCAGCCCAAGGCGCAGTGCGTCTTCGAGCACGTTTACTTCGCACGGCCCGATTCGATCGTCTTCGGACGCTCCGTGCAGGAATCGCGCGAGATGATGGGCCGCATTCTGGCGCGCGAGCATCGCGTCGAGGCCGACCTGGTGGTGCCCGTACCGGATTCGGGCGTCGCCGCCGCGCTCGGCTACGCGGCCGAGTCGGGCATCCCGTTCCGCCACGCGCTCATCCGCAGCCACTACATCGGACGCACGTTCATCGAGCCCTCGCAGGCCATCCGAGACTTCGGCGTGAAGCTGAAGCTCAACCCCGTGCGGCGCCTCATCGAGGGGAAACGCATCGTGCTGGTGGACGATTCGATCGTGCGCGGCACGACGAGCCGCAAGATCGTCCGCATGGTGCGGCAGGCCGGCGCGCGCGAGGTGCACGTCCGCATCTCCTGCCCGCCGACGAAATCGCCCTGCTTCTACGGCGTCGATACGCCGACCAAGAGCGAGCTGATCGGCGCGAACAACACGGTCGAAGAGATCCGGACGTTTCTCGAGGCCGACAGCCTGGGCTACCTTTCGCTGGGCGGCCTGAGGGAAGCGGTGCGCGACCGCAATCACGAATACTGTTACGCCTGCTACACGGGCGACTACCCGACCGACCTGGTCAACATCGAGTCGCTCATGACGGAGAAGAGCCGTCGGGGGCGCTGAACAGCCGCTCCCCCCGGTTCCCGGCTAAGGCGCCGCCGGTTGTGGCGCCTCCGGCGCCTGAGGCGCCGGCGCTTGCGCCTGAGGCACCGGCACCAGCATCATGGGCGTCGCCCCGGTCGCCTGCGGCGCGTTCTGCTGCTGCGGCTCCTGCAATTGCTCCACCGGCACCGTGTCCACCGGCGG
>JBLNDJ010000031.1:0-11927 GCA_050261515.1 Acidobacteriota bacterium | reverse complement strand
TTCTTTCGGGTGTCGTCCTACTCGCTTGATGCCCACTCGTCTGGCTTGCACTCGCAGTTCCCTTTCCCTGCAAGTTGTGCCAATTTTGAGTGTCTCAGTTTTGGGGGTCAGTCCATTAAATTCTTTGACTCAGCGGGTGCTTGGGGCTGTTTTCGAGGTTGCCAACACGCTTGGCGCGGGGTTCCTTGAAAAGGTCTATGAGCGGGCTCTTGTGAAAGAACTCACGCTTCGGGGAATTCACGCGGTTCCGCAGGCTTCCCTGTCTGTCATGTACAAAGACCAGTGCGTTGGGGAGTACTTTGCCGACATCATTGTCGAAGACGTGCTGGTTGTCGAGATCAAGTGTGCGGAATGCTTTGCTCCTGAACACACGGCCCAATGCCTCAACTATCTGCGCGCTTCCGGCTTGACTCTTTGCCTCTTGATCAATTTTCAGAAGCCTACGGTTGAATGGAAGCGCATCGTTTACGGCTTGGCCTGCTAAACTAGCGCGTGATGAACCCCAAACCGTTGGTTGCGGTGATCATGGGCAGTAAGTCGGATTGGGACGTGATGCGCAGCTCCGTCGATACATTGAAGGAGTTCGGCGTTGCTTGCGAGGCCCGCGTTCTTTCGGCTCATCGCACTCCTTCCGAGACGGCGGAGTATGCTTCGAAGGCCGAGGAGCGGGGGACGGAAGTGATCATCGCGGCGGCGGGCGGGGCGGCTCATCTGGCTGGGGTCATTGCGGCCTACACGGTGCTTCCCGTGCTCGGGGTTCCCATGGAGAGCGCTTCTTTGAAGGGGCTCGATTCGCTGCTCTCGATGGTCCAGATGCCCGGCGGGATTCCGGTGGGGACGCTTGCGATCGGCAAGGCCGGCGCGATCAATGCCGCTCTGCTTGCCGTCGCGATCGTGGCCAATACGCATCCGGAGTACAGGCAGAAGCTGCACGAGTTCCGCGCCCGGCAGGCTCGCAAGGTTCTGGAACAGACGCTTCCGTAAGATAATGGAAGCTCTGTGAAGATTTGCTACCTGGATGCGTTTTCGGGGATCGCGGGCGACATGACCGTGGGGGCGCTGGCCGATGCCGGCGCCGACAGCGCCGCGTTGCGCGATGCCCTCACCGCGCTCGGCACCGGCGCCGAGTTCGCGTTCGAGAAGACGAAGCGGGGCGCGATCGGGGCGACCAGGTTTCACGTCCGGGAGCCCGGCCATCACCATCATCATCACCGCCACCTGTCCCACATTCTCGAGATGATCGACCAGGCGGCGCTGCCCGGGCGCGCGAAGCAGCGTGCTGCGGAGGTGTTCCGGAAGCTCGGCGAGGCCGAGGCTCGCGTGCACCAGGTGCCGGTCGAGCGCGTCCACTTCCACGAAGTCGGGGCGGTCGATTCGATCTGCGATATCGTCGGCGCGTGCCTCGGGTTCGAACTGCTCGGCGTCGAAGAGATTCACTGCTCTCCGCTGAACGTCGGCAGCGGCACGGTTGAGACCGAGCATGGGGTGCTTCCGGTGCCCGCTCCGGCGACGGCCGCGCTGCTCGAGGGCCGCCCGGTGTTCGCGCGCGGGCCTGAAGCGGAACTGACGACGCCCACCGGGGCCGCCATCGCGGCGACGCTTGCGGCAGGGTTCGGCGCTTTGCCGCCCATGCGTATCGCCGCCACCGGATACGGCGCGGGCGAGCGCGAATTCAAAGGCCAGCCGAACGTGTTGCGCGTGCTGATCGGTGAGAAGACCGGCGCGAGCGAGGCTACGGCGATCTCGATCATCGAGGCGAACATCGACGATTCGAGCCCCGAGGTTTTGGGCTTCGCGATGGAACGGGTGCTCGCCGCGGGCGCGCTCGATGCCACGTTCACTCCGCTGTTCATGAAGAAGAACCGGCCCGGCGTGCTGCTCCGCGTGATCGCGCGGCCGGAGGACCAGGAAACGCTCGCGCAGCTCATCTTCGCCGAGACCTCCACGCTCGGGTTGCGCGTCTATCGGGCGGAGCGCCGCGTGGAGGCGCGCCGCATTGTCGAGGTCGGGACGCCGCACGGCACGGTCCGGATCAAGGTTTCGTGCGAAGGCCACTTCGCGCCGGAATACGAGGACTGCCGGCGGCTCGCGCTCGAAAGCGGCGCGCCGCTCAAACAGATTTTCGCTGAAGCCAATCTCGCGTATCTCCAATGCCAGACAAGTTCTACTTAACGACACCCATTTACTACGTGAATGCCGCGCCGCACATCGGCCACGCATACACGACCATCGTCGCGGACCTCATCAAGCGCTTCAAAACGATGCAGGGATACCGCGCCGTCCTGACCACGGGCTCGGACGAGCACGGCGTCAACGTCGAGCGCGCGGCGGTACGCCAGGGCAAGAGCCCGAAGGAATACACGGACGTCATCGCGGCCGAGTTCAAGAAGCAGTGGGAGCTGCTCGGGCTCCAGATCGACCGCTTCGAGCGGACCACCGGAGCCAGGCACGCCAAGGTCGTGCAGGATCTTTTCGAGCGCTGCCGCAAGAACGGCTACGTGTACAAAGGTTCGTACACGGGCCAGTATTGCCCGTTTGACAACCTCTATGTGAACGACGCCAAGCCGGGCGACCCGTGCCCGGATTGCGGCCGCCCCACCGAGACCGTCACCGAGGAGAATTTCTTCTTCAAGCTCTCGGCGTTTCAGGACCGGTTGCTCAAGCTCTACGAGCAGCATCCGGAGTTCATCCAGCCCGAGACGCGGCGCAACGAGGTGATTGCGTTCGTCAAGCAGGGCTTGAGCGACCTCTCGATCACGCGCACGAACATCACGTGGGGCATTCCCGTTCCGGGCGAAGCGCCGCACGTGTTCTATGTCTGGTTCGACGCGCTCTCGACTTACATGAGCGCGGTGGACGGCGAGGAACTGTGGCCCGCCGACCTGCACCTGATCGGCAAGGAGATCGTGCGGTTCCACGCGATCTACTGGCCCGCGTTTTTGTGGGCGGCGGGGCTGCCGCTGCCGAAGCGCATCTTCGCGCACGGATGGCTGCTGTTCGAAGAAAGCAAGATGAGCAAGTCGCGCGGCAACATCGTGCGGCCGGAGCCGATCCGCCGTGTGATGGGGGCCGACGCGCTGCGGTATTTCCTGCTGCGCGAAGTCGTGTTCGGGCAGGACGGCAGCTTCAGCTACGACGCGCTGGTGGGGCGTTACAACTCCGACCTCGCCAACGGGCTCGGCAACCTCTCCAGCCGCACGCTGACCATGATCCGGCAGTACAACGCGGGCAAACTGCCCGAGGGCGCCGCCGATCCCGCGATCGAAAAGCAGGCGGGCGAGGCGATCGCGACGTACATCGCGGCGTTCGAAAACTTCGAGTTCTCCAAGGGGCTCGAGGCGTTGTGGGCGCTGCTTTCGGCGACGGATAAATTCATCGTCGCGCAGGCGCCGTGGACGCTCGCGAAAAAAGGCCCCGAGGGGCAGGCGAAGCTGGCCTCGACACTCTACACGGCGGCCGAGGTAGTGCGGATTGCCACGGCGCTGCTCGCGCCCGTGCTGCCCGAATCGACGGCGAAGATCTGGAGCCAGCTCGGCATGACGGCGCCGCTCGCCTCGGTCTGCCTGGGCGATTTGCAGTGGGGGCAGTTGCCGGCCGGACAGGCGATCGGCGAGGTCGCGGCGGTGTTCCCGCGGATCGACGCCAAGCTGGCGATTCCGCAGATGCAGCAACTCGAAGTGGAGGAATCGGCGCGGCAGGCGGCGCTGCTGGGCAAGGCTCCCGCGCCCGCCGAGGCGGCGCCGGCGTCGCCGAAGATCACGATCGACGATTTCACGAAGGTCGATCTGCGCGTGGCGAAGGTCCTGGCGGCCGAGCCGGTGAAGGGCGCGAACAAGCTGCTGAAGCTGACGATCGACGTGGCAGAGCCGCAGCCGCGCACGCTCGTCGCAGGCATCGCCGAGGCGTACCAGCCCGAGCAGTTGATCGGCCGCAAAGTCGTGATCGTCGCGAACCTGGAGCCGCGGAAGCTGCGCGGGATCGAGTCGAACGGCATGATTGTCGCGGCTTCGGTCGAGGGCGGCAAGCCCGTGCTGGCCGGCTTCCTCGAAGATATCCCGGTGGGCGCGCGCCTGAAGTGATGCGGTTCGTCGATTCGCATTGCCACATCGACGACGAGCAATTCGATTCCGACCGCGACGCCGCGATTGCGCGGGCGCGCGCGGCCGGAGTCGAAACGTTCGTAGCGGTCGGGACCGGCACGGGGCCGCCCGATCTCGAAGCCGGCCTGCGGCTCGCCGAGGCGCACCCGGAGATGCACGCGACCGTGGGCGTGCATCCGCACGACGCGAGCAAGGCGGATGCGGCGGCGTTCGGGCGCCTGCGCGAACTGGTGCGGCATCCGAAGGTCGTGGCCGTGGGGGAGATCGGGCTCGATTACCACTACGATTTTTCGCCGCGCGAGGTGCAGCGCGAGGTGTTCGCGCGGCAACTCGCGATCGCGCGAGAGGCGGAGCGCCCCGTCGTGGTCCACACGCGCGAGGCGTGGGACGACACGATGCGCGTGCTGCGCGAAGCCGGGGCGGACCGCGGCATCCTTCACTGCTTCTCGGGCGGGCCGGAGGAGGCGCGCGAGGCGCTCGACCTCGGCTTCTACATCAGCTTCGCCGGCGTGGTGACGTTTCCGAAGGCGCTCAGTGTGCAGGCTGCGGCCCGCATGGTCCCGGCGGACCGGCTGCTGATCGAAACCGACGCTCCGTACCTGGCGCCGGTGCCGAAGCGCGGCAAGCGCAACGAGCCGGCCTTCGTGGTCGAGACCGCGCGCAAGCTGGCGGAATTGCGCGGCGTTCCGCTCGAAGAAATCGCGCGGATAACCACGGAGAATTTCCGGACGTTTGCTAGACTGAAGGAACGCGCATGACAGGCAAGGCAGGGGGCTCCCTGGCGGCACACGAAATTGTTGAGCTCGTGCAGGAAGACCTGCTTCGCGTCGAACGGGAAATCAGCCTGGAGTCGGTGGCGACGGTTGACGCGATCACGACGATCGGCCGCTATTTGCAGGCCAGCGGCGGCAAGCGGCTGCGTCCGCTGATGGTGCTGCTCGCTTCGAAGCTCGCGGGCGACGGCGGCGAGAGCGCGGTGCGGCTGGGCGCGGTGGTCGAGATGATTCACACCGCGACGCTGGTCCACGACGACGTGATCGACGACGCGAGCACGCGCCGCGGCCGGGCATCCACCAACATCAAGTGGGGCAATCACACGTCGGTGCTCGCCGGCGACTGGCTCTACATGCAGGCGTTCCAGATCGCGCTGCGCGAGCGCAATTTCCACGTGCTCGACCTGCTGATCGGGATCACGCAGTCGATGGTCGAGGGCGAGTTGCTCCAACTGCAGCGCATCGGCTCGATCGACGTTTCCGAAGCGGCCTACATGGACCTGGTGGACCGCAAGACCGCGGGCCTTTTCTCGACCTGCACGCGGCTGGGGGCCGTCGTGGGCGGCGCCGATTCCGCAACCGAGGACAAGCTCGGCGAGTACGCGTGGAACGTCGGGATGGCGTTTCAGCTCATCGACGACGTGCTCGATTTCACGGCGCGCGAGAACGTGCTCGGCAAGCCGGTGGGCAACGATCTGGCCGAAGGCAAGGTGACCCTGCCCCTGATCTACGCGCTCGAGAGCGCCGGGCCGGAGGATCGAAAGCTGATCGAGACCGTGCTTGCGGACCGTAGCTACGAACGCGCGCCCTTCGAGAGCATCCTCGAGCTGATCGAGCGCCACTGCGGCATCGCGCGGGCGCGCGAGCGCGCGGCGGCGTTCACGGAAAAGGCGCGCGCCCTCATTTCGTCGTTCCCGGAATCGCCTTACCAGCGCGCGCTCTACAGCATTACCTCGCTCGTCACCGACCGCGATCACTAATTCCGCGACAGTATACTCTCCCGGTTTCAGGTGCGGCGGAGCCAGGCGCCGGGCCAGTAGGTCACGTTCTCCGTCAGCTCGCCGTCGTGAAACAGCCAGGGCGGCTGTTCCTGAAGGAACTCCGGGTGCCGCGCGGCAAAATCCTTCGCGGCTTCGAGGGGGTTGTCGGAAACCCATCCCGGTTCGCCTCCGGGGACGGCCGCAAGGTCGCGCATCACTCCGTCGGCCGCGACGATGTAGGAGCCGGGAGTGACGAAGCGCGAGTAGCATTCGAGTTCGCCGGCCACGTGCTCGCGCGTATGGCAGGAGTCGAGCAGGACCAGCACCGACTCGCCGGGCCGGATCGACGCGCCCACCTGTTCGACCACCGCGGGCGAGACCGAGTCGCCTTCGATCAACGAGATCCGCGAACCGAGCATGTGCGTTCGGATCCGCTCGCGGTCCGCGGCCGCAATCTGGAGATCGATGCCGATCACGCGTCCCTTGCCGAGAGCCTGGCACAGGCTCGCGTAGTAGACCAGCGAGCCGCCGCGGAATACGCCCGTCTCGACGATGACGTCCGGGCGGAGGCGGAAGATGACTTCCTGAACGCGGACCAGGTCTTCGGGCAACTGGAGAATCGGGAGGCCGAACCAGCTGAAGTTGTGGTAATAGCGAAGGCTCCAGCCAATGCGCACCCATTCGCGCGAAATCGTTTCGAAGGCGGCCCTGGTGTAGAGACCGGCAGTGTGTTCGGCGCCACCGTCCACGGTGGTCAGCGTCCGCGCGTCGGTGTCGATCAGGATCTTCATTCGGACCTCATTGTAGCGCGCACGCTACAATGGTCGAGACCGCATGACCGAAAGCGAAATTCAGGAACGAATCGGGCAGCTCGGGCCGTGGTTTTACGAGTTCGACCTCGGCGTGCACGGGCGCACGCGCTCGGCGCTGCCGCCTGAGGTCCTGCCGATTCACAAGACGCGCCTGGAGATGGTCAACCGCGCACTGGACGGCCATTTCGGCCCGCGGCTGCGCGATGTCCGGGCGATCGACGTGGGCTGCCACGAAGGCTTCTACACGGCCGCCCTGGCGCAGCGCGGCGTGCGGCACGTGCTCGGCGTCGATGTGCGCGAAGAGAGTCTCGCCAAGGCGCGGTTTATCAGCGGCGCGCTCGGGCTCACGAATGTTTCCTGGATGCAGGCGAATTGCGAGGACCTGCGCGTGGACGAGACGGGCGAGTTCGACCTGACGCTGTTCCTGGGCATCCTCTATCACCTGGAGAACCCGATGCTGTGCCTGCGGAACATCGCCCGGCTCACGCGCGAGTTGTGCTTGATCGAGACGCAGGTGATCGACGAAGTCGAGGGTGTCTCCGAGTGGGGCTCGCGCGAGTGGACGCGGCCGTACCACGGCGTGCTCGCTCTGATCGACGAGACAGGCGAGTACAACAACAACAACGCCGAGACGGGAGCGTCGCCGGTGGCCACCTGCCCGTCGCCGAAAGCGCTCGAGTTCATGCTGAAGCAGGCCGGCTTCCGGCGCGTGGAGATGATCGCGCCGCCGGCGGGGGCCTACGAGCAGCACGCGCGGCTCAAGCGCGTGGTGTGTGCCGCTTCGAAGTGACGGCCGCGGCGGCGGTGCACGGGATGTGGACGTAGCCGAACACGCGCTCTTTGCCGGGCAGCACGTCAAGCGCGGCGGCGCCTTCGACCAGGTCGCAGAGGCGGAATTCGAGCAGCGTGCCGTCGGAGATCGCGGGGGCGAAGGTGAAGCGGGCGGGCGCCAGCTCCGGAAGGCGCACGCGGAAATCCACCGTGGCAATATGCCCCGGCAGCAGGGGCGGCATCTGGACGTCTTCGCGCGTGGTGTTCGTGCCCGTGAAATCCACGCCCTGCTCCGTACGCATCAGGAAGCCGACGATCGGCAGCCGTAGTTCGTCGTTGGCGCGCACGCTCACGCGCACCGTGATCCGGGCGGGAGTCCGGATGGCAGTCGCCGGGCGGCCGTCCTCGTCCGCGATCTCGATCCCCAGCACCTCGGCACGGCCATCGCCGTGCCGCCGCGCGCCCGCGGCAATCGAGGTGACGATCCGCTTCGGGGGATGGTATACCCGGCTCGGCGCCGCGACTCCGGCTCGCGCGCTTCCCATGTGCCTGGCGTCCTTCTTGAGCAGCGCGGCCAGGTAGTTCTGCGCGACGGCGGCGCTGTCGCCAAGTTCGGCCATCGAGCCCCGGTCGAGCCAAAGCGTGCGGTGGCCGAGAGCCTTCACGTCCGAGATGTCGTGCGTAACGTAGACGATCGTCACGCCGCGCGCGCGCAGCTCGTGGATCTTCCGCATGCAGCGCTGGCGGAAGTGGATGTCGCCCACCGCGAGCGCTTCATCGACGATCAGAATATCGGGGTCGAGATGCACCGCCACGGCGAAAGCCAGCCGGACGGCCATCCCGGTCGAGTAGGTGCGGACCGGCTGGTCCACGAACGAGCCGATGCCGGCAAAGGCGAAGATATCGCCGAGCTTGCGCGCGATTTCACCGGGGCTGAAGCCGAGGATCGCGCCGTTCAGGTGGACGTTCTCGCGGCCGGTAAACTCGGGGTTGAATCCCGAGCCGAGCTCGAGCAGCGCCGTGACGCGCCCCCGCACGCGCAGCTCGCCCGCGGTCGGTTCGAGGATGCCGGCGATCAGTTGCAGCAGCGTGCTTTTGCCCGACCCGTTCTCGCCGATCACGCAGAACGTTTCGCCCCGCCGTATGCTGAGCGAAATGTCGCGCAGCGCCCAGTATTCCTTGTGAAAACGGCGGCGGTTGAGCGTGGCGAGCTCTTTCAGGCGGTCTCGCGGATGATCGTAGATCCGGTAGCTTTTCGAGACGCCGTTGAGCTCGATGATCCCTTCCATGGGCGCAATTACCATCCTAGCCCAGGGGTGGCGGTCGCCCGAGCACCACCAAATCCTGGAGCAGCGTCCACGCCGGGGCTTCCGATTCTGGAATTTGCCCACCGCCCGCAAGCGCAAGCCTCTTCATATCACCATCTACAACTATGGAACGAGGCGTGCACGATCCAGACCAATGGAGGGGGCATGACAAGGGGCATTGCGGTTCTATCTCTTTTCGCCGCGTTGGCGGTTACGAGCCGTCCCGGCGTGGCGCAGCTGACCAGCGGCGACCTGGTGGGAACCGTCCTCGATTCGACCGGGGCGGCCGTGCCGAGGGCCAACGTGGAAGCGACCGCGCTGGCAACGGGAATCAAATCGACGACGGTCACCGGCTCGACCGGCCAATACCGCTTCAGCAATCTGCCGGTCGGCTCATACGACATCAGTGTCGAGGCGGCCGGGTTCACGAAGGCGGAACTGAAGGGCGTCAGGGTCGATCTCAACAAGACCTCCACGGCCAACGTGACGATCACGGTGGGGCAGATTGTGACGACCGTTGAAGTGACCGAAGCGGCCGCCACCATCGACACCACGACGGCACAGATCCAAACCACGTACGACTCGACGGCGGCGGCCGATCTGGCGCTTGCCAGTTCGACCTCGGGCCTCACGGGCGTGCTGAACCTGTCGCTGCTGAATGCGGGGGTTAGCAACGCGGGCGGCGTCGGAGAAGGCACCGGCCCCTCAGTCGGCGGCCAGCGTCCCCGCAACAACAACTTCATGATCGAGGGAGTGGACAACAACAGCAAGGTGGTCACCGGCCCGCTGGTGTTCGTCCCCAACGACGCGGTGGGCCAGTTCACGCTGCTCCAGAACCAGTTCGAGGCGGAGTTCGGCCACTCCTCGGGCGGCCAGTTCAATACGAACATCAAAAGCGGCACGAACGAAGTGCACGGCTCGATTTACGAGTATTTACAGAACCGCAACCTGAACGCGGTCGATCAGTCCACGGTGAACACGCTGGGCATCACGACGAACCCGCGCTACGACCAGAACCGGCTGGGCGCGACTATCGGCGGTCCCATCGTCAAGAACAAGCTGTTCTACTTCGGGTCGTTCGAGTACAACCCGCTCGGGCAGGCAACCAGCCCGTCGTCGCCGATGCTGGCCCCGACAGCGGCCGGGTACGCGCAGATCGCATCCATGCCCGGCATCTCGCAGACGAACCTGTCGATCCTGCAAACTTACGTTCCGCCGGCTGCCACGGAGTCGTCCACCATCACAGTGGGCTCGCAGAAAGTGCCGGTCGGCCTGTTCCCGGTCTCGGCGCCAAACTTCGAGAACGGATACTACGGAGTAGGGGCGCTCGACTACAGTATGTCGGAGAAAGACCAGCTGCGCGGGCGGTTCATTTACAACAAAGTATCCGCCATCGACACCGCGGCGGTCTTACCCCAGTTCTTCGCCCCGCAACCCACCACTTACTGGCTGGGCACTTTCAGCGAGTATCATACGTTCAGCCCCACGCTGACGAACGAATTCCGGCTCGGCTATAACCGCTATAACCAGCAGTACCCGGTGCCCGATATTGCGTATCCGGGCCTTGACCGGTTCCCGTCGTTCGTCTTCAACGACCTGAACATCCCGAACCTCGGGCCCGACCCGAACGCGCCGCAGTTCACGGTGCAAAATACTTACCAGTTGACCGACAACCTGAGCTGGATCAAGGGCGCGCACACTTTCAAGTTCGGTTTCGACGGAAGAAAGTACATTTCCCCGCAGAGTTTCACGCAGCGCAGCCGGGGAGATTACGAGTACTCCTTCGTCTCCGACTTTCTGTTTGATCGGGTTCCGGACCAGATCGCGCAGCGCAGCCTCGGGAACCCGATATACTACGGCGATCAGATCTCGACTTACCTTTACGGAGCCGATAGCTGGAAGATCAACCGGCACCTGACGCTCGACCTCGGGCTGCGCTGGGAGTTCACCAGCGTGCCGTTCTCCGAGCGCCTGCAAACGCTGAACGACTACGCGAGCGTGCCTGGAGTGTTCGAATTCAAGGAGCCGCAGCCGCAATACAAGAACTTTGCGCCGCGCATCGGGATCGCCTACTCGCCCGGCACGAGCGCCGCCACCGTGTTCCGCGCGGGCTTCGGCATCAACTACGACGTGATCTTCGACAATATCGGCATCCTCGATCTGCCGCCGCAGTTGAGCACGACGGTGGACGTCACGGCGCCCAATCCCCACACGGGCTCGAACTTCCTGGCGAACGGCGGCATCGCGCCCACTACCCAGACCGGGAAGCTTTCTGTGGAAGACGCCCGGGCGGCGACCGCGTCCTGGATTCCCGATCAGAAGCTGCCCTACTCGATCCAGTGGAACTTCGGCGTGCAGCACATCTTCGGGCGCAACTATACGTTCGAAGCGCGCTACCTCGGCACGCGCGGCGTGCACCTGGACGTGCAGCAGCGAATCACCGTCGGCTCGCCCGTGACGGTCGCAAACCAGTTGCCGTTGTACTACGCGAAGCCGGACGCGGCCACGCTGGCGGCGCTTCCCAACACGCTGGCCGATCTGGAGTCGATCAGCTTCTCCGGCATTCCCGGGGTGGAAAATTTCATTCTGCCGAAATACGCGAACGCGGGCTTCACCAATCCGGTGCTGGTGGTCAACTCGCCCATCGGCAACTCGAGCTACCACGGGCTTGCGCTTCAGCTGAACCGCCACTTCTCGAACGGCCTCCAGTTCATAGGCGCCTACACCTGGAGCCATAACATCGACGACAGCACGGCCGACTTTTTCACGACGATCCTCACGCCGCGGCGGCCGCAGGATTTTCAGAACCTGCGCGCGGAGCGCTCCACGTCTGCGCTCGACCGCAGGCATCGCCTGACGCTGACGGCAATCTACGAACTGCCGTTCTTCCAGGGCGGGCACAACTGGTTCGCGAAAAACATCCTCGGAAACTGGCAGATTTCGGGCATCTACACGTATGAGAGTCCGGAATACGCTACGGTGCAAAGCGCTTCGGACGTGAACCTGAACGGCGATACCGCGGGCGACCGCGTCTTCGACAATCCGAACGGCAGGGGGAACACAGGCAGCGACGTGACGGCGATCGACCGCGCGGGCAACCCCACCGACGACCCGGCGGCCACGGTCGCCTACCTGGTTAACGACCCCACGGCGAAGTACATTCGCGCGGGCATCGGCACGGTGC
>JBLNDJ010000030.1:0-7731 GCA_050261515.1 Acidobacteriota bacterium | reverse complement strand
GGCCGTAGGTGGCGAGCTTGTAGGTCTCCTTCGATTCGCCGATCGAGCCGTGGGTGAACTCACCCTTCTCGTTCACCTTCTGGAGGCTCGGCGCCTCGCCCAACTGCACGGCGTTGATGTTCTTGAAATCGACGGCCGAACGCCGACGAGAGAACGGCAGGAACGTGCGCGGGTAGGCCTCGTAGGCCTGGCGCAACGTCTTGTTGGCCACGTCGGCCAGGATGTACGGGAAATCCGAGGTCGAAAGCGCGAGCTTGGCGATCTCGTGCCGCGGCATGCGGCGCGTGCGCGTGCCGGAGGCCTCCAGGCACTCGCGCGCCAGATCGAGCAGCGTCTGCCCGGCCCAGTCGCGGCCGAGTTCGTCCTTCAGCGGAAACAGCGCCGGATCGTAGCGGTGCAAGAGCGCCGCCGTGATTCCCGCGCGCCGGGTGTCGGCTTCATCGCGCGTGACGGCGGCCGTTGCACTGCGAATCGGCGGCTGGTCGCGCTTCGCCATTTCGTCGATCGCCAGCTTGCGGAACTCGTCGATCGATGTGCCGCGCTCGACGTGCTCGGCCACGAGTTTCGCGTCCAGGCCGGCCGCGCGGCCGACTTTTTCCAGTTCCAGGATGCGCGTGCGTTCGGCCATCGCCGCGGCCTGCCGCTCCGCATCCACATTGATTTGTCTCCTTGAGCTTGTGAATGAGGACGCCCATGCTGGCGTTCTTCAAGATGCCGTCCTGGACGTCCTGCCAGATGGGGTTAACATCGTCGCGCCGGGAAAAGCGCACCGTGGCCTTGCCGATGTTTCCTTCCAGCCAGGCTTTGTCGATGACGCCGATGACGTCCGACAGCCGCATGTCGCGGTGGGAATCGAGCAGCGGCGCGCTGCCGCTGTTCAGCCGGCCCAGACGCACGTGCGCCGGGTCCATGCTGAAGGTCAGCTCGAAGGGGCCGCCGAAGCCATACCGGCGCACGGTCGAGCCGGTATACCAGATCAGGCCGATGGTGCGGTTCTCAGTGTCCTTATTCTCCTGGGCGAAGGTTGCCAGCAGGCGCTGCGGCGCAATCAGGCGGCGTTCGACGCTGCCATCGAGGTGGACGACTTCGACCTCGGTGCTCGTGGTCTTCTCAGGCATTGTTCTCCTTGACCGCTTCTTTCTGTCCCGCGCCGCTCTGGGTCACCTTGCGCGGGTCGCAATCGAGCACGATCCCGCGCTCATCGAGCAGGCGGTTGATCTCGGCGATCTGCTCGAGCTGCGCGTCGGGGTCGTAACCCTGCTCGGCAATCGCCTGCCGCAACGTCAACGTGCCGGTGCGGATGCGGTTGAGCGTGGCCGCCGAGTCCTTGTACGGGTCCACGCTGCCGAAGTCGGGCGGCGTCCATTCCGCTTTGAAGGGCCCGGGCTGCGGGATCGCACCCGCCGTGAACGCCACGTCGACGAACCGGTTCCACGCGGGGATGCACAGCATCGGGATGAACGTCAGCCACCGGAACAACTCGATGCCGTTGCGGAAGCTGAGCAGGCCGGCGCGGTAGGACGAGTAGTTCACGCGCGAGAGGTCGCCGGTTAACTGCTCGTAAGTGAGCTGCAGGCCGGTTGCAATCGAGCTTTGCCGGGTGGCGACGTAATCGCGGTATCCGCTCGATGCCGACGGCGTCGAAAACGTGATCTCCTCGCCCGGCTTGAGGTACTCGATCATGCCCGGCTCGAACGACTCGACGCGGCGCCCGGTCTCGGCATCGGTGGATGCCGGCGCGATCGGCGGGCCTTCCGGCCCCTGCGGCTGCGTGACGAAGGCCGCGAAACAGGCCTCGATCTTCTTGCGCACCAGCTCGGCTTCCTCGTATTCGTCGAGGTCGCGCAGTGTGATAATGACCGGCGCCAGCCACGGCACGCCGCGCACCTGGCCCGGCCTGTCCTTGCGGTAGATGTGCAGGACCTCGGAAGCCGGCACGCGCGCGCTCACGAGCGAGCCGCGAAGCGAGGTCTGGGTCACCTCGCCCGGATGCTGCCCGAAGAGCCAGTAAAAGGTGCGCCGGCCGACCAGGTCGAACTCGACGCCCTGGATGATGTACCCCGTGTCGGTCTTCTGCGTCTTCGACTGGTCGAGGTAGTCCGGTTCGAGCACCTGCAACTGGACCGGCACTTTGAAGCCGTCGCCGTCGCGGCGCTGCCGGAACCGGACCAGGCACTCGCCGCTCTCGAAAACCGTCCGCGCAACCAGAGCCTGGATGCCATAGAAGTCGAGCTGTCCATCGGCGTCGCACCGCTCGATCCAGTCGAGCCACGCCGCGTCGATCTGGCGGTTCAATTCCGGCAGGCCGGTCCGCGCCTGCGCCGTGATGCCCGTACCGACGGCGTTGCCCACAACCTCGGCCACGGCCCGCGCCGCGTATGGGTTGTTGCGCACGAGGTCGCGCGAGCGTTCGCGCAGCTTCGACAGCGCCAGCACGATCTCGGCGTTGGCCGAGTTGCCGGTGGTGATCCAGCCGTCCGTCCGCCGCGTCGCGCGTGCGCCTTCGTAGGCGAGGCGCACCATCTCGGCCGCGCGCCGCGCGCGGACGCGGCGCAGGCCGGCTTCCGGAGACACCCACGTAATTGCGCGATCGAGCCAGTTCATCCTTTTGAAGCCCGGGCCAGGCTAAACCGGTCCGTGGTGCTGCTCGCCTTGGCGATCTCGGCGTCGATCAGCGCGAGCGCCTGCTGCTGCTCGGCATACTGCACGCTCCGCTCGCCGAACTCCAGGCGGGCGATGCCCAGCGAATTCAAGATTTCGTCACGCTTGGCCTGTAATTCCGAAAGCGTCATGTCAGTTCTTCCGCCGCTTGAAGTAGAACGTCGCCCGCGCCCCGAACTCGCGCACCACGGCCACGAGCTCCCAGCCTAAGGCGCCGCATTCGGCCAGCAACTCCGGCGATTCCGCGTCGCCGGTGACGACCATGTACTCCCACTCGGTGCGGCCGGCCTGTGGTGGCATGCTCCGGATCTTCATCTTTCGAACCAGTTCCTGGTGCGTCCACCGAGCCATCGCCGTTCCTCGCGCGGCGGCGCCGCCGGGCGCGGCCTCTCGCCCGCAAGCGCAACGATGCGGTCGGCCTCGTTATCGAGCGAGAGCCCCATCGAGACCAGCGCGCGCAGCGCTGCATAGGCGTAGACCCGGGCGTCAAGCGCTTCCTGCCGCACGCCGGGCTTGGGACGCCACTCGCGATTCGGCTTGCCCTTCTTGTACGCCGTGACCAGCACTTCGCCGAGGAGCTGCTCGAAGTACCGCTCCTCGCGGTCGGCGGGGAAGTGACAGAAACCGGGCGTGCCCGGCGTCGGATTCTTCAGCCGGCCGAAGATGGTTTCCTTGGCCGTGTCCGTGCCGACGATCCACGGCTTCTCGCCGCGGATGTTTTTCGCCGTCGGCTTGCGCTGCCACACCGGAAGCGGCCGCCCTTACCTTTCACCGCGAAGATGCGCCGGTGGGCGCGCGTGCGGCAGAAGTCGTAAACCGCCTGCGACTCCCATCCGGAGTCGATCGAGCAGGCCGCGACAGGCAGCGAGATGCCGGCCTCGTGCAGCCACCGGCGTTCGAGATAGGCATCGAGTTCCTGCCAGAGCGCAGCTCCGGACGGATCGCCGGGGAGGACTCGGTACTCGATCGACCAGGACTCTTCGCCGCGCCCCCAGCCCACGACCTCCAGCTCGAGCCGGTCCTTCTGGACATCGACGCCGGCCGTCAACACCGCGGCGCCGTACGGAACCGGCGCGCGGTAGAACTCGCGCCGCGCCATTACCGCCGCCACCGGAACGCTGGTTTCTGCTTCGTCGTCCCAAGGCTCGGCCAGCACCGTGTTGACGAACTCGCGGTGCGTCTCGGGCGAGCGCCTGTCGGCCAGGAACTTCCGCGCGAGCGCGCCCCACTTCCGCCACGGCGAGTAGAGGCCGTTAATCCAGAAACCGGCAATGTCGGTGACCTCCGGCTTGGCCGCGCGCCACTCGCCCAGTTTCAGCATCCCGTGCTTCTGCCAGTCGCCGATCGGCTTCGAGCAATGCTCGCACCGGTACTGCGCCTTCTCGGGCGCTCCTTTCGGCCAAATCAGGTTCCCCCACGTGAGGACCTGGAAGTGCCCGCAGTGCGGGCAGGGAACCCAGAAGCTCTGCTGGTTCGAGTTGAGCCAGGCCGCCTCGATCCGCGACGCCCCCTTCGTCGTCGGCGTCGAACACAGCACGATTTTCCGGTTCCAGAAGTTGGCCGTGCGCGTGATCGCCAGGTTGACCGGGTCGCCCTCGCTGCCGGCGCTCGCGGGATACCGGTCCACCTCGTCCAGCAGGCAGTAGCGGATCGAGCGCATGGCCAGTCCCGCCGGCGAGTTCGCCGCCGCGAGCGTGATCGAGCCGCCCAGGAACTTCTTGTGCAAGATCGTGTTGTTCGAATCGCGGCTGCGCGCGTCCGCCACCTTGCCGCGCAGGCACGGCGTATCTCGCAGCATGGGCGCCAGGCGGTCCTTGGAGAACGCCTCGGCGTCGATCTCGCGCGGCTCGACCAGCAGCAGCGGGCCCGGATCGAGGTCGATGATGTAGCCGATGAAGTTCTCCAACATCGACGACTTGCCCAACTGCGCGGCGCTCATCACCACGACCGTTTCGGCCGGATGAGATGGGCTCAGCGCGTCCATGATCGCCCGCTGGTACGGGGCGCGATCCGTGCGCCACTCGCCCTTCTCGGCCGCCGACTCGGAGCTGAGTCGCCGGTTCTGATCCGCCCACGCGGAAACCGTGAGGTCCGGCGGAGGCGTCAGGACTTCGGCGGCCAGGATCTGGATCTCGTCAACGCGCATACTGGACGGCACCGCGAAGGTCGTTGATCAGCACGCGAGCCTCTCGCATGAGCACATCGCGCACCTGGCGCTCGTCGGTGAGCGGCGTGATCTCCGGCGCGACGCGGTTCGGCCACGCCAGGATCGCCTCCTTGATCGCGATACCGATGGCCTCGATCCGCTGCTTGAACAGTTCCGCCTCGATGAGCTTCCCAATCCGGACGTCGTACTCGATCTTGCGGAGCTTCGCGCGGAAGACCATGTCGGCCGTGCGCGCCTGGGCGAACGTGGCGACGGACGGGGCGGCCTCCGGAGCCGCCGTGATCCGCTCCGAGACCGGCTCCGGCCGGTCGTCCAGAACCGCGTCCGAGGCGGCGGCGTCCACCTTGCCGCCGCGCATCACCAGCACGCCGGCCTTCGCCAACCGGCTGATGTACTGCCGGCTCTTGCCACGGTGCCGTGCGTACTCGGCCTGGCTCATTAACTGGCGCGATTCGGCCATGAGCAAATCGTTTGCGCCCGGATCTGTTTGAAACGTCGCGGGATTCAGTTGTCGGATTCAGCTTGCCATTCGCGGGAACAGAAGCGATGAATGGGGTCGCTATGATCACCCGCGATCAACTGATCCAGTGGGCCACGGCGGAAGGTTGGAAGCTCGACCGCTTTGGCCACCTCAAGAAGGAGTTCGACAACGGCACGCACCGGCTGAAGTTGAGCCGGATCGCCGCCCGCCACGAAATTCACACGCCGTTCGGATGGGCACGCATCCACAGCGGCTATTACAAAGACCTCACCATCACCGCCGGCGGGAAACTCGCCGGCATGAAGTTCTGAATCGAAAGGAGAACCATGAGACTGTTTGCGATCGACACCGACAACAACATCACGGCCTTCCCTGCCGCCGAGCAGGTTCCCGAAGGCCAGGAGCATTTCGCGAGCGAGAAGGAGCTCGCCAAGCTCGCCGCGAACTGGCCGGCCGACCGGTTGGTCCAGGTCTGGAACAGCTTCGCCGGAGTGGCGCCCTTCGACGGCCTGAAACCGGTCAAGAAGTTCACCGACCGCAAGACGGCCGTGGCCCGCGTCTGGAAGGCCATCCAGCGCCTGGACTCCCCCGCCGCGCCACAGGCGGCCAGCGTCGCGCCGAAGGCCAAGAGTCCGAGGCAGGCGGCCAAGGCCGAGGCCGGAACGCCCACGGCGCGCGAAGGCAGCAAGAAGGCCATCGTGCTCGAACTGATCCGCCGCCCGGACGGCGCCACCCTCAAGGACATCATGGAGGCCACCGGCTGGCAGGCCCACAGCGTCCGCGGCTTCATCAGCGGCACGCTCTCCAAGAAGATGGGGTTCAAGGTCGAGTCCACGAAGCGCCCCGACGGCGAGCGCGCCTACCAGCTCGCGCAGTAGGCCGGCCGCCATGATGATCGAATTCGAAGACCGCAGCGAGGAGGAGCAGCAGCTCCTCCTCCGCTGTCTCGATGCCGCGAAGTCCCAGCCTACCGCCCACCCGTCGAGACCAGGTTGTCTCTGGCTCCTGATCGGCCGCCTCTACTCCGCCTACCTGCGCTGGCGCTACCGGACCGCACGCCGAAGGTTGTGACCGCGCGGTCACAACCTTTGCTCGATCGAATCCAGCCGCATGCGCACGTTGTCTTCCCGCAGCTGGCATTCGGCCGAGCGCACGTACAGACCGTTCAGGCGCGAAATGATCCGGTTCTCCTGCTCGGCGAGTTCCTTGCGCACCTCCGCCAGCAGCGCCCGGTTCTGGAGGCTCACGTAGGCCGCAATCAGCCCCGAAACCAGCCCGATTCCGGGGACAATCAATCCAATCAGCCGCTCTTCCATTACGCCGCAGTCTCCACCCGTGCGGATTTGTCGAACGTGCGCACGTCCGCTTCGAGCACCGCCTGCCTGCCCGTGAACTCCTGCCAGCGCCGCACGATCACGTCGCAATACTTCTTCGAGCTCGACCACGCGCGCCTGGCGGCCCGTCTTCTCGCACGCTATGACCGTCGAGCCGGAACCGCCGAAGGGATCGAGCACCGTGTCGCGGCTTTTGCTGGAGTTGCGAATGGCGCGCTCGACCAGCTCGACCGGCTTCATCGTCGGATGCAGATCGTTGGCGACGGGCTTCTTGATGAACCACACGTCGCCCTGGTCGCGGGCGCCGCACCAGTAGTGGTCCGTGCCTTCTTTCCAGCCGTACAGGATCGGCTCGTACTGCCGCTGGTAATCGGAGCGGCCCATCGTGAAAACGTGCTTGGCCCAGATGACGAACGTCGACCAGTGGCCGCCGGCCTCGGTGAACGCCTTATGCAGCGTGTGCAGCTCCGAGGACGACATCGAGATGTAGACGGCGCCCTTCGTCACCGCCAGCACATTCGCGCAGGCGTCGCGCAGGAACTGCTCGAAGCCCGAACCCAAATTGTCGTTGGCGATCTTCCGGTGGGCCTTGCCGCGCAGCTTGTCCTTCATCGTCGCGCCGTAGTTTACGTTGTACGGCGGGTCGGTGAACACCATATCGGCAAGACCGCCGGCGAGCACCTTCTCCACGGCTTCGATCTGAGTGGCGTCGCCGCACAGCAGCCGGTGGTCGCCCAGCAGCCAGATGTTGCCGGGCTTGGTAACTGCGGTTTCCGGGGCCTCCGGAACCGCGTCATCGTCCGTGTTGCCGGCAAGCTCGGTCTCGGGCTCCGCGAGCAGTGCCGCCAGCTCGCCGTCGTCGAACCCCAGTACCTCGAGGTTGAAATCGTCTTCGCGCAAAGCTTCGAGCTCGACGCGCAGCATTTCCTCATTCCTACCCGGCGTTCAGCGCCAGCCGGTTGTCGGCCAGAACCAGCGCGCGGCGCTGTGTCTCCGTCAAGTGGTCGAGGACGATGACCGGAACCTCGGTCATGCCCAGCTTGCGGGCGGCGAGCAGGCGTGCATGGCCGGCGATGATCACGTTGTCC
>JBLNDJ010000029.1:0-43616 GCA_050261515.1 Acidobacteriota bacterium | reverse complement strand
TACGGCCGGCTCGAGCACGATGCTCGAAGCGCGCCGCCACTCCCGCTCCGTCCGCGTCTGCATGATCTGGAAGCAGCGGTTGATGACATGGAACATGTTGCGCGGGTCGAAGCCATCGCCGTTGGCAGGCAGCGAGACGCCAATCACGTGCGTGGCCCCCATGGCGCGCAGCGCGGGCGCGGGCACCTCCATCGTCATCGCGCCGTCCACCAGGTAGTGGTCGCCGTGCAGCACCGGCTGGAAGAGGCCCGGGTAAGAACAGCTCGCGCGGATGGGCAGCTTCACATCGCCCTGGCCGCGGAACACGGCTGGTTTGCCGTCATTGAGGTCGGTCGCCACCACCGCGAGCGGTATCCGCATCTCCTCGAAGCGGTACACTTTGAGCAATCCCGTGAGAAACTCCGCCATCGGGGCGCTGCCGGCCAGCCCCATCGGATGAAGGCTCCACCCGGCGATGTCCTTGAATCGCATCGCCCGGCCCGCGCAGGCGATCTCATGGATCTCGCGTCCACTGGCGTACGCCGCCGCGACGATCGCCCCGGCGCTCACCCCCGCGATCATGTGAATCGGAATATTGTGCCGCTCGAGCACCTTCAGAACGCCGAGATGCGCGATGCCGCGCGCGAATCCGCCGCCCAGCGCCACTCCGATGACGGGCTGGATCGGTTTGGGATTGCCGCGCGCCCAACGGCGGAAGCCGCTTACCCAGCTATTCGCCACGCCCATCGTTTACCATTAATTCTGATGTTCTCTTTCCGTCGCAAGGTTCCTGTTTTCTTACTAATTTCGCTTTCCCTTCGGCTCGCGGCGGGACAGGAGAACCTCTCCGGGGCCGCCCGGGCAAGGCTTGCGCTCGCCCGGCTCAACACGCTCGGCAGCGTGCTCATGATCGGCGCGCACCCCGACGACGAGCACACCGGCACGCTCGCCTACTTCGCTCGGGGCCGCGCCATGCGCACCGGGTATCTTTCGCTCACGCGCGGGGAGGGCGGCCAGAACCTCATCGGCTCGGAGCAGGGCGACCTGCTCGGCGTCATCCGCACGCAGGAACTGCTGGCAGCCCGCCGCATCGACGGCGCTGAGCAGTTCTTCACGCGCGCCATCGATTTCGGATTTTCGAAATCGCCCGAAGAGACGCTCGCCAAATGGGGGCGCGAGAAGATCCTGGCCGACATCGTCTGGGTGATCCGCCGCTTCCAGCCCGACGTGATCATCCTGTGCTTCTCGGGCACGCCGCGCGACGGGCACGGGCACCACCAGGCGTCGGCGATCCTCGGCCGCGAGGCGTTCTTCGCCGCGGCCGATCGCACGCGCTTTCCGGAGCAGCTCCAGTGGGTCCAGCCCTGGCAGGCGACGCGCGTCGTGTGGAACGTCTACGGCGAGTCGGACCGGCCCGGGCAGGTTACCGTCGATACCGGCGAGTACAACCCCGTGCTCGGCTACTCTTACGCCGAAATCGCCGCGATGAGCCGCAGCATGCACCGCAGCCAGGGGATGGGAATGGCGCCGCGCCTGGGGCCGGTGATCAGCTCCTTTGCGCCCGTGGCGGGCGAAGCGGCGGCGAAGGACCTGTTCGACGGCATCGACCCCACCTGGGGCCGTCTCCCGGGCGGCGCTGCCGTCGCGGCGCGCCTGGCGGAGATTCTGAAAGCGTTCGACGATACCGAACCCGCCCGGAGCGTTCCGGCACTCCTCGAAATTCGTCCGCTGGTCGCCAAGCTCGACGCGCGCAAGCTCGCCGAGCTCGACGAAACCATTGCGCTGTGCGCCGGGTTGCGGCTCGACGCTTCGGCCGCGCGCTGGGATCCGGCGCCCGGAGCTTCCGTTGAGGTTCGCGCCACCGCCATCAACCGCTCGCACGCCGATGTCCGCCTGCGTGCGCCCGCGGACGCGCCGCTCCCGTACAACCGTCTGGTCGCCAAAGAAAGCACGGACACGGCCCCCGCCGTGCGATCGCAGCCGTTCTGGCTGGTGAACCCGAAGCAGGGCGACGCCTACACGATCAACGACCAAATGCTCATCGGCGAAGCCGCCAATCCGCCGCTCTGGACGACGCGCTTCGATCTGGATTTCGGCCGCGAGCGCATCGAAATCACGCGCCCGGTGCGCTATGAATATGTGGACCGATCGCGCGGCGCGCTGGTGCGTCCGGTCGCCGTGGTGCCGCCCGTGGCGGTGCAGGTGCCGGACGCCCCCGTCGTGTTCCCCGATGCGCGGCCAAAGAAGTTCGAAGTGGTGCTGCGGGGCAACCAAGCCGCTGCGGGAACGCTGCGTCTCGATCTCCCCGCGGGCTGGCGCGCCGAGCCGCGCAGGCGCGAGTTTCACCTGGAGGGCGCGGGCGAGGAAGCCGCGCTCGATTTCGAGCTGACGCCTCCGGCCGGCCAGGAGCACGCCACGGTTCGCGCCGTCGCAAGCATCGGCAATCAGGAGATTGCCTCCGGCATGCGCGTCATTTCGTACCCGCATTTCCCGCCGCAAGTCGTTTTCCCGAGCTCGACCGCGGAACTGGTGCGCGCCGACATACGCATCCTCGCAAAGCGCATCGGCTACGTCATGGGCGCGGGGGACCGGATCCCCGAAGCGCTCGGGCAGCTCGGCTGCGAGGTCACGCTGCTCGGCCCCCGGGACCTCGCGGCGGGCGACCTGCGCCGCTTCGACGCCATCGTCACCGGCGTGCGCGCCTTCAACGTGCGGCCCGATCTGAAGGCCAACCGCAACCGCCTCCTTGATTACGTCTCCAACGGTGGCACGCTGGTCGTGCAGTACAACGTGCTCGACTACGGCGCATCGGCCGCCGCGCTCGCCGCGATCGGCCCCTACCCGATCCGCATCTCGCACGACCGCGTGACGGTCGAAGACGCGCCCGTCGCGTTCACCGACTCCGCCAGCCCGCTCCTCCACGCGCCCAACGCGATCACGGCCGCCGACTTCGCCGGCTGGATCCAGGAGCGCGGCCTCTACTTCGCAAGCGACTGGGACCCGCGCTACAAAACGCTGTTCGAATCGCACGACCCAGGCGAGCCCCCGCACGCCGGCGGAACTCTCTATACGCGCTACGGCCGCGGCGTCTACGTGTTCACCGCATACTCGTGGTTCCGCGAGCTGCCCGCGGGCGTGCCCGGCGCGTTCCGCGTTTTCGCGAACCTGCTGAGCGCGGGAAAGGTACTCCCATGAACGTGCCGCCCGACGATCCTCCGCCCTTCCTCGGCACCTGGAAGCGCGTCTACGCCGCCGTGCTCGTCTACCTCGCCGCCCTGATCGCGGTCTTCTATCTCTTCACCCGAGCGTTCGCCCCATGAGGACCCTCGATTGGGTTGTCCTCGTCTGTGCGCTTGCTTTCATCGTTCTCTACGGCCTCTACAGGGCCCGCGGCAGCGCGACCGTCAGCTCGTACCTGCTCGCCGGCAAGACCATGCCGTGGTACGCCATGGGCCTGTCAATCATGGCGACGCAGGCGAGCGCGATCACGTTCATATCCACCACCGGCCAGGCCTACGTGGACGGAATGCGCTTCGTCCAGTTCTACCTGGGCCTGCCGATCGCCATGGTGATTATCTCCGCCACGGCCGTCCCGATCTTCCACCGCGCGAACGTCTACACGGCCTACGAGTATCTCGAGAAGCGCTTCGATGCGAAGACGCGCGCGCTGGTGAGCGTGGTGTTCCTCATCCAGCGTGGACTCGGCGTTGGAATCGCGCTCGCGGCGCCGGCCATTGTCCTCACGGTCATCCTGGGCTGGCCGGACCGGCTCACCACGCTGCTCATGGGCGCCGTCGTCATCACCTACACCGTGCTCGGCGGCATCAAAGCCGTCACCTGGACCGACGTGCAGCAGATGATGATCATCTTTGTCGGCCTGTTCATCGCCCTGTTCACCGCGGTCTGGCTGCTGCCGCCCGGAGTCACGTTCCACGATGCCGTGTCGCTGGCGGGCGCGGCCGGCAAGCTCAACGCGGTGGACCTCTCCTTCGACCCGAAGAACCGGTACAACATCTGGAGCGGCCTCATCGGCGGCACGTTCCTGTTCCTGTCTTACTTCGGCACGGACCAGTCGCAGGTGCAGCGCTACCTCACCGGCAAATCGATCGCGCAGAGCCGCCTCAGCCTGCTGTTCAACGCGGTGGCGAAGATCCCGATGCAGTTCCTGATCCTGTTCACCGGCGCGATGGTGTTCGTGTTCTACGTCTACGAGCGCCCACCGCTGCTGTTCCAGCCGGCCGACCTCCAGAAGATCAAAAGCACCGCTGCCTATAAGCCGCTCGAAGACCGCTACCGCGCCGCGTACGATGCGCGCAGGCAGGCGGCGGACGCGGTCGTGCAGGCCCGGCGCACGGGCAATCGCGCGGCCGAAGCGGAAAGCGCCGCCGCCTACCGCCGCGCCCAGAAAGCGATCGACGACGCCCGCGCAGGCGGCGGAAAGCTGGTGCAGAAGGTCACCGGGGAAGCGAAGTTCAACGACGCAAATTACATCTTCCTCTCCTTCGTCACGCGCTACATGCCGGCCGGCGTGGTCGGGCTGATTCTCGCGGCGATTTTCGGCGCGGCCATGTCGTCGATCTCCGGCGAAATCAATTCGCTCGCGACGGTCTCGGTGATGGATCTTTACCGCCGCTACATGCGGCGCGAGGCTTCCGACCGCCATTACCTGTGGGCCTCACGCGCCGCGACCGCGTTCTGGGGTTTCTATGCGGTGGTCTTCGCGCAATACGGGAAGAACATCGGATCGCTGATCGAAGCCGTGAACTTCGTGGGCTCGCTGTTCTATGGAGGCATGCTCGGCGTCTTCGTCCTGGCATTCTTCTTCCCGCGCGTCGGCGGCACCGCGGCCTTCACCGGCGTGCTGGCGGGCGAAGCGGCGATTTTCTACTCGTATTTCAATACGGACGTGTCGTACCTCTGGTACAACCTGATCGGCTGCGTGGTGGTGGTGGCAACCGGACTGCTGCTCTCCGTGCGCCCCGCGCAGTCCCAACCAGCGCCATGATCCTGAACTCTTCCGGCGCCGACGCCGGCAAACGCCTCGATGTTTTCCTCCAGGAGCAGCTCTCCGGCTACAGCCGCTCTCGCCTCCAGGAGTGGATCAAATCCGGCCGCGTGCGCGTGAACGGGACGGGCGAGCGCGCCTCTTACCGCCTGCGCGGCGGCGAAACCGTCGAAGTCGAGCCCGCCGCACTCCCTCCGCTGAACGCCTACGCCGAAGACCTGCCGTTGAAAACCCTCTACGAAGACGCCGACGTGATCGCGGTGGATAAGCCCGCGGGCATGGCCGTCCACGCGGGCGCGGGGCGGCACTCAGGCACGCTGGTCAACGCGCTGCTGCACCGCTTCGGCGCGCTCTCCAAGGCCGGAGGCGAGGAGCGCCCGGGCATCGTCCATCGCCTCGACCGCCTCACCAGCGGCGTCATTCTCGTAGCCCGCAACGACGCCGCGCACCGCCGCCTGGCCGATCAGTTTTCCAGCCGGAAGATCGAGAAAGTTTACCTGGCGCTCGTCCACGGCGTCCTGAAACAGGATCAGGGACGGATCGAGCGCCCCATCTCGCGCGACCCGGTTCGCCGCGTCCGCATGACGGCGCGGCGCGCCGAAGGCCGCACCGCGATCACCGAATACAAGGTCCTGCGGCGCTTTGAGGCATTCACCTTTGTCGAAGTGCGCATTAAGACCGGCCGCACCCACCAGATCCGCGTGCACTTTTCGAGCATCGGCCACCCGGTGGCGGGCGACCCCCTCTACGGAGCGCCGAAGAAGGCGGCGGGAAAGCCCCCGCTCGAGCGGTATTTCCTGCACGCGCACCGCGTCCGGTTCGAGCAGCCTTCGACGGGCGAGCCGGTCACGGTAGTCTCGCCGCTTCCCCCGGAGCTCCAAGCCTGGATGGAAGCGTGAACCCCGCGAACCCGGCATCCGTCCCCGAGCCTCCACACACGGGAACCTGACAGCCGTCACCGGCGTCGAATCGTGTTGTAATAACGAAGAAAAGGTGTTCTTATGAAGCCCCTGGCTCTCCTGCTGGCCGGCGCCGCCGTACTTGCGCTCCACGCGCAGCAGCCGTCCGCGCCCGCCGCCCCGGTTGCGAACGACGAAACACGCATCCTGGTGGACGTCACGCGCGTCAACGTGCTGTTCACCGTCACGGACAAGAAGAACCGGTTCATCACGAACCTCTCGGCGAACGATTTCCAGGTCCTCGAGAACAAGAAGCCGCAGAGCATCATGGAGTTCACGGCCGAGTCCGACCTGCCGCTGCGGCTGGCGATCCTGGTCGATACGAGCAACAGCATCCGCGACCGTTTCCGCTTCATTCAGGAGGCGGCGGTCGAGTTCGTCAACAGCGTCGTGCGGCCGCGGCAGGACAAGGCGCTGGTCGTGAGCTTCGACACCTCGACCGAACTGGTGTCTGACCTCAACGACGACCACGAAAAACTCGCGAAGCTGATCCGCGACCTGCGGCCGGGCGGCGGCACATCGCTCTACGATGCGATTTTCTACGCCTGCCGCGACAAGCTGGGCGTCGAACAGCCGCGCTCCAAGTTCCGCCGCGCCATGATCATCCTCAGCGACGGCGAGGATAACCAGAGCCGCTTCACGCGCGACCAGGCCCTCGAGATGGCGCAGAAATCCGACGTGGTCGTCTACACGATCTCGACCAACATCAGCCGCATCGAAAGCGACGGCGACAAGGTCCTGAAATACCTGGCGAGCGAGACCGGCGGGCAGTCGTTCTTCCCATTTAAGGTGGAAGATCTCTCGCAGTCCTTCGAGAACATCGCCAACGAGCTGCGCCACCAGTACAACATCTACTACCGCCCCGATCCGATGAAAACCGACGGCAGCTACCAGACCGTGAAGGTCGAGGTGAAGGGCCGCAGGGATCTCGTCGTCCGAGCGCGCAAGGGCTACTACGCGCCCAAGCTCTAGGGGAACGGCCGGCGGCTTGCGGCCGGCAGCCTTGCTATAATCACCCTTTCACGGAGAATCCCCACTATGGATGAGAAGGAACGCGCTCGTGCGCTTGGACTGGCCCTGGGCCAGATCGAGAAACAGTTCGGCAAGGGCTCCATCCTGCGGCTGGGGTCGAGGGACGCGGTCGTCCCCGTGTCGGTAATCTCGAGCGGCTCCATTTCCGTGGACGCGGCGCTCGGCGTGGGCGGATTCCCGCGCGGCCGCATCATCGAGATCTTCGGGCCGGAATCGTCGGGCAAAACGACGCTCGCGCTCCAGGTCGTGGCAAGCGCCCAGAAGGCCGGCGGCATGGCGGCGTTCGTCGATGTCGAGCACGCACTCGACCCGATCTACGCGGGCAAGCTCGGCGTGGACGTGGACAACCTGCTCGTCTCGCAGCCCGATTACGCCGAACAGGCGCTCGAGATCGCGAGCGCGCTGATCAGCTCCGGGTCGATCGATGTGCTCGTCGTAGACTCGGTCGCCGCGCTCGTTCCCAAAGCGGAGCTTGACGGCGAGATGGGCGAAGCGTACGTCGGCGTGCAGGCGCGGCTCATGTCGCAGGCGCTGCGCAAGCTCACCGGCATCGTGTCCAAGTCGAACACCTGCCTGATCTTCATCAACCAGATTCGCGAGAAGATCGGCGTGATGTTCGGCAACCCGGAGACGACCTCGGGCGGCCGCGCGCTCAAGTTCTACGCCAGCGTACGCGCCGACATCCGGCGCATCGCCGCAATCAAGGAAGGCGACACGGTCACCGGCAATCGCACGCGCGTCAAGATCGTGAAGAACAAGGTAGCCGCGCCGTTCCGCGAGGCCGAGTTCGACATTCTCTACGGCCAGGGCATCTCGCGCGAAGGCGACCTGATCGACCTCGGGGTGGCGCAGAACATCGTCGAAAAAAGCGGCTCCTGGTACAGCTACAAGGGCGAACGCATCGGCCAGGGACGCGAGAACGCGCGCCAGTTCCTCAAGGACAACCCGGACGTGATGCAGAAGATCGAGACGCAGCTGCGCGAGGCGCTCGGGCTTGTCAAGCCGGCGGCGGCCCCGCCCGCGACCAACGGAGACGAATCGACGAAGCCCGCGCCCGCCGGTAAGCGGTAGGGCCCCTAATTCGAACGCGCCGGCTCGGCCCAACGGACTTAGGGGCTCCCCCACACCCGTGTATCCTAGTGGAGTAGAACCGAAATCCACTGGGGGTGGTGTTTTTGGGCCGTATTCTTCTGGCGTTCCGCAGTTTCTTCGGCATCCTGTTCAGCGGCGCGCTGCCGGACGACGCGATCATCGAGCTCGGGCTCACGAAGCCTGCGCCTCCCGCGCCGCCGCCCGCGCCCGCCGCCGATCACACCGACGGCGCGGTCGAGCTCCTCGCCATTTTGCAGCGCGATTCGCGCCTGGTCGACTTCCTCATGGAGGACATCTCGGCCTACGAGGATGACCAGGTCGGCGCGGCCGTCCGCAGCCTGCACGACCAGTGCCGCGATTCGCTGCTCCGCTACGTGCGGCTCGTTCCCGTGATCGATGCCGTCGAGGGCACGCAAACGAGCGTCGCAAACGTGCCCAATAAGGCATCGATGCTGAAGTTCATTGGAAACGTGCCGGCCCAGCCGCCCAAGAGCGGAATGCTGCGGCACAAGGGCTGGCGCGCCGAGAAGATCGAGCTTCCCACTCCGAAGCACGGCGAAGCAGTCGTCGCGCCGGCCGAGATCGAGATCGAGTAGACACGCCTTGGCCAAGCCACAATTTGTCATTGGAATCGACTTAGGGACGACGAACTCCGCGCTGGCCTGGGCCGGCGCCGATGCCGCCGAAGTCAGCCTGTTCCCCATCGCGCAGGTGGTGAACGCCGGCGAAGTGCGCGAGGAGCCGCTGCTTCCCTCGTTCCTCTACCTGCCCGGCCCGGCCGATTTCCCCGAGGGCTCGCTCGCCCTGCCGTGGAACCCGAACGCCGGCTTCGTGACCGGATACCTCGCGCAGAAGCGCGGCGTTGAGAACCCCGGCCGGCTCGTGTCGTCGGCCAAGTCCTGGCTCAGCCACTCGGGAGTGGACCGCACCTCCGCCATCCTGCCCGTCAACGCGCCCGACGGAGTGCGGAAGGTGTCGCCCGTCGAAGCGTCGCTCCGCTACCTCGAGCACATGCGGAACGCGTGGAACCACGCGCATCCCGAAGCACCGCTCGAGGAGCAGGACGTGCTCATCACCGTGCCGGCTTCCTTCGACGCCGTGGCTCGCGAGTTGACCGAGCGCGCGGCGCTCGAAGCCGGCTACCGCGGCGTCATTCTGCTCGAAGAGCCGCAGGCCGCTTTCTACGCCTGGATCGAGCGGCACCCGGACTGGCGCGAGCGCGTGAGCGTCGGCGACCTGATCCTGGTCGTCGATATCGGCGGAGGCACCACGGATTTCACCCTGATCGCCGTCACCGAGCGCGAGGGGGAACTGGCGCTCGATCGCATCGCGGTCGGCGAACACATTCTGCTCGGCGGCGACAACATCGACCTCGCGCTCGCGCGCTCCATCGAGCAAGGGCTGCAAGCAAGGAACGTCCGGCTCGACATGCTGCAACTGCACGCGCTTTGGCAGAATTGCCGCGCGGGCAAGGAACGGCTGCTCGAAGAGGGCAACCAGGAGAAGAGCTACCCCGTGACCGTGCTCGGCAAGGGCACGGGCCTGGTCGGCGGAACGATTAAGGCGAAGCTCGAGCGCGCCGACCTGGAGCGCATCCTGCTCGACGGGTTCTTCCCGATCGTGTCGAGCGAGGACATGCCCGAACGCCCGCGCCGTGCGGGATTGCAGGAGATCGGCCTGCCCTACGCCGCCGACGCCGCTATCACGCGGCACCTGGCGCGCTTCCTCAGGCAGCATGCATCTGCCGGGCAGACGAGCAATGTGCGGCGCGGCCCGAGCGGGCTCGCGTGCCCGACGCACGTGCTGTTCAACGGCGGAGTGCTGCGCGCGGGCATCATCCGCGAGCGCCTCGTTTCGGTGCTCAACGGCTGGCTTGCCCAGGAAGGCATGCCCGCGATCGCCGCGCTCGAGGGCGAGGACCTCATGCACGCCGTCGCGCGCGGCGGAGCCTACTACGGCCTTGCGCGCCGTGGGCGCGGCGTGCGGATCCGCGGCGGCGTCTCCCGAACTTACTATGTCGGCATCGAAAGCGCCATGCCCGCCGTGCCCGGCTTCCGCGCTCCCCTGAAGGCGCTCACGGTCGCGCCGTTCGGCATGGAGGAGGGAACCGAAGCGCGCATCGCAGGCCGTGAGTTTGGCCTCGTCATCGGGCAGCCCGCCGAGTTTCGCTTCTTCTCCTCGAACGTGCGCAAGGACGACCCCGCGGGCGAGATGATCGAAGACCTCGGCGATGAGCTCGACGAACTGACGCCGATGGAAGTGACGCTTCCGGCCGAAGCAGCGAACGCGGGCGACGTCGTTCCGGTGTCGCTCGAAACCGTCGTCACAGAGACCGGAATGCTGCAACTGTGGTGCGTCGCGCGCGACGGGCGGCGCTGGAAACTGGAGTTCAACGTGCGCGAACGGGTCGTGGCGGCATGAAGGTCGGGATCGATTTAGGCACCACCAACTCAGCCGTGGCGTTCATCGACCCGGCCGGCGCCGAGGAGTCCGTATTCCCGCCGGTCCATATCCTGCCGGTCTCGCAGTACGTCGCGCCTGAGACCGTCGAAGAACGCCGCACCTTCCCGTCGTTCCTGTTCCTGGGCGACCGCGAGTACGTCGGCGTCTACGCGCGCGACCAGGGAGCGCTTGTTCCCACGCGCCTCGTGCACTCGGTGAAGTCGTGGCTGTCGAACCCCGAAGTGGACCGCACGGCGAAGATCCTGCCATGGGATTCGCAGGAGACGGGGCGCGTTCTCTCGCCCGTCGAAGTCTCGGCGAAGTACCTCGCGCACATGCGCGACGCCTGGGAGAAGAAGCAGGGCACGCGGCTCGCGGAGCAGGATATCGTCCTCACCGTTCCGGCGTCGTTCGACGAAGAAGCGCGCGAGTTGACGGTGCAGGCGGCGGCCGATGCGGGCCTCGAACGCCTCACGCTGCTCGAAGAACCCGCGGCGGCGTTCTATGCGTGGATCGCGAATCACCTCGCCGAGTCGCGGAAAAACCTGTTCGACGGCCAGACGGTGCTGGTGGTCGATGTGGGCGGCGGCACGTCGGACTTCACGCTGATCCGCGTGTCGCGCGACGAGGATCGCGTCGAGTTCACCCGCACCGCCGTGGGCCGGCACCTGCTGCTCGGCGGAGACAACCTCGACCTCACGCTCGCGTGGCTGGTCGAAAGCAAGCTGCAAACCCAGCTTTCCATACGCCAGCGCAACGCGGTGCGGCGGCAGTGCACCGCGGCCAAGGAGCGCCTGCTTTCGGACCCGAACCTAAAGAGCGTCGAGATCACGGTGGTTGGGGCGGGCACCTCGCTCGTCGGCGGCGTCCGCAAGGCGGAGATTCTTCGCCAGGAAGTGCTCGAGCTGGCGCTCGAAGGCTTTCTGCCGTTCTGCGATCTCGCGGACAAGCCCAAGGAAGAGAAGCGCAGCCTGTTCCGCGAGCTTGGGCTGCCGTATGTTTCCGACCCGGCCGTCACGCGCCACCTCGCGGCGTTCGTCAGCGGCGCGGCCGAACACGCCCCGAACGGCGTGGATGCGATTCTGTTCAACGGCGGGTTCTTCATCCCCGGCGTGTGCCGCGATCGCGTGGCGGATGTCGTCGGGAACTGGTACGGGCGGCGCCCGCTGGTGCTCGACAATCACGATCTCGATCTCGCGGTCGCCGTCGGCGCGGCCTATTACTCCTTCGCGCGCACGAGCGGCTCGGGCGTGATCGTCCGCGGCGGGCTGCCGCGCACGTACTATATCGAGGTCGGCGAGCGCGGCCGTGCCGTGTGCCTGGTGCCGCGCGGCACCGAGGAAGGCAGCTCGCTCGAGCTCGATCTCGAGAACCTCCAGCTCGTCGCGAACCGGCCCGTATCGTTCCGGCTTTACAGTTCGCTCACGCGCGCCGACGATGCGCTCGGCCAGGTGGTCGATTTCACGCCCGGGCAGCTTGAGAGCGATGAAGTGCACATGCACGCGCCGCTGCATGCGGTGATCCGCTTCGGCAAGCGCGCGGCCGAACAGAAGCTGATTCCGGTGAAGCTCGGCGCGCGGCTGACCGAGATCGGGACGCTCGAGATCTGGGCCGAATCAAAGGTGAGCGAGCACCGCTGGCGGCTTCAGTTCGAGCTGCGGAAAAAGGCCGCCGAATCCGGCAGGCAGCAGGGGCGGCCCGCGGCCGTTATCAGCGAGGAGGCGCTCGCAAACGCGAAGCGGCTGATCGCGGAAGCGTTCGCCGGGCAGGTCGCTCCCGAGGAGCTGCCCGCGAAGCTCGAGCAGACGATCGGGCTCGGCAAGAATTCGTGGCCGCTCGGCGCCATCCGCCAGCTTGCCGATGTGCTGCTGGAGCACGTCGAGGGCAGGAAGCTTTCGCCCGCCTACGAGCTGCGCTGGCTGAACCTGACGGGCTTCTGCCTGCGCCCCGGCTTCGGCTATCCGGGAGACGACTGGCGCATCGAACAGGCGCGCCGCGTCTACGCCTCGGGCCTTCAGTTCGGCAACCACATCGAGAACGAAGTGCAGTGGTGGGTGTTCTGGGGGCGCGTCGCCGGCGGGCTGAACCGCAACCAGCAGGTGGATATGTTCCAGCGTCTCTCGGCGGTGCTGCTGCCGCGCGGCGGAAAGCGCCAGCGCGTGAACTCCAGCCTGTTGCGCGAGATGTGGCGCACCGCGGCGAGCCTGGAACTGCTGCCCGTCCAGACGAAGATCGAGCTCGGCGACGCGATCGCGCGCCGCGTGAAATCGGGAGAGGCCGGAGACAGCGATTTCTGGTGCCTTACGCGGCTTGGAGCGCGGGAGCTGTTCTACGGCCCGGCCAATCAGGTAGCGCCGCCGGCTGCCGCGGCGCGCTGGGTCGAGGCGCTGCTGAAGACGCCCAAGGGCGCGGACGCGCTGGTCACCGTAGCGCGGCGCACGGGCGACCCGGTGCGCGATCTCGCTCCGGTGATGCTAGAGCAGGTCCGCCGCACCGTCGCGGGCAAGCCCGATGCGGACCGCCTGCTCGCCATCCTCGAAGGCGAAGAAGCGCTCGACTCCGGCACGCTCGACCGCATGTTCGGCGAGGAGCTCCCCTCGGGGCTCGTGGTCGCCGGCGCACCCGTTTCCGAATGAACGAGATCGATCTGTTGAAGCGCATCGCGCGGCAAGCCCGGAAACCGGGCCGCGGCGTTACGCTCGGCATCGGCGACGACTGCGCCGTGTTCCGTCCCGCGGGCTCGAAAGAAGACCTGCTGTTCACCACGGACATGACGATCGAGGGCGTGCACTTCCGCCGAGAGACGCATCCGCCCGAGGCCGTGGGCCGCAAGACGCTCGCGCGAGGCCTGAGCGACATCGCTGCCATGGGCGGCGAGCCGCGCTTCTGCCTGCTGTCGCTCGCGCTCGCGCCGTGGACGGACCAGCGCTGGGTCGATCGCTTCTACCGCGGGCTCCTCGGTCTGGGCGTGACGCTAGCGGGCGGCGACCTCGCCCGGGCGGAGCGCGTGACGTGCGACATCGTTGTGTGCGGCGCGGCGCCCGCGGGCAAGGCGCTGCGGCGCGACGGCGCCCGCGCGGGCGATGCCATCTACGTGTCGGGCCGGCTCGGCGGATCGGCGCTCGGACTTGAAACCGGCGCCGGCGCGGCGTGGCGCAGGCACTTGAAGCCCGAGCCGCGCCTCGCGCTCGGCCGCTTCCTGCGCGAGAAGCTGCACGCGACCGCGTGCATGGACCTGAGCGACGGCCTCTCGCTCGACCTGCGCCGCCTGTGCCTGGCCTCGGGCGTCGCGGCGGAACTCACCGGCACGATCCCGGTCTTCCGCGGCGCATCGATCGAACACGCGCTCCACGGAGGCGAGGACTACGAGCTGCTCTTCACCGTGCCCCCGCGCGTCGAGGTCCCGCCCACGCACGAGCGCGTCTCGCTCACGCGCATCGGGATTGTCCGCAAGGGCCGTGCGGGGCGCGTCGAGTTCGAAGGCCAACCGCTCGCGGCCCGAGGTTACGATCACTTCATGCGGGCTACACTGAAAGCATGAAGAGACTGCTCCCGTTGTTATGCGTGGCTGCGGCCTGCGCCTACGGCCAGTACAAGCTCGAGCCCGCCGGCGCGCCGCCTTCGGAACTCTCAGACGCCGTGCGCGGCGTTTTGCAGAAAGACGGCTCGAAGATCACCGGACCGAACGGCGTCGTCTGCGAGATCTGGCTGCGCACCTCGTTTCCCGCCGGCTCGAACTCCGAGCAAAACGTGTCGTTCTCGAACGCGACGCACGGAACGCTCCTGGGCGCGGTCCGCTACGCGACGAAGGGCACCGACCGCCGCGGCCAGCCGATTCCCCCCGGCGTCTACACCATGCGCCTGAGCTTCTACCCCGTGGACGGCGCGCACCAGGGCGTCGCCCCAACGCGCGACTTCCTCGTGCTCTCACCCGCCGCAAGCGATACCGACCCGGCCAGCACTCCCGCCTACGCCGCCCTGATGGACATGAGCCGCAAAGCCTCCGGCACGCGCCACCCCTCCATCATGAACGCATGGAAACCCGACGCAGCCGAAGCCTCCCCTGAACTCAAAGAAGAAGGCGAGGACTGGGTGCTCTACAACAAAATCGGCGACGTCCCGATCGCGATTATCGTCGTTGGCGTGCACCAGGGCTGATCACGCCCGCGATCGCCGCGATGTGGTCCGGGGTCGTGCCGCAGCAGCCGCCGACGATGTTGGCCCCCGCTTCGATCAGCTCGCGCACGCGGGAGGCCATGTATTCGGGTGTTTCCCTGAAGAAGGTCTTGCCGTTTTCGACGATGGGTGCGCCGGCGTTGGCGTGAATCAGAATCGGGAGCGCGGGGACGGCGGCGCGCATCTGCTTGGCGATCTCGATCATGTTGGCGATGCCGTTGCCGCAGTTCGCTCCTGCGGCGTCGGCTCCGGCGGCCGCGACTTCACGCGCGGCGCGGTCGGGCTTCACGCCCATCATGGTCCGGAAACCCTTTGCTCCGGGGTCGAAGGTGAAGGTGCAGATGACCGGCAGCGCGGTGTTCTCCTTCGCGGCGCGGATGGCGGCTTTCGCTTCGGACAGCGAGGACATCGTCTCGATGCAGAGCGCGTCTGCGCCGCCTTCGGCGAGCGCGATCACCTGTTCCTTGAAGGCCTGGTAGAGCTGCTCGGGGGTGACGTCGCCGCCTTCGTCCTCGACGATGTGTCCGGTCGGGCCGACAGACGCGGCCACATAGCCCTTCCCCGCGATGGACTGCTTCGCGAGCGCGGCGGCCGCGCGGTTGAACTCGCCGGCCTTATCCGCGAGGCCGTATCCCTTCAGCTTGAACGAAGTGCCGCCGAAGGAGTTCGTCTCCACGATGTCGGAGCCGGCCGCAATATAGGCCTCGGCGATGCCGCGCACCACATCCGGGTGCGACACGCACCACGACTCGGGGCACTCGCCGGGTGCCAGCCCCCTGGCGTGCAGAAAGGTGCCCATCGCGCCGTCGGACACCAGGATGTCGCCGCGGCCAATCCGTTCCATCAAGCTGATCATTGCGTTCTCCTCGAAAATTCGGACAAATCCGTGTGCGGAAGAAACATGGCTTTCACGTAGCTGTCCATGTAGCGCGGCTCCGAGCTCAGGTCCACGTAAGTGATGCGCGCGGCGGTTTCGGCGAGCTTGCGCCGGTAGTCGGCCGAAAGCAGCGCGATGTAAGCTCCGGTGAGCGCGGAATTGCCAATATAGCTGAAACGGCCGTGTGGCAGGTCGGGCAGCATCCCGATGGCGATGGCCTCCGAAATGCGAATGTAGCGGCCGAAGCCGCCGGCGATGAACACGCGCGCCACGTCGTCCCAGGTGAGGCCCACGTTTTCGAGAATCAGCCGGCAAGCGGCGTAGATGGCCGCTTTGGTGCGGATGAGGTTCTCGAGATCGGCCTCGGTGATCGCGATGTCGCCCTCGACCACAAATGCGGAGCCGGTGAGGCGCGGGTTGCCGGGGTCCGGATTGAAGTGCCCCGCCGCGTCGATCACGCCGGTGCGGAACAGCTCGCCGGCAAGACAGATGAGCCCGGAGCCGCACAGGCCTTCGGGCTTGCCGCCGCCGATGACGCTGTAGCGCACCGTGCGCCCGCGTTCGCCTAGCTCGATCGATTCGATGGCGCCCGCGGCGGCGCGCATGCCGCAGCGAATCCCCGAACCTTCGAACGCCGGGCCTGCCGAGCAGGCGCAGGCAACCATCCAGTCGGCGTTGCCGAGGACGATTTCTCCATTGGTGCCTATGTCGAGAAACAGGCAGACTTCGTCGCGGCTCGCGGGCAGGGCGGTCGAGAGCACGCCGGCCGTGATGTCGCCCCCGACGTAGCTGCCCACGCCGGGAGCGAACGCGACCGCCGCTTCGGGGGCGATGTCGAGGCCGACTTCGCTCGCGGTGAGCGGCGGGACGGGATTCACCGTAGGGACGTAGGGCGCTTCGCGGATGTAGCGCGGCGGCAGGCCGAGCAGCAGGTGAACCATGGTCGTGTTGCCGGCGATGAACGCGGCTCGGATCTCGCCCGGCTCGACGTGGGTCCCGGTTGTCAGCTCCGCGAGCAGGGCGTTGATGGTTTCCAGGGCGAGTTGGCGCAGCTCGGCGCTGCGTTCGGGAGTGCGGGCGTAGTCGATGCGGGTGATCACGTCCGCGCCGCGGCGGAGCTGGCGGTTGTAGGCGGTGCCGGTGGAGAGGACCCGGCCGTCATCGAGGTCCACGAGTTGCACCGCGACGGTGGTGGTGCCGATGTCGATGGCCAGGCCGAAGGCTCGGGGGGGTGCGTGGCCGGGGATGACCTCGACCAGGCGGAGGGTGCTGCCGTGCTCCGCCAAACCCACAGTGATGCGGCCTTCGTCGGCTCGCAGGGCTTCGGCTAGTCCGGCGAGTACGTGCGGGCTGGTGTGCACAGGCATGGCGGGCAGTTCACGCAGCAGGCGCTTCCAGTCGCTGTGGTGCTCGTCGATGGAGGCCGGGGGGACAGTCAGCGGAACGTAGCGCCAGAGGGGCGAGAGGGACGCCCGGTCCGGCAGCACTCCGTCGCTCGCCAGAAAGCGGCTGTCTCCGACCACTTGCATCGCGGTGTCGCGGTGCTCGGGCAGGCGCACGGTCAGGTCGGATTCGACTTGCGTGCGGCAGGCGAGCACGGATGTGGCCGCGCCGTCGCCGTCGACGAGATCGACCAGGCACTGGCCGCAGCTTCCCTGTCCTCCGCAGGGCAGCTCCAGATCGGCGACGCCGGCGCGCGCCGCGGCTTCGTGCAGCAGCGTGCCGGAGGCGACCTCGACGGCCACATCCGCCGGCAGGAATCGCACGTTCGGCATGTTACAGGCCCGCCTGCTTCTTGAGCAGCGGAGCGAGGTCGCCCACCTCGCCCGGCCCGACCACGACTTCCCAGCCCGGCAGCGCTTCTTCGAGCTCGCCGCTGATTTGCGCGACGTAGCCGGGAATCAGGATGCGCCGCGTGCGGACCTGCGCTTCCAGCCCGGCCGCCTTGATCGCGCCCGCGATCTTCGCCCCGTTGAACTTGCCCGCGGCCCATGCGGTCAGTACGCTCATGCCCTCCGTCTCCACGATGACCAGGTGCGCCGGGACGCCGGAGTTCTCGATCTCGCCTGAGACCAGGAAGTACGTCAGCGAGAAATTCGTCGTCGCAACGACGGGCGAATCGGGCCCCGCGTCGCCGATCGGATAGACGCGCGGCTCGACCTGAATCGGCTTCTGCGGGTCGGTGTAGATGTTCTGCCGCAGCATGAAGAGCGGCATCAGCGCCTGTGAATCCATGCGGTCGAGGATCAGGATGGAGGCGTACTTGGTGAGGAACGTGGCGGCGTCGGCGACCAGCGGCGGCAGGTCGCCGCCTGTGACGAAATTCAGAATCGGGTAGCCGAGCGCCTCGACGCCGCCTTTGAGCGCGGACTTGCGAATCGCGGTATTGTATTGCAGCGTGGCGGCGGGGTTGGCGGCCGGAAGCTCGAGCACGAGGTCTTCGATGCCGAGCCCGTTGAGCCGCTTCGTCAAGCGCGCGAGATCGTCGAGCGTCGATGCCTGCGCCACCACCGGCGCCTTGTGCTTCTTCGCGAGGGCCGCGATGACATCGGCGTTCCCGGCGGTGGCGGCGTGGATGAGCGGGCGCTGGCCGGGGAGGGCCGCGAGCGCGGCGTCGAGCGCTTCGGGGTCCGTGCTCTTGAGAATAAGGCCGCGCCCCGCGCCGCCCGCCGCGGCTCTGGCGATCTCGACGAACGGCTCCGCATCGCCGCTCGCGTTATCGACGAGCACGAGATCGATGCGCTGCGTCTCGCCCGCGCGCTCGAGCTTGTATTCGCGCACTTCGGCGATGCGGTGGCAGAGGTCGCGCTTCAGATCCTGGTCATCCGAGAAAGCGATGGCGACGGCCGCCGGATGCACGAAGGTCTTCTCGTGCCGGAACATCACGGTCTCGTTGCCGATTGCGACCTCGGCGTCCGGCGGGCCGATTTTGACCAGACGGACCGGCGGCTTGCTCGCCGCCCCGACAATCTTCTTGACCTCGTCGGAGGCGTAGGGGCACGCGGCCAGGTCCGCGTTCTTCGCGGCCAGCTTCATCGCGAACGCCATGCACGTCGGCACGCCGCACTCGCCGCAGTTCGTCTTCGGCAGCAGTTTGAAAATCTGTAAACCCGTCAGCGCCATCGCGGTCTCCTCAATTCGCCAGCCGGTTCATCGCGGCGATTTTGCTCTTCAACGTGCGCGCCGTAGTGGGGTGGTAGACGATCAGCAGGTCCGCACCCGCGTTGAGCTCGGCCATGGCGGTGGCGATTTCGAGCAGCGCGCCGCGCTCGTCCGGGGCCTTGCTCTCCTTGGTGCGCCATACTTCGAAGCCGGGCGTTGCGAGCATCGGAAACGCGAGCATCGCGTCGCCGGTAAAGGCGCCGGTGCGGATGCGCTCCATCACGGAGTAGGTGTACTCGAGGCCGTAGCCGAGGGCGCCTGTGAGCGGATCTACGACGATCTTCTCCGCCGGGACGCCCATGTTCGTGAGCAGGATGTTGAGCTGCTTCGACATGTTTACGTCGATCGGGGTTTGCGCCGCGACCGAGTGGCCGTAGCCCATCGCGGCGGCCGCGATCGTTTTGTAGTTGTCGGTTTCGACCCAGTTGAGCAGGAGGTTCTCGCCGGCGAATGCGGCAGCCACCTGCTTCAGGACGGCGTTGGCTTTTTCGAAGTGGCTCGGGCCGGTGACGATGATGGGGACGCCGACCGCTTTGAGCACGGAGCGGACGACATCGACGGCGTCGTCCGGGGAGCGGTCGCCGTTATCGGGATGCGCGCCCCAGAGGCGGACGCTGATGGCCTGCGCGCCGAGCTTCTCGACGCAATGGCGCGCCATGGCCGCGGGGTCGTTGAGCAGGGCGCCGTAGGCAGTGCGGAGTGCGCCGGGGAGGTGCTTGGGCGGCGTGTCGAAGACTTCCATGGCGATGGCGGCGGGGTGGCCGGTATCGCCTTCGAAGTGACGGAACGGGAGCGCGGCGGCGCCACCGATTTCGAGGGCTGAGGTGCGGGTGCCGGCGCCGCCGAGGGTTACGATACCGACGCGGCCGGAGATTTTTTCGGAGGGGACGGCGAAAGTCAGTGGGCGGGCGATTACGGCGGAGGTGGCGGGGGGCTCCGGTTCGGGTTCGGGCGCCGCGATCGGCTCAGGCTCAGGCACGGCGGGCGCCGCGATTGGCTCCGTCTCCGGCACGGCGGGCGGCGCGGGGTGCGGCGCTTCTCCGGGTTCGCCGGTGTACATGAGGAGCATGTTGGCTCCGGCGTGGAGCAGGTGCAGGGCGGTGGAGGTTTGCAGCGCGGCCATTTGCTGCTGCGCGGTCATGCCGGGCTCGATTTGCGTGCGAATCGGCACGTCGCGGAATTTTTCGAGGACAGCGATGATCGAGGGGATACCGTCCGGGGGTGGCGCCGCGGGCGCCGGCTCCGGCTCGGCAGACCGGGCGGGGGGCCTGCCGCGGACGGGAACCTCCGCCCCGCGGGGGGCTTCCAGTGCGGGTGGTTCGGGCGAGGATTGCATGATGTCGGGCATGGCGAGCGCCGGGTGCTTCACGCTCTCCAGATGCTTGCGGACAGACGCGGTGTCGGTGCCAATGTTTTCGTCGGCAATCAGGTCCACAAAACCCTCCACGCCGAGCCTGCGGCCGATCGCTTCGAGATCCTCGCGAAGCTCCTGCTTCAGCTCGCTCGGCATCCAGACGATGCGCCGGTGCCCGCCCTCGGCCGCGATGAACTTGCGGCTCGCCAGGTACGCCTTGCCGATCCCGATGAAGCCCGGGGTCTGCTGTCCGCCGCCGGTCATGTTCGCCAGCGTCGAAAACTTCATGCCCGCCGGCGTTTCGCCCATGTACTCGCGGTTCACTACCATGACGCCGTTGCACTCGGGCAGCATCGCGACGATCGCTTCGAAGCAGCCGCAACTCGTCATCGGATGCTCGAGCATCGAATACACATTGAACTTCGCGATCGTCTGCTTCGAGTTGGTGTAGACGTACTCGTTGATGTTCGCCCACTGGCCGCGCACCGGGTCCAGGCACTCGCCCTTGAGGATCGGCTGGTTCGGGCCGGTCGGATCGACCTCGTAGGCCGCCTTGCCGTCGAGCCAGTTGTAGGCGCCGCACAAGCCGAGCCGTTCGGGCGTGATGACGCAAACGTGGTTCGGCGCGAAGCTCTGGCAAAGCAGGCAGGAGTAGAACGTATCGACGTTGTCGTCGGTCAGCGATTCGAGGCGCTGGTTGCGCGCGCGGTAAGTCTGGCGCGCTTCGGCAACGCGCGATTCGACTTCCTTCTTATCCGTGTAGAGCGTCACCTGGACCTTGTCCACGATCGACGGATAGTCGTTCAGAAAGCGCGCGCGGACGATCTCGCCCAGATGCCGGATCTCGAACCCCTTGGCGCGCGCGGCTTTGCTGATGCGCATCCAGATAATGTCGCGCTGGCCCATGTGCCACACGCCCTCGGCGCCGTTGATCATGTGGTGGATCTGGCGCTCGAGGATCGGCTCGAAGTCGGACTGCATCTTGCGCCCGGCCACCTCGACCCAGATCGCGATCGGCAGCACGGAGCCCTCGGGGACGTCCGCGGCCTCCGGGCCCACAACGGTGATCCTACCGTCCTCGACCTCAGTCAACTCGCGCGTGGTCACGTACTCGAACGCGGTGCTCTTGTTGCCGCCGAACTCGACGTGCGTCTGCTCCTTGCGGATGCGCTCGCCTTCAAACGCGGGGCCGTAGGCGACGGGCACAGGCACGCGCGCAACCTTCACCTTGCAGCCGCGCACTTCGAGAGACTTCTCCACGATGCGTTCGATGGGCACCGACGAGACCACGTGCTCGTAGGTGCAGATGCCCGTGGGCAGGATCTGCGGGATGTCCGTATCGGCAATGGTTGGGAAGCCGTAGGAGATGGCGCCGGCCGCGGCCGCGTACTTCTCTTCGGTCACTTCACCGAGCGCCATGACGAAGGCGAACGTTCGGTCCTTGTTGTATCTCAGGTTGCGCTGGTAGTCGCCCGGCTTCACGCTTCCGAAGCTGAGGGCGACGCGGTTGGCGAAGCCGAGCGCGTAGATCGCGGCGGAGATCTCTTTGCCGAACGGCACCAGGCGCGTGGCCCAGCCGAGTTCGACTCCAGCCTGCTCCAACTGCTCGGCGAAGGAGACGCCGTTGGTGTGGCCGGCGATGAAGACGTAGAGATTCTTCTCCTGCAATTCGCGCGCGATGCGGGCGGCGTGTTCGACCGTCGGCGCGGCGCCCACGACGGCCGCGAAGCCGGGGGCGGAACCATCCACGAACTCGATGCCGCGCTCGCGGATGATGGCGTCGTTCGCGGCTCCGAGCCACAGGCCGTTCACCGGGCTCGGCCCGATCAGGTACTTGCATGCCTCGATCAGCTCGAAGGCGAACAGCGTGGCAACGCCAGCGTCGAGCGCGTTGCCGAGATACGGCAGCCAGGTTTTGTCCGAGGGCTCGGGAGGCAGCAGCGAGCGGCACTCCGCGAGCACGGGCTCCATATCGGCGAGCGTGTCCACGCGGCGGCCGAGCAGCGAGTAGATCACGGGCAGCGAATACGCCGTATCCGGAAAGCCCGCAGCGCACCGGGCGCCCTTGGCCGCGACAGCGCGCGCGACGATCTCCTCCGCCTGACGCACGATCGCGTGCGCGCCGCGAATGGCCGAAGAAGCGATCAGCTTGCTCATTGCAGTTCCCGGCGCTCCTTCATGTCGAACAGTTTCCGTTCTTTCCTAACGTTGATTCGCAGCGCATCGCGCTTGTGCTCGATGTGCGCGAGAATCTTTTCGGCCGCAAGCACGGGGTCCGGCTCCCACTCGAACCGGCCGCCGGTGATGCTCTCCATCTCTTCGCAGAGCAGCTTCGTGACGTTCTCGCTGCCCTCGACATAAAGAGGGTGGCCGAGCACGACGTACATTCCGCTCGCTACAAAGTAGTGGCCGATGGCGACGGCTTTCTCGCTCATCCACTCGGGCGCGGCGCCGGCCGCGGGCAGGTCCGAGAGATCCTCGCCGAGCCCGCCTTCCATGAGCAGATTCGTTGCGGCCGTCAGGATGCGGCTGTTATCCACGCACGAGCCCATGTGCAGCACGGGCGGAATGCCTACTGCCTCGCACACTTCGCGCAGGGTGTCGCCGGCTTTTTCGAGCGCGGCTTCGGGAACCAGCAGCCCGGCCTTGGCGCAGGCCACCGCGGCGCATCCGGTTTGCAGCACCAGCACGTTGCGCTTGATCAGCTCTTCGGCGAGCCGCACGTGCGCCTGGTCCACCGTGACCTTCGGGTTGTTGCAGCCGATGATGCCGCACACGCCGCGGATGCGGCCGTCGATGATGGCGTCGTTCAGCGGGCGGAACGTGCTGCGGAAGCGGCCGCCGAGCATGTGGAAGATGGTCTCGTTCGAGAAGCCGGCCACGAGCTCCATGGCCCGCTTCGGAATGTGGACGCGGCTGGCGTCGCGGCGCTCGTAGTTGTCGATGGCACCGCGGATGAGCCGCACGGCGTGCTCGTAGCCGCGCTCGACATCGAACGTGATCTGTTCGGCGTCCACGCTGTGCGCGATCTCGGAGGTGCTCACCAGCTTCGTGTGGAAGCAGCGCGCCACCTGCGCGAGCGACGGCATCACGCACTGGACGTCGATGATCATGGTCTCGACCGCGCCGGTGAGTATGGCGAGTTCCTGTTGCAGGAAGTTGCCCGCGATCGGGAGGCCGTGGCGCATCAGGACTTCGTTCGCCGTGCAGCAGATGCCCGCGACGTTGATGCCCGCCGCGCCCTTCGAGCGCGCGTAGGCGATCAGTTCCCGGTCGCCCGCCGCGATGGCCAGCATCTCCGAAAGCGTCGGTTCATGGCCGTGGACGATGATGTTTACCTTGTCTTCGGCGAGCACGCCCAGGTTTACCTTGCTGCGGATCGGCTTCGGTGTTCCGAAGAGAATGTCGGAGACGACGGTCGCGATGGCGGAGCCGGCCCAGCCGTCGGCCAGGCTGCACTTGAGCCCGCCCAGGATGAGGTGGCGGAAGTCGTGATCGACGCCCATGTGCGTGCGGTGCAGCAGTTCGACCACGGCGGAATCGATGCCGTGCGGTTCGATGCCGAGCTTCTTCCAGAGCGCCTGGCGGCGCGGCGGCGCGAGCTTCAGGGTCGCGTTCGGTTCCTCCGACCATGCGAACTGCGCGAAGAACCGATCGGCGAGGTCGCCCGCGATGGCGAGGTCGGCCCGGCCTTCGGTCTCGATCTCGAAAATGCGCGCCGCCTCACGCAGGCGCCGCGGGTCCGCTATCTTGTAGTCGCCGCCCTTGCCCTCGGAGACGCGCTTCAGCGTGCGGACGAGCATGCGGCCGTGATCGGAATGTGCGGCCGTGCCGGCGGCGATCTCGCGCAGCAGGTTGCGTGCCGTGATCGTGTCCGCGTCCGCTCCGCAGATGCCGGATTTCGCCTTGGGGGTGATGCGGCAGGGGCCCATGTGGCACAGGCGGCAGCACACGCCGTCGGTCCCGAACTTACACTGCGGGTGTTGGGCTTTGTAGCGGTCCCAGACTGTGGGGACGGATTCGCTCGCGGCGATTTGGACCATCTCGTTAATGGCCGGGTCGAGCGAAACCGGTTCCTGCGGGCTATGCGACATCCAGGTCTCTCCTGACGGCTGGGGACAGCAGCTTGTCTATCAGCGATTGGGCGGCGAGGCGGACGGGTGCGCCGGCGGGGATGTCGTCCACGCAGGCGCCGCCGGCGTCCATGGCCGCGACGCTCGGGTCGAACGGAATGGCGGCGAGCAGGTCCAACCCGGAAGCCTCGATTTCGGCGTGGACCGCGATCGGCAGGATGCCGTCCGCCACGCGATTGACGACCAGGCCGCGGTGCGCGGCGGGCAGCTTCACTTCGTCGGCGAGGGCGGAGATGCGGGCCGCGGTGCGGACGCCCCGCACGGTGCAATCGGAGACGAGCACGAGCCAGTCGAGCGCGAACAGCGTGCGGCGCGCAATGTGCTCCAGGCCCGCTTCGCTGTCGAGAACGATGGTGTGGTAGTTGGCGGCAAGCTTCTGGAGGACGTCGCGAAGCACGTTGTTCGCGAAGCAGTAGCAGCCCTGGCCTTCCGGGCGGCCCATCGCGAGGAGGTCGTAGCCGCGCTGCTCGACGAGCGCTTCGTTGACGCGGAGATCGAGGAATTCGTGTTTGGAGATGCCCTTGAGCTCGGCGGCCCGGCTACGCGCATCTTCGCGGATTCCGCCAACGGTGGGTGGGCAGGGGATACCGAGGAGCTCGTGGAGGTTGATGTTGGAGTCGGCATCGACGGCCAGGACTGGGTTGGCGCCGGCTGCGGCGAAATGGCGCACTGTGAGCGCCGAAAGCGTCGTTTTGCCGACGCCTCCTTTTCCGGTCATTGCGATTGTGAATGCCATGGCTGGTGTCCTGTCTTGGCCGGCCAGGGGCCGGCCGCGGACCGGGAGTCGCCCCCACTACGCCCGCAGGATGGCGCTGGTGTCGTGCAGGGTGCAAAAGACGCGCTCGGCGTCGGCCACCGGGAGCGAGCCTGTTCCGCACGACGGCGTCACGAGCGCCTGGCGCCGGATGGTCCAGGCGTCGAGGCCGCTGGCCTTCGACAGGTTGGCGACCGAGGCCAGGAATTTCTCGGCGAGCGACTCGGGCGTCTGCGCCTGAATCTTGGCGGAGTTGGTCGGGACGATGCCCCAGGCCAGCACGCCTCCGCGTTCGATGTGCGCGCGCACCGCGGCCGGATAGAGCGCGATGGTCTCGCCATAGTCGAACGCGTCGAAGTTCACGATGTCCACGCCCGCATCAATCAGAATCGGCCACTCGGTGTTGCCGCAGCAGTGCACGCCCGCGAGCGCGCCTTCCTGGTGAACAGCCTCGACCACTTCGCCGATCTTCGCGACCACGTCTTCGCGCGTGACGCTCACGTAGGTCGAGGAGCCGAACGCCGACAGAATCGGCTCGTCGATGAAGCAGATCACGCCCTGCGCATACGGCCTGAACTTGCGAATCTGCCAGCGGCACTTCATCGCCAGCGCCTTCACCACCACATCGATGAACTCGGCGTTGTAGTAGATGGCGCGCTTGTTCTCATCGACGATGGTGAGGCCGAAGCTGATCGGTCCGGTGGTCTGTACTTTCACAAACGGGCGCGTGCCGCCCGATGCTGTCAGCGCCGCTTCGAGCGCCGGGATGCCCTGGGAGAATTCGGGCGTGATCGCGAATGCGTCCAGGTTCTCGGCGAGGTAATTCTCGTAGAAGGCGGCGAGCTCCATCGAGTAGTCGCCGGTGGTGTCGATGTACATGCGCTGTCTGGCGCCATCGATCACGACGCGCGGGACGCCTTCGCTGTACTGCACCTCCATCTGCTCGTTGAGTCCCTTGGAGGGCAGTTGCGGCCAGATGGGGGCGTCGGGAATGCTCGACAGGACAACCTTCATGGCATCGGCCGCGGCGGCGTGCGGCAGGCTGCCGATGGCGGTCGCGAGGCATCGCGGTTCGAAATTCATCGGGGTTCTCCTATGAGGGCGTGCAGCAAATCTCGAAAAGGCACCAGCAAATCGTTGTAGGCCGGCTCGAACAGCGAGAGGCCGAGGCGGTCGGCCTGCGCGACGCGCGTGTCGTAAGGGATGACGCCGGCCAGGACGCCCGGGCCGAACTCGGCGGCGATCCAGCGCCGGTCCTGCTCCACATCGGTGGATTTGTTGAGCACGACGAGGAAGCTTCGTATTCCGAGCGCCGCGCTCATCTCGCGCACGCGCAGCGCGGTCTCGACGCTGCGGCGGCCCGGCTCCACCACGGCCAGCATCGCATCGACGCCCATGGCGGTGCCGCGGCCGAGATGCTCGATGCCGGCCTCCATGTCGAGAATCGCGACTTCCCCGCGATGCAAAACCAAATGCCGGACCAGGCTCTTCAGCAGCACGCTTTCCGGGCAGGCGCAACCGCCTTCGACGCGCTCGACCGCTCCCAGCACAAGCAGATCGACGCCCGCGTGGTTCACCGCGTACCGCTCGGCGATATCGGCGACCTCGGGGTTCAGCTTGAACATCTGGCCGAACTCGCGCACTTTCGCGCCCGTGCGCTCCTCGATCAGCCGGCGCTCGCTCGCGATGCTGCGGATGGTGGCGCGCAACTCCGGCGGCATCCCGATCGCGGAGGCGAGGTTTGCATCGGGGTCGGCGTCAATCGCGAGCACGCGCACGCCCGCTGCGGCCCAGAGCCGCGCGAGCGTTCCCGCGACGGTGGATTTGCCGACGCCGCCCTTGCCCGATATCGCGAGTTTCAGGCCCTTGGGCCCAGCCATGCTTCCGATCACGTCAACTCCTGCGCCGGGCTTCCTGCTGGAAGGCTTTCGAACGGATGACCTGCTCGACCGACAGCATGGCGAGCCCGATGATTTCGTCCGAGGCCGCGCGCGCCTTGAGCGGATCGCGGTGCGCGATCGCGTCGAACAGCTTGCGATGGGCCGCGAGGTCGAGCTCGGCCGAAGCAGCCAGCCGCGATGTGTACGAAAGCGCGATGCGGAACGGCTCACGGATGGTCGCGCTCAGGTGTTCGAGCAGCGTGTTATGACACGCCGCGACCACGGCCGCGTGGAATTGCAGGTCGAGGGCCACGACATCGCCGGGATTCTCGCGCTCCTCCAGGCAGCGCCCGATGGCGGCGATTTCGCCCGCGGTGGCGCGCAACGCGGCGAACCCGGAGGCCACCGGCTCGATCGCCAGCCGCACCTCGCACAGGTCGCGCAGGAACTGCGCGTCCGGCCGGAGCTGCGCTTGCCAGGCAAGGATGTCCGGATCGAGCAGGTTCCACTCCGCGCGGCTGCGTGCGCGCGTGCCCGACCGCGGCCGCACCTGCACCATGCCTTTGTCCGCGAGCACCTTCACGGCTTCACGAACGACGGTGCGGCTGACCCCAAGCTGCTGGCACAGCTCGGCTTCGTTCGGGAACACGAGCGTGCGGGATGCGCGCTCGGCCTCGAGCACGCGCAGGGCGAGCGTCCGGGTTACCCGGTCATGCAGGTTTTCGGGCGCGGAAACGCGCGAGAAGGATGTCGCCGAGGGCTCCAAGGCGATTCATCATATCATATGACGGAACGCTCGATCCGGATCATCTCGACGTCGCTGACGGCGATCAGACCGGTGCCCATCATCTCCTCGACGGCCGCGAGCAGGCGCGCCACGTTCTCGGCGGAATCGACCACGCTGACCACGATCGGGAGGTCGTGCGCGAGCAGGCGCGAGCGGTGCACTTCGGCGGTCTCGCCGTACCCTTCGATGCCGCGGTAAACGGTCGCGCCCGCGATGCGCAGCTCGATGCACTTTTCGACGATGGCCTCGTAGAGCGGCTTGCCGCGGTAGCGGTCGCGCTCGGAGAAGTGCAGCCGCAGGAGTTTGGCGGCGACGGGCGGCGGCGGTTTCATTGCGGGGGCTCCTCGGGCGGATGGGGGCGGACCAGGCGGATGACATCGACATCGGAGGTGACGATGAGCCCGTCGCCGATCATCTCCGCGACGGCTTCGCGCGCGGCGAGAATCCGCTCCTGGGTATCGACGATCGCGATCATGACCGGCCGGTCGTGTGAGCGGCCCAGGAAACCGTCCTTGTGTGTGTGGCGCTTGGCGCCGTAGCCCAGGATGCCGGTGTAGACCGTCGCGCCGGCGACGTCCATCATGCGAAGCCGGTTTACGATCGCGTCGTAGAGCGGCTCGCCTCCCCAGCGGTCCGCCTCGCCGATGTAGATGCGCATGAGCTTGGCCCAGCCGCGGCGTTCCTCGTGAGGCAGCGCGGGGGCGGGCTTCTCCTTTACGGCTATCTTGACGACGCTGGTGTCCTGGACTTCGATCAGGCCGTCGCTCACCATATCGTAGAGCGAGGGCAGAAGCTCGTCGACCTTTTCGGCGGTCTCGACGAACTCGATCCGGACGGGCAGATGCTCGGCCAGGACTTCGATCTTCGGCGTGTGCAGCACGCGGTGCGTGCCGAAGCCGGCCATGGCGCGCGAGGCGGTCGCTCCGGCGACGCCCCGGTGCATCAGGAATTGCAGGATCGCCTCGTAGAGGGGCTGCCCGTGGCGCCGCGTGTCCTCGTTGACGTAGATGGTGACTTTCTTGGCCGGACCTTTTTTCAGCATGCGCCCCCTAACGGCGTGCCGCCAGCATCGCGCCCGCCCACACGGCCGCAAACCCGAGCACGAGGCTCGCGGCCACGTTCAGCAGCGCCATGGGCCATCCGCCGTCGCGCGCCGCTTGAAGCGTCTCGTACTCGAAGCTCGAGAAGGTCGTGTAGCCGCCGAGGAACCCGATTACGAGGATAAGCCGCAGGTGCGGGTGAGGCTGGAAGCGCTCGGTGAACAGCGTCATGAGCACGCCGATGACGAAGGAGCCGGTGACGTTGATGACCAGCGTGCCGAGCGGGAATTTGCCGCCGAAGCGGCTCATAATGGCCGTCCCCAGCACGTAGCGGGCGAGCGACCCCAATCCGCCTCCCAGCAACACCATGAGATATTTCCCCAACGGAACGGAACCTCCCAAAATTACCGAGGCCGGGAGGCGCGCCATGGAAGGTCCTCCTACAGCCGTGTTTTCTGTAGGAGTCATTGGTCGCACCGGAACGACGGGAGCGGCATTAGGCGGACTCCACCGCCGCAACTCGATGATACTGCAATCCGGGTGAGGGCGCCCGGGGGCGGTGCGCGGTTGGGTGAGGGCGCCCGGGGCGGTGGCGCGGTGGGTGAGGGCGCCCGGGGCGGCGGCGCGGCTCAGCGGGGCCTGAGTTGGGCGCGTTTCGTTTTCGCGGACTGGCGGCGGCTGCTGAGAAGCCAAGCCTGGCTGTCGAGCCGCTTGTGGGCGCCGCCTGGCTTCACCCGCACATAGGAGCCGTCGGGCTGCATGCGGCGCGCCTTTACCGTGTCATGGAGGTAGATCTCGAGGATGTTGTCGCGGATTCGCCGGAGCATTTTCGGATCCTCCACAGGGAACAGCACCTCTACCCGGTGATCGATGTTGCGCGGCATCAGGTCGGCGCTGCCGAGGTAGAGCTGCTCCTTGCCGTCGTTGCGAAAGTAGAAGGCGCGGCTGTGTTCCAGGAATCTTCCGACGATGCTGAGGACGCGGATGTTCTCGCTCACCCCGGGAATGCCCGGCCGCAGGCAGCATATGCCGCGAACCAGCAGATCGATCTTCACACCGGCGTTGGAGGCGCGATACAACAACTGAATGAACCGGCAATCCACCAGCGAATTCATCTTGAAGATGAGGTGCGCGCCGCGGCCCTTGCGGGCGTGCTCGATCTCGCGCGCGATAAGCGTCTCGAGCCGCGAGCGCAGATTGACGGGCGCGACCAGCAGCTTGCGGTAATCGGACTTCGCGGAGTAGCCGGTGAGGTAATTGAAGAGGTCCGCGGCGTCGTCGGCGATTTGTTCGTCCGCCGTGAGCATGCCGATGTCGGTGTAGAGGTGCGCGGTCACGGCGTTGTAGTTTCCCGTGGACAGATGCACGTACCGCATCATGCGGTCGCCTTCGCGGCGCACCACAAGCGCCACCTTGCAGTGGATCTTCAGCCCGACCAGCCCGTAGACAACGTGAACGCCTTCGCGCTCCAGCGCGCGAGCCCATTCGATGTTGCTCTCCTCGTCGAACCGCGCTTTCAACTCGACCAGCGCCGCGACCTGCTTATCTTCCTGGGCGGCTTCGAGCAGGGATTCGACAATCGGCGAGTTGCGGCCGACGCGGTACAGGCAGATCTTGATTGCGACGACGTCGGGATCGCGCGCCGACCTTTTGAGGAACTCGATCACCGGCTGGAACGAGTCGAAGGGGTGGTGGAGCAGGATGTTTTGGGAGCGTATGAGCGCGTACAAATCGTCCTCTTCGCTGTCGGGCACAATGTCCTGTAGCAAGGCCGGAACGAAGGGCGGTTCCTTCAGCTCAGGCCGGTCGAGCGCGTGCAGGCTCATCAGCCGCTTCAGCGACAGCGGACCGGCAACGCGGTAGACCTCTCTCGCCTCCACCTCGAGGTTGGTCATGAGAATGGAAAGGACGCGCGCCGGCATACTCTTCGTCACCATCAGGCGGATCACGGTGCCGAAGCGGCGCTGGCGCACGCCTTCTTCGATGGTCTCGAGCAGGTCCTCCGCTTCGAGTTCCTTGATGGCCATCTCGGCGTCGCGCGTGACGTGGAAGGGATAGGACTCGAGCACTTCCATTCCAGGAAACAGCGAGTCCAGATTAGCGGCGATGATCTCCTCGAGCCAGACCAACTCGATCCGTTTGGGGCGCCGCTTCGGTTTGGAGTCCGCAGAGCCGCTTATGGGCACCAGGGGCGGCAGCGACTCGGGAACTTTCACGCGCGCGAAGTGCTCCTGCCCGAGCCTGTCCCTGATCAAAACCGCCAGATTGAGACTCAGGTTGGAGATGTGCGGGAATGGCCGGCCGGGATCGAAGGCAAGCGGCGTGAGGACGGGAAACACGGTGCGGAAGAAATACTCGCGCGCGATCGCAGCCTGCGCGGCGCTCAGGCCGCTATAGCCGTGCACGCGAATCCCCTGTTCTTCGAGCAGGGGCAGCAGTTTGTCGAGGCATTGGTGAGCTTCTTTGAAAAGCTTCTTCACCTCGCGGCGGATGGCGGCCAGTTGCGCGCGGGGCGAGAGTCCGTCGGGTCCGGCATCGACGGATCCGGCGTCCACCTGCGCGGCGAGGCCGGCGACCCGGACCATGAAGAACTCATCGAGATTGGAGCCGAGAATGGAGAGAAACTTGGCTCGCTCCAGCAGCGGATTCGTTCGGTCCTCCGCCTCTTCGAGAACCCTGCGCTGAAACGCGAGCAGGCTGAGTTCGCGATTGATGTAGAGCTGCGGGTCGTTCAGATCGCGCGTTTCCGGGCCGGCCTTCGCCTTACTCGCGGCGGGTGCGCGCCCCCCGCCGCGAGTCTGGGCTGCTTCCCTGGGCATGTACTCAATAGGTTAACCGGATGGGTAGGCGAGTAGCCTGGCGGCAGGCGGCGCCGCGCCCGGCGCCGTGACACCGCACCGACAGCAGGGCTTCAGCCTTTCAGGCCCGCCAGCACTCCCCGCATGTACGCGAACGACTTCGCCATCCCGAGCATCGGGTCGTCGCCTTCGATCTCGTACTCCAGGTTCACGCAGCCCTGGTAGTTCATGCGCTTCAGCTCTTTGAAGATGTCGGCGACCGGCATGGCGCCTTCGCCCACCGGGCACTGCGAGTCGCCGTTCTTCAGATCGCGCAGATCCTTGATGTGCATGTCGAGCAGTCGCGGGCCGGCGGCGCGGATCGATTCGACGGCGCTGGTGCCGGTGCGCGTGGTGTGGCCGACGTCGATGCAGACGCCCATGCGCGGGTCCATGCCTTCGAGCGCCTTGAGCGCGACCTCGGGGGAGGGGAAGTGCTTATCTTCGGGCCCGTGATTGTGGATCGCCGCCTTGATGTTGTACTCCTTCACGAATTTCTCGATGCGGGGCAGGGTCTGGCGCGTGGGGCCGATGGCGATGACGGGCATGCGGCAGGCGCGCGCGTACTCGAAGTAGCGGCGGATGTCGGCGTCGTCGTCCTTCTGAAGGTAGATTACGCCGCCGCCGGCGATGATGACGCCTGCCTGTTCGAAGTCCTTCACACCGCGCGCGAGTTCGGCGGGCGAACTGCTATAGGGAAGGTGGTATTCCTTGACGCTCGCGTAGGTGACGCCGATCCGGCGCATCATCCGGAGGGCGAGGCCGCGCTGGAATTCGCGCAGCGAGTAGGTGGCGACGCCGAGCTTGATATCGCCCGCGTCCGCGGCCGGCGCGGCAAGGCCCACGTTCGCGGAGCCTGCGATGCCGGCTGCTATCGCTCCGCCCAAGAACCCGCGCCGTGTGGAATGGTGACTGTTCATTCTTGAATGATAACCGCTCCCCGCGGCCCCGGCTCAGTATCATGGGGTTTGGGCGAATCTGGTTTTTTTCGACTCCTACGCGGGAACCATAACTACCGCCGCACGTGGTTGGGGCAGGTAGTCAGCGAGACGGGCGACGCGTTCAACAACATCGCCGTGTTCAGCCTGGTGGTGGAGGCCACGGGCTCGGGCCTGGTGGTGAGCGGCGTGATGCTGGCCCGCGCGATTCCCGCCGTGGTCGCCGGGCCCATCGCGGGCGTCGTGCTCGATCGCTTCGACCGGCGCCGCATCATGATCGCGAGCGACCTGGTCCGGTTCTTCGTCGCGCTCGCCTTCATCTGGACGGTTCACGATCCGCGGCCGTGGCTGCTCTACCTGCTGAGCGGGTTGCTGATGTTCGCCTCCCCGTTCTTCACCAGCGGGCGGCAGGCCATCCTGCCGGCCATCGCGAGCGACCAAGAGCTGCACACGGCGAACTCCGTCACCCAGACTACGCAGTGGGGCACGCTCACGGTGGGGACGATGCTTGCCGGCATCGTCGCGGCAAAGTTCGGCTACACCTGGGCGTTCGTCCTGAACGCGGTGTCTTTTCTGTTCTCGGCCGCGGCCATCGCCTTGATGAAGGCCCCGGCGGGCACGTTCCGCGCCTCGCACGAGGAGGCGGCGCGGGCGAAAACGGTCCGGCCCTGGAGCGAGTACCGCGAGGGGCTGGCCTACATGCGCGCCACGCCGCTGATCTTCGGTATCGCGATGATCTCGGTCGGCTGGGCCACGGGCGGCGGCGCGGCGCAGATCCTGTTCGCGCTTTTCGGAGAGCAGGTGTTTCACCGCGGCGCGTCCGGCATCGGGACCATTTGGGGATTCGCGGGCGTCGGCCTGCTGATCGGGGGCGCGCTGGGGCACTTCATCGGCCGCCGGGCGGGGTTCCGCGGCTACAAGCACGCGGTGACGATTTCCTACGTCCTCCACGGCGCGACGTACGTTGTCTTCAGCCTCATGAGCCAGTACTGGCTCGCGCTGCTGTTCATCTGCCTGTCGCGTGTGGGGATGGCGGTCAGCTCCGTGCTGAACTACTCGCAGCTTCTGAAGCACACGCAAGACGAGTTCCGCGGGCGCGTGTTCGCCACGCTCGAATCGGTGCGCTGGGCGGTCATGATGCTGTCGATGGCGGCCGCGGGCGTCTGCTCGCAATACTTCAGCCCGCAGGCGATCGGGGTTGTCGCCGGACTGCTGAGCTCGCTGACGGCCGTTTACTGGACTTGGGCCGACTGGACGGGCCGGCTGCCCGAACCGCCCGAGCGCGAGCCCGTCACTCAGCACGCAGAGGGTCCGCTGGATCGCTACGCCAGCTGACCACGCGGCCGTTCACGAACCGCACCTCGGACTTGCCGTATGTCCAGACGCCTTCCGACTCCGACGACGGCGCGCCCTGGATGGCCCGGACCTCCTCGGCCGTCGAGCCCACACCGAAACGCCGCGCGGCGGGCCGGCTGCCCGTGCGGCCTGGCTCGGGCAGGATCTTTCCCAGCTTCTTCATGGTCTGCGGCTCGACGGCGGGAATCACCTGGACGGGCTCGGAGGTCTGGGAGCGCCAAAAGGCCTGGACCGGCGCCGGCAGCAGCTCCAGGATTTTGTGCCTGACCTCGCCGTTTGCGCCCGCCAGAAGCAGCAGGCAGCCGGCGGCGAAGACGATCAGGCCCACGTCCGCGAGCGCGTGCGAGAAACCCCAGCGGGCGGACGAGAGCACATCCACGTTCGGGTACTCGGAATCCGGGTCGCCGCCCGCACCGGACTTGCGGCGCATCGCTTCGCCTTTCTTTGGTTTGGAACCTGAAATGATTGTGCGCCGAGGCGCGGCGCGCGTCAAGAGCTATGCGATTTCAGCGCGAAGGCTACGCTCCCGGTGAGCGCAAGAAGCATCAGCGGGACGGGCGCCGTAAGCGGGAGTACGGGCGAAGGTAGAAGGAACCACACCGGAAGCAGCAGGGCACCGCAAAGGACGCGGACGGGCATCGTGGGGAACTTCCCGGCGAAAGTCAGGAGCGCCGGGATCAGTAGAGCGAGATCCGCAATGTAGGCGTGATGGCTGATCAACACGCCGCCCAGGAGCGCCGCCGCGAACCCGACGGAGAACCCGGAGCGGGCCGCGATGAAGCACGCCGCCGCGACGACCAGCCCGGCCAGCAGAATCTCGAAAGCCACCGCGTGCGGCAGGCCCTCGACCAGGCCGCGCAAATTGGGCATGATCCGGACGTCAGGGTTGGTGACCCCGCTCGTCACAAGCTTCAAATACTCTGCGGGCCATCCCGGTCCCGCCACGGCAAAGCAAAGGGCGAGAATCGCCGCTCCGGCGGCGGCAAGGCCTCCCAGCATTCTCCAGCGGCGCTGTGTAGCGAGCACGGGGGGCAGCGCGAAAAACAGGTGGTACTTCACGCCGCAGAGCGCGAGGATGCAGCCGGCCAGAAACGGCCGGCGTTCCGCAAATCGTAGGGCGAACGCAATGAGGACGAGCAGGATGGGCACGTCCTGGCCGTTCACCAGCGCCGCGGCCAGAGGGAACGACCCGCAACACGCCAGCGCGAGAAGTGGCCGGTCGCGCGCCGGCCATATCAGGATGAAAGCCGCGGCGCACAAAACGAGAATCGACAGCCATAATCTGAGCGCGTGTTGGTACGGCATTCCACCCAACGGCCGAAGCGGAATGGCAAAGGCAGGCAGACGGGTGTAGAGCAGCGATTCTCCAAACCACCCCGTCGCGGCGATTTGCTCCTGCTTGTAGCGCTCAGGATTATACTGGCCCGGCGAACCCACCAGCCGGGCGCCCGCGTATAGGCCCAGAAAGTCGTTCACGCCCTGCTGCACGTGCCAACGTTCGGGCCAGAAATGAGCGGCGAGAATCGCGATGCCCAGCAGCGCCAGCGGAGCCATCCACCAGCGCCGGCATCTCAGAGTAGTACTTTCGTGATCTGGCAGAGGTTCCAGAGCACGATGGCCGCGAAAAAGTAATTCGCCCAACGGATTACACGGTCTTTGCGGAACCATATGCAAACGCCCGCGAGCAGGCACGCCCCGATTTTGGCCAGGACGACACCCGCCGTCGGGCCGAGTTCCATTAAGGCGCGGACGCCGGGACTCAGTTCATACCCACCCAGCCGGAACCCCAGCAGGGTCGTGATCAGGTCGAGAATCTGGAGGTACACAAAAACTTCCAGGTACGGCACCGTTAGCCTCCGCGCTCCCCATAGTAAGGGAGCGCGAGGCTGCGGGAAAGTTCTCTTTGGTGAAGTTGTCTTTAGTGAACACCCGCCTCACGATGCCGTCAGCGCCGACAGGATGATCCGGAGATTCCAGATGACGAGTGCGGCGTACCAGTAATTGATCCACTCGATCACACGCGCGCGCCCGGACCACATACACGCTCCGGCGATGGCGAAGGCGCCCAGCTTGGAGGCGACCAGTCCGGCCACCGGCCCCGCCTGCATCAGCAACCGGATGAACGGGCTCGCCTCCTGCGCGCCGAAGCGGAACCCCACCAGGGTCGTCGCGAAATCGAGCAGTTGCAGATACGCGAAAATCTCAAAAGCTCTCATACCCTCTCCGTCCGGACACACTCCTCCACTGCTTCCGGATGGTCATTGCCGGCGCGTCCCCTCTTACATCAGCTTCCGCTTGCGCCGCCGCGCCAGGTACAGAACCAGCACCAGCGCCGCAAGAACCCACATGACGACCGAAAGCGTTTCTTTATCCATAGTGATTGCCTCCCTTGCTTATTGATTTGTCTGCCGCATCAGCGGCAGCAGGTGTTTCAGGATCTGTAGAATGGCCGGACCTCCGGCCACCACAAACATCGACGGCAGAATGCAGAAGAAAATCGGGAACACGAGCTTGACGCCGATCTTGTTGGCCCGCTCCTCGGCTTCCTGCCTCCGCCGCACGCGCAGGAAATCGGAGTGCGTTCGCAGCGATTCGGCCATGCTCGTGCCGAACTTGTCCGTCTGGACCAGCACCGCGACAAGCTGGCGTATCTCGGCCTGTCCGGTGCGGTCCGCGAGGTTTCTGAGCGCCTCGGACCGCCGCTTGCCCGCGCGCATTTCGAGCGTGACCAGCGACAGCTCGTCGCACAGGTCCTTGTGCGTGATGCCGAGCTCGCGGCTCACGCTCTGGATCGCCTGGTCGAGCCCCAGGCCCGCCTCCACGCTCACCACCATCAGGTCGAGCGCGTCGGGCAGCGCGAACCGGAGCCTCTCCTGCCGCCGGCCCACGAGACGCTCGAGCACCAGGTTCGGACCGAAGTAGCCCGCCAGCGCCGCGGCGGCGATGAACGGAATCCGGTAGACCGGCATCGAGCTGATGTGGTTTCGCAGCAGGAAAGCGGCGGTCACCATCCCCGCGCAGAGCACGACCTTCAGGCCGTAGTAAGTCAGCAGCGCGTGCTCTTCGCGAAAGCCCGCGGCGATGAGGTACCGCCGGGCCACGGAGGCGTCCTTCGGCGAGATGGGCACCTTTTCGCCGATCTGCCGGATGATCCGCACGATCGAGCCCGAGGGATGCTCCGCCGGCCCGTCGGCGTGCTCGTGCAGCGCGACCGCCGCCGGGCCCACCTGCTCCATGATCCGGCCCGGCCGCGAGTAGTATCTGTAGCCGTAAAACGCGATGGCGCTCGTTACGAGCGTGAACAGCAGCAATGTCAACAGTCCTGCCAGCATGGCGCGCCTCTCAGATCTTGATGTTTACGATGCGGCTCATGAAGAAATAGCCGCTCGCCTGTCCCACCAGCGAGAACAGGACGAGATACTTCCCGTGCTCGTCTTTCACCATTCCTTGCAGGTAGCCGGGCGCCAGGATGAGCAGGCCGAGCGTCGTCGCGATCGGCAGCACGCTCAGGATCACCGCCGTGATGCGGCCGTGCGCGCTCGCCGCGCGGACCTGCCCCTTGAGCTGGAAGCGCTCGCGGATCACGCGCGCCAGGTTGCGCAGGATCTCGCCCAGGTTGCCCCCGACTTCTTTCTGAAGCAGCACGGAAGACACGAAGAACCGCACGTCGATCAGCGGCACGCGAACGGCGAGGTTCCGGAGCGCCACGTCGATCGGCGAGCCGAGGTTCTGCTCGTCGTAGACCTTGCGGAATTCCGGCCCCAGGGGCGCCGGCGATTCGATGGCCAGCATCTCGAGGCTCGCGGAAAAGGCGTGGCCCGCGCGCATGGCGCGCGACAGAAAATCGAGCGCTTCGGGAAACTGCTTTTCGAAATCGGCCATGCGCCGCTTGGCCTTGTGGTGAATGTAGATGTGAGGCAGCACCGCCAGCAGGCACGCCGCCGCGATCATGCTCGGCGCCAAAAACAGAAGAATCCTGACCTGCGACCCAACCAGCAGGCCCACGGCCGCCAGGATCGCCGTCGCGGCGATCGTCTGGCTGGGCTGCCAGTCGAGCCCCGCCCGGCGCAGGCGGCTCTCGAGCTTGTGCGTGACGCTCCAGCGGTCGAGCGCCGCCGTCAGCGCATCGGCGCCGCGCCGCGTTTCGAGCACGACGCGCGTCTCGGGCATCCCGGGCGTTCCGCCGATCGACTCGAGCATCCCCGAGACCTGCTTTTTCTGCTGCGCCTCCCAGAGTTTCAAGCCCAGGCCGACGGCGAGCAGCACCACCGCGAGTATGCTGAGGAACACGAACACGAACAAAAGCGACATGGCTGTCTCCTACCGGATCTCCATCGTCGTCTGGAACAGGCTGGGCGGCAGGTGGAAGCCGCACGCCTTCAGCCGCTCGTTGAACTTCGGACGGATGCCCGTGGGGCGGAACCGCCCGGTGACTTTTCCGCCCTGCCCCAGGCCGGTTTTTTCGAAAACGAAGATGTCCTGAAGCGTGACCAGCTCGCCTTCCATGCCCACGCACTCGGTGACGTGCGTGATGCGGCGCGTGCCGTCGCTCAAGCGCGAAAGCTGCACGAACAGGTCCACCGCCGAGCTCACCTGCTGCCGGATGGCCTTGAGCGGGATGTTCGCGTTGGCCATCGACACCATCACTTCCATGCGGCTGATGGCGTCGCGCGGGCTGTTGGCGTGGACCGTGGTGAGCGATCCGTCGTGGCCCGTGTTCATCGCCTGGAGCATGTCGAGCGCTTCCTCGCCGCGAACCTCGCCGACGATGATGCGGTCCGGCCGCATGCGGAGAGCGTTGATGACGAGCTGCCGCTGACGGATCGCCCCCTGGCCCTCGATATTCGGCGGGCGCGTTTCCATGCGCGCCACGTGCACCTGGCGGAGCTGCAGCTCGGCCGCGTCCTCGATGGTGACGATGCGCTCGTCCTCGGGAATGAAGAACGAGAGCACGTTCAGCAGCGTGGTCTTGCCCGCGCCGGTGCCGCCCGAGATGACGATGTTCAGCCGCGATTGCACGCAGGCCTGGAGCAGCTCGAGCATCTCCGGCGTCATGGTCAGGTTCCCGATCAGTTCCTCGGCCTGGAGGCGGTCGGCGCGGAAGCGGCGTATCGAGAGCAGCGGGCCATCGACAGCCACCGGGCCAATGACGGCGTTCACGCGCGAGCCGTCGGGAAGCCGTGCGTCCACCATCGGCGACGATTCATCGACGCGCCGCCCCACGCGCGACACCACCTTCTCGATGATGCGCAGCAGGTGCGAATCGTCCTTGAACTGCACCGGCGTGCGCAGCAGTCTGCCGTCGCGTTCGATGTAGACCAGCTTCGGCGTGGTGACGAGAATGTCCGAGATGGTCGGGTCCTGGAGCAGCGGCTCGAGCGGGCCGAGGCCGAAGACCTCGTTCAGCACCTCGTCGATGATCCGCTCCTTCTCGGCCAGGCTGAGCGGCGTCCGTTCCTCGTCCACCAGGCGCGCGACGGCGGCGCGGATCTCGGCGCGGGCGCGCTCGGTCGCCATCGAGGAGACGGCTTCGAGGTTGATCCGCTCGAGCAGTTTGCGGTGCAGGGTGAATTTAAGTTCCTGATACTCGGGCGCCGGCGCCGTTCTGCGCGCAGCCGGCTTCGCCGCTTCCTGTTTTACGAGTGCTCCGCTTGCCATGATGAACCCCTCCTAAAAAAGTGAGAATCTCCGCTTGCCCCCGCCCGGCGCCGGGGCGATGCCCGCGATCTTCGCGGCGAGCCGGCCGAAGTGCTTTCCCAGTGCACTGGTTGGCGGCACCAGCGTGCCGCCCGCGTACGCTTCGTAAAGCTCCGTGTGTTCGTCCGGCAGAATGGCGTAGACCTTCGCGCCCAGCATCCGCTCGATCTCTTCCACGGTCACCTCGGTGCGCCGCGGTGTGCGATTGAGGATGACGTGCAGCCGGTTGGCGCCATAGCCCGCTTCGAGCAGCTTCTGTAGAATCTGCTTCGCCTGGTACAGAGCCGGCACATCGACCGTCGTCACGACGTAGCTTTCGTCAATCTCGTCGAGCACGCCCATCGAGAGCGAGTTGATGCTGCGCCCCAAATCGGCGATCACGCAGTCGTATTGCGACCGGGCGAACCGCAGCACCTGGCGGACCGATTCCTCGTCCGGAGCCGGCGCCGCCGAGGCCTCCGGCGCCGCGATGATTTCGAGGCGCGGCATGCCGTTCGAGACGAGCGCCCGCCAGAAGTTCACATCCAGCCGGTGGACATTGGTTGCGGCGTCGAGCACCGAGTACTGCGACTTCGTCTTCAGCAAAAAACGGATCATGCCGGCGTCGATGTCGAGATCGGCCAGCAGGATCTGCTGCTCGGTCTGGCGCTGCAACTCCACCGCGACGTGGCAGGCGACGCTGGTGGCACCGCAGCCGCCCTTGGCCGAGAAGAAGGCCAGCGTCTTGCCGCCCGGCCTCGCCGGCGCGCCCTGCCCGGCGCGCGACCCCGAGATCCGCTCGAGCGCCTGTTTCAGCCGCGGGTCGAGCGGCGGATACAGATACTCGCTCGCGCCGGCCCGCATGGCGGCGACGATCGCTTCCGGATCGACGGCCGCCTGGACCGCGATCACGTCCGGCGCGCCGGGCGCCTGCTTCAGCGCTCGCAGCGTCTCCTCGACGCGCGCCGCCGTCCCGGCTAGCTCGACGACGACCACGTCGGGCCGCGCGCGGCGGAGATTCTCGAGAAACGAATCGAGATCGCCCAGCTCGTTCTGCTCTACGCGCACGCGGACGGGGAGCCCGCGAAAGCAGGCGTGCACCTCGTCGAGCAGTTCTGCGTTTGCGATCAGCAGTCCGGCGGCTAATGGATCCATGTTTGTGTCCGGTTACGGCTTCACTTCCGGCTTGGGTAAAAATTTCGCTTCGGTCTTCGTTCCGCCGTTCAGCACCTCGACGACGATCGGCTCAGGCTTGGGCGGGGGCAGGAGCGCTGCCGCGACGGCAACCGGCTTCGCCCTCGGCGCGGCCTTGCGCGCTTTGCGAGCTGGTTCGGGTGCGGCCGGGCGCTCGCCGGAAAACAGATTCGCGATAGCCGTGCCGGGCGTCTTGGCCTCCTTGGTGTCGAGCGGATTCCTCAGCACGAGCTGGATGCGCGCGTCGTTGCTGGCCAGGCTTAGGATCTCAGCCTGCTCGGGCGTGGCGAGCACGTTGACCACCGGGACCGAGACGGGTTTGCCCTCGGCATCCTTCTGTATGTTCTGGCCCGCCGACAGCACTTCCATGTTCTGGAGGATGGTCTTGGCGCGCGTGCCGAGGCTCTGGTTGCCGTTGGGCGGCTGGCCGAAGATGAGGACGTCCACCCGCATGCCGGGAACGACAAAGCCGGCGACGCCGACGACGTCGTTCACACGCACCGCCACGGCGCGCATGCCTTGCGGGATGATCGCGCCGAGTCCCGCTCCGGCGCCCTTCGGCGCCAGCCGGCTCTGGACGATGGGCTCGCCCTCGTAGATCTCGGCGATCACACCGCGATTGACGGCGTCTTCGACGGTCGTGACGGCCTGGGCGGGAATCGGGCCGGTCCACTCCGCCTGCTTCACGTCCATGTCGCGGATGAGGGTTCCCAGAGGAAGCGTCCGCGCGGCGACCAGCACCCGCGCCGCGGAAGGCTTGGCCGCTCGGGCCACCACGCGGGCGATCATCCGGTAGAAGATCAGACTGGCTATCGCCGCAACGGCGACCGCAAAGACGAATACAGATGCAAATCGCTTGTTCACAAATCCTCCTGTTAGCTGGACGAGCCCGCCGATGCGGCGTTCGCCAGCCGCGAATTCACGGTGGACCAGATGCTGTTCACGTTTTCACCGACGCCTATGTAGAACGCCGCGCCGGACAAGCAGATGAACGCCAGCAGCAGCGTGTACTCGACCAGGTCCTGGCCGCTCTGGTCTTCGAGAAATGTCTTCCACATTGCGCGCCCCTCCCGTCGCTGAATTGAAAAGATGGGGCATGCGCAAGGGCATGCCCCGGAAACTGAAGTGCGGCTTAGCTGCCGCTCGGCGTCGTCTGCAGCGCTTCCGCTGCCGCCGAGTTCGCCTTCGACACGACGCTGCCCGTGGTGCTCCAGGTTCCGGCGACCGTGTCGCCGACCGGGATGAACAGCGCCGCGCCCACCAGGCACACGAACGCCAGCAGCAGGGTGTACTCGATGAGGTCCTGACCTTCATCGCCGCGCAAGAAATTCTTCAACATGGTGATCCCCTCCTTGAGTTGGGATTGTGATTTGGGTTGTTGTTTTCGCGATCGCTTGATCGCGATTCGATGCGGGTTGAAACACAATGGCGACGCCGTCGTCATACACGGCGCGCCACCGCCTCGATTCCTTGAGAGCGCCCGCCAGCGGGGCTCCGACGGGCAGAAGAATCGCGTCCACTCCGTAACGGCCGAGGGTTCGTTCCCAACCCCACTTGACCGCCAGGACGTCGAGGTATGCCTCGTCGAACTTCGCTCCGTAAAAGTCGCTTCTGCCGTCCACGAACACCTGGCCCCCGAGCGGATGCAGCCGGTAGATGAGGTAGTCGCCCCACTCGTCGTCCGTGAAAAGAGCGCGCGGCATGCCCGCGCTCTTGAAATATTCGATCGCGCCCGCCGGATACCGCTTCGCGTCGAACTCGGCGCGGAATTTCTTCGGCGGCGCCGGGGCGAACAGCAGGGCGGCCACCACGGCCACCGCCGCCGCGCTGGCGAAGCGCAAACGGGGAATCCTGTCGTTCACGCTGAACTCGGCCGCCACCTTTTCCACCGCGGCGGCCTTGCGCCGGACCCAATCGGCGATCATCGCCGCCACAGGCGGGGCCGCCGCGAACGCGAACAGCGGAATGTTCCTTTGCGAGAAGAGCGCCAGGTGCGCCCAGCCGACGACCAGCAGCGCGCGGCCGAACTCGCGGCGCGCGACGCACCGGTACGCGGCCACGGCCGCCAGCGCGAACATCAACTCGTACATCACCGCGGCCGAGCCCCGGAAGTTAACCGGGAAGAACTCCACGATGTGGTCGAACAGGAACGGGTCCCGGAGGTAGTGGTAGATGTGCACGTGCAGCAGATACCCGTACGGGTTCGCAAGGCTCGCCGCCAGGCAGCCGGCCGCGATCAGGACGTAAATCCCTCCGCGGGCGAGCGCGGTTTTGCGCCGGCCGGGTTCGACCGGGAACAGCGCGCCCGCAAACTCGCCCGCGGCGTACGCGAGGATAAAGATCAGTCCCGCCAGAAAGCCGCCGTGCAGGTTGGTCCAGAGAACCGTGAGAGGCACGAGCGACCAGGCAGCCCGGGCCGGCCGCTCGCGCGTGGCCTCGAGCACCGAGTAGAAGATAACCGTGAACAGCAGCGTGAACAGGTGCGGCCGCGCGAGCCAGTGGATCGACGACGCCCCCACCGCGAGCCCCGTGACCGCGATCGCGACGAAGTCGTTCGGGCAGCTCCGCCGCACCAGCCGGAACAGAAGCCCCGAAGTGGCGCACAGGACCAGCGTGCTGGCGAGCAGCACGGCGGCCATCCCCCAGTGCAGGTGCAGCCACCCGAACGCGGCGTCCCAAAGCCATTCCCAGGCGAACCACGGCTCCCCCGGCTTGGTGAACGAGAAGAAATCGCTGTCCGGAACGCGCCCGTTCTTCAAAATCCACTCGCCCGTGCGGATATGCCAGCCCGTGTCGCCGTCGCCCAGCAGGACCTTCGACCCCTGCATGAACCCGAACAGCATCACCAGAGGCAGCACGAACGCGACATCGTTCAGCGACGGAAAGAACCGGATTATCGGGTTGATCTTCTGTTCGCTCATGCTATTCGACCAGCGCGGCCAC
>JBLNDJ010000028.1:0-10484 GCA_050261515.1 Acidobacteriota bacterium | reverse complement strand
CGCAGCCGAAAGCCCCGCGGCGTGGCGGCGCAGCGTCTACTCGGAGGTCCGGCGAGTAAGCGGGCTTGAAGACACGCCCCTCACGGTGGACCGGGCCTGCCAGATCGCCGGGGTCTCCAGAGCTGGCTATTACCGCGCCTGGCAGGCTGCAAGCCGAAGTAGAACTTCGCGGCCGCATCCAACAGATCTGCCTGTACCACCGCATCTACGGCACGCGCCGGGTGACGAAGTTGCTGCGCATCCAAGGCCTGCCTGTGTGCCGCAAACGTGTTCAGCGACTGATGCGGCTGGACAACCTGCTGGCATTGCGCAAGCGCCGGTGGGTCCTGACCACCGACTCCCGCCATACGTATGCTGTGTATCGCAATCTGGCTGCCAGCTTCGAACCGTGCGCGGCCAACCAGATGTGGGTTGCCGACATCACTTACATCCGGCTACGCGAGAGCTTTGCGTAACAATATTGTGCCAGCGATTATGTCGCGAAGTTGCAGCAGGCCGGCTTTCAGATCAGCATGAGCCGGGCCGGAAACCCATACTGGGGTCCAGGACAGACGCATTTTCCCTGGAAAAATGCGTCTGTCCCCTTTTCGGAACCGTCCCTGAACGTTGTTATACTCCACTCATGAGACGCCGCGATTTCCTGAAGACGAGCATCGCCGGGGCGGTTGCGACGAGGGGCCATGCGGCCTCGGGGCGTCGCGCCAATGACGTGGTGGAACTCGGTCCGGACAAGGTCAAACTGACCCGCGTGGCGATGGGCACCGGCACCAAAGGCTACTCCAGGAGTTCGAACCAGACGCGGCAACTGGGCATCAAAGGCCTGGCCGACCTGCTGCATTTCGGCTACGACCAGGGCCTGGCGTTCTGGGATTCCGCCGACGGCTACGGCAGCCACCCGCACCTCAAGGAGGCTCTGAAAAGCGTGCCGCGCGAGAAGGTCGCGATCCTGACCAAAACGCGCGCTGCCACGGCCGCCGAGATGCGCGCCGACCTCGACCGCTTCCGCCAGGAGATCGGCACCGACTACCTCGACATCGTGCTGCTGCACGCGCTCAGTTCAGCGAACTGGCCCGAGGAGCGGAAAGGCGCCATGGAGGTGCTCGCGGAAGCGCGCGAAAAGGGCATCGTGCGGACGCACGGCGTCTCCTGCCACTCGCTCAAAGCGCTCAAAACGGCTGCGAAAACCCCCTGGGTGCACGTCGATCTGGCGCGCATCAACCCGGCCGGAATCATCATGGACGCCGACCCCCGGACCGTCATCGCCGTGCTGCGCGAAATGAAGGCGGCGGGAAAAGGCGTCATCGGCATGAAGATTCTGGGCGAAGGCCAGTTGCGCAACCGTCCGGACGAAGCCCTGCGCTTCGCCCTGAGCCTCGACTGCGTGGACTGCTTCACCATCGGCTTCGAGAACACGAACGAAGTGACCGACCTGATGCGTCGAGTGGCGGCCGCCTGACGTGAAACGCGACCCCGAATTCTTCGGCGACCAGGAAATGGCGCTGATCTACATCGCCAAGCGCTTGAAACACGCGCTCGCCCTCGAAGAGGCGCTAACCCAAGCCGGCATCGATTACGCCGTCGAGACCGACCACTACCTGGGAGGCATCATCTTCAGGACCCAGCGCGTGGGAGCGTTCTTTTACGTTCTGCCGGAAGCCGAGGAGCCGGCCAGGCAGGTGATGACCGCCTCCGGATTCTAGCTTCCAGCTTCTCCTGCTACAATTGAATTCTCCGAGCTTGGCCCCATGCCTTTTTTACAGAACCAGTTCGAGAACAACGTCCTGGTGACGTCGGTCGATTACGTTTTTAACTGGGCGCGCGAATCGTCGCTTTGGCCGTTGACGTTCGGCCTGGCTTGCTGCGCGATCGAGATGATCGCCGCCAGCGGCTCTCCGCGGTTCGACATCGCGCGCTTCGGCGCCGAGGTCTACCGGCCGAGCCCGCGGCAGGCCGATCTCATGATCGTGGCAGGCACCGTCACCCTCAAAATGGGCCCGGTCATCAAGCGCCTATACGACCAGATGGCGGACCCCAAATGGGTCATCTCCATGGGCGCGTGCTCGAGCGTGGGCGGACCGTTCAACACCTACTCGGTGGTCCAGGGCGTCGATAAAATCATCCCGGTGGACGTTTACGTCACCGGCTGCCCGCCCCGCCCCGAAAACCTGTTCTACGGCCTACTCAAGCTCCAGGACAAGATCGACCGGATGACGACGCTCGGCCGCCGTCCGACGGAAGTGCGCCTCGAAGAATCGATGCTCGAAGACTTCAAGAAGCAGGTCATGATCGCACAGATCAAGCAGCCTGCCTGATGTTCTACCTCGACCCGCGCAACGTCTACCGCGTCCGCGCTCTCGACCGCCTGGGCTGGCTCGATCATGGTTTCGGCACGCGCCTGTCGGGAAACTGGGTTCCCGGTCCGCTTGCCTGGGTCAAACAGATACACTCGGACCGCATTGTCGTCGCCAATGGCGCCACAGGCCTGCTGGGAGAAGCCGACGGCCTGATCGCCTCCACCCCCGGCCGCTACGTCGGCGTCCGAACGGCCGACTGCATCCCGATCCTGATCGCCGATGAACGTGTGAAAGCCGTCGGGGCCGTTCACGCCGGATGGCGCGGAACAGCCGAGACGATCGCGGCCAAGGCCGTCGTGGCAATGCGAAAGAATTTTGGAAGCCGCCCGGAGGACCTGATCGCCGCGATCGGCCCGGGAATCTGCGGAGCTTGCTACGAGGTCGGTCCGGAGGTGGCCGAACGGTTCGTCGCGTGGCTGCCGCCCGGCAAAACGCTCGACCTCGCCGAAGCCAACCGCCGCCAACTCATCGAAGCCGGCGTGCCCGGCGGGCGTGTAATTACCGGCGCCCCCTGCACCGCCTGCCACCCCTCCGAGTTCTACTCCTGGAGGCGTGACCGCGAACGCACCGGCCGCATGGTCTCCGCCGCTGCCGTTTTGGGTTAAACAAAGCGAAGGGCGCGAGCCGAAGCCCGCGCCCTTGAGGTGGTTTTGGCTGTGTTTTACGCTGCGTTCACGAGCAGCCCTTCGAGGGTTGCCGTGGCATCGTGCTCGTTGCGGTCCGCCGCTTCCTGACACTTGATGCAGAACGGCGCCCATGGCACCGCGGCCAGCCGCTTCGGGCTGATTTCTTCTTCGCAGTGCGCACACACGCCGAACGTGCCGTCGTCGATGCGCCGCAGCGCGGCCCGCACGTTCTTCATGAGGTTGGATTCCCGGTCCAGGTTGCGGATAGCCAGCTCGCGCTCGGCGGCACGCGTAACTTCATCGATTGCGTCGGGGCTCTTTTCAATCGCGATCTCATCGCGCCGCTTCAGAACGTCGGACAACTCCGCCTTCTTCGCCTCCAGGACCTGTTTGAACTTGTTCAACTCGTTCTTCGTCATCTCTCCCCCTCCTCGCCAGTCTTAAAATTCTTTAATAGTGCGTCAGTGCTTCTTATTATTCTCGATCCCCACGGGTTTGTCCAGAGGGAAGATCGTGAACTAAAGATGCACGGTACGCGAAAAGGTTTCACGCGACCTAAGCGGACCCGGCTAAGTTTCTTCGTCCTCATCTCTGGCTGCTTCCGTAAAATATCTAGACGCCGTGGAGCAAGCAAAGTTCCAAAGTCTGCTCCGAACCCGCAAACCCTTATTTGACTCCGTTTTGCGACAAAGGTTCCCTGCCGGATCAAAAAGTCGCGGACGTCCCGCCTGGCGGGCGTTTTTACACTGAGCGTAAGACCTACGGCCGGATCTCGAACGTCCCAAAAACCAGCCCCAGGTCGCGCAAATCGCCTGGGACGCGGAACGTCCGATCCACCTCGATCACCACGTCTACTGACGGAGCCCCGGCAAGTGCCGAGGGCAGCGGCAGAGCGGCCTGAAAATCCTTGTCGGCGCGCAGCACAATCGGCGGCAGCGGCTTGCCTGCCACGGTCACGCGCAGCCGGAGCGGCCCTTTCTCGATCTGCTGTGGAGGACACCATCCAGAGATGTAGATTTTCTCTCCGGAAGTTCTCGGTCCTCTTAGCCTCACGGTGGCAGTTCTTGGCATCCACCGGTGGCCGCCCTCGATAATCGACCACGACGGCCCAAGCTGCCCGGCCAGCGCCTGATCGCCGACATCGACCCGCGACGGCTCTTCGACCCGCCACTCCTCGCGCGCCTTGATGGTGTACGCCACCGTCTGGCCGCGAAGCCTGCCGGGTTCAACCGCGTAAACCACCGCTTCCTGCTTTTCAAGCGCCGCCTTGAGCTTATCGGCCGGTATCACGAAATCGGACACCCTGCCAAGCTCCGGATGCGCCTTGATCCGTTGCTCCGTTCCCGGCTCCAGAAAAACTCCGGAGAGGCCCATCCGGCGGAACGGGTCGTAAACGATCCCGGTCCAGAATAGCCGGTCATCGATGCCGGCGAGCACGATGGTCTTATTCGGGAACATCGCGCGGGCCCGGGCGGCGCCGACCACCGCGTCCCGTATGCGCCAGCTTTCCTCGGCCACGGTTCTCGAACCGAGCGAACCCCCGACCGCGCCCGCCGCCATGTAGACCGCCGCGACGGAGGCGGCAACCGGCCGCCAGCCGCGCTGCTTCCATGCTTCGACAACGCCCCAGGCCAGCGTAAGCGCCAGCCCTACAGAGGGAGCCGTCAAGTAATACGAGCTCACGTGGTAGCGGAGCGGAAGCACGGGCGCAAGCGCCAGGGCAAACCACGCCAGGCCGAAAAGTCCGGCCCATTTGCAGCGCAGCACGCCCCAGGCTGCAATACCGGGGAGTGACAATGATAGCAGAATTGTCCCCGCCTGTCCAATCCACCCCGGAAATGTTTCGAAGTGCGCGGCGAGACCGGCGGGACCAAGGGCCATGCTCCAGTAGGCGCGGAACGCCGCCAGAATCGACGCGTCGAAGTGCAGTTCTCCGAGGGGCCTGGCTAGGTAGTACGCAAGCGTGCAGGCGGCGGAGACGCCGAGCATCGGGATCGTGCTCGCAAACTGCTTGCGAGCGCGCAGCCCGGTGTAGACCGCGGCGATGGCCGGATAGACAGCCATGATCCCGAGCGACGCAAGGCCGGCGGCAAACGCGAGCCACTCGGCGCCCATCCACCGCCGGTCGCCGGTTTCGAGCCGGCGCAGCAGGAAGTGGAACGCCAGGAGCAGAAAAAACGTGCACAGGATCTGCTTATAGGCCGACGTACGCGTCATTGGCAGGACGAGGCCGCTGTTGAGCGTCCAGAACACGGCCGCGAGCGTTCCCGCCGCGCGCGAGCCGGTGACACGGCGCGCGACCGAGGCGAGCAGGATCAGGCACCCGAACTGCGTAAGGAACGCGAGGACGCGATACGGCAGCGCGTGCATGCCGAACAGGGCCGGGAACGCAAAATCGTCCTGCTGGAACCAGGCCAGCAGCCCCGGCCAGTACACGATCAGCGCGAGGGCAAAAGGCACCCAAACCCGCATCCGCAAAACCCGGGACAGTATACTCATTTCCCGTTTTCGTACAGGCCCACGGAGTGCAACACCAGGCCGAGTTCGCGTTCGTCGATTTCTCCGGCCTTCGCATACGGGTCGAGCGCGAAGGTCGCTTTCAGCGGCGGATTCGCCAGCGCCGAAGCGGGAACGAAGCGCGTGTAGAAGTAGTTGCCCGCTTTCGTGTACGTCTCGGGCGCAAGCGGCGTGCCGGCTATCGCGGCCGAGAGCGTCACCGCTTTTTTGCGCGAGATCACGGTGTCGGGGAGAGTGAACCGCAGCATGAGCTTCGCGCCCCGGGAGGAGGCTCCGGCCGGCGGCGCCAAGGCGACGGCAAAACGGCCTTTGGTCCACCGCCACGCACCCGCCTCCAGCTGGTGGAAGCCCTCCAGAAGCTGCGTGTCGGCGCGCGGGCGCGACAGCACGAGCGCGCTCAGCGGGGCCAGGCTCTCGTCGTCCACTACCGGACCGCAACTCCACGCGCACAAGGCCGGCAGCGCGGCGGCAGCCAGACGGGTCAGTCTGCGCATTTCTCCACCTGGACCAGGCAACTGTAGAACACCGGACCGCCGCCGATGTCGGTGAGGCGGTCCGAGGTCAGGGCGTTCACGCTGCGGCCGCCCGGGGACCGCTTGGCCCACCGGACGCCCGGCGTGCGGACCACGCCGCACGGAACCGCATCGCTCACCTCGGCCGTGAGGACGATGCTGCCGCGCCCGTTGAACACGCGCACGAGGTCGCCGGCCGAGATGCCGCGCGCCGCCGCGTCCAGCTCCGAAAGCGTGAGGAGGGATTGCGCGTGGTCCACTGCGTCCCGGTGGCCGAAGGTGGAGTTCACCCCGTCATCGGATTTCGGCGAGATCAACTCGAGCGGATACCGCTGCCGGAGCGCCGCGTCGCCGAAGCGGCTCTCGACGGGCGGCTCGTACCTGAGCTTTGCCGGCTCGAAGCGGAACCTGCCGGACTCCGCGTAGGGCAAAAACGGGTCGCCCACCCGCAGGCGGACGAACCGCTCGCGCTCCAGTTGCTCGAGCGTGATGCCGCGCACGAACTCGTGCGGGGAATCGAGCAGCGCGCGGATCATGTCATCGTCCGAATCGCGGAAGCAGGCATCGTCGAAGCCCATGCGCACGGCGAGCGCGCGAAAAACGTCCACGTTCGAGCGCGCCTCGCCGGGCGGCGCGACCACCGGCCGAGCCAGCTGCAAGTACAGGTGCCCGTAGGAGTAGTAGAGGTCCGTGTGCTCGAGGAACGTGGTCGCAGGCAGGAGGATGTCGGCGTAATCCGCCGTGTCGGTCTGGAACTGCTCGAGCACGACTGTGAACAGATCCTCGCGCCCGAGGCCGCGCAGCACGGCGTTCTGGTCCGGCGCGATCGCCGCCGGGTTCGAGTTGTAGACCACGAGCGCCTTCACCGGAGGCCCGTCGAGTTCCGTGAGCGCCTTGCCGAGCCCGGTCATATTCACGGTGCGCGCCGGAGGGGCGAGATCGGGGCGCTCGAGCGCCGTGCGGTTGAGCTCGAACGCGGCGCCGGAGCCGAGCAGCAGCCCGCCGCCCACGTGCCGCCACGCGCCGGTGAGCGCGGGCAGCAGCGAGATTGCCCGCACCGACATGCCGCCGCGCTCGCTCCTCTGCACGCCGTTGTTCAGCTTGATCGCCGCGGGCCGCACGGTGCCGTATTCGCGCGCGAGCGTCGTGATTTCCTCGACCGTGAGTCCCGTCAGCCCGGCCACACGCGGGGGAGCGTAATCGCGCACGTGTTGCTTGAGCGCGTCGAAGCCCTCGGTGTGATGCGCGATGTAATCCTCGTCGCAAAGGCCCTCGGCGATGAGGACGTGCATGATGCCGAGCGCCAGCGCCGCGTCGCTGCCGGGATTGATGAAGAAGTGGCGGTCGGCGGCGCGCCCGGTGCGGTTCTTGACCGGGTCGATGGTGTAGAACCTCGCCCCGTTGCGCCGCGCCTCGACGATGAACGGCCACAGGTGCGCGTTCGTCCCGAGCACGTTCGCGCCCCAGGCCAGGATGAGTTTCGCGTGGCGGAACTGCTCCATGTCGGTGCCGTAGCGCGACCCGAGCGTTTCGGCCAGCGCGGCGCCGCCGGTCGAGGAGCAGATGGTGCGGTCGAGCCGCGACGCGCCGAGCCGGTGGAAGAACCGCCGGTCCATGCCCGCGCCGTTCAGCAGGCCCATCGTTCCGGCGTAGCTATAGGGCAGCACCGCCTCGGGCCCGAACCCGGCGGAGATGCGCTTGAGGTTCGCCGCGATCTCGTCGAGCGCCTCATCCCACGAGATGCGCGTGAAACGGCCCTCGCCCTTCGCGCCGGCGCGCTTCATCGGATAGAGCAGGCGCCCGGGCGAATACTCGCGTTCGAGATACTGCGCAACCTTGCCGCAAAGGAACCCGCGCGTCACGGGATGCGTGGCGTCTCCGCGCAACCGTGTGGCAACCCCGTTTTCGACCGTCACCGCGAGCGCGCACGCATCAGGACAGTCGAGCGCGCATACGGAAAAACGCGTGGAGTTCACCCCGAAATTATAACGTGCGCGTTACATTGTTCCTAGATGACGCTCGCCCGCAAGCTCCTGCGCCCGCTGTATGCCTGTCTCGCCGCCCTGGGATTCGTAATGGTGTTCGTGACCTTCACGCCGCTCGTGCCGTGGTATGCGCGCCAGCTCGGCGGCGACTGGGCCGGCGCGCGCGGCGACGTCCTGATCGTGCTCGGCGGCGGCGCGATCGACAAGGAATTCCTCGCATCCGGCTCCTACTGGCGGTGCGTCTACGCGCAGCGCGCCTGGCGCGCCGGGGGCTACCGCGAGGTGATCGTGAGCGGCAATGGAGTGGCGCCGCTGATGCGCGACTTTCTCGCCTGCCAGGGCATTCCACCGGCAACGATCCGCGTCGAGGACGGCTCGCGCAGCACGCGAGAGAACGCGCTCTATGTCGCGAAACTGCTCAACGGCGTGCCCGGCCGCAAGGTGCTGCTCACGAGCGACTATCACACTTTCCGCGCGCGCAAGGCCTTTCAGAAGGCGGGAGTCGAGGTGGAGGCGCATCCCTTTCCCGACGCGATCAAGATGTCAACCAGCCTGCTGAACCGCTGGCCGGCGTTCGTGGTCGTCGTGCGCGAAACGGCGAAGATCGCGTATTACTGGGCGCGCGGATGGATTTGATGCGTCTTTTCACGACCATTTGCGATCAAATAGTCGTATGAATCGAAAAGCATCCGCAGTCTGGAAAGGCGGCCTCAAAGATGGCAAGGGTTCCATCTCGACCGCAAGCGGAGTCCTCAAAGAAACCCAATATTCCTTCGGCACTCGATTCGAACAGGGCATCGGCAGCAATCCGGAAGAACTGATCGCCGCCGCCCACGCGGCCTGCTTCTCCATGGCGCTTTCGGCGCAGCTCGGCGAGGCCGGCATCACGCCCGAATCCATCAACACCACCGCGACGGTCACGCTCGAAAAGAACGCCGGCGGCTGGGAAATCACCGCGAGCCACCTCGACGTATGCGCAAAAATCCCCGGCAACGACCGCGCCACCTTCGAGCGCGCCGCGGCCAGCGCGAAGGCGGGTTGCCCCGTCTCGCGTCTCCTCAACGCAAAAATCACGATGGACGCGAAGCTGGAGTAGGCAAAAAGGGGTCTGTCCCCTTTTTGCGCCTTTTTGCGGTCAGAAGCCGGCCGGCTTGATCCAGAAACTCTCTTCCCACGCGCCGCCGGGCGGGACCGTTTGCAGATCCTTGTACACGCCTGCGTGTGCGAGGTTGGCCCCGTTCGTGACGCCGGTCATCGGCTCGATGCAGATGAATTCCCTGCCCGGCGGCGCGTAGACGATGGCCGTGTTGTACTTCGGCCCGTAAATCACCGAGATCTTCTCGCGGACTCCCTGGACCCAGAACTCCGCCCGCCCGTCCGCCCCGCGCACGAGGTTGTCGAAGACGTCGTCGAGCTGGTTGGTGGCGAGAGACACCGGATCGGGCAATGCGATGCGCGTGCGCTCCCCCGTCGGAACCAGCTCCTTCGAAATCTCCACGTGATCGCGCGCCGCGACGTGCACCTTCCACCGGTCGCGCGGCGCATCGTACAACCGGAAATACGGGTGGTAGCCGACGACGAGCGGCATCGGCTCAGTGGCGAGATTCTCGAAACGCGTCCGGACTTCGAGGGCGCCATCGGCCAGCCGGTAGGTCATCTCGATCGTGTGCGCGAAGGGAAACTGCGCCATCAGGTCCGGATATTTCGAGAACTCCAGGCGGCTCGTCACCTCGGCGCCGCGGTCGCCGGCGGCGAGTTTCACGACGCGCCAGCCCGGGAACCACGCCAGCAGTCCGTGAATCGGACGGCCGTTCGGATCGCGCCGCAGGTTCTTCAGCTCCGGGTTGAGCGTATATTTCTTCCCGTTCGCCCAAAACGCGTCGCCGTCGAGCCGGTTCGCCCACGGCGCCAGGAACGGATTTGCCGCGAACGTCTGCGCCGCGCGGGCTTTCCCGATGGCGTCCGGGAACCAGAACACGTTCCGCCCGTTCACCTTGAATTCGTAGGCGTTGTTGCCGACCGAGGGCGCAATCGAGACCTCCATCGCGCGCGCTTTGTCGGTAAGGCGCACGATCTCGACCGAGTCGTCGGTAGTCCTGAAGGCTGCGTAAGGTTGAGCGAAGCTGTTCACGGCGGCAAGTGCGAAGGCGCAGACGGCGAGTCTCATTGTTTGAGTTCTTCGAGATCGAGATGCGTTTCCTGGTGGCAGCACATGCACTCGCCGGGCGTATAAGTCCGGATCGAGCACACGGGACACCAGTAGCTGATCGTATACCTCTTTCCCCCTTTGTGTACGATCATCGATTTCGAAGTGTAGAAAGAACCGACGACGAAACGGTCCGGAGCGGCGAACTGCCCGAGCAGTTCGATGTCGAGCCCTGCCAGGCGTTCGTCTTTCAGCACCGCCATCGTCTCGGGCTCCCCGCTTGCCGCGACGAACTTGCCCGCCGCGGTTTCGATGGAGGGCGTGCCGTCGCGGATCACAAGTTT
>JBLNDJ010000027.1:0-5280 GCA_050261515.1 Acidobacteriota bacterium | reverse complement strand
CGGCCGCAGCACGTCGAGTCGCACACGCGCCGCCCCCTTCAGCCGCACCGGCACCGTCACGCTCGCTTGCGCGCCGGGCTTGAGCACGGGCAGCGCCGCTTCGAACCGCTCCAGGGGAATCGCGCTCCCGCCGTAGATCACCGCTCGCAGCTTGTACCCGGCGAGCGTGTAGGACGGCACCGCTCCGCGCGTCCGCACCGTCACTTCGAGCGCGCCCGCGGCGGCCTTCAAAGCCAGTTCCGCCACCGGGCTCGACTCCACGCGCAGCACCTCATACGACGCCTTGCGCGCGCCGTACACGTCCACCACGCCGTGCGTGCGCTGCTTCATGACCCCCAGGCCCTTGTCGCCGACGTGCGTGCGGTAGTCGTTGTAGCAGAAGAAAATCAGCCCCGCCACGTACTCGCGTTCCTGGAACACGCGGTCGTGCGACTTCAGGATCGCGATGCGCTCGGCATCCCCCTCGGGCCGCTGCGGCGTGCACGCGCAGTAGCCGTATTCGGAAATCACGATCGCCTTGCCCGGGAACGCCGCGTGAATCTCATCGAGATTGCGCGCCATGTCCTCGGGCGTGCCCTCGTACCAGCTCCCGTAATACTCGTTCCACATCACGTAATCCATCAGGCCCGCAACGTCCTTGCCAGGCGTCTTCTGAAGCGAATTCGACGCGTACGTGACGAGCCGCTTCGGGTCCAGCCGCTTCGCCTCCTCGTACATGCGTTTCGCGAACTGGTAGGCAGGCGGATTCTGTCCCTGAATCTCATTGCACACGCCCCAGGAGAATATGCACGGGTGATTGCGGTCCCGCGCGATCATCTCCCGCAGTTGCTCGAGGCCGTTGTTCAGAATCGTCGCCGACGGCTCGTCCGTCATCCCCTGGAACGTATCGCCGCCCCAGGTCGGAACCTCGGTCTGGATCAGGATGCCGTGCCGGTCGCAGTAATCGAGCACGCGCCGGTCCTGCTGCCAGTGCACGCGCGTGTAGACGCAGTTCAGCTCCTTCATATCGGCGTGGTCGTGCTCGATCCACTCGGCCGGTTCCGCCATGCCGTACTCCGGATTGCTCCCAGCCATGCGCTCGACGCCCATCAGCCGCACACGCTCGCCGTTCAGATAGAACCCGCCGTCCCGCGTCTCGATCTTTCGCACGCCGAACGTCTCTTCGATCCTGTGGCCCGAGCCGAGCCGCACTTCGAGCGTGTACAGATGCGGATGATCGAAGTGCCAGAGTTGGACGTTGGCGATCGCGCCGGCATCGATCTCGACCGCCGCGAGTTCGCCCGGCTTGAGCGAATAGCGCGCCGCATTCGCTTTGTCGATGGCTCCGGGCACCCGCACCCCCACCGCGCCCTCGGCCGCCGACGGGCCCGCGTTGCGCACCCACAACTTCAGCCGCAGCCGTTCCGGTTCGGCGTCGATCTCCACGCGCTCGGCGTAAACCTTCGGCGTCACCAGCAGGTTCACCGGACGATAGATGCCGCCGTCGTGCGCCCAATCGCTCGAGTGCCCGCGCGGCAGCATGGCATCGTCGAAGCTGTTATCCACGCGCACGCGCACCGTGTTCCGCCGTCCGAACTTCACCAGGCGCGTGATGTCGAGCGCGAACGCCGTGTAGCCCTTGCGGAGATGCTCGCCCGCGGGCCGGCCGTTCACCCATACCGTCGCCGAATGGAACACGGCTTCGAACTCCATGCGCACCACGCTCGCGGCCCACTCCGCCGGCGCGTCGAACTCGCGCTCGTACCACGCCACGCCGTAATAGTCCTCGGTCGCGGAGGCGGCCTGCCAGGTGTGGGGCACGGCCACTTCCGTCCATTCCGGCGAAGAATCCAGGCGGAAGCGCCACGGGCCGTCGAGCGAGGCCCGGGTCTGGCATGCAGAGGAAGGGGCGGCGGCAGCACCGGCGGCGCCCGCCGAACCAGCGATCAGGAGTCCGGTCGAGCCGGTGAGAAACTTTCTTCGCGATGGCATAGAGAAGCAGCAACCAATATGCCACCGCGCGGTGTGGTTGTGCGCGAGCCCTACCGCAGAAAATCGACCGCGGCCTTCAGCCAGCCGGGCGCGACGCCGAGCGTCGGCTTGGTTTCGTCGCCATCGGAGACGCGGGCGATGGCGCAGGCGGCTCTGGTGAAATCTTTGCCCAGGCGGCTCTTGGGCGGCACCAGTTTCCCCTCAATGAGCGCGTCGTACAATTCCTTGTAGTCGTTCGAAATTTCGCAGCAAACCGGGAGGCCCACCAGGTCGCCACACTCCTCCGGCGCCACCTGCCAGCGGCTTTCGGAAACCCGGTTCAGGATCAGGCGCGCATCTACGCGCGGGCTGCGTTTCTCGGTGAAGTACTCGGCCATCTGGCGCGCGTGGTGCAGCGCCGGCGGTTCCGCCGTTGCCACCACGAACACGCGGTCCATCTCGTCCACGGCGGCTTCGATGAACGGATTGAGCCCGCGGCCGAGGTCGGCTACGACGAAGCGATACTGGCTGCGCAGGAATTGCAGGGTCTCCGACACGCGCGCGGCTGGGGGCGCCGCGCCCGCCGGCGGCGGGGCCACGACGATGTCGAGGCCGGAACGGTCCTTTGTCACGAGCGCGCTCCAGTAGCTGGCGTCCAGGCGCTCCGTGTTCTCGAAAGCATCGGCAATCGTGTGCCGCCGCTCCGCTTTCATGAGGAAAGATGTCACGCCCGCCGTCAGGTCCAGATCCGCCAGCAGGACTTTTTCGGAAGTGAGCCGCCGCAGTTCGGCCGCTACGTGGCACGCGATGGTGGTGGCCCCGCAGCCGCCCTTGGCCGACAGAATTCCCAGAATCGCGCCGCCCGGAGGCGCCGCCTGCCGCTGTTGCTTCCGCTCGTCCGCCTGGATGCGCCCCAGCGCCGCGATCAGGCTCTTCTTGAGCGGCGAGCAGAGGTAGTCGCTTGCCCCGGCCCGGAAAGCCTCGAGGATCGCCTGCGCCTCCACCGTCTTGCCCAGCGCCAGGACATGGCATTCCGGTAAGGCGCATTTGATGTCGGCCACCGCCGCGCTCGCATCGGCGGCCGTGTCGAAGTCGAGCAGGACGACCTGCGCGCCCGACGACTTGATGCGCTCGACAAGCTCCTGCCGCGGGCGCAGCATGGGCGTCTCAAACACCACATGAACCGGCACTTCGTGGATGCAACCGCGTATTTCTTCGCCCAGCTTCCGGTCGCCGACAACAAGAGCGACGTGCAGCAGTTCCGACGATCGCGCGGGCGGCATAGGTAAGTAGCCCCTCACTAGCTTACCATTGGGCAGATTTGACGTCTGCGAGTGTAACATAGCATCTGCAACCTTTGTACACTTAGTGGGGCAGGGACAGCAACCCTAGTTGGCGGGGTAAGTTACAGAAAGGTACCAGGTGGGGTACTAGCCCTTATTGCTCCCACGTGCGGAATGCATGCTGGTGCTCCGCCATGTCCACGCGCCGCCCGCGGAACCGGATCCCCTCCATTTCGAGCCGCATACGCTGTTCGAGCGCCATCTCGCCCCGGAACCGGATCTCCCCGCCCGAGCCTAGTACCCGCTGCCACGGGAGGGATTGCCCCTCTTTCCGCAGTACCTGTACCACTTGGCGGTGATGGAGCGGATATCCCGCCGCCGCCGCGACCTGCCCATAGGTGGCGACCTTGCCGCGAGGAATCTGGCGAATCGTCCTCCGGATCGCCGCCGCGCAATCCTCCGAGGCCGGCCGCGCCGCCAGCCGCCGCGAGATGTCCCGATGATTCCGCCGATCCTGCACTCCGCCCCTTGTGATATATTCCCCCAAGGCGAACGAGGAACGCCACATGGAACAGACAAAAAGCACTCATACGGACCGCCGCGACTTCGTGAAAGCCGCTGCCGGAGGGCTCCTCTTACTCAAGCCCGAGACAGTCTTCGGATCGCAGGCCAACTCCACGGTGGAGGTCGGCCTGGTCGGTGCCGGGGGCCGCGGCAACTGGATCGCCCCGTTCTTCCCGGAATACGCCGGCGCGCGCGTCGTTGCATTGGCGGACGTCATTCGCGAGCATCTCGACACTACGCGCGAAAAGCTCAAGGTGGAAGCCTCCCGCGCCTACTACGGACCGGACGCCTACCGCGAACTGGCCCACTCGAAACTCGACGCCGTCGTGATCGAGACACCGCCCTACTACCATCCCGAGCAGGCCGCCGCCGCCGTTGAAGCCGGCAAGCACGTCTATCTCGCCAAGCCCGTCGCGGTCGATGTGCCCGGCTGCCGCAGCATCCTCGAAAGCGGAAAGAAGGCCGCCCGGCGCAATCTCAGCTTTCTGGTCGATTTCCAGAGCCGTTCGCAGCCCGTGTTCCAGGAGGCCGCCTCCCGCGTCCACCGCGGCGACATAGGCAAGCCCGCGTTCGCCCAGGTGCTCTACTACGCCGGCCGCCCGTCGAAGGACAAATCGAAGCCCGGCATGGACCCCGGCCAGGGCCGCGTCATGAATTTCTACATGGATCGCGTTCTCGGCGGAGACATCATCGTCGAGCAGAACATCCACGTCATCGATATGGCGAACTGGTTCCTCCAGGGCCACCCCCTGAAGGCCAACGGCACCGGCGGGCGCACCGACTGGACCGGCACCGGCTACGACGCCGGCGATGCATGGGACCACTTCGTCGTCACGTTCTGGTATCCCAACGACGTTCAGGCGTCCTTCAGCTCCAACCAGCTCACCAACAGCTTCTCGGATCTATGCGTCCGCTGCTTCGGAATCAAGGGCGCGCTCGATTCGCACTACGGCGGCCTGGTTCGCATTACCGGCGATAACGCCTGGCTCGGGGCCGAAAAGGACGACACTTTCAAGGGCGGTGCGGTCGCCAACGTGAAGGCGTTTGTCGAGAGCATCCGCAGCGGCAAGCTGGTCAACAATGCCGAAGTGGCCGTAGAAAGCAACCTCACAGCGATCCTCGGACGCACCGCGGCCTACCGCCACGGCACCGTGACCTGGGACGAAATGATGGCCTCGAACGACAAGCTCGAAGCCCAACTCAAACTGAAGTGGTAAGGCCTGAAAAGGGGACAGACGCCTTTTTCGCAAGAAAACGCTGCTGATCTGGACCCCTTTTCTGAGACAAAGAAATCGGGGACACTTTTCAGCGAAAAGGAGTGTTCCGATGGCGGGAAGCGGGCCGCGGCGGCAGGCTGCGTCGGCCGATCGGAAGGCCGCCCGGCGTTGTTTCCAAGCCAACAGCAGTCACCTAGAGCAGCACCGAAGAGACGCTACGCCGGCGTGTCGCCGAGCTCGAACGGACCATCGGCCGACAGAGCGTG
>JBLNDJ010000026.1:0-44691 GCA_050261515.1 Acidobacteriota bacterium | reverse complement strand
CCATGACGCCCGCCACGAACACGGTCTCGCCGTCGCAGAGCGCGTCGACATCCACTTCGGTGGCCCGCGACAGGTACTGGTCGATCAGCACGGGGGAGTCGCCGCTGACCTGCACGGCGGTGCGGATGTAGCGGTCGAGCTGTTCGTCGTCGCGGACGATCTCCATGGCCCGGCCGCCGAGCACGTAGGAGGGTCGGATCACGACCGGGAAGCCGACCTTGTGGGCCCCGGCGAAGGCCTCCTCCGCCGAGCGGGCGATGGCGTTGACGGGCTGGGCGATCTTCAGCCGGTGCAGCAGCTGCTGGAAGCGTTCGCGGTCTTCGGCGAGGTCGATGGCGTCGGGGCTGGTGCCGAGGATCGGCACGCCCGCCTGCTCCAGCGGGTGGGCGAGTTTCAGCGGCGTCTGGCCGCCGAACTGGACGATGACGCCGAGCACGCGGCCATTGGTCTGCTCGCGGCGGATGATCTCGATCACGTCCTCGGCGGTGAGCGGCTCGAAATAGAGCCTGTCCGAGGTGTCGTAGTCGGTCGAGACGGTCTCGGGGTTGCAGTTGACCATGATCGACTCGACGCCGAAATCCTGAAGCGCGAACGAGGCGTGGCAGCAGCAGTAATCGAACTCGAGGCCCTGGCCGATGCGGTTGGGGCCGCTGCCCAGAATCATGACTTTTTTGCGGTCCGTGGGTTCGGCTTCGCATTCGCGCTCGTAGCTCGAATAGAGGTACGGGGTGAAGCTCTCGAATTCGGCCGCGCAGGTATCCACGCGGTTGAACACGGCCCGCACGCCGAGTTCCTTGCGGCGGTTGCGCACGGTGAGCGGATCGGTCTTCCAGAGCTGGGCGAGGCGGCGGTCCGGCACGCCTTCGCGCTTCGTCTGAAGAAGCTTTTCGCGCGTGATGGTCTCGAGCGTTTCGCCTTCAAGAGCTTTTTCGAATTCGATGGCCTCCTTGACCTGCTCAAGGAACCATGGATCGATTGCCGTCCACTCGCGCACTTCTTCCACCGTATGGCCGCACTGGAAGGCGAAGCGGATGTAGCCGAGCCGGTCGGGGTTGGGCGTGATCAGCTTGCCCGCGATGAGGCCCTTGTCGTAGACCTCGGCGGTGGAGGATTTGCCGGTTTCGAGGCTGCGGATGCCTTTCGCGAGCGCCTGCTTGAACGTTCGGCCGATGGCCATCACTTCGCCCACCGACTTCATCTGCGTGCCGAGGACGCTCTCTGAGCCGGGAAACTTTTCGAACTGCCAGCGCGGGATCTTCACCACGACATAGTCGATGGTGGGCTCGAAGCACGCCGGCGTTTTCTTCGTGATGTCGTTCTTGATTTCGTCGAGGCGGTAGCCGACGGCGAGCTTGGCGGCGATCTTCGCGATGGGGAAGCCCGTGGCCTTCGAGGCGAGCGCGGAGCTGCGGGAGACGCGCGGGTTCATCTCGATGATCACCATGCGTCCGTTTTCCGGGTTGATGGCGAACTGGACGTTCGAGCCGCCGGTATCGACGCCGATCTCACGGAGGCAGCGGATGGCGGCGTCGCGCATCATCTGGTATTCGCGGTCCGTGAGGGTTTGGGCGGGCGCGACGGTGATCGAGTCTCCGGTGTGGACGCCCATCGGATCGAAGTTCTCGATCGAGCAGATGATGATGGCGTTGTCGGCGAGGTCGCGCATGACCTCGAGCTCGAATTCCTTCCAGCCGAGCACGCTCTGTTCGACCAGGACTTCGTGGACCGGCGAGAGGTCGAGGCCGCGGTCGAGCAGTTCCTGCATCTCCTCGCGGTTGTAGGCGATGCCGCCGCCGGTGCCGCCGAGGGTGAAGCTCGGGCGCAGGATGACGGGGTAGCCGATGCGCTCGGCGAAGGCGAGGCCGTCCTCAACCTTCTTGACCAGCTTCGAGTCGGGGCATTCGAGGCCGATCTTCCGCATCGCGTCCTTGAACATCAGGCGGTCTTCGGCCTTCTTGATGGCGTCGATCTTGGCGCCGATCAGCTCGACGCCGTACTTTTCGAGTACTCCCGCTTCGGCCAGCTCCATCGAGAGGTTGAGGCCGGTCTGGCCGCCGACGGTCGAGAGGAGCGCGTCGGGCCTTTCGCGGCGGATCACTTCCTCGCAGAAGGCCAGGCTCAGGGGCTCGACGTAAGTGCGGTCGGCGAGTTCCGGGTCCGTCATGATGGTGGCCGGGTTCGAGTTGATGAGAACGACTTCGTAGCCGTCGGCCTTGAGGGCCTTGCACGCCTGGGTGCCCGAGTAGTCGAACTCGCATGCCTGCCCGATGACGATGGGACCGGAGCCCACGATCAGGATCTTGTGGAGGTCGGTGCGTCTCGGCATGGGCTAGCGGCACTCCTGCATGAGCTTCTTGAAATCTTCGAACAGGTAGAGCGAGTCGTGCGGGCCGGGGGCGGCCTCGGGGTGATATTGAACGCAGAAGGCGGGTTCGCGGCGGTGGCGGAAGCCTTCGAGGGTCTGGTCGTTCAGGTTGACGTGGGTCAGTTCGACGTCGTTCGCGTTGAGCGAGTCGGGATCGACGGCGAAGCCGTGGTTGTGCGAGGTGATCTCGACGCGTCCGGTGACCTTGTTCAGCACGGGGTGGTTCGCGCCGCGGTGTCCGAACTTGAGCTTGTAGGTGCGGCCGCCCAGCGCAAGGGCGAGCACCTGCTGGCCGAGACAGATTCCGAAGACCGGCTTCCTTCCGATCAGCTTGCGGACGTTCGCGATTTGCGCGGTGAGCGGTTCGGGATCCCCGGGACCGTTCGAGAGGAACACGCCGTCGGGCTTGAGGGCGAGGACGTCTTCGGCGCTGGTGAGCGAGGGCACGACGGTCACGCGGCAGCCGGTGTGCGCGAGGCGGCGGAGGATGTTGTGCTTGATTCCGAAATCGTAAGCCACGACGTGGAAGGCGGGCTCGGCGGGATCCCCCCAGTTTTCCGAGGGCGAGCAGGCATCGACGCCTTTGGCCCAGTGATAGGTGTTGGGCGTGGAGACGGCGGTGGCCAGGTCGAGTCCGGTCATGGAGGGAATGGAACGGGCTTTTTCGACGAGGGCTTGCGGGTCGGCGCCGGCGGTGGAGACGACGCCGCGCATGACGCCGCGGGTGCGCAGATGGCGGACCAGCGCGCGGGTGTCGACCCCGGCGATGATCGGGATGTTGGCGGCGGCGAGGAAGCGGTTGGCCTCTTCCTCCGAGCGCCAGTTGCTGGCGATGGGGGAGAACTCGCGCACCACCAGGCCTTCGATATACGCCCGCGCCGATTCGTTATCCGATTCGTTGGCGCCGTAGTTGCCGATTTCCGGGTAGGTCAGGACCACGATCTGGCCGCTGTACGAGGGGTCGGTGAAGATCTCCTGGTAGCCTGTGATCGCGGTATTGAAGACGACTTCTCCGGAACGCTCCGTGGGCGCACCAAAACTCCTGCCCTCGAAGACCGTGCCGTCTTCCAGGGCCAGGATGGCTGTGTTCAATCCGGTAGTCCTCCAGTTGCCGTTCGCTTCGCGCCTTGGCGCGCGAGGCTTGGGAAGGGTAACTCCTATTTCAACACGAGACGCGGGCGGCTTCAAGTTGGCGCGATTGGTGGGCGGCCTGAGAGGCCGCCGCGGGCCGGAGGACTGCCAACCTACGCAGCTTTGCGATCCGCCGAGGGCGAGTTGAGCTTGGCGACCTGGATGGATTTGGCGATGCCCAGGGCTTTGAGGATCCTGATTTGGATCCAGGAGGGGTCGAACTCGTACCAGGCGAGGCCGTGGCGCGCCGAAGTCGGATGGGCGTGGTGGTTGTTGTGCCAGCCTTCGCCGAAGGTGATCAGGGCGACCCACCAGTTGTTGCGGGAGTCGTCGCGGGTGGCGAAGCGGCGCGCGCCCCACATGTGCGTGGCGGAGTTGACGAGCCAGGTTGCGTGCAGTCCAACGACCACGCGTACGAAGACGCCCCAGAATAGCACCGGCCATCCGCCGGCGGCGAGCAGCAGGACCCCGAGCGCGACCAGCGGGACCCAATGGTAGTTGTTGAGCCAGACGTAGAAGGGGTCCTTCGCCAGGTCGGGCGCGTACTTCGACATCAGCCGCGTGTTGTTGTGCTTGGCTTCGCCGACCAGGATCCAGCCGACGTGCGCCCACCAGGCGCCGTCGCGCGGGGAGTGCGGGTCGCCGGGCTGGTCCGATTTCTGATGATGGATGCGGTGCGTGGCGACCCAGGAGATGGGCCCGCCTTCGAGCGTCATGGAGCCGCAGACGGCGAACAGGTACTCGAGCGCGCGCGGAATTTTGTACGCCCTGTGTGTGTGGAGACGGTGGTAGCCCATGCTGATGCCGAGGCCGGTGGTGAACCAATAAAGGAAGATGGCGGCGAAGAATGCGGGCCAGGTAAACAGGAACAGGGCGGCGAGGGCTCCCAGGTGGAACAGCACCATGACGGTAGTGGTGAGCCAGTTCAGCCCGGTGCGGTCGAAGACATCGAGCGGTTGAGCAGTCGTCATTGCTTCCAACGTAACAGGGGTTACGCGAGTACTTTGTAAGAGTTGTGTAATTTCAGATGGTAGCGGGCGTGGCGGCGTTACCGCTCGCGGATTCCGGCGCCGACCGGGCCGTCGTGGTGCAGGACGCCGTTCAGCCACACGGTCATCTGCCTCTCCCAGTCGGGGACGCCGGGGATGCGATGCCAGCTTCCGGTGGCGTGGGGGCCGTTGGGGATGACGAGCAGGTCGCAGCGCACGCCGGCCGCGCGCAGGACCTTCTGCATGCGCAGGGACTGGTCGAAGGGCACCGCTTCGTCCTTGTCGCCGTGGATGAGCAGGAAGGGCGGGGCGTTGCGGCTGACGTGTGTGACGGGGGAGGCATCGACGGCGTCGTTCTTCGGGCCGAGCAGGGATTTCACGTCGCCGCGCATCGGCATGGCCGGGAGGTAGCTCAGGCCGAACAGGGTCACGACGGCTTCGACCGCGGTATCGCCGCGGCCCGTGACGCCGGCCATGTTGCTGAGGTAGCCGCCGGCCGAGCCGCCCACCAGGGCGATGCGGCCCGGGTCGGCGTTCCACTTCTTCGCGTTGCGGCGGATGTAGCGCACGGCGGTGTGGACGTCCTCGACCATGGCGGAGAGCGGAAACTGTGGCGCGAGGCGGTAGTTGATGGAGAAGACCGCGTAGCCGGCGGGGGCGAGGAAATCGGCGCAGTAGGCCTCGCTGCCGTTCTTGCTCGTGCCGCCGACGAATCCGCCGCCGTGGATGATGATCGCGATGGGATGCGGGCCGGGGCCGTCGGGCGGGTAGTAGTCCATCGTGAGCTTCTGGCCGGCGGCTTCGCCGTAAACCAGGCCGTCCTCGGATTTCACGGCGGCCGGGAGCAGCGCGGCCGCGAGGAGAATTGCCGGAAGGATGCGGGGCTTCATCGGTCATCCAATGTAGCAGGAGACGGCGCGGCGCGCTCGCGGCGGAAGCGGGCGGGCGGCGCGCCGAACATCCGCTTGAAGGCGCGGTTGAAGGCGGCTTCCGACTCGTAACCGGCCTGGGCGGCGATCTGGGCCACGTTGTGGCTGGTGGTGGTGAGCAGGCGCGCGGCGAGTTGCAGGCGCCAGCGCGTGAGGTAGCCGATGGGGGGCTCGCCCAGGAAATGGCGGAAGCGGCCGGCAAGCACCGCGCGGGAGACGCCGACCGACCGGGCGAGATCCTCAATGGTCCAGGCGCGCGCGGGGTGGCTGTGCAGCAGGCCGAGGGCCTTGCCGACTTCCGGATCGCGGGCGCCGGCCAGCCAGCCGGTTCCCGAAGCCGGAAGCGAGGCGGCGTAGCGGCGCAGGGTTTCGATGAAGAGCGCTTCGGAGAGCCTGGCGAGGACGGCTTCGGCGCCGGCGCTGGATGAGCCTGCGTTTGCGACGGAGAAGAGGATCGAGTTTTCGAGCCACGCTCCGGAGGGGTCCTGCCGGATGTTGACCGTGAGCAGCGGCGGCAGGCCGGCGAGGATGCGGCGGATCGCTTCGGGCTCGCAGGTCATGTATCCGCAAACGAGCCGCGTGATGGCGCCGCCGCCGCCCATTCGAGCGATGGCGAGACCTTGCGAGAGGATGCGGCCGAGTTCCTGGCCGTTGTCGACCGGGGCGACGGGCGGGCCGTTGCCCATGATGTGCGGATCTCCGTGCGGGAACACGACGATGTCGCCGGGCGCGAGATCGACGCGCTGTACGCCGGCGGCCTCGGCCCAGGCGGCGCCCTCGATCAGGAGGTGGTAGATGATGACGTGGGCGGGGGCCGCGCCGAGGTGTTGGGCGACGAGGTGCGACGCCGGGGAGCGGAAGCTCCACGGGGCGGAGAACTCCGCGTTGTAGAACACTGCTCCCTTGAGCGTGACGGACTTAAGGACCTCCGACAGCACGTCCACGCCGGCCCCTCTGGTGGTCCTATCTTAGCGCGAGCAAGACATAGAGACGCCCGGTCAAATGCGCGCGTGCGGATTGTCCGCGTATAGCAGTGGAGGGGATATGAAGCGCATTACCGCGTTTGTTTATGGGATCGCCTGTTACGGCGTGTTCTTTGCCACGCTGTTGTATGCGATTGGATTTCTGGGGAACTTCGGCGTGCCGAAAACGATCGACTCGGGGCGGGAGGGGGCGCTTGGCGCGGCGCTGGCCGTGGACGGCGCGCTGCTGGCCCTGTTTGCGGCGCAGCACAGTATCATGGCGCGGTCGTGGTTCAAGCGGGCGTGGACGCGCATTGTGCCGGAGCCGGTGGAGCGAAGCACGTACGTGCTGCTGTCGAGCCTGGCGCTGCTGTTGCTGTTCTGGCAATGGCGCCCGATCGGCGGAGTGGTCTGGAAGGTCGATAACGAGGTCGCTGCGGGGGGCGTCTACGCGATCTACGGGGCGGGACTGCTGATCGTTCTTCTGAGCACGTTTCTGATCAATCATTTCGATCTTTTCGGCTTGCGGCAGGTGTACCTGTACCTGATGGGGCGGCAATACACGCGCCTGGAATTCCGCACGCCGTTCTTCTACCGCTGGGTGCGGCATCCGCTCTACTTCGGGTGGCTGCTCACGTTCTGGGCGGCGCCGGTGATGACGGCGGCGCACCTGCTGTTCGCCGCGATGACGACTGCGTATATCTTCGCGGCGATCCGGCTCGAGGAGGCCGATTTGGAAACCGTGCATGGAGAACGGTACCGGCGATACCGGGAGCAGGTGCCGATGATCATTCCGGCGCTCGGAGCGAAAACGGACGAACGAACCTTTCTGCAAGTTCCTTCGTCTTCCCAACCATGAACCGCTATGCCGCGGCGATGGCCGCGCTTGCTCTTGCCGGTAGTTCGGCTTGCTCCCAGGAAACCCGGGGCGGGTTCGACCGCACGCTCCGGGTTTCGGGACCTGCCGAGCTCGACATATTCACGGATTCCGGCGGGATTTCGGTGAAGCCCGGGACTGCGGGGTCGGTGCAGATCCACGCCATACTCCGCGGGCGCGGGGCCGCAACCGAGGCCCGCATACGCCGGATCGAACAGGACCCGCCGGTGGAGCAGACGGGGAACAAAGTCCGGATCGGCTACCTGAAAGACCGGGATCTGCTGCACAATATCTCGATCCGCTTCGAGATTCTGACGCCGCCGGATTCGAGCGTGCGGGCGCGGGCGGATTCGGGCGGAATACAGGTTGCCGGGGTGCGCGGGCCGGCCGATTGCCAGTCCGACTCGGGCGGGATCGATGTGGACGATATCGGCTCGGACGTGCGTGTGGCCGCCGATTCGGGCGGGATTCGCATACGCAACATCCGCGGCGCCGTTTCGGCGCGCGCGGATTCGGGCGGTGTCGAGGCGCTCGGCGTCGCCGGGGCGGTCGATATACAGACCGATTCGGGCGGCGTACAGGTGGCGCAGACGGCCGCGGCCCCGGTGCGCATACGAGCCGATTCGGGCGGGGCCCGCGTGAAGCTGGCGCCGGGCGCCGGCTACGACGTCACGGCGTCGGCCGGCAGCGGGCGCATTACGGTGCAGGAGTTGACCGTGCGGGGGACGATCCGGCCGAACCACGCGGAAGGGAAGATCCGCGGCGGCGGGCCGCTGGTGGACGTGAGCGTCGATTCCGGCAACGTTCACATCGAGTGAGGCAGAGACGCGGTGTCCGCCCGGAGCGCGGTCACCGCGGCGCGCATGGACGTGAGGGTCCGGGTGATCGAGTCGCGCGGGACTTCGCGGGCCAGCGGGCGGATGACCCAGGCCATGCCGAACGGGTATCCGCGGCTGAGCGAGACGACTTCGCACTCGGCATAGACGCCGCCGTCGCGCTCCTGGAAGCGCGAGAAGGTGTTTACGCGCCACAGAAAGCCGTGTCCTGAGCCGTCGGGCAGCCGCCGTTCGGAAGGCTCGCCGGCGTCCTCCACTTCGTGGATGCGAGTGCTGCGGGCTTCGCTGTACCAGCGGCTGCGGTCGAGCGTGTAGGAGCGGATATCGTACTCGGCGTCGTACACGACAGTCACGATTCTCCGGTTGACCATACGCATTGCGGTGCGGCATTCGTTGCCGTTGCGGCTGAGAAGCTTCGTCTCGATGACGCCGGGGTTGTAGAGGTTCATGTGGTCCCCGCAGCGGTTCATGAGGGCGAGTGTCGCTTCGAGCGTGGCGCCGGGGATGAACATGGCTCCGACCCAGTGGTGGATGAGCCCGCCGGACACTCTGACCTCTCCGGATTGGTAGGGGCTGACCAGGACGGCGCCTTCCCGGGCGCGGCGGCGGTGGTCGGCCGATTGGTCGAGCCAGAGGAACCCGGTACTGCCGAGAGCGTTGCGCGAAAGGCGCGCCTCCTGCTGTTGGACGTACCGGTTGAAGGCGTCCAGGGTTGCCGGCTTTAGCTCCGCGCCCTGCGCGGCCGGAAGCATCGGGAGCCCGATGCATGAGGCAAGAATCCATCCCCGGTGTGTTACAGCCACTCGAGCCCCTCCGCTGCCTTCAGGCTAGCAGGGGCAGGGGTGTGGATGCAGCGGGCCAGGGGAGGGTATGCGGCGGCGCGCGGGATGCGCGCTATCGGACATTTGCATCCCGAATTCGCACACAAGGGGAGGGGCGTCGCTCGTGGTTTCAGCGGGTTAGCGGCGGAATCCGACCTGCAATAGAGAAGCTCATGACCAGCACGCGAAGAAAGTTCGTCAAGCTGGCCGGCGTTTCAGGCGTCGCGGCGGTCCCCTTGTCCGCCGCCGGAGAGGCCGGTCCATCCGCTTTCCTTGCCGTCTTTTCCCAGCGGCAGACGGTCCGCCGGTACAAGCAGGACCCGGTGCCGGAGGAACACCTGCGCCGGATCCTGGACGCCGCGCGGCGCGGGCCGACGTGCATGAACCAGCAGCCGTGGAAGTTCCTCGTGGTACGCGACAAGGCGAAGATCGGGCTGATGCGGAAGCGCACGCTCGAGATACTGGAGCGGAATTTCGTTGAGTACGCGGCGAAGAACAAGGACGTGGCCGCGGCCGAGCTGGAGAAGAAAAAGACGGATGCGGTGCGGTTTACGGAAGGATATTTCACCGCTCCGGTGTACGTCGCGGTGCTGGTGGATACGGAGTCGCCGTGCTCGGGGTATGCGAAGAACCACGACGGGCCGATTGCGGCCGCGTACCTCATGCTGGCGGCGCGGGCGTTCGGGTATGGCACCGCGTACCTGACCGACGGGATTCCCGAGGCGGTGGCGCGCGAGGTCCTCGAAATCCCGGCGCGGTATTACCGGGTCTGCGTGACGCCGATCGGCGTCCCGGACGGGTGGCCCAAGAAGGTAGCCAAGCGGGACCTCGATGAGGTCGTTGCGTGGGAGACGCTCGGGAAGGGACCGTATAAGGCGATTCCGTACAACCCGTGATTACAGGTCAATCGCGATGACTTCGTGATCGCGGATCGACGCCACGGTCAGGGTCAGGGTTCCGTTCGCTTCCTCGACGCGGGGCGTTTGGCCGCCGGCCAGCAAGCGCACCTTCTTCGCTTTGCGGCCCGCGGGGAGTTTCACCGTCACCTTCTGCGACGGGATGGGGATGAACTCCCGCAGCGGGCCTTTCATCATCATCGGGTTCGTCAGGTTGACCAGGTGCACCGTCATTGAATCCTTCTGGCGCCAGACGGTGACGTCGAGCGTGCCGGGGCCGGTTACGACGACGGGGCGCGGCTCGTTGGCGGCCCAGTCCACCGCGTTTCGCAGCAGCTTGCCGTGATCGGGCGAGAGCACTTCCCAGAACGTGCGGTCGATGTCCCAGGGGAAGTAGACGACGCGGGCGCTTCCGATTTCCTTCAAGTAGACTTCGGGGATGTCCGTTTCGGGCACTCGCGGGTACACCTCTTCCATCGGGAGGTCCGGGTAGGAGGGGATGAGGGTGAGGGGCGGATTGGGGCAGGCGCCGTGCGTGCGGGTGTGGACGCGCGAGACCCCGTTGATGATGCGCGTGGCGTCTTCGAGGCCGGCCAGGATCGGGTGGCGCGCGCCGTGCTGGAGGCGCAGGTAGGAGTTCTGCATGCGCGCATCGATGCCGCCGCCGTAGGAGGCTCCGAACAGTTGCGCGAGGCCGAAGTCGGGACGGCGGACGCCCCACTCGTCGTAGAGAGAGGTCTCGTGGGTGGCGACGATGGAGCCGCCGCGCGCGACGTAATCGCGAATCTGATCGCACTGCGCGGCCGATAGCGCGGCGATATTCGGGAAGATCAGCACCTTGAAGCGGGCGGTGTGGGCGGGGTCGAGCAGGCCGTCGTGCACCATCTCGAAGGGGATGCGCGCTTCGATCAGCGCCTGGTAGAAGCCGAGGGTATGGCCTTCGGATTCGCCGCCGTAATACTGCGCGGTCCGCTGGGAGTAGACCAGCGCGACGCGCGCCAGCGGCTCCTCGTTCCTAAGGTAGCGCTCGTTGCGGTAGTGCCAGTCGTAGAGTTCTTCGACCACGGGAAGCCAGCGTCGATCGTGCAGCGTCCCGGCGAACTTGGTGAACCAGGGGCGGAGGCCGTTGGCGATTCCATCGAGCACCCAGAGGCGGATCTCGGGGGCGCTCTGGACGGAATCCTTCCAGCGGTAGGGCTCTTCGATGCCGACGCTGAAGATGCCGGCGATGGGTTTCGAGCCGAGCGTGGCGCGGTATTCCTTTCCGTTGCGGCCGTTGGCCCACGGGGGCATGAGGCCGCGGCGCGCCTGGCGGTCGGCGAACAGGGTGGGGGCAAGCTCGCCGATCCTTTTCATGTCGAGATCGCTCGAGGCTCCGCCGCCGGAGTTGGGGATGAAGCGCGCCTGCGGGTTGACCTTGCGGATCTCGGAATCCCAGAGGCTCCAGAGGTCGAACAGGCGCTGCTCGCGCCAGGCGAGGTAGGCGCGCCAGGCGGGGTCCTGCGGATTTCTGGCGCGGGGCAGATCGAATCCGGCGGCGGACTTGAAGTTCCCCCGGCAGTGCTCGCAGTAACATATGCCGGAGCCGGACCAGCGGTTGCTGAAGATGCCGTCCACTTTGTAGAGGGAGACGATCTCGCGGGTGACTTCGGTCATGAAGTCGAAGTTGTAGGGGCCGAGGGCGCAGGTGACCCATAGCTCGGGCATTGCCCAGTGGCGGCGCTTGCGGCCGTCGGGGCCGGTGGCGATCCAGTCCGGGTGGGCGTCGAAGACGTCCTGATGGGCGGCGTGGGGGTCGGTGCGGGCGATGACGGTCATGTTCAGGGCGCGGCAGCCCTGGACCAGTTCGCCGAAGGCGTCGCGGTTGCCGAGCCACTTGCTGCGGTAGTGCAGCGGAACTTGCGTTGGGTAGTAGGCGACGCAGCCGCCGGCGCTCAGGCACGCGGCGTCGGAGTGGGTGCGCTTGAAATAGTCGAGCCAGAAGGCCGGGTCGTATTTGCCGGGATCGTCTTCGACCAGTGTCAGTTGGGCCCACCGCATGGGGCGGTCGAGGGGCGTGGAGGGGGCGGGTTGGGCGCGGGCGGGCTCCAGGGCCAGCGCGGCTGTGGCACTAAGGAATTCCCTGCGAGTGACGCTCATAGAGAGGAAGCTTATCGCGAATCGGAGAGGTGGGCGGCCTGACAAGGGCCGGGGAGCGGAACATCCGGGCCGGCCGTGAAAGCCGGAAGCCGGAAGGGCGGACCTTCCGGCTTCCTGTTTCTTACTTCCAGTTTCCTGCTTCTACGCTTCTTTGATGTCGTCTTTTTCGAAGTCCCACTCGACCTGGCGGCGCGTCTTTGCGGAGACGTTCACCATGTGGGCGCAGGCGGCGGCGTGGTGGCCGGCTGAAGCGTCTTCCCAGTAGGGTTGGCGGGTGCGGATAGAATCCACGAAGTGTTGAACGTGGGCTACCGTGGATTCCAGGCCTACTTCCCGATAACTCTCTCCCACCGGTTCCACTCTTGGTTTGCCCAGGGAGGGGCGTTCTTCGGCCAGCACTTTCGGGTTCTTGTAATACGCTTCTTGCAGTGCCGAGGGCCAGCTGTCCACGATCCAGCCGTTGTCGTCGTGGACGTTCTCGGGTTTGAAGGTCAGGGTGTCGCCGAGCGTCAGCGTGCCTTCGGTGCCCATGATCTGGAAGCTCGATTCGGCGGCCGCTTCGTTGTTGAAGGTGCCGCTGAGGCTGACGGCAAAGCCTTCGGGGTACTCGAGCACCCCGTTGATGGTGTCGGGCACTTCCCGCGTTTCCTTCCAGCGGTAGAGCTGGCTCATGGCTACGGCTCGCGAGGCCATCCTGGCGTCCATCACATAGTGGATTGTCGTGCAGAGGTGGACGAACAGGTCGGTCGAGATGCCGCCCGAATAGTCGAAGAAGCAGCGCCAGCGGAAGAATCGCTCGAGGTTGAAGGGGCGCTTGGGCGCGGAGCCGAGGAACATGTCCCAGTTGACGGTCTCGGGCGATGCGTCGGGCGGAATCGGGTAGATCCAGGCGCCGCTCGGCGTGTTGCGGTTGAAGCTGGCGCGGATGAGCGTGATCTTGCCGAGGCGTCCGGAGCGGATGATCTCGCGCGCCTTGGCTTCAAGCTGCGTGCTCACTCCCTGGCTGCCGACCTGCACGATGCGGCCGGTTTCCTTCGCGGCGCGGATGATCTCGGGACCTTCGGCCGCGCGGTAGGTGAGCGGCTTTTCGCAGTAGACGTCCTTGCCGGCGCGCACGGCCTCGACGACCATCGTCTTGTGCCAGTGGTCGGGCGTTGCGATGACGACGGCGTCGATGGATTTGTCCGCGAGCACGGCGCGGTAATCCGCGTACGCTTTCGCCTTCCCGCCGGTGCGCTCGATGGCGCGCGCGACGCGGCCCTTGTAAGCGTCTACGACGGCGGCGAATTCGATGCCGGGGACGAGTTTCATCGCCTCCATGATCTGGTGCGCGCGGGCGCCGGTTCCGATCATGCCGAAGCGGATGCGGTCATTGGCGGCCGTGGGCCGGGCGGCGGCGACCGCGGGCATCGCGGCTGCGCCTTTGATGAAGTTACGGCGGGATAAATCCATGGAGCCTCCGAGCGCCTATTATATGCGAATTGAGGGGCTTGGCCGCACTGGTGAAGACGCTTGTGCTACAAGAGCCGGCACGAGTGCCGGCTCGGCAGGCGCGAGTGCGTGCGCCACCGCGGCCAGTCAGAAAAACTCTTGATCGCTCGCAAAAAGGATAGTAACCTCTTTAATCGTCATGATAAGTCTCGGCGGACGTCTCGTTTCCGCCATCAAGGGCATCGTAGCCGGGATTATCTTCTTCGTCGCGGCGTTTCCGGTGCTCGTGCTCAACGAGGCTTACGCGGTGCGGACGGCGCGCACGCTGAGCCAGGGCGCGCGAGAGGTTGTCAGCGTCGCGGCCGATCGAGTGGACCGCGCTCACCAGGGCAGGCTCGTCCATGTCGCGGGAGTGGCGACGACGAGCGAAACGGTAACCGATCCGTTGTTCCGGGTCTCCGCGAACGCCATCCGCCTGCAGCGCAAGGTCGAGATGTACCAGTGGAAAGAAACGTCCTCGTCGCGGACGAGGCGGAACACCGGCGGCAGCGAGACGACGACCAAGACATACAAGTACGAGCAGGTCTGGTCGGAACGGCCGATCGATTCGAGCCAGTTCAACAAGCAGGCCGGCCATGAGAACCCGCCGATGACGTTCGAGTCGGCGAGCTACTTCGCCAATCGCGTGACGCTCGGGGCGTTCCGCCTGAACCGGGGCCAGGTCGAGGACCTCTCCGGGGCGGAGCCGGTGGATGCCTCCTCCGCCACGCTGCCCGCGGCGATCCGGGAGCGCGCGCATCCGATCGAATCCGGCTTCGAGACCGGAGAGGCCGGGTCGCCAAAGCTGGGCGACCTGCGGATCACCTTCAGCCGCGTGGCGCCGGGAGATGCGAGTGTGATCGCGGCGCAGGCGGGCGACACGTTCCAGCCGTACCGCGCCAAGGCGGGCGGCACGATTCAACTGGTGGAGATGGGGATTCAAACTCCGGAAGCCATGTTCGAAGCTGCACAGAGCCGCAATACGCTGCGAACGTGGCTGCTGCGCGGGCTCGGTTTGTTCCTGATGTTCCTGGGGCTGGCGCTGATGCTGAGGCCGCTGGCGGCGGTGGCGGACGTTATCCCAGTTTTCGGCAGCGTGGTTCGCGCGGGGACGGGCATGCTCTCGTTTCTGCTGGCGGTATGCCTGTCGCTCGTGACCATCGCGATCGCGTGGATCGCGGTGCGGCCAATGGTGGGCGCGGGGCTTCTGGCCGTCGCGCTGCTGGCCGCGGTTGTGGCGATCCGGCGGCGGAAGCCCGCGCTCAAGGCCGCGGCGGCTGCGGCGCGGTGAGCCGAAGAATGCGGGTGTTCGGCGCCGTTGTGTTCTTCGTCCTCGCGGCAAGCGGCGAGGAATTCCGGTTCGCCCGGGTGAGCCGGGACGTGATCGAGGACCGGCTCCATCGCGCTCCGGACAAAAATTCCGGACGGCAGGCGGCGCTCAAGACCCTGTTCGCGGAGGCGGGCTGCACGGAATCGATGCTCAGCGAGCAGAAGGTCAGGGGCACGCGCGAGCCCAACGTCCTTTGTTCTTCACCGGGCGAGACGGCGTCCACGATCGTCGCCGGCGCACACTTCGACTTCGCCGACGCCGGCAAGGGCGTGGTGGACAACTGGAGCGGGGCATCGTTGCTCGCGAGCCTTCTCCAAGGGTTGCGCACGGCGCCCCGCCGGCACACGTTCGTGTTCATCGGCTTTGCGGGCGAGGAGAAGGGTCTGCTCGGGTCGCGCTCCTATGTCAAGCATCTCAGCGCCGAAGACAAATCGCGCATCCGGGCCATGGTGAACATGGACACGCTCGGGCTCACTCCCACGAAGGTTTGGGTAAACGGGTCCGACAAGATGCTTACGTCTCTGCTGGCCGCCGTGGCACAGGGAATGAAGGCGCCGCTAGGCGTTGTCAATGTCGAGCGGACCGCAACGGCCGATTCGCAGTCCTTCGCCGAGAAGAAGATCCCCGCGATCACCATACATTCGGTGACGCAGGAAACGTTCCGGATCCTGCACAGCCCGCGCGACACCGCCGCCGCGATCAACATGGACGACTACTTTGAAACCTACCAGTTGCTGGCGGCGTACCTGACCTATCTGGATACGGCGCTGGACTGAGCGAGAATCCAGGTCGCGATTTTGTCCAGGGCGGCGGGGGCCATCGTTTCTTCGATTTCGCCGTATTCGGTGGGCGCGCCGGTTTTGGCGGTCTGGAAAAGATGGTTGAGGCCGGGGAGTTCTTCGGCTTCGAAGCGCTTGTTGCCGGCGGCTTCGAGAGACTTGCGGATGACGGGCAGATTCAGCTTCGGGTCCACCTGCACGTCTTTTTCTCCCGTGATGGCGAGCACGGGGCAGGTCACTTTCGCGAGCGCGGCGGCCGGGTCGTATTCGAGGAAGTGGCGGAACCAGGGTGAGGCGATCATGCGCATCTGCGCGGCGAGTTGCGCTTCGGGGAGCTTTCCGCCGAGTTTGTCGCGCAGTTTGCGTTCGAGCGCGGCGTTGTCCTTTTCCTGTTTCACCAGCGTGAGGATTTCGCGCTCGAGGGGTACGTTCGCTTCTCCGGCGAGCGCCCGCGTTTGGGAGATGAGGATTTCGTCGCCCGGCACGCCGGGGGCGGCCATCAGGACAATGAACGCCACGTCGGGGTTGCGCGCGGCGATCATGGGCGCGATGATGCCGCCTTCGCTGTGGCCGATGAGGCCGAGGCGGCTTGGATCGGCTTCGGGGCGCTGCTTGAGAAACGCCAGCCCGGCTTCGGCGTCCGCGGCGAAATCGACCGTCGTGGCGGCCCCGAAATCTCCGGTGGATGAGCCGGTGCCGCGGTCGTCGGCCCGCAGAACGCAGATGTTTTTCCGCGTGAGGGCGTCGGCCAGGACGAGGAACGGCTTGTGGCCCATCAGGCTCTCGTCGCGATCCTGCGGGCCGGAACCGGTGATGAGCAGCACGGCGGGGAACGGGCCGGGGCCGGGCGGAATCGTGAGGGTAGCGGCGAGCTTCACGCCCGCCGCCTTGTTCTCGTAGGCGACTTCCTCTTCGCGATAGGGATAGGGCTTCGCGGGCTCCTGCGGACGCCTGCGCCGTTCGAGCCCGGAGGCGTCTTTCACGCGCTTGAGCGTGAGCGGTAGCTTGCCGCCGGGCTGCGACCAGGTGCCTTCGATCGACGCGAGGTCCTTCGCGATGGCACCTTCGAAGACGCCTCCGATCTGCTTCAGTTCGATCTTGAGCGCCGCGCCGTTGCGCGTGACGGCGGTTGCGGGCAGGCCTTTCGCGCCCTGGTCGGGACTGTCCATGGTGGCGGTCAGGCCGTCGCCGGTGTTCGCGATGTGGAAGACGACGCGGAGCTTCATTCCGCCGGCGTAGAGCGTTCCCAGCCAGTCGCCGTCGATGTCGGAGGGTGCGGCGGGCTTGCTCGCGGCCTTCGCCCGAGCCCGCTTGAAATCGAGGGGCAGGGGCTGGCCTTGCGACCAGGTGCCGCGGATCCCGGTCGCGTCCGCGTTGACGGTTCCTTCGTAGGCGCCGTGAACGGCGTCCACCCTGAGGGCGAGCTTCGAATCCTTCAGGGTGACGGAGGTCACGGGGATGCCGTAGGCGTTCTGGTCCACGCTGTCGAGCGTGGCGGCGAGCGCGCCGTCCGCGGCTTTCGTGATGTGGAGGACGAGACGCAGTTCAGCGGCGCCCGCTTTGAGCGTGCCCTGCCAGTCGCCTTCGATTCCCGCGGCCGCGAAGGCTTCGGCGCCGAGCGCCAGAAACAGGAGACTCTTCATGATCGCGTTCATCGTTCACTCGGTGACGCAGGCGTTTTCATCAGCGATCCCCTCTCACGGCCCAGGCTCGCGCGGTGAGCGTGAACGGGCCGCCGGCCGCCCCTTGAGGCAGGCGGCGGGCGACTTCGCCGCGCATTGCTTCCTGCTTTGCGGAATCGAGGCTTCGGACGTAGGCGCCGGCCGGGCCCTGTCCGTGCAGGAAGGGATCCCAGTAATCGGCGAACGATTTGAAGCTCATCGCGATCTCGAGGGGCTGTTCCCGGACGTCCTTCAGGCCGCCGCGTTGCCAGAGTTCGGCGAGTCCGCCGGGGCGGCAGAGCGGCATGCTCTTCTCGTCGAGCTTCGCGGCGGCCGGATCGACGCTCGCGGCGGCATCCCAGAAGACGCGTAGCATCGTCATCCCGCCGCCATAATCCCAGACCGCGGCCGAGAGCCGGCCGCCGGGCCTGGTCACACGGCGCATTTCGAGCAGTGCCTTGGGCGCGTCGGGAATGAAATTGAGCACGAGCAGGGAAAGGCAGGCATCGAAGTCCGCGCCGGGGAATTGGAGCTTCTGCGCATCGCCGGTCTCGAAGCGGGCGCGCGCCGGGAAGGGATTCGCGCTGTTTGCGTAGGCGACGTATTCCTTCGAAGGGTCGATTCCAACGATGCGGCAATGGGGCAAGCGCTTCGCGATGGCGAAGGTCAGCGAACCCGTGCCCGAGCCGATGTCGAGCACGCGCTCGCCGCCGGGCAGATCCGTGAACTCGACGAGCAGGGGCGCGAGCAGGCGGCTCCAGCGGCCCATGAAGCGCTCGTACGCTTGGGCGTCGCCGAACAGGGCCGGGCGCTGCGGGAGCATGCCTCAATTCTAGGACGCGCCGCCCGCGCGCGTGAGCGCACGATACCCAAAAAGGGGACAGACCCCTTTTCACGAAAAGGTGTCTGTCCCCTTTTTAACTTACTTCGAACTCTTTGCGGCTTCGGCGAAGTTGAGGATGCGCTTCGGGCCGAAGCTTTCGACTTGCGGCGGGCAGCCGTCCTTTATCAGTTTGAAGTTCTCGATGAAGCGGGCGGCCAGCGCGTCGTACTTCTTGAAGTATTCTTCGCGCGTGCCCCAGGTGTTGGCCGGGTCGAGGATTTTCGCCGGCACGCCTTCGCAGCTCTTCGGGACTTCGAAGCCGAAGACCGGGTCCTTGCGGAACTCGACGTTGTTCAGGCTGCCCGACAGCGCAGCCTTCAGCAGCGTGCGCGTGTGGCCGATGCTGATGCGCTTGCCGACGCCGAACGGGCCGCCGGTCCAGCCGGTGTTCACCAGCCAGCAGTTCGCGCCGTGCTTGAGCAGCTTCGCCTTCAGCATCTCGGCGTACACGTACGGGTGATGCACCATGAACACGGCGCCGAAGCAGGCGCTGAAGGTCAACTCGGGCTCGATGCCCAGGCCGATCTCCGTGCCGGCGATCTTGCTCGTGTAGCCCGAAATGAAGTGGTAGATCGCCTGGTCGGGCGAGAGCCGCGAAATGGGCGGCATGACGCCTGTCGCATCGCACGTCAGGAAAATGACGTTCTTCGGATGCCCGGCCTGTTTGGGCGGCCAGTAGTTTTCAATGTAGGAAAGCGGATAGACCGCGCGCGTGTTCTCGGTGACACGGTCGTCGTTCAAATCGAGACGGCGAGACACCGGATCGTAGGTCACGTTCTCGAGGATCGTTCCGAAGCGCCGCGTGCACTCGTAGATCTGCGGCTCGGCCGATTCCGAAAGCCGGATCACCTTCGCGTAGCAGCCGTCCTCGAAATTGAAGACGCCGTTCTCGCTCCAGCCGTGCTCGTCGTCGCCGATCAGGTGGCGGGAGGGCTCGGCCGAAAGCGTCGTTTTGCCGGTCCCCGAGAGGCCGAAGAAGATCGCCACATCGCCCGCGTCGCCCACGTTCGCCGAACAGTGCATCGGCAGCACGCCTTCGGACGGCAGCAGGAAATTCAGCACCGTGAAGATGGTCTTCTTCATCTCGCCGCCGTAGGAGGTGCCGCCGATGATGGCGATGCGCTCGGCGAAGTTGGCGATGATGAACGTTTCGCTGCGCGTCGCGTCCACGATGGGCGATCCGTTGAATCCGGGGGCGCACAGGATTGTGAACTCCGGAACGTGGCGGCGGATTTCCTCGATGGTTTTCGGCTTCGAAAACATCGTGCGGACGAACAGGCTGTGCCACGCCTTTTCGGTGACGAAGCGGATGGGCAGCCGCGCCTCGGAATCCGAGCCCGCGAACAGGTCCTGCACGAACACGTCGCGGCCCTGCATGTAGCCCTGCACGCGCGTCAGGAGCGCGCTGAATTTCTCGGACGTGAACGGGCGGTTATACTGTCCCCACCAGACTTTATCCTCAGTGGTCTGCTCGCGGACGATGAACTTGTCGGCTGCGGCGCGTGCGGTGTGCTTGCCGGTGTTCACTACGAACGGGCCGAGGTGCGCGATCGCGCCCTCGCCCCGGAACACCGCCTCTTCGTAGAGCGCGCTGGTCGGCAGGTTCCAGTAGACGCGGTGCAGATTCGTCAGGCCGTGGTTCTGGAGCCCGAACTGGCTGGCATTTTCGGCCGCGATTTTTTGCGCCGGGGACGGGATGTCCTGGTATACGTTCATTTCCAGTCCCTCACGAGCTTGCGGTCGCCGAGGTAGAGTTCGTTCGGCGAGTTCGGATCAAGCGCCCACTTGATGCGCTCGATGCCCTCGGTGATGTCCTTCAGCGTGCCGCAGAAACTCATGCGCAGGTGGCCCTCCATGCCGAAGTCCTTGCCGGGGACCGCGACTACGCGCACCTTGTCGAGCAGGAACCGGGCCAGCTTCTGCGAATCCTTCATATAGGTGCTGAAATCGGGGAAGGTGTAGAAGGTCCCGTCGGGTTTGGTGACCTTCACCCCGTTGAACGCCTTGAGGCGGTCGAGCATGACGTTGCGGTTGTTCTCGAGCGTCACACGCAGGCTCTGGATGGAGGACTGCACGCCGTTGAGCGCGCCGACGGCGGCCCATTGCGCCGGGGCCGACGGGCCCGAGGTCTGTTGCGACTGTATGTTCACCATCGCGCCGATCAGCTCTTCGTTGTCGGACACGGCCCAGCCGATGCGGAACCCGGTCATCGCGTACATCTTCGACACGCAGTTGATCACGACCAGCTTCGAGCTTCGCGTATGGTTCCTGGCGTAGCTGAAAGCGTTGGTCGGTGTGCGGCCGTCGAAGATCAGCCGGTTGTAGGTGTCGTCCATCAGAAGGAAGATGTCCTTCTTCTCGCACAGCTCGACGACGCCCCGGACGAACTCCTCCGAGTACATCACGCCCGAGGGATTGTTCGGGCTGTTCAGAATGATCGCTTTCGTGTATGGGCCGACGGCTTCCGCCATCTCCTCGATCGTCGGCTGGAACGAGCCGTCCTCGGGCGTCACGGGCACGGGCACGCCGCCCGCCAGCTTCACCATCTCGGGATACGAAACCCAGAAGGGCGCCGGGAAGATGACTTCATCCTTGGGCTCGAGGATGGAGTAGAGAACCACCATCAGCGACTGCTTGGCCCCGTTGGACGCGATCACGTGCTGGGGGCCGAAGCACTTGTTATAGTTCTCTTCGGTGTAGCGGATGATCGCTTTCTTGAGCGCGGGAATTCCGTCCGGGGGTGTGTACCGCACCTCGCCCGTGTTGAGCAAGGCGGTGCAATTGATGATCGCATCCACGGGAGCGCGGCTCTTCGGCTCGCCGCCGCCGAGGTGAATGACAGGTTCGCCCTTGTCTCTGAGAAGCGCTGCAGTCTCGTTCAGCTTCAGAGTGGGCGATTCGGAAATCGATCTTGCTAGTTGACTGATGCTCACCGAGTATCCTCAAGCTTTAGGCTTTTTGTGTTTGCATATACTCCGGGCGCGCCGCTGTGCATATATACTCGTGCCGCTCATGGGGCGTCGGGGTATTTTTACAAGTATAAAGGACGGGGCACTCCCAAACAAATGAAGCTTTTTTCAGGATTTGGGAGGCCTCGCTAAATCTTATTATAGAGGTCCGATGTTGGTGGAGAAAATTCGGGTCGATCTGAAACCGCTCGGCCAGGCCATAGAAGTAGAGCGCGGAGCAGCGCTTAGGGACGCGCTGTTCGCCTGGGGCGTGGAATTTCCGTGCGGCGGGCGCGGGCGGTGCCGGCGATGCCGTGTGCGGGTGCTCGAAGGGACGCTCGATCCGTCGGCGGCGGACCGGCAGCTCCTGTCGGAAGCCGAGCTTCGCGCGGGGTGGCGGCTGGCGTGCCACGCGGTGGCGTCCGGGCCGGTGACGCTCGAGATCGCCCAGATGGATGCGGCGATTCTGGCCGATGATTCGGCGTTCGCGTTCACGCCCCGCGAGGGCCTTGGGATTGCGGTGGATCTCGGGACGACGACGCTGGTGGCGCAGTTGCTCGATCTGCGGACGGCGCACGTGCTGGCGGTGCGGACGGCGCTGAATCCGCAGGCGGCCTACGGGGCGGATATCATGAGCCGCGTGCAGTATGCGCTGGCCGAAGGGCAGGGAGGCCTCGAAGGGCTGATCCGGGCGCGGCTGGGCGAGCTCGTGGCGGAGATGGCGGCGGGCGCTCCGGTGGCCGCGGTTGCGATCGTGGGCAACGCCGTGATGCATCATTTGTTCTGTGGCATCGATGTGGAGCCGCTCTCGCACGTGCCGTTCGAATCGGCGAGCAACGGTCTGGAGCGCTTTCGCGCATCAGAGCTTGGTTGGAAGCTGGCGGGCGACCCGCCGGTGAATTTTCTGCCGTGCCTGGGCGGGTTCGTCGGCAGCGACATCCTGGCGGGAATGCTTGCGGCACGCATCGGCGAGAGCGACGCGCTCACGGGGCTGATCGATCTCGGGACCAACGGGGAGATCCTGTTCGGCACGCGCTCGCGCATGGTGTGCGCCTCGGCGGCCGCCGGGCCCGCGTTCGAAGGCGGGCGCATCTCGACCGGCATGCGCGCCGCGACGGGGGCGATCTCGGAGGTCGCGGCCGTCGATGGCGGCTTCGCCTGCCGCGTGGTGGGGAACGCCGAGCCGCGCGGCATCTGCGGCAGCGGGCTCGTGGACGCTGCGGCGGCGGCGCTCGACCTCGGGCTGATCCTGCCCGGCGGCAGGCTGGCGAACGGGCGTACGCCGATCCCGCTCGCGGGCGCGGTGGCGCTCACTCAGGCCGACATACGCGAGCTGCAGCTTGCGAAGGGGGCCGTGGCGGCGGGGATTCGGATCGTGCTGAACCGGTTGGGGGCGTCGATGGAAGACGTCGAGCGGGTCTATCTCGCGGGGGCTTTCGGCAATTACGTGAACCGGGCAAGCGCGCGGCGCATCGGCCTGATTGGTTTTCCGGACAGCAAGATCGAGCAGGCCGGCAACACGGCGTTGCTCGGAGCGAAGCTCGCGCTCTTTAGAGAAGACAACGAGTTCGCGGACCTGCGCGAGCGGGTCGAGCACATCTCGCTCGCCTCCGACCCCGAGTTCCAGGAGATCTACGTCGAGGAGATGGGGTTCCCAAACCCCCCAAAACCCGGGACAGTATACTCAATTCCCGATTTCAGGCACGGCTGAAAAAACCGGATTTGAGTATACTGTCCCGGGTTTTTCCGTCGCTTCCACCATTTCCGCGACGCTGAAGTAGGCGCAGTCGGGGTGGTGGAAGACAAGCGCGCTGACGCTGGCTTCCGGGTCCATCATCATGCCGTCGGTCAGGCGGACTCCGATGTCTTCGGGCCTCAAGAGGGCCCAGAGACCCTGCTGGTCGTCAAGGTTCGGGCAGGCGGGGTAGCCGAAGCTGTAGCGCTTGCCGCGGTAGCGCGAGGTGAAGCGGTCGTGCATCGTCATGGAGGGCGGGTCGGGGAAGCCCCAATCCTCGCGGATGCGCCTGTGGAGCCATTCGGCGCAGGCTTCGGCGGTTTCGAGCCCGAGCGCCTGTATGGCGTGCATGGCGAGAAATTCTCCCCGCTGCTTCTCTTCCTCGGCTTTCTCGCGAATGCCTTCCCCCGCGGTGACGACGAACAGCGCGATGTGGTCTCGCGGGGCGAGGATGTAGTCGCTGAGCGAGAGCCCTTCTTCCCGCGCCTGGCGGCCGAAACGGAAGGTGTGGAGCGGGCTGGCGGCGCCCGGCGCAAACAGGTGAATTGCGTTGCCGTCGCGTTCGGCTTCGAAGAACTGCCAGACGGCCCGGACTCGCATCCACCTGACGGCGTCCTGTCTGATCCGCTCTACGTCGTGGTAAAGCGCGAGCGCCTTCGGGTCCCGCTCGGCTAGCGCCTTCTCGAAATTCCCTTTGAATCCCAGGTGCTTGCCGTACAGCATGTACGGGTTAACGTAACTCCAGATTTCGGCCAGGTTCGGGACGTCGCGCAGCTTGCGGTCCAAATAAGGGGCCGGCGGGATGGGGATATCGGTCCGGACCTTCGCGCTGCGTTTCTCTCCGGCGGGGTTGGCCCGCTGCGCTTCGACCGGCGCCGGCGGGGGCGCTTCCCGGTGCGTGTGCGCCGCGACCACGGACTCGCGCGCGGCGGGGTCCATCAGCTCGTTGAGCGTCCGCAGGCCGGTCATGGCGTCCTTGCAGTAGCAGGCCGCAGCGCCGTAGGCGGGGGCGATGCGGGTGCGGGTGAAGCGTTCGGACAGCGCGGCGCCTCCGACCAGCAGCGGCACTTCGATCCCGGCGTCTTTCAAGTCGCCAGCCGTGATCACCATTTGCTGCGTGCTTTTCACGAGCAGGCCGGAAAGGCCGATCGCGTCGGGCCTGTGCTCCCGGCAGGCGCGCACCAGCTCGTCGGGCGGCACCTTGATCCCCAGGTTCACGACCGTGTAGCCGTTGTTCGCCAGGATGATCTCGACCAGGTTCTTGCCGATATCGTGCACGTCGCCCTTCACGGTTGCGAGCACGATCTTGCCGCGGCTGGCAGCCTCAGAGTGCTCCATGAATTGTTCGAGGTGCGTCACGGCGGCCTTCATCGCCTCTGCCGATTGCAGAACTTCGGCGACGATCAGCTCGTTGTTGCCGAACAAGCGCCCCACCTCGGTCATGCCGGCCATCAGCGGGCCGTTGATGATCTCGAGCGGACTCGCGCCTTCCTTCAGCTTCAGATCGAGGTCGGCGATGAGGCCGTCCTTGGTGCCTTCGATGACGTAATGCGCCAGGCGGTCGTCGAGCGGCAGGGCGGCCGCTTTTTCCCGCACACGCTTCGCGGAACCGCGAAAATGCTCTGCGATCGCGGCGATGCGCGCCTGGTTGAGTGCGACGTCGGTGTTGAAGAGCAGGTTTTCCGCCAACTGCCGCTCTTCGGCCGGAATCGAGGCGAACCTCTGCAGCTTTTCCGAGTTCACGATCGCGAGGTCGAGCCCCGCCTTCGTGCAGTGATATAAGAAGACCGAGTTGACCACCTCTCGGGCCGCGGGCGGCAGGCCGAAGGAAACGTTCGAAATGCCGAGGATCGTCTTGACTCCGAGCTTCTCTTTGATCAGGCGCACGGCCTCGATGGTTTCGACCGCGCCTCCGATATAGTTTTCGTCGCCCGTCGCGCAGGGGAATACGAGCGGGTCGATGATGATGTCCTCGCGCGGGATGCCGTATTTCCCGGTCAGCAGCTTCACCGAGCGTTCCGCCACGGCGAGCTTCCGCTCGCGCGTGAACGCCTGCGCCTGCACCTTGTCCTCGTCGATGCAGCCCACCACGAGCGCCGCTCCGTACGCGCGCGCGAGCGGGCAGACGCGCTCGAACTTCTCCTCGCCGTCTTCGAGGTTGATCGAGTTGATGATGCTCTTACCCTGGCAATACGTGAGCGCCAGCTCGACCGCGCGCGGGTCGGTGGTGTCGATCATGACCGGCGCTTTAATCTTGCGGATGAGGCGCTCGTAGAAGGGCGGGATGTCATGGATCTCGTCGCGGTCGCTCGACTGGAGGCAGACATCGACCACTTGCGCGCCGTTGCGCACCTGCCGCCGCGCGATCTCGCTCGCTTCGTCCCACTTCTCCGCGGCGATCAGGTTTTTGAAGGCGCGCGAGCCGATGACGTTGGTGCGCTCGCCCACGAGCAGCGGAAGGTTCGACTCCTCGGCCTCCACCAGCTCGATGCCCGAGTAGTAGACGCGCCCGCCGGGTCGCGCGGCCGGGCGCGGCTTCTTGCCTTCGCGCATCTGCGCGATCGCCGCGATGTGGGCGGGCGTGGTGCCGCAGCAGCCGCCGGCGATGTTGAGCCAGCCGTGGTCGGCGAACCGCTCCAGCTCGCGCGCGAGCGATTCGGGCGTCTCGCCGTACTGGCCGTCCACGTTCGGCAGTCCGGCATTCGGGTAGCACGAAATGCGCGTCTCGGCGATGCCGGCGAGCGTGCGGATGTGGTCGGTCATGAACTCGGGGCCGGTGGCGCAGTTGAGTCCGATTGAGAGCAGGTCCGCGTGGGCGACCGAGATGTAGAAGGCGTCGGCGGTCTGGCCCGCGAGCATGGTGCCCATGGCCTCGATGGTGCACGAGACCATCACGGGGATCTTGATGCCCAGCTCGCGGCGCAGGCGTTCGATGGCCAGCAGCGCGGCCTTGACGTTGCGCGTGTCCTGGCAGGTTTCGACCAGCAGGATGTCGGCGCCGCCCTCGATGAGCCCCCTGGCCTGTTCGTAATACGCCTCGCGCAATCCGGCGAAGGTGACGCCGCCGGTGACGCTGATGGCCTTCGTCGTGGGCCCCACGGATCCGGCCACCCAGCGCGTGCCCCCCGCTTCGTCCGCCGCCTGGCGCGCCAACTCCGCCGCGCGGCGGCTGATCTCGAAGGCGCGATCCTCCAGGCCGTACTCGGCGAGCACGATGCCGGTGGAGCCGAACGTGTCGGTCTCGATGATGTCGGCCCCGGCGTCGAGGTAGGCGCGGTGAATGCCCAGAATGACGTCGGGCCGCGTGAGGACCAGGTTCTCGTTGCAGCCCTCCAGCGCGGGCCCGCCGAAATCGTCCGCGGTGAGGTTGGCCTGCTGGAGCATGGTCCCCATCGCGCCGTCCATGGCGAGAATGCGAGTGTCCAGAGACTCGAAGAGCGCCTGAAGGCGGAAGTCCCGATTGCCCATTAGATATCTATAATTTTAACAGCGGGCCCGCCGGGTCCGCGCCGGGGCCGGCAGGGCCTCGCCTTGGCCGGGCCGCGGGGCTCCCACTTTGCCGTTCGAAACCGGATAGATTGCACTCGGACGAGGGCCTACTCTGTGGCTATGAATACCGAAAAGCTGTGGCAGGCAGTCGAGGGCCGGGATGCGAGCTTCGATGGGAAATTCGTGTACGCGGTCCGTTCGACGCGCGTTTATTGCCGCCCGTCCTGCCCGTCGCGGCGGCCTCGGCGCGAGCAGGTCATGTTCTTTCCCGCGCCGGATGCGGCGGAGCAGGCGGGGTTCCGTCCCTGCCTGCGATGTCACCCGCGGACGCCGGACCGCGGGGCGAAGATGCTCGAAGGCGCCTGTCTGGCGCTCGAAGCGGGCGCCGCGGTGGCCGATCTCGCCACGCAACTCGGCGTGAGCGAGGCGAAGCTGCGCAAAGAATTCCGGCGCTGGCTGGGCATCACGCCGCGCCAGTATGCCGGCGGGCGGAAGATGGCCGCGTTCAAGACGCAGGTCCGGGAAGGCCGCGGGGTCGCCGATGCGATTTACGGCGCCGGGTACGGATCGAGCAGCCGGGTGTATGAGCGCGCGACGGCGCACCTCGGGATGACGCCGGGAGCGTACCGGAAAGGCGGGCGCGGCATGGCGATCGCTTACAGCGTCGTCGCGTGTCCGCTGGGGCGGCTGCTGGTGGCGCGCACCGGGCGCGGCATCTGCGCGGTGAGTCTCGGGGCGAGCGACGCGGAACTCGAATCCGCGCTGCGCGGCCAGTATCCGGAAGCGGCGTTGACGAAGGACTCCGAAGCGGCGCGCGAATGGGTGGCTGCGATCGTAGACCACATCGCCGGCCGGCAGCCGGCGCGCGACCTGCCGCTCGACCTGCGCGCGACGGCCTTCCAGTACCGCGTCTGGGAGCAACTGCGGGCGATCCCGTATGGCGAGACCAGGACGTACGGCGCGATCGCGGCGGCCCTCGGACAACCTCGTGCGGCGCGGGCCGTGGCGCGGGCGTGCGCGGCGAACCCCGCCGCGATCGTGATCCCATGCCATCGCGTGGTCCCGGGCGCCGGCGCCGCGGGCGGATACCGCTGGGGGCCGGAGCGCAAGCGGAAGCTGCTCGAGACGGAGGCCGCGTGTTCGCGCAAAAACTCGAACTGACGCTCGACGGCAAGCCCGTGCCCAAAGCCTGGCTCGACCAGTTCTTCATGCGGAATTTCACGGGCTACAGCGCCTTCGACGAAACGCTCCCGGCCGCCGATGGGGTGCTCGAAGCCGGCCACGGCGTCGAGCTTGAGGAGGTCAGGGCGCAGTTCGAAAAGTGGCTGCGCGGGCGCAAGATGATCTCTCCGGAAACCGAACTGCAAATCCACCGCAGAGGCGCGGAGGACGCAGAGGAAAATCATAGATAAGGTTCTTCTCTGCGTTCTCTGCGCCTAGCGGTGAACTCGGTTTTGCCTCCGTGCTAGGATAGGCTGTTTTGATGGGTCCCGGAAATCAGGACCGTAGCTCACCCCTGGTGTGGCGCGCGCTGGCGGGAATCGAGACCGGCGTTCTGGGGGGGCTGGCGATGTTCGGCTGCCTGGCGGCCGGCTCGCTGCTCGACCTGCAGTCGATCTGGATCGTCCCGAACCTGATCGGTTCCACGTTTGCCGGACGGCAGTCTCTGACCCAAGGCTTCGGATGGACCACCGCCACGGGTCTGGGGCTTCACGTCGCGGTCGCGGGCCTCATCGGGATGTGTTTCGGCCTGGCGGTCGGGAATTCCCGCAACCGGCTGAGGGTCGTGTTGCTGGGCGTGCTGGCGGGACTGGTTTGGTATTATTTCTCACAGCTCCTGTTCTGGAAAAAGCTGGGCGCGTTTGTGATGATCTACAGCCCGCCCCGCCGGGTACTGCTTGGCCACCTCGTCTACGGACTGGCGCTCGGCTGGTTTCCGGCCGCGCTCCGCTCCCTGCCGGTTGAAACTCCTGAAACCGCCGCTGCCTCCGATGCCGTCGAATAGGACTCGGAGTTCGGGTACAGTTTGTGTGGGGGCTTGGCCCGCCGGGCCTGCCCCGTGCCGTTGTCTTGCTAGAATGTTAAGTTCAAAATCTGCGCCGGATCGGCCCGCGCCGGGTGAAACTTCAGAGTGTAGGTCAGCGTCTGAATAAACGCGCAGAGTGGAGAGGCTAGGTTTTCATGAAGTTTAACAGGCCCGGGTGCCTGTGGGTACTCTTCGTTTGCGCATGCTGCGGCGCTCTCAACGGGCAGACGCAGCCGTCCGCTCCACCCCAGCAACCCACACAGCAGAAAGAACAGCCGAAGCAGCAGAGCCCGTTCGAATCGGTTCCGGCAACTCCGTCCGAGCCGGCGCCGTCCGCACAGCAGCCGCCCGCCCAGCAGCAGCAGCCGAAGCAGCAACAGCCCTTCGAGGCGCCCACAGCGCCCCCCGAACAGGCGCAGCCGGCTGCGAACCGCGACATCGTCGAGGCGATCGAGTTCCGCGGATCGCGCCGCGTGCCGCAGGACACCCTGCGCGCGATGATCTTTACCAAGAAGGGCGACCGGCTCGACCCGGAAACGCTGCGCCGCGACTTCATGGTGCTGTGGAACTCCGGCCGTTTCGACGACATCACGCTCGAAACCGAGCCGGGCAAGGTGGGCACGATCGTCCGCTTCATCGTCGTCGAGCGCCAGGTGATCCGGTCCATCAAGTACGACGGAATGAAATCGCTCACCCAGTCGGAGATCCTCGACCGCTTCAAGGAGCGCAAGGTCGGGCTGACGGTGGAATCGCAGTACGACCCGAACAAGGTTCAGCGCGCCAGCGTCGTCCTGAAGGAGTATCTCGCCGAACGGGGCCGCCAGTACGCGCAGGTTACGCCCGAACTGAAGCAGTTCCCGCCATCGTCGCTCGAGCTGACCTTCAAGGTGACCGAGGGGCCGAAGGTCAAGGTGGGCGCGATCGACATCGAGGGCAACACGGTTTTCGGCGACAAGACCGTCATCCGTGCGATGAAGAACCTGCGGCCGATCGGCCTTCCGCACTCGATTCTGTTCGACAGCCTCTTCTCGAAGACCTACGACATGGCCAAGCTCGAGGAAGACCGCGAGCACGTACGGATGTTCTACCAGGAGCGCGGCTACTTCACGGCTCGCACGCTCGACCCGACGGTGACGATCCGCAACACTGGGGGCGGCAAGTTCCGCATCCCGCTGTTCTACTCGAACAAGCCGGGCATACGGGCCGACATCAAGCTGCCGGTCGAGGAAGGCCGCAAGTATAAGCTGCGCAACGTCACCTATTCCGGCGTCAAACTGTTCCGCGTGCCCGAAAGCCTTACGCCGCAGATTTTCCAGATGTCGCCCGGAGACGTGTTCTCGACCGCCAAGCTGCGCAAGGGCATCGAGCGCATGCGCGACCTGTACGGCAGCTTTGGCTACATCGACTTCGTTCCCGAACCCGTTCCCGAGCCCGTCCCCGGCACGGACCAGATCGACCTGGCCATGAACGTGGACGAGGGCAAGCAGTTCTACGTCCGCCGCATCGATTTCCAGGGCAACACGACGACGCGCGACAAGGTGATCCGCCGGGAACTGCTGCTCGACGAAGGCGACCTGTTCAACAGCAAGATGTGGGAGTTGAGCATCCTGCGCCTGAACCAGCTCGGCTATTTCGAGGCCTTGAAGAAGGAAGAAGCGGCGCAGATCACGCGCGACCCGAAGACGAACACGGTGGATATCGCGCTCAAGGTGAAGGAGCGCGGGAAGAACTCGATCGGCCTGACGGGCGGCGTTTCGGGCATCGCCGGGACGTTCGTCGGGTTCAACTATTCGACCAACAACTTCCTCGGACTCGGCGAGACGCTGAGCATCGAGTCGCAGTTGGGTGACCGCTTGCAGAACGTGACGTTCGGCTTCACCGAGCCGTACTTCCTGGATAAGCCCATCCAGGTGGGCTTCACGGTGTTCGAGCAGCGGTTCAACTACGACCAGGGCCGCGAGACCTCGCTGCTCACCGGGCAGAACCTGATCCCGTACTTCAACGCGCTCGGCCCGTCCAACCTGCTCAACTACACCTCCAACGGCCACGGGTTCACGACGTTCGCCAGCTATCCGCTCAAGCGAAGCTTCGCGCGCCTGGGCTTGAGCTACGGCTACAGCACGACCAAGTACACTTGCGCACAGGAAAGCGTCGCCTGTTCGGTGTACTTCGACTACATGAACTTTCAGGGACTGAGCGGGCCGAACCAGTTGACCGGCATCAGGACCAGCCAGATCATTCCCTCCTACACGTACAACAGCGTCGACCACCCGGTGACACCCTCGCGCGGCCACAGCATCTCGATTTCGACCGGCATCGCCGGCCTGGGCGGCAACGTGAAGATGTTGCAGCCGTCGATCTCGACGACGTACTTCCACCAGGCGCTGAGGAAGAGCCACGTGGTCGGCTTCCGCCTGATGGGGTCGTTCGTCACGGGCTACAGCGGGCAGGCGGCGCCGCCGTTCAACCGCTACTACATCGGCGGCGAACAGGACGTGCGCGGCTTCGATATCTGGAGCATCAGCCCGATCGCGTTCATGCCGAGCAGCGCGACGGTTCCGGTGTTGAACGACGACGGGTCGGCGCGGTTGCAGAAGGTGATCACCAACGGTGTGACCAGTTTTGCGCCGGTGACGATGACGATCCCGGTCTACCAGACGATCTTCCCCGGCGGCGACGTGCAGGCGGTGGGGAACTTCGAGTACCGCATCCCGATCGCGGGCCCGGTCACGCTGGCCGCATTCTTCGACGTGGGCCTCGACAAGGTGGTCCGCACGGACCAGCTTACGGTGAAGCCGGACCAGCTCGCGAACCTGAACGCCCAGTTCCCGCAGGCGGGGTTCACGGACCGGATCAAGATCGCCGCGGGCACGCAGAAGCCCCGGGCCTCGACCGGCCTGGAGTTGCAGGTGCTGCTGCCGGTGGTGAATGCGCCGTTCCGGATCTACTGGGCGTACAATCCCAGCATCGTCGATGAGTTCATTATCAAGCCGATTGCGGCGGACCGGTCCATGTTCCCGAACCAGGCGACGTTCGCCAAAGCGGTTAACGCCTACGGCATGCCGTTCCAGTGGCCCGAGAAGCGCAGCGTTTTCCGGTTCACGATCGGCCGGACATTCTGACCTGTTCCGAAACCGCTTGCGGCGGCGCGGCTCAGTCACCGGGCCGGGGCCGCCGGGAAGCGGTTTCGCTCAACTGGCGTATGCTATGATTAGCGGATCCAAGGAGTTTGCCCTGTGAAAACAAGTCTGTTTCGAGCGTCCCTGATGGCGCTGGGTATGGGTGTCGTGGCCTTCGGCCAGGCCGCCGGTCCGGCCACGAAGGTCGGGATCATTCACATTCAGAGAGCCGTCGTTCAGACCAAAGACGGCCAGAAGGCCGCCGCCGACCTGGACGCGCGCTTCGCCCCGAAGCGGAAGGAAGTCGAAAGCAAGCAGAACGAGCTGCAGCAGTTGCAGGCGCAGTACAACGCCGGCGCCAACACCATGAGCGACGAGGCGAAGCTGAAGCTTCAGCGCGAGATCGACCAGCGCCGCAAGCAGCTCCAGCGCGACGTGGACGATGCGCAGGCTGAGCTTGACCAGGCGCAGAACCGAATCTGGCAGGAAGTCGGGCAGAAGGTGATGGCCGTGGTGGACCGCTATGCCAGCGAGCACGGCTTCTCGCTGATTCTGGACGTCAGCTCTCCGCAGACGCCCGTGTTGTACGCTTCAAACGCGATCAACATCACCGAGGAGATCGTGGCGCTGTACGACAAGACGCACTCCGGTGCCGCCGCGGCTCCTGCGGCGGCAGCCGCCGCGCCCGCCTCCGCCCCCAAGCCCGCTGCCGCCAAGCCCGCGGCTTCCAAATAAGGAGCTTTCCCGTGACCAGGAACCTGCTCTACGCGCCGCTCATGGCGCTCGGTTTCGGTGTGCTGGCCTTCGGCCAGACCGCGACGCCCGTCAAAGTCGGCATCATCAACATCCAGAGCGCGATCATCCAGACCCAGGACGGCAAGAAGGCGGCCGCCGCGATCGATGCGAAGTTCGAGCCGAAGCGCAAGCAAGTCGAGAGCAAGCAGGGCGAACTCCAGCAGATGGAAGCGCAGTACCGCGCCGGCGCAAACACGATGAGCGAAGAAGCGAAGCTGAAGCTCATGCGCGACATCGAGCAGCGCCGCAAGCAGGTCCAGCGCGACATGGACGACGCCAACGCCGAGCTCGAGCAGGAGCAGGGCCGCATCCTTCAGGAGTTGGGGCAGAAGATCATGGCCGTGATCGACCGCTACGCGACCGAGCACGGCTTCGCCCTGATTCTGGACGTGAGTTCGCCCCAGACGCCGGTGCTCTACGCAGCCAGCGCGATCGACATCACGCGGGATATCGTCGAGCAGTACGACAAGGCGCAAAGCGCAGCCGCCCCGGCCGCCGGGGCGCCTGCGACAACCCCCGCCACTCATCCGGCCGCCGCGGCTCCGAAACCCGCGGCGCCGCCGAAGAAATAAGTATTGGCCGCCGATGAACGCAGATAAACGCCGATAAATAGTGAGGTTTTTTATCTGCGTTCATCCGCGTTCATCGGCGGCTTCATTATGCTTTGTTCTTCCGGTGGAAGCCGTACGCGAAGCGGCCGATCATGGTTTTTCCGTCTACGATCTTGCCGGCGCGGATCATCTCGTCAATCTGCCTTGGCGTGAACCAGCGGCATTCGATGCGCTCGTCTTCCATGGGCGAGGCGTCGCCCTGGGTCAGGCCTGAAGCCAGGTAGATCGTCATCTTTTCCGCCACGTAGCCGGGGCTGGCGTAGAAGCTAACCAGCCTGGTCCATTTGCGGGCGCGGTAGCCGGTTTCTTCGATGAGTTCGCGCTTGGCGGCGGCGAGGACGGTTTCGCCCGGGTCAACTCTTCCGGCGGGGAGTTCCCAGAGCGCTGCTTGCGCGGGGAGGCGATACTGTTTGACGAGCAGGACGCGGCCTTTCTCGTCAACCGCCATCATGACCGCCGAGCCTGCGTGGTGCACGACCGCGCGCTTGATGCGGAACCCGCTCGGGTCGATCGCTTCTTCTTCGGTTACCGAAAAAATGGGGCACTTGTACTTGAGCTTCGAGGAAACCAGCTTCATTCTTCCGCCTTCACCACGGTCACGCTTCCGAATTTCTCCAGTTCTTTCCGGGCCGCCGAGGCGTCGCCTACCGCGACGAGCGCGGCCGCGTCCGGCCGTATGTACTTGGCGGCGGCGGCCCTGAGGGCGGCGGCGTCCACCGCGCGCACACGCTTCGTGTATTGTTCGAGGTAGTCGATGGGCAGGCCGAGCAGCTTGACCGCCGCGAGCTGGCTGGCCAGGCCGTCGAGTGTCTCGATACGCATGACGAACACGCCGCTGAGGTAGTTCTTCGCGGTCTCGAGCTCGTCGGGGGTGACGTCTTCGGTAGCGATCCGCCGCATCTCGCCGAGAGCGGCCTCGATCGCGGGCGCGAGCACTTCGTTGCGCACCTGCGTGATCACGGCGAAGGAGCCGGCGTCTTTCATCGGGCTCAGGGCGCTGCGGGCGTCGTAGGCGAATCCTTCTTTCTCGCGGATGATGGCGAACAGGCGCGAGGCCGCTCCGCCGCCGAGGATCGTGTTGGCCACGAGCAGCGGGAAGTAGTCCGGGTCCGTGCGCGTCACCGCGAGCCGGCCGATGCGTATATCGGCCTGAACCGACCCGGCGCGGTCCACCAGCACGAGGGAGCGTTCCGGGGCGGGCAGTTCCGCCGTGGGCGGCGCGGCCGCGCTGCCCTGCGCCCAGCCGCCGAATTTCGATTCGAGAAGCGCCAGCAGTTGCTTGCGCTCGGGAAGCGCTCCCAGCAGCACCAGCACGGCGTTGTTCGGGAACAGATGCTCGGCGCGGAATGCGGCGATGGCGTCGCGCGTGAGGCAGTCGATCGACTCCGGCGTCGGGTCCTGGCGCGCGTAGGGGTGCGGGCCATAGAGCACCTCGCTGAATTTCTCGTCGGCGAGGAAGGACGCTTCGGCTCGCTGCGCGGCGAGTTCCTGCTTCCGGTTCTGCTTGCGCAGCGCGACTTCCTCTTCCGGGAAGCTCGGGTTTTGCACGACGTCGGCCGTCAGGTCGAGCAGTTCCGGGAGGTGCTCGGCGAGCGCGCTGGCGGCGACGACGAGCGCGTCCGGCGACGAGTCGGCGTGCAGCGTGCCTCCGATCCCCGCCACTTCCTCCGCGATCCGGCGCGAGGTGCGCGTGGCCGTGCCTTCTGTGAGCAGCGCGGCGGTGGTCTCCGAAAGGCCGCGCAACTCCGGCGGATCGTAGCGCGTGCCGGCCTGAAAGCCGAGACGCGCGGTGACCATCGGGAAGCGCTTGTCCTCGACCAGCACGACGCACAGGCCGTTCGCGAGCTGCGTTTCGGCGACCGGCGGAAGCTTGTAAACCGGGAGTCCCGAGATCCGCGGCGGCTGTTTTCTATTGGACACTTTCCTGCTCCTCCGGGGCCGGGACGATGTTGAGCACGGTGCGCTTGCCTGGGTCGAGATACTCGCGCGCGGCGGCCTGCACCTCGGCGGGCATCACCGCGAGGAAATCGTCCAGCTCCGTGTTGATGTATTCGGGATTGCCGTCGAGCAGCTCGTACTTGCCGAGCAGGTGCGCGCGCTGGTGCGAGCTTTGCAACTGGCGTATGCGCGCGGCGCGCAGGTGCGTGCGGGCGCGCTCCAGCTCCTCGGGCGTCACGCCGTTGTCGCGAACCTTCGCGAGCTCTTCTTCCACCTGCGCCACGATCTCCGTGCCCTCGAAGGCCGGATTGTAGAGCAGCATCATGGCGTAGACGCCGGGGTCCTTGTAATCGGTCGGGCCGGCGAACGGCCAGCCGAGATTGGCTTCGTATTGGATGACCGACTTGCGTTCCTTCACCAGGTTCTGGTGGAAGCGCGAGCTGTCGCCTCCGGTGAAGATGAGGTCGAGCATCACCATGGCGTGGAATGCGGGCGAACGCCGCACGGGACCGGGGTAGCCGATCACGGCCGCGGGCACGCGCGCGAGGCGGTCGCGGTAGGTTTCGGTGAGCGGCGCGGCGCGCGGCGGCTCGCTGAGGTCGGGCGGCTCCGGCTGCGGCTGCGGGGGGATGTCCGCGAAGTAGAACTCGACGAGCCGCTTCGCTTCGGGAACCGCTATATCGCCCGAGATCACCAGCACCGCGTTGTTCGGCGCGTAGTATGTGCGGAAGAACCGCGCGACGTCTTCGACCGTGGCGGCGTCCAGGTCCTCGAACGATCCGATGAGCGAGTGCGAGTTCTGCCAGTTCCGGAACGCGAGTTCGGGCCAGCGGTCCACGATCGCGGTCGAGTAAGGCTGATTGTCGAACGACAGCCGACGCTCCTGTTTCACGGCTTCCTTCTGGTTGTCGAGGCTCGCCTGGTTGATGGCGAGCGCGCGCATGCGATCCGCTTCGAGCCACAGCCCGACTTCGAGCTTGTTCGCCGGGAGGACTTCAAAGTAATCGGTGTAGTCCGGGTGCGTCGAGCCGTTCAGCGAGCCGCCGTTCGATTCGACGAGCTGGAAGTGCGTTCCCTTCGGCGCGTTCTCCGAGCCCTGAAACATCATGTGCTCGAACAGGTGCGCGAATCCCGTGCGGCCTCGCTGTTCGGCGCGAGCGCCCACGCCGTAGATGAGGTACACGGTCACGACCGGCACGGCATTGTCCGGCGAGAGGATCACCCTCATGCCGTTGCCGAGCGTATATTTCTCGATAGGAATGCGCATGCGAGCGCCGTCCGGCAAAGTTTTCATAGGGAATGACGAGTAAGCAGCAACTGAAACTCTTTTAATGGTAGCGTATTCATCACGCTGGAGGCTTCAAGCCAGCCGCGGCGCGCCATCGAAACGCCGTAGCGCATGTTGGCGAGGTGCTTCGGATGATGCGCGTCGGTGGAGACGATGAAGTTCACGCCGCGCGCGTGGGCGGCGCGGATGCGCGAGTCGAACAGGTCGAGGCGCTCGGGGCTCGAGTTGATCTCCATCCACACGTTGCGGCGGGCGGCCTCGGCCGCCACGCGCTCGAAGTCGAACGGGTAGGGCTCGCGGACCAGCAGGAGCCGGCCGGTCGGATGGCCGAGCGCGCGGAGGTGCGGGCACTCGAGCGCGCGCAGCAGGCGGTCGGTCATCTCGGCGGGCTCGAGATTCATGTAGCTGTGGACGCTGCCGATGACGAAGTCCAGCTCGGCAAGGGCATCATCGGCCAGGTCCATCACACCGTCGCGGCGTATGTCGCATTCGATCCCGGAGAATACGTGGATGCCGAGCGCCCCGGCGCGGTTGATCTCGCGGACGCGGCGCGCGAAGGCGACCGCCCGCGCTTCGTCGAGCCCGTTCGCCATCGCGAGCGCCTTGGAGTGGTCGGTGATCGCGATGTACTCGTAGCCGAGCTTCCTGGCCTGGGCTGCCATTTGTTCGAGCGTGGCGCGCCCGTCGGTCTCGGTGGTGTGGATATGCAGATCGCCGCGGATCTGGGGCGCTTCGACCAGCCGCGGCAGCCGCCCCTCGGCCGCGCAGTCGATCTCGCCCTGGTTCTCGCGCAGTTCCGGAGGAATCCAGGCGAGCCCCAGCTTCTCGTAAATCTCCTCCTCGGCCGCGCCCGCGGCGCGCTCGTTGCCCTCCAGCCGGAACAGCCCGTACTCGCTCAGCGTGTAGCCCTTCTTCAGACAGCGGTTGCGCAGCGCGATGTTGTGCTCCTTGCTGCCGGTGAAGTAGAGCAGCGCGGCCCCGTAGCTCTCCCTGGGCAGCGCGCGCACGTCCACCTGGATTTCCTGGAGTCCCACCTTCGCGCTGGCCTTGTTTTCGCCGCGCGCGAGCACTTCGTGGACGCGCGGGTGCGCGACGAAGCGCTCGAGGACCGCGCCGGGCTCCGGGCCCGTCACGAGCAGGTCCAGATCGCCGACCGTCTCCCGGCCGCGCCGCAGGCTGCCCGCCGGAGTCACTTGCTCGATGCCGGGCGTCTCCATGAGGTAGCCGGCCAGATCGGCGGCCAGTTCGTCCGCGGCGTTGAGCAGGAAGCGCCCCGCGCGCTGCCGGTAGCTCGAAATCGACCTCAGCACCTTCTCCTCGACCTTCGCGCCCAGGCGCGGAAGCAGCCGCAGCTTCTGCTCCTGGCAGATGCGCTCGAGATCGTCGATGGTGCTGATGCGGTAATGCTCCCAAAGCAGCGAGATGGTCTTCGGCCCGAGCCCCTGAATTTTGAGCAGCTCGAGGGCGGTGGGCGGGTACTTCGCGAGCAGTTCGTCGCGCCGCTCGAACGATCCGCGCGCGGCGATCTCCTCGAGGTTCGCCGCCATGCCCTTGCCGATTCCCGGAATTTCGGTGACCTTGCGCTCCGGGTTCTTGAGAATATCCTCGACGCGCTCGGGCCAGCTTTCGACGGCCGAAGCGGCATTCCGGTAGCTGCGGATGCGAAACGGATCGCCGGAGGCAATCTCCATCAGGTCGGCCGTTTCGGCCAGCAGCCGGGCGATCTCCCGGTTCTCCATGCCCCCCGCCCCCTTCCGTCCCCTGTATTCTAACTCCTGTTTCCTTTCCGCTTAGAATTCGCTTGCATTTTCCAGAACTCGTGATACTTTAGTCAGACTCACATATGTCGCGGACCGAGCGGTACCGCAAGCTGTTGCAAAAAAAGATCGACGAGCTGCGCGAGGGCCTGTCGGCGCGCCGCGCCGAGGCGGTCGTGGCGCGCCCCGACGAGCCGCTCGATTTCGGCGATTGGTGCCAGAAAAGCCACGACGAGTGGCTGTTCTTGAACCAGAACCGCATGGAAATCGAGCTTTTGCGCGATCTGGAGGGCGCTCTGCGCCGGATCGACGCGGGGAACTACGGCATCTGCCAGGGCTGCGAAGAGCCGATCGCGGCCAAGCGCCTCGACGCCGTTCCGTGGGCGAAGTATTGTATCCCCTGCCAGGAGCAAGCCGCGGAGGGTGGCCCGGCCCCCGCCGTCGACGGCGAGTGAACGCGCCCGCGCCTTGGGCGGTTGTTGTACAATCGCATTCGGCGCTGGGCGTCATTTTGATAGAATAGGAACCCTCCCGGGCCAAAGGAAATACGATGGAAAAGCCGGCGCAGAACATTCAGGAAGCTTTTCTCAACAACGCGAGAAAGGACAAAACCTTTCTGACGATCTACCTGATGAGCGGGGTCAAGCTTTCGGGCCGCATCAAAAGCTTCGACAAGTACTCGCTGATTCTTGAATCGAATAGCCAGGAGCAGCTCATCTTCAAGCACGCGATCTCGACCGTCGTTATTGCCAAGTCCGGGCACGGATACGCGGCGGCGTCGCAGGCCTCCGCGGCCGGGGCCGGAAGCAGCCAGCCGGGCCTGTCGCAAGCCGCCGAATCGGAGGGCTGATCACTGTCTCCCGCCCCCGAACGGGAACGCGCCCTGCTGGCCGGCCTGGATATCAAGGGCCATTCGGGCCGAAAGGAAAGTTCCGGTTATTTCGATTACACGCCGGAGGAGTCTCTGGACGAGCTCGCGACGCTGGCCCAAAGCGCCGGGGCCGTGATTCTCGGCAGGATGCTTCAGACGCTGGAGCGGCCGAAAGCGGCCACGCTGATCGGGTCCGGCAAGGTCGAGGAACTGGCCGCGCTCGCCCGGGCCGCGAAGGCCGGCACCGTCATTTTCGACCACGACCTCACCCCCACGCAGCAGCGCAACCTGGAGCGGGCGCTCGACTGCAAGGTGGTGGACCGTACGCAGCTCATCCTCGACATCTTCGCCCGGCGCGCGCGCACGCGGGAAGGGCAGCTTCAGGTGGAGCTCGCGCAATTGAACTACCTGCTGCCTCGCCTGGCCGGACGGGGCACCGAGATGTCCCGGCTCGGCGGCGGCATCGGCACGCGGGGACCCGGCGAAACGCAGCTTGAAACCGACCGCCGGCGCATCTCCGGCCGCATTGCGCGGCTTCAGAAGGAGCTCGACAGCGTGCGGTCGGGGCGCGCCGTGCAGCGCCGGCAGCGCCAGGCCGTGCCGCTTGCGACCGCGGCGCTGGTGGGCTACACGAACGCCGGGAAATCGACGCTGTTTAACCGGATTACCGGCGCTGAAGTTGTCGCCGACTCGCGCATGTTCGCCACGCTCGATCCGACCGTGCGGGCGATCGCGCTCCCGTCGCGCCGCAAGATTCTGCTCAGCGACACGGTCGGGTTCATCCGCAACCTGCCCGTGGACCTGGTGAAGGCCTTCCGCGCGACGCTCGAGGAAGTCACCGAAGCGTCGCTGGTGCTGCACGTGATCGACGTATCGTCCCCGCACGCCGAGCCGCAGATCGCGCACGTATTAAAGGTGCTCGCGGAGATCGACGCCGGCGCCACGCCGCAACTGCTGGTGCTGAACAAGACCGACCTGGCGCCCGAGGCCGGGACCGATCCCGACGCCGCCCGCCGGCGCCTGCTGGCCGGTCTGGGCGCGAAAGCGGAAACCCGGGCCGTCGCGGTCTCGGCGAAAACAGGGCAGGGAATCGACCATCTGCTTGCCGCGGTGGATGACCTGCTGCCCCTCGACCCGGTGACGCGCGCGACCTTCCGCATTCCCGCGGGCGACGGCGGCACGATCAACCTGCTGCACGAGTTTGGGCGCGTGCGCAGCTTGCGGTACGAGGGCGAGGACTGCGTGATCGATGCCGAAGTACCGCAATCCGTCCGCAGCCGGCTCGCCGGCTTCGTGGCGGGCTAATTCCGTTCGGCAGATCCCAACTGAATGACGGACATTCCCTCACCTATCCCAGCTTGGCCCGCACCTTGTCGCTGAGCGCTTTGCCGTCCACCCGCTTGCCGGCGAGCCGGGCCTGCACGGCCTTCATGACGAGCCCCATCTGCTTCGCCGAAGCCGCCCCCGTCTCGCCCAGCGCGGCCTCGATCGCCGCTTCGATCTCTTCGTCGCTCGCCATAGCGGGCATGTAGGATTCGATCAGGCGCAGCTCGGCCTCTTCCTTGTCGGCCTGTTCGGCGCGGCCGCCTTTGCGGAACATCTCGGCCGCTTCGCGCCGCTGCTTGATCAGCATGTTCAGGATCTGGATCTCGGCCTTTTCGTCGAGCGGTTTCATCGAATCGACTTCCTGCTTTTTGAGCGCCGTCTTCACCATGCGGAGCGCGTTCAGGCGTTCTTCGTCCCGGGCCTTCATGGCCTCGGTCATGTCCTTTTGCAGCCGTTCGAGTAGAGGCATTCCTCTGCTATTCTATTAAGACCGAACACCCATGTACATCCGTAAGCAACGTCTCTTAACGCCGGGGCCGACACCTCTCTATCCCCCCGCGCTGCACGCAATGATGGCGTCGGACATCCATCACCGTACCGAGGATTTCCGCAACGTGTACCGCTCGGCACTCAAAGACCTCAAGGAAGTGTTGGGCACCCAGAACGATGTGCTGATCTTCAGCGCGTCGGGAACCGGCGCGATGGACGCTTCCGTGTCGAACCTGTTTTCGCGCGGCGATAAGGTCATCGTTTGCACCGCCGGAAAGTTCGGCGAGCGATGGGTCGAGATCGCGGCGGCTTACGGGCTGAACGCGGTCGTCCTGAAGGCCGAGTACGGCGATGTCGTTACGCCCGAACGGGTGGCTTCGGCGCTGGCCGAGAACCCGGATGCGCGCGGCGTCTTCGTGCAGGCTTCCGAGACCTCGACCGGCGCGGCGCACGACGTGCGCGCCATGGCGGAGGCGATCGCGAAGACGCAGGCCATCTTCGTGGTGGACGCGATCACGGGCATCGGCACCATGCCGCTCGACATCGACGGCTGGGGGCTCGACGTCGTCATCGGCGGCTCGCAGAAAGCGTTCATGATCCCGCCCGGCCTGGCGTTCATGACGATCAGCGCCAAGGCGTGGAAGTTCACCGAGACGGCCGGCCTGCCGCACTACTACTTCAATCTGAAGAAAGAGAAGAAGAGCGCGGACGGCGGCGAATCGAGCTGGACGCCCTCGACGAGCCTTCTGCTGGCGCTTGCGTCGGCGCTCGGGTACATCAAGCAGATCGGGATGCCGAAGCTCGTGGAGAACGCGCAGTTGCTCGCGCGCGCGACGCGGGCTGCGGCGGCCGCGCTTGGCCTCGAGCTGTTCTCGCCTGGTTCGCCCGGCTCGTCCGTGACGGCGATCAAAGCGCCCGCGGGCATGGATTCCGGGGTCATCGTGAAGGAATTCCGCAACCGCTTCGGCGCGATCATCGCCAACGGGCAGGGAACGATGAAGGGCAAGATTTTCCGCATCGCCCACCTGGGGTACTTCGACTTTCCGGATTTGTTCGCCGTGATTGCGGGTCTGGAGCTGATCCTTTCGGCCAACGGCCACCCGGTCGAGCTCGGCAAGGGCGTGGCCGAGGTCCAGAAAGTCTACGCGGAGGTTGCGCTGCCCAAGGCGGTGAATGTATGAACGTCCTGGTAGCCGAACCCATGGCCGCCGCCGGAATCGAGCTGCTCAAGTCGCAGCCCGGCTGGAACGTCGTCGTCTCGAATCCGAAGGAATACCTGAACTGCCTGCCCGATGCGGAAGCGCTCATCGTGCGCAGCGCGGTGAAGGTCACCAAAGAAGTGCTTGAGAAGGCTCCGAAGCTGCGCGTCATCGGGCGCGCGGGAGTCGGGGTCGATAACGTCGATTTGAATGCCGCCACGGCCGCGGGCGTGATCGTCATGAACACGCCGGGCGGCAACGCGGTTTCAGTCGCCGAGCACACCATCGCGCTGATGCTCGCGCTCGCGCGCTCGATCCCGCAGGCCAGCGACTCGACCAAAGCGGGCAAGTGGGAGAAGAAGAAGTTCCTCGGCAACGAAATCCGCGGGAAGACGCTGGGCGTGATCGGGCTCGGCTCGATCGGGCGGGAAGTGGTGCGCCGCGCGCGGGCGTTCGAGATGACGATCATTGCCAACGACCCGTTCGTGAGCCCGCAGACCGCGGCCGACCTCGACGTCAAGCTGGTGGATCTCGCGCAGCTCTACGCCGAGAGCGACTACATCACGATTCACGTCGCGCTCACGCCGGAAACGCAGAAACTGATTTCGCGCGAGGCGATCGCGCAGATGAAGCCGGGCGTCCGCATCATTAACTGCGCGCGCGGCGAGATGGTGGACCAGGAAGCACTGGCCGAAGCGATTCAGTCGGGCAAGGTCGCGGGCGCGGCGCTCGACGTCTTCAAGCCGGAGCCGCCGGCGGCCGACCTGCCGCTGCTGGGTCTCGAAACCGTGCTTGCGACGCCGCACATCGCCGGTTCGACCGAGGAAGCGCAGGAGATCGTCGGCGTGCGCATCGCCCAGCAGATCGCCGAGTATCTGAGGACCGGCGTGGCGACCAACGCGGTCAACATGCCGCCGCTCACGGCGGAGCAGTACAAGGTGCTCGGGCCCTACATCTCGCTCGCCGAGCGGCTTGGCTGCTTCGCGGCGCAGATCTCGCGCGGCAACCCGACTGCCGTGCGGCTGGTGTATTCGGGCAAGATCGGCAACGGGAGCACGCACCTGATCCGCAACTCCGGGCTGGTGGGACTGTTCAACCGCTGGCTCTCGCAGAAGGCGACGCTGGTGAACTCCATGCAGCTCGCCACCCAGCGGGGGCTGACGGTCAACGAACGCCACGAGAAGAAGGCGGCGCACGTCGATTCGGTCACCCTCGAGCTCGAAACGGACGCAGGCGTGACGGCGGTCGAAGGCGCCGTGGTGCTCGACCGTTCGCGCATAATTCGCGTGGACGGCATCTCGTGCGAGGCGCCGCTCTCCGGCCACCTGGTGTTCATGAAGAACCATGACGTGCCGGGCGTGATCGGCCACGTCGGGACCGTGCTCGGCAACAACGGCATCAACATCGCGAACTTTTCGCTGGGCCGCCGCGATGCGCCGCTGGCGCCGGGCGAGCCGCTCGAGGCGCTGGCCATCGTCGAGACCGACGGCGCGGTGCCCGAGAAGGTGCTGTCCGAGTTGAAGCAGAACCCGGCGGTCAAGATCGCCCGCTCGGTCGATTTCGCAAGCTAAGTTGCCTTTGTCTGGGGGTTTCAGGTCCGCGAGAGCGGGACTGAAGCCCCACCCTCCCGCCGCAATCCCCGCCAGTTCGGCTAAGATACTTTAACTAACCCGCATCAAAAGAATCCCACGATCCAGGGCTATGCCCAGGATTTCTATGCCTGGGATTACCAGAACTGGAACGACGGGCGCCAGCGCACCTGGAACTTCACCATCGAGCGCGAGCTTATGAAAGACACTGCGCTCCGCTTCAGCTACATCGGCAACCAGGGGCGCAACCTGGAGCAGCGCTACGACCTGAACAACAAAGAGGGCTGGTACAACTATGTCATTCGAACCGGAGAGGCGCGCCCCGGCAATACCGATCTGCTGCGGCCTAACCCCGACTGGGCGATGAAGGCGATCAACAAGACCGGCAACTCGAACACACATATGGCCGAGATCAACCTGGAGCGGCGCTTCTCCAAGGGCGTGGCGTTCCAGACCTACTACACCTTCAGCCGCGCGCTCACCACGACCGACGACGACGCCGGTGCGGGCGGAAGCCAGGACATCAACGGCGATCCCCGCGGCTTCAGCGTTCCGCAGAGCAACGAAATCCTCGGCGAGCCGAACCTGACCTACGCGCAGCGGCAGCGGCTCGGATACGCGAACAACCCGAGCATTCCCCAGCACCGCGTGAGCTGGAACGGCGTTCTCGATCTTCCCTTCGGCCGCGGCCGGCACTTCGGCGGCAACATGTCGAAGCTTCTGGATGCGGTGGTCGGCGGCTGGAGCCTGACGCCTGCCGGTTCGTGGCGGTCCGGCCTGTGGCTGACGGTTGGGGAATCCGGTAACGGCGAAACCTTGTGGCAGTTCGGCGATCCCACGCTGAGCGCCGACGAGCGGCTCACCATGAACATCAACGGCGTCAATCAGCGGATCTGGTTCAAGGGAAGTTTCGATCCGACCCAGGCGACGAACGTGGACATGCAGAAGCTCCAGCAACTGATGCCGGTGGATCCGACCCAGAGAGTCATGCGCCAGTTGGGCAATCCGGGCGATGGCGGCTGGGTTCAGTTGCCGCTCAAGAACGGCGGCACCGCATGGGCGCCTCTGGATGCGACGTACTACTACAACCTCGTGAGCTGGAATCAGCGCGCGAACATCAAAGGGCCCGGCTATTGGACCGCGGATATGGGCCTGAACAAAACGTTCAGCATTCGCGAGAGCACCAAACTGCAAATCAAAGCTGACGCCTTCAATTTCCTGAACCACCCGAACGACGTCAACCCGAACATGTACACGGGTCTTCAGGATCTGAGTATGCAGGCGAACGAGCCGCGCATCTTCCAGTTCTCGGCGCGACTGTCGTTCTGATATGGAGCGACCTGTCAAGTCCCTCGCGATTTGAGGGATTTGGTTTCGTTTTCAGGCCGGCTTTCCTCCGCAGGAGGGAAGCCGGCCTTTTTCTTTACGCGCGGGCCGTCGAGT
>JBLNDJ010000025.1:0-68293 GCA_050261515.1 Acidobacteriota bacterium | reverse complement strand
ACGTGAAGAAGTATTTGCCGGAAAAGATTCCGGTGGGGTATAAATGAAGCTGTCCTGCCTAACGCCCGTTGGCCGGTTTTGAGGTGTCCCTCATTGGCCGGTTTTCAAGTGTCCCCCGAGGTCGGGGACTGGCTCGCATGCGAAGCGTGCCACGAGATGATCGAGGACGGCGATCGCGCAGCCCTCGCGCGGCGATCCCTCGATGCGCCCGGAGTGAGGATCGCTGCCGACTTCCTCGGGCGGGCGGCCGCGCTCGACTACTGCCGCGACCTGCACGACCGCTTCTGGCGGGCGAGGCGGGGACGCTGTACAGCATTGCGGTCTGAGGCGGGGGAGCAGGCCCATCTTGTTCACGGACTGTTCCCAGGGCCGGCGCTGTCGCGGTACTCCCAGGTCCGTATGGAGGCGAAACGGCGGGGTGTTGGAGGAAATTGCCGCGCCGCAGCGAGATGCGGACACGAGGAGGGTGGGAGGGAGCGGAGCGGCAGGAGTGACACCCTCGTCAGCGCAGCAGTCGGGAGTTTATTGACCCGCACACGTTAGGTTTCTAATCAGGATAGACACCGAACGCGACATTATTCCCCAGGGAGTTCTTCTGCTGATTGGACGGTCTTACGAACTCTGCGAGATTGTCCCTTAGCGGTGTGCGGTTTTGATTCGCCTTTGACTGGCTCTGTCTGTGCGGCGGCCTGCTTAGGGACGATACGAAGGAAGGGCAGGGGGGGGAGGTCCAACCCCATTCGAGCAGTAAGGTTGTGGACGAATTCACGAGCGTACGGCCAGCAGTTGAACACCGCGTTGCCATCCTTGAACGCTGTCACCGATTCAGGACTCGGTTCGAAGGACTTCTCGTGAAGTTCATAGTCCAAATCAAATGCACATTCCAGAAGAAACAGCCGCACGGGTGGGTCGGCATTGTTCTCACCGTGGACGCTGAAGTTGACTTGTATTCGTAGTACTCCGTTAAGGACAGGATTTGCTGAAGAGGCGTGAGAAAGTCGAAAGGACGTCGCGCTTCGATCCATTACTTCCGTGCTTTCGACGGAAGCACGGCAACTGCGCAGTACCACCCGCACCAGTTCACAGTTCGTTTGAAGCGCGATGGCTTTTCGGATTTCTTCGGGTTCTTGTGAGATTATCATTGGGTACAAGTTCTTACCTTTAGTGACAAAGCCCCGTCACTCGGGTCATTGGTGGAGGACTGTGGCAACACGACCACAGGCCAGCCCCCTCCATTAGGGGTCTGGGCTCTGTGCTGCACGCACTCTCGGACTCAAAAATCCATCCTCGATTGGCCCCCCGAGCGAATTCGAGAATCAGAGCGTTATTTCGCTCTTCCTGAACCAATCCCAACTCCCAACGTTTGACGCTGGCTACGCCAACGCCTAGCGCTTTGGCAAAGCGCTGCTGACTCATGCCTCCGCGGATGCGTCTAATCTCCTCGCTTGTAAGGAGATTATGCGCGCGCCGATAAGCGTCCGCCAGTCGCCGCATGAACTCCGACGCGTCGGATCCCTCCATCGCAACGTGTCCGCACTTGTCACACACAAGCGCACTGACATGAACTCTGTACTTCTCTCCTTTGATCTCTCCCTCAACGTCCGCGAGTCGGGTAGTCAGTGTGCCGTCATCGCAAACAAAACAGTTCATCGTGTTCCCTTCTTGTAGTCTGGGTGAATCCTGAGAAGGACGAAGCGACAATCCTTCAAGCAGAATTTCACGTACATCCGCCTTCCATCAAAGCATTCCGAATGCCAAGCGAACTGGACCATCCGAGCACCACGACACTTTGGCTCTTTGGACAGGTGGTCAGGGGGGTGTGGACCGCAATAATTGCAGGCGGCAATCTCATCGAGCACGCTCCCGATAGCGTCTAATTGCTCTTCGTGGGAAAACAGCTCAAGCTCTTGAAAATCTTGGGAGGTGTGCAACGGACTGCCAACCACGAAACCGTCTGCGTTGAAGTCCGCGCGGGCGCGACGCAGGATGACCTCGACTTCCTCGCGAGACAGTCTTCTGCCTGAATCTCTCGCCACGTGGTCATATCCTCGATGGTATCACGTGATACCGGAATGTCAACGGCAAACTGTATTGCCGCGCGTGAGGCACGATCCGTGGCACTTGTGAAATCTTAACAAAGGCGCCGACGAGCGTCCAGGAATATCACCATATTCGCGATGACCGGCGCTTAAAGTACGTCTCTAATCTAGCAACAACCGGGGTTGGTCGTCGCACGTGCATAGCGCTAAGTGTCTGGAAGAAAAGCCCCAAATGTTTATTGAACTAGTGTGAATGGGTCATGGCCCGGGGTCCACAACGAGGCGCGTACAACCGGGAATACTGTGCCGATGGAAGCCGACGCCTCTACGCACCCAAGGGCGCAGATGAGAGCACCCAGATTGCACGTAGGTTCGACGCAGCCCCGCCAAGGATTAATCCTCTGAAGGGAAGTACTCCCAAGCGTCGTCGGCCTCGCCCTCGCTGAGGTAGTGCAGACCTGGAGCTCACAGCGCTGCCGGATGTACTGCGTGAGCAGTACCCGGCCTGGCTCGCGTCACCCGCCAGTTGCTCACGCTCCCGTTCGGTCTCTCGGATCGTGACCGACCGGCGTTCCGCCCCGCCAGCCCGACAATCACGGGTACTCGTCCAGCCAGGACTCGTCGGCAGGGAAGAACGGCGCGGGATCGATCCCCATGGACTGGAGCACCTGCCATGCATGGTCCTGTTCGGCCTCCATCTGGGCGCGCGTCGGCCTGCCGGCAGCCCGCTCCGGCAGGCCAAGGAGCGACCGGATATAGTTGCCCACGCTCATGCCCGCCGCCCTCGCCTTGGACTCGATGAACATCATCTCGGCGCGGTTGACCTGCGCGCGAAGAGTCTGGCGAGTGAGCGCGAGCGGAAGCGTCGTTGCCATATCCACATCGTATCCACGCTCTGAGCGGGATCCACATTGCCGGCCGCCCGCAAGGGGCAAGATCTCCACATCCAAACCCGCCCGCCAGCCTGCCATCCACATCAGCCTGTAGCCGTGTTGGGATGGTGCTCCTATATGGCAAGTTTGAAATCCTGTCTGAGCAACATATTTTGGTCAGGTTTTTCGGATGGCGACGCGACCGCGCGCGCGTGCGCGCGAAGGCATGTGGATTACCAACTTGGAAGCAGGGTCCAACCAGGGTCCAATTCGCCACAGTTTCGCCTTTTGGGGTCCAATTGGGGTCCAAGCCGACGACGTGGAAGTCTTTTGTTTTCAGTAAACGATGCTCGTAAGCTATTGATATATGCTAGTTCGGGACCAGGAGGTCGGTGGTTCGAATCCACTCGCCCCGACCATTTCCTTTCACCAACTTCCAGATCACATTTCCTTCCCCTCGTGCGGTTTGGGCAAGCAGCCGTCCGCAGTCGTGCAATCCGATCCCAAAAACGGGACAAATCAGTCTGGTGCCGGCGGCAGTAATGTAGCGTATTCAATCACTTACCTTTGGCGACTTCCTTGCCCTTAAGTCGCTTGGGTAAGAATTCATGTCCAGCATCGTGCAGGATCTTCGATACGGTTTTCGGGCGTTGCTGAAGACGCCGGGCGTCACGGCTGCCGCGATTCTCTCGCTGGCCCTCGGTATCGGCGCGAATACTTCGATTTTCAGCGTCGTCAACGCGGTACTATTGCGGCCGCTGCCCTTCAAGGATCCACAGCAACTTGTGATTGTCGATTGGACAGAGCGGTCCCAGAACGGGGAGGTGCACGCCATTCCCGTGTGGTCCTATCCGAAGTTCACCGCTCTACGCGAGCGTAGCCGGACGTTCCAACACGTGGCGGGCTATTGCCGCCTGAAGCTGCCTCTGACGGAGGCAGGCAACCCGGAAAAAATCGATCTTGAGGTTGTCTCTGCGAGCTATCTGCCGGCTCTCGGTGTGAAGGCCTTCCGCGGACGCCTATTCACGCCTGAGGAGGACTCCGCGCCGGGCGCTCATCCGGTGGCCCTGGTCAGCCACGCGCTCTGGCAGCGCCGATTCGGCTCCGATCCGAAGCTCGTGGGCCGTAATCTCAGCATCAGCAACGTGCCACTTACGGTCGTGGGCATCCTGCCGCCGGATTTCAGAGGTCTCTCCGGCACGGCCGAAGTCTGGACGCCGATGATGATGGCCCCGGACGTGATGCGATTCCCGGGCCGTCTGAAACAGGCTGGCGCACATTGGTTGCAAGTGGTCGCTCGTTTGAAACCGGAGATCTCGTTCGAACAGGCGCGGTCGGAGGCGCAGATTGCAGGCGCTCAGGCCGTCAAGGCCGTGGCCGGAAGCTCTGCAATCCCGGACTGGGGAGTACGGATTACCCGGTTAAACGAAGCGAATATAGATCCGACGCTGCGGACCTCGCTGTTGATTCTCCTGGCGGCGGTGGGATTCGTTCTGCTGATTGCCTGCGCCAACATCGCTAACCTGCTGCTCGCCAGGGCCGCAGCGCGGGAGAGCGAAATCGCAATCCGCCTGGCGCTCGGCGCCGGGCGCGGCCGCCTCGGCCGGCAACTGCTCACCGAAAGCCTGATGCTTGCCTGCCTGGGAGGATTGGTTGGACTACTGCTGGCGCTATGGGGAATCGATACAGTCTCCGCCTTCAAGCCCGGCAACCCGCTGGTGTTCGGATCCAGGCAGATCGAGGTCCCTGGTTTCAACCCGATCCGGCTGGACCTGAGCGTGCTCGGTTTCAACGTTGCGATCTCGGTCGCGACCGGTATCCTGTTTGGCCTTCTACCCGCCTTCCGGGCTTCGCGCCTGGATTTGAGCCAGTCGCTGAGACACAGCGCCTCCGGTTGCGTACAAGGTTTTCGGAGGATGTGGCGGCTCAGCGCGCGAACGCTGCTGGTCACCGGTGAGATCGCAGTGGCGTTCATGCTCCTGCTCGGCGCCGGCCTTATGATCCGTAGTTTTGTCAACCTGCGTTGGCAGCACCTGGGCTTCGAACCCGATCACCTGCTGACGCTGAACATTGAACTGCCGATGGATCTCAGCCAGACAGCGCGGACCGCATTCTATGGGCAGTTGCTCGCGCGGGTATCGGCTCTCCCCGGAGTTCAATCGGCCGCTTTGGCTTCGGTGACGCCGCTGATGGACCCTGTAGACAATAGCGAGATGCGTACCGTCGAGCCCTCGGCGGCGCGGGGCGTCCAGACGCACCAGGTTGCCGTTCACGCAGCGAGTGCGGAACTGTTCCGCACTCTCGGCGTGCCGCTTCGGAAGGGCCGGCTTCTCACGGATCGAGATGGCGCGAACGCGCCGCCTGTCGCGGTCATCAACCAGACTGCGGCCAAGCGCTTCTGGCCGGGAGAAGATCCGATTGGCAAGCGTATGTCGCTCGGCGTGTGGGAACAGAAGCACCCGCCCGTCGAAGTCGTCGGCGTCGTCGGGGACGTGAAGTACGGCAAGATCGATGAAGCCGTCAGCCCCGACGTCTACATGTACTACCGGCAGTATCAATACTGCGGCTACCTGATCCTGAGAACCGCCGCGGCGCCGGCTTTGATCGTGCCTGCGATCCGCCGCGAGGTGCTGGCTCTGGACAGCAGGGTGCCGATTCATGACGTGATGACGATGGAACAACGCATTGCCGTGTGTACCACGCGAACGCGCTTCAGTGCGGTGCTGCTCGGCATCTTCGCCGCAATAGCGCTCGCACTCTCGATCGTCGGCGTGTACGGCGTCATGTCGTACGCGGTTGTGCGCCGCAGGCGGGAGATCGGAATTCGCATTGCGCTCGGCGCCCGTAACCGCGATGTGCTCCGTTCGGTGATGGCCGACGCCTGCAGTCTCACGCTCGCGGGTCTTGGCATCGGCGCCGCAGCCGCGATCGCGATAACACGCGTGCTATCTTCGCAACTGTATGGCGTCAGCGCGACCGATCCGGTGACGCTCGTGGCCGTTGCGGTCCTGCTGGCCGGGACCGCTCTCACTGCCTCCTACCTGCCCGCAAGCCGCGCAATGAAGCTGAATCCGCTGGATGCACTGCGTCATGAATAGACATTTTGGGCATAATGTCCGATGCGCGGAGGACCCGCGCCAGCGCCGCTGAAGGGCAGGTCATGAAGCTAGAACAGGTGGGTCTTGCAGGCGCAGTTCGAGCAGCCGAAGCCGGGGAATCGCTGTTGCCGTACTCATCGCCGCGATCCGCCACGCCCGATCCGAGCACGCAGACCGCCGGGGCCGAAGGCGCTCCCGACGTACACATAGAACCCCGGCTGAAGCGGCATTTCTCCGAGCGCGCCGATACGCAGGTGGTCGCTCCTGCGGCAGGCGAGGATCAAGGTGTAGGTGCCGGGGGATCGTTGATCTGACCACCTAGACGATAGAATCTGTGGATCTGGGCAGAGCGGCCGTCGCCTTCAGGCTCGAAACCGCAGAACCGCCGCGACCTCGTGCTTTTCCGGCATATCGTCCGCTTCCAGCCCGAACGCCTGCCCGCCGTGCAACACCGTCTGCAACGCCGCCGCATTCAGCAGGTCCTCGCCGGGACTGCCGCTTTCGACTTGATATGTTTCTTCATTCCATCGGCCGATAAACTCTGCCCTCTGCGACAAGAACAGATGGGCGACGCCGCCCTCCCACGCCGACTTGATCACACTCTGTGCGTCGAATGAGACTCGGCCTTTGTCTCGCTGTTTCTCAAACTCGGCAATCGCGCTTTGGAGCGGCAGCGAGCACAGCCCCATGACTATGTCCATCGCCCGCCGGTGCAACTCGCGTTCGCTCAAACCATCCGGTGAACCGTGCACATACTCATCAAGCAGTCGCGGGTGTGTGCTTACCCGACGGTAGATCGCAGTTTCATCTTCGGTTCCCGCCAGAAGTAGCGGCGCGGCGTCGTCGCGCAGGAGGGCGTTGACGCCGTTATCTATCTCTTTGAAGAAGTGGGCCAGGTACTCGTCTTCGCGCTCGCGATCGGTATTCGTTCCGAAGCTGACAGCTTTCATGGATCCGACCGAAGGTCCGGCCGCGGCACGGTTTTGGAGCACATGGTCCGGCTGGCGTGTGGCCAGCCATACACGGAAGTTCTGCGACACGACCTGGCGAATGCTCGCCGGTTCAATTCTGTGCTGTGTGCAGTGGAACAGGCGGACATCACGGCGGCTCAAGCCGAGAAGATGAAACCGTTGTTCTCGAGCCAAGGCGGGAAGCAGCGGCCTGATCTGAAACCACTCTTCGACCGCATGCATCTCCGGCACCGGCTGGTGCAGGAAGAAATAGCGGAATACCTCAGGCGACCGGAACACAATCAAGCCATTGGCCCACACGCCCCGGGTTGACGTCGAGTGCGCCAGTTCGCGTACAGGCTCAAGCAGGGTGTCGGACGATTGCGGCTTTACGACATCCAGTTTCCCAGTCACACTCCGTATGGCCTTCTTCAGCCGAACGGGGATTTCGAGCGGGTTGGGTAAGGGGAGCACAATCGTGATGCACGGACTACTCGCGCTGGCAAGCAGCCTCAGATCATCGAATCCGACAAGGTCGTGTGCAGTTGTCTCCTGGGCTGTCATGGACGTTTATCTCTCGCGCATTTGGTCAAACAGGCGCGCGGCCCGGACTGGCGGCCTAAGACGGGCGGGCCCGCGCGCAGGGCAGGTACACGGCTGGGAGAATATATTCGTACGCCGGTCTCAGTCTGGGTGAAGAGGCACGCTCCCGTGCATCGGGAGCGCCCTCTCCCACCAGCAGCATGAGCCCGAAGACCAAGGCGTAGGCACCGAACCATATCGCGATCACCAGGGCGCCGTCCAGTGGAACCGCGGCCACTGTTCCTGTTGCGATCCCTGATTCTGCTTTTCTTCGGTTCTTGTGGCTTGGGTTGCCATATGCTCCCCTGCCTCGTTAATTGCATCTGCCGTGCCGAACGTTCCGGTCAGCGGTTTCCCGCTTGTTATGAAGGAATGCACGCCGCCGGCGCAAACCGACAATCGCTGATTCGTCGAGAGTTTGCCGACGTGCGTCGATCCATAGACTCGGCTCGGAAACTGCCCGCGCCTGCATTTCGATCGCTGCTCCGAATCCACCGCCGCCGGGCGCACGCGGATTGCCGTCGCACCGTGAATGCCGTGTGTGAAAAGATCGTCCGGAGGGGTCGAGCTGAACGCGATCGGCAACGTCGATCTGTAGACGCCGTTCTACCCGTTAGCCAGAAATCGATGAACGAAGGCTACGGCCATGGCGCCCTCACCCACCGCCGAGGCGCAACGCTTTACCGATCCGTGCCGTACGTCACCGGCAGCAAACACCCCGGGCATATTTGTTTCGAGATGGTAAGGGGGACGGTTCAGCGGCCATCGTTCTGGACGGCCATTGCCGTTTCCGCTCACGTCGATGAGATCGGGTCCCGTCACCAGGTAGCCGGCGTCATCCCGCACAATGCCGACTTCCGCCGCCCAGGACGTACGCGGCTCTCCGCCGATGCAGACAAACAGCCACCGCGTCTCATACCGCTGCTTTTCGCCGCTGGCATTATTCTTAATGACGATCGCCTGGAGCATCTGGTCTCCCTCGAGCTCGGCAACTTCACTGTTCGTGAGCACGCGAACGTTCGGCGCGGAACTGATCCTGTCCAGCAGGTACTTGGAGAGCGTATCCTTCAACGAAGGACCGCGAACCGCTAGTGCCACCGTCCTTACCACACGGGCGAAGTGCATCGCCGCCTGTCCGGCTGAGTTTCCGCCCCCCACAATGAAGACGTCCTCGTGGCCGTGGCACAACGAGGCTTCGCTGGCTCCGGCCCCGTAGTACACACCCGCCCCCAAGAACCGGTTCTCATTGGGCAGATCGAGCCGCCGGTAATCGACGCCCGTGGCGCAAATCGTGGACTTGGCGACGATTTTGGTCCCATCCGCAAGGTAGCCGACGCCTTTGCCCGGCAAGAATTCGCCGCGCACGCCTTCTCGCCCCACCAGGAGTTCGGCGCCAAATCGGCACGCCTGGGTGCGCGCACGCTCCGCCAATTCAACTCCGCTGATACCCTCGGGGAACCCGAGATAGTTCTCGATTTTCGAGCTGCTGCTGGCTTGACCGCCGACTACAGAACGCTCCACGACCGCCGTGGTTAGCCCTTCGGATGCGGCATATACGGCTGCGCTTAGGCCCGCCGGACCAGCGCCGTAGATCGCCACATCGTACTCGGACCGCGAGGGATCGCGAAACCAACCGATCTTCTGGAGAATCTGCCGGAGCGTGGGACAGTGCAGGCGCGTGCCATCGGGAAATATGACCACCGGAAGACGGCCGTCGTTCAGACCGGACACGCCGGCGATCTGGCGCGCCGCCTGGTCGTCCCGCAGTTCGATCCACTCGAAAGGAATGTCGCTGCGATGCATGAAGTCGCGGAACATGTAGCCCATCGCGGAACCAGCCTTCCCGAGGATCAACACGCGGCCGTTCGTGCGGTCATCTGACATGGACATCTCCCGAACCGAACGCTGCAGTTCGGATACCACTCAGTGACATGCTCTCAAGGTTTGTTAGGTTCGCACGGCTCAGGAAGCGCTCACTCGGGTCGGATTTGCTGAGATCGGTGGCCGGGCTCGCGCGCCTGTTCATGAAACCTGCTCACGAGTAAAACCCGGCACAAGCGCGGCTCCTTACTGCCGGCCTCCACGAAAACCATTCTGGTGACGGCGTTCGGGCAGGTACTCGACCGTAGGCTGGCGGCGCACAGGCTGGGGATAGAGGGCCATGAGGTCAAGCATCTCGTCTGGTATGTCGCACCGCACCGGCAGTCCGTAACTCTTGGCCTTGTCATAGGTGATGGGATGATCGTGGGTCCAGGTGCCCTGCGAGAGCAGCCGGGCCAGCTCGTCGGCCTTTTCGGCGGCGAGCTTGGGCGCCAGCAGCTCGCGGACGTTCTCGTTCAGTTGTGCGAGCGCCTTCTCGGCCTGGTCCGCCAGAATCAGGGTCTCGTCGCTTACACGCTCGATGGGCTTCCGCGCTACGGCTTTGATGATCGAGGCGGCCGGCGATTGATTGAGTTGCGGGTCTACCGGTCCCAGCACGGCGTCTTCACTCATCACGATCTCGTCGGCCGCCAGGGCGATGAGGGTTCCGCCCGACATCGCGTAATGGGGCACGAACGCCGTCACCTTGCCTTTGTGCTTATAGATTGCGCGCGCGATCTGGAGCGCCGCGAGCACCAGCCCGCCGGGAGTGTGGAGGACGATATCGAGCGGCACCGCGGGATCGGTGAGATGGATGGCGCGCAGCACTTCCTCGGAATCGTTGACGTCGATGTACCGAAACAAAGGGAAGCCGAGAATGCTCATCGTCTCCTGCCGATGCACCAACAGGATGACCCGCGAACTCCGCTGGCGCTCGATTCTGGCGATCATCCGCTGTCGCGAGGCTTCCAGCAAGCGCTGCTTGAGAACCGGCTGGAGCGCGGAAAACAGAAAAAAGAACCAGATCAAATCCCCGGGCGTCATCTCCGCCTCCAGTGGCGGGCGGGCAGCCACGCGCTTTCCAGCTCGTACTCGTCACGCTCAGGCGGCCGGTACGCAGAGCCACGCTTCACGAACAAGAACTGAAGCAGGATTCCGCAGAGAAAACCGCCTACATGCGCCCACCATGCGATGCCGCCCACGTTCCGCGGCCCTGCCAGCGCCAGGAACCCGCTGAAGAACTGCGTGAGCGCCCAGAACCCAATGAAGAGCACAGAAGGGAGCTCGAAGAACCACGGGAAGAAGAAAATCGGCACGAGCACGACCACGCGCGAGAACGGGAACAGGAAGAAGTACGCGCCTATCACCCCGGCAATTGCGCCCGACGCGCCCACCGTGGGGATGGTGGAGTTCGCGTTGGTAAGCGTGTGCACGATTCCGGCGGCGAGGCCGCAGAGCAGGTAAAAGAACAGGAAACTGAATGGTCCCATCCGGTCCTCGACGTTATCGCCGAAGATCCAGAGCGTCCACATATTCCCGATGATGTGCAGCAAGCCGCCATGAAGAAACATGGAGGTCAGAAACGGCCAGTAATTGTCGATGGGGAAGCCGACCCAGGCGGCCCAATCGGGGTGAGTGAACCGCGCCGGGACGATGCCGAACAGGTAAAAGGACCGCTCGAGCTGGTACGGGGACATTGCCAACTCAAGCAGAAACACCAGGCTGTTCACGAGGATCAGGGCCCAGGTCATCACCGGCGGGTTTTTTCGCGGAACCGTATCCTTAATCGGAATCATGGCCGGCGTACCCGCGGTAACTCGCGTTGGAGGGCTTCCAGGCGCTCCAGCATGTCCAAGATCACCGCCACTCCCGCCACGTTCACCGCGAGGTCGCGCCGCACTCGCAGAATCCTCCGCAGGCGCGGCTCGGCGGAAGCAGGAAAGAGGGGGCGGGAGCCGGTGTTCGGCGCCGGCTCGATCAGCCCGCAGCGGACCAATCGCTCGAGCGGCGCGGGGTGCAGGCCGGCCGTGTCGGCCGGTTCCTCCAGGGTCAGCAGCGAGTGCTGCCGGCGCCAGAAGACCATCGCGTTGGTTCCTGTTCCTTCCATTTACCCTCCTGTGGTGCGCACTCGCTCAGCTTCTGGCGTGAACGTCAGCCGGTCCGCAGCGCGGTCGTAGTCGATCAGCACCGTCTGGCCGTCGCGGACGACTCCTTCGAGCAGCCGCCGTCCCAGCTCCGTCTCGATGTGCTTTTGCATGGCCCGCCGCAACGGGCGCGCGCCGTACAACGGGTCGTATCCGATCCGGACCAGGTGTCGACGCGTCTCCGCCGTCAGCTCGACCTGAATATGGCGCTCGGCGAGCCTGGCCCGCAGCCGCTCCAGTTGGATATCGACAATCTGCAACAGCTGCTCTTCAGTGAGCGCGTGGAACACGATGATCTCGTCCACCCGGTTCAAGAACTCCGGCCGGAAGAAGTGGCGGACCTCGTCCAGCACGGCCTCTTTCATCCGCTCATAGTCGTTGCCTTCGAACGCTCCCCTATAGCCGAGAATGCGCTGGCTGCCGATATTGGAGGTCATGATCAGGATCGTGTTCTTGAAATCCACGGTTCGGCCCTGCCCGTCCGTGAGGCGCCCGTCGTCGAGAATCTGGAGCATGACGTTGAACACATCGTGGTGGGCCTTCTCGATTTCGTCGAACAGGATCACGCTGTAAGGCCGCCGCCGGGCCGCCTCGGTGAGCTGGCCGCCCTCCTCGAACCCGACGTAGCCCGGCGGCGCGCCGATGAGCCGGGCCACGGTGTGCCGCTCCTGGTACTCGGACATATCGATGCGGATCATGGCGCGCTCATCGTCGAACAGGTACTCGGCAAGCGCGCGGGCCAACTCGGTCTTGCCGACGCCAGTCGGCCCGAGAAAGATAAAGCTCCCGATGGGGCGGTTCGGATCCTTAAGCCCCGAGCGCGCCCGTACCACCGCCTCGGCGACCGCCTGCACCGCTTCGTCCTGGCCGACCACACGGTGGTGCAGCTCTTCAGCCAGGTGCAGCAGTTTCCGCACTTCGCCCTCCAACAGCCTTGACAACGGAATCCCGGTCCAGCGGCTCACGACTTCGGCGATGTTCTCTTCGTCCACTTCCTCCTTGATCAGCGGAGCCTCGCCCTGCTTCTTCGCGAACTGCTCCGTTTCGTTCTTCAGTTGGTTTTCGAGCTGGGTGAGCTTTCCGTACCTCAGCTCCGCCGCCCGGTTCAGGTCGTATTCGCGCTCGGCCCTCTCGATGTCGATCCTGACCTGCTCGATCTGCTCGCGGATGGAACGAAGCCGGTCCACCGCGCGCCTCTCAGCCTGCCACTTGGCCTTCAGGGCGTCCATCTCAGCCCGCAGGTTTGCGAGCTCCGCTTCGAGCCGGACCAGACGTTCTTTGGACCCGGCGTCAGTCTCCTTCTTCAGCGCTTCGCGCTCGATTTCAAGCTGCATCACCCGGCGCTGGATCTCATCGAGTTCGGAGGGCATCGAGTCGATCTCGGTGCGCAGTTTGGCCGCGGCCTCGTCCACCAGGTCGATGGCTTTGTCGGGCAGGAAGCGATCGGTGATGTAGCGGTTCGAGAGCACGGCCGCGGCCACCAGGGCCGAGTCCTTGATCCGCACGCCGTGGTGTACCTCATACCGTTCTCGCAGGCCGCGCAGGATCGAGATGGTGTCCTCCACCGATGGCTGATTCACCATCACCGGCTGGAAGCGGCGTTCGAGCGCAGCGTCCTTTTCGATGTGCTTGCGGTATTCGGCGAGGGTCGTGGCCCCGATGCAGTGCAACTCGCCGCGGGCCAGCATCGGCTTGAGCAGGTTGGAGGCGTCCATGGCGCCTTCGGCGGCCCCGGCGCCCACGACCGTGTGCAACTCGTCGATGAACAGGATCACCTGCCCCTCCGAGGACTGCACCTCCTTGAGCACCGCCTTCAACCGTTCCTCGAACTCGCCGCGGTACTTGGCCCCGGCCACCAGCGCGCCCATATCGAGAGCGACGATGCGCCTGTCCTTCAGCCCTTCCGGCACGTCGCCGCGGACAATGCGGTGCGCCAGACCCTCGACAATGGCAGTCTTGCCTACACCCGGGTCCCCGATCAGCACGGGGTTGTTCTTGGTCCGCCGGGAAAGCACCTGGGTGACGCGGCGGATCTCCTCGTCGCGGCCGATCACCGGGTCAAGTTTTTCCTGGCGAGCGAGTTCCGTCAGGTCGCGCCCATAGCGCTCGAGCGACTGGTAGGTGGCTTCGGGGTTCTGCGAGGTGACACGCTGGTTCCCGCGGACTTCGCGCAGCGCCTGAATCAGGCGTTCGCGCGTCACCCCCACCTGCGCGAGCAGCCGGCCCGCGCCGCCCTGGCTGTCGGTCATGGCCAGCAGGACGTGTTCGACCGAAACGTACTCGTCCTTGAGCCTTCTGGCGTCCTCCTCGGCCTGCGCGAGAACCTGGTTCAAGCGCCCGGTGATATAGACCTGGTCCGGCGGCGCTCCAGTCGGGCCGGCCACCTTCGGCATACGGCTCAGTTCCTCCTCGATCCTTTGCCGTAGCACGTCGGCCGGAACGCCGATCCTGGCGAGGATGGCGGGAGCCAGCCCTTCTTCCTGCTCCAGCAATGTAGCCAGCAGGTGCTCGACATCCAGTTGCTGGTGGCCGTGCCGGATGGCTTTCGATTGAGCCAGCCGGAACGCCTCCTGCATTTTTTCGGTGAATCGGTTGATGTCCATGTGCCTCAACTACGCCGCTAGCGCCGGCAGAACGCCACTCACCGCGAGGAGCCACTCGCGGTGACGTCCCTGCGCAGCCGCACGAAGACTTCCACCCGCTTAGGTCAAGCAACCGGCGTGCCATGTTGAGTGCCGGTTTTCACGCCCGCTTTCAACGCTGAGTACGAAAGCCGGACGGGAGCGTCTATGGTTCGACGGCCGCGTCGTGCTAACGAGTTTTTCGCCCGGCGCGTCCTCCTTTCAAAGGGGGGCGGGCGGAATGGGCAGGCACAGGGGACCGACGTTCAAGCTGTCGCGGCGCGAGGGCGTCAATCTCACGGGAACGAAACCTCGCCCGGCCCGCGGCCATGGGACCGCCATACGCGCGCATGCCCGCTCTATGCGGCCGAACGCCGAATCGGCGCTTCCCCAGCCTGTCGCGCTGCCAGCCGCCTGGACCAGGTGCGCAGCCGGAATGCGAGCGCGATTTCCAGAACCCCCAACACGAGCGCGTAAATGCCGAACCACAACGCAATGGCCAGCGCGCCGGCGCCGGGAGCGGCGGCCAGCAGCACTGCCAAGATGATCGATACCACCCCGCTGAGCGCCAACAGCCACTCGCCGGCGATGTACCTCCGCAGCCGTACGGCGGCGGCAATTTCGAGCGCCCCGGTCACGGCCGCCCACGCCGCGATGACATATACCAGCGCCAGCGCGGTGATTCCAGGCCATAGCACGGTGACGGCCGCGGCCGCGATTCCCGCCAACCCTTCCAGCAGCAGGACTCCCCAGCGCTCGTGCCGTTCCGAGGCCTTCACCACGCCGACAATGGCGGCGACTCCGTCGATGAGCGCATAGGCTCCGAACAAGATCACCAGGGCATAGAAGGTGATTCCGGGCCACAGAAAGGTGAGCAACGCCAGCGCAATCGCCGCCAGTCCGCGGATCAGCAACGCCCACCAGTTGCGCGCAATTACGATAATCATAGGATTTCCTCGTGCCGCGCCGCTGCCGGAAGGTTCTTCCGGCAGCGGGTGCCCTGGCGATTAAGCCGCTTCCTTAGCCGGCGAACCGGAACCGGTCGTCTGCACCGGGATTTGGCGGCGCTGGCTCTGCTGCCGCGGCACGGGGATCGTCACTTGCAGTACGCCGTTTTCAAAGCGGGCCTGGGCTTGGTCGGCGTTGGCCTCTTCCGGCAATGGGATGCGGCGGTAGAACTGGCCGTAGCGAATCTCACTGCGGTGGACCTTTCCTCTGTCTTCTTCCTCGCGAGACTCTTCGTGCTCGCCCTGGATCACCAGCGCGTCGCCGGTAATCTCGACCTGCACTTCCTCCGGCTTCAGACCGGGCAGTTCCGCGCGCACGACGTAATTGTTGTCGCGCTCGGTGATCTCGATGGCCGGCGACCAGGCGGCCGGGGTGACGTCCCCCGCCACATCGCCGAAAGCACGGTCCATTTCTTCGGTCATGCGTCGCATTAACGAGAATGGATTCATGCGGAACAATTCAAAGGGAGTGAGAGAGAACAGGCTCAACTGGCCGGATCCGCCCCGGCGTGCCAGCCCGCCACCCTGGGGCGTGTTGCGCGCCATCTCACTTCTTTGCTCTCTTTGCTCTTGCGATTGCTGCTTTTGTCCCTCACCGGGTTTCGCTTGTTGCGTTGCCATGAATTTCTCCTCCTGATTATGCTTTTGCCGCCACAGCGGCATTGACCCTAGCTCGACTCCACCTGCAGATTGTTGGTTACCGAGAAGACATTGGGAACGCTCTTTGCCCGAAGGTCGATGATCTCTTTGTCGGCCTCGTTCGCCACCACTCCTTCGAGCGTTACATTGCCGTTCTTGACGATGATGTGGATCGGCGGCACGGCGCGATAGCCGTACCGCGTGCTAATTGTGGGGTCGCCGTAGATGGCCCTGTATTCCGCGATGCGGATCTGGTCGTCCATCGGCGAAGGCGGCAGCACGTCGATCTGGTTGACCACGCGCTGGACGCCCGGGATAGTCTTGACTACCTGCTCGGCATCGCTCTTGAGCGTGGGCCGCGTCACCTGGCCCAGCAGCGTGACCGTGCCGTCGTCCAGGCGAAACGCCAGGTCGTCGAAGACGCCGTAGTACGGCAGCATCAGCAACTGGTGGCGTATCTCGCGCGCCAGCGAAGCCTCTTCGGCTTCGCCGGCTACAAAGGCATCACGGTGGTTCTTGTCTCGCTTGGCGGCGAGCCCCGGCGCCGATGTGAGGACGCTGCCAAGCAACAGGACTCCCACTGCCACCACCGATCGCTCAAGAGACATTCCGTATTCCTCCACTGGTGAGTCGGGCTCGGTGCCCCAGCAGCCTGTGTGCAAGCCTGGGGCCAACGGGAGAAAGCGCCAGTTCGCGCTCAAAACAGGCGTCGCCTCTGCGATAGCGTCGATGAGGCCAACGCACCCGTCGCCGGATTGACGCTTACCGCGCGCGTCCGCCAGGAACATGCCCCGGGCCGGGCGCCTGCGGTCCCCGGGCCGAGAGCAATACGGTCACTGGCCACCAGTTCGCCCCCAAACCATCACGGGTTCCAGCGCCGTATTGGCCCTCGGGAATCACGCCCTCGAAATCGGCATAGTCGAGCGGGTGGTCCTCGGTCCGGACGAGAGTCGCTTGTCTCTAGGATTCAGCGAAGGTCTTTTGGGCATCGCTCCAGGACGCGAGTACGCCTGTGATCTCCAGCCGAGAATCGTAATGCGTGGCTCGCTTGGTGCTTCTGGCTCCAGTGCCATGAGTGCGTTCAGCGCGGTAGCGTTTGGGCGTGCCTGTTCAAATTCTTCCAGGAATCGCCGTTCCTGTGGAGCCGATCGAAGATGCTGCGGATGTCGAACAGGCCCGGCGCGAGCCCGGGTTGGTCCAGTTCATTCCAATTTAGTGGGGCAGCGACCGGGGCCCCGGGGCGCGCTCTGACCGCGTAAGGAGGCACTGCGGTCTGGCCGTAAGCATTGCGCGCCGTATCCAGAAAAATCCGGCCCCCCCGCCTGCTCTTACGAACATCCGTAGTCAGGCGCTCCGGATCGCTCTTCGCTAAAGCCGCGGCGACCTCCCGCGCGAACGCGCGCACTTCGTCAAAGTCCGCCCGGCGGTTCAGAGGAACGAGCACATGCAGCCCGCGAGATCCCGTAGTCTTCACGAAAGCCGCGAGGCCCTTATTTCTAAGCAGCTGGCGCAAACCTTTGGCTGCGCGGCCGACGGCGCTGAAATCGCCGTCGGATGGATCGAGATCGAAAATCATCTGATCGGGATGGTTCGGCTTGTCAGCGCGGCTCAGCCACGTGTGCGGCGTGATAACCGCCTGATTGGCAAGATACACCAGGCTGGCGGCGTTGTCGCAAACGACATATCGCACGACGCCATCCCTTTTAGGCAGGGTAGCGGTCTTGATCCAGTCGGGATAGTATGCCGGGACCGTCTTCTGAAAAAATCCTTCGCCGTTAATGCCATCGGGATAGCGTTCCATTGCCACGGGGCGCCCCCGCATATGCGGCAGCATGGCCGGAGCAATACGGTGATAGTACTCGACGAGTTCCCGCTTGGTGATACCGTCATTGGGGAAGAGCACCTTGTCTGGGTTTGTGATCTCGATGACGTTCCGGCCGGCGAAGATCGCTTCAGTTTGGCTGCGCAGGCCGTGGCTGGCCTCCAGAGAGGACACTTTCTTGTGCAGCCTGACCAGCGTCCCGGTATTGAAGCCGGTACCGACATCGCCGATAGCGGGGTGCATAGTCGCCTCGGGACCGGCTTTGCTCCGATCGCGAAAGGATGGCGGCCTCATGGCTCAAACTCTTCAACGGGATCGTGTGGCCACAGTTCGCGGATCTCGGCCGGCAGTATACGCACGATATCTTCAATCTCGCCAGTGGTAACCCGGTTTGCGAGAACGCGAAACACGGCAGTAGCGACCCGCTCGGGGTCGATTTCCCAGTCACCCCTGAGCTCCTGCTCGATGCGGGCCAGAAACCACGTTCGATCGCGCTCCTTCACAGGCTTGCCCGTCGGATCCCAGCCCTCGTAATAGAAGCCTCGCACCAGCATCGGGAGCTGTGCCCCGAGCTGTGCCACTTCTTCCACCGTGAGCCGGTCACGCAGAGCATGGAGTGTGGCCCTCAATGCCGCATAAGCCCGATGCCTGTCGTCAGTTTCTAACGCCTGCATGACGTCTTTCAGCCACACGTTGGTCTTGTGAATCGTCCTGTCAAAAACTTCCAGACCAGTCGCACTCATTCGTATCCCCCTCCGTTTGGAGCCCTTCAAGAATCAGCAAGTCCTTAACCACAGCATCCCGTCACGCGGGACGCTCAATCGTGGACCTTTCGTAAGAGCGTGTGTCGACCAATAGACGCCTCCGCTCGCGCATCGACGAGTAAGAGTGCTCCGAAAGCACCGACATGGGCCTTCGCGAGACGGTGAACTTTCAGTTCGAGGGGACCAGCGGCGACACCGGCCATGTCGGCGCCCCACTTGCCTGCCGCGAACAAGCTGCCGGCGAAGATCTTCTCGCGCCGGATGAGCGCCTGCTGGGTGAGGAATTCCGTGGCGTCGCGGTCCATGTTCAGAACCGCGTCGGCGTTGCCGCGCAGCTGGTCCGGAATGGGCTTCGCCTCAGCCCACACGTCCGCGAAATAGGTCGGGGTGTTATCGAGCCGGTAGCCGGTGCTCGCGGCCGGAGTCCCGGGCGCGCGCTTCTGCATCTGGTCGCGGAAGAAGTCCCCGCGGTTGTAGACGTAGTACCGGTCGGACTGCTTGGACATCGGGATCACGGGGCAGACCTGCGCTGCCACGAACTGATCCTGGTTCTGCAGGTACGCGATGCTGATCTGGGTCAGCGGCGTATTTACATGAACATCACCGGGAGTCGGCGTGTACATTTCTCAAAATCTCCTTTCCTGTTTTGCTGGGCACAAAAAAGGCTCCACGCCCGAGGGCGGGAGCTTCGTCTTGCGCCGGTTTTCTACCGCTGAAGGATCAGCAGAGCCGGGATGATCGAACCGTCTCCGGCGCCTGCCGCGAGCGCCTTCGCGAGGATCTTCCCCGCAGCCTGCGTTTTCGCCTTACCGTTACCGTCTGCTTCGAGCAGCGCGCCAGCAGCGAGGGCCGCGCCGCACATGACGCGCACGACCTGTCCGGGCTGCGCAAACAGTGCGCAGGGGCGGCCAGCCGCGGCGGGCTTATCCCCAATCACGCCATCCGCAGCGAGTCCCGCCCCGGTGACCGCCACCTGGCCATTCGCGTCAATCGTGCCGAAGAAGAACTGCTTCGCCGAAAGGTCGCCACTGGCCGGGACGGAAATCGCCTCGTTCCCAAGTTCGTAAGCCATCGTCGTTTCTCCTTTTCAGTGGATTGGCTCGCCGGTGCTAGTTCGGCTTCACCGTGGCCGACTTCTCAGCGAGGTACTGCGAATAAAGAGTCGGGTTCAGCCTCATCGCCTCTACGTACGCCTGCGCGAAGGTGATGTGCTTGGTGGCCGCGATCTGCGTGGCGGCGGCGTTCAACTGCGCCTCGGCGCCGACCGGCGCGGCGTCCACGTGCGAGGACACGTCCCCAGACGCCGCCCAGTCGTTGCGCCCTCATACGGGAATGCGCTCGCGCGCCGCGGCGGCTGGCTCGTGGGCACACCGCTCCCGCCCCGCTTGAAGCGGGCTAGAAAGCTCGAAAACTTGAACACCGGTTAGAGACCCTTGCTCGACATCAGGCGGGTCTGGCGGCGGCGCGTGCCGGCGGCGGAGCGGTTCGCATTTACCATGTACTGCTGCGCCTTGATCTCCTCATCGGTCGAGCGGTACTCCACCGCGCGCCCGTCCGGAGCAACAACGCGCTTCTCGGGCGAGGCGATCCGGTCGAGCGAATCCTGAACTTGCTGGTCGGTAAACGTGTTCGCCATCGTTCACATCCCAAAACGGCCGATTACACGCCGGTTACGCCGCGACTGAATCGGTGGTTTCGGCGTCGGCGCCTGCGGAACCCGATGTTGCTGCGGCACGGCTGCCGCCGGGACGCCCATGCGTTCCGCCACAACGCGCCAGTGCTTCTCCTGGAAACGGTCCAGGCCGACTCGTGCCGCCGCCGCGCGAGCATACACTCGACAGTCCAATGCTTCGTTGCGCTCGCGCATCTTCTGCCATTCCAGGCGGCGGTAGCCCTTCACGAGTTTCGCTACCAACTGCTCGGCGGTGATCTGCTTGAAGTACTCCTCGCTGTATCGCGGAAAATGGCAATAACCGGGCGGGAACGCGATTCCCTGCTCTAGATCCTCGTCAGTCGGGCGTTCCAGGCGAAGCCAGCGGTACAACTCCTCCTTCGCCATGCCGGAGTTGACCGGCCAGACCTTCACGCCGCGCTTGATCTTGACGCCGAGGGGTCCAACTTCGATCGGAGACGCCGCGCCCAGGATCGCCGGAGCGCGCGAGTCGCCCTTGACGACGAGAACCCGATTCCCCTGCCGCCGCGCCCACTCATAGACCTCTGTCGTGGCGTACCCGGAGTCCACGGCCATCTGGATGACCGGCAACTCGAGGCCGGTCGTAGTCGTGAACGTCTCGTTGAGCAGGCCGGTCAGTTTCTCCCACACCTGCGCGCGCGATGTATCGCCTTCGAACACGCGGTAATCGACAGACCAGGATTCCTTACCGCGGCCCCAGGCGATGACCTCCACTTCGATGCGGTCCCGCTGGACGTCCGCGCCGGCCGTCAGAAAGATGCCGCCGCGCGGAACGAGGCCGACCTTATACTGCTCGCGGCGATCGTAGAGCTTCTTCCAGTCCGGAGCCTCACCCAGCAGCGTCCATGTCTCGCCCAGGACCGTGTTCACGAACACCTGGAGCAGCGCCGGGTTCTTCTGCGCCTGCTCGAACTGCTTGGCCGCCTCGCCCCACGAGAACCAGCCCACCGGCGAATACAAGCTCGACAGGTGGAAACCTGCTGTTTTGCCGTCGCCCTTCGCGGTCGCCCGCCATTGTCCGCGGGGCAGCATCCACTGCTTCTGGTGGTTCTGGATCTCCTGCCCGCAGTGCTCGCAGACGTAAACCGCCTTGGCCGTCTCACCCTTCGGCCAGCGGAGTTGCGGAAACTTCAAAACCTGGAACTCGCGGCAGGTGGGGCACGGGACGAAGTACAGCCGCTTGTCGCTCTCTTCGTAGGCCGCCTCGATCCGGCTCATGCCGGTGATCTTGGGCGTTGAGACCAGGAACACCTTGCGGCGGGCGAACGTGCGCGTGCGCGCCATGGCGAGGTTGATCGGGTCGCCCTCACCATCCACATCGCCCGGATATCCGTCCACCTCGTCGAGGAACAGATACCGCGCTGCCATCGACCGGAGGCCGACGGCGGAGTTGGCGCCGGTCATCACCAGCACGCCACCTGGAAACTCCTTCGCCAGAACCGTGTTGCCCGAATCGCGCGACCGCGGGTCGTGGACCAGCGCGCGCAGCACCTCCGACTCTTCGATCAGCGGATCGATGCGCTGCTTCGAGTTCCGCTTGGCCATCTCGACGGTCGGTTGGACCGCCATCATCGGTCCCGGCGCCTGGTGGATCACATACCCGATCCAGTTATTCCCGCACTCGGTCCCGCCGATCTGCGCGCCCTTCATGAAGACCGTGCGCTCGATCGGAGAGGTTGGCGAAAGGCAGTCCATGATCTCGCGCAGGTACGGCGTACGATCGGTGCGCCACCGGCCCGGCTCCGCGCTCGCGCGCTGCGAGAGCGTGCGGTAGCGGTCGGCCCACTGCGAAATTGTGAGCACCGGGTCCGGCCGAAAGCCGGAAGCCAGCGCGGCCCCGTAGACTTCCTCAGCCGATGCTCTCTGCAAAGCCATTCAGGGCCTTCCGGATCTCGTTATCAAGGAACTCGTAGCACTTCGCCTCATCCATCTCGGCCGCGAGCTGCGCCGCGAGCCGGCCGGGGATGTTCAGCATGGCATCGCGGGCCTGCCGCCCCAGGTTGAACGCGGCCACTTGGACCTCATCCTTCGAAACCAGGCTGCCGACGCGTTCTTCGTATTCGATCTTGGCCAGGCGGTCGATCGGCCACTGCTCGATCTGGATGTTCGTCCTCACGACGCCTTCCTGCGTGCGCCGTAGTGCGGGTTCGGCCCGTGATGCTTGATCGCGCGCGAGTCCTGGGCCTTCGGATTCAATGCCTGCTCGATTGCCACGCCGCGCGCCGCAGCCACGGCGGCGAACGGCTCCGCGGTCTGCAGCAGCACCGGGTCCTCGGCGGTCAAGTTCATCATCCGGCGCACGATCACATCGCAGTAGGCGGGGGAGATCTCACAGCCGCAGCCCACCCGGCCCAGTACTTCCGCGGCTGCCATCGTGGTCCCCGAACCCATAAATGGATCGAACACCAGGTCGCCCCGGTCGCTAAACGCCAACAGGAAGAACTCAACCAGCGCGCGCGGGAACGGCGCAGAGTGAGATCCCTGGGAGGATTCGGTCTTCACCTCGAGGACGTTCGAGGGCCGGGCCACACCCTGGTAGCGCCCCTGCAAATCGGTGGCGCCGGCCTTGCCGGCGGCGCTGCCCCGCGCGCCCGTGCCCAGCAGCCCGCTCCCGGATCGCGACTTCGGGTTATTCGGCGAGTAGTCGAAGCAGTCCTCGGACTCGTGTCCGACCCGCTTCGGCCGGAACTTGATCTGCTGCTGGCGGCAGAAATGGAACACAGGTTCCCACGCGTTCTTGAAGCGGTTGTTCCAACCGCCAGGCACGCCGTTGTCGGTCTTCCGCCAGCAGAACTCGTCCACGAAGCGCCAGCCCCAGAGCCGCTTGTGAGCCAGCACCAGATCCTTCACGTACAAGCTGCGCTCCCCGTCGTCGGCGTGCTCTTTGATGTTCAGGAAATAGGAGCCGTCGTCGGCCAGAAAGCGTTCAATATTAGCCGCCACCGCCCGGAACCAGTCCACGTACTCCTCCGGCCGGATCGGCGTGAACCCGCTCGAGGAGTCATACTCGCGCTGCGTCGCGTACGGCGGCGATGTGATCGCGAGGTTCACGATGCCGCCTGCGATCAGGTTCGAAACCGTTTCGAGGTCGCGGCAGTCCCCGCAGATCAGGCGGTGCCGGCCGATTGTCCAGACGTCTCCGGGCTTGGTGACCGGTGCGGCCGGCTCCTCGGGAATGTCCTCCGCGGCCTCGTCCTCCGGCTGGGGCTCGCCCTCGGCCAGGAGGTCCTCCAGTTCTTCGTCGGAGAACCCAATCAGCGCCAACCGCACGCCGTCATCGGCCAGATCGCGCAGCTCCGTGGCCAGGACCTTCTCGTCCCACCCGGCGTTCATCGCCAGCTTGTTGTCGGCGATGATGTAGGCGCGCCGCTGCGTCTCGGTAAGGTGATCCAGAACCACCACCGGCACCTCGGCGAGGCCCAGCTTGCGGGCGGCCAGGAGCCGACCGTGGCCAGCGATGATCCCGTCGTTGGTATCGACGAGGACCGGATTCACGAACCCGAACTCCACGATCGACGCCGCGATCTGGGCAACCTGCTCGTCCGAGTGCGTCCGTGCGTTCTTCGCGTACGGCCTCAGCCTGTCGGGCGGCCACAGTTCGATGCGCCGCGCCATCGCGGGCGTTATGGAAGCCGTGCTCATTCGAAGGAAAGCGGGAGGCGGCGCCTACGGGTCAAACCGAGTTGACCAGAACTGCCAGAAATTGCCGCCCGGGTTCGCGCCAGGGACGCCCACGTCGCGCCGGACCGCAGTCGGGCGACCCAACCTACCAGCCGGCATGCCGGGTCGCCCAGGGCGCCCCAGGGCCGCGGCACCCGGCAGCCTAATATTTGTTCAGACGGTAGCGAAATGGTGCCATCGCGAAACGCGCCGGCGTTTTTCGCCCGGTAGTACCTATGGAAGCCGACGTGCTGAACGGACGGCCGCTCATGCCGCGCTCCCGACGAGACAGTCCAGGAGCACGCGAATGAAGATCGGCCGCACGCTGACGGGCGCGAGGTTCACCTCGCTCCGGCCGCCCTGCAGCGGCCGCAATTTCCAAGCGTGGTGGCCATCGTCGAGAGGCTGCTCGAATGAGTAGACTTTTCCCTGGTAATCCCGCAGGTTCGTCGGTTTTGGATCGTCTTTGCCTCGCAACAGGACGACACGGTTAACGTGGCCCTTACGGTGGCGCACGACTTTAGCGCGCCCCATCTGCTCAAGCCGCTCCGCGCGCTTGATTGCGATGTGGTCGATGTACGCACCGTTGTACGAGTAGAAGGGGATGAGGCGTCCGGACATACGTGGGCTGTGCTCGATGAACTGCCGAAGGAAACACTTCTCCTGACCAGGAGCGGGAAGGAGTTTTGAGTCGCGGCGTCCCGGCGCCGCGCGTTTAGCTGCCGGGATTATCGCAACAGAACATCGCGGAGGTCAAATGTTTTATTCCTGTTGTTTTCAAGCGCCTACATATTTGGATAAGACTCCTTTTGCGGTTTATCGCAGATCTGGCCGCAGAGCTAACGGCGAGTTGTAAGGCGCGTAAACGTTTCAGCACGGCTTCGCGTTGCCTGGATGCCCTGGGGATTGACACCGCCAGCAAATGGCCTTAGTATCCGTAGTATGTCTACGGTAGACAATCTACGTGAACCGCTCGAATTCCTGCAAGGCACCCTTGATGTGCTGATCCTCCGCAGTCTACAGGCGGGAGAGAATCATGCTTACGGTATCGCGCAATTCCTGGAGCACCAATCACGTCGTGAGTTCGTCGTGGACAACGGTTCTCTTTACCCGGCGCTGCAGCGGCTGCTGCAGCGCGGCTGGTTAACAGCGGAGTGGAAGAAGTCGCCGAATGGCCGGCGGGCGAAGTACTACCGCCTCACGGCGGCGGGACGAAAGCAGGTCATGTCTGCAGCGTCGCAGTGGCGGCGCTTTGTCGAGGCGATGGCGCGGGTGCTGGCGCCGGAGGTGTAGGCGTATGTGGTGGAGCAAACTGTGCGGGCGGCGCAAGCGAGAAGACGACCTGCGCGCCGAGATGGCCGCGCACCTCGATCTTGAGATCGAGGAGCGGCTGGCGGCCGGAATGACGCCTGACGAGGCAGAGATGACGGCGCGACGCTGGTTTGGGAATGCCACCAGGATCGCGGAGCGCACTCGTGAGGAGTGGACGGTGCGCTGGATCGACACGCCAGTTCGCGACTTACGTTGGGCGCTGCGTAGCATGGCGCGCCGGCCGGCGTTCACGGCCGTGGCGGTAGTCTCGATGGCAGTTGCACTGGGGGCCAACACGGCAGTGTTTTCGTTCGCCAATGCGATTCATGTCAAAAAGCTTCCGGTCGCGGACGCGGCCCGGCTGACTATCCTCCGGCAGAAGAACGAACAATTCCACATGGAGAACTGCTGTTTTTCGTATGCGTTCTTCAAGGAGTTGCGAAAGCAGCCGGGGGATTTCGAAGACGTGCTGGCAATGACCCAGGAGGATGTGACGCTTACGGATCGAGAGGAGACCGAGCGGCTCCGGGCGGAATCGGTGAGCGGCAACTATTATCGGATGCTTGGAGTCCGGCCAGCGGCTGGGCGGCTGCTGGACGAGAGCGACGACGGGGCCGAGGGCGCGAGCCCGATATGCGTCATTAGCTACAAGTTATGGCAGAATCGGTTCGCAGGCGATGCCGCGGTCGTTGGGCGTCGCGTGCTGCTGAATGGGCAGCCGTTCCAGATTGTGGGCGTGACGGAGCGCGGGTTTGCGGGCGCTTCCCTGCACGAGCCGAGCGATTTACAGGCGCCCACATCGATGGCTGAGACTCTCTTGGGGATGAAGCGCGATGACTCCGCCAGCTTTCTGTTTCTGATCGCGCGGCTGAAGCCGGGCATCACAGCGGCACAGGCGATGGCGTGGCTGAACGTCACAGGGCGGCAGATTCAGAGAGTCACCGGCCCGCAGATGGGGCCGCACGATGATTTCCTCCTCTTTGACGGGAGCCAAGGAATCAATTCCAGACAGGAGCAGATGGGCAAACCGGTATTGGTGCTGCTCTTGCTTGTGGGCGTGCTACTGCTGGCGGCTTGCGCCAACGTTTCCGCGTTGCTGTTGGTCCGGTCAGTGGAGCGGACGCGGGAAGCCGGAATGCGAGCGGCGATAGGGGCGTCGCGAGCGGTGCTGTTCCGACAATTCCTGACGGAGGCCGCACTGCTTGCGGTGGCCGGCGGCGTAGGCGGATGGATCTTGGCGCTAGTGCTGATCCAAGTGCTGCTACGTCTATTGCCGCAAGCGGATGGGCTGATGAAGCTCGTACGTCCGGATGCGCTGGTCTTCAGTTTCTCTGCTGCAGTTACGCTGCTGGCCGGAGTCCTATTCGGCCTGCTGCCCGCGTGGCGCGCATCCCGGGCCGATCCGTTATCGGCGATCCAAGGAACGGTCCTGGCGCGGCCCGCACGGCGGCAGATGCTCTCGAGCGCAGTGATCGCGGCGCAGATCGCGCTGTCGCTGGCGCTCGTGTTTTGCGCGGCACTGTTTTCCAGGACGCTGCATAATCTCCGGTCGGTGGACCTCGGTCTGCACGCGGAGAATGTGGCGATTGTGCCGGTCGACCTGAGCAAGACCGGGTACGAAAAGCAGGCGGAGCCATTTTTTACGGAGTTCCTACGTCGGGCGCGCGAGCTGCCGGAGACGCGGGCGGCGGCCTTCACACAACTCAGCGTGCTTTCAGGCAGCATGCAATCGATTGTGTTAAGCATTCCCGGCTACGCGGCGACCGGCCCGGCACGGCCGGTCACGTATTGGACGGGGATTAGCGGCGGCTACTTTCGAGCACTGGGGACACCATTGGTCGCGGGTCGCGATTTCACGGACCACGACAGCGACGGCCGGAACGGCGAGGGCGCGGCGATTGTGAACGAGCAGTTCGCCCGCCAATTCCTTGGTGGCGACGCGTTGGGCAAGGTGTTCGCGTATGGCGGGGGACGGCAGGTGCGCGTGGTCGGGGTGGCGCGAACGTCGAAGTTCCGGTACATCCGAGAGGAGCCGCACGCTGTGATGTATTTGCCGGTTACACACGGCGGCTTTCCAGATCGGCTATACCTCATCGCGCGAACAACGTCGCTAGCGCCAGCGGCAATCGGGCGATTGCAGGCGATCGTACGAGAGTTGGGTCAGCGCGTGCCGCTTGGAGCAGCGATGACAATGGAGATGCAAATTAACGAGGCTCTCTCGCGGGAACGGCTGCTCGCGTTTCTTTCGACGCTCCTCGGCGCGGTAGCAGCGGCGCTGGCGGCTATCGGGCTCTACGGCGTACTGTCGTTCGCGGTATCGCGACGAACGCGGGAGATCGGAATCAGACTCTCGATGGGCGCGCAGCGGTCGGCCATCGTCGCGCTCTTCTTGCGAGAGTCCGCCTGGATCGTCGCGTCGGGCGTTGCCGCCGGCATACCTCTCATGCTCGGATGTGGGCGTTTCGCGGCGTCACTGCTCTTTGGGGTGGGCGGGCAGGACGGCTCGACCATTGCGGCGGCGGTCGCCGCGCTGGCCCTAGTGGCGGCGGCCGCCGTTGCGATTCCTGCGGTACGCGCCGCACGCGTGGATCCGATGCGGACGCTACGGCACGAGTAACTGAACCCGCCCGTCACGGGCCCTTGCACCCGCGCATCCACCGTGCCGCACCGTAATTTGCCGCCCGGGCGCGCCCCTGGGCCACGGGCGGCGGTCCTGTAGGCATGGTGGGACGGTGCTCCTATATGGCGATTTTGAAATCCTGTCTGAGCAACATATTTTACTCAGGCAGACTGTAATCACCCAATGCCTACATACCTACAGAGTCCACGTGCAGACTCTGCTTTGGCGGAATTTTTGGTTTTGGACCCTGTTTGGACCCTGGTTTCAGGTGGGATTGTCTGTAAGTCTTTGAGGAATTTGGTCGGGGCGAGTGGATTCGAACCACCGACCTCCTGGTCCCGAACCAGGCGCTCTAGCCAGGCTGAGCCACGCCCCGACGGCGAACCTTCTCAGTGTACCGCCTCAGCGCCGCGCCTTCAACATTGTGAATTCGAAATGCCTTGGGTCGCGGCCTCGGGCGGCGAGTTGGCGGATGCAGTCTTCTGCCGTGTCGCCGACGGCCTCGATCGTCCGCAGCGGCACAGACTTCGGCGTGTAGATCTCGAGCGCCACGAACTTGCCTTCGAGCGCGGCGAGCTCGTCCAGGCTCAGGTGGTCGGGGGAGCGTCCGATCGCTCGTTGGGGATCGACTCGCGCGCAGAATAGCATCGCGTTCAATCGTATCATCGGAGAGAGCGCCTATGTCCCGCTATCCCCGGCTCACCGCCGCCGAAGCCGCGCACATGATCCGTAACGGCGAGACCGCCGGATTCGGCGGATTCACCACCACCGGCGTCCCCAAGGCCACAGCCGCCGCGCTGGCCGCACGCGCCCGCGAGGAGCACGCGGCCGGGCGCCCGTTTCAGCTCAACGTAATCACAGTCTCGACCGGCCCCGCCTTCGACGGCGCGCTCGCCGCGGCGGACGCGATCGCCTCGCGCGTCCCATGGCAATGCGACGCTGCGTTGCGCGCGCAAATCAACGCCGGCCGCGTGCGGTTCCACGACATGCACCTGTCGCATCTGACGCAAGCCCTGCGGTACGGTTCGCTCGGCAAGCTCGATTGGGCGGTCGTCGAGGCGGCCGAGGTGACCGACGAAGGCGACGTCCTGCTCACGTCGGCCGTGGGCGCCGCGCCGACGTATTGCGCGCTCGCCCCACGCGTCCTGATCGAACTGAATCGCCGCCACCCGCTCGCCCTGCGCGGGATGCACGACCTCTACGAGCCCGCCGACCCGCCGCATCGCCGCGAAATCCCGGTCTACAAGGCCTCGGACCGCATCGGCTCGCCCGTGTTCCGCATCGACCCGGCCAAAATCGCCGGCGTGATCGAGACGGACTCGCCCGACCCCGGGACGCCTTTCGATGAGCCCGGCGAGGCCGGCGCGCGCATCGGGCGCAACGTGACCGAATTCCTCGCAGCGGAACTGCGCGCCGGCCGCATCCCACCGGAGTTTCTGCCCGTGCAGTCCGGCGTCGGCGACATCGCCAACGCCGTGCTCGCGACGATGGGCGAACATCCGGAGATCCCCGCTTTCGACATGTACACCGAGGTCGCGCAAAACGCCGCCGTGGCGCTCATGGAGAGCGGGCGCGTGCGGTTCGTAAGCTGCTCGGCATTCACCATGAGCCCGCATATGCTGGCGCGCATCTACGCGAACCTCGAATGGTTCAAGCAGCGGATCGTGCTGCGGCCGCAGGAAATCACGAACCATCCCGAGGTCATCCGCCGCTTGGGCGTCATCTCGATGAACACGGCGCTCGAAGTTGACCTCTCAGGCAACGTGAACAGCACGCACATTTTCGGGCGCGGGATGATGAACGGCATCGGCGGGTCGGGCGATTTCACACGCAACGCGTATCTCTCGATCTTCACCTGCCCGTCAACCGCGAAGGGCGGGAAGATCAGCACGATCGTGCCGCTGGTCAGCCACGTGGATCACAGCGAGCACTCGGTTCAGGCGGTCGCCACCGAATGGGGCGTCGCGGATCTGCGCGGGCTCGCTCCGCGCGAGCGGGCCTGTGCGATCATCGACCGCTGCGCACACCCGGATTATCGCGAGGCGCTGCACGCGTATGCGCGCCTCGCGGGATCGTGCTACGCGCCGCACACGCTGCGCGCAGCCTTCTCGTTTCACCAGCGCTACGAAGACACGGGCGACATGCGGCCCCGAACCTAGCGGGCCGCCGCCGGAGCCACGCCTGTCCTGAGGTACTCGTCCAGCCAGGCGCTCACGCGCTCGGTCTGTTCGGGCACCGTCCAGTGGCCGGTTTCGAGCGCGAGCAGGAGCGACTTGGGCGCCGTGATCACGTTGTAGGCCGCGTAGGTCGAGGTCGGCGGGCAAGCCTCGTCGTTGTAACCCCACGAATAAAGCCCGGGCGCCTTCACGCGGCGCGCGAAGTTGACCACGTCGTAAAAGGCCGCGGTCTCAAGCTTCTCCTTGGTGCGGTTCTCTTTCGGACGGAACGCGTGCGGCCAGCCGCCCGCGCGGCCCTGCACGTACCCGGCCATGTCGGAGAGCGCGGGGTAATATGACGCCAGCGCCTTCACGCGCGGATCGAGCCCGGCCGTCACGATCGAGAGCGCTCCGCCCTGGCTGCCGCCCGTGACCGCGAGCGTCTTGCCGTCCCAGTTCGGGAGCGAGGTGAGGTAGTCGTTCGCACGCACGCAGCCGAGATACACGCGGCGGTAGTAGTAGCGCTCCTTCTGGTCGAGGTTGTAGCGCCAGTACTCGTGCAGCGAAGCGTTGCTCAAAAGCTGATACACGCCGGGGTCGAGGTGAAGCGGAATGCCGTGAATGCCGATCACCAGCGTGATGGCGCCCTTTTCGGCCTCCCTCACCATGCCGCCATGGCGGTAAACGCCGGCGCCGGGGACGCGCAGCACCGCGGGGTACTTGCCGGGCGCCTTCGGCTCGCACAGGATACCGAAGATGCGGCTGGTTTCGTCGTTATCCACGCCGGCGCTCAGGATGCCGACCTCGTAGCAGTTCGCTTTCGCGGTCGAAACCTCGGGCAGCAGCCTGCGCTCGGCCTCGACGGGAATTTTCGCCAGCTCTGCCTTCCCCGCGCGCCAGAACTCGTCGAAACCGGGCGGGTCCATAGTCACCGGCTGGATTTTCTCCGGCGCGAAACCGGCCGTGGCGAGGCCGCGATACGTGTGCCCGTTCTCTTCAACCTTCGCGATAAGGCGCAGGAAGCCGGGCTGCTTCATCGTGCCCGCATCGACGCGCAGGCCCTCAGCGCCGAGCGTGACCGTGCGGGTGAGCACCGGTTCGACCATTTCGGGTCCGGCCGTGTAGGTGAGCTTCAGGCCGGAAGCCGGAGCGCCGTCGCGCAGCGCGCGAATCGTGAACGTGACGTTCTCGCCGGGCGCGTATTTCCAGTCGGCATGGTCCGGCGCAACGAACACCTGGATGCGTGCGGCGCGGTCCTGCGCGGGCGCCAGGCACGCCAGAGCGAGAAGAATGACGAAGATGCTGCGAGAGAGAATTTTGATCATAGCGAGCTTCTATGGTATCGCGCCGTGTCACCGGCGCCGCCGGGACGGACAGGAGGGATTCTTCACCGCAGAGTGCAGAGGACGCAGAGCAGCTTTGCGCTTAGAACTTGCGGAGTTCGTTCACCAGCGCCGCCAGGCCCTTCTTGCGGTACAGATCCGCCAGGCGCTGCTCTTCGGGCGACGGCACGAGCACTCCTCGAAGCTGCGGGTCACTCAGCGCGGCGCGGCTCGGGATCCAGATGGCTCCGTCGGAGAATTCCACCTGGCTCACGAAGCCGGTCATGCCTTCGATGAGAACCGGCTGGCCGGGCTGGCGCGTGAAGCGGAGCGCGGCCTGGTCGGCGATCTCGCTCCTGGCTCCCGGGGCTAGTTTCAGGCCCGCTTCCGAACCCGGCACCGCTCCCGCGAGAAATTCGCGGCCCTGGCCGTCACGGATGATCCACCCGATCTCGAAGTAGCGGATTGGGCGGTCCGAGCGGTTCACAACCTGAATGCGCGGGCTTCGCGCTTCGCTTCCGGCCACTCGCGCGATGCCGCTCAGCGGCTCGAGCGGGGCGTCCGGCATGCGAAGGAAAGCGAACTCGATCGACCGCTCCCTGGCGGCCACCGCGGTTGCGCGGCCTCGCCGCACCACCTGCACATCCACTTGCGGGCGCGCGGCCATACGGCTCACCGCCTCGATCATTTCCTGCCGCAGGCCGTCCGGCCCGTGAGCTTCGAGGATCGACTTGAAGTACCGGCGGTCCCTGCGCGCTTCGAGCTCCCACGCGGTCATCGCGCGGCGGGAGTTCAGCTTGTCCGGCCCGTAGAAAGAGAGGTCTTCGAAGAGCACGCCGTCGAGGCCGATTTCCGCCAGCGGCCCGGCGCCGTTGAACATCGGGCGCAGCAGCCGCAGATCCACCCGGATCGGGAACGTCTCGCCGGGATGCACGTCGAGGCTCGGCACCGCCACCGACGCCTTGCCGCCGGGCGTCACTTCCTGCGCCTGCACGATCAGCGTGATGCCGCGGATGCGCATCTGGCTCGTGTTGCGCAGGCGGAGCGCGGTGTGGAGGTCGAGCACGAGGGCGCCGCCACGGGCCTCGGTCCGAGATTCGCCCCAGTCGGCCGAATCGAGCACGACGGGCGAATCGGGCGGGAAGTTGATCTTCGCGGAACTCGCGGGCTGCGGCGTTTGCGCCCAACCTGCGAGCGCCGTGAGCAACAGCACGAACGGACTATTCCGCGTAGACATGACTGATCGTCACCTGACCCGTCTCAGCGTCGAGATAACGCGAATTGACGGAATCACCACCTACAGTAAAGACTGCGTTCTGCGCGGCTCGCGGGTGCATGATGCGGAAGCCGCGGCCGTCCTGCTCGACTCCGATGCCCGCCAGCGCCGGCCCGCCGTCGAGCACCACGTCGGAGGCCTCCGGCCGCGCCGGCGACAGCGCCGGGGGCGGCTGCACCATCTGGAGCACCCAACCGAGCAGCACCACAATCAGCACCGGAAGCGCCACCGCGGGCGTGCGCCACGGCAGCCGCACCGGTTCGGAACTGTCCCCGGCCACGCACTGTCCCGCCGCCAGCCCGACGCGTATGTTCGCCTTCATCTCGGACGCCATCGCGTCCCAGGCCGCTCCGCGCGGCATTGCGCCCCGTCCCGCGTCGAGAAAATCGCGCAGCCCACGGAACTCCTCGACGTGCCGTCCGCAGCGCTCGCAGTCCCGCACGTGCGCGGCGACCCGCAGGCGGGTCCACAGACCCAGGTCGCGGCCCGCATAAAGCGCCAGCGTTTCTTCCGCCGGATGCGGCCTCATGCCTCTCTCCTGCTCAGGTAACGCCTGAATTTCACGCGCGCGTTGGCGATGTGCGAACGCACCGTCGCTTTCGAACAATCCATGTGCCGCGCCACTTCATCGGCCGGCAACCCCTCGACGTCGCGCAGCAGCAGAGCGGCGCGCTCGCGCGCCGTCAGCGTCTCGAGCCCGCCCTGAAGCATGGCCTCGCGCTCGGCGCGCAGCACGCGCTGCTCGGGGCTGTCCGACGGGCAGCGGATCGGCTCCGCCGGGTCGTCGATGTCGCAGAATGACACGCGCCCGTGCCGCCGCAGATAATCGATCGCCGTATTCGTGGCTATGCGCGACAGCCAGTGCGCGGCCTTGGCGGCGTCCTTCAACTGATCCCGCCGCTGGAGGGCTTTGATGAAGACCTCCTGCGTCAGGTCCTGCGCGTCGGCCACATTACCCACCATCCGGTAGATCAACAGGAAAACACGGCGCAGATTTTCGGAGATGAAACGGTTCTGGCGCTCCAGTGAGTCCTCGAGGATCGGCTCGACGGCTTCGTTCATAGCTGGCAATACCAAGGTGGACATGCGCCTATAAACCGATGACGCGTGAGGGAGCCGGAACGTGGAGGATTTGCGATCCGTAATCGCATTTATGGCGCTATTCTCATAGTATATGAGACCTGTTGCGGTAGTCGGTCTCGGCAAGACCCACTTTGGGGCGTTTCCCACCCGCGATCTTCGTTCCCTGGCAGTCGAGGCAGGCCGTAAGTCGATGGAAGACGGCAATATACGACCTTCTCAGGTAGAAGCATTATATTTGGGCAATTTTGCGGGTCCATCCTTTGTAGGGCAGAGCCATCTGGCGCCGTTCATCGCCGAAGGCCTGGGTTTACCGGGAGTTCCGGCCACCCGCTTCGAAGCCGCCTGCGCGTCGGGTGGATCGGCGTTCTTCCACGCCTGGGCTTCCGTGGCGGCCGGAATCTACAACCTCGTGCTGGTGGCCGGCGTCGAAAAGATGACCTCGCAGCCGACGCCGCGCGTCGCCGAGATCCTGGCCTCGGCGGGCGACGTCTCCACCGAGATGAAGGCCGGCGCTACCTTCCCCGCCCTGTTCGCCATGATCGCGCGCCGCCACATGCACGACTTCGGCACCACGCGCGAGGACCTGGCCGCGGTCGCCGTGAAAAACCACGCCAACGGCGCGAAAAATCCCTACGCGCACATGCGCAAGGTCATCACTCCGGAGCAGGCGCTCGCGGGCAAGCCCGTCGCCGACCCGCTGACCGTCTACGACTGCTCGCTGGTGAGCGACGGCGCCGCGGCCGTGCTGCTCGCGCCCTACGAGCCCGGCTTCCGGCCCTCCGGCAAGGCCGTCCGCGTCGCCGGCATCGCCCAGACCTCGGACCGCTTCGCGCTCGACGAGAAGGACGACATCACGACGTTTCCCGCCGTGAAGCGCGCGGGCGAGAAAGCGTACCGCATGGCCGGCCTGAGTCCCGGGGACATACAATTTGCCGAGTTGCACGACTGCTTCACGATCGCTGAAATCATCGCGCTCGAAGATCTCGGCTTCGCCGGGCGCGGCGAAGGTGGCCCGTATACCTCGGCGGGTTGCACGCTGCCCGAGGGCATGCGGCCGGTAAACGCGAGCGGAGGCCTGAAGGCCAAGGGGCACCCGGTCGGAGCGACGGGCGTGGCGCAGATCTGCGACATAGCACTACAGATCCGCGGCGAGGCGGGCGAGATGCAGCTTGCGCGCCACGAGATCGGGCTCGCCCAAAACCTCGGCGGCTCGGGCGCGACGGCTGTGGTCACCATCCTGAGGGCTGCATGAAGGTCTACACCGAAACAGTGATCTATTCGGCGCCCGAGGCCTTCGTGAACGAGGCGCCGTACCAGATTGCGATCGTGATCTGCGGCGACGGCTCGCGCGTGACCGGGCGCATCATTGGGCCGCGTGTCTCGATCGACGACGACGTCGAACTCGTCGATACTAAGAACGGAGTCCCGTACTTCAGGAAGAAATGAAACTCGCGCAACGGATGGGACGAATCGGCGTCGAGACGGCGTTCGATGTGCTGGTGCAGGCGCGGAAACTCGAAGCGGCGGGGGCGAGCGTCATCCACCTCGAAATCGGCGAGCCCGATTTCCCGACGCCGCGGCATGTCATCGACGCCGCCCAGCGCGCGCTCGAAGAGGGCTGGACGCACTACGGGCCCACGCAGGGCTACCCCGATCTGCGCGAGGCGATCGCGGAGCACGTCTCGAGCACGAGGGGCGTTCGCGTCGGACCCGAGCACGTGTGCGTGGTGCCGGGCGGCAAACCGATCATCTTTTTTACGCTGCTCGCGCTCATCGGGAATGGCGACGAGGTCGTCTACCCGAACCCGGGCTTTCCGATTTACGAATCGATGATCCGCTTCGCGGGAGGCGTGCCCGTGCCGATGCCGCGCGAAGCCTCCGCTCTCGGCGAGGTCCTCACGGACCGCACCCGGCTCCTCATCCTGAACTCGCCCGAGAACCCCACCGGCGCCGTGATTTCCCGCGCGGAGATGGAAGCCATCGCGGCGCTCGTGCGCGAGCGCGACATGATGGTGCTCTCCGACGAAATCTACTCGCGCATTTACTACGGCGAAGCGCCGGTGTCGATCGCGTCGCTCCCCGGGCTGCTCGAAAAGACCGTCATCCTGGACGGCTTCTCGAAGACTTACGCGATGACCGGCTGGCGCATCGGCTACGGCGTGATGCCCGAGTGGCTCGCCGATGCGGTCAACAAGCTGATGGTGAACTCGAACTCCTGCACGGCGAGCTTCACGCAGCGCGCGGCGCTGGCCGCGCTGAAAGGCCCGCAGGACGACGTCGAGCGCATGGTCGCCGAGTTCCGCCGCCGCCGCGACGCGTTCTGCGCGGGGCTGAACACGGTCCCGGGCTTCCGGTGCGCGCTCCCCGGCGGCGCCTTCTACGCCTTCGCGGACGTGCGCGGCACCGGCATGGATTCGAAGGAACTCGCGCACCGCCTGCTGCACGAAGCCGGCGTCGCCTGCCTCAGCGGGACCGCCTTCGGCGAGCGCGGCGACGGCTACATACGCTTCAGCTACGCCGCGGCCTACGAACAACTCATGGCCGCGGTGAAGCGGATCGGTTCGTTCGTGCGGCAGCCGGTGGCGTCAGGTCCAGCCGGAAAACTCCCTTTCTCCCCGTGAGGGCGTAGAGACGATCCGGCCGGCCGCCCATCACGACGAGCTGCGTCACCACTCCCATCACCGATTTTCCAGGCGAGATGCGCGCCCACGAATTTCCGCCGTCGCCGCTTGCGTAAATTACTCCGTAGCGCGCTGCAAACAGCGTCCCCGCCTTGCCCGAATGCCGGACGAGCGCGCTGATGCGGCTGTTCTCGAGGATGCCGGGCACAGGCGCCCAGGTCGCGCCGGAATCCTCCGAGCGCATCAGGCCGGCCGAAGTCGCCGCCAGCAGCGCGCGCCCGTCGAGCGCGGCCAGCCCGTAGATGGCGGTGTTGCCCGGGATCGTGCCCGCAGTCTTCCAGGTCTTCCCGGCATCGGGGGAGAACATCACCTCCTTGCGCGATGCCGAATACACGCTCTCCGGCGCTCCCGGCACCGGCGCGAGCACCCGCGCCGCCTCCGCCTTGCCCGCAATGCGTTCCCAGCGTCCGCCCGCGTCCAGTCGATAGGCGCCGTTCGTTGCACTCGCGACCAGCCCCCCGTTTCCGGCGGCCATCGAAGCCAGGTAGCGGTTGCAGAGCCCTTCGTTGACGGCCTTGAGCGTCACGCCTCCGTCGTCGCTGCGCAGAACTCCGGCATCATCGGTCGCGACGAAGAACCTGCCGGGCTGCGCGGGATCGAAGGCGATCGAGCGCGCAGCCTGCGTGCCGATCTTGCGCCACCTCGTGCCGCCGTCGAGCGACTGGACCAGGCCGTACGTCGTACCCGCAAAGAGCGTCGAGGCCCGCCCCGGCATCTGAGCGATGAAATACGTGCGGTAGGACGCGCCCCGCGCTCCGGTGAGCTTCGTCCAGCGCAGGCCGCCGTTCACGCTGCGGTACATGCCGCTGCACGCGCTCGCGAACACGCGGTCGGGGCGCACGGGGTCCACCTGAATCGAAAACACGTCGGAGTCGTCGAGCATTCCGGCGCGAATCGAGCGCCATGTCTTTCCGCCGTCCGCGGTCTTCCACGGAAGGTGCGGCGTGCCCGCGTAAAGAACGCCGCTGTCCCGCGGATCGAAGGCGAGCGAGACAACTGGCTGTAACTCGCGGTTGCCGGCCTCGGAAATGCGGTTCCACGTGGCACCGTCGTCGCGCGTGAGGAAGACGCCGTCGCGCGTGCCGGCCGCGATCACGCGCGCATCGCCGGGCCAGAAGGCGAGCGACCAGACCTCGATCGCGCCGAGCCCCTCGAGCCGCCGCCACGTCGCGCCCGCGTCGCCGGAGCGGAACAGCCCCGTATACCGGGGCGATTCGCCCGCCAGTCCCGCCAGGTAAACGCCGGCCTCCGCCGGGTGGATCGCAAAGGCATGCAGAACGGCGCGCGTTTCGGCCGGAAACGGCAGCGCGGTCCACGTCTCGCCGCCATCCGCCGAACGAAACAGCAACGAGTTCGCGGCCGCCGCTACGACCGCGCCCGCGCGATGCGGATCGACCGCCACCACCGCCACCGATCCGCCGAACGGGCCGATGGGCTCCCAGTCCATGCCCGCGGCGGCAAGAACGCATAGGGGAATCGCGAACGCAATCCGCACGCGGAAGCAGATTCCGCCGCGCACGCGTTTGTCGCAGGAAATATTCAGCGGAGCGGCGCGTAATACCCCACGCGCCAGGACGCCCGCGCCGGCGGCATGTCGGGCGTAGGCGCCAGCTTCACTTCCACCTTCCGGTATAAACCGTCGTTGTGCTGGTTCGTCGATGCGTAGCCGAGCACGTACTGGTTGCGGATCGCCCTGCTGATCTTCTCCACCGCGTCCGACATGTGCCGCAGCCTCTCGACGGGATAGAATTGCCCGCCTGTTTCGTCCGATAGCGACGTCAGCAGGCGAATCCAGCTCTTGGGCAGACCCGGACCGAGCATGCCGATCGAATAAATGCACACATCGGCCTCGCGCACCATGGTCCGCATTTCGGCTTCGTTGTAGCGGCTCGCGTTGTCGCCGCCGTCGGAAATGACGAGCAGCGCCTTGTGCGGGTTCTTCGCATACCGCATGCGGTTCACGGAAAAATAGATCGCGTCGAGCAGCGACGTCCAGCCCTTCGGCCGCACGGATTCGAGCGCCTTTTCGAGCTCGCCGGTATCGGTCGTAAAGTTATGGAGCAGGTGGGGCGAGTCGTTGAACTCCACGATGAAGAACTCGTCGCCCGGCACGCTGGTCTTAAAGAACTCCGCCACCGCCTGGCGCGACTTCTGGATTTTGTTCTGCATCGAGCCGCTGGCATCGAAGACGATGCCGAGCGAAACGGGCGCGTCCTCGGTGGCGAAGTAAGTGACTTTCTGCTCGACGCCGTCTTCAAACAACCGGAACGTCTCCTTCGGAAGGCCCGCATAGGGCACGCCGTACGGATCGGTGACGGTGACGGGAATCAGGACGAGCTTGACGTCCATGCGAACCGCGCCGGCAAATCCGGCGGCGCGTTGTGGACGCCTCTGACTGATCGAGGGCCGCCCCTCCTTATTCGCGCTATTCGCGCCTTGCAGAGTGCCGGCCTGCGCGGCAGCAAGCGCCAGCAGGAGAACAGACTTTGAGGCGCTGCACTGCACCTGCCACTTCCCCCTCAGCACAGGATTATAACGCCGGCGAGGCGGATCGCCCGCGGGGACAAAAGAATAAAACGTTCATCTTTTAGCGGGCATCTCAATCTCCGTCACTTGCAGGGGAGATGACCAAAGATGAATTTCAAGAGGTTAGCCTTAGCGGGAGCGGCCTTGTCCGCCGCGATCCCAGCCGTTGCACAGGAGACGCCCAGAGTCGAGTGGACGCTCCTGTACAGCCACGTTTGGATTCATGACACGAAGTCGGTGAACATCGCCGATCCGCGGCCGTTCACGACACCGACCGCGCCGATTCTCAACTTCGGCATTCCTTCGTTCGACGCGCAGGGCGCGTCCACTTCGCTTGCGGTCAATCTCACGAACCATTTCGGAATCGTCTTCGAGGGCGGCGGCTTCTACAACAGCGGAGTCCCGGGCTTCGGAATCGATAACCGCTGGCTGACCTACATGGCCGGCCCGCGCTTGTCGTTGAGGAGCCGCGGCTCGCGGATCGTCCCATCCATACACGCGCTGTTCGGCGGCGTGCACAGCTCCGGCGACATCTTCATCCCGCAGGATTTCGCGGGCGTCACATCGACTTCCGGCGCGAAGCTGAAGAACGTGGAGAACGGGTTCGCCATGGCCGCCGGCGTGGCGCTCGACATCAGGATCACGCGGCACATCTTTTTCCGGCCGGGACAGCTCGATTACTTCATGACGCGCCTGCGCGGCAATTCGCTCGACGGATTCAACCGGTTTAACCAGAACAATATTCGCTATCAGGGCGGCATCATGTTCGCATTCGGCGGTGAGACGCCGCAGCCGGCGCGCGCCGCGGCTCCGCCTCCGCCGCCTCCTCCGCCCGCGAAAAAAGACATCACGCTCGGCGTGCGCGCGGACAAGACCGAAGTCTGCCCGGGCGAGACGGTGCACATCACACCGACCTCAGACGTGACCGGCACGGACGTGAACTACGCGTGGTCGGTGAACGGCGAGCCTGTGTCGAAGGGAGAGAGCTTCGACTTCGGCACGGCCGGCCGCCAACCGGGCACCTACACGATCTCCGTCGCCGCGACGGGCGAGCCCTACAACCCCGCTTCGGCGCAGACCACCGTGACCGTGAAGGAGTACAAGCCGCCATCGGGGACGCTCGTGGCGACTCCGCCGGAAGTCTACGTCGGCGAAAAGGTGACGCTCACGCCGCGCTTCGAGGGCCAGTGCGCGCAGGTGCAATCGACGACTTACACAGCTTCCGAATGCGCCGTCTCCGGCGATCAGTGGGATTCCTCCTGCGTGCAGTTTGAGCCTTCCACCGACAACGCCGAGCAGCGAAAGACGGTCGTTTTGACGGCGACCGCCTCCGATGGCCGCAGCACCGGAACCGCGACGGCGAACGTTGTCGTGAAGAAGAAGGCGCTCATGGCCGCGCAGCGGCTGCCCGACATCATCTTCCCGGCCGGCAATTCGCGCGTGAACAACTGCGGCAAGCGCGTGCTGCTCGAAGAATTGAAGAGCTACACCGATAAGGACCCCACGGGCAGAGTGGTCTTCGTCGGCCACACATCGCCCGACGAGCAGCAGGCCGACCTCGACCGCAAGCGTGCGATGAACGCCGCGGCGGTCGTCTCCGCGGGCAGCGGTATTTGCCTGGCCGTTCCCGCCAACCAGGTGTTCATCACCGCAGCCGGCAGCGAACAGGGCGACGCCGGATTCCAGCCGAACTTCTGCGGAACCTCAACGGACGAGCGTTCGGGCCAGGCCATTAATGCTTCGGACGCGACCGCGCAGGAGCGCCGCGTGGAAGTCTGGTTCGTCCCAACCGGAGGAGCCATGCCTGCGGGCCTGAAGGACTTTCAAGAGGCCGGCGCGCTCTCGGTCGGCAGCCTGGGCTGCCCGAAGTAAACCAAAAAAGGGGAGGGTACCTTTCTGGAAAAAAGGCGTCTGTCCCCTTTTCAGACGCCTTCTTCCGCGCTCTTGAACAGATAGAACGTCCTGTCCCCATTCGCGGTGGTGAACGTCAGGCGATCGAGCAGAATCCCACGCCGGAAACTCACATCCCCGAGTTCGGAGAGCGGAATCTCGACGGTGCGCTTCCGGAATCCCCTGCGCGTCAGAAACGCCACGCGGTCCGGATCGAAGCGCAGATAGCCGATCGAGTTGCGCAATCCCCCCACATCCTTGCCGGCAGCCGAGCGCAGCACGGGAGCGCCGTCTTCGGCTTTGCGCATGCGTCCCGCCAACGGCTTGAACACGCGCGCCACCGGCGTCGCGGCATATGCGTCCGGCATGATCGCGCCCGCGGATTTGCGTCCTCCGAACACTCTCCCGAGCGATGAGCCCAGCGCCGTCCATTCGAGTTTCACCAGCCTGAGAATCTTCGGCGACAGCCACCCGAACAAACCGAGGAAGGCCGCGACGAAGGCCAGCATGACGAACGGGTGCTGGAGCGAGAGCCATATGCCGAGCGGCGCGAGCGCGTCCTCCGCCACGCTGAGCGCGATGTTGCTGGCGGGTTCCGGACTGTTGTTGACCGCCAGGCGCGTCGCGGCTTTCGACGAATGTCCCGAGAGCGCGACGCCGCCCGTAAGCAGCATCACAAGCAAGCGAAGCGCCGGGTCGAGGCCCGATGCGGCGGCCGAGCCGAGGATTGCCGCACCCAGCGGCCTGACCACCGTGTGGACCGAATCCCAGATGCTGTCGATCCAGGGAACTTTATCTGCGAAGAATTCGATGGCGGCCAGCACGGCCGCGGCCGCGAGAATCCGCGTGTCGGCCAGAACGTGGAGGCTGCCAAGCTGGGCACTGAACGGCAGGATATTGAACCGCATGGCGAGCCCGAGCACCAGCACGGTGAGGTAGAGCCGGAAGCCCGCCACGAATCCGAGCCCCAGCGCCGATGCGACGAGCGATAAATCCCCCATGCGCCCTCCCGCGGGCTACAACCCCAACTTAGTCACAACCCCAACTTACCTTTTTGATTGGATGCCCGGGAGAAGGATCGGGACGGGAAAACCGGAAGAGCGGCGGCGGCCGGCGCACTGACCGGCCGCCCACCAGAACTGTGGTCCGACTTCGCGCACCCGATGGCTACGCCACGTGTTCGTGGCGATACCGATCGACGATTTCCTGCATCTGGTCTTTCAGCTTCAGCTTCAGCTTCTTGATCCGGCTCTCTTCAACCTGCTCCTCCGGAGTCAGGTACGGGCGTGAGGCGAAAGCCTCGAGCTGTTTCTTGTACGCGCAGTGCTGAGCCGCCAGACGCCGGAAATCCTCATCGGTTTCCAGCAGGTGCGCCTTCAACTCATCCGGGTTTAATTGCATAGGCGTGCCACTCCTCAAGTACAATGCCAATTCGAATGTCTGGGTGGATTCGTAGGCTCGGTGGGTGGATTCCACGAATTTCATGAAACCGTTGCACCGGCTGGGGGACCTACCGCTCCAGCCGTCACTTGCGAAGGTAGCACGGTTTCAGACGCATTACAACAGCGGATTCGCCTGTGTCCTGGTAGTAGTCCGGCCTAAGGGAAATATCCTCAAACCCGAGTCGTTCGTAGAGCTTTCGGGCCGGCCAGTTGGACTGCCGCACCTCCAGAAACCAGGTCCCCGGCCGCGCGGCGAGCGCCTCGCGCATGAGCGCCATGGCGATGCCGCGCCGGCGCAGCGCGGGATCGACGATCAGGCTGAGCACTTCGCTTTCGTCGTCGGCCAGCGCGCGGCAGACGAGAAAGCCCGCGATGCGTCCGCCCGCCTCCGCCACGCGGCAGTCGTATGTGAGATAGCCCTCCGGGGCCCAGAGCACGGCCCCCGGCGAGGCGCGCTGGATGCGGTCGAGTTCCGCAAGGTCGCCATGGCGCGCCGCGCGGATCTCGAGCGGCGGATCGGCGATCTCGCGCAGCACGGCGAGCTCCGAAGAGGCGACCAGCCGTTTGAACTTCGCCATCGCGCGGCGCTGGCGCAGCCGGCCCCACCACCCGCCGGCGGCGCGTTCGCCCATCACGAGGATGTCGCCCCCGTAAAGAGCCAGTTGCATGGATTCGACCTGCCGCGCATCTACGGCGAACTCGCGCGAGAGGCCGTCCCACAGCGACTGCATCATGTCCGAGCGATGCCCGCCGGCGGCAGGCGGCACCAGGATCACGCGCGAGCAGAACTCGAGCACGGGCTCGCAGATCTTCGGTGGCGCGTCCGCAAACGCGAACAGAAGGACGTCGAATTCGCACGCGGTCTCGCGCAGCATATGGAACAAATGCTGCGCGTCCGGATACGGGAAGCACGGCGCGAGCACCGCGACGCGGCGGCGGCCCGGCAGGAACGGCCGGCCCTCGAGCATTTGCCACTTCATACGCGCCGCCCCACGGGCCGCAGCGCCAGATATGCAACGAGCGGCAGCACGGAAACCGCCGCGCACACCGGCGGAAACCCCACCCGGTCGATGAGCGCGCCGGCGGCGGGCGAAAACGCGGCCTGCATGGCGCCGTAGGCGGCCGTGAGCGTCGAGACCGCGAACGCCGCGCGGCCCGCGCCCCATAGGTCGAGCGGCATCGTATACAGGTTCACGCTCATCGCCGCGGCCCAGAAGGCGCTGAAACAGATGGCCCCCGTCGCGGGCCAGGCGCCGGGCATCAGCGGCACGGCCGCCGTCGCCAGCATAGCCACCGCGCTCACCAGGCACGCGCGCAGGCGAGCCGGAAGCGCCGCGGCGCCGCGCCGCATCCACCGCATCGAAAGCCACCCGCCGGCCAGTCCTCCGAGATTGAAGAACAGCGGCGGGACCGCGGCGTAGGGAGCCGTCGCGGCAAGCGTCATCCGCTGCGATTGCACCAGGTACACCGACGTCCAGTTGCTCCACAGCGTGTAGACCGTCATCGAGAGCATGTTTGCCAGGATGATCAACCAGAGGCGGCGGTCGAGCCCCTGCGCCTTCTCCCCGCGCGCGTCCTCCTTGGCCGGCTCGGCGCGCGCGACGCGGCTCCACAGCGGAATCCAGAGCAGCCCCAGCGCGCCCGTGACGAGGAACGGCGCGCTCCATCCGTGCGCGCCAGCAAGCCATATGCCGACGGGCGGCGCCAGCATCGCCCCCACACCGAGTCCGATCTGGCTGACCGCGTTTCCGAGCGCGCGCTCTTCGGGTTTCAGGTAGCGCGCGATTGCCTTGCCCGCCGCCGGAATGCCGCCCGCCTGCGCCAGTCCGAGCACCGCGCGGCACGCGGCGAGGCCCGCGAGCCCCCCGGCAAATCCCGTCGCCATGCCGGCCAGCGACCAGAGTGCTACGACGATACTGATGCCGCGGTTCAGGCCCACGCGGTCGATGAAGAGCCCGGCCAGCGGCGCCGAGACCGCGTAGGCAATCGAGAACGCCGCCAAAATCAGGCCGTAGTCGGCATTCGAGAGACTCAGCCTTCCGCGCAGACCCGGCGCGAGGGCGGGCAGCAACTGGCGGTCCAGATAATTCAAAACTCCCGACAGGACGAAGACCCCGAGCACGACCCAGCGGAAGCGCGTCATTCGTAAGTGACCGTCACGACCTCACCCGCCGTCCCGAGCTTGCCATCCATGCCGGGCGTGTACTCGATCGACACTTCGCGCGGCGTTTGCTGCACGCCGCACTGAAACGTAAGCTCTTGGGCGCGCAGCACCACAACCGCCTGGGGGTCACGGACCAGCAGCCGGACTTCCTTGCCCTCGGGAGGGCGAACGTACAGCCGCACCATGCGGCCGAGGCAATCGGCCTGGACGAGTTTGCCCCGCACCTTGCCCGAAGCCGCCTCGCCGATGTCCATGTGCTCGACCTTGCGGTTCGGGTCAACAGCGGCCTGGCCGCGATTGGCGCGCTCCTCGGCGGCGCGGATCTCGGCGAGAGCGGCATCCTTTACGCGGCGCAGGTCGCGCTCGCGCTCGGTCTCCTGCCGCTTGCGCTCGGCCTCCTCGTACGCCAGCCGGTTCTCCTCAAGCGCCTCGCGGGCTGCGCGCATGCGCTCGCGTTCCGCGCCATCGGTCGAGGCATTTTCGGCGGCCGACCACGCCCTGGCGGCCTCGGGATATTTGTTGTGCGTCTGGTACATCTCCGCCACGGCGCGCCACCGTTCCGCGCTGCGAGGCTCGAGCGAGGCGGCCATCTTGAGCCACTGCAGCTTGCGCGAAGGATCGGTCTCGAGCGAAGCCAGCACCACGTACGGCTCGGCCCAGTTCGGGTTCAGCTCCGCGGCCTTCTGAAGCTGCGCGCGTGCCGCGGCGGCATCCCGATTGAGCCGCGCCGCCTCGACCCATGCGCGCGCGCTCTTGCTCCCGGCTTCGACCGCCGCGGCGTATTCCTTCAGCCCCTCGTGCGCTTCGGCCGGAGCCGTCGCAAGGAGCCCCTGGTAGTCATGCCGCAAATCGGCGAGAGCGATCTCGGCCAGCGGTCCCTCGACCGGCAGGGGCATGAAATCCCTCTGAGCACTGAGCGGCCGCCCGCCCACCGTGATGGTCGTGAAATTTCCGGAGGCGAGCGCCCCGGAGGCTTGTTTGTCTACCTCCTCCGGCGTCTTCGCAAAAGCGTTCCGGAAAGCCGGCCCCGCATCGCCGCCGCGCTGAAGGTTGTAGAGCAGCACACGCAGCCGCCCCGCGTAATTTGGATTGGTGACGAGCAGATGCACGCGAGCCCAATCGAGATTGCGCTCACCCTCGGGAGGCGGAGCCCCAAGCGTCACCTTCGTCCCTGCGACCTGGGCCGTCGAGTAAAACGTCTCGATGCCGGACTCAATCCCCACCGGCATCCGCCCCGCGTTCGACTCGATCAGAACCCGTACGCATACGCGCATCCACTCGGGCGCCGGAGGCACGCCCGCCACCAGCGCGCCCGCATACGTGTCACGAACCAGCGCCGGAACCGCCGCCTGGCCGGTCTTGAACACGACAATGCGAAACGGCCAGGTCGTCTTGAGGTCCTCCTTCCCAAGCGCCTGACCGACCACGTAGCGAACCTGCTCAAGCTGATTCAACACCTCGCGAGCAGGCCGGTCGCCCGCGTTCGACAGCACCTGAAACGGCCCCGAACGCACCGCGATCCAGCGGTCCTGGGCCGCAGCCAGCAAGGGAATCAACAGAATAATGAGACACCGGATCACAACACCCACATCATCGCAAAACCCGGAACAGTATACTCATTCCCTATTTCCGTGGGCATTGGGCGAGCGCATCTGCTGTATAATGAAAACAGATGGTTAATCCGCGCGAGCGGACAAACAGCACTGCCCATTCCAGACACCCCCATAAGCGCGTATTGACACCATTTCCCCACGGAGGTAAAAGCTTCCCCAAGCAATGAAAGTTTCCGTTCAGATCAGCCGCGGTATTGAATCCTTGTTCGGTACCAACGACGAGAACATACGGGTCCTGGAAAACGGACTGAACGTCAGCACGTCCCTCCTTGACGACTCCCTCGAGCTCGAAGGCAGCGAAGCCGATGTCGCGCGCGCCGGGAGCATCCTGGAGGAATACGTCGGCCTGGTGAAAGAGGGGCACATCTTCACCAACGGCGACCTCAACAGTTACCTGCGGGTCGTCACGGCCGATCCCGAAGTCAGCCTGCGCTCGCTCGTCGTGAGCGGACGCCAGCGCAACTTCGGCAAAAAAATCGTCGTGCCCAAGACGATCAACCAGCGCCGCTATCTCGAAGCCATCGAGCGCAACGATCTCGTGTTCGGCATCGGTCCGGCCGGAACGGGCAAAACGTATCTCGCGGTCGCGATGGCCGTCTCGGCGCTCGTCAGCAAACGGGTCAGCCGGATCATCCTGACGCGTCCGGCCGTCGAAGCCGGCGAGCGGCTCGGCTTCCTGCCCGGCACCCTTCAGGAAAAAGTCGATCCCTACCTGCGCCCGCTCTACGACGCCCTTTACGACATGCTCGAGATGGAAAAGGTCGAGAAGTTCCTCGAGCGAAACATCATCGAGGTCGCGCCCATCGCGTTCATGCGCGGCCGCACGCTCAACGACAGCTTTGTCATCGTGGACGAAGCGCAGAACGCCACATCCGAACAGGCCAAGATGATCCTCACGCGCCAGGGATTCAACTCCAAGATGGTGGTCAACGGCGACGTGACCCAAATCGATCTGCCGGCCGGCAAACGCAGCGGCCTGCTCAATGCCGAGGAAGTGCTGCGCGGAACCGAGGGCATCAGCTTCGTTTACTTCGACGAGCGCGACGTCGTGCGCCACACGCTCGTGCAGCGGATCGTGAAAGCCTATGAGCGCTGGCAGGAGGCTAATGGCGCGCGCCAGCTCTCGCTCAAGCTCGGCGATCTCCCAGGCGAACGCCGCGACGAGGCCCCCGAAGCGGCCGAAGACTCGCTCGTTCCCAGCGCCTAGACGCGCTCCCATGTCCGAACCTCACAGTACCGTTCTCTTTCAACGCGTGCCGGCGGGCATCTCACGCCGGAACCTGAGGGCTTTCGCCGCGGCGCTCGAGGCGCAGGTGTCCGAAGGCCGCACGTTCACCTGTCTGGTCTCGCGCGACGACGAACTCCTGCGCCTCAACCGCCAGTTCCTCGGCCGCGATTATCCGGCTGACGTTCTCTCGTTTCCCTCTCCCGGCCCTGACGGCTTCCTCGGAGAAATCGCGATCTCGATCGATCGCGCTCGCGACCAGGCCGAGCGCCTCGGCCACAGCATCGAACAGGAAGCCGGTATCCTGATGCTTCACGGAGTGTTGCATCTGATGGGGATGGATCACGCAACCGACCGCGGCCGCATGGCGCGAGCCGAGCGCCGCCATCGCAAGGCGCTGGGGCTTCCCACCGGCCTGATCGAGCGGGCAAAATCGTGACACTGATGCTCATCCTGATCGCCGCGCTGTTTGCGGCCGCGCTGGTCGCGGTAACGTTCGTGCAGTTGCTTTATCTCGAATCGCTGCGCCTGCGCCCGCGCGAGCTGCCCGCGCTCGACTACTTCAAGAGCACGCTCCACGATCGCGTCGGGATCGAAACCGAGCACGGCGTCCTCACGTTCTCGCTCATCAAACACACGCTGCTGTTAGCGCTCGGGGCCGTGTGCGCCACAGGCTCCGGGCGCGCCCGCGTGGAGTCGTTCCTGATCGCGTGGCTCACGATGCTCGCCTCCACCTACGTCGTTCCGCACATCCTCTACCGGCACACCGGCGGAGCGTGGCTCGGCGCGTTCGCGCCGCTGCTGCGCGCGCTCGCGCAACTCATGCGGCCGCTCGTTGCGCTGTTCGCGTTTTTCCAGTCCCTCACCGACCTTACGAACAACGGCGAGGCCGAAAAGGAAGCTCCCACGCCCGCCGAGAACATCGATGCCCTGATCACGGCCGGCGCCGAGGAGGGGCTTATCGAGGAGAGCGACCGCGAGCTGATCCAGTCCGTCGTCGAGTTCGGCGACAAGACCGTGCGCGAGGTGATGACGCCGCGGCCCAACATCGTGGCCATCGAAGCCGGCCAGACGCTCGAAGCGCTGCGCCAGCTCGTCGTCAACGAGCAGTATTCGCGCGTGCCCGTATTCGAAGGCAACATCGACCGCATCGTCGGCTTCGTCCACGTGCGCGACATGTTCGAGGTCGGCGAGCAGGAGCGAAAGACCCGCACCGTGCGCGAACTCGTGCGCCCCATACGCTTCGTGCCCGAGACCAAGCCCGTCAACACCCTGATCAAGGAAATGCAGCGCGACCGCGCCCACATGTCGATCGTCATCGACGAGTACGGCAACACGGCGGGACTCGTCACGCTCGAGGACCTGGTCGAGGAAGTCTTCGGCGAGATCCGCGACGAGCACGAACCGGCCATGGACATTACCGAAGAGCCCGACGGCCGCTACGTCGTCGCGGGCAACTTCGGCCTCGACCGTCTCGAAGAGCTGCTCGAATTCCAGCCCGACAAGGAGCCCGAATCGACCACCGTCGGCGGCCTCGCCATGGAGTGGCTCGGGCGCGTGCCGCATCCGGGCGAGAGCGTCGAGCGCCAGGGCATCCGCATCGAAGTGCTCGCGAGCAACGACCTGAAAGTCGAGCAGGTCCGCGTGTCGAAATCGAACCAAGCAAACCATGCCTGAAAAATTCGTATCGGGATTCGTGTCCGTCCTCGGCCGTCCCAACGCCGGAAAATCGACGCTCGTGAACGCCCTCGTCGGCAGCAAGGTCGCCATCGTCGCCGATAAGCCGCAGACCACGCGCAACCTCATCCAGGGCGTCCTGACGATGCCGCAGGCGCAGATCGCCTTCATCGATACGCCCGGAATCCACAAGCCCGACACCCTGTTCAACCGGCGCATGATGGACACCATCCGCGCGGCGCTCGACGAGCGCGACCTGCTGCTCTACCTGGTGGACGCCTCGCTCGGCTTCAGCGCCGCCGACGTGGAAGCGGCCGGAATCCTCGGCGCCACCTCCACGCCCGTCATCCTGGTGCTCAACAAAATCGACCGCGTGAAAGACAAATCGCAGATGCTGCCGCTGATCGAGCATTACCGCGCGCTGCGCGAGTTCGCCGAGTTCTTTCCCGTCTCGGCCCGCACTGGCGAAGGGCTGCCCGAACTGCGCCGCGCCATCGTCGAGCGGCTGCCCGAAGGCCCCGCGTACTTCCCGGAGGACTACCTGACCGACCAGCCCGAGCGCTTCCTCGCCGCCGAGCTGATCCGCGAGAAAATTCTCGCCGAAACACGCGACGAGGTGCCGCACTCGGTCGCGGTCCTGGTGGACCAGTGGGAAGAAGGACCGAAGTTGACCCGCATCGCCGCAACCATCTACGTCGAGCGCGAGGGCCAGAAGGGCATCGTGATCGGCTCCAAGGGGGCCATGCTCAAGCAAATCGGCACGCACGCCCGCGAGGAGATGGAGCGGCTCTTCGACCGCAAGATTTTTCTCCAGCTGTTCGTGAAGCTTCGGCCCAGATGGCGCGAGAGCCCGGAATTCCTCAATGAGCTCGACTGGCGCTCCATGACCGGAGAAAGCGAATAGAATATTAGGTTACCGGTTATGCGAGTCTTTGCTCTGTTAATTGTGCTGGCAGTCACGATCTTCAGCGCGGCCCCGGCGTCCGCCCAGAAAACGGCTCAGGACGACGAGATTTACGACCAGGTGCGCCGGCGCCTGGCCGGTGACCGCGACGTCAAAGGCGGCGGCATAGAAGTCGAAGTGACCGACGGCGTCGTCACGCTTCGAGGCAAAGTCCGCGAAGAGAAGCTCAAACAACGGGCCGAGCGCCTCACCCTCAAGGTGAAGGGCGTCAAGAAGGTCATCAACGAGCTTCAGGCGGACCTCGGCGAAACCGCGCCTCCGGGCTCGAAAGACTGACGCTCCCTGCGGGGCATGTTGTTGACCGGCAGGCCGGCTGTCACTCGGCCAGGCGCTCATTTCCGGAACCCCGACGCCATCGCCAGGTCCTTCACGTCCACCGTCTGCCGCGACGCCTCCACCTCCGGGTGCTGGTCGAAGATCGCTTTCGAGCGCACCTCCATCGCCGAGGCTTCCTTCTTGCGGCCCGCCTTTCGCAGCATGTTCGAGTAGTTTGCGAGCGCGAGCGCCAGGCTCGAGTAATCCGGCGCGCCCTGTTCGAAGACCGTAATGGCCCGCTCGAACAGCGCCGCCGCTTCGGGATACCGCTCCAGCGCCGTATACGTCACCGCGAGATTGTGGCGCACCTCGGCGACGCGCCGGTGCCCGCTCCCGAGCGCGGGCTCCAAGATCGCCAGCGCCTTCAGGTACATCGACTCCGCCTCCCCGTAAGCCCCGCGCAGGTGCGCCAGGTGCGCGAGGTTGTTCCACTCGATCGCCACCTCCGGGTTCGCCTGTCCAAGCGTCTTCTCCTGAGCCGCCAGCGCGCGCCGGTAAAGAATTTCGGCCTGGGAGTATTCCCCGCGCGCCGCGAAGATCGACCCGAGATTGTTCATCGACGTGGCCGTCTCCGGATGGTCCGGCCCGAGCGCCTTCTCGCGGATCTCGAGCGCGCTCCGGACCAGTTCCTCGGCCCGCGCCAGCCGGTTCTGGCAACGGTACGTTTGCGCGAGATTGTTGAGCACTACCGCCACTCCGGGGTGGTTCGGCCCGAGCAGCCGCTCGCGGGAACGAAGCGCCTCCTTGAACAGGCGCTCGGCCTGCCCGTAGCGGCGCATGGCCAGGTAGAGATTCGCCAGGCTGTTCTTCGCCGCCGCGGCTTCGGCCGAGTCTTCGCCGCGGGCCTTCCGGACCATCGCGAGCGCCCGGACGAACAGCGGTTCCGCCTCGCGCTCGCGGCCGGCCTTCTGATACAGGGACCCCAGGTTCGCCAGGGTCGCGGCCGCGTCGGGATCGTTCGGGCCAAGCGTCCTCTGCCGGACCTTTACCGCCTCGACGAGATATCCCTCGGCCTCCCGGTACTTGCCCAGAACCGTGCATACCGCCCCCAGGTTGCTCAGCGCGGAGCCGGTATCGGCTGCCCCGCGCGGGATCTTCCGCCACAACTCCAGCGCGCGCCTGTACTCCCGCTCGGCCTCCGGATATCGCGCGCTGTGGAAGTAATAGGCGCCCAGGCCGCTGACCAGCGTCGCCAGGCGCACCGGTGACGGGCCCCGCTCGGCCTCGCCGATCGCCGCCAGGTATCCCTGCTCGTCCAGCTCCACGGCCCCGCGAGCCAGAAGAGCAACGCTTAAAACTGTCCATGCCAGGCGTAAAGACATCCCCAGCCCCCTCTTCGCGGCCGCGCACACGTATGGCGCGCCTCGTGTCCGCGATTTTTGTTTTTCTCCCCCGGGCCTAGCATCCACGGCCCGCTCTTAATGGGGAAGACGAGCGAATCCGCGTTCTGTTCTGTGAATTGTTCGTTAAATGCCGGACCGTGTACTTTCTTCCCCTAAAGAGGTCAAAAGTACTCTGGGTCCGGCAGTACTATGCCGAAAACACCTGAATTTCCAGCATTGGCCCGTGGCGTGCATTGATCGGATCACGATACCGGCGCAACCACATGAAGATACACATCCGGCTGCTCAGGCACATCATCGTAGGCAACGGCGCGCGCGCGCGCACGTACGAGGCGGGCGAGGTCATCCCGGCGCCCATGGCGGAAGCGATGGAATGGTGCTTGAAGCGCTGGGCCATCCCGGCGCATGAGACCGCCCACCCGGAGCCGCCGCGGCTGATGATTGCGCCGCCGGCGACAAGAACCGAGTCCGGCGCCTCGGGCGCGTTCGGTCCCGCACTGGTAGAATGCATCCGATGCGAGTCGCTCGATGTGTTGCCTTCCTCACTATCGCGTTCGGACTGGCGTCCTGCGGCGGCGGGCCCAAGCCGGTCTCAGAAACCGCCCGTAGCAACACCCCGGTACCGGACACTTACCGCGTAAAGTTTCAGACCACCAAGGGCGTCTTCACCGTCGAAGTCACCAAGGCCTGGGCGCCCGAGGGCGCCGAGCGCTTCTACCGCCTCATCGAGCAGCGGTTCTTCGACGACGCGCGCTTCTTCCGCGTCATTCGCGACTTCGTCGTCCAGTTCGGAATCAACGGCGACCCCGCGACCGCGGCGCGCTGGCGCAACATGATCATCCAGGACGACCCGGTCAAACAGAGCAACACGCGCGGGAAGATCACCTTCGCCACCTCGGGCCCCAACACGCGCACCACGCAGGTCTTCATCAACCTCAAGGACAACCCGCGCCTCGACAAGTCGGGCTTCGCGCCGTTCGGCGAGGTAGTGGAGGGAATGGAGGTGGTGGACCGCTTCTTCAGCGCCTACGGAGAAGGGCCGCCGCGCGGCCTCGGCCCCGACCAAAACCTCATAGAGACCCAGGGCAACGCCTATCTGGAAGCGAAATTCCCCCGGCTCGACTACATCAAGTCGGCGCGGCTCGTGCGGTAAAGGATCCGCCGCAAGCCCTCGCGGAACACGCCGGGCTCGGTAAGCAAACTCAGCACCAGAAACGCTTCGCTCTCGAAGTCGTAGAAGAACCCCGGCTGCACGAGCACGTCGTCGGCGTCGAGCAGTTGGAGTGTCCACTCTTCCTCGCTGCGGGTGCGCGGAACGCGCACCGTCGCATACCACCCGCCCTCCACATCGAGCACACTGAGCGCGGATCCAACGGCGGCCGCGCGCAGGGCTTCGAGGTTCCCCCGAGCCCGGGCCAGAATCTGGCCGCGCACGGAAGCTCCTGCGGCGAGCAACCGGGCCGCCCCATGCTGCACCGGAGCCGCCACCGAAAGATACGTGTCCGCGATCAATTCCAGCCGCTCGAAGGCCCGCCCCGCTCCCGGCCCGCCCGTGACGATCCACCCCAGCTTCATCTGCGGCAGCGCGGCGATCTTCGAGAGCCCGCTGAAGCAGAACGTCAGCGCATCGGCGACTCCGGTAAGCGTCCGCACCCCGCACGCCGCGAAGCCGTAATCCGAAAACACTTCATCGGAGACGATCGCAAGCCCGCGCGAGGCGCACAGCGCCACCAGGCGCGGCAATTCATCCGGCTTGAGAAACGACCCCGTCGGGTTGTTCGGGTTCACGAGCACGACCGCGCGAGTGCGCGGCGTGACGGCGGCCTCGAGCGCCTCGAAATCGATGCGCCAGCTTCCGTGATACGCAAGCGGATACTGCACCACGCGCACGCTCTCGAGCCGCGCCAGGAACTCGAACAGCGGATACGACGGCCGCGGCACCAGCACTTCATCGCCGGGGTCGCACAGCAGCTTGAAGACGTTCGCGTAGGCCTCGCTTGTGCTCGCCGTGAGCAGGATGCGCGAGGGATCGATCGCATCTCCGCGCGCGGCATAGTACCCGGCCACTGCCTCGCGCGCCCGGGCCAGCCCCGCGGGAGCCGGGTCATAGGAAAGCGAGCGCCCGTCGGATAGCGCCGAGAGAATCTTCCCGGCGGGATACCCGAGCCCTGCGTGCGTCGGGTTCGATTCGGTCAGATCGAGCACCGGCGCGCCGGCGCGCCGCTTGGCTTCCACCGCCGCCGAGATGCGGTTCGGCCGCAGGTCCCAATCGAGACGAGAGGAGAACATTCAGAGCCCGGCCGCGCCTGCGCTCACCGAGGCAAGCGCCGACCAGTCGATATCTCCCTTGCCGCGCGCTATCGCTTCGATCAAACGGTCGCGGATCAGGCTCGCCAGCGGCATCGGGACCTCGGCGGCCTCCGCGGCTTCGAGCACCAGCCGCTGGTCCTTCAGGCCCAACCGCAACTTGAATCCCGCCGGCTCGTATGCTTCGCCCGCGATGCGCCCGCCGTAGTTCGCGTAAAGCGGCGAGTTGAACAGCGCGCTATTCACGATGTCCAGAAAAGGCTGCGCCCCGATTCCCGACTTGCGAACGAGCGCAAACGCCTCCCCAAGCGCCTCGAGCATCGAAGCGATCAGGAAATTGCCCGACAGCTTGACGACATTTGCCTTCCAAGGCTCCGGCCCAAGCTCAGAGATGCCGCGCTCCATTGCCTCGAACAACGGACGGAACCGGGCCACCTGCGCCGGATCGCCGGAAGCCACCACCCACAACTTCCCCGCCTCGGCAGCCTCGGGCCGGCCGAACACAGGAGCCGCAACGTAGTTCTGGCCGTGGGCCGCATGAGCCTCGGCCATCCGCTTCGACAAAGCAACGCTAATCGTGCTGGCCGAAATATGCGCCGCCCCATGAGGCAGAGAATCCAGCATGCCCCCGGCAAAAACAACCTGCTCGACCGCCCGGTCGTCGGAGAGCATCGTAATCACAGCCTCGGCATTTCGAGCAGCCTCAGCCGGAGTCGAAGCCACCAGAGCCCCCTCGCCGGCGAGCGCCTCCGAGCGTTCGCGAGTCCGGTTGTACACAGAAACCTCGTGCCCCGCGCGAAGCAAGCTGCGGGCCATGGGCCGGCCCATACTGCCCATTCCGATGAACCCGACACGCATTGTGGACCTACCCCACCGGGAACAGCGGCTTGACCCCCTTGGCCGCCGCAAGCACCTCTTCCCGCTCCGCCCGGCTCAGCGGAGCGAACTCCGCCGCCAGATCCACCGCCATCCGGAAGATGCCCTCATCCCCGGGCGGGATCGCCGCCGTGATGTCCTCCGACAGCGTGAACCGCAGCGCCTTCCTGGCCAGCGCGGGGTCGTCGATCGGCCGGTACCACGCCTTGGGATGCGCCTTTCGCGCCGGGTCGTTTTTGCCCTCCCAGGGCGAATGCGCGAGCGCCTTCAAGGCCAGCCGCGCCGCGCCTTTCTCCTTCGCGCGGGCGATCACGCGCGGGCCGAAATTCGACTGCGCGAACGCGACGAAGTTGATCGGGAACAGAACCGAATCGAGAGGGAACCGGTCGAGCAGCGCCAGAGCGGCCTCTTCCGAGTGCGCCGAGCAGCCGAGGTACTTGACCTTCCCTTCCTTGCGCGCGTTGAGGAACGTCTCCCCCGCGCCACCCGGTCCCAGGATCTTCTCCACGTCTTCCTTCGTCGTGACGGCGTGGAACTGGTACAGGTCGAAGTGGTCCGTGTGCAGCCGCTCGAGCGACCGCTCGAGTTCCGCCCGGGCCCCCTTGGCGTCGCGCTCGGTCGTCTTGCAGGCCAGGAAGACTTTTTTGCGGTACGGCCGCAGCGCGTTGCCGAGCTTGATCTCCGCCTCGCCGTCGAAGTAAGTCGGCGCGACGTCGTAGTAGTTCACGCCGCGGTCGTAGGACTGCGCCACAATCGCGTCGGCGTCCTTCTGCTCCATGCCGCAGACGACGATCCCTCCGAAACCGACGATCGAAAGCGAGACATCGTCGCGGTAGCGCCTTTTCGGGAGCGGCTTGCCCGCCCCCATTGCAGCGGCCGCGCCCAGAGTTCCCACCACGGTTGATTTGAGAAAGTCACGGCGTTCCATGCGTTCAGTGTACACGTCCGGCGCGACCGGCACGCGCCGGAGCCCAGGCTTCCCGCATGGCCCGCTCGTAGCCGCGGATGACGTAATAGACCATCCTGGCGTAGATCCGGTCCGAACCGCGGTCGAGCTCCTCTTCGGCGTACAAATCGAGCGGAGTCTCCGGAAGTGCCTGGTCGCGCAAGTACTGAATCATGTTCTCGCGGGTCAGTTGCAGCGAGTAGACGACCTCGTGCAGCGGAATCCCCTCCTCGAAGCGCCGCCGGCCGAGCGCCTCGTACCGCTCGGCCAGTTCCTCCTCGGGACACAGCAGCCACTCGTCGAGATTCTGCAGGATCTCCCGGGCGCGCTCGCGCAACTCGCCTTCCGGAAGCCGCCTGAGTTCGACCAGATTCGGATCTGCGCGGATCTGACGCAACACGCGCGCGGCAATTTGTTCCCAGTGGTCGGAAATAAAGCGGATGAGCCTCGAAGACAGCATCTGTCCCCCCTGTTTTCAGTTTAGGCGCCTTGCGGGACCGGTTGCCAGATCCGCGCGCCGGCTGTCAACTTGCCCGCGAGCTAATTTCCCCATACTCCCGCAACCGGTCGATCAGCCCGAACACGAACGCGCGATCCTCCGCGCCCAGCGCGAACACGTCGATCGAAGCCGAAAGCGTCACCGACCCGCCGCTTCGCAGCCGCACCGTCTTGGTCAGCGCCGCCGCACTCGCGGGCTCCGGCGCGGCAGGCGCGGCCGGAGCGCGCCGGTGCCCCGCGGCCGCCGTCCGGGTCTTTGCCTTCAGCAGCACTGACAGCGGCATCCCGGCATACTGCGCCGCTTGGAGGAAAAACGAGACCGCCTTCCTGTGCGTCGCCCCCGACAACCCGTAGCCGCGCATCGCCTCGTCCAGCTGCTTGGGCGAGGTGCGCGTGAGGTCGAGCGCCACCAGCGCCTCGTACTTCTTCGCGATCAGCGCCCGCAGCGCCGGACGCCGCTTCTCCCCGGCGGCCAACTCCCGCGCTGCCGCCGTCGGGCACTGGTTCTCATCCATCAGGCCCAGAAACCGGAACGCGGCCAGCAACTGCCCCTGGATAGCGCCCGAATACGACGGCCACACCGACCGGTCGAACTGGTTCGGCATGCCGCGCTCCAACTTGTCCAGCGCTGCCAGAAAGGTCTTAAATGGCACATAAGGGACGACGGGGCGGCCGGATTCCATAGCTATACCGAATCGTATACCACAAGCAATACCACCGATGGACAGCTCCGGACTTTTTTTTGAGATAGGGGGTGGCCTCTATAGAATGCAGATGAGCGGTCCTGAGGGGGCGGCGCGAAGGCCACAAGATATTGGGGTCAGGATGGGGGAGCTACTGTATTCGGTGCGGGGGGTCCTTTACTTTTCCCCGGAACCCGGTTAGCATGGTGTCACCCCCCGAGAACGGGCCCAAGTCCGGGCCTGGACAGCTCACAACTATTTTTGGCAGGAGAGAGACGTTTTGCTGAAACTCAAGCGCATTGAGCTCCAGGGGTTCAAGTCCTTCGCCGATCGCAGCGAACTCAAGTTCTTCGGGACCGGCATAGCGGGCATTGTCGGCCCGAACGGGTGCGGCAAGTCCAACCTGGCGGACGCGATCAACTGGGTCATCGGCGAGCAGTCTGCCAAAACCCTTCGCGGCGCGCGAATGGAGGACGTCATCTTCGCCGGCACGCGCGACCGCAAACCGGTCGGGCTCGCGGCCGTCACGATGACACTGGTCGATCCGGGCGGGATGCACCTGAGCTCGCTCGACCCGGGCTCGGCCCCGGTGGGAGCCGCCAACGGCCACGCAAACGGCCATGCCAACGGGCGCGTGAACGGCCATGCGAACGGGCACGCCAACGGAACCAACGGCCTGAACGGCTCGGCGGCTGCGGCCGCCGTGAACGCGGACCGCGAAATCACCATCACGCGCCGCCTGTTCCGCTCCGGCGAAAGCGAATACCTGATCGACGGCCGCCAGGCGCGCCTGCGCGACATTCAGGACATCTTTCTCGGCACCGGCCTGGGGCCCGAATCCTACGCAATCATCGAGCAGGGCCGCATCGGGCAACTCCTCAGCTCGCGGCCGCAGGACAGGCGCTCGGTCATCGAGGAAGCCGCCGGAATCTCGAAATTCAAGTCGCGCCGCCGGCTCGCGGAGGCAAAGCTCGAAGGCGCGAAGCACAATCTCGAGCGAGTGTTCGACATCCTCGAAGAAGTCGGCCGGCAGGCGAACTCGCTCAAGCGCCAGGCCGCCAAGGCGCGGCGGTACGAGGAACTGAAGGCGGATATGAACGGCCGCCTGCGGCAGGTGCTCGCCGCGCGCCACAAGATGCTCGAACGGGAAACGGCCAAGATTGCGCTGGATCTCAAGATGGCTACCGCGGCGCTTGAAACTCTCTCGACCGAAGCCGCCGAGCACGAAAAAGGATACAGCCGCTCGCAGCAGCAAGGCTATCAGACCGAAGCCGAGCTGACGGAAGCTCGCAAGAGGCTCGCAGAGCTGACGCTCGAACTCGAGCGCACCCGCGGGCGGCTGGACTATCAGGCGAAGCAGGTCGCCTCGATCGAGCAAAGGCTCGCGCAGGGCGAGACCGATTCGCAGGAGGTGGAGCGCCGGCTGGCGACGCTCCGCCAGGAACTGGTGGCGCACCAGGGTTCGCTTGGCGAGCTCGAGCGCCAGGCCGAAGAAGCGCGCGAACGGCTCGACGCCAAGGGCCGCGAGCGCGACGCGCTCCAAAGCTCCGTCTCCGAGCGCGAGCGCGGCATGGAGTCGGCGCGCCAGGCCGTGCTGCGGCTGCTAGGCGAGGCAGGCGCGCTGAAGAACCAGGTCGCGCAAGCCGACACGTATCTGGCCGCCCTGGAGCGCGACGCCGCCAAGGCTCATAAGGAAGAGGAGACCGCCGCGCACGATTCCGAGTGGCTCAACGCATCCAAGGCCGAGCTATCCGCGAAACTCTCGGCCCGGCAGCTCGAGCTCGAATCGATCACCGAGCAGAGGCGGCGCACCGAAGAGGAACTCTCGGTCCGCCGCGCCGAGCTGTCGGCCAGCCGCCGCGAGCTCGACCAGGCCCGCGGCGAGTTTTCGCGCCTCAAGGCCCGCCGCGATTCGCTTGAAGAGATCCTCTCGCACCGCGCCTACACCACCGAATCCGTGAAGCGCCTGTTCACGGCCATCGAGCAGAACCAGGCGAACGGCCTGAAGCCCGTGGGCGTGCTGGCCGACTTCGTCGAGGTCGAGCCGGGTTACGAAAAGGCGGCCGAAGAGTTCCTGCACGACGAGCTGGAATACATCGTCGTCGAGAACTGGGCGCAGGCCGAGAGCGGCGTCGAGCTGATGCGCACCAGCGTCGAGGGCCGCGCGACGTTCCTGGTCCACCCCGAGCCGCAGGCGGCCGAAGCGGACGCGAACGGCAGCGGACCGCAGGCGGGTGAAGCCACCGGCGTGGTCGCGAAACTCGGCGACGTCCTCCGCCTCACCAACGGCTTGAGCAACACGGCGCTGGAATCGCTGCCGCGCCTGTCGCGTTCCTACATCGCGGCGGGCCGCGCCGAAGCGCAGCGCCTCGCCGGCGAGTATCCGGGCCTCTACTTCCTGCTCGCCGACGGCGTCTGCTATCACGGCCGCGCGGTGAGCGGCGGCAAGAAGAGTTCGAGCGGCCCGCTGGCCCTCAAGCGCGAGCTGCGCGAAAGCAAAGCCCAGGTGCAGGCGCGCGAGAAGCAGCTTGAAGCGATCGGCGCCCGCATCGGCGAACTGGAGCGCGAGATCCAGCGGCTCGAGCAGGAACTGGAGCGGCTGCGCGCGTCGCAGCAGACACAGGAGAAGGAAGCCGTCGCGCTCGATCATGATATGCGCAAGCTCGCCGACGAGCTGCAGCGCGCGGGTTCGCGGCTTTCCGTGGCGCGCCTGGAGCTCGACCGCATCGGGCGCGAGAAGGCCAAGGCGCTCGAGCGCCGCCAGGCCAGCCAGGCCGCCGCGGAAGAGAAGGAGCGGCTGCGGCTCACGCAGGAACAATCGCTCGAAGCTTCGCGCGATGAGCTGGACGGCCTTCGCGCGCAGGCGTCCCGCACCGCCGAGGAGCATGCCGTCCTCCGCGCCGCGCTCGCCGGACTCGACGAGCGCCGCCGCGCCGAGCGCACCGCGATGGCCAAGGTCGAAGGCCAGCTCAACGAGCTGACCGCGCGCGCCACGCAGATCGCCGGCGACCTCGAGCGCCTCGGAATCGAAAAGGCGCGCCTGCTCGCCAGCAACATCGAGCTCGACCGCCGCACCGGCGAGCTCACCGGATCGCGCGCTCAGGCCGACGCCGAGGTGAACCGGCTGGCGGAGCAGGAAAGCAAGCTCCGCGCCGAAGTGGCCGGCCTCGAAGAGAAACTGAAGGACCTGCGCGCGCGCATGCAGGAAGCGCAGGAGAACCGCTCCCGCATCGAAGTCGAGATGGTGAAGCGCCAGGCCGAGCTGAAGTACCTCGACGAAACCAGCCGCAAGGAGCTCGACGTCCCGATCGAGCAGCTCGCGGCCGGCGAAGACGAAACCGTCCCCGATCCCGACACGATGGCCGAGCTCGAAGCCGGATACCAGGAGATCCGCCGCAAGATCGAAGCGCTCGGCCCCGTGAACCCCGACGCGCTCGCCGAGTTCCAGGAAGCGCAGCAGCGCTACGACTTCCTCAACATGCAGCGCCAGGACCTGCTCGATTCGATTCGCGACACCGAGAAGGCGATCCAGGAGATCGACGTCGAATCGAAGAAGCGCTTCACGGAGGCCTACAACGCGATCAACGCCAATTTCCGCGAGATCTTCACCACGTTATTCGGCGGCGGTATGGGCGAGATGCGCCTGACGGACGAAGAGAACATTGCCGAATCGGGTATCGAGATCGTGGCCTCACCTCCGGGAAAGAAGCTTCAGAACGTGCTGCTGCTGTCGGGCGGCGAGAAGGCCCTGACGGCGCTCTCGCTTCTGGTGGCGATCTTCAAATACCAGCCGGCCCCGTTCTGCATCCTCGACGAAGTGGACGCGCCGCTGGACGAGCCGAACATCCAGCGCCTCACGCGCCTGCTGAAGGAGATGTCGAAGGAGACGCAGGTCATCATCATCACGCATGCCAAGCGCACGATGGAATCCGCGCAGCTTCTCTACGGCGTAACGATGCAGGAGCCCGGCGTCTCGAAGCTGGTCTCGGTGAAGTTCAACGCGCAGATGCCGCCGCCGCTCCAGGCGACCCCGGGCGAGGTGGCGCGGGCCTAAGCCTCAGCCGGCGTCCCCCCGCCGAGGCGGTCCAGAAGCTCTTTGACGCGGCGGCGGCTCACTTCGAGCCGCGTGCCCGTCTTGAGCGCCACTTCAGCCGTTCCGCCGATCATCATGCAAACCTCGGTCACCGCGTTCAGGTTCACGATCGCGCAGCGCGAGACGCGGAAGAAGTTTTCGGGCTCCAGGCGCTCCTGGAGATCGTTCAGCGCCGGTTCGAGGATGTACTGGCGGTCGCGCGTGTTCAGGCGCGTGAGCCCGCCATCGGAGGAGAAGTAGACGACGTCGCGCTGCGGGATGACGTGATAGCGGTCGCCCGAGCGAGCGAGCAGGCGCGTGCACTTCCCACGGACGGCGGCGGCGACGCGGTCCAGGTCCGCCTCGGCCTCGTGCGCGGGCCTGTCGCGGAGCCGCTCGATCGCCTGGAAGAGCCGGACGCGGTTCACGGGTTTCAAGAGATAGTCCACCGCGTTCAGCTCGAAGGCGTCGACGGCGTACTGGTCGAACGCGGTGCAGAAGATGATCTTCGGGCGCGGCCGCGGCAGGCAGGCGGCGACCTCAAGGCCGCTCGCGCCGGGCATCTGGATATCGAGGAGTACGAGATCGGGCCGCAAGTCCGCGATTCCGGCCAGCGCCTGTTCGCCGTTCGCCGCCTCGCCCACGATCTCAACATCGGGCGCGGCGGAGAGTAACTGGCGCAGCCGCTCGCGCGCGTACTCTTCGTCATCGACCAGGAACGCGCGGGTCATTGCGCCTCGCTGTGGGGCGGACCCCCTGGTCCGCGCCGGGCCCCCTGGCCCTGTTGTCAGCTGGGGCGGAGCCGACCAGGGAGTCGGCTGCGGACCAGTGGGGCCGCCCCACAACATCTCCCGCGAGCGGAATCTCGATCCGGACCACCGTCATCCCCCTTGCGCCATCGCGCGCGATGCTGAGCCCGGCCTCAGCGCCATAGTGCCCGCGAAGCCGGTCGCGCACGTTACGGAGCCCGTAGCCGCTCCCGTCCGGCCCACGCCGCGGCTCGGGTTCTCGAAAGCCCGGCCCGTTGTCGCGCACCTCGATCCGCAGGCGCGGCCCCTCCGCCTCCACCCTCAGTTCGACCAGCCCCGGCGACGTCAACTCCGCGATGCCGTGCTTCACCGCGTTCTCCACCAGCGTCTGGACGATCATCGACGGAATGCGGACGCGCCGCGTCTCCGGCCCTGCATCAATCCGGAACGCGAGCGACTCGCCGAAGCGCGCCTGCTCCACATGAAGGTACGCGCGCACGGCCTCGAGCTCGTCTTCGAGCGGGACCCACTCGCGCTCGGAGCCGCGCAGCGTGTAGCGGAAGACCTCGGCCAGCTCCTCGACGGTCTCCTCGGCGCGGCCGGGGTGGCGCGGGATCAGGCCCGCGATCGTGTTCAGCGCGTTGAAGAGGAAGTGCGGATTGACCTGCGCGCGCAGCGCCTTCAGCTCGGAGCGCTGGGCTTTGATCCGCAGCTCGATGCCCTTCTCGCGCAGCCTCAGGTTCTCGAGCAGAAACGCGAGCGAGCCGGCGAGCGAATCGAGCAGCGCCATGTCCTCGCTTAGAAACCGTATGCCGTTTTCGCGGGGGTGGATCGCGATCTCGCCCGCGGTCTCGCCGCTCACGCGGATAGGCGCGGTCATGATGTCGCCGGAACGGCCCGCCGCGGGCGGCGCGAGGCACACCTCGGCGCGCGAGCGGAAGATCGACTCGAGGTGCTGCCGCGCGCTGTGCGCCAGCTCGCTTTCGTCGATCGCGCCCTGGAGTCCGTCGAGAAAATACCTCGCCGCAGCGGCCGGGGAAAAGAGGCGGCCGAGGCGGCGATCGAGCCACGCCGAGAGCTTGCGGTGGCCCCAGGGCGCCAGCAGCACCACCGGCCACACCGCAAGAGCCCACACCAGGCTGCCGATCCACGTACGGAACCCGAGACTCGCGAGCAGCGGCGGCGCGAAGGCGAAATAGAGCGTCAGCGCCACGAGCGATGCGAAGACGAACGCGCCTTTCTTGATCAGGACGTCGAAGAAGGTGAACCGCTCGACGTAATAGGTCAGAACGAAGATGAACACCAGCGGCGGAATTTTCTCGGCGGCCACGCCCAGGGGTGCGGGCAGCAGGCCTTCGAGCACAAACACGCCGCACCACAGGGCGCAGGCGCCGAGCAGCCAGCGGCGCTGGTTCCGGTAGAGCGCGCCGGTCTTGGGGCGCCGCGAGGCCCACAACACGAGGCCGCTCGCCACAGCGGACCAGGCCATCATCGCCCGGCCCAGCAGCTCCACCATGCGCCAGCCCGGATACCCGTGAAACCAGCCGTTGACGGCCGTGTTGACGGCACCCACGCCGCACGCCAGGCTCACCGCGTACAAGGCCGCGAGGCACGCCCTCCAGAGCGGGCGCCCCGCGAGGTATTCCCGCTCGCTGCGGTAGAACAGGTGGAACACCGCGGGAGGGATCACGAATTTCGCGGCCCCCTCAGCGACCCACAGCAGCGCCAGCCCGCGGCCGAGCACGTCGGCCGCGAACTGGTTCCCGAGATTCGTAAGGAAGAGCACCGCCAGCGTGATGGTGATTCCCGGGTAGAGATACCCGCCCCAGCGGGACCCGCGCGGTCGCGGGTCGCGGAGCGTGAGATAGGAGAGCAGCACGAACAGAATGGCGTTGAAGCTGGAGAGCAGAATCTGCGCCAGCGGGTAATAGGCGCTCACCGGGTAGTACCTGGGCACTGCTCTCGCTCCGTACGAGTCTCAGTTGATGCGGAAAACCAGCCCCGCCGAGAAGCGGGCATTCTGTTTTTCCATCATTCCGGCGGCGCGCCAGAGGAGCCAATCCAACTGGCCGGCCCGTACCGCGACGCGAGGCGTAATGTACACGTCCACGCCGCCGCCGATCATCATCGTAAACCCATTCAGTGCCGCGGAAAAAGGTCCTGCGCCCGCCGAACCGCGAAAACCGCCGAACAGGGCATGGCAGAACGGGGTCGCGTACCTTCCGCGCGCGAAAAACGTGGGGCCAAAGGTGTATGTGTGGGCGCGGAGCTTCGACTCCGCGATATCCCTGTAGCCGCCGCTGAAATCGGCTGTCAGGCCGGCCCAGCGGTTCAGGTTGCCGGTGACGGCCGCGTTCCAGCCGTTGGCGTTGATGCCGGGCGCGATGCCTATGCGAGTGTATTGATAGCCGCCGAAGATCTCCGCTTTGGGGCTGATTTCCTGCGCGCACGCCAGCATGGCTGCGAGCCCGATGCCGAGCAGAAGTTTTGTCATGACCGCAATGTAAGCCCGGGCGGCGGAATCGCCTACCGAATTCGTATGGCCGGCGGGGCCCGCCTGATGAGCGGCGGGCGGGGGCGATGGGCGGCCGCGCTTACCGCAGCGGTTTCAATATCTTGATGTCCGACGGCAGCACGAACAGGTTGTCGCTCAGGTTCTGGTTGATCTGCACGTTGTCGGCGTACATCTGGTAGATTCGCTCGCCGTTGCGCAGCCGCTGCACGTCGAACGGCCACATCACCCCGCCGCCGACATCGCGGAACTTGCCGAAGATCGTGACCTCCTCGTTGCGATACCCGGTCTTCGGATCGCGGCGGTAGTAAAGCTGCCGCACGGGCAGCTTCGTCGAGTGGTGCAGGAACACGGTCACCGTGCGGTTGTCGGCGTCGGTGATATCCACCTTGTCCACCGGCATGTTGTCCACGATGTCCGAGCCCTGGTATTCGAAGATCATCCCGGGCTCATTCAGCCGCTCGTGGAGAATGTAGAAGAAATTGTGCAGCGTCGTATCGCGATAGCGGTCGAGCTGTTCCTGCGGCAGCGGCCGCGCGCCGCGAAACGTGATCTGGTAGCCCTTGCCTTCGGCGAAAAGCACCGCGCCCGACTTCTCCTCCTTGCCGAAGGACTGGCGCTCGCGCAGGTCTCCGCCCGGCCGGTACTGCGTGTAAATCGTCGCCACGGAAAGACCCGAGAGCTCCTCGCGATAGAACGAGTACGCGCGCCCGGATTCGACGCGGTCTTTCATCCCGAGGAATTTTTCGCCTCCCAGCGCAGCCAGCGCGGCATCGATCGTCTGCTTGCCGCGTTCCTGCCTGCTCTGCCCGAAGGCGGCGGCGGCGCACAACAATAGAAGGGCCAGTCTCATGTTGTCTCTATATTAATGAGACCGCGCCGGGCAGCGCAGGGTTTCGATCTCACCGGCGGCAAGCCTTCACCTTCCCGCCACCGGCTGCGGAATTGTCAGATCCACGAGCTTGAGCGGCAGCCCGAGCGCGGTGAGCGGCTTGCCGAACTCCGCCGGATTCCCCACGGCCACGATCGTGAGCTGATCCGGCTTGAGGTGTTCCCTGGCCACGCGCAGCACGTCCGCCTTCGTCACCGCCGCGAGCCCCTTCTGAAACTGAAAAATGAAGTCCCGCGGATACCCGTAATACTCGTAGCGCAGCATCCGGGAAAGCGTTTTCGCCGGAGTGTCGAAGGCGAACACAAAGCTGTTGAGCGCAGTCTCCTTCGCGGTCTGCAACTCCGCGTCCGACACCTCGCTCGTCCGGATGCGCTCGATCTCCTCGCGCACTACCCGGATCGCATCCGCCGTGGTCTGCGACTTCGTGCTCCCGGAAACCTCGAACAGCCCGGGGTGGTCGTACGCCGCAGCCCAGTCCGCACCAATCCCGTATGCATATCCAAGCGATGTGCGGACGCGCTTGAACAGCCGGCTCGAAAACCCGCCGCCCAGAATATCGGCCATTATTTCGAGCGCCGGGGCGTCCCTGCTCTTCAGCTCGCCGCCCAGGTGGCCCGCGTAAAAAACGGTCTGGTTGACATCGTCTTTTTCGGCGAGAAAAATCCCCGGCTGCGCCTTCGCCTTCACGGCCGGGAACGCCGGCACCGGCGGCTGCCGCACGTTCCAGGCTCCAAACAGCCGCTCGATCGCGGCCTTCATGTCCGGCGTGGAAAAATCGCCGTAAACCGCGAGCATGACGTTTGCCGGAAAGAAGTAGCGCTTGTAAAACGCGATCAGGTCGTCACGCGAAATGCGGTCGAGCGTCGCGTACTCGATCTGCCACCCGTAGGGCGTGTCTTTCCCATACACCGTGTTGGTGAACTCGCGCGCGGCGATCGCCTCGGCGTCGTCGTTGCGGCGCGCGATCGAGCTCGCCAGCTGCATCTTCGCCAGGTCGATGCGCTCCTGGCGGAATTCCGGCCCGGTGAGCACGTCGCGAAAGATCGCGAGCACATCGCTCACGTCCTCGCGCAGCGCCGAAAAGCTGACCTCGCCCGACGTTTCCCCAATCGAACTCTCGACCGACGCCGCGATGTTCTCGAGATCCTGGTCGAGCTGGTCGCCCGTCCGCGCGCGCGTGCCGCCGGACCGCATCGTCATGCCGGTCAAGGTCGCGAGTCCGACCTTCTCAGGCGGATCGAACAAGTTGCCCGTGCGCACAAGCGCGAACCCGCTCACCAGCGGCAGTTCGTGGTTCTCCAGCAGGTACACGCGCATCCCGTTCGACGCCGTGTAGGTCTCGACTTGCGGAATCTTCACCTGCGCGAGCGGCGGAAACCGCAAGTCCTTATAAGAGATGTCGGCCGCCTTACGCGGCGCGGGCGCCTGCGCGAACACGGCGGCGGCGACCAGCCCCAGCCCCGCGGCAAAGGCTCTCATCGGGGCGCCCCCGGCCGGCGCGGCGCCACGGTGCGGGCCACGGTCCGCGCGCTCTCCGTGAAGTACTGCCGCGCGACGCGCTGCACGTCGGCGGCCGTCACGCGATTGATGTCGTCGAGCCCGGTAAACAGCTTGCGCCAGTCGCCGTAATTCACGTGATAAAACGTGAGCTGCGAAGCCATCCCGGAGTTGCTGTCGAGCTGGCGGATCAGCCCGGCCCGCACCTTCGTCCGCACGCGCTGAAGCGTCTGTTCGTCGACGGTCTGGGTCTTCAATCGCTCAATGATCTGGTAGACGGCCTTCTCGTTCTCCTCGATCGTGTGGCCCTGCGAGGGCGCGACGAAGATCAGAAACAGGTTTGGATACGCTCCTGACGGGAACGTCGCGGCGCTTTGCGCGCTGAGCGCGATGCGCTTGTCGCGCACGAGTTCCCGGTAGAGGAGGCCTGTGCGCCCGGCGTCGAGCACGCCGTTGATGACGTCGAACACCGGGTCGTCCTTGTGCGTCTGGGAGGGGCGCTTGTAGACGATGGCCAGAAGCGGCTGGCTCGGCGTTTCGATCTCGACGCTTTTGGCCCCTTCCTGCGCGGGCTCCACGGTGACGAGAGGGCGCGGCAGCGGCCGTGCGGGCAGCAGCGAGAAATATTGATCGGCGAGCCGCTTCACTTGCGCGGGAGACACATCGCCCGCGATCCCGATGGTGATGTTCGCCGGCACGTAGTATTTGTCGTAGAATGCGCGGGCTTCTTCGACGCGCAGATTCTCGATGTCGCTCGCCCATCCCGCCGTCGGCTCGCGGTAGGGATGCGCCGCGAACGACGTTGCCAGCAGCATCTCCATCAGCTTGCCCGGCGGGCTCGATTCGATGCGCGACCGCCGCTCCTCGCGCACCACGTCGCGCTCCTTGTAGAACTCGCGGAACACCGGATGCAGGAACCGCTGCGACTCGAGCAGGAACCACAACTCGACCCGGTTCGACGGCAGGCTGTAGAAGTAATCCGTGGAATCGACGCCGGTGGACGCGTTCAGCCCCACGCCGCCGTTCTCCTCGATGATGCGCGGGTAGGCGTTCGGGTCCACGTACGAGCCCGCTTTGTCCATGGCGGCGGCCAGATCGGCCTCGAGCGCGGCAATTCGCTGCGCATCGGCCCGCGCGCCCCTGGCTCGCTCGGCATCCAGCCGGTCATAGGCCCGCTCAACGGCTTCCAGCGCCCGCTTCTCCTCGGCGTAGTTGCGCGTCCCGATGCGGTCGGTGCCTTTGAACGCCATGTGCTCGAACATGTGGGCGAGGCCGGTTTCGCCCTTCGGGTCGTCCACCGAGCCCGCGTTCACATAAGTGTGGAAAGAGACGACCGGGGCCTGGTGGCGCTCGAACACAATGAAGTGGAGCCCGTTGCCGAGCGTGAACTCGGTGACGCGCTTCTCGAATTCCTTGAGGTCCTGCGCGCGCAGGGCGAATACCGCGCAAAACAGGACAAACAGCCCCCTGAAACGGCCGCGCATTGGTAGAAGTTTAGCGCGGTACTGGCTTACACCAGCCCGTTTCTAATTTCCCCTTTCAAACCGTGCATGCCGTTTTCCGGCACACGGCTTAACGATGATCTTCTGGGTGTGGCTTGCGACGGATATTTCACCGTGCCCATCAACTTGTGCAAACCCATTCCGTAGAGCTGATCGCCGGTGTATGGCGCGCGTTTCGTGGGTCTTTGCCCGCCCCGCCGGTATTGCCAGCGGCGCAGACTCTTCACCACAAACCCGTCCATCTTGTTGAACTCCCGGTCGGCGTTTCCCGTCCGGAAATAGTTCCCCCAGCCGCGAAGCACGGGCGTTAGTTCGGCGATGATCTGCTCGACTTTCTTCCCGCTTTGCCGCTTGCTGGTCAACTCTCGCACACGTTCCCGGAGTTTCTTCATCGCCTTCG
>JBLNDJ010000024.1:0-70384 GCA_050261515.1 Acidobacteriota bacterium | reverse complement strand
CTACCGAACGGTGAGCCGGGGCCGGGGCCCGGGCTGAAGCGCGCTGTCGTAGGGCGGGGGCGAACCCCGTAGCCCGCTGAGCGCGAGGGCGAGGCAGGCCGCAATGGCCGCTCCCGCGAGGGCCTGGATCGGGACCGAGCGAATGCGCCCGAGTGCGACCCCGGCGAGCCATGCGGCCCCGATCACAAACGCGATCGCGAGGTGCGGCCAGAACAGAAAGCCGCCCGAGGCCACCGTCTTCTGTGTCAGCATGAAAGAGGAGCGGCGGTTGCGGATCACATCCCACAGCGCCGCCAGCGAGTAGGGCCACTTGGCGAAGCGCACTACCGCCGCGCGCCAGTGGAAGCCCGCCCCGTTGAGCCTGTCCAGGAAGAATCGCTGCGGATAGAGATCCGTCACGGCCAGCACGGCGAGGACGGCCGCGAGATCGGGAAGGATGCGGGCAACAGCGTCCTGGCCGTAGCCCGTCACCAGCATGGTGGGGAGCAGGATCGCAGCCGCAAGTCCGGCCAGCCCGTCCTGGAAGTAGGTGAGGCCCTGGATAAAGTTGAACAGGCGCCGGCGAAGCGGCCAGCCGGCCGCGATGCGCGGCAGCACGCGCAGCTTCAGGTCGAGCAGCGACCGGGCCCAGCGGAACTGCTGCCTGAGATACCCGCGCCAATCCACGGGCGCAAGGCCCCGCGCCAGAATGCGGGGAACGTAGACGCCGCGCCAGCCGCGGGCCTGGTAGCGCAGCGTAATGAGCAGATCGTCGGCATAATGGGCAGCCAGTCCCCCCACGTCGCGAAGCGCCGCCACTCGGTGCGTGTTGTGCGAACCGATGATCGTGGGCGAACCGAACGCATGATTTACGCGCTGCACTACCGCATAGAATCCGCGGCTCTCCTCGTGCGCGCCGCGTGCGACGATGCTCGCGCCGGTGTTGTAGTAAGCCTGCGGGAACTGCACATAGCCCACTTTCGGATCGTTGAAGTAGCCGAGCGCGGTCGAAATGAAATTTTTTGCCGGAACGTGATCGGGATCGAACGCGCTGATTATGTCGTACCGGTCGAAGCCGGTAGAGTCAAGCCACGCGTTGAAGTTTCCGTGTTTTGTTCCTGACTCGAACGGGCCTGCCGGGGTTTGGTATTGCGCGAGATGCCTGCGGCTGAAGTGCAAGACTCCCAGGCGCGCGCACAGGCGCTTCACTTCGGGATCGTCGCCCTCGTCGAGCACCCAGGTGTCGTGAGGGTAATCGAGCGCGGCCAGCGCCGCGAGCGTCCTTTCGAGCATCGTGACGGGCTCGTCCGAGGGAACGAAGGTCGTAACCGCGGCCACGCGCAGCCCGGCAGGCGGTACAGGAGCGGGCGGCGTCTCCCCCATGCCGAACAGCAACCGCCAGCGCACAAAGCTGCCCGCGAAGGCAACCAGCGCCGCGGCCGTGCAGACCAGCGCGGGCCCTGGGTTCATAACGCGCCAGAAGCGCGCGCACAACCACGCGATGGCGAGACAGCGTAGACCGAGAAGGGAGTAAGTTATCCGCGAATCCCAGCGGGACACTATTACCGCCATTATCCCATGCGGGAGAAGCGGCGCCGCGCCGGCGTGGGGCGGACCTCCTGGCGCGCGGACGGCCCGCCCCACTCATACACCCGGACACGCCGGTCCCCGGATTCGTAAACCAGTCTCCACTTATCGGGGTACTTACCCAGCACCGCTGTCATGTAAGTCCAGGCGAAGCTGGTCAGGCTGCTCGGATCTTCGACGATGAGATATCGCACCGGGACCGACTCGAGCAGCGCCTGCGCCTTCTCCGGGGACGCTTCGAGGGGTTGCAGCACCGTCTTCAGGCCGGTCCGCAGCGAGATCCACCCCGGCATCGACGCGGCGACGATGTCCGAAGGGCGGGCGTGGGCGGCAATCCAATCGGCCGAGTCGTCCAGGGCGCGGTCGGCCGCGCTGTATACAAGTTGGTGGTACACGGCGCCTTTGCGGCCTCGCACGGTTCCGAAGTAAAGAGTGTGGGCGAGATAGTAAGTCGCGGCGAGTTCGACGAAAACGAACAGCAGCAGCGCGCGCGCCGCGAGCCTCCACGCGCGGCGGCGCGGACGGATCGCACCAAAAAGCGCGAACACGGCGATGAGCAGCATGGGTATGATGGGCGTGACGTAGCGCGTGATCTGCGTAGGCCAGGGAGTCAGACAGGCGGCGGCGAGCGTGGCGGCGATCGACAGCGCGATCGGCCAGTCGCGGCGCACGAACAGCAGGACCGTTCCCGCAAGCACCAGGCAGCCGGCGGCGATGAGCGCGGCCGTCATGAGCCAGGTGGGGATTAGCGTGAACCCGGCGCGCCTGTTGACGGCCTTGCGCTCCAGGTCCCAGTAGCCTTCGTGCGACGTCACGGCCGCTCCCAGGCTCGCGGGGAGCCTGGCAACGTTGCCGAAGAAGCGGGCGGCCATGTCCCGCGGGCCGGCCAGGCCTAGCTCGGGACGGAACGGGTCCTTGTACTTCATGTTCTCCGCGTAGCTGACGTTGTAGAACACGTAGCCCGCGCGCTGATACGGATACGCGGGGTTGCGGTACTCGGGCGAGCGCTCGACCGACCGTATGTAGCCGTTCCAGAGCAGCACCGGCGCGAGCGCCACCAGGCCGCGAACGGCCGCGCGCCGGAACTTTCTCCGCAGCAGCGCGTCGGCGACCCATGCGCCGAGCAGCGCAATCCCGATCGTGCGCGCGAGAAACGCCGCGACGGCGGCGATGCCGGCAATGGCGTCGTCGACCGGCCGCGCGTCCTTCCTGTTCGCCAGCAGAAACCCGACCGCGGCGACTGCGAACGGCAGTTCCGCCGCGCACTGGCTTGAATGGAAATAGAGCTGGAAATTGAGCGCGCAAAGCGCCGCGCCTACGAACGCCCGGCCCGGCCCCGCGTAGCGTTTGAACAGGAAATACGTTCCGGCCATAAGGATCGCGAACAGAAGGAACCAGGTGAGCTTCAGCCAACGGCCGGCACGGGCGGGGTCGTTCGTGCCGAGCGCGCGTTCATGGAGCGCTATGATGGCGGGCACAAGCGGCGGATACTGAACCGCGCGAATCTCTCCCGGCTCGTTCAACAGGCGGTACCCGCTGCCCTGCTCGAGGGAGGTGCCGAGAATGTAGTAAATTCCCGCGTCCCACCGCATCTCGATGGGACCGCTTCGCCGCGGCAGCCACGTGAGGGCCGTCAGAAGCAGCAATGCGGTGATGTAGATCGCGTCGCGCCGGCCCCTCAATGCTAGGATTTTAATATAGGCCGCTCAGAGTCTGCTGGGATGAAACTTCTGATTGCGGTTCCCGCCTATAACGAAGAAGCCGCCATCGAAAGCACCATCGTGCGGTGTCTGGAGGCCAAGGAGCGCCTGCCCCGGCACGGAACCGTGTCCGAAGTCGAGATCACCGTCGTCAGCGACGGCTCTACGGACCGCACGGTCGAACTCGCGCGGCGCCACGAGGGGCCAATCCGCCTCATCGTGTTCGAGCGCAACCGCGGATACGGGGCGGCGATCAAGGAAGCCTGGAGCCGCAGCGACGCCGAGCTGCTCGGATTCCTCGACGCGGACGGCACCTGCGATCCCATGTTCTTCGAGGACCTGTGCGCGGCGCTCGAGCGGGAGCGCGCCGGCGTGGCGCTCGGTAGCCGCCTGAGCCCTGCCAGCAAAATGCCGCCGGTGCGGCGCATGGGGAACGTGCTTTACGCGCTGCTGCTGAGCGCGTTCGCGCGCGTTCCGGTGCGCGACACGGCGAGCGGCATGCGCGTGGTGCGGCGCGATGTGCTCGCCGGGCTGCTGCCGCTGCCCGATGGCTTGCAGTTCACCCCCGCCATGACGGCGCGCGCGCTGATGAGCGGCGGCGTGAAGCTGGTCGAAATCGAAATGCCGTACCGCGAGCGCGAGGGACAGTCCAAGCTCAAAGTCGGCAAGGACGGCCTGCGGTTCCTGAAGGCGATTCTCGACATGGTGTTCCTCTACCGCCCCTGGCGCCCGCTCACCCTGCTGGCCTTGTTGTCGCTCGCGCTCGCGGTGGCGCTGATGACCATGCCGGCCGAGTATTACCTGGCGCACCGTTCCGTCCAGGAGTGGATGATCTACCGGTTCATTGTGAGCCATCTGGCGGGAACGAACGCGGTGCTGATGCTCTCGGCGGCCTACATCTCCGAGCGCATCGTGCGCATCGCACTCGGGCGCGGCAGCCTGCGCGATCCGGTGACGGCGTTTTTCGCAAGCGGCGCGTTCTGGGCGGTTCCCGCGGCGCTCATGACGGCCGGGCTGTTGCTGGTTATGCCGAGCCTGATTGAGCTGGTGCGGACGGGCGCAACTTACGAGCACTGGTCGCGCTTCATCGCGATGTCGTTCTGCTTCTCGACTGCGCTGATCCTGATTGCGACCAAGGCCGTGCACTATGTCCTGGAGCTGCTCAACGAGCACCTGGAGCACCGGCCCGCACCAGGAGGCGCTCTTCGATCGAACCGGTGATCTCCATTGGGAAACCGCGGCGGGCGAGCTCCGGCACCAGCCATGCGTAGACTGACGGGTGCCCGTAGATGAGGAACTCGCGCTCGCGCGGGGGGAACGGCTCCACGTCGAGCGGCGCCCACTGGCGCATGGCAAGCAGCCCGCGATCGACGGTGTCCGTTCCCACGTACCGGCGCGCGAGCTTCGCGTCGGCGTAGTAGCGCAGGCGCCGGGCGAGCGGGCGCGGCGCGTAGTGCGAGAGCTCGAAGAACACGTGCGGATCGGCGATCACGATCGGGAGCGCGGCCTCCGCGCGGCTCTCCAGATACTCGATCATGTGCGCGTGACGGGCGGCCTGGCGCGAGGCCTCCCGGTAATCCCACGCGGCGCGCGCGAAGAACAGGACGGACAGCGGCGCGGCGATCGCGAGGGCGGGGCGCGTGCGGCCGCCGAAGATCGCCGCCAGTGCCCAGGCCGCGAACACGCAGAACCCGGCCGCGGCGGCGAGCGCGTAGCGGTGCGCATAGGCGCCTGTGGCCGCCTTTCCGATCGCGACCGCGAGCACGGGGAGCGCCATGAATCCGACCGCGGCGGCGGTTTCCTCGAGCGGCGTCGCTTCGCCCGGCGCCACGGATTTCGGGCGCGCCAGCAGCCATGCGCCCGCCGCGATCAGAACAACGGCGAGCGGCAGCGCCCGGAAGTCGAATAGGAACGGCAGGAATTCCGCGAGTGAGCCGTAGCCGGGCCGGGCCCAGAATGTTCCCGAATACGACCGCGCGCCGCGGATCAGCGGCAGCCAGGCAACGAGCGGCGCGGCGCCGGCCGCGAGTGCGGCCCACACGCGCCATTGGAGACGGCCCGCGCGCCATGTGCGAACCGCTTCCCCCGCGGCAAGCGGCGCAAACAGCAGCACCGCGTAGTAGTGCACGGAGACGGCGGCGGCGAGCGCGAGGGCGAGCGCGGCCGTCCATCCGCGCTGCCAGGCCAGCAGCGCCAGCGCCGCGAGCCCCAGCACGATCCCGTAGGGCCGCCCCTCGTAGGCATACGGGTACGCGCCCGTGAACAGCGCCGCCAGCGCCGCAACAAGGCCATAGGCGGCGGGCGCGCGGCGCGCCACGATCGCGATCACGCACACGCCCATCAGCCAGAATCCGAGAATCTCGGGCAGCCGCATCGCCCACTCGGCGTGGCCCACGAACGGCCGCGTGATCCAGTAGAACGCCGGCGGAATCTGCTCGGCGCCCGTCAGCAGCGCGGTCCAGATGTCGCCGATGCGCGGCCGCCCGGCAATGTACCAGGTGAACATCTCGTCGTTCCACAGCGGCCTGCGCCAGGCAATGAGCAGCGTCGCGGGCAGATAGATGATGGTGAACCAGAGCGCGGCCGCCGCCTCACGCATGCGGGCGCGCCTCGGCGCCGCCGGCCGCGAGCGCGTTCGCGCGTTTCGCCTTCCATGCCTGGCGGACGATGCGGGCAAGCGCCGCCGCGTAATCCGGCGCCACGCCCGCGATCTCGAACGACGACTTGCCCATGTCCACCGTGCGGTTGATCCACGAAATCGGAACTTCGCGAATGTCCCACCCTGCGAGCACCGGCTTCAACCCCGTCTCGACATTCGCCGCGAAATGGTCCTCCTCAATCCGCAGGTTCTTCAGAATTTCGGCGCGGTACAGTTTCAGGTTGTTCGACACGTCGCGCATGCCCGTGCCCAGCAGGAGGTTCATGATCAGGTGGAACGCGCGGTTGCACAGAATCTTCGTGAACGGGTAATTGATGAGCACGGATTCGTGCGAGAACCGGCTGCCGATGGCGCCGTCGGCGCCTTCCCCGATCGCCTGGAACATGTCGCGCAGCTCCGGGACGATGAGCGCGAAGTCGCTGTCCATCGTCAGGATGTAGCGGCCCGTGGCGGCGGCGTATCCCTCGGCGAGCGCGCGGCCCACGCCGCCCGGCGGGCGGCGCTCGAGCAGCTTCACACGCGGCTCCGTGCGCGCCAGTTCGCGCGTGACCCGGGCGGTGCCGTCCGTGCTGTTGTCGTCCACGATCAGGATTTCGCGAATGTAGCCGCCGTACATCGCGAGCAGCGCGCGCGCCAGGCGCGCCACGTTCATCTCCTCGTTGCGGCAGGGCACGACCACCGACGTGGAATCGAACAGCTCGGGGTTGGTCGCGAAGTTCACCGCGGGCCGCCGCGCCTGTTCGTCACCCGGCTTCTTCGCCCAGATGTACAGGCTGCCGCAGACCGACTGCACCGCCGGCGCATGCTCGAGCAGGAACGCGACCGACTGGAGCGTCTCGATCACCGGCGCAGGCGTAAGCGGATGGACGATGTCGTACGGGATGACCTGAATTTCCGTGAAGCCCTGCTGCGAGGCCGCGTGCATCAGCTTGAAGCGCCGCATGCCGGACTGGCAGGACGCGTCGCCCGCCCACCGCCGGACCGGCGGCAGGATACTCTTCACGAACACCTGCGGGTTCCAGAAATTCGCCTCGAAGAAGAAAATCTGGCCGCCGGGCTTCAGCAGGCGATGGATGGCGCGCAGGTTCTCAGCGTAGCGGTCGTGGCACAGGATGGCGGTGCCGATGACGTAATCGAAGCTCCCGGCCGGCAGGTCGGCCTCGAGATCGTCGACACGCACCACGCGCGTGTTGGGGATCTGCTTCGCCGCGGCCCGCGACGCGAGCGCGTCGTTGAACACGGCCATGGTGATCGGGTTCTCGCCCCGCAGCACCCGCGTGACGTGTCCGGTCCACAGCCCCGAACCCGCCCCGATCTCCAGGATCGATTCGCCCGGCAGCACGTGAAAGGAATGGCGCACGGCAAGCGCGCGCCACCTCAACCGGATCGGCGAGGTTTTCGGGTAACGGAGCCAGTAATTCTCCCGGCATCGCTCGAGTTCCGCGAGCCGCACTGCGAGCACGTCCCCCCCTGGTTACTTGCAGGATAGCAGGTGGCGAGGAGGGGGCGGCCGGCCGCCCCGGAGTCTACTTCAACTCGAACAGGAACAGGTCCGTGCGCTTCCCGTTCGCGCAGATGCCGTTCGACCCGGTCTGCCCGCGCCAGTTGGATGGGAACAGCGCCCACTTTCCGTCGCGCGAGATCGACGGGCTCGAGTAGCCCAGGAAGCTGCATTGCGTGGAGATCTGGTCGTTCCACGTCTGGGCGAAACGCCAGAGGCGGCCCTGGTATGCCTGCGCCCCGATCTCAATAGCCGCGATGTCGCTCCACAGGAACGAATTCGCGACGCCGGAGTTCGTGGTCGCCAGCAGCACCGGGTAGTTGTTCGCGTTCTCGTCGTTGAGGTTGTTCAGCCACGACAGGTGCACGCCGATGCTCCACGTCGCCGGGCTGAAGGACTTGCAAGGCACCGTTTGGACGATGCTCGAATCGGCCTCGGCGTCCGTGTTGCGGCGAAGAACGCCGCGCCCGTCGGAGCTGCATGCGCCGTCGGCCCCGGTCCGGGTCCAGCGGGTGCTCGCGCTTTGGGCCATGACGCTGTCGAAGCCGTACGCCCAATGCGTGGAGCCGCAACCCACGTTCCACTCGTAGCCAACTTGGGTTTCGAGATTCACGAACAGGGACGTGGACGCGTAGTTGGTCAGGCCGGGAACGCTGCACAGGCTGTTGCCGTGCGTGTCGATGGCGAGCCACTTGCCGTCCGGGGCGAGCGTGATGGTGTGGACGCCCACGCCCGCCGGCAGAATCACGGGGTTGCCCTGAAAGTAGACGGGGAAGTTTCGGCCGTTGATGGTTTGGGCGTGCAGGTCGATCACCTGCGTCGCGCCGCTCCGGCGGTCGTAGCAGGCCAGGCGGTAGCCGGTGTCCTGCGGTCCCGCGGCGAAGCAGACGCGGCCGCCGTTCCACTCGGTGATCCACGGCGTGCCGCCCCACTGGACCGAGTTCGGGTCGAACACCGTGGTCCAGACGCCGGTAACGACGTTGTAGGTCTTGGCGACACCATTTACCACTCCGACGACGAGGTCGGGATCGCTCTCGTCCCATTGAACGTCGGCGAACTGGTATGGGACCGCGGCGCTCGCGCCGGTCAGCGACATCGTGGCCGGGTCGAATCCGACCCAGTTGATGTAGTGCTTGATCAGGCTGGCGCTGGTGCTCCAGGAAAAGGCGAAGAACTTCGTGCTGTCGGCGTTCCAGGCGCGCTTCCAGCCGGCGTCGAACACCTTGAACGCGGTCGAGGCGTTCTCGCCGAAGGATCCGGACTGGGTGACGCGCAGGACGCGGTTCCCCGTATCGGGGTCGGTCGTCTTGCTGCCCGCCGGGCCGAGCGTCGGAGGCGTGGTGCTGGGCCATGCGCCGCAGGCCCATGGGGTGGAGCCGCCGGACGGCCCGCAGTAGGGCGAGTTATAGGAGAGCACCGAGCCGCCGCTGCCGCCGCTGCCGCCGGCCGTGAAGCTGTAAATGGCCGAAGCCGTCGTGCCCCCATCGTTCTTCGCGGCGACCGACCAGTAGTACTTCGCGCCCGCCGCCAGGGAAGCGGCCGTGTAGCTCGTCGCCGTCGTTGTCGCGGCCAGCGGCGGCGGCGAGGACTGGCCGAAATAGACCGCGTACGACGTCGCGCCGGAAACGCCGTTCCAGGTCAGGTTCACAGGCGCTGCCACGCCGGTCGCGCCGTTCGCCGGGGAGACAAGCACCGGCGCGCCGGGGGCCTGCGCCGGAATTACGACGCTTACCGAGGCGCTCGCGGAATTCCCGGCGGCATCGCTCGCCACCGCGGCCAGCGTATGCGAGCCGGGCGCCGCGGCGCTGGCGTTCCACACCGCGCTGTAAGGCGCGCCGGTCGCGGTTCCGATCGCGCTGCCGTCCACCTTGAACTGCACGCTCTTGACGCCCACATTATCGGAAGCCGATGCAATGATCGTCACCGTGCCCGACACGGTCGCCCCGTTGGCGGGTGAAATAATCGAGACGGTGGGCGCCGTCCTGTCCGCCGCGGCCACGTTCACCGTAACCGGCGCGCTGACCACCCTGTTGCCCGTCTTGTCCCGCGCCACCGCCGTCAGTGTGTGCGTCCCTCCCGCAGTGGCGCCGGTGTTCCATGAATAGGAGTACGGCAGCTTGGTGATTTCCGCGCCGAGCGGTGCGCCGTCCAACTGGAACTGCACTCCCGCGACCGGTGGAGAGCCCGAGGCTGTCGCCTGAATCACCACCGTTCCCGTCACGCTGGCATTTGCCGCGGGCGCGACGATCGCAACGGCGAGCGTTTTGTTGGCGGCGGCCAACGCGGATAATTCATCGCGGGATCCCTGCCTGCTCAAAGCGGCGGTTGCGTTGATTGAACCGGCCAGGACTGCCGGTGCCGTGGTTAACCCAAACAGGACTAAACCGCGCAGGACGAATGGAGGTCTGCGCATGTGCGTGAAGGGGAAAGGGTACTAAAAGTTTTCCAACTCTCTTAGACCGTCGAAACGGGAGTGGCACATGGTCTGATGCGGGGATCGTGCACCCTCAGCGGCGCGGCTATACTAAAGGCGCATGCAACTGGCAACGCTGGTTTGGGGGGCGCTGGCGTTCATCGCCATGGTGATCGGTCTGACGCCGGTGTTCCGCGGCCTCAACTGGTTCACCGTTCCCTTCGCCGCCTTCGGCATCCTGGCAAGCCTGGCGGCGCTCGTCGCGCTCCGGCGACGCGGCAACGGCGAGGCGATCGTGGCGCTCTTGAGCAACGCCATCGCGCTCGTCATCGGCATGCTGCGGCTGCGCGGCGGCTTCGGCATCTGAACCGATATAATTGAGCGGGGCGCACTATGCGTAGTATTCCGCTTCTGTTGCTGGCCGCCGTGCTCGCGTGCGCGGCTGATAAGGGTCCCGCCACCGCACAGGCCGCCAATGGCGCGGTCGCGCTCACCGCGACCCTCTACACCACCAGGGACGAGGTGCGCGGGCAACTCGGCTCGGACCTCGGCGGCTACTTCATCGTCGTCAAAGTGGATCTCTCCCCGCGGGGCGACAAGCCGCTCAACATTCTCCGCGACGACTTCCTCCTTCGCAGCTACAAAGACGGGCAGAAGTCGCAGCCCTTCGCGCCGACGCAGATCGCCGGACGCGGCGCGCTCGTCCTCGGCTCGGCTGGAGGCGGAGGGGGCTTCGGCCGCGAACAGGGCGGCCCGGTCTGGGGACCCGGCCCCGGTATGGGCGGGCCTCCGTCCCGCCTGCCCGGCCAGGACGGCGGCTTCGGCAGCACCACCGCCGACACCAGCAGCGCGCAGGCGCGCGTTTCCACCGGCGGCGGCCCGCAGAAGGACGATCCGGTGCTCGCCGTACTCAAGGAGAAGATCCTGCCGGAGAAGAAGACAGGCGAGCCCGTCTCGGGCCTGCTCTATTTCTCGCTCGAAGGCAAGCACAAGCCGAAGGACCTGGTGCTGCAATACGCCACCCCCGCCGGGAAGCTTCAGCTCACATTCAAATAACCCATGCGAATCGCCGATCTCGACACGCCGGCGCTCCTGGTCGATCTCGACATCATGGAGCGGAACCTCTGCCGCGCAGCCGCCTACGCGCGCGAGCACGGCCTGCGGTTGAGGCCGCACACCAAGACGCACAAGATTCCGGCGCTCGGGCGCAGGCAGATCGAGCTCGGCGCGGCCGGCCTCACCGTGGCCAAGACCGGCGAGGCGGAGGTGATGCTGCGCTCCGGCACGCCGGACCTGCTCGTCGCCTATCCCGTGATCGGCGCTCGGAAGCTCGAACGGCTCATGGCCGTGGCGAAGCAGGCGCGCGTGACCGTGGCGCTCGACAGCCTCGCCGCCGCGCGCGAGCTTTCGCAGGCTGCGAGCGCGGCGCAACTCACCATCGGCGTGCTGGCCGAGGCGGACGTGGGGCTCGGACGCGTCGGCGTTACGCCGGGCCCGGAGCTGATCGACCTGATCCGCGGCGTAGCGCGCCTGCCCGGCCTGAGCTTCGAGGGCATCACGTTTTATTCCGGCCACATAAAGAAGCTCGACGGCGAGGGACAGCGAGCGATCGGCGAGTTGTCCGCGCTCGTCGGCCGTATGCTGGGCGAAGTGCGCGCGGCGGGCTTCGAGCCCAAGGTCGTGAGCGGCGGCTCGACCCCTGCGCTGTTTGAATCGCACCGTGTGGAGGGAATGAACGAGATCCGCCCCGGCACCTACATCTTCAACGACAAGAACACGGTGCTTTCGGGCGCCTGCGGCTACGAAGACTGCGCGGCTTCGATCCTGGCGACCGTCGTTTCGACCGCGCGCCCGGGCCAGATCATCATCGACGGCGGCTCGAAAACCTTTTCATCGGACCGCCTCTCGCCAATCCCCGAAGTGAGCTTCGGCTATCTGGTGGAGGCGCCCGGCGCGGTCTTCACGCGCATGAACGAGGAGCACGGCTACATCGACGTGCGCCAGGCGGGGCGCAATTTCGAGGTGGGAGAGCGCGTGAGGATGATCCCGAACCACATCTGCACGGCCGTGAACCTTCATGAGAAGGTGTACGGCGTGCGCGGGGAGGTAGTCGAACAGGTGTGGGCGGTGGAAGGCCGCGGCAAGCTCGCATAAAAAAGGGGACAGACGCCTTTTCCCGGAGGAAAAGGTTCTCGCCCCTTTTTGATAAACCCGCTTTAGGCCTTGGCCGCCGCGACGGACTCGATCGTGATCGTGTCGCCCTTCACGTTGCCGGTGACGGTGACCTGCTCGTTGATCGCGTCGCCGATTTTATCGGGGTTTGCGATCTTGTAGGTCTTGCCGTCGCTCGCCACAAATATGGCAGGGACGCCGCTCTTGATGCACGCCTTGGCGCAATCGGCCGCCGCCGCCTTGGTGTTCTTGCACTTGCCGCAAGTGATGACGCCGGTCAACTGTCCGGCAAAGGCGCTCCATGAAAGCGCAAACACGGAAGCCACCAGAACTCGCCGCATCGATACCTCCTCTGAAGCAGTCGAGTCCACTATACGGCGGCGGAGTCTCCGGGTGCAACAACCACGGCTTGAGATTAGGCCTCAGTCTCCCGGAGGTCGGCGATGAACACTTGCCGTGGGGCAGAGCTTGATTTACGCCGCGAGCCTTCGTCCAGCCAGACACAAGCAGATCTTAGCAGTTTTCGATCGGGGTTCATCTGCGTTCATCGGCGGCTAAAAAATACAATATTGGCCGCAGATGAACGCAGATAAACGCCGATAATTGTCTCGCCTATACTTCCAGGATCACCGGCATGATCAGCGGGTGCCGTGAGGTCTGCTTGATGAGGAACCGCCGCAAATCGCTCCGGATCTTCTCCTTCATGACGCCCCAATCCGTGCGCTCGGTGTCGGTCGAAGTCGCCAGCGTCTTCGCCACGATCTCCCGCGCGTGCTGAAGCAGATCCGAGCCGTCCTCGCTGATGAATCCGCGGCTCACGATCTCCGGCAGGCCCTCGGCTCTCCCCGTGTGCTTGTCGATCGTGATGATCGGCAGCATGAATCCCTCTTCCGAAAGGTGCTTGCGGTCGCGGATCACAAGATCCTCGACGATGTCGTCGAGCGCCCCTGAGTCGATGCAGATGCGGCCTACCGGCACGCGGCCCGCCTTGCGCGCGCCGTGGTTGTCCATCTCGAGAACGTCGCCGCTCTCCAGAATGAACGTGTCTTCGAGGCCCGAATGGCGCAGGTGCTCGGCGAGCTGCGCGTGTTTCGCGAGCTGCCGGTACTCGCCGTGGACCGGCATGAAATACTTCGGCCTCACGAGGTTCAGTATCAGCTTCAGCTCTTCGGCGCTCGCGTGCCCGGAAACGTGCAGCGGCGGGTTCGTGCCGCCGTAGATGACGTCCGCGCCGCGCTTGGCGAAGTGGTTCATCATCCGGTAAATCGCCTTCTCGTTGCCCGGGATGATGCGCGAGCTGAGCACGACCGTGTCGCCGCGATCGATCGAAAGCTGCTTATGATTCCCCACCGCGACGCGCGAGAGCGCCGACATCGGTTCGCCCTGGCTTCCCGAGACCACGGCCAGCAGCTTCGACGGCTGCACGTCCATGATGTCCTGCGGGCGCACCAGCAGGCCGTTCGGGATGTCGAGCAGGCCCTGAGCGTGCGCGATCTCGGTGGTGCTCATCATGCTGCGGCCGAGGAACGCCACCTTGCGGCCGCTCTCCGCCGCCACATCGAGGATCTGCTGCATGCGGTGGATCGAGGAGCTGAAACAGGAAATAATCACGCGGCGGTCCGCCCGCGTGACGATCTCCTCGAGGCGCGGCCGCACGGCCCGCTCGCTCTCGGTATAGCCGGGGCGGTCGGAGTTGGTCGAGTCCGACATCAGCAGCAGCACGCCGCGTTTGCCGTAGTGGGCTAGCGTGTGCAGGTCGAACAGTTCGTTGTCGGTCGGGGTCGGGTCGACTTTGAAATCGCCCGTGTGGATCACCACTCCGAGCGGCGTCGTGATGGCCAGCGCCACCGCGTCGACGATCGAGTGCGTGACGTGAATGAATTCGATGCGGAACGGCCCGATTTCGAGCTTCTCCCCCGGCTTGACGGCGTTGAGCTTCACGCTGTTGAGCAGGTCGTGCTCTTCCAGGCGTCGCTCGATCAGCGCGAGCGTGAACGCCGTCGCATAAAGCGGCACATTCAGTTGCGAGAGCAGGAACGGCACCGCGCCGATATGGTCCTCGTGGCCGTGCGTGACGACGACGGCCCGCAGGTGCTCGCGGTTCTGTTCGAGATAAGCGAAGTCGGGCGTGACGATGTCCACGCCGAGGAGTTCTTCCTCGGGGAACATCATGCCGGCATCGATGAGAATAATGTCGTCTCCGTAGCGGAGTGCGAGCGAATTCATCCCGAACTCGCCCAACCCGCCCAGAGGAATAATCTGGAGCTTTTGGTCCGGCATTGATTTAAATATCTACTGTAGCGGCTTTGTGATCCCGAGCGCGAGGTTGTGGGGCAGGCCCTCGGCCTGCGGGGGAGTCTCAGCCCGCCTGGTTTTCGCGAGGACGGATTCCCGGGGCGGTGCCGGCCGTATGTCCATTAGCGGCGCCGGCGTGTCCGGCGGAAGCAGTTCCTGAAGCGTGGTCTTGCCCAGCACCTGGTCCACGGCCTGCTGCACGGAACGCCAGAGCGAGCGGATCGTGCACTCGATCGAGTGCGCGCAAACCGGCTCGGCCCCGCCGTGCGAGTCGCAGAACTCCGGATTGTACAGGCGGCCGCCGAGCACCTCGAGCGCCTCGCTCACGGTGATCTCATCGAGCGGGCGGGCGAGCGTGTAGCCGCCCGCCTGTCCGCGGGCGCTCTTCACGAGCCCGCCGCGGCGCAGCACGCGCAGAAGCTTCGCCACGTAGTGGCTCGAAATTCCTTCCGCGCGGCTGATTTCGGGGATCGTCAGGCTTACGTCTCTCCCGCGCCTGCCGATTTGCAGCAGGCACCGGACGCCGTATTCTTCCTGGGCGGAAATCTTCATGGGCTAATACATGCCTAGCTGGATGAGCGCCGCCTGCGACATCCGGTCGCGGTTCCATGGCGGGTCCCACACCAGCTCGACTCGCGCTTCCTTCACTCCCTCGACGGCCTGCACCTTTCTCTGCACTTCGCCGGGGAGCGTGCCCGCCACCGGGCAGGCCGGCGCGGTGAGCGTCATCCTTACGCTCACGTTGCCAGCCTCGTCGATATCGAGCCCGTAAATCAGCCCGAGTTCGTAGATATCGACCGGAATCTCCGGGTCGTAGCAGGTCTTCAGCGCGGCGATGACGCGGTCTTTTAAGTCTTTCACGGCTTACTCGGTGCTCACCTTCTCCGCCTCGCCCTTGAGCGCCGCACGCAGCGTGTGCCAGGCGAGCGTCGCGCACTTCACGCGCGTGGGGTAATCGCAGACGCCCGAGAACGCCACGAGCTTGCCCAGATTGCCCGGTTCGGTGTGCGCGGGCGCGAGGCCCGTCACCAGGTCGTGGAAACTCTCGAACAGCGCCTCGGCCTCGGCGAGCGTCTTTCCCTTGAGCGCCTCGGTGAGCAGCGAGGCCGACGCGGTCGAAATCGCGCATCCCGAGCCCTGAAAGCTCACGTCTTTGACCACGTCGTCTTCCAGGCGCACGAAGATGGTGACCTTGTCGCCGCACAGCGGATTGACCCCCTCCACCTTGCGGTTCGCGCCCTCGACTACGCGAAAATTGCGGGGCCGCTTGCTGTGGTCCACGATCACCTGCTGGTACAGGTCGCTCAGCTCGGAGCTCACTCGAAGACCTCCTTGACGGACTCGACGCCCTCGGCGAGCGCGTCGAGCTCCTCTTTCGTATTGTAAAACGCGAGGGATGCGCGGCTCGTCGCGGCCAGGCCGTAGCGCTCCATCACCGGCTGCGCGCAGTGGTGCCCGGCGCGGATCGCGATGCCCCGGCGGTCGAGGATCGTCGCCACATCGTGCGGATGCACGCCGTCGATCGTGAACGATAACACGGCGGCCTTCACGCGCGCGTTGCCCACCAGCCGCACGCCGTCGATCGCTCCGATCGCCTCGGTCCCGTAAACCAGCAATTCGTGCTCCCAGGCGGCGATGTTGTCCAGGCCGATGCCGTTCACATATTCGATCGCCGCGCCCAGGCCGATGGCGCCCGCGATATTGGGCGTCCCCGCCTCGAACTTGTAGGGCAAGTCGTTGTACGTGGTCCTGGCAAACGTGACCGATCGGATCATGTCGCCGCCGCCCTGCCACGGCGGCATCGCTTCGAGCAGCTCGGCTTTGCCGTACAGGATGCCGATCCCCGTCGGCCCATAGATCTTGTGGCCCGAGAACGCGTAGAAATCGCAGTCGAGCGCGCGCACATCCACCTTCATGTGCGGCGCGGCCTGTGCGCCGTCGATGAGCACACGCGCGCCCTGGCCGTGCGCCATAGCGATCATTTCCCGCACCGGGTTGACCGTGCCGAGCGCATTTGAAACATGCGCGAGCGCGACGATCTTCGTCCGGGGGCTGAGCAGCCGCTCGTACTCCTCGAGCACGATCTCGCCCCGGTCGTCGATCGGAGCCACACGCAGCGTCGCCTGCTTTTCGGCGGCCAGCATCTGCCACGGCACGATGTTCGAATGGTGCTCCAGCTCCGAAATCAGAATCTCGTCGCCGGCCCCGACGTTCGCCCGTCCCCAGCTCTGCGCCACCAGGTTGATCGACTCCGTGGTCCCGCGCGTGTACACGATCTCGGTCTCGCGCCTTGCGTTCAGAAACCGCTGCACCGCGGCGCGCGCGCTTTCGTACTGGTCGGTCGCCCGCTCGCTCAGCAGGTGCACACCGCGGTGCACGTTCGCGTTGTCGTGCGTGTAATACCGCATGATCGCGTCGATCACCGCCTGCGGCTTCTGCGTCGTGGCGGCGTTGTCCAGATAGACGAGCGGCCTGCCGTAGGCCTGCTGCCGGAGGACCGGAAAATCTTCTCGAAGGGCGATGGATCCGGTCATAGCTGGCTCGCGTCGCGCCCCGCCAGGCGGCGGAATAACTCGCCGCGCAGGGCTGTCCGGATCGATTCGATTTTGATCTTCTCGACGACGTCCGCGGTAAAAGCGTAGGTGAGCAGCGCGCGCGCCTCGGCATCCGGGATGCCGCGCGACCGCAGGTAGAACACGGCATCCGCATCCACCTGCCCGACGGTTGCCCCGTGCGTGCACTTCACGTCGTCGGCGTAGATCTCAAGCTGCGGCTTGGTGTCGATCACGGCCGATTTCGAGAGCAGCAGGTTGCGGTTGCGCTGGATGGCGTCCGTCTTCTGCGCTTCCGGGCGCACGATGATGCGGCCGTGGAAAACGGCGTGCGAACTGCCGTCGAGCACGCCTTTGTAAAGTTCGTGGCTCGCCGAGTGCGGCCTGGCGTGGTCGAGGGTCGTGTAGTTGTCCACGTGCTGGCGGCCGTCGGTCACGTAAAGGCCGTTGAGCGTGCACTCGGCGCCCTCGCCGTCGAGCACCACCGCGATTTCGTTGCGCGCCAGCGCCGCCCCGAGCGCCAGGTTGTGCGAAGTGAAGTTCGTGCTGTTCGCCTGCCGTACGGCGAGCATTCCGAAGTGCAGCGTGGCCGGGCCCTCTTGCTGGTATTTGTAATGCTCGATCACGGAGCCTTCGGCCGCGGCGAACTCGGTTACGGCATTCGTGAAGCCGTCGCCGCCCGCATAGATCTCGACAATCTGCGCCTGGCTGTCGCGCCCCGCAACGATCAGGTTGCGCGGGAACGTCGCCACCGGGCCCGAGCTGAGAAAGTACAGCTCGATGGGCTTGTCGATCACCGCGCCGTCGGTGATCTCGACGAGCGCGCCGTCTTCAAACAACGCGGTATTCAGCGCCACCAGCGCGTTATCGTCGAACGCGGCCTCCGATCCGATCGCGCCGCCCTCGAGCACGCTCCCGACGCGCAACCCGCGCGCCTGCGGCAGCACGGAGTGCTCTGGCGCAAAACGCCCGTTGACGAAGGCGAGCCGGTAGTGATCGGCCGTGAGCGGCTCCGGCACGGCGTCGAACTCGGTGGGAGCCGCAAAGTCCGTTTTCAGGTGCGGCGCGAGGTTGGTGTACCGCCAGGCTTCGTTATGCGTAGTGGGGAACCCGAGCGCTCCGAACCGCTCGAGCGCGAGATCCCGCAACCGCTGAATCTGAGGACCGCCGGGCAGTCCCGCGCGCCGTGACGTGAATACGTCTACCGCCGCGGCCATCAGGACCTCGCTCCCGCCGGAGCTTCCTCCAGCCAGGCGTAACCCTGCTGCTCCAGTTCGAGCGCGAGTTCCTTGCCGCCCGAGCGCACGATGCGCCCGTTCGCCATCACGTGCACGAAATCTGGCACCACGTAGCTCAGCAGCCTCTGGTAGTGCGTCACGACGATCATGCCGCGCTCCGGGCTGCGCATCGCATTGATGCCGTTCGCGACGGCCTTGAGCGCGTCGATGTCGAGGCCCGAGTCCGTCTCGTCCAGAATGCAGAGCTTCGGGTCGAGCACCGCCATCTGAAAAATCTCATTCCGCTTTTTCTCGCCGCCCGAAAAGCCTTCGTTTACGGGCCGCTGGAGCAGTTCCTCGCTGAGGCCGAGCAGCTTCGCTTTCTCTTTCACGACGGCGAGGAAGTCCATCGCGTCGAGCTCCTCGAGACCGCGGCGCTTGCGCTGCGCGTTGAGCGCCGTGCGCAGGAAGTACATGTTCGTCACGCCGGGGATCTCCACCGGATACTGGAACGCCAGGAAGATTCCGTCGCCGGCGCGGTCCTCGGGCTTCATTCCGAGCAGGTCCTGGCCCTGGTAGAAAGCGGAGCCGCCCGTAACCTCATACGCCTCCCGGCCTGCCAGAACGCCCGCCAGCGTGCTCTTCCCGGACCCGTTCGGGCCCATGATCGCGTGAACCTCGCCGGCATCGACCTTCAGGTCGATGCCCTTCAGAATCTGCTTGTCTCCGATGCCAGCCTGTAGATTTGTGATTTCGAGTAGCATGTGTGCCCTTACCCCACCGATCCTTCGAGGCTCACTCCCAGCAGACGCTGCGCCTCCACCGCGAACTCCATCGGGAGCTCGCGAAACACTTCCTTGCAGAACCCGTTGACGATCATCGACACCGCGTCCTCGGTCGAGATGCCGCGCTGGCGGCAGTAGAAAATCTGGTCCTCGCCGATGCGCGAGACCGACGCCTCGTGTTCCACCTGCGCCGTCGAGTTCTTTACCTCCAGATACGGGAAGGTGTGCGCCCCGCAAAGATTGCCGAGCAGCATCGAGTCGCACTGCGAATAGTTGCGCGCGTTCTCGGCGCCCGGCAGAATCTTCACCATCCCGCGGTAGCTGTTCTGCCCGTGCCCGGCCGAGATGCCCTTCGAGACGATCGTGCTCTTCGTGTTCTTCCCGATGTGGATCATCTTCGTCCCGGTATCCGCCTGCTGGTAGTTGTTCGCCACCGCCACCGAGTAGAACTCGCCGGTCGAGTTGTCGCCCTGCAGAATGCAGCTCGGATACTTCCACGTGATGGCCGAGCCCGTCTCGAGCTGCGTCCACGAGATCTTCGAGTTCACGCCCGCGCACTTGCCGCGCTTGGTGACGAAGTTGTAGATGCCGCCCTTGCCTTCTTTATCGCCGGGATACCAGTTCTGCACCGTCGAGTACTTGATCTGCGCGTTGTCGAGCGCCACCAGTTCGACTACCGCCGCGTGCAACTGGTTCGAGTCGCGGATCGGCGCCGTGCAGCCCTCCAGGTAGCTCACGTACGCGCCTTCTTCGGCCACGATGAGCGTGCGCTCGAACTGGCCCGTGTCCTTGGCGTTGATGCGGAAGTAGGTCGAGAGCTCCATCGGGCAGCGGACCCCCTTCGGCACGTAGCAGAACGAGCCGTCGCTGAAGACGGCCGAATTCAGGGCCGCAAAATAGTTGTCCGTGTAAGGAACCACCGACCCGAGGTACTTTTCAACGAGGTCGGGGTGGTTCCGGACCGCCTCCGAGAATGAACAGAAAATAATGCCCATCCCGGCCAACTTCTCTTTGAACGTGGTTGCGACCGAAACGCTGTCGAAAACCGCATCCACGGCGACTCCGGCGAATAACTCTTGCTCTTTCAGTGGGATGCCGAGCTTTTCGTAAGTGCGGAGCAGCTCCGGGTCAACTTCCTCGAGACTCTTCGGCCGCTGCCCGCCCGTGCCCTTCGGCGCCGAGTAGTAGGAAATGGCCTGATAGTCGATCGGGTCGTAGTGGACGTTAGCCCAGGTCGGCTCCGTCATCCTGGTCCAGTGCCGGTACGCCTTCAGGCGCCACTCCAGCATGAACTGCGGCTCATGCTTCTTGGCCGAGATGAGCCGGATGACATCTTCATTCAGCCCGGGCGGGACCGAATCGGTCTCGATCTCGGTCACGAAGCCGTACTTATACTCCTGCTCCGTAAAGGCTTGGATCTCGTTGGCGGCAGAACTCATCAAATCACCCCAGATGCACTCTTGTTCAGCATAGACTAAACTGTACTAAACAGTCAAGATTCAGCCGGGATCAAAAGGATTCAAAAGAGGGCCAAAAAATAGAAATGCCTACCTCCGAGGGAAGGTAGGCATTCTTTCCCCTGTTCTACCAGGGTGATGTTCAATGGGAGAATCGGTTCGACGGAAACGCGACCGTCAGGACCTGTGTGATTGGATCTTATTTCACCCGGGCGCCTAAATCAAGGAAAAAAGCTCGGTGCGAAAACGCTTCTACAAACCTCTCGAAAAGCGAGGCTTACGGAGTGTTCTACATTTTCCTCAGGTTGTGGAAAAACCTGTCGAAGACCCTGTGGAGAACGCGCGCTTCCGTCCAATCGAAACAAAAAGCGGGTTTTATGATTGCGGGGCAGGCTTTACGGCCGCTGCGATCGTTTTTGGTCCTCCAGGTGGAGCACAGTCATCGGATCGCCCGATGTTCCCCATCCCATACGGCGCATGAGCCCCACGGCGAGCCCGGCAGGGACGATCAGGGCGAGGATGATCCCGACGAGCATAAAAATATTCAACATCAGGTCGGCGACGTTGTCCTTGCGCGTGGGGACCCGCTCGTTGGTCGTGATTGTGGCCTTATATTGCACCAAAGCGAGCAGTTTTTCGGCCACATTGGCGTCTTTCGGCGCCGTTATGGCGGCTACCAGGATGCCGCTGCGCTTCGCCATGACACCCGGGAGCTGCTGGAAGGCCTCGAGGCGCTGCCGCGCGATCTGCGGGTTGGGGTAGGAGAAGACGGCCATCTGCATCGGCCCGGCGGCCGTGTTGTACTGGCCGACCTGCGCCTCTCCGCCCATGCTGAAAGCGGCCGTTGCGGGCGGCACGCCTGGGATGTAACGCTCCAGGCTTGTGGGGCCGAGGACGTAGCGCTCGGAATTGGCGACGAGCCCCTGGGAGGGCAGGAAACGCACGGGGAGCGGACTCTGGTCGAGGTTCGGGAGCCGCTGGAGGAACGCGGTGATGTCTTCGAGCTTGGGCTTCCAGTCTTCGAACTGGAGCACGTAGTTCCCGAAGACGAACAGCTCGCCCGCGCCGGTGTCGGCCGCCGCGGCGGTGAGGGCCAGCGGCTTCGCCCCGGCCGGCCGCAGGGATTCGAACGCGGCGAAGGCGCCGGTCGGGTCCTTGAGCCGGTAGGCCGTGGCTTTGAAGTTGCGCGCGGCGGAGGTGTACTCGGCGCGCTCGGCCTGGTCGAGCCCATACTCGTCCCACAGCGCGCGGTCGGGGACCGCGGCCGGGGCGAGCGAGACCCGCTTGAAGCCGGACATCTCATCGGGCCAGATGGCCCCGTGCGCCGCAAGCGGCAGCAGGAGGCAGGCCGTGATCAGGCAGTAGTTCCGCAACATTTCTTATACTTCTTACCACTTCCGCAGGGGCAAGGGTCGTTGCGGCCGATTTTGGCGCCGCGGTTGATGGTCTTCGATTCGCCGGCCTCGCCGCCCACAAACTGAAGCGCGGCCATTTCCTTGTCCTTCTTGCGGTGGATGTTGCGTGTGAAATCGTCAATGGCCGCCGAGGCTGCGACGGGCTGCACTTCCTCTTCCGGCTCGGCCTCTTCGTACTCTCCGCCCTCGGCCTCGTACGGCAGCGGCGGGCGCTCGCCCTGCTGGACCTGGAGGAAGTAGAGGTAGCGGATGGTCTCGTCCTCGATGCGGTCCATCATGTCCTGGAACAGCGCGAAGGATTCCTTCTTGTATTCGACCAGCGGGTCCTTCTGGCCATAGCCGCGCAGGCCGATGCCTTCCTTCAGGTGGTCCATCGACAGCAGATTGTCTTTCCACTGCGTGTCGATGACGTTGAGCATGATCATGCGCTCGAGCTCGCGCATGTTCGAAGCGCCCACCTGCTGTTCCTTCTCTTCATACCGTGCGACGAGCTGCTCGTAGATCGACTCTTCGAGCTCTTCGCGCGAGAGGTCGGCGGTCTTGATCCTGACGCCGAACTGGCTGTTGATGTCGGTTTCGAGGTTGACCAGGTCCCAGGTACTCGGGTGCGAGCGGGCCGGGCAGCGCAGGTCGATGAACGAACCCAGAATGCCGCGCACGATGTCGAGGATCTTCTCGCGCTGATCGACACCTTCGAGCAGTTGGCGGCGCCAGCCGTAGATAGCCTCGCGCTGCTTGTTCATGACGTCGTCGTATTCGAGCAGGTGTTTGCGGGCCGCGAAGTTCTGCGCTTCCACGGCTTCCTGCGCTTTCTGAATGCGGCGGGTGATGAGCTTCGATTCGATGGGCACATCCTCTTCCATGCCGAGCCGCAGCATAAGGTTCTGGATGCGCTCGCCGCCGAAGATGCGCAGCAGGTCGTCCTGAAGCGAGAGCGTGAAGCGGGAACTGCCGGGGTCGCCCTGGCGTCCGGCGCGGCCTCGCAACTGGTTGTCGATGCGGCGCGACTCGTGGCGCTCGGTGCCGACGATGTGCAGACCGCCGGCCGCCACGACCTCGTCGTGCTCGGCGTCGGTCTGCGCCTTGAAGCGCGCGTAGATCTCGTCCCACTTGGGCCGGAGCACGCGGTAGAACTGCCCCAGGTGGTTGAAGTGGTAATACTGATGATCGCTGAGGAAACTGCCCTGGTCGCCCGGGAGCAGCTCGGCGAGCTTTTCGCGAAGGCAGGCGTCCTTGGTCATGAACTCGGCGTTGCCGCCGAGCAGAATGTCGGTGCCGCGGCCGGCCATGTTGGTCGAAACCGTGACGGCGCCTTTGCGGCCGGCCTGCGCGACGATGTACGCCTCGCGCTCGTGATTTTTGGCGTTCAGCACCTCGTGCTTGACGCCCATGCGTTTGAGGATGGCTGAGAGGCGCTCGGATTTTTCGACCGAAATCGTGCCGACCAGCACCGGCTGGCCCTTCTCGTGGCACGCCTTGATTTCCTTGGCCGCGTTGCGGAACTTCTCGTCTTCGGTGCGGTAGACGACGTCCGGATTCTCGATTCGGATGAGCGGGCGGTTGGTCGGAATTTCGACCACGTCCAGTTTGTAGATCTTGTCGAACTCGGCGGCCTCCGTCTGCGCGGTGCCCGTCATGCCGGCGAGCTTTTTGTACATCCGGAAATAGTTCTGGAAGGTGATGGTGGCGAGCGTCTGGTTCTCGCGCTGAATTTTGACGCCTTCCTTGGCCTCGACGGCCTGGTGCAGCCCGTCGCTCCAGCGGCGGCCCGGCATCAGACGGCCGGTGAACTCGTCGACGATGATGACCTCGCCGTCCTTGACGACGTAGTCCTTGTCGAGGTGGAACAGCACGTGGGCCTTGAGGGCCTGCTCGACGTGGTGCTTCCACTCGATGGTCGTCAGATCCCACAAGTTCGGCAGGTTGAGCAAGCGGGCGGCCTTGTCGAAGCCCTCGTCGGTGAGAGCGACGCTGCGGCTCTTCTCGTCCACCGTGTAGTCGCCGGTGAGGTACTTTTCGCCGGGCTCCTTGCCTTCGATCACTTCGCCGCGGATCAACTTGGGGATGATCCGATTGGCCTTCATGTACTTGTCGGTCGATTCCTCGCTCGGGCCGGAGATGATCAGCGGCGTGCGGGCCTCGTCGATCAGAATCGAGTCCACTTCGTCCACGATCGCGAAGTTGTGCTTGCGTTGGACGCAGTCTTCGATCCGGAACTTCATGTTGTCCCGGAGGTAATCGAAGCCGAACTCGTTGTTGGTGCCGTAGGTGATGTCGCAGTTATAGGCCTGCTGGCGCTCCTGGTCGTCGAGGTCGTGGACAATGACGCCGACGGTCATGCCGAGGAATTTGTAGAGCTTGCCCATCCACTCGGCGTCGCGCTTGGCCAGGTAGTCGTTGACGGTGATGACGTGGACGCCTTTACCCTCGAGGGCGTTGAGGTAGACGGGAAGGGTCGCGACCAGCGTTTTTCCTTCGCCGGTCTTCATTTCTGCGATCTTGCCCTGGTGCAAGACCATGCCGCCGATCAGCTGTACGTCGAAGTGACGCATGTTGAGGGCGCGGCGTCCGGCCTCGCGGGTGACGGCGAAGGCCTCGATGAGCAGGTCGTCGAGCGTGGCGCCCTGAGCGATCCGTTCGCGGAACTCAACGGTCTTCTGGGCGAGCTGCTCGTCGCTGAGCTGCTGAATGGCGGGCTCCAGGTCGTTAATGGCGGCCACCGTGGGCAGCATCGCCTTGACCTGGCGTTGATTCTTCGTGCCAAAAATCTTGGCGAGGATGGCATCAAACATAGTGGGAGCTTTAACCTCTATTTTATCAGGGTACGGGCCAAGGGCCGTGGATCGCGGGCGGAGCCATCAACCGCCGCCGCCGGCAAGCCGGTGCGGTGCGCGCCGCTCTAGTCGTCGTTGCCGAAAATTCCGCTGAGGGTGGGGATGGGCCCGTGCTGGTCGCCTCCGGTGTTAACCGGGGAGAGTTCGCGGCGCATCTTTTCGAGCGTCATGCTTTGGATGATTACCCGGCCGGGGCCCCGGAGAGTTGCCAGGAACAGGCCTTCTCCGCCGAAGATGGCGGTCTTGATGCCGCCCACGGTCTGGATGTCGTAATCCACCGTATCGTCGAAGGCGACTATGCAGCCGGTATCCACCTGGATGACTTCGCCGGCGTTCAGGGTGAATTCGATGAAGTCGCCGCCTGCGTGGATGAAGGCAGTTCCGGGGCCGGTGAGCTTCTCGAGGATGAAGCCTTCGCCGCCGAAGATGCCCGCCCCGAGTTTTTTGACGAGCGCGATGTTCAGGGTTGCGGAGCTTTGGGCGCAGATGAAGCTGTCGCGCTGCACGAGGACGCTTTGGCCGGCCTTCAGGTCGAAGGCCTGGACGCGGCCGGGGTAGTTGCCGGCGAAGCCGACTTCGGACGCGCTTGAAGTGCGGAAATAAGTCAGGAAGAGCGACTCGCCCATGAGCTTGCGCTTCACGGCGCCCCAGATCTTGTCGCCGATCGATTGGCCGGTCATGCGCGATTCCCATTCGACGGCAGGGAACTTGTAGACCATCTTGCCGGCTTCGGCGTAGACTTCCTGGCCCGGCTTCAGCTTGATGCGGACCACCTGCAGGTTGTCGCCCTGGATGGTGTAGTCGAGCGGCTCGGCGGAGATGGGCGGGAGTCCGGCAGCCGTGTCTCCAGCGAGCGGCTTGCCGCAACCCGAGCAGAACCGCGAATCGTCGTCCAAGCGGGCACCGCAACTGGTGCAAAAGGGCATCGTAATCTCCGATTCTGTATCTTACACTGCGAGCCTGTTTGATGCCCGTGAGTTGTAGGGGCCGGCCGGGGGGGGCCGGCCGCGGACCAGGGCGCCGGCACTACTGGATGTACACGATCGTTTTGGGCGTGCCTCCGATCATGCTCGAGATGTCCCGGTAGACGACCGCGATCGGGTTCGGCAGCCCTGGCGCGACGATATCATTGGGGACCCTCACGTTGATCTGCCACAACCCTACGAATCCCGGGGCGGCGCCCGAATACTCGATAAACTTCGCGTTACTGCCAGCCGGGCATCGCGTACCTACGCGAGTGTCGCAGTCCACAAAGTCCGTTCCGAGCAACACCAGCAGTTGGTTGTGATCGTTGTCCCTGTCGTTGGGCACTCCGCCGGCGGGCGCTTCGCCGTCTTTCGTCCAGCCGGATTGGTATCCTTCGCCCGTGAGGTAAAGCTCGAGAATCTCGCCGCGTTTTGCGGGACGGCAGGGGCTGGCCGTGCCGTTGCAGGTGCGCGCTTTGGTGTTCGGGTCCACATTGAAAGCCGCGACCTGGCCGGTTGTGGAATTGGTCACGAAGAACGCCGGCGCCGCTTTGTTCATCGCCAGGGCGCCCGCTCCGAGCACCTGCTGGGTCACGGCGTCGATTACCTGCATATCGATCGGCTTATCGGATGGCGCGTTGTGCGGCACCTGGAAATTGACCTGGACGTATCCCGGGAAGGAGCGGTCGTCGCCGACGTAGAACAGCGGCGCGGGAGTTCCGCCGACGAGAACCTGCACGCCGGCCAGCTCCGTCGGAAGCGGAACCGAGGGGGCATGCGTCGCGGGCGTCGAGGCGCGTTTTGCCCAGGCGGTCGCGATTACGCCGGGCGCCAGTGGGCGGTCTTGCAGGAAGCTGGCGCCGTTCACCGGAATTACCTCGGGGAAGTACTCCGAGACGCGGTTGCCCCTTTCGGCGACGTAGAGCGTGCCATGCGCATCGAGCGCCAGGGCGAGGGGGCCGGTCGCGGTGGCGGTCTGCGCGGTGGATAGCGGCGTAAGGGCCAGCGTATTATACGTGGGGTATTTCAGCACACGGGCGTCATTGGCCGGCGCGACCCAGATCTCACCCGTCGCCTGGTTCACGGCGATGCCGTTCGGGCCGCTGAGCGTGCGGTTCTCACTCTCTGCCGTGCGAACGATCAGCGAGGGCGAGGGATTCGAATTTTCCAGGTCCGAAACCACGAGGAACCGGTTGTTGTTGAAGTCTGCGATGTACAGCCGGGTGCCGTCCGTAGCGAGGTGGCGCGGGCTGTTCAACCGGTTGTTGCCGGTGCCCGAGGACGTGGTATAGAAATCCGGCTGGCCGAAAACCCAGGTGGCGTCCGATCCGTTGGTGAAATCGCCGCCGTGCAGCCGCTCGAACTTCAGGACGCGGTTCTGGAGGATGTCGGACACGAGCAGATAATCCTTCGTGTCGCCGGATATGATGGCGAGGCCGTAGGGCGCGTTCATCGTGCGCGGGCCGGCGTCGGTGGTGTGCGAGGTGAAGTTCGCCTGTCCGATGACGAGATTCGCTTTCGGGAACGACTGCTGGGCGGCGGGCTGGCTGCACGGCGCGGCGAAGCGCACGACGCGGCCGTTGCCGGTGTCGGCGACGTAGAGATCGCCCTTTGCATCGACCAGGACGCCGGAGGGGAACCGCAGGTTGCGGTCGTTCGGCGTGGTTCCGCCGTCGCCGTTGGCGGTGGCGGTGAACAGGTCGGGCTGGCCGACGACGAGATCCGCCTTGTCGCCCTGCTTAGCTTTGCGGGCGTCGCAGTAGCCGAGCACGCGGTGGTTGCCCGGGTCGGCAATGTAGAGGTGCGGGACTGCGCCGGTGGTATCGACGGCTACGCCGCCGGGGACCGGGTAGAACTGGGTTGCGCTGATGGGCAGGAGGCCGACTTCGTAGAGTTCGCGCCCCTCGATCAGGTTGGGCGCGTTGTAGTTCATCGTGAGCTGCCCGAGCACGCGCGTGGCGACCTTCTGGCCCTGCGGAACGACAACTACCCGGTTGTTGAGCGAATCGGCGATGAACAGTTCCGTGGCGGTTGCGGCGACGTGGACCGGCGCCGAAAGCAGCGAGTCGCTGACGCCGGCTTTGTTCGTGGTGAAGGACGGCTGGCCGATCGAAAGGCTGGCCGAGGGCGGTCCGGTAGCGGGCCACTGCGACAGCTTCGGGAATTTCAGGACGCGATTGTTGAACGTGTCGCTCACGAGGATCTCGTCCGTTCCCGGATTGATGGTCACGCTCTCGGGGGAGTTCAGGCTCTGGGCGGTCGGCGGATTGGGGGCCTGGTTCCCGCTGAGCACGCCGCCGAGCATCGTCTTTGCGGCCTGACCGGTGCTGAGCGGCGCGGCGAATACGAGCACGCGCGGGAGCCGGTCGGAGACGTACAGGTTGCCGGACGAATCGAAGGCGATGCCCGACGGCAAGTTGAGGTGATCCATACTGTTGATGGCGGTTGTGGAGGCCGCTGTGGTGAAGTCCGGCTGGCCCACGACCAGGTTGGCCGTTGTGGCGATGCTGCCGCTCGCGGAGTCGGCCGGGTAGCGCAGGACGCGGTGGTTGCCCGCGTCGGTGACCCAGAGATTGCCGGAGGCGTCGAAGGCCAGCGAGGTGCGGAGCGCGGTCGAGCCGGACGCCAGCGAGAGCGAACTGGCGCTGCGTCCGCCTTGATTGGCGGCGCGGGTGGTGAAGTCGGGCTGGCCGATGACGAGATCGGCGCCGTAGGGGTCCGGCTGCTGGAGCGGCTTCGGATAGCGCAGGATGCGGTTGTTCCCGGAGTCGGCCACGTACAAGTTGCCCTCGGCGTCGAGCGCGAGGCCCGTCGGCTGGTTCAGGCCCTTCGTCTGGCTTTGGGCATTGACGGGGCCGCCGGCGGCGGTAGAGATTTTGTCCTTCTGCCCGATGACGAGATCGGCGTAAGCGCCGTTCTGAAATGCACTTGAGTCGCGCCAGACCAGCACGCGATTGTTGAATGTGTCGCTCACGTAGAGCGCGGGAGGAGAAACCGAGGTGTCGAGAGCGACGCCTTGCGGATTCGTCATCTCGCGGCCTTCGACGATGTTCGGCGCCGAGGACTGCATGACCAGCGTGTTCTGCCCAACCACACGGCCCACCACGAGATTGCTTTGAGCGGAGGCGACCAGCGGGAGAACGTAGAAAACGAGAGCGAGTTTGCGAGGTTTCATAGGCGTTTTGGGACGCGGGAACGCCTACAACATACCACGCCTTCATTAAATCCGGGACAGTATACTCAAATACAGTTTTCGAGGCTCATCTGCGCTGGGCCGGGCGGGGGTTGCTCTCTGACTTTCCGCGGCCGTCCGGGTTGGCTCGGACGCAATGCGAGGCCGAGGCGGTCTTCGAGGTCCTGAATGAATTGCCCGCACCCGAGCGGCCGGCCGCGTTGTGTGGCGTCGCGCAGGCGCTGGCGCCAGGCTTCGTCGTTTACGCTGGTCTGAAGCACGCGGTCCCAGGCCGCGCCATCGTACCGGGTGAACCAACGCTCGATGTCATCGAGCAGGCGGGACTGGTCCCGACCGGCAATGTGCGCCTGGGCGCTCGACCAGGGCCAGTCTCGCGCGTTTTCGACGATCTCGGCCCGCACCGGATTGGTTTCGATGTACCGGGCGACGTTCCAGACGTGTTCGTGGTCGATCGGGCAGGAATAGAAGCGCGCCTGCCAGACGTGGCCGCAACTGCGCCGGCGCGCGTTCCAGTAACGGGCGTAATCGGCGTGCGTCCTGGCCAGAGCCCGCGCCAGCGAATCCTGGCGCTCGGGCACGGCCAGCAGGTGCACATGGTTGGTCATGAGGCAGTACGCCCAGACCTTCAGGCCATACTGCCGGCGGTTTTCGCGCAGCATGTCGAGGTACACGAGGCGGTCCTCGTCGGACCGGAACGTGGACTGGCGCCCGGTCCCTCTCTGTGTGACGTGGTGGGGAAGGCCGGGTACGACCACACGCGAAATTCGGGGCATCAGTTGGGTAGTGGGGTCGGGGGCCGGGGGCTCTCAAAAATTGGGAATTGAGTATACTGTCCCGGGTTTTGGGGCGTTTTATGCTGGAAGGATGCGGGTGGCGCTGATTGGAGCCGGGTTCATGGGACGCGCGCACTCGAATGCCTATGCGCAGGTCGGGCATTTCTTCGACGTTCCCTTCGAGGTGGAGCGCGCGGTGATCTGCGCGCGGAACCGCGAGCGGCTCGAGAAGATGGCCGCTACGTGGGGATGGGAGGAAACCGCGACCGACTGGCGCTCGGTGGTGGAGCGCAAGGATATCGACCTGGTGGACGTCGCGCTTCCGAACGCGATGCACGCGCCGGTGGCGATCGCGGCGGCGCGCGCGGGCAAGATGGTGGTGTGCGAGAAGCCGCTGGCGATATCGCGCGAGGAAGCCGCGGAGATGGCGCGAGCGGCGCGCGGCGTCCGGACGATGGTGTGGTTCAATTACCGCCGCGTGCCGGCCGTGGCGTTCGCTCGCGAGCTGATCGAGCAGGGGCGCATCGGGCGCGTGTTCCATTACCGCGCGACGTATTTGCAGCAGTCGGGCAACGATCCGACGCGGCCGCCGAGCTGGAAGACGGAGAAGGCGCAGGCTGGCTCGGGCGCGATCGGAGATCTGCTTTCGCACGTGGTGGATATGGCGCTGTATCTGAACGGGCCGATTACGGAGGTCACGTCGCTCGCCCACACGTTCACGCCGGGGCGGGACGTGGACGACGCGTGTCTCGCGCTGGCGCGCTTCGAGAACGGCAGCATCGGGACGCTCGAGGCGACGCGCTTCGGCGTCGGGTGCCGCAACGGCAACGCGTTCGACATACACGGCTCGCGCGGTATGCTGCGGTTCAACCTCGAGGATATGAACCGCCTGGAGTTCTTCGACGCCACCGAGCCGGGCGCGACGCAGGGCGCGCGGCAGCTTCTGGTGACCGGGCCCTCGCAGCCGTATTCCGGTAACTTCTGGAAGCCGGGCCACATCATAGGCTACGAGCACACGTTCATCGCGGCCCTGGGCGATTTTCTGGGAGCGGCGGCGCGGGACGAGGAGTTCCATCCGGATTTCGAGGATGGGCTGCGGGTGCAGCGCGTGCTCGACGCGGTGGAGCGGTCGGCGGCGTCCCGAGCGTGGACTGCCGCGGGATAGACTGGATATCAAATTATGTTCACCTGGATCTGCCCGAAATGCGGGAAAGAAGTTCCGCCCTCGTATTCGGAGTGCCCGAATTGCGCCAAACCGCAGGCGGTCGAAACGCCTGCGGAAGCGGAAGCGGCGCCGCTGCCGGAGCCGGCGGTTGTCCCTGTGCCGCCGCCGCCGGCACCGCCCGCGCCGGCGCGGCGTTCCGGAGGCGTGTCGGTCCCGGGCTGGATGCTCAGCCTCATGATCGCTGGGGCCCTGATCATCGCGGGGCTGACGTTCATCGTCTGGAAGGATTCGCGGCGCGCGCCGGCGCCCACGCAGCCGGCCGCGACGGCTCTCGAAACCCCGGGCACGGTGATGCAATCGAACCCCGCGTTCCGCAACGTCGAGCTGACCGGGCTGCGGCTGGTCGAGGATGCCAGGCAGAAGCCGTTCGTCCAGGTGGTGATCGTGAACCACTCGGGGGCCGATCTGGGCGAGCTTGACGCGAAGGTCAACCTGAAGGCGGTTTCGAAGCAGGAGCAGGAGCCGGTCGGCTCGTTCGCGCTCAAGGCATCGCTCGGGCCATACGAATCGAAGGAGATCAAGGCGCCGCTCGATACGAAGCTGCGGGTCTACGAGTTTCCCGACTGGCAGTTCCTGCGCGCGGAGGTGGCGCAGTGACGGCTCCGGCTGTGATTCGAAAGCCTCGCACCGCGGCGGAGCGCGCGGCGCGCGTCTCGAAGATTCTCGAGCTGCTGGAAAGGACCTACCCCGGCGCGACGTGCGCGCTCGTGCACAGGAACGCGTGGGAGTTGCTGGTGGCGACGATCCTTTCGGCGCAATCCACCGACAAGATGGTGAACCAGGTGACGCCGGGGCTGTTCAAGAAATACCCGACAATTCGGGATTTCGCGAACGTGAGCCAGGCCGAGCTGGCGCAGGATATTCACTCGACCGGGTTCTTCAACAACAAAGCCAGGTCGGTGATCGGGGCGGCGAAGAAGGTGCTCTCCGACTTCGGCGGCAAGGTGCCGCGCACGATGGAGGAGATGCTCACGATTCCGGGTGTGGCGCGGAAGACCGCCAACGTCGTGCTCGGCACGGCCTACGGGATCGCGAGCGGCGTCGTGGTGGACACGCACGTCCAGCGAGTGTCGCGCCGGCTCGATCTGACGAAGAACACCGATCCGGTCAAAATCGAGCAGGACCTGAAGAAGATTATTCCCCAGGAGCGGTGGATTGTGTTCTCGCACGAGACGATCCTGCACGGGCGCGCGCTGTGCGTGGCGCGCAAGCCGCGCTGCGCCGAGTGCCCTCTAGATCCGCTCTGCTACGCCAAAGATAAGGCGGTTTAGACGGAAAAGAGGACAGACACTTTTTGGTTGAGAAAAAGGTGTCTGTCCCCTTTTCCGCGGTAGGATGGTGGGCTTGCGGCTCTCAGAAATTTGCGTACAACGCCCGGTGTTCGCGTTCATGCTCATCATGTTTCTCACCGTGATGGGCGCGTTCAGCTTCATGCAGCTCGGCGTGGACCTGTTCCCGCGGAGCGACCCCGCCACGGTCTACGTGCGCGTGCGGCTGCCCGGCGCGAGCCCCGAAGAAGTCACCTCACAGGTGGTGCTGCCGCTTGAGGAAGCCGTCGCGTCGGTGAGCGGCATCGACGAGATGCGCTCGATCGTCACCGAGGGAAACTGCAATCTGATCGTCACCTTCGTGCTCGAGCGCGATATCGGCGAGGCCACCGAGGACGTCCGCGAAAAAGTCTCGGGCGCGATGCGCAACCTGCCGCCGAACGTGCTGCCGCCGGTGGTCCAGAAGGCCGACCCGGACAGCGATCCCGTCATCACGATCGCGGTGAGCGGCAACCGTCCCGTGCGCGAGCTGACCGAGATCGCGGACAAGAACGTGCGGCGCGCGCTCGAAACCGTGGACGGCGTGGCGGGTGTGGACATCACCGGCGGGCGCTACCGCCAGATCAACGTCATGCTCGACATCGACAAGCTGAGCGGGTACAACATGACCGCTCAGGACGTCGGGGCGGCGCTGGTCAACGAGAACATCGAGGCGCCGGGCGGGCGCGTGGTGCGCGGAGCGACCGAGCTTGGCGTGCGCACCAAGGGGCGCATCGAGCACGTCGCCGAGTTCGACAACATTATTTTGAAGAACGTCAACGGCGCGCCGATTCGCATACGCGACGTGGGCTACGCCGAAGACGGAATGGCCGAGAAGCGCAGCTTCGCGTACTACCAGAACACGCCGGCCGTGATTCTGGATGTGCGGCGGCAGACCGGCACGAACACGGTTAACGTGGTCGACGGCGTGCGGAAGCGCCTGGGGCCGCTCCAGAAGGAACTGCCCGCGGGCGTGAAGCTCGACGCGATCAAGGAGCAGGCCACTTACATCAAGAACTCCGTCGAGGCGCTCGAGGAACACCTGGTGCTCGGCAGCCTGCTCGCGTCGGTGATCGTGTGGCTGTTCATACGCGACCTGCGGACGGTGCTCATCAGCTCGATCGCGATTCCGACTTCCATCGTGACCACCTTCACGCTGATGCGCGCGATGGATTTCACGTTGAACTCGATGACGCTGCTCGGGCTGACGCTCGCGGTGGGCATCGTGATCGACGACGCCATCATTGTCTTAGAGAACATCTACCGCTACATCGAAGAAAAGGACATGCCGCCGATGGAGGCGGCTGTGCGGGCGACCAGGGAAATCGCGCTCGCCGTGATGGCCACAACGCTGTCGCTGGTCATCATCTTCGTGCCGATCGCGTTCATGACCGGCTACGCAAAGCGGTATCTGAACCAGTTCGGGTGGACGATGGCGTTCGCGATTATCGTCTCGATGCTGGTGGCGTTCACGCTGACGCCGACGCTCAGCGCGCGGATGCTGAAGAAGCGCGGGGGCGCCGCGGGCGGCCACGCTCACGGAGCGCACAAGGGCGGAGTGCTGGACCGCGTGTACGTGAGCGTGCTCGGGTGGTCGCTCAGGCACCGCTGGGTCATCATCACGGTTTCGGCCGCGACGTTCGCCTCGACGTTCGTGGTGTACCGTTTCATCGGGCGCGACTGGATGCCGCAGGAGGACCAGAACGAGCTGACGGTGGGGCTCGAGTTGCCCGAGGGCTCGTCGATCGATGAGACCGAGCGCGTGACGATGGAGATCGCGCGCAAGATCCAGAAGATCGACGGTGTGACGACGGTGATTCCGGCGACGATGACGTTCATGGAGCGCGTGAACATGGCGAACATCGGCATCCTGCTGAAGCCCGCCGACCAGCGCGCGCCGATTGTCGAGATGGGATCAAAGGTGCGGGCCATTTTGCGCGCCTACCCCTACACGCGGCCGCGCGTGCAGTTCCCGAACACGCTCGGCGGGCGCGACACGTTTTCGCCGATTCGCGCACAGTTGCTCGGGCCGGACCTGCTGCCCGTGGTCGAGGCGGCCCGCAAGGTTAACCAGGAACTCGTCAAAACCGCTTCGGTGGCGGACGTGAAGGTGAACCTGAACCTGAACGGTCCGGAGTGGCAGGTGCAGATCGACCGCACGCGCGCCTCGGATCTCGGCGTGCGCGTGTCCGACATCGCAGGGGCGGTGCGGCTGCTGATGTCGGGCGAGGACGAGATTTCGACGTACAAGGAAGGTTCCGAGCAGTATCCGGTGACGGTGCGGCTGGCGCCGTTCCAGCGCGACAACCCCGAGATCCTGAGCCGGATTCTGGTTCCTTCGGCGCGGCTGGGGCTGATCCGGCTGGATTCGATCGCGCGGCTCGAGCGCGGCCTGGGGCCGAGCCGCATCGACCGGTTCGCGCGCCAGTTCTCGGTCGGGATTTACGGCAACGTCGCGCCGGGCCACTCGCTCGCGGAGGCGGCCGAGGACACCCAGGCGGCCATTAACCGGGTGGGCCTGCCGCCGGGCTATTCGGCTGTTTTCTCGGGCCAGGTGAAGGTGCTGGAGGAGACGACCTCAAACATGGTGCTGGCTTTCGCGCTGGCGTCGATTTTCATGTACATGGTGCTCGCGGCGCAGTTCGAGAGCCTGGTGCATCCCTTCATCATTCTGATGACGCTGCCGCTGTCGATCCCCTTCGCGCTGATTTCGCTGATCGCGACCGGGCGCAGCCTGAACCTGTTCAGCGCGCTCGGCGTGCTGCTGCTGCTCGGCATCGTAAAGAAGAACGGGATTCTCCAGATCGACTACATGAACCGCCTCCGGCAGGACGGCCTTCCGCTGCGCGAGGCGATTCTGGAGGCGAATCGCGTGCGGCTGCGGCCGATTCTGATGACGACGTTTTCGATCGTGGCGGGGTTGATTCCGACGGCGGTCGGGATCGGAGCGGGCGCCTCGCAGCGCTCGGCGATCGCGGTGACGATTATCGGCGGGCAAACGCTCTGCCTGCTGCTGACGCTGCTCGTGGTGCCGGTGGCGTACTCCCTGGTCGAAGAAGCGAAGGCGCTGGCGGCGCGCCGGAGCCCGGCGCCGGCGCCGGCCGGAGCGGGCGACTGAGCGTTGCGCCCGGGCGGATGGATCGACTAACCTCAATTAGTAACGTTTCGGCTGCTGAATGCACATCTCGGTCAAAGGCGAATACGCGCTGCATGCGATCTTCGACCTCGCTTTGAACTCGACGGGCGGGCCGGTCAGGATCGCCGATATCGCGCGCAGACAGAAGATTCCGCAGAAATTTCTAGAGCTGATTCTGGCTACGTTGAAGCAGGGCGGGTTTGTCGAATCGCGGCGTGGCGCCGAGGGCGGCTATCTGCTGGCGCGGCGGCCGGAAGACATCATGGTCGGCGATGTGCTGCGGTTTGTCGAGGGCACGCCCGCGAAGGCTCGCGGCGGCAAGCGCAAACAGGACACGCCGTTCACCGAGATGTGGGCTCAAGTAGACGATGGGATCTCCAGGGTCATCGACCACACCAGCTTCGCCGAGATCGCCCGCGCCTGGGGGGAACGGCAGAGCCGGTACGTTCCCAACTGGGACATCTAGCGGGTGCATAACGTAGACCTCATTTTGACGCTGACGGGCGGCCTGTGCGCCGCGCTGGTGTTCGGGTACGTCACGCATCGCCTGGGGTTGTCTCCGATCGTCGGCTATCTGCTGGCCGGAGTGGCCGTGGGGCCGTACACGCCCGGCTTCATCGCCGATCGGGGGCTCGCCGACCAGCTTGCCGAAATCGGCGTCATCCTGCTGATGTTCGGCGTCGGCCTGCACTTTCATTTGAAAGACCTGCTCGCCGTGCGCCGCGTGGCGCTGACCGGCGCGGTATGCCAGAGCCTGGCGGCGACGGCGCTCGGCGCCGTGGTGACGCACTTCCTCGGATGGAGCTGGCCGGCGGGCATCGTCTTCGGCCTGGCGCTTTCGGTAGCGAGCACGGTAGTGCTGACGCGCGTGCTCTCCGACAACGACGACCTGCACACGCCGACCGGGCGCATCTCGATCGGCTGGCTTGTGGTCGAAGATATCTTTACTGTTCTTATCCTTGTTTTGCTTCCGGCGCTGTTCGGCCCGCATACGAGAGCGGCGGGGAATCTTCCTGCCGCTCTCGCGATCGCCGTTCTAAAACTGGCGGCGCTGGCGGCGTTCACGCTGTTTGTGGGTGGGAAGCTGATTCCCCGGCTGCTTGCCGCGGTGGCGGCGACGCACTCGCGCGAACTGTTCACCCTGACGGTGCTCGCGCTCGCGCTCGGGATCGCGTTCGCCTCGGCCTACATCTTCGGCGCATCGATGGCGTTGGGCGCATTTCTCGCCGGGATGGTGGTGGGGCAATCGGAGTTCAGCTTCCGCGCGGCTTCCGAGGCGCTGCCGATGCGCGACGCCTTCGCGGTGCTGTTCTTCGTCTCGGTGGGGATGCTGTTTGCGCCGAACCAGCTGCTCCATTCCTGGCCGCTGGTGGCGCTGACGCTGGCGATCATCCTGCTCGGCAAGCCGATCGCCGCGTTTTCGATCGTGATGCTGCTGGGGCACGGCATACGCTCCGCATTGGGCGCCGGGGTGGCGCTGGCGCAGATCGGCGAGTTTTCGTTCATCCTCGCCGCGTCGGGAAAGCAACTCGGAATTCTGCCGAAAGAGGGCACCGACGCGCTGGTCGCGGCGTCGATTGTCTCGATCACGCTAAACCCGCTGCTCTACCGCCTGGTCGGTCCGGCAGAGCGCCGCCTGGCGCGGTTTAACCGCGTGCGCGCCGCCGCCCCGCTGGAATTCGCGAAGGAAGCTCCGCAGCACAGGGCCGTCGTGGTCGGATACGGGCCGGTCGGCGAGACGCTGTGCCGGCTGCTGCGCGAGCGGGAGATCGAGCCGACGATCATCGAGTTGAACCTGGACACCGTCCACCGGCTGAGCGCCGAGGGCAAGAAGGTGGTCTACGGCGACGCGTCCCGCGAAGATGTGCTCGCGAGCGCCGGAATCTCGGGCGCGGGGAGCCTGTTCCTGACCGCGCCCGGCGGTTCGTCCCAGACGGCGGAGACGATCCGCGCGGCGCGGCGGCTCAATCCGGGAATCCGTGTGCTGGCTCGCGCGGCGTACGTGGGTAGTATGCCCGGAATCAGGGAAGCGGGGGCGGACGAGGTTTTTTCCGGGGAGGGCGAGGTGGCGCTGGCGATGACGGAGTATATCCTGGTGCAACTCGGCGCGACACCGGAGCAAATGGACCGCGAGCGCGTGCGGGTGCGCGCAGAATTATTTCAGGAGTGTAACGGCAGCGGTGCAAGTGGAAGAAGTTAAGTAGCGGGCGCTGGGTTGGGTGAAGGGTGAGTGCGCCCGCTATGTCGTAAAGGGGATTTAACTGTAGTACGTACAAGCGGGGCGGCAGGTTACGCGCCCCGCTTGTTTTTCTTGTCGAATTTCTTAGAGCACTTCCTCCGGGCTGTTTTCGAGCGCAGATTTCAACTTCGTCATGAACTGGTCCGCGTAGGCGCCGTCGATCAGGCGGTGGTCGAAGGTCAATCCGATCAGGCTGATGGACCGAATCGCAATCGCATCGTTTTCGATCACAACCGGAGTTTTTTCGACTGAGCCGACTCCGAGAATCGCCACCTGCGGCTGATTGATAATCGGCGTGCCGAACAGGCTACCGAAACTGCCGAAGTTTGTTATCGAGAAAGTTCCGCCCTGGACTTCGTCGGGCTTGAGCTGGCGCGAGCGCGCCCGGCCGGCCAGATCGACGATCGCGCGCTGCAAGCCGAGGACGTTCTTCTCATCCGCGTTACGGATCACCGGGACGATGAGGCCGTTTTCGAGCGCCACCGCGATTCCGATGTTGATTTCGTTGTGATAGATGATGTTGCCGCCTTCGATGGAAGCGTTGGCGAGCGGGTAGGCGCGGAGCGCTTCGGCGGCCGCACGCGCGATGAAGGGCAGGTAGGTGAGCGAGAAGCCGTAGCGCGACTGGACTTCGGCTTTGTTCCGCGCGCGAATCCTGGCGACGCGCGTCATATCCACCTTGTGAACCGTGGTGACGTGCGCCGAGGTGCGCTTGGAGGCGACCATGTGCTCGGCGATCTTGCTGCGCATGGTGCTCATCGGCTCGACGCGTACGCGCGCGGGGCCGGGTGCCGGGACCGGCGCGATCTCCGGCGCGGGCGCGGCGGGAGCCTGCGGGGGCACATAGGGCGGCGGAGCGGCCTGCTGCGGCCGGGCGGGCGGCGCGGCGGCCGGAGCGGCTTGCGGCGCCGGGCGCGCGGTGCGCTGGTTCAGATACGCTTCGAGATCCTGTTTGGTGATGCGGCCGCCTGCGCCGGTGCCGCGGACCTGCCGCAGATCGATATTGTTCTCGCGCGCCATGCGGCGCACCAGCGGCGACAGCGGCCCGGAGGGTTCTTCTACGGCGGCTGCGGCGGGCTTCTCGGGCTCGGGTTCGGGAGCGGGCTCGGGCGGCGGCGCGGCGGCCGGCTCGGGCGGCGGCGCGGCGGCCGGCGCTGGAGGCTGCCCGGCCGGGGCGGGCTGGGGCTGGGCGGCGGCGGGCTTCGACGGCGCGGCAGCGGCTCCGCCGCCGTCGTCGATCTGCGCGACCACGGTGTTGATCCCGACCGTCTTTCCTTCCTCGACGAGCGTGGCGGCGAGAGTGCCCGCCGCGGGCGCCGGAATTTCGGTATCCACCTTGTCGGTCGAAATCTCGAACAGCGGCTCGTCGCGCTCCACGCGCTCGCCCACTTTCTTGAGCCACTTGGTCAGCGTGCCTTCGACAATGCTCTCGCCCATCTGGGGCATGACGACGTCGATCATATAGCCTCCTCCTCCGATACCATCACCGGTTCCACAATCTCCAGTTGAAATATATCCGCAAAATGCCTCGACAGCGACCCGATCAGCTCGGGACGCGAGGGGGCGGCCCCGAGTTCCGCCATCGACGTCACGGGCTTCGTTAACCCGCACGGCACGATGTATTGGAAGTAGCGCAGGTCGGTGGTGACGTTCAGGGCGAAGCCGTGCGACGTGATCCAGCGGCTGAGGTGCACCCCGATGGCCGCGACCTTCTTTCCTTTCACCCAGACGCCCGTCATCCCCTGCTCGCGGCCCGCGGCGATGCCGAAGTCGGCCAGCGTGTCGATGAGCGCCTGCTCGATCGCGCGGACGTAAGCCACTACATCGCGCTTCCACTCGCGCAGGTCAAAGATCGGATAGCCGACGAGCTGCCCGGGGCCATGATAGGTGATGTCGCCGCCGCGGTCCGTGGGGAAAAACGAGATGCCGGCGCGGCGCAACACGTCTTCACTGGCGAGCAGGTTGCGCATCTTCCCGTTGCGGCCGAGCGTGATGACGTGAGGGTGCTCGACGAGCAGCAGCTGGTCCGGAACAAGTCCCTGCTTGCGCTTTTCCGCGAGCGAGCGCTGGAGCTCGAGCGAGGGGCCGTAATCGATGCGGCCCAGGTCGTGCAGCTCGCACTTACGCATTAATCGCAAGCCCGTAGACGTTGTTGAACGCTTCGCCGACGGCCTCGTGCAGGGTCGGGTGAGCGTGGATCATGCTCATCATCGTCTCGACGGTCGCCTGGGCGGACATCGCGGTCACGCCCTCCGGAATCAGCTCCCAGGCGAGCGGGCCGATGATGTGAACGCCCAAAATCTCGCCGTAGCGCTCGTCCGAGACGACCTTCACGAAGCCGTTGTGCTGCCCGAGGATCGAGGCCATGCTGTTCGGCATGAACGTGAACTTCCCGACCTTCACCTTGTAGCCCTTGGCCCGCGCTTCGGCTTCAGTGAGGCCTACGCTGCCGATGCCCGGCTCGGTGTAGGTGCAGGCGGGAATCAGCATGCGGTTGACCGGCTCGACCGGCTTGCCGGCGATGCGCGCCACGGCAACCATGCCTTCGCGCGTGGCGACATGTGCGAGTTGCGGCGTGCCCGCCACGACGTCGCCGATTGCGTAGATGCCCGGCTCACCAGTCTGCTGGTATTCATCCACCTTGATGAAACCGCGATCGGTTTCGACCCGCGTGCTCTCGAGGCCGATGCCGCCGGTGACCGGCTTGCGCCCGACGCCGATGAGCACCTTATCGGCCTTCAACTCCTCTTTCGCGCCGTTCGCAAGCGTGACGGTGACCTGCACGCCGCCGTTGCAGCGCTCGATCTTCCCGGCCCGCGCGCCGGTTTCGACGCGGATGCCGCTCTTCTTGAACAGACGCTCGAGCTCCTTCGAGACCTCCTCGTCCTCCAAGGGCACTATGCGAGGCAGCATCTCGAGCAGCGTGACCTTAGTCCCGAAGCGGTGGAACATGGAGGCAAATTCGCTGCCGACCGCGCCCGAGCCGATGACGATCAGCGATTTCGGGACGGCGCGCATGTCGAGGATCTCGACGTTGGTGAGGATGTAGTCGGCGTCGGGTTCCAGGCCGGGAAGCATCCGCGCCTCCGAGCCGGTCGCGATGATGATGTTTTTGGTCTCGACCGTCTGGAGGCCCTTTTCGCCGGTGATTTCGACGCGTCCCGGGCCCTTGATGGTGGCGGTTCCGCGGAGGACATCGACCTTGTTCTTCCGCATCAGGAACTCGACGCCCTTCGAGTGCTTGTTGACGATCTGGTTCTTATGGTCGATGACCTGCGGATAGTCCAGGCGGGGGTTGTCGACGAGCAGGCCGTCGCCGCCGCCGTCCTTAACATGCTGCCAGAGATCCGCCGTGTGCAAGAGAGACTTGGTCGGGATGCAGCCCACGAGCAGGCAGGTGCCGCCCAGCCGCGGGTTTTTTTCCACGATCGCCGTGCGCAGCCCGTATTGTCCCGCGCGCACCGCAGCCGAGTACCCCCCCGGCCCGCTGCCGATGATTAAGACGTCGTAAGACATTGACCTCATTCTAGCAATGCGGGGTGCGGGCGGGCTGAGTTATTAGACAGGACTTAGCGCAGACGGCCGTCCCAGCGCAGGCCGGCGCGCCAGAGGCGCGGCATGCCGGTGGTCGGCGTTGGGGTCAGGCCGGCGACGTATTGGCGGTCGAAGGCATTCTGGACTTCCGCGATGGCCGAGAGCGCGCGCACGATGCGGCGCTGTGCGAAGAACTGCACGGTCGCGAAGCCTGGCAGCAGGAAGAGCTCGTTCTCGTACTGCGAGCTGTAGCTGAGCACCGCGGCCGACAGGAACGTGCCGCCGCGGCTGTAGCCCGCGCGCGCCGCGCCCTGGTGCCGCGGCACCTGCGGAATGCGCGCGCCCGTGGAGAAGCGCGCATCGGCGAAGAGGTAGCTCAGATCGCCCGTGAAATTGCGCCAGCGCGGCTCAATGCGGACTTCGAATCCGCGCGTGATCGCCGAGGCCGCGTTTTGCCTCTGGCTCAGGAGCAGGTTCGGCGTCGATTCGAGCAGGACATTGGTGATCAGGTCCGAGAGCGAATTGCGGTAGGCGGTGACCGACGCCTTCACGCGCCCGGCAACGAAATCGAATCCCCCCTCAGCGCCAAAGAGCGTTTCGGGGCGGAGATCCGGGTTCGCCTGCGTGACCGAGTTGCCCACCCGGAAATCGCGGTAAAGCTCGTTGAGCGTGGGCGAGCGGAAACCGCGATACACCGAGCCGCGCGCGCGCAGCGGTCCGAGGCCCACGGCCATGCCCGCGCTTGGGCTGAAGAACGTGCGGCCGCCCGCGGTGAAGTCGTGCCGCGCTCCGGCGTAGAACCGTGCCGGACCCGCGGCGGCGCTGGCCTGTCCGAAGACGCCGTGCTGGAAAAGGTCGACGCTACCGAGCGGGGGTCCGGAAGAGTAGTCCGCACGGTTCGCATCCGCGCCCGCGAGCCACTGGAACGCGCTGCCGCTGCGGCCGAACAACGCGGAGCCGCCCGTGCCGCCGGCCGGGACACTCTGGCGCGAGGTCAGCCGCTCGGAGTTGCGGCCGGCCGCGATCGCGGAGAATGTCGAGCGGAACTCCTCCTGGGTGCGGTAGACGACCGCGCTCAGGGTGTTGCGTCCGAAGTCGCGCGCGTAGTGAAACGACAACATGCCGAGCCCGGTCGAGTTGCGCTGGAGCGCGGTTCCGTTGTGCCGTTCCTCGGCGAGCATGTCGAACCGGATGAAGAGCCGCGACGCCGCGCCGAAGAGGTCGACGCGCGTTCCCGCGCCGACGAAGCGCAGCGATGCGGGCTCATCCACCGCGCCGCGGATCGACGCGGGAACGATGAAATACCCATCCGTCGTAAACGCGCGGACGTCGCCGCTCGCGGCCCAGCGCGTCCATAGGTTCGAGAATCCGGCGGAGACCTCGTGCGTGTTGTGGTTGCCGCCCTGGTAGCGCGCCACCAGGTGCAGCCGTTCCGGTTCCCGCGAGAAGAAGGCGATGGCGCCGCCCATGGCGCGGTCGCCGAAGGCGCTGGTTGAAGCCGCTTCCACGACTTCGACGCGCGCCAGCTCGTCCGGCGAGAAGCGGTCCCAGTAGACCCAACCGCCGAACGGGTCGTTCATCGGGACGCCGTCGAGCAGCACGAGCGTGCGGCTTGCGCCCGAGGAGCCGAGCCCGCGCAGCGAAACGCCCTGCGTGGTGGGATGCGCCACCAGGCTGGACGAGCGGCGGAACAGCGAGAAGCCCGTCACGGCCGTGCGCAGGCGGTCGTCGATGTTCACGCCCGGGGTGTCTTGCAATTCTTCGGCGGAGACTGTGGTGAGTGTGGCGGGGGACTCGGCTTCGATGCGGTCCGTCACCGTGACCGACGTGCGGACCGGCTCAGGCGTCTGGGTCTGCGCCCACAGCAGGGCGGGCCAGAGCGTCAGGCCCCACAACGCGCCCCATGCCCCAGCCGGCGCGCGCCATCGTTTCCATGTCCGAGCAGGTGAACACCAGTTGATAGCTTTCCTCATCCCCGGGAGAGACCGGCGCTCTGCCCGGGTTCGCCGGGACCGTGGCCAGGTACCTGAGAACAGTATAGACGTCGCCCGTCTCGGGAACGCTCGCGTCGAACTCCTGGGTGCGGAAGCGCAGCCGCGTGCCTTGCCCGGCAACGCGCCAGACCAGGAACGCGCAGGCGTCCACGGCGAGCTCGAACCATTCACCGCGCTCGGGCGGCACGTCGAGGTCTAGAAAGACTTCGAGCAGGCGTTCCTGCTCGCGCGCGAACTCGCGCACTTGCAACTCTCCGGTGTGGGCGCTGGCCTTCCAGTCCACGTGCCGCGCGCTTTCGAGCGCCTCGTAGGGGCGAATGCGGTAGAAGTCGTGCCCGCGGCCGCGCACCTGCGCTTCAAGATCGCCGCGCACGGCCGCGAGCATTTCCTCGAAGCCGGGCTGCGGATCGATGGAGGGGTAGACGAGAATGTCGTGCCGGAGCGTCACGGCGGCGTGCCGCTCGATGAAGCCGAACGGGAAGCTGGTCGAGAACCGGAAGCCGCTCTCGCGATAGATGCCGCGGCGCTCGAACCGGACCTCGACGGTTTCATCGAGGGTCGCGCCGCCGGGAATCACGGGGAAGTAAAGGGTCGTGAGCAGATTATCGTTCTCGCCGCCGAGCGTAACGGAGAACGAAGGCAGCCAGCTCTTGGCGTTCCTCACGTAGATGCGTCCGGCCAGCTTGCGGCGGGCCGCGATGTGCTCGGGGAGCACGAAATCGAGTTCCAGGCCGGCGAGCGAAAGACGGCTGATGAAGCCCGACACCAACAGGGTCGAAACCATGGCCGCCACGATGAGGAACAACAGGTTGTTGGCCGAGACCGCCGCGGCGACGCCGACCAGCAGCATCGCCAGCGCGAACAGCGCGCCGCCGAAGGTGACCCGCTCCCGGAGCGTGCGCCGTATGTAGGATTTAATGCGGTCGAGCATTGACAACCCGCTCCACCAGAATCATGTCACAATCGGAGAACTTATGAGCACAGTCTCGAAATCCGCCGAAGAGACCGGTCCACGACTTCGGCGCGCGTTGGGCCTGTGGGACCTGGTTCTTTACGGTGTGATCGTGGTGCAGCCGACCGCGCCCATGCCGCTGTTCGGCGTGGTGATGGACAAAGCCCACGGCCACGCGGTGACGACCATCCTGTTCGCCATGCTCGCGATGCTGTTTACCGCGATCAGTTACGGGCGCATGGCGGCGGCCTATCCCAGCGCGGGTTCCGCCTTCACGTACGTCGGCCGCGAGATACATCCCGCGCTCGGCTACGTCACCGGCTGGAGCATGGCAATGGACTACATCATCAACCCGCTGATCTGCACGGTGTGGTGCAGCCAGGCGATGCTTCAGGACCCGCTGCTCTCACGCCTGCTTCCCGCGATGCCGTTTCCGGCCTGGGCCGCGTTCTTCGCGCTGCTGTTCACGGCGCTCAACCTGCGCGGCATCAAATCGACGGCGCGCACGAACCAGTTCCTGGCGGCCGGGATGGGCGTGGTGATCGTGATCTTCCTGCTGGCGGCGATCCGGTACATCTTCGGTCTGCCGTCGCAGGCGTCGATTTCGTGGACGCGGCCTTTCTACGATCCGGCGACGTTCCAGGCGCGCGCGGTGCTGACGGGCACTTCGCTCGCGGCGCTCACCTACATGGGGTTCGACAGCATCTCGACGCTGTCGGAGGAAGTGCGCGACCCGCGGCGCAACATCCTGCGCGCGACCGTGCTGACGTGCGTGGCGACGGGGCTGCTCGCGTCGATCGAAGTCTTCGCGGCGCAGGTGGTGTGGCCCTCGGGCGTGGGTTTCGGCGACAAGCCCGAGACGGCGTACGCGCAGGTGGGCAGCATGATCGCGGGGCACTGGCTGGCGACGCTGGTGAACGTGACGCTGCTGGTTGCGACGATCGGCTCCGGCATGGGGACGCAGCTCGGCGCCGCGCGGCTGCTCTACGGCATGGGCCGCGGCAACGCGCTGCCGAAGCGGTTCTTCGCGGCCATCGACGCGAAACGGCGCATCCCGCGGAACAACATTCTTCTGATCGGACTGATCTGCTTCGGCGGAGCGATGCTTATCAACTACGATCTCGGGGCGCAGATGCTGAACTTCGGCGCGTTCATCGGGTTCATGGGCGTCAACGCGGCGGCGTTCCGGCACTACTGGCTGCGCGGCGGCGCGGAGCGGCGCTGGGCGGACGCCGTGCTGCCCGCGATCGGCTTCACGTTCTGCCTGATCATCTTTCTGAGCTTGCAGCCGCCGGCGAAAATCTGGGGCGGCGCGTGGGTGCTGGTGGGGATCGTCTATGGAGCGATCCGGACGCGCGGGTTCCGCGGCAAGCTGGTGAGCTTCGACGTTCCGCCGGAGGGGTAGCGGGGGAGGCCCCCGGTCCTGCGGCGTCCCCGCGCACCGCGGAGGCGGGCCGTGAGCAGGGGCGGCCGTGCCTGAGAGGCTGCCCCACACGCTAGAATCTTAAGTTATGCGTCTCCCCGTCCTCGCGCTCGTGATTGCCGGCCTGTGCTGCGCGGCCGACTGGAAACCCCTTTTTAACGGCAAGGACCTGACCGGCTGGAAGCACGTCGGGCCGGGCGAGTTCGTCGTCGAAAACGGTCTGCTCAAAACTCAGGGCGGCATGGGGCTGCTCTACTACACCGGCGGGAAGATCGGCGATTCCACGATTCGCGTGGTCTTCAAGACCGAGGGCAAGCGCGCCAATTCCGGCGTTTACATACGGCTGCCCGAGGAGCCGAAGGATGCGTGGTACGGTGTCCACAACGGCTACGAAGTCCAGATCGAGGCGATGGGCGACGACTGGCATTGCAGCGGCGCGATCTACTCGCTCAGCAAAGTCACCAAACGTGCCCAGAAGCCGGCCGGCGAGTGGAACACGATGGACATCACCATCAAAGGGCCCGAGACCATCGTGTACCTGAACGGCGAAAAGGTGAACGACTTCTTCGGCCACCAGGCCGTCCCGGAGCGCAAGATGTGGTACGAACCCGTGCGCGGCCCGCGCCCCGCGAGCGGTTACATCGGCCTTCAGAACCACGACGCCGGCTCGACCGTTTATTTCAGGGAAGTGAGCGTGCGGAAGGATTAGCTTCGCCCGCGAGAAACCAGAGAATGCCAGTTTCGCAAGACTCTACCACTCTGCTCGCCGAGCACTTCGGCCCGGGCGAGGCTTCATACGTGTTCGCGCCGGGCCGCGTGAATCTGATCGGCGAACATGTCGATTACCACAACCTGCCTGTGTTGCCGATGGCGACCGAGCGCCGCATACGGATCGCGTTCCGCGCGCGCGCGGACCGTTGCATACGCGCCATCAGCAGCGGCTACGGCGAGCGCGAGTTCAAATGGACCGAGCGGCTCGAGCCCGGCGAGCCGGGCGATTGGGCGAACTACGTGAAGGCCGCAGCGCAGGCCGTGCAAGGGCGCTGGAAGCTCGAACGCGGCGTCGATGCGGCCATCGTCTCCGACCTTCCGCCCGCGGCCGGGCTCTCGTCGTCGTCCGCGCTGCTGACGGGTTTCACGCTCGCGCTGCTCGAGGCCAACGGCGTGCGCGCCACGTTCGAAGAGCTGATGGAGATCCTGCCCGAAGGCGAGTACTTCGTGGGCACGCGGGGCGGCGGCATGGACCACGCGGCCGTGCTCGCTTCGACGCCCGGATGCGCGCTGCTGGTCCGTTTTGCGCCGGTGAGCGTGTCCCAGGTTCCGATCCCCAAGGGCTGGAGTTTTCTGGTGGCTCACAGCCTCACGACGGCCGAGAAATCGGGTGCGGTGAAGGCGCAGTACAATTCGCGGCGCGTCGCCGGGACGCGCGCGCTCGGGCGGTTAGGCCTCGCCAGCTACCGCGAGGCCGTTGAGAACCACTCGTTCGACGAGTTGAAAGCGCTGGCCGGCGCGAAGATAGAGGGCGAGGACCTCGACTGCTTCCTGCACGTGACGAGCGAGGCGTTCCGCGTGAAGGACGCCGTTCGGGCGATGGGCTCAGGCGATGCGGAGGGATTCGGGCGCATCCTGAACGAGTCGCACGCGAGCCTGCGCGACAAGCTGCGCGTGAGCTGCCCGGCACTCGATGAGCTTACCGAAGCCGCGCGTGCCTCGGGTGCGCTCGGCGCGCGGCTGACCGGCGCAGGCTTCGGCGGATGCGCCGTCGTCCTGTGCGATGCGTTGAGCCGGGAGCGCGTGCGCAGCGGTTTGATCGATCGTTACTACTCGAAACGGAGCGGGTTCATCCCCCACATGCACCTGATCGATGCGGAGCCTTCCGCCGGAGCGCTTCATGGCTGAGAAGACCGTGCGGAGCGCGGTGGTCCTGGCGGCGGGGCGGGGAACCCGCATGGGCGAGATCACATCCGAAGTCCCCAAGCCGATGCTGCGCGTGCAGGGCAAGCCGATGCTCGAGCACGTGCTCGACCGGCTGGCGCTGGCGGGCATGGAGCGGTTCCTGATCGTGGTCGGTTACCGCCGCGAGATCGTCGAGGAGCACTTCCGCGACTGGCGGCTGCCGGTGGAGTTCAGGCTGCAAGATCCGGTGAACGGGACGGGCTCGGCGGCGCGGCTCGGGCGCGAGTTCACGGCGGGCGAGCCGTTCCTGCTCACCTTCGGCGACATCATCTGCGAGCCCGAGGCGTATTCGGCGTGCGCGCGCGTGCTGCAGGACAATCCCGCGGCCGGCGCCGTGCTCGGCGTGAAATGGGTGGACGATCCCTTCCAGGGCGCGGCCGTCTATGAAAAGGACGCCCGCATGTACAACGTGATCGAGAAGCCGCCCAAGGGCACCTCGACGACGCACTGGAACAGCGCGGGGCTGTACGCGATGCGGCCGGTGGTCTTCCCGTATCTCGACCGGCTGGAGCCTTCGCCGCGAAACGAGTACGAGCTGACGTCGATCTTCGAGATGATGCTGGCGGACAACGTCGAGCTGCGCATCGCGGCGATCGAGGGCTCGTGGCGCGACGTCGGCCGTCCCGAGGATCTGGCCGCGCTCAACGGGTAGCGGCTACGCCTTTTCCTCCGGCAGTTTCCAGGGCGCGCGGTACGGCCGCGTGACCATCGCCTGCGCTTCGGGGTCGCCGATCACCCGCTCGTTGTCGACGTCCCACTTGATCCCGCGGTGGAGCCGGTAGGCCATATTGCCGAGGTGGCAGGCGATCATCGAGTTGTGGCCGATCTCGACGTCCGAGTGCGGCCGCTCGCGCGTGCGCATGCAGTCTAGGAAGTTCTTCACGTGCGTGAAGTGGTAGTCCTGGCTGCCCGCGTCCTGGCGCGGTAATCCGGTCATCTTGAATTCGCGGACGGGCTTGTCGGTCTTGCCGGTTTCGGGGTAAACCTCCCATCCGGCGCGATCGATCACCAGCACGCCGTTGTTGCCGTGGAAAGCGACACCGTGCTCGCGCGCCTCCGGGCCGCGGCCCACGCCGAGCGCGTGCTCCCATACCATGCTGAAATCGGGGAACTCCCAGATCACCTGCTCGGTGTCGGGCGTCTCCATCGCGTCCCGCGGATAGCCGAACTTGCCGCCCACCGCGAGCGCCGAACTGGGAGCCTTGATGCCCATGCCCCAGTTGGCGATGTCGATCATGTGCGCGCCCCAATCCGTCATGAGGCCGCCCGAGTAATCCCAATACCAGCGGAAGCTGAAGTGGAAGCGGTTCCGGTTGAAGGGCCGCGCGGGGGCGGGGCCGAGCCACATATCGTAATCGACCTCGGGCGGGGCCTCGCTATCGGGAAGCACGGGAGTCTCGCCGACCCAATCGAGGTACGCCCAGGCGCGGACAAGGCGGATCTTCCCGAGCTGGCCGCTCTTGACGAAGTCGATCGCCGCGCTGTAGTGCGGCGCGCTGCGCTGCTGCGTGCCCATCTGGACGACGCGGTTGTGCCGGCGCGCGGTATCGACCATCACGCGGCCCTCGCCGATGCTCAGCGAGAGCGGCTTCTCGACATAAACGTCCTTGCCCGCCTGGCAGGCCATGATGGTGGGGAGCGCGTGCCAGTGGTCGGGAGTGGCAACGATCACGGCGTCGATGTCTTTGATGTCGAGCACGCGCCGGAAATCGCGGGTCGTGAACAGGCCCGCCGTGCTGTGGACGGGCTCGACCACGTTCTTCGCCGCGGCGGCAACGCGGCTGTCGTCCGGGTCGCACAGGGCGACGCATTGGACCTTGCCGGATCTCAGAAAATCCCGCAGATCGCCGCTCCCCATGCCTCCGCAGCCGATCAAGGCGACGCGGATCCGGTCGTTCGCGCCGGCCGCCGTCTGACCCCGCAGAGCCGAAGCGCCTAACCCCGCGCCGGCCGAACTCAATAGAAAATTGCGCCTGAGCATGGAGATATTATCGGTCCGTCGCTGGGCGCGTGCAGAGGGCGCTGTGCCGCCGGCCGGCAGCCACGAACTATTCGCTGACTTCGATGCGCGGCGTCTTCGGCGCTCCGAGTTCGCCGGCGCGGGCCGCGACGTTTTTCGCGACCTCGTAGAACGCGGCGGCGTGCGGATCGTCCGGCCCGCGCAGCGCCACCGAATCGCCCGAGTCGCCGCCCACGCGCACTTGCGGGTCGAGCGGGAGTTCGCCCAGGAACGGCACGCCCATCTGGGTCGCCGTGCGGCGGCCGCCGCCGTGGCTGAACACGTCCACGCGCTTGTCGCAGTGCGGGCAGACCAGGTAGCTCATGTTCTCGACCATGCCGAGGATCTCTACGCGCACCTGGCGGAACATGTTTATCGCCTTCCGGGCGTCTTCGAGTGAAACGTCGGAGGGAGTCGTCACCACGACCGCGCCCGTGATGGGCGCCGTCTGGATCAGCGAGAGCGCCACATCGCCCGTGCCGGGCGGCAGGTCCACAACCAGGTAGTCGAGCTCGCCCCAATCCACCTGCCGCAGGAACTGCTGGATCACGTTGTGGAGCATCGGCCCGCGCCACACCAGCGGCTTGTCGCCCGGAGCGAGGAACCCCATCGACATCACCTTCAGCCCGTTGCTCTCGAGCGGCTGGATGCGGTCGCCGATCGCGTGCGGCGTTTCGTCGAGGCCCAGCATGAGCGGCACGTTCGGGCCGTAGACGTCGGCGTCGAGCAGTCCGGTCTTGTGGCCGAGCTTCGCGAGCGCCAGCGCCAGGTTCACGGAAACGGTGGTCTTGCCGACGCCGCCTTTTCCGGAGCCCACGGCGACCAGGTTCCGCACGCCCGGTATCGGCATCTTGGGCATCTCGCCCGGTTGCATTGGATTCATCAATTCGATGGTAACAGCCCGTGGTCCCACTCTTTGGACGCGCGCTCGACGATGCGCGGGATGTCGGCCTCGAGCAGGTACCGCTTCCCGGCCAGTTCGCGCGCGGCCGCGGTCACGCGCGCCAGGTAGTCTTCGCGCCCGCGGTAGCGCTCCTCGATTTTTGCGCGCGAGAACGGGAACCACGAGCCGACGAGCGTCGCCATCTCGTCCGGCGCGCCGATCGAAGCCGGCCGCAGGTTCCAGCCCGTATAGGTCGCAAGCGGCACGGCCACTTCCGGCATGCGGATTCCGGCGAGGTCGTTGCCGTCGGCGTCCACCTGCGGAACCAGGACCGGGAAAGCGCCCGCCACGCGCGGCGGCTCGATGTCGACGATGCCGCGCGAACGGAAGCGTGGGCCGTAATCCACGCGGTACGCCTTGTGGATGTACGCCGGGAACTCGATTCCGGCGAGCTTCGGGAACCGCACGGAGGCGAGCGGAACGAGCGTGCCCGCGGCGATCGTGGGGTATTGCGAGGGCGGCGGCTCGCGGTCCCCCGCGATCCATTCCTGCAGCGCCACCAGCAGCGCGCGCATCGACCAGCGGAACTCGTCCGGGTTGGTCGGATATTGCGACTGGCTGCGCTGGGGCGGGAAGCGCGCCGGACCGTGCTGCCCTCCGGCGAACAGGTAGATCCGCGTGGAGTCCGCGATGGGCGCGTCGCTTGCGCCGTCGGGCGTCGTGTGAATCAGCGAGGCGGCGCGGCCGTAGTATTCGTAGGACGAGTTCGTGTAAAAGATCTTCGGGACCACGCGCGCCTTCACCGCGGCGCGAAGCAGCCCATCGGTTTCGCCTGTCGCGGTGTCGGTTTCGTCGAGGTCGGTGAACGGGAAAATATCGGTGGGGTAGAACGTGTTGGCGATGGGCAGCGCGTCCCGCGAGGGCTGCGCGAAACGGTGGTTGAAGCTGCCGCGGCCCGCGCCGGCCACGTGCGCGAGCATGCCGTCGAACACCTTGCGCCCGGCCTCATCCTCGTTGAACCCCCAGTAGAGGAACGAGCGCAGGAAACGCCCGCACTGCGAAACGCCGAAGCCGGTGGCGCGCTTTACGCGGGCGCCGGGCCCGTACTTCAGGTGCGAGACCAGGTCGCGCACGGCGGCGGGTCCGAGCCCGGCGACCACGGGGTCTTTGGCGCGGTACACGATCTCGTAGATGCGGCCCGGCTCGAAGCCTCCGTCCATCTCGACGCTGGTTCCGTCCGCGCCGAAGCGCCAGGCACTGCGCGGAATCGCACGCCGCGCGCCTTCGACGCGCTCGCGCACGGTCAACCGGACGCCGCGGCCGTTCGGATCGAGCGCCGGATACGCGATCATGCCGCGGTCGGAGAGCGGCATCGCGGCCACCCTGGAGTCCGGCGTGTACTCGGCCCGCACCAGGCCGGTGATCGGTTTCCCGTTGTCGCGCGCGACCACCGGATAGAGGCGCATCAAGCCGGGCCGGCGCGGCACGTCCCACTGCCACCCGAGCCAGGCGAGCGTGTAGCCCTGCCGCAACAAGAACAGCTCGCCGGTGTTTTCGCCGCAGTCGAAGAAACTCAGAATGCCGCGGCCTCCGCGGTTCACCACCTCGAACAGTACCGTGCCGTTGCCGGCGTGCGGGTCGCGCGGCTGAAGGATCTCGAAATCGGCCGAGAACTCGACCTTCCCCTGCGCGTTCCGCGGCGCGTAGGCGATATCGGCGATGATGCGGTTCTGCCGGAGCCGCGGATCGACGGCGAAGTACGCCTTGCCGGAGATGCGTTCGTAGGATAAGGGGGTGCCGCCGCGTTCGGTGACTTCCAGCCGGACCAGCGAAGCGCCGGCCGAAGCGCACAGCAGCGCCGCCGGAAGCAGGATTCGCAGGAACATCACGCGCGCTGCGCGCCCGAAACTCTCCGCGCGCGCTTGACCTCGTACATGAACCGGTCGGCCTCTTCCAGGCAGTCCCGCAACGAGCGCCCCGGCGTCGAGGTCAGGCCCCAGCTGAACCGTACGGGAATGGTGCCGTGCTGGCGGATGCGGAACGCCGCGAGCCGCTCCTCGATCATCTTCATGCGCGCCTCGACCAGCTCGCGGTCGCTCGTGTGAAAGAAAATCACGAACTCGTCGCCGCCCCAGCGGAACGCCAGGTCCTCGTCGCGGATCGAGTTCCCGATCAGCTTGCCCACCCCGTGCAGGATCTCGTCCCCTACCAGGTGGCCGTAGTTGTCGTTGAACTGCTTGAAATCGTCCATGTCGCAGACGACCACGAGCCCTTCGAAGCCGCCGCCCGATTCCAGCCACCGCGCCAGCGCCGAGCGGTTGCGCAGCCCTGTGAGCGGGTCGAAATCCTGCTGCCCGGCGGCCTCATGGCGCAGGCGGTCGAGCTCATCGTTGAGCGTCCTGAGCTGCTCCTTCTGATGCTCCAGGCGCACCGCGATCGCGACCAGCGCCATCGAAAACAAGATCTGCAAGGGAGCGTAGAGCACCGGAACCAGCGACTCGGCGCTCGAGACGAACCGAGCGGCGAACAGCGACACAGCGCCGCGCGCCGCCCAGAGCAGCATCCAGAAGGCGACGCTCCGCCCGGTGAGCGATTTCCGCAGGTAGATGAGCACGCCCAGGAACAGAAGCGTGGTCAGCAATTCCACCGCGTATGGCATGAGCCCCGTCGGCATGGCGTTCCCTCAGCTCCGCTCGGCCGTGTGCCGCTTGATCGAGATGGCCCTGCCTGTGGATTCGTCCACGTCCACAATCACAGCATGCAATTCTACCTTACCCCGCGCCGGCTCCATGCGGACCGGGATGCCGGTCAGGAACCGCCGCAGGATCACGTCCTTATCCACGCCGATGACGGAGTCGTAGGGGCCCGTCATCCCCACGTCGGTCTGGTAGGCGGTGCCGTTCGGCAGGATGCGCGTGTCCGCGGTCGGGATGTGGGTGTGCGTGCCGACAACGGCCGAAACCCGCCCGTCGAGATAGAACCCGAGCGCCATTTTTTCGCTCGTGATTTCGGCGTGGAAATCGACCAGCCGCACCTTCACCGACGGGTCGAGCGCATTCAGCAGCTCGTCCGCCTTGCGGAACGGATCGTCGATGGGCAGCATGTGCGTGCGGCCTTGAAGATTGATGATGGCGGCTTCGACGCCGTTACGCCCGCGCCCGACGTGGATGCCGCTCCCCGGCGAGTTGCCGGGATAGTTGGCCGGACGCAGCACCCGCGGCTGGCGTTCGAGATACTCGGCGGCCTCGCGCTTGTCCCAGACGTGGTTGCCCGTCGTGAGGACGTCCAGGCCCATCGTGAACAGCTCTTCGGCGATCATAGGCGTGATGCCGAAGCCTCCGGCGGCGTTCTCGGCGTTGGCGACCGCAAGGTCGATCCGTTCGGCCGAGATGATCTCAGCAAGGCATTCGGCAACAATGCGGCGGCCGGGAGAAGCGAAAATATCGCCTATGAAGAGGAGCCTCATCAAGCTTGGGAAAAAGGAGCGCCCCCTTAGCGCAGACCGGACCCCGTCTTTGACCCCTGTTGTGTACACGGGGCGGGTGTCCCCCGAGCGCCTTTAGGCTTCTCCCGGCCGGAAGGCCCGGAGCCTGCACACCAGCGCAAGAACCGAGTCGGACCCCCTTATTTTGAGTGTTGGATCAAAATATTGGAGGCCGGCATACGGCTTCGAATCGCGCTCCGAAGCCAATCATAGCAGAAACAAACGCTAAGCCACCGCAGAGACGCAGAGCACGCAGAGAATCTAAGAGATTTTGGTTTTGATTTTCTCTGCGTCCTCTGCGTCTTTGCGGTGAGTCTTTTTTATCCCAGGCACTCCGCCAACTGGCGCTCCGCGATCGCCCCTTCCCGGATGATCTTCCAGAGCGGCTCGGTCACGTCCACCGTCGTCGCGCCCGGGCCGGCGCAGAGCCCTCCGTCGAGCACCAGGTCCACGCGGCTGTCCATTTGGCCGAAGACTTCGATACCGCTGCGGCAGGTGGGCTGGCCGGATATGTTCGCGCTGGTGGCGATGAGCGGCTGCCCCAACCGTTCGAGCAGGCCGTTGGCGACCTCGGAGCGCGACTGCCTGAGCGCCAGGCGCCCCGTGTTGCCCGTCACGCGCAGGGGCACTTTCGCCGACGCCGGCACGATCATGGTCAGCGGGCCCGGCCAGAAATGCCTCGCCAGGACGAAGAACCGCGAGGGCGGGTCCTTCACCAGGTCCTCCGCCATCATGGTGTCGCTGACGAGCAGCGGCAGCGAGCGGTGCGGCTCGCGTCCCTTGGCCAGGAACACCTTCCCCACCGCGTGCAGGTTGAACGGATCGGCGACCAGCGAGTAGAGCGCGTCGGTCGGGATGGCGATTACGGAGCCTCGCCGGATCGCCGCCGCCGCTTTGTCCAGAGCTTCCGGCGCGGGCCGGTCAGGTTCGATTTCAATAAGATCGGTCGCCATGGAAGGGAGCGCTATTCAGTGTAAGGCATCCTGGATCGGATTGTCGTAAAACTAACGGGGGCCGAGGGCTTCGGCCACCTCGATCGCCATCTGGTAGCGGCCGAACGGCGCGCTGAGCTGCACGCCCCGGATCAGCGGGCGCGCGCGCGTCACCATCTCCTGCGCGATCGCAATGCCTTCCCGCCGCGCTTTCTCGGCGCTGTCGGCCGCCCGCATGCGGTCCAGGAACTGGTCCGGCACCGGCACGCGCAGTTCATTCACCATGAACTCGGCGTTGCGGAGGCTCGTCAGCGGCCACACGCCCGCGATTACCGGGATGCGCGCGTGCTCCACCCGGCGGCAGAACCGCTCGAGCAGGTTCAGGTCGAACACCGGCTGCGTCACCACGTACTCGGCGCCCGCCTCCACCTTCCAGTCGAAGCGGCGAATTTCTTCGTCCATGTTCAGCGCGCCCGGGTTTGCCCCCACGCCGATGAGCAGGCGCGTCTGCGAGCCGATCGGGTTGCCGCCGAGGTCGAGCCCGTGGTTCAGGTTGTTGACGATGTTGACCAGGCCGATCGCGTCCACATCGAAAACCGCCGTCGCCGACGGATACGCGCCCATGCGCGGCGGATCGCCCGTGATGCAGATGAGATTGCGCACGCCGGCCGCGTGCGCGCCGAGCAGCTCGGACTGGATCCCGAGGATGTTCCGGTCGCGGCAGCAGAAGTGCAGTACCGCTTCGATTCCGGCCTGCTGCTGGATCAGCATACAGGTGATCTGCGCGCTCATGCGCGCGCTCGCCCGCGGCCCGTCGGGCACGTTGATGCAATCGATGCCGGCCGCGGCGCAGAGCCGGGCGCCCTCGATTTCCTTCGACGCGTCCACGCCGCGCGGCGGCAGGATCTCGACGAAGGCCACGAACCGTTCCTCGGCGAGCTTCCGGCCGAGCGCGGATTTTTCCGCCACCGGAGCCTTTTCCATCGCCTGCGCCCGCGCCACCGGCGTCTCCACCGTGACGGCCAGGCCGCGGCGCGCCGGCTGGAGCGACCGCGCCTCCGAGCTGATCAGCTTGATGTGCTCGGGCGTTGTCCCGCAGCAGCCGCCGATCACCTTCGCGCCGGCCCAAATAAACCGCCGCGCGTACTGCGCCATGTACTCGGGCGAAGAGAGATAAATCTTGCGGCCCTCGACCGTCGCCGGGTTGCCCGCGTTCGGCATCGCGCTCAGCGGCTTGCTCGTGTACTGCGCCATCTGCTCGATCGTCTCGAGCGCGTTCTTCGGCCCTACCGAGCAGTTCAGCCCGATAACGTCCACCGGCCACCCGTCGAGCCGGGCGGTGAACACGGAGGTCGCGGCGCCGTCGGGCATGTTGCCGAAATCGTCGATGGTGACCTGCGCGACCACCGCCAACTCCGGCCCCGCCGCCTCGCGCGCGGCCATCACGGCTTCGTGCAGCTCGGAGAGGTTGGCGAAGGTCTCGAGCACCAGCAGGTCGATGCCCGCTTCGACCAGCGCCTCGATCTGTTCGCGGAACGCGGCGCGCGCCTCGGCGAAGGAGGTGGGGCCGAGCGGCTCGATGCGCACGCCGAGCGGCCCGATCGAGCCCGCGACAAACGCCTGCTCGCCCGCCGCCTCGCGCGCCAGCCGCACGCCCGCGTGGTTTATCTCGCGCAGTTTCTCGGCGAAACCGTAGCCGGCCAGCCGCACGCGGTTCGCTCCGAACGTGTTCGTCTCCAGGATCTCCGCGCCGGCCTTGACGTACTCTTCGTGGATTTCCTTCACCATCCCGGGCGACGACAGGTTCAGCTCGTCGAAGCACCGGTTGATGAACACGCCTCGCGAATAGAGCATCGTGCCCATCGCCCCATCGGCGACGAGCACGCGATTCTTCAGACGCTCCCGGAACTCTTTTGCCCTCGAGATCGTGGTTGTCAGAACACTCATGTGCGTTGTATCAGGTGCGCCTCCCCCTCTTCCCGCGCGCCGGATGTTTGTAAGTAATCGTAGCAGATTACGGCGTGGCCGTGACGAATTCCTTGATCTCAGCGGTCAGGTTCTCAAGCGGCTCGTCCTTGTTCAACTGGAAGATCTTCCAGCGGCCGGACACCGTCAGAAGCGCCGTGCGCGTGCCGTATTCGGCGTAGTAGCTCAGCCGCGACGAGACCGAGGCGGCCAGCGTCCGCCGGATGTTTTCGGCCGATTCCTGCGCGCGGTCGAGCAGCACCAGGAACGACGAGTCTCCCCAGAACACCACCTGCTCGCTCGGCAGCAGCGACTGCGCGATGTGCAGGCTGTAGAACTCGAGCAGGTCCTGCGCGAGCTTGTGCCCGAAGCGGCTCTTGATGAGTTGCAGGCGCTCGAGCGTGTAGCACGCCACGTACTTGTGCGCGCCGCGCTGGACGGCGGCCTCGAGGTCCCCGGAGCCCGGCGGGCGCAATACGAGGTCCCCGGAGCCCGGCGGGCGCAATACCGCCTCCGCCGGGGCGTCCGCGCCTTTCTCGTCGAACAGAATGTAAATGCCGCGGTCCTTGCCGCTTTCGTCGATAACGACCGCGGTGCGGATCTCGACCGGCGCCTTTCCGCCCGCGAGCACCGCCTCGACCGCCGGGATTCCCTGATCGCGCGAACCCTGCGCCCGGCCTATCAGGTTTTCCAGCAGCTCCGCGCCGCCGTCGAGCTTCAGCACTTCGCCGACCGGCTTGCCCGCGGCCGTATCGCGCTGGCAGCCGGTCAGCGACTCCGCCGTACGGTTCATGAACCGGACCCGGCGCTCGGCGTCCGCGATGATCACCGCCGACCGCCGCCCGTCGAGCACGGATTGCATCAGCCCGGCGGTCGAATCCCGTTCGATGTCGCGCTTGCCGTGCTCGAGCGCGATCTCGATGGTGTTGCGCAACTCGTCCTTCTGGAACGGCTTTTGCAGATACCCCAGCGGATGAGCGGTGCGCGCGCGGCGGAAGGTCTGTTCGTCGGCGTAGGCCGTCAGGTACACGCAGGGAATGCCGTGCCGCTCGCGGATCTGCGTGGCCACCTCGATGCCGTCCACGCCGCCCTGAAGCTGTATGTCGAGCAGCGCCAGATCGAACGGCGCGCTCTCCGCCTTCCGGAGCGCCTCGCCGCCTTCGGCCGCGAGCTGCACCTCGTGCCCGAAGTCACGCAGCGCCGAGGCAATCGCCATCGCCGTGACCTGCTCGTCCTCGACCACCAGAATCTGCTTTTGGCTCATTAGGCCTCCTGGAGGAAGGCAATGCGAAACCCGGCGCCGCCCTCGCGGAAGACTTCGAGCGAGCCGCGAAGCTGCCGGGCCAGCACGCTCACCAGGTGCAGGCCGAGCGTCTCCGCCGTTCGCGGATCCACCTGCGCGGGCAACCCTACGCCCGTGTCGCGGACGTCGAGTTCGAGCGTGTTTTCCGGAAGCAGGCGGCCCCGGATCGCAACTTCTCCCCGCCGGCCGCCCGCGAAGGCGTGCTTCACGCAGTTGTCCAACAGCTCGTTGATGAGCAGGCCGCACGGCGCAGCCTGCTTGAGCGAAAGCGTCACCGGCTCGATATCGAGCGAGAGCCGGATCCGTTCTTGGCCCCGCAGCACGGCCGCGGCCAGGCCGGCGACGTACTCGCCGAGCGCGACGCCCGGCGGATCCGCCTCGCGATCCAGGTGCTGGTGCAGGAGAGCGATCGCGCGAATGCGCTGCTGGCTGCGCTCGAGCGCCGCTAGAGCCTCGGGATGCTCTCTCCGCATCGCTTCGAGATCGAGCAGGCTCGAAATCACTTGCAGGTGGTTCTTCACCGAGTGGTGAAGCTCCCGCAACGCCGCGCGGCACCGCTCGAGCTCTCCTCCGGATTGGTTTTGATCGCCCATGGCATTTGGCGGAGTGCGCCGCCATATATGCTCATCGGCAGGAGGGGGCGGGGATTTAAAGGGGTTACCAGAGGATCAGATCGACCGGCGAGCCCGCCCCGCAGGCCAGCGCCTTCGCCGCCGAGGCCCGGTTCGCCGCGATTTCGACATACCCCGAGCTGCCCACGACCAAGACCGGCTCGCCCGGCGCGCCCTGCGCGAACGTCTCCACCAGCTCCGTGAGCGCCGCCTGCCCGCACGTCAACTGGAACGGCCGCGTCGCGAGGGCCGGAAATTCGTCGATGTGGAAGTTCGTGATCAGGTTGCCGAAATGGTCCACTTTCAGAACCGTGCCCTGCCAGAAGCGCTTGCCTGTCCGGACCGGCCGGCCCAGCGGCAGCTTCAGGTAGTTATCGATCAGCTTGCCGAAGCGCGCCGCCGGGACGCCCCTGGCCAGGTGCGCCGCCACGGGCGCGAAAATGTCGCGGCCGTGGAACGTGCGGCTGACAGGCTTCCTGAAATACTCATCCTTCACGATCGCCCGCACCTTGTGCTTCTCGCGCGCGTAGATCATCGAAAGCACGCCGTTGTCGGGCGCGACAAAGAACTGGCCCGCGGCCTCGGCTACCAGCGCCCGCCGCGAAGTCCCGACCCCTGGATCGATCACCACCACGTGCACCGTCTTTTTTGGGAAATACCGGTACGCAGCGCCGATCGCGAAGGCGCCGCCGGAGATATCGAACGCTTCGGCCTGGTGCGTGATATCGACGATTTCCGCGGCCGGCGCGATCGACAGGATCACGCCTTTCATGACCCCGGTGAAATGGTCCGAAAGCCCGAAATCCGTGGTGAGGGTGACGATTCGTCGAGCCATGAATACAATGAAAAGAGGTCCTGCCGAAGCGATGACCCGCTACTACTTCGATCACAACGCCACCACGCCCGTCGCCCCCGAGGTGCTCGAGGCGATGCTCGCGGTGCTGCGCGAAGACTTCGGCAACGCCTCCAGTATCCATCATTACGGCCAGCAGGCGAAGCGCGAGTTCGAGAACGCGCGCCGGCGCCTGGCCGCGCTGCTCAACGCGGACCCGCGCGAGATCGTCTTCCTGAGCGGCGGCACCGAGGCGGATAATCTCGCCGTCTTCGGCGTGGTGCGCAACGCGCCCGGCGAGCGCAGGCACGTGATTACGTCCGCGATCGAGCACCCGGCGGTACTGGGTTCCTGCGGCGAACTCGAGCGCGAAGGCGTCGCCGTCACGCGCGTGCCTGTGAGCGGGGCCGGCGTCGTCGATCCGGACGACGTGCGCCGCGCGCTGCGGCCCGAAACGGTCCTGATCTCGGTCATGCACGCCAACAACGAGCTCGGCACCGTGCAGCCGATCGCCGAAATTTCGCGCATCGCGCGCGAGGCGGGCGTCGTGTTTCACTCCGACGGCGTGCAGGCGCTGGGAAAGATTCCGGTCGATGTCGCGGCGCTCGGCGTGGATCTCTACTCGGTGAGCGGCCACAAGGTGTACGCGCCCAAGGGCGAGGGGGCGCTCTATGTGCGGCCCGCGACGCTCCTGCGCCCGGTGCAGTTCGGCGGGCACCACGAGCGCGACCGGCGGCCCGGCACCGAGAACGTTCCCGGCGCGGTGGCGCTCGGCCGCGCGGCGCAGTGGATCAGCGACAACTTCGTCCAGGAATCGGAGCGCGTCGGTGCGCTGCGCGATCGCCTGGAAGCCGGAATTCTCGACCGCGTTCCGGGCGCGGCGGTGAACGGCGCGGGCGCGCCGCGCACGCCGAACACGACCAACATCCGCTTCGACGGCATCGCGGGCGAGGCGCTCGTGATCGCGCTCGACCTTCGCGGATTCGCGGTGTCGAGCGGCGCGGCCTGCTCGAGCGGCGCCGTCGAGCCCTCGCATGTCCTGACCGCGATCGGACTGAGTCCGGATCGCGCGCGCGCCTCCATCCGCTTCTCACTCGGCCGCTTGAACGATGCCGCGCAGGTGGACGCGCTCATCGAGGCCGTCGCCGAAACGGTCGCGCAACTGCGCCGCGTGTCGCCGGTGGTACATGGCTGAGAACGGGCTCGTTGCCGTTGCGATGAGCGGCGGCGTGGACAGCTCGGCGGTCGCGGGCCTGCTCCAGCGCGAGGGCGTGCCGGTGGTCGGGCTCACGATGCAGCTCTGGAACCAGCGGCGGCTGCCCGAGCTTTCCGCGGGCGGCGCCACCACCGGCCGCTGCTGCTCGCTCGACGACGTCTACGACGCGCGGCGGGTGGCCGAGCGGCTCGGCATCCCTTACTACGTCGTCAACTTCGAGGAGCGGTTCGAGCGCGAGGTGGTGCGGCCCTTTATTGACGAGTACCTCGCCGGGCGCACGCCGGTCCCCTGCACGCTCTGCAACAACTTCGTCAAGTTCGATCGATTCCTGGACATGGCGGCCTCGCTCGGGGCCGAAAAGATCGCGACCGGCCACTACGCGCGCATCCGCCGCGACGAAGCGACCGGCCGCTACCAGCTTCTGCGCGCGGTGGACGAAACGCGCGACCAGACGTATTTCCTCTGGGGCCTGACCCAGGAGCAGCTCTCCCGCACGCTCTTCCCGCTCGGCGGCTACCGCAAAACGCAGGTGCGCGAACTCGCGCGCGAGATGGGTCTCGCGGTCGCCGAAAAGGGCGACAGCCAGGAGATCTGCTTCGTCCCGAACGGCGACTACGCGCAGTTTATCGACGCGTATTTCCGCGAGCAGGGCGCCGAGCGGGCCCACACGCGCGGCGACATCGTAACCTCCGACGGCCGCAGGCTCGGCGCGCACGAAGGCGTGCACCGCTACACGGTCGGGCAGCGACGCGGGCTGAACATCGCCGCCGGCGAGCCGCTCTACGTGATCTCGACCGACCCGGCCTCGCAGCGCGTGGTCGTCGGCCGCAATGAGGACCTGCTGCGCGCGGAGATGACGGTCGAATCCGTCAACTGGATCGCCTGGGCCGCGCTCGCCGCGCCCGTGCGCGCGCAAGTCAAGATCCGCAACAAGCACACTGCGGCCGAGGCGACGATCTTCCCGGGCGGCGGCGCGAGCGTCCGTGTGGAATTCGACCAGCCGCAGCGCGCCGTGACACCGGGGCAGGCCGCCGTCTTCTACGACGGAGACCTGGTCCTGGGCGGCGGCTGGATCGGCGGGGCAGGCCGCGGGCCCGCGCCGGGCTTTCAGCCCGCCTGAACGATCGCGCGGTTATCCTAGACGTTTGAAACAACGCTCCCGTGTTCGCAACGCGCTTGAATGGGGCGCGGCCGTGTGCGTGCTGAAGTCGCTCGAGTGGCTTCCCAGGCCCGCGGCCGACCGGCTCGCGCGCTTCTACGTCGGCCTGCTCGATTGCGCCGTGCCGCGCCTGCGCCGCGTGGCCCTGCGCAACCTCGAATTCGCGATGCCCGAAATATCGCCGGCCCGGCGCAACGAGATCGCCGCCGGAGTCTACCGTTCCATCGCGCGCCTGCTGGTGGCCTTCGCGAAGTTCCCGCAAATCAGCAAGGCCAACATCTCCGGCTGGATCCGCTACGAGGGATTCGAGCACTTCGAGCGCGCGCGGGCCGCCGGGCGCGGCGTGCTGTTTGCGACCGCGCACCTCGGCAACTGGGAGCTCAGCGCCTTCGCACACGGCCTGCTTACCGGGCCCATGCACGTCATCGTCCGGCCGCTCGACAACCCAGCCATCGATCGCCTTGTCGAGCGCCGCCGCGCGCTCTCCGGCAACCGCATTATCGAAAAGAAGGACTTCGCCCGCACGCTCGTCAAAGCCCTCCACGCCAACGAGGCCGTCGGCATCCTGATCGATCAGAACTCGAGCCTCGACCAGGGCGTGTTCGTCGATTTCTTCGGTGTGCCTGCCTGTGCCGGAACCGGGTTCGCGAAAATCGCCGCGCGCACTGGAGCGGCCGTCATCCCGGGTTTCGCGCTATGGTCCGAACAAGAGCGGCGCTACGTGCTGCGCTTCTACCCGCCGGTCGAAATCACAGGCCGCGTGGACGAAGACACGGCGCGCCTCCAGGGCGTGCTCGAATCGGTCATCCGCGAATACCCCGACCAGTGGCTCTGGATTCACCGGCGCTGGAAGACGCGTCCGCGGGGCGAGCCGTCGTTGTATTGATAGATCGCGGTCCACGGCGTGCGCGCCGCGGGAGAGTACCGCGCCAGCCAGGAACGCAGTTCGGGATAAGCGTCCATCCCGAGCGCGGGGTTGAATGCGCCGAGGCCATCGACGACGAACGTGGGCCGCGAGGCGAGCAGCGCGGCGCGGTTCCCTGCGGTCCACGCCGGCGCGAGGGCTTCGGACTGGAACAGGTGCCGGTCGGCGAACACACCGCTCAATGGCTGCGATTCGAGAAAGCGCGTGGCGGCAGGCATGCGCGTGTAGGCGAAAATGTCAGGGCGGTAGCCCCAGACGAACAGCGTGTCGCCGGGGCGCGCGCGCTCCAGGATCAGCTTCGCGGCGGCGCGGCTGTCGCGGTCCATCGCGACGTCGCGCCATTCGTGCTCGCGCCCGGCCGCGAGCTCGCGCGCCAGCGTGACGTAGCGCGGGCCGAACCGCACCATCGGGATGAGCAGCAACAGCAGCACCGGAACGGCGCGGCGCCGGCCGAGCAGCGCGAGCCCGCGGGCGGCGGCTAGCACCATGACGGGCAGCAGCGCGAAGTAATAGCGCGGGAAGAACCGCCATCCCGCCGCCACCGATGCCAGCGAGAGCGCGGCCCACACAGCGAAGCGCCACCGCTCGGGCTTGCGTTCCCGCAGCCAGAACCACGCGGCCGCCACAAACAGCGCGGCGTGGAACCCGATCCAGTTCACGGTGCGCAGGAAGCCCTCGCGCAGCGGATGCGCGACGAACGTGTTCTTCGCGTAGAGCCCGCCGAGCCACCACACCTGCTCGTAGTAATCCCGGAGCGCGCCCGTGGCGAAAAACCACGCCAGCGCGGCCGCGTTCGGAATCGCGAAGCCGGCGAGCAGCCATGGGATGCCGCGCGGGTCGAACACCGCGCAGGCGGCCAGCACCAACGCCGCCTTCGCGTTGCACAAAAACGCCACCCCGGCCGCCACGCCGCTCCACAGCGCGCGCCCGCGCCAGGCGAGATACACCGCCGCGATGTGCGGCGCGAGCATCAGCAAGTCCGCGGCGAGCGGCATCACCGCCGCCGGAATTCCGAAGATCAGAAAAAACCCGAGCAGGGCGGCGGCGAGCATGCCCTCGCGCTCGCCCCACAGATCGCGCGCAAAACGGTAGATCAACCAGCAGGCCAGCAATGCGTAGAGCGCGCAGGCGAGCCGCAGTGGCCAGCCCGTGTGCGCGCCCCAGAGCAGATAGACCGCCGGAACCAGCGGCGGCTTGTCGAACCACACGTCGCGGTAGAGAGCCTTGCCGAAAAGCATCTGGATAGCGGCGGCGAGCGGCAAGTCCTCTTCGGTCCAGAGGATGCGCAGGTGGCAGAAGCGGCTGGCGGCGAGCGCCGCGAATAATGCGGCGAAGAATGCGCGGCGCATCAGTCGCCGGCGGCCGGGACGCGCTGTTTCTCGAGCATCCGTTCGAGCGACGCGCGAAAAGCCTTGCCGTAAAGCGGGTCCGCCAGCGCGAACTCGACGAACGTTTCGAAGTAGCTCGGGAAGTTGCCGATGTCGTAGCGGCGCTCGGCGGCCGGCAGTTTCATGGCGAGCACGCGCTTGCCCTCTTCGCACATGAGCTGGATCGCGTCGGTGAACTGGATTTCGCCGCGCGCGTCCGGCTTCACGCGCCGGATCATGTCGAAGATCAGCGGCGAAACGACGTAGCGTCCCGCGATCGCGAGATTGCTCGGAGCCTCTTCCGGTTTAGGCTTCTCCACCAGGTTCGCGATGCGGAACCAGTCGCCGGTTCCATCCGCAGGCCGGACGATTCCATAGTGGCTGGTTTGCTCCGGCGGCACTTCCTCGACCGCGATGACGCAGCTTGCGTGCTTCTCCTCGAACAGCTCCGCCATGCGCGAAACGGCCCGCGAGCCCGCGTTCAGCCCGATGATCGAGTCGCCCAGGGCGACGACGAACGGCTCCTCGCCCGCGAAGTTCTCGCCGCAGAGAACGGCGTCGCCCAGGCCGCGCTGCGAGCGCTGGCGCGTGTAGAAGAAGTGCGCGCGCAAGTCCTCGAAGGAAAGCTCGCCCAGCAGGTCGCGCCTGTTGGCCGCGCTCAGCGACCGCACCAGCTCCGGGTCGCTGTCGAAATGGTTCTCGATCGAGCTCTTGTTGCGACCGGTGATGAACAGCACCTGCTCGATGCCGTTGGCCACCAGTTCCTCGACCACGTACTGGACGATGGGCTTGCGCGCGACCGGCAGCATCTCCTTCGGCTGCGACTTGGTGGCCGGCAGCAGGCGTGTGCCGAGCCCGGCGACAGGAACGACGGCGCTTCGAATCACGTAACGAATATAGCGCGCGGAAATCAGGCTGTGCTGCGAGCGGCGGCCGCGCTATTCCGGCGCTTCCCGCAAGTTGCCCTCCGGGACAACCGATTTCGCGATGGCAGGCGTTTCCTGCTCGTGTTGGGGCTGCTCGGGCTCGAGGTACAGCCTGGTGAGCCCGTTCTTGAGGATCTCCAGGGCGCTCTTCGGGTCGTCCGCGAACTGGAACAGCTCCAGATCCTCCGGGGAAATGGTCCCGTATTTCACCAGAGCGTCGAAATTGACGACTTCCTTCCAGAAATCGGACCCGTAGAGCACAATAATGATCTTTTTTTGCAGTTTGCGCGTCTGCACGAGCGTGAGCATTTCCATCAGCTCATCGAGCGTGCCGAATCCACCGGGAAAGACCACCAGCGCCTTGGCCAGGTACGCGAACCAAAACTTGCGCATGAAAAAATAGTGGAATTCGAACAGCAACTCCGGAGTGATGTACTTGTTTGGGAGCTGTTCGAACGGGAGCCCGATGTTGAGGCCGATGGTCTTGCCGCCCGCTTCGGCGGCGCCCCGGTTGGCGGCTTCCATAATGCCCGGCCCTCCTCCGCTGCACACCACGAACCGGCGGCTGGAGTTCTTGATTTCCTCGCTCCAGACCGTCAGCAGGCGCGCCAGCGTGCGCGCGTCGTCGTAATACTTGCGCAGCGGCCCTTCCGCGTCGTGTATGCGCGCGGAGCCGAAGAACACAACGGTGTCGCGTATGCGCTCGCGGCGGAAGTGGGAGTAGGGCTCGAGATACTCGGATAAGATCCTGAGGACGCGCGCGTCCGGGCTGTCGAGGAATTCCTCGTTCTTGTAGGCCACACGCATGTCGGTGTTCGGCTGCGGTCGGTTACGCATCGGCTTTCTTTTCTAGCTCCTCCACTCGCTTCTTCAGTTCGCGCACGGTTTTCGCAAGCTCGGGCAGCTTGGGAAAAGCGGTGACGGCGCGCAGCCAGTCGCGGGCCTCGAAGGCGGGCGAGCCGGAAACGATGCTGCCCTCCTTGACGTCCCCGCCGATGCCGCTCTGCGCGTATACCACCACGTTGTCATGGATGGTGAGGTGCCCGGCCACCCCGACCTGCCCGGTGAGCACGACATTCTTGCCGAGAACCGAGCTGCCGGCCAGGCCCACCTGCGCGCAGAGGATGTCGTTCTCCCCAACGACGCACGCGTGCCCCACCTGCACCAGGCTGTCGATGATCGCTCCGCGTTTGACCCTGCTTTCTCCGATCGTCGCGCGGTCGATTGACGACAGCGATTGAATCTCGACATCGTCCTCGATCACCGTGATGCCCGACTGCGGAATCTTGTAGTGCGAGCCATCGGGCTTGTGCGCGAAACCGAAGCCGTCGCCGCCGATCACAACCCCGTTGCCGAGCGTCACCCGGTTGCCGATCTTGCAGAATTCGCGCACCGTAACGTGCGAATGCGCATAGAAATCGTCGCCGATCTCGACGCCTTCATAAATCACGACGTGCGGATGGAGCACGGCGTTGCGGCCGATGACGGCGTTCTCGCCCACCACGGCAAACGGGCCGATGGAGGCGTTCTCGCCGATGCGCGCCGTTGCCGCCACCGACGCCAGCGGATGTATCCCGGGGCACGGCCGCGGCGGGCGGTAGAACATCTCGAGCGCGCGCGCGAAATCGAGGTACGGGTTCTCGGAGACGAGGCTGACGATGGACGCGCCGGCGACCGGCTGCGCGATAAGGATGGCTCCGGCGCGCGTGTCCTTCACTTTGTGCGCGTACTTCGGGTTGGCGAGGAAAGTCAGTTCGTTCGGTCCGGCCTGGTCCATGGGGGCCAGGCCCTTGATCTCGAGCCCCGGATCGCCGGCCAGGCGGCACCCTAGCGCCGCGGCAAGCTCGCTTGTGGTCATAGAACCACTATTATCCGCGAAACCGGTCTCCACCAGCCGCGCGCCGCGCAACCGCGCCGGCGAGCGGTCACCTGCCGTACTCGAGGCTCTTCACGCGAAAGCGGGCGTAGGGAAACTCGCCGCTCTCGAGCTTCCAGAAGGCCTCCCCCGAAGCGGGCGCGCGGAGGCCGCCGAAGTCGCGGTAATCCTCGTACCGGCATCCCTACGGCGTCAGCTCGGTCCTGCCTCCGCCAATTTCACGGAAGCGATCGGCGCACATTCTGAGCATCCTGCCGGCATCGTCGAACTCGGCTTCGGCGGTGATGGGCGGGCCGTCGTGCACAAGCGCCGCGCGGGCCGTGTGGCGGTCGAGTTCCTCCCATACCACGCCGGCGCCCGCGAATGCGGGTGGGAACCAGGCCGCCTCGGCCAGCCAGCGCAGGCCCGAACTGCAAGCGATCTCCGGGCCGGCCGCGTCGGTTAACGTCCAGACCGAATTCAGCCTCACGAGCGTGCGCCCTTCGCCCGCCACCAGCGAGTCGCAGGCTTCGATCCACACGAACGGCATGAGCCGTATGGATGCGCTCCACACGAAGCCCGGCTTCGCCACCGTGAAATACTCCTGGCCCGCGATGGTGTACCAGCGCCCGTCCGGTTTCGCGCGGAAGGAGCCGCCGTGTGTCAGGCGAACGCGGCGGATCGCGGGTGCGCCTTCGGGAACCGCGTATTCCAGATAGCGCCTCACGGAGGCCGGCAGAGAGGCGCCGCGCACGGCCACGTCGTCCGGTCCCAGTCCCGCGCCCTGCCCCGAAAATAGCGCGGCCACGCGATCGTCAATCAGCCTCTGAAAACACAACCGATCGAGCAGAGCGGCGATCATAAATCTCGTGATAAAAATAGCGCAAATAGGAGGAGACCGGCGATGAACGGGTGGCAGAGAATTCGTGCGGCGCTCGACGGCCGGTGGCCCGACCGCCGCCCCGTCATGTTGCACAACTTCATGATGGCGGCGCGCGAAGCGGGCCTCACGCAGCGCCAATACCGCACCGATCCGCACGCGATCGCTCGCGCCTTTATCGAGTCGGTAGAAAAGTACGAGCTGGACGGCGTGCTGGTGGACGTGGACACGGCGACGCTCGCCGGCGCCGCCGGCGTTCCGGTCGAGTTCCCCGAAGACGAGCCCGCCGTCGCTCGGGGCGCGCTTCTCGAATCGCTCGACGAAGTCGACCGCCTGGAGCCGGTGGACGTTGCCGCCTATCCCGGCGTTCAGGTCTGGCTCGAAGCCGTCCGGCTGCTGAAGGCGCACTTCGGCGGCGAGATCTGGATCCGCGGCAACTGCGATCAGGCGCCCTTCTCGCTCGCGGCGATGCTTCGCGGCATGGAGGGCTGGCTCATGGACCTGACGGAAGAGGCCAACCGCGAGCGCGCGCACCGGCTGCTCGACTACACGGCCGGAATAACCGGGCAGTTCATCGACCTGATGGCCGCGACCGGCGCCGACATGGTGTCGAACGGCGACAGTTCCGCCGGTACCAGCCTGATCTCGCCCGCCATGCACCGCGCTTTCGCGCACCCCTGGGAACGGCGGATCGCGGAGCGCGCGCATGCGCTCGGCCTCCCCTGGGCGTTGCACGTCTGCGGCAACGCCGGCCGTATCCTGTGCGACCTCGCGGACACGGGCGCCGACGCCATCGAGCTCGACTGCAAGACGGACACGCGCCTGGCGCACGAGGTCCTCAGGCATCGCGCGACGTTCATCGGAAACATCGATCCGAGCGGCGTCCTCGCGCTCGGGACGCCCGCGCTCGTCGAGGCGAAGACCCGCGAGCTGATGGACGCCTTCAGCGACACGCCGCGCCTGATCCTGAACGCCGGCTGCGCGCTCCCGGCCGCGACGCCGCCGGAGAACGTCCGCGCCATGGTGCGGGCCGCTCTTTGGTAATCTGGCAGGTTCAATGAAACGAACGCCTTTTTTATTTGTCTGTGCTTTCGCGCTCGGCTTGGGGACGGCGGCCGTCGCGCTGGTGGGGCAGGGAAACGCCCGGCCGGGATTCCTCGATACGCCGATCCTGCCCGGGCAGAAATGGCACGTGCACGACTCCACGCGGCCCCATCCGCGCGCCGTGACGCCAGGCGCGCCCTCCACGCAGGAACAGGCCGGCACCGCACCTTCCGACGCCGTCGTGCTCTTTGACGGCAAAGACCTCTCGCACTGGGTGAATGTCCGCCAAGGCAAGGCTTCGGCACCTAAGTGGAAGCTGGGTGACGGCTACTTCGAGGTCGCGGGCGACACAGGCGATCTCGTCAGCAAAGAGAAGTTCGGCAGCGCGCAGATTCACGTCGAATGGGCCACGCCTGCGCCTCCTGTGGGGACCGACCAGATGCGCGGCAACAGCGGCGTCATCATCATGAGCCGCTACGAAATCCAGGTGCTCGACAACTACCGGAGCCCGACCTATGCGGATGGCTTCGCCGGCGCGATCTACGGGCAGTTCCCGCCGCTGGTGAACGCCTCGCGCAAGCCCGGCGAATGGCAGACTTACGACATCGCGTTCGAAGCGCCGCAGTTCGAGAAGGACAAGGTGGTCAAGCCGGCCTACGTCACGGTCTTCCACAACGGCGTGATGGTGCACCACCACCAGCCGATCATCGGACGCATGGCGTATCGCCAGGTGGGAACCTACGCGCCGCACGGCCGTGAAGAGCCGCTGCTGCTTCAGGACCACGGCTGCGCGGTCCGCTACCGCAACATCTGGGTGCGGCGGCTGGCGTCCTACGACCAGCCGGAAGCGAAGTAGCGCCCCCCGGCCTGCGGCGGCCTTTCGGGCCGCCGGCCCTCACGCCGCCCTCGCCGAGAGCACCTCCTCGACCTTCGCCAGCAACTCCGCGGGCGTGAACGGCTTTTTCAAAAACGCGCCCTCGAGCGGCTCACGGCTCATCACGCCCGAGATGAACAGTACCTTGATATACGGGCGTTCGCTTTTCATCCACGCGTAGAGATCGGCGCCGCCCATGCCCGCCATGACGATGTCGGTCAGCAGCAGATCGATTCCCGCGCCGTGCCGCGCGGCCGCCGCGATCGCATCCTGCCCGCTGGCGGCCGCGAGCACGCGGTAGCCCGCCTTCCGCAGGACGTCGGCCACCATCTTCCTGATCCCGGACTCGTCTTCAGCGACAAGAATCGTCTGCATCCCAGAGGCGCACGCCTGCTCCCAGTATCGCGTAAGGCGGCCCCCCGGGCCACACCTCAGAAAGTCAGCTTGGCCACCACCGTGATCTGGCGCGCGTTGCCCAGGAACGTCAGGTCCGGGCGGTTGAAAAGCGAATTTCCCGGCGTTAGCATGTTGCGCACTCCAACTCCGGTCGTGATGCTGACGAGCGCCGGGTTGGCGGCGTCCACGTGATTGATGTACCCGCCCGTATATTGCGGGTGGTTGAACAGGTTGCTAAACTGCCCCTGCAACTGCAACTTCACGCGCTCGGTGATGGAGACGCGCTTCATCACGCCGGCGTCGAAATTGTTGGTGGGCCGGAGCGGCAACGTGTTGCGCCCCACATTGGGCACCGTGCCGATGCCCGCGCGAATGTACTTCGCCGTGGGGTCGTTAACCAGGTAGGCGACCGTGGCCGCCGGGTCGTCGGTGGGGTTGCCCGCGCGGTCGATCGCCGTCACGTCGCTGCC
>JBLNDJ010000023.1:0-95166 GCA_050261515.1 Acidobacteriota bacterium | reverse complement strand
GCCGGTCTCTTCTCGGAGTAGATCAACGATGCTCGGTTTGTGGCGCATACCTGTCCGTCCTCGGTTCCCAACAAAGCCGGGTGCCTCGGGCTTTACGTCGATTAGCATAGACCTAAAGACGCACAAAAGTCAAATCCCTGAGACACCTGCTTGGTACAAACATTTCCGCCGGTCCTTGTAGTGGCCGTTCTGGCGGTTTCACTTTAGTGGAATCTTTAACAACCCCGCGTATATCTGCTCTTCTCAGGGCTTCTCACGGCTTCCCGTAAGTCACTGAAAACACGCATAACTGGCTGAGAGCAAAAGGTCCTGATTGTTGGCGTGAGGGGATTATGAGTCCGCTGCTCTAACCGCTGAGCTAAGGGCCCGCGGGGAGTATCTCAATCGACTGTAGCACGGCGCCACTCGCTACTTCGTCAGCGCGACGCAGCGCTTCGGCAGCGGTAGATGATTCCTTCGGAGCGGGTCCGTGTGCGTGGCGGTCAACCCGCTGCCAGCGCGGCGCAGCAGGCGCGCCTCTCAACTCAGTTTACTTCCTCTGTTGTTGGAGAGGAACCGGCGAAGACAACCGAAGCGAAGGGCCCATGCTCTCGAAAACCGATTGTACGGCTCCGAGCAGCGCTTCCACCTGCTCGCGCTTCGCGTCGAACATCGTGGCGGGCAGACCGGCCCTCAGCCATGTTTGCGCCCGTTCGATCAAAGGACGGAATTCAGGCGCGATCAGGTTCTGGTCTAGAAACAGGCGCGCGAATAGGTCGAGCGATTGGCGGTCGCTCTCGGATTGCTCGCCGCGCGTGACGAGCAGCACGCGCGATGCCAAGATGGTTGCCGTCAGAAGCTGCCCGGAGTGGATCGCTTCCGCCGCGGAGTCGAGGTCCACGCGGATCAGGTCGAAGACGCCCGCTCCGCACTCTCCGGGACCGCGGCCCGCGAGCGAGAAGGGCTGCTCGGAACCCCAGTCGCGGAGGTCGTCCACCTCGGCGTGCGCCGCCGCGAGGCGCTCGGCCGCCGCTCTGCCGCCGGCCTCGAGGAATGCCTCGAAATCCGGGGTTTCGGGCGAGCTCTCGAACTCGCGCAGAAGGTCCACCAGGAACGCGGGGATGTTGCGTGCGGGGACGAGCAGCTTGCCCGTCGCCAGCTTCGTGCGGCCCTCCTCGACGTGCCCCCCGAACTGCACCAGGTAATGCGGAATCAGGCGGCCGTTCACGCGGCGCGCCGCGCCTGCCAGTCCGATCTGCGCCACCGGGTGGCGTCCGCACGCATTCGGACAGCCGCTGATGTGCAGGCTGACGTTGCCCGCCGCTTCGCCGAGGCCGCTCGCGAGAACCGCGTCGCGCACCGCGGACGCGAGCCCGCGCGAAAGACAGATACCGAGCCGGCAGGTCGCCGCCCCCGCGCACGTCACCATGTGGCGCAGCAGCGGGGGCTCTTCGGCCGCAAGCCCGAGCGCCGCAAGTTCCGCGTTCAGCGCTGCGACGTCGCCCTCGCTCACCGAGCGCAGCATCACCGCCTGCCAGTTCGTGGCCCGCACCACGCCTTCACCGTAGCGCTCCACCACGCCCGCCAGTTTCTCGAGCACATCCGCGAAAATTACACCCACCGGCGGCGCGATCTCGACCGACTTTCCTTTCGCGGCCGGCGCAGCCGCGCGCGCCGGCGAGCCGGTCGCGGTCACCCCCGCCAACTCCTCGCGATACAATGCCACGAACTTCTCGAAGCCGAGATCCTCGATGAGGAACCGTATGCGCGCGCGGCCCCGGTTCTTACGGTTCCCGTGCTTATCGAACACTCGCTTGACGGCCTCGGCCGTGCGATAGACGTCCGCGGCCGGGATGAACTCCTCGAGCAGCCGACCCACGCGGCTCTGCGCGCCCATGCCGCCGCCGATGTAGACGGCGAACCCTTCGCGCTCATCGCGCACGCGGCTGATGAAGCCCAGGTCGTTGATCGTCGCGCCCGCGCAATCCGTGCCGCAGCCCGAAAACGCGATCTTGTACTTGCGCGGCAACTGGAACGATAGCGGATCGGGCAGCAGCGATTCCGTCAGCGCCACCACGTGCGGCGTCACATCGAATACTTCATCGGGGCAAGCGCCGGCCTGGAAGCACGCAGCGATGTTCCGAACGGTGTTGCCGCCGCCGCCCTTGGTCGCAAGCCCCGCGTCCGTAAGCCGCACCACAGCGGGGTGAATGCCCTCGGCGCGCACATCGTGCAACTGCAAATCCTGCCGGCTCGTGAAGTGCAGCACGCCGCTGCCGTACGTGCGCGCCACTTCGGCGGCCACGCGCATCTGGGCCGGAGTCAGAATCCCCGCCGCCAGCCGCGCGCGCAGCATATACGTCCCGGATTCGCGCTGCTCGTAGACGCCCTGCGGAACGCGGAACGCCTGGAAACGCGCCGGCGGGATCTCTCCCGCGCGGAACTGTTCGGTCATCTGGCGAAGCTGCTCGAGGTCCTCCGGCAGCGACGCCGGCAACTGGTAGGTGTTGGTGCTCACTTCGGAATTCCTTCCCTGCAAAGCGGCGGTAGCTCCCAATTGTCCCACCGAAAGCGCGCCGGCCGCGTTGGCGAGTGCGGCGTCGCGCGCGTGATCGGAGATCCTCCCCTCGAGGTGGAGATTGGGCTGACCGGCAAAAGCTAAGTCGCGCGGCCGTCCCGCCGCGCTCCTGAATCGGTTCAAGAAAGCTGCAAAGACCCGAACCGGTGCGGCCAAAGAACGCGATCAGCACGCGGAGCCTGGTTTGTGCTCACTTGACAATCGAATCCGAAATATTTCAATATGAATCGGTTCAGGAGGTCATACCGATGAAGGCCACGTTACGCCTTTTAGCGGCTCTGATGCCGCTGCTGCTCGCCTCGAACGCCGCGCTGGCGCAGTTCACGCTACGCGGAACTCTCGGAGGGCTCGTCACAGATTCCAGCCAGGCGGTCGTCCAGGGGGCCGACGTCACTCTTCTCGATCTCGACCGCAATCAAACGACGTCCACCAAGACCAACGCTGAAGGACTGTACTCATTCACGAACCTGACGCCCGGACGCTACCAGGTCTCGGTCGAGTTCGCCGGATTCAAGCGTGCCGTCTCCGACACCGTCACGCTCGCAACGCAACAGAACCTTAGAATCGATCTCGCCCTCGAGCCCGGCGGCATCACCGAAACCGTCGAAGTCAAGGCGGGCGCGGCGCCGCTGATCCAGACCGAGCAGAGCGTCGTGGGACAGGTGGTCGATCGCGACATGGTCGCCTCGCTCCCGGCCCTCGGGCGCAACTTCACGGCCTTCGCGGCGCTGGCGCCGAACATCAGCACTTTCCCGCGCGGCAACTACGGCGATACATGGTCGGTCGGCGGCTTCCACTCGATCGGCGGCGTGAACTACGTCGCCGGCGGCGGCGGCGACAACGGCTTCTACATGAACGGCGTGAACATCAACGACAACTGGGTGGGCTCCACCAGCTACGCGCCGTCGATCGAAGCCATCTCGGAAGTGAAGGTGGACGTCGCGAACTTCTCGGCCGCCAACGGCCGCGACATCTCGACGTTTCAGGTCTCGACGCGCGGCGGCACGAACGCCCTGCACGGCACGGCCTTCGACTACTTCCAGAACAGCGGTCTCAACGCCTGGAATCCTTACACCAAGATCATGAGCGAGCCGGGCCAGAAAAAGGATGTGCTCCAGCGGAACCAGTTCGGCGGCAACCTGGGCGGTCCGGTCATCCTGCCGAAGATCTTCAACGGCAAGGACAAGGCGTTCTTTTTCGTGAACTATGAAGGCACGCGGGAGAACCGCGGCGGCGCCAGCGCGCTCTACCGCGTCCCGACCGAAGCCGAGCGGCAGGGCGATTTCAGCGAGCTGCTGTCGCGGTTTCCGGGCGATCCCAACTACGTCCTCTATGACCCCTGGTCCACCGTGATCGACGCGGACGGCAACAGCATCCGAACCGCGGTGCCGAATAACGACCTGCGGAACATCACGCGTCCGGATGGCTCGCCCGCGATCAACGCCGATGCGCAGGCGATGCTCGCGATGTTCCCGATGCCCAACGGCTACTCGAACCCGGTGAATCCGGGGGACCTGAACAACTACCGTACCTTTGCCGCCCGCGGCCACAAGAGCTATCGCCTGGATGTGCGCGGCGACGTGCGGCTCAGCGATAACGACAGCGTGTACGTGAACGTCTCTCGCTCGCGCGGCCTGGACAACAACACTGGCGGGCTGATCCCTGAGCTGAACGCGAACGTGGAGGACCTCTCGCACCTCGTGACGGCCAACTACGCGCGCGTCTTCAGCCCGACGCTCACCAATGAGTTCATCTTCGGCATCGGCAAGGGCACGCTGTTCAACGCCGACCAGGGCGTGCGCGACTACATGCACCGGACCGACACGCTTCGGAACAAATTCTTCAAGAACATCGGCTCGGGCGAGGACTTGGGCTACCACAGCATCGACTTCTGGTCCAACGGCTGGCCCTGGAGCATCGGCATGGGCGAAGTATTCATGGCGTCCAATCCCACGCTCCAGTTCTCCGACAACGTGAGCTGGATCAAGGGCGCCCATTCCTTCAAGTTCGGCTTCAACTTCTTCCGCAAGGAAGAGACGGATTGGGACTACATTCGCACGGTCGCGTTCTCCGACCAGTTCACCCGTTCCGGCAGCGTCGACGAGAGCCGCGGCGGCGATGCGATGGCGTCCTTTCTGCTAGGGCTGCCGAGCGGCATCAACCAGCGCTTCGCCTTTTCGGGCGGCGACCCGCAACTCAACATGGTGATCCCGTACTGGGGATTCTACGGCGAGGACAAGTGGCAGTTGAGCCCCAAGCTCACCGTGAGCCTCGGGCTGCGCTACGACCTTTCGGTTCCGCCGTACTCGGGCGACCGCTACGGGAACGCGATCATGGACTTCGGCTACCCCGGCTGGCAGCTCATGATTCCGGGGCGCACGCCGGGCGTGCCGCTGCACTACGTTCCCGCCGATAAGAACAACCTGGCGCCGCGGATCAGCGTCGCCTACCAGCCGTGGAACTCGCTGGTGTTCCGCGCGAGCTACGGCATCTTCTATATGTCGGGAACCACCACGTCCTTGTCCGTGCTGAACAACGCGTCGGGAGCCGTCCCGGGTTACACGGGCGATTGGTGGGACAACGCGCGCCTGGGACAGCACGATGACGTTCCGGTTCTGGGGTTCGGCGACATTTTCCCCACACCGACTCAGATCGACGTGATCGGGACTTACCCGATCTCGACCGGCGAGGCGACGGGATACTTCGACTACCCGATCGATATACGGATCCAGGACAAGAAGTCCGGCGTCACTCCCTACTACCAGCGCTACATGTTCGACGTGCAGAAGGGCCTCGGACAGAACATGTCGCTCACGCTCACCTACCTCGGCGGGCGCGGCACGAAGCTGCCTTACTACGAGAACGTGAACATGCCCGCTTACCAGACGGGCTGGACGTCCTCGGAGGCTTACAACGCGGCGCGGCCGAACGCGACTGGCCGGTGGGGCGACGTGCGGCTGCTGCGGCACGGTCTGAATTCGTTCTACAACGGCGCGACCGTGAAGCTGCAGGGCAATCTCACGCGCGGCCTGCAGTTCGTCACGCACTACACCTACTCGAAGACAGTCACCGACTCGCAGGAGTTCCTGCCCGAATCGCTCGGCATGGCGCTCCCGATGTGGGACTGGCACCGGAACCTGGGGCGCGGCGAGGCGGAGTTCTCGCATCCGCACCGCTTCGTGTCGGCCCTGACGTTCACGACTCCCTGGGGAAGGAACATGCACTGGCTCGGACGGTCGGCCTTGTGGGGCTGGAACATCAGCGCCATTACCACGTTCGAATCTGGCAACGCCCTGACGGTGTGGAACGGCGTCACCGACGCGCGCGACTACGAGCCGAACATGGTCAACGTGAGCGGCAATCCCAACCTGTCGCGCGGCGACCGGAGTTTCTCGCGCTACTTCGACACCTCGGTGTTCAGCGCCCCAGCCCAGGACGTGAAGGGCAACGCGGGACGCGGCATCGTGCGCGGCCCCGGTGTCAACAACTGGGATATCTCGCTGTCGAAGACGTTCCGGCCGGTGGAGCGGCTCGGCATCGAGTTTCGCGGCGATCTGCTCAATGCGTTCAACCACACGCAGTGGGCCGGCGTGGATACGACGTACACGGATTCCTCCGAGAGTACGTTCGGCTGGGTGACGTGGGCGCGCGAGGGACGCATCGTGCAGTTGGGTTTGCGGATGACGTTCTAGGGCAGAAACAAACCCTCCCTTTGGTCGCGGCTCGGTAACGACGCGGGTAACGAACGACGCGCGTAACCGAGCCGCAACCGTTAGGGAGCGGTTATTCGACGTTTCAAACCATGCGACTGAAACTCGCTCTCTGCCTTTTTGCCGCCCTCACGCCACTGGCGGCCGCCGAAACGCGCTGGTGGGAAAGCGCCTCCGCTATCGTACGCGTAACGCTCAAGCCGGGGCGCAGCTACGCGCACCTGTCGCTCGAGCCGGCCCGGCTTTCCGCGCAGCTCGACCGGATCAAGCAGGCGGGCTTCGATGTCGTCGAGATCTTCGCCACGCCCCACGGCGGCTGGAGCTACGGGGGGCTGGACGCGATCGACCGCTACCGGATCGACCCCGAAGTGGGGACGATGGACGATTTCCGCCGCCTGGTCCGCACCGCGCATGACAAGAGGCTCAAGATTATCGGGTTCGACAACCTCGGCTACAGCAGCGTGGAGGCGCCGCATTTCCTGAAGGCGTGCGACGATGTCCGCGAGGGCCGCGACACGGCCGAGGCGCACTGGTTCCTTTGGGCGGATCGCGCCGACGCGCCGCCGCCCGCGACGGGGGACTCCTTCTATCTGGTGCGGCCGGTGAAGCCCGGCTACGACGCCTTGAAGAACGAAGTGTGGGTCTACAGCGAGCGGGCGAAGAAATACTACTGGTCGAAGTGGGGTGGCGTCGATTCGAAGAAGAACCGCGTCCGCCTGCCGCAGTACAACTGGGCCGCGCCCGAGTTCCAGCGCGAAGCCGAGAAGGTCGTGCGCTTCTGGATGGACACCGGCCTCGACGGCATGATCATCGACGCGGTGAACTGGTACGTCGGCTACACGTGGCAGATGGGGCGGCAGCGCCTCACAGGTCCGATCGCGAGCTACGGCGCGAAGTTCTCGCAGCCCGAGGGCGCGGGCGGGTTCCATGAGGACCCTGTGGCGTGGATCACCGAAGGCGGCTGGAACTGCGTGCAGGATTACGGCCTCGGCATCTGGTGGGAGAAGGACAACAACGTTCTGCGCGACGCTATTGTGAAGGGCGACCCGCGGCCCGTCGAGACGGCGTTGCGGGACTATCACGACCGCGTCGTCGCCGCGGGCGGTGTGCTGTACTTCGAGCCGCCGAAGCTGGACGATCCCGCGCAGAAGCGGCTGTCGGCCGCCGCGCTCGCGGGCTTCGGGGACCTGATGTACTTCGGGTGGCGGGGTGAGGTCGAGAACTTCGACGAGGAGACGGCGTGGATTCTCAAGACCAAGGCCGCGCACCCGGCGCTGTATCAGCTGGGATCGAGGCGCAAGCTGCCTGTTCGCGCGGACGATAAGCATTACGCGTTTCTTCGTACCGCGCCGGACGGCTCCGAGCGCATGCTCGTCGTCCTGAATTTCCAGCCCGAGCCGCAGACGGTCGAGGTGGACCTGAGCGGCCTGGCGGCTTCCGCGCTCACGGACGTGAAGACGGGCGAGCTCCGCGACGCGAAGCAGTGGCTCGACGTCCCGTTGCCTGCGTTCGGGTACCGGTTCTTCCGGGTCAGCCCCGCCAGCCGCTGAATCGGGTCCATGCGGGGCTCAAGCCCTGCGCGGGCTGAAGCCCGCCCTTCTGAGAACGCTGATACACTGTTGGGCGGTCCGCGGAGGAACTATGAAGGACACGCAGAAGGGGATGAGCCGCCGTGATTTCGCGCAAGCCAGCACGGTCGCGGCGGGAGCCTTGGGAGCCATGCGGCTCGCCGGGGCAGAGAAGGCCGCCAGCGGCATCAAACTCGGACTCTACAGCATCACGTATCTCGGCGTCTGGTACCGGGGCGACGCACTGAGCCTCGAGCAGGTCGTCCAGCGCGCGAAACAGTTCGGCTACCAGGGCGTCGAGATCGACGGGAAGCGCCCGCACGGCGATCCGCTCGACATGCCGAAGGCCCGCTGCCGCGAGCTGCGGAAGTTCGCCCAGGGACAGGGCATCGAGATCTACGCCGTCGCCGGCAACAACGATTTCAGCAGCCCGATCCCGGAGTTTCGCGAGGCGCAACTACTCTACATGCGCGAGCTGATTCGCATGTCGGCCGATCTCGAAGCGAAGATCGTGCGCGTGTTCCTCGCCTGGCCCGGCGTGACACGAGTGCCCGGGGGCGGCGCGCGCTACGATGTCGCCAAACAGATTTGGGAAGCCACGCACAAGGAGTTCTCCCCGGAGCAGACCTGGGAGTGGTGCCGCGAAGGTCTGAGGGAAACCGCGAAGTACGCTTCGGATTTCGGCGTGACCCTCGCGCTCCAGAACCACGCGCCGGTCATCAAGAGCTATCCGGACATGCTGCGGATGATCCGCGAGGTCGATTCACCGAACCTGAAAGCGTGCTTTGACGCGCGGCTCGAGCATGAACTCGGCCCGAAGGAAATCGTCAGCGCCACGCGCGAGGTCGGCCCGTTGCAGGTGCTCTCGCACTACGGCAACGAGTACTCCGAGCAGGACGGCCGCATCGTTCTCAAGGAGGATGAGAACATCACGGCGCAGGTCGAAGGCCTGATGGAGATTGGCTATAACGGGTATCTCGGGTTCGAGCTCTGCCATCCGCTGCCGGTTGTGAACGGGCAGCTCGTGGGGCTCGATTACGCCGATCGGAACGCCCGGCTGGCCGCGCAGTCGCTGCGCGACACCATCGCCGAAGTGAAGAAGAAGCGCGCCGCGAAAACATAATCGAGTGCCGCCGGTTTGCGCCGGTCCGAGTTGAGATATGCTCTAGCCTATGCAACGACGTGACCTGCTCAAATCGGCGGCCTCGGCCGCAGCCGGCTTTACCATACTCAGGAGCGGCTCCCTGCGGGGCGCGGCCGCTCCCAGCAACAAGCTGAACGTTGCGCTCATCGGCGTGTGGGGCCGCGGCACCGCGCACTACCGCTCGCTCAAGAACGAGAACGTGGTGGCGCTGTGCGACGTCAACGACCTGCGCACGAAGGAAGCGCTGCGCATCTTCCCCAGGGCCAAGACGTATTGGGACTGGCGCGAGCTGCTCGACCAGAAAGACGTCGAGGCCGTGGTCATCTGCACCGCCGACCATCACCACGCCTTCATCGCCAACTGGGCGCTGAACCGCAACATGCACGTCTTCTGCGAGAAGCCGCTCGGCATCAGCGTCGAAGAAGTGCGCACGGTGCGCTCCAATTACCTCAAGCGCAAGGCCAAGGTGGCGACGCAGCACGGCACGCAGCGCCACGCGTTCCCGAACTTCGAGCGCCTGCGCGAGCTGATTCTCGACGGCGCGATCGGGGAGCTGAAGACGATCCATAGCTGGGACAGCCGCGAGCTTCCGCGGCCCGGCTATCCGGCGGGGCAGGGCACGGCGCCGCCCGCCATGCACTACGAGCAGTGGATCGGACCGTCGCACTATCATCCCTACACGCCGCAGTACTTCGGCGGCTCGAACGGGTTGAACTGCCTGTTCTGGAATATGTACCGCGATTTCGGCGTGGGGCAGATGGGCGACATGGGCGCGCACACCATGGACCTGGTGTGGAACACGATCGACGCCGGGGCGCCGCTTTCGGTCGAGATCGATCTTGACGCGAGCGACAAGTACAATCCCGATATCTGCCCGGTGAAGCTGAAGGCGCACTTCATGCATCCGGCGAACCGCTGGCGCGGGCCGGTGGAGCTGGTGTGGTATCAGGGCGGGCTCAAGCCGAAGTCGCCGAGCTGGTACATCGACCTGAGCAAGATCGGCAACGGCGCGGTGTTTGAAGGCACGCGCGGCAGCATCCTGGCGGACTTCACGTCGCGCGTGATCATCCCGAGCAACGACAGCGGCGACTTCACCTACTACAAGCGCCGCGGCAAGGACGAGCTGCTCCCGCTTGTCCACGGCACGGGCCTGCCGACCGAGGTGCGCCGCGAGCGCCGTGCGCCGCGTCCCGCGCCGCCGCTTCCCGAGGGATTCACGGCGGAGCCGAACGCGCAGCCGGGGCCGGACGGGTTCCCCGTGGCTCAGACCTTCAAGAACGGCGTGCCCGCGGCGCTGGGGCTGCCGAATCCGGAGCTCGAGGCCATCGCCGAGGAAGAGAAGAGCGGCAAGCCGATCCGGGGCGCCGATGTCTTCCAGCTCGAGTGGCTCGATGCCTGCAAAGGCAGGAACAACGGCGTTGTGCACGGCACCAGCAGCAAGACGCACTGCGATTTCGATTACTCCGGCACGATGATCGAGCAGATGCTGCTCGGCCTGGTGGCGCACCGCGCGGGCAAGAAGCTCGAATACGACCCGGCCAGTGGGCGCATCACGAATGATTCGGCAGCCAACGATTATCTGAAGCGCGAGTATCGCTCGGGCTGGACACTGAACGGTTGACGAAATTCCTGATGAAAGCGTTTACGTTGCTGGGCGCACTGGCGGCAATCGCCGCCAGCGCCGCGGCACAGACCTACGAGCAGAAGATCGGGAAGGCTCTCGAGACGGTGGACGCGACCATCGCGCGCGGTCCCTTTCGCGCCTCGTGGGATTCGCTGAAGAAATACGAAGTGCCAGCGTGGTATCAGGACGCCAAGTTCGGCATCTTCATTCACTGGGGCCTTTATTCGGTTCCGGCATTCGGCAATGAGTGGTATCCGCGCCAGATGTACATGCAGGGGAGCGACGAGTTCAAGCACCACGTCGCGACGTTCGGGCCGCAGTCGAAGTTCGGCTACAAGGATTTCATTCCGATGTTCCGCGCTGAGAAGTTCGACGCAGATGCGTGGGCCGAGCTGTTCCGCAAGGCGGGCGCGCGCTATGTGGTGCCTGTGGCCGAGCATCACGACGGCTTCCCGATGTACGACTGCAGCTTTACGGAGTGGAGCGCGGCGAAGATGGGGCCGAAGCGCGACATTGTGGGCGAGCTCGCCTCGGCCGTGCGGCGCAAGGGAATGCACTTCGGCGCATCGTCTCATCGCATCGAGCACTGGTTTTTCATGGAGGGCGGGCGCAAGTTCGATTCCGACGTGCGGGATCCGCGCTACGAATCTTTCTACGGCCCCGCGCAGCCCGAGAAGACGCCCGACGGCAAGGGGGAGAACCAGCCCAGCGTCGCGCACATGAACGACTGGCTGGCCCGCACGGCCGAGATCGTCGATAAGTACAGGCCCGAAGTCCTCTGGTTCGACTGGTGGATCGAGCAGCCCGCCATGGTCCCCTACATACAGAAATTCGCGGCGTTCTATTACAACCGCGGAGTCGAGTGGAAGGGGCCGGGTGTTGCGATCAACTACAAGAAAGAAGCGTATCCGGAGGGCACGGCGGTGCTCGATATCGAGCGCGGAAAGCTCGGCGCGCTGCGGCCCCTGTTCTGGCAGACCGATACGTCGGTGAGCGTGAAGTCGTGGGGCTACATCGACAACGACGAGTTCCGCACTCCTGCGTCGCTCATCGGCGACCTGGTCGATATCGTCAGCAAGAACGGCTGCCTGTTGCTGAACGTAGGGCCGCGGCCGGACGGGACGATTCCCGAACAGGCGCAGAAGATCCTGCTCGAGATGGGCCGGTGGCTCGCGGTCAACGGCGAGGCCATCTACGGCACGCGCCCGTGGAAAGTGTTTGGCGAGGGGCCCACCGAAGTTGTCGCGGGTTCGTTCAAGGATACGGAATCGAAGCCGTTCACCAGCGAAGACATCCGGTTCACCGTGAAGGGCGATGCGCTTTTCGCGATCGCACTGGCGTGGCCGAAGGACGGCAGGATCACGATCAAGTCGCTCGCCGGGGTGAAAGCCCGCGGCGTCGAGTTGCTCGGCTCGAAGGCTCGGCTCAAGTGGAAGGGCGGCGCCGGGGGCCTGAGCGTCGAGCTGCCCGCGGATAGGCCCTCCGGCTACGCCTTCGCACTCAAGATCCGCCTTGAGGGGATGAAGCGCATCTAGGCGTTCAACAAAGAGGCCGGCCGGCGGGCCGGCCGCGGACCAGGGCGTACGCCCGCCTTTGCAACGAAGGAGGCTCTAATACGTTGAGAGATCAGCTTGCGGTTGTGAGCGGTGCGGGCGGATTCATAGGGGGAAGTTTGGTGGCGGACCTGCGCCGCCAGGGATACAGGAGAATCCGCGCGGTCGATATCAAGCCGTTTGACGAGTGGTATCAGCGGTTCGAGGATGTCGAGAACCTGTCTCTCGATCTCAGCCTCAAGGAGAACTGCGAAACCGCGGCCCGCGGCGCTGGCGGCATGGGCTTCATCGAGAACAACAAGTGTCTGTGCATGCTGTCGGTCCTCATCAATACGCACATGCTTCAGGCGGCGCAGAAATTTGGAGTCGCGCGGTATTTCTACTCCTCTTCGGCGTGCGTGTACAACGCTGACAAGCAGAAGGATCCTGACGCTCCGGCGCTCAAGGAAGAAGACGCCTATCCGGCGCTCGCCGAGGACGGGTATGGATGGGAGAAGCTGTTCTCCGAGCGCATGTGCCGCCACTTCCGCGAGGATTTCGGCCTGTGCACGCGTGTGGCGCGCTTCCACAATGTCTACGGCCCGCACGGCGCCTGGGACGGCGGACGCGAGAAAGCTCCGGCGGCCATCTGCCGCAAGGTCGCGCTGGCGAAGCGCACCGGCAAGCTCGCCATAAACATCTGGGGAACGGGCAACCAGACGCGCAGCTTCATGTATATCGACGACTGCGTCGAGGGTATCCAGCGCATCATGAACTCCGGGATTCTCGAGCCCATCAACCTCGGCTCGACCGAGCTTGTATCGATCAACCAGCTTGTCGATCTGGTCGAGGAAATCGCGGGCGTGAAACTCGAACGGAGCTACGACCTCAACGCGCCCAAGGGCGTCAACGGCCGCAACAGCGACAACACGCTCATCCGGCAGTATCTAAACTGGGAGCCGTCGATCCCGCTTCGCGCGGGGCTCGAGAAGACCTACGCGTGGATCTGCGGCCAGATCGCCTCGGGCGCGAGAAGCCGTTGATGGGCGAGCCCTGCCAGGGGCGCGCGGTCGAGGAGCCCGTGATTGGAATCACACGGGCCTGGAAGTCACGGCCTGCTAGCGCCGGAACCAGTGTCCCTCTTCCGAATTCTCCATGAATTCGAAGACCGCGCCATCCTTCAGAACGAAGACCACGCGCGTCGTGGGTGTCGGCTGGAAGGGGCCGAGCAGCGTTTCGGCGCCCACCATCTCGCGTTCGAGATTGTCCACGCGGAAGGCCATGTGCGGCATGTCGCGCACGGGGCCGCTAACCGGCGTGTCGGGCTCGAAGCGGAGCCACTCGATGCGCTGCGGATCGCGCAGCGGGTCGGTGACCCAGACGCGTGTCGCCTCCACCCACATCTCGTCCGCGTGTTTCTGTGCGGTGGGGAGGCCGATGTGATCGAAAATGCGCATGTTCTTCCTGAAGCCTAGTGCTTCTTCTTTTCCGAAGGCAGCGGTCGCATCATGAGGTTGCGATACTGAACCACGCTGCCGGGGTTGTGCTGCTGGAGAGCGAGGTAGCCTTCGGTGTAGGTGTTTCTCTCATCCACGTAATCGACCACGGTCTTGTCGTTGACCTTGATGATGATGTGATTGCCGTCGGCGATGATGTGCTGTGTCCACCAGGTGTCGTCTGGGATGAGCTGCTCGGTGACTTTCGAGAAGTTGTAGAGGCTGCCGGTTTTCTGGGGGTCGGGCGAGGTGTTCTCGACCTGCGCTTCGTAGCCTTTCGGGAAGCCGGGGCCGAACGCGGTGCGGAAGTACATGCCCGAGTTGCCGGAGTGGTTGAGCTTCACCTCGGCCTTGAACTCGCAATTGCCGCACTGCCTGACCATCCAGAACAGGTGGCTGACGGGGCCGTCGCCGGTGATGACGCCATCGACGACTTTCCAGCTCTCGGGCCGCTCGCTGGCCTTCCAGCCCTTGAGCGTTTTGCCGTCGAACATCTTGACCCATCCATCCGCGCCGAACGAGACTGACGCGGCGAGCAGAATTCCGAGGGTGACTGCGATTGGGGCTTTCATGGGAGTAAGGGAGATTGTCGCATATCCCACCGGCTGCCAGCGGCCCTGAACCGGACCGTCCGCCGGCAAGCAGGGCTTAGCGCAGCTCGAAGTGTTCGCCTTGCTTCAGCTTGTGATAACGGGGCAGGAGTCCGCCAGGCAGGAGCCGGCTCAGTTCGTCTGGGTAGCCGTGTGTCCAGAACGAATTTTCCGCATCCTCTTTGTAGGTCCCGAAGTGCTGCGGGAAGATGTAGGCCGGTTGCAGGGTGCGGATGAGGATGAGCGAGCGGTCGGTGTACATGTTGTGGATGGTCGGAGAGACGAACAGTACATCGATGTTCTTCAAGCCCAGGTGCTCTTCGGTCAGGACAGAATCGCCCGGGTGCAGGAAACGCTTGCCGCCGATGGTCAGGACGTAGCCGCAGTTGTGCGCGATCTTTTCGATGAAGTCCGGCTCCCTGGTGAGCACGGTGAATTCCTGGTTGCCGTGGATGGCGTGGATGGGCTCGACGTGTATTCCTTTGACGTCGAATGGGTGTCCGGGCTCGGGCACGATGAGGCGCTCTTTGGGAATGCTGAGGCTTGCCACCTCTTTCAGGCAGGGGCTCGGCAGGACAAGCGTGGTCCGGCCTCCTTCGAGGAGCGCGCGAATGGTGGCTTCGTTGCAGTGGTCTCCGTGGTGGTGCGAGACGAAGGCCACGTCGAGTTCATGCGCGAGAGCGCTGGGGGCGACCGGCGGCGGTTGCACCTTTTCTTCGGGCGAGAGGTCGAGGTCGGTGCCCACCAGCACTCCGTCCGACTTTATCAGCCAGCCGGCGTTCCCCATCCACCAGACGGCAAGGCCCCTGCGATGCTCGCGGACCTGCTCGAGCACGCTTGGGCTCTGGGCCGCCGCCGCGCAGGCGAGCGCCGCGGCAAGGCACACGAGGCGCGTCAGTCGCATAGGCGGGGCCTGGTGAGCTGCCAGTTCGCGTGAATGATTCGCCATTGTCCGTCTTTGCGCCGGTAGACTTCGGCGGCGTTCCAGCGGCTTACGGTATCACCGGTCCAACTCACGAAGTTGAAGGTCAGGACCGCCATATCGCCCTCGGACTGCACCTTGGGGCAGACGATCTCGTAACGGTCGGCGCGGACCTGCCCGCGAAAGCTGTTGTAATACGCCCGGAGCGCGTCGAGCCCGTCCATGCGCCTGTCGAGGAAGGGATCGAAGTAGACGATGTCGGGATCATAGATGTCCAGGAAGCCGTCCGGGTCGCCTTTAACCCAGCGGTCCAGGGCGGCGCGCTCGATGCTCAGAATGGTCTCGGTCACTGAGGGTTCCTTTGGTATGCGAAGTCCCACGTCTGGATGTTGCCTTTTCCGGCGGTGTATTCGATAACGGCGTACTCGCCGGGTTCAAGCGGCTGCGTGGGCCAGATTTTGTACAGGCCGTCCTCGATCTGCTTGCGGAAGATTTCGACGTCGAGCTGCTTCTCGATCAGCTCTTTCGTGACCGGAACGATCTCCCATTCCTGCACGATGCGCGCGCCCTTCTTGGGCGTCATCTTGACGATGCTGAAGCGCTCGTCGCGGGTCAGGCGGATGTAGAATTCCGGACGCGGGTTGGTGACGACCGTGGCGGCGTGCTCGCCGTCGATCTCGACGGTGGTCTTGCCGGACACCACGGGGACGGGCGACAGCACCTTCAAAATGGTCCGGCTCTTCTTCGAGACCGCCTTCGATTCGGCCTGCTTGATGGTCTTGAGTTCCTTGCCTTCGACCTGGTAGACGCCGGGCTCCTGCGGGACGCGCTCGCGCTCCTCGCGCTGCTCACGCTCGAACTTCTCTTCGGCGGCGGCGTCGGCGGCCTGTTTCTGGAGCGTTTCGGCGCGCTCCTTGTTCTCGGCCTCGGTGCGGTTGAGATCGACGAGGCTGACGGGCATCTCCTCCCAGTCGCTGCGTTCGACGCTGTAGAAGCGGATGCGATCGCCCGAGACCTGGTATTCGCGGACGATGTGGTAAGTGCCGTCCTTGAGATAGAGGCGGAAGTTCGCCGCGAGGGCAAGCGCGCCCGTGAGCGCAAGCGCGATGAGTACCCGGAACATCTGACAGTTCGATTCTACCGCCGCGGCTGCGAGTGCGCGGCCGCCGTGGCAGGTGTTCCGTGGCGGAGCCTCCTGCTAACGCGCCGGAACAGCCGGGCGGTCAGCAGCGGCCCGCGCGCGTGCCCGCCGAAGCTGCTCGAGCTGCGCCCGAAGGTCCGCGACTTCGGCCTTGAGCGCTTCGTTCTGCTTGCGGATCTCGGCTTCCTCGGGCGACGGAGGGCGGCGGACCGGCTGGCCCACAAAGCGTATGCTCTCTTCCGCGTCGCGGCTTCGGGTGTGGACGCGCAGGCGCACATCAACGATTTCGGCGCGCCGCACGTAGTCCACGGAGCCCTCGCGCAGGCGCGCGCCTTCAATCTCTATGTCCACGCGGTCCTTGCCGTCGGTGATTTCGAGAGTGCCGCTCGAGGCTTCGCGAATGGGGCGTGCGGTGCGGTCCCATTCGATCAAAAGCTGCCCGCCCATGTCTGCGACCCAAAGGGATAGCGGCTGCTGCGGCGCAGTGAGCGCATAGTAGCGCTCGACGCCGAATCCGGCAGAAGCGATCAGAGCCAGTGCGACGGCGGACCAGAGCCATTTGCGCCGGGCTTTGGTCGCTTGATTGGCGAAAGCCGGGAGCGCGGGCTCACCGTCCGGTTGCGCCTCCGCCGCTGCGGGGCTTTCGCGGTCGAGAACCCAGGGTCCGGGAGCGGGCGGCGCGGCTTCGACGGCCGGCGGCTCGGGTTCTGGCTCCGGCGCCGGCGTGGCCTCAAGCTCGGAGGCGGGCGGCTCGGTTGCCGTCCCGCTCTCGGGTTCCGATTCGGGCTCGGGCTCGGCCGCCGCCTTGTGCCGTCTTGGCCGGATCACGAATTCCTGGCGGGTTTCGGCGGTCTGGACGGTGTTGTCGCGCTCACGGAAGAAGAAGCCGGCGCGCGCGGGCCCGTAGTAATCCGGGCGGATGACGAGCGCGACCTGCCAGCGCTGGGGCAGGAAGGAGTCGTAGATTTCCACGTCCCGCGGCGAGAGTTCGATCGCGCTGCGGGTGTGGGAGTGATACCAGCCCACGGGCGCCATGTCGCGGAGCGACGGGTCGGTCCGCCCGGCGTAGAGAAGGTCTTTGAAGGCTGCGCGGTCGCGTTCCGAAAGCACGAACCGCGGGCCGAAGGCATGCTCGCATTCGAGCGGGCGGTAGGCGAGGATGCGGACCCTGTCGCCTTCCGCTTCGCCGAACAGCACTCCGCCGATTTCAATTCCGCCGTGGCGGAAACGGAACAGCCCGTCTACCGCGTCGGCGCAGATTTGTTCGAGCACCGGGACCGCATATTCGATCCGGATCGCGTGACCGTCCACGCCCCAGGAACCGAAATCGGTCTGCACATCCGCAGCCGCCATATGCGAAGGATTGAACACTCCAACTTACCCTCCCTGAAGGGTCTATGGCAAGGGTCGCGGTACTGGAAGTTTGGGTACGAAGAATTGTCGTGTGCCCTCCACAAACTTTTACAAACCTTCCGGCGCGATCTGCGTCTCACGGTGCGGAGGGTAGGATATGAACCGGATCGGATCGCAGGGGCAGCGCGATGCGAAAGGCTGGGCGTATTGCCCGATTTGCACCCACACGGTCGAGACGCCGGTGAGGGCGGCGGGGAGAAAGGTCGTGGTGAAGCCGGGGCAGCGGTGCCCGCGGTGCGGGTCCGCGCTCGAGGCGGCTTCGGTGATCAGGTATGAAGTAGCCGCTTGAGATTGCGGCGGCGCCGGATCTGTGTTCTAGTGAAGGCAGATGAGAAAGAAAAAGGCGCCCGTTCCGGATCCCGTCATTGCGAGCGAGATCCTCGACAAGGCGAAACGTGCCGTGCATCCGGACAAGCTGCCGCGAATCTCCAAATGCACGGTATGCGGCGCCGACTGCGCTTCCAACTCCACAGAACAGCTTTGCTGGGTCTGCCGCCGCCTGAAGATCAGCGCCTGGCACGAATCCGAGCAGCAGATGCCGGCTCAGGAATAGGCTTCGTATACAAAGCCGGCCGCGGCGACGTCTTCCACTCCGAGTCCATTCGACTTGAAAATGGTTGGGGCGGTGGTGCGCTCGTAGTGTCGCTTGCCTGAGGCGATTTCGGCGAGTTCGACGAGCTTCGGATTTTTCCAGCCGGCTTCGTCGAGCGCGAGCAGGAGGTCGCCCGATTCGACGCGCGCCTGCTCCATCGAGTCGACGGCGATGAGGCCTGCGGCTTCGATCAGCTCGGACGGCAGTTCGCGGCGCTTCGCGTTGTTCGAGCCGACGGCGTTGATGTGCGCTCCGGGTGCGACCCAGGCGGCATCGAGTACGGGCTCGCGCGAGTAGGTCGCCGTGACGATGACGTCCGCGCCTCGCACGGCTTCTTCGGCCGATGGCACCGGTTGGACGCGCGCGTCGAACTCGGCGGCGAATCGCTCGCGCTTCTGGGCATCGCGGCTCCAAACCTTCACGCTGCGGAACGGGCGGACGGCGAGCATGGCTTCGAGCTGGCCGCGCGCCTGAAAGCCCGTGCCGATGACGGCGAGCGTGGAGGCGTCGGGTTTAGCGAGCAGATCGGTGGCGAAGCCGCTCGCCGCGCCGGTGCGGATCTGGCCGAGGTAGTTCGCTTCGATCTGGGCCAGGGGCCGGGCGTCTTCGGCGTTGTAGAGCAGGACCAGAAAGTGCGCGCCGTGCTTGGGGTGCGAGGAGTAGATCTTCGCGCCGAAGTACTTGCCGTAGGCGCCGGCGAGTTGATGCAACACGGCGCCGGTGCTCAGCACGAGCCGCCGGCGCGGCTGGTTCTGTGCCTTGCCGTTCCCCAGGTCTTCGAACACGCTCCGCATGAGCCCGATAGCGTCGCGCATGGGAAGAAGGCGGCGGACGTCGGATTCGGTGATCGTGAGCAAGAGGGTCCGCCCTACGTCCGCGCGGGGTCGGGGCGCTCGGGGTCCACTCCGAGATCCGCTAGTGCCCTCTGCGCTTCGGCGGCGTCGAACTTGCCGTCGCGGGCCAGGCGCGAGAGCGTCGCCGCGGCGATGTGGTTCGCGCTTACCTCAAAGAAGTTGCGGAGATGCTCGCGGTTTTCGCTGCGGCCGAAGCCGTCGGTGCCGAGCGCGACGAGCCGGCCGGGGAGCCACGGCGCGATCTGGTCCGCCACGGCCTTCATGTAATCGCTCGCCGCGATCACGGGGCCGTCGAAGCCTTCGATCGCCTGCTCGATGTAGGGCCGCCGCGCGGGCTCGCCCGGGTGGAGCCGGTTCCAGCGGTCGACTGCCAGCGCTTCGCGCCGCAGTTCGGTGTAGCTGGTGGCGCTCCAGACGTCCGCCGCGACGTTGTATTTCTCCGCAAGAAGCTGTTGCGCCTTGATCGCCTCGTTGAGGATCGTCCCGCTGCCGAACAGGTGCGCCACGGCCTTCCCCCCGGGTGCGGGCTTCAAGCGGTATAGGCCTTTCAGAATGCCCTCGCGCACGCCTTCCGGCATCGGCGGCTGGGCGTAGTTCTCGTTGTAGACGGTGAGGTAGTAGAAGATGTCCTCATTCTCCTGGTACATGCGCCGGATGCCGTCCTGCATGATGACGCCGATTTCGTAGGCGTACGCCGGGTCGTACTGAACGCAGGTCGGCACGACGCTCATCAACAGCGGGCTGTGGCCGTCCTGGTGCTGCAAGCCTTCGCCGGCGAGCGTGGTCCGCCCGGCGGTCGCGCCGACGACGAAGCCCTTGCCGCGCGCATCGGCGAACGCCCACATGAGATCGCCCATGCGCTGGAGCCCGAACATCGAGTAATACGTGTAGAGCGGAATTATCGGCAGCCCGACGTTGGCCCACGCGGTGCCCGCGGCCGTGAACGACGCCATCGAGCCCGCTTCCGTGATGCCCTCTTCAAGAATCTGGCCGCTCTGCGATTCCTTGTAGTAGAGGAACATCTCCTGGTCTACGGGATGGTAGAGCTGGCCCTGGCTCGCGTAGATGCCGATCTGGCGGAACAGCGATTCCATGCCGAACGTGCGCGCTTCGTCGGGGATGATCGGCACGACGTACTTGCCGAGTTCCGGGTGCCGCAGCAGCAGCGTCATCACACGGACGTAGGCCATCGTGGTCGAAACCTCACGGCCCTGCGTTCCGGTGAGCGTTTCCTTGAAGTACTCGAGCGGCGGCGCCTGGATCGTGATCTTCTGCGCGTTGCGCGCGGGCAGCGGCCCGCCCAGCTCGCGGCGGCGCTCCAGGAGATACTTTATCTCGGGGCTGTCCTCCGGCGGCCGGTAGAACGAGACCTCGTGGATGCGCTCTTCGGTGATCGGGATCTCGAAGCGCCGGCAGAAATACGCCATCTCGTCTTCGTTCAGCTTCTTCTGCTGGTGCGTGATGTTGCGGCCTTCGCCGGCTTCGCCGAGCCCGTAGCCTTTGATGGTCTTGGCCAGGATCACCGTGGGCGAGCCCGTGTGCTCCACCGCCTGCTTGTAGGCGTTGTAGACCTTCTCGGGATCGTGCCCGCCGCGGCGCAGCTTCGAAAGCTGATCGTCGCTCAAGCCGGCGACCAGCTCGAGCAGCGGCGGATACTTCCCGAAAAATTCCTTGCGAATGTAAGCGCCGCCGCGCGCGGCCATGGTCTGGTAGTCGCCGTCGAGGCACTCGTTCATGCGCTTGACCAGGAGGCCCGTGGTGTCTCTGGCGAGCAGGTCGTCCCAGTCGTCGCCCCAGATGACCTTGATGACGTTCCAGTGCGCGCCCGCAAAGATGGCTTCGAGCTCCTGGATGATCTTGCCGTTGCCGCGCACCGGGCCATCAAGCCGCTGAAGGTTGCAGTTGAAGACGAAGATCAGGTTGTCGAGTTTCTCGTTCGCCGCGATGCGGATGGCGCCCGTGGTTTCGACTTCGTCCGATTCGCCGTCACCCAGAAACGCCCACACTTTGCGCGGCGTCCGCTTGAGCAGGCCGCGGTTTTCCAGGTATTTCAGGAACCGCGCTTGGTAGATGGCGTTGATCGGGCCCAGGCCCATCGAGACCGTGGGGAACTGCCAGAAATCCGGCATCAGCCACGGGTGCGGATACGACGACAGCCCGGGGCGCTCGCGCAGCTCGTGGCGGAAGTTTCGGAGGTGCTCATCGCTCAGGCGGCCCTCGAGGTACGCGCGGGCGTAGAACCCGGGCGCCGCGTGGCCCTGCAAGTAGACGAAGTCGCCGGGCTGGTCGCCATAGGAGCCGTGGAAGAAGTGGTTGAATCCGATCTCGACCAGCGTCGCCAGCGATGCGTACGTCGAAATGTGGCCCCCGATTCCTGGATCGTACTTGTTGGCGCGCACCACCATCGCGAGCGCATTCCAACGGATGAGGCTCTTCAGGCGGCGCTCGAGCGCGCGGTCGCCCGGAAACGGAACCTGCTCCTCGGCGGGGATCGTGTTCAAGTAGGGCGTGTTGGTCCGGTACAACGGAGCCGCGCCGGACGACTGGGCGCGATCTGTCAACCGTTCGAGCAGGAAAGCCGCGCGGTCCGGGCCCAACTCATCGACGACCTGATCGAATGCCTCGAGCCACTCCGCAGTCTCCTGGGGATTCAGGTCCTCCACGGCCGGTGCTTTAGTCTGCAACATAATTTGGATAGGAATTCTTAATCCAAGAATAGCGCGCCTTTGCGGGGTCGCGCTAACCTGAATCCTATGCTCGAGACTCTGCGGGACGAGGTGTACGAGGCGAACCTGGAACTGGTGCGGCGCGGGCTGGCGATCTACACGTTCGGCAACGCGAGCGGCATCGCGCGCGGCGAGGGGCTGGTGGCTATCAAGCCGAGCGGCGTGCCCTACGAGACGCTCAAACCGGGTGACCTGGTCATCACGACGCTCGACGGCCGCGTGGTGGAGGGCAGGCTGCGGCCTTCGTCGGACCTGGCGACGCACCTGGCGCTCTACCGGGCCTTCGGCGCGATCGGAGGCGTGGTACACACTCACTCGCGGTATGCGACGTCGTGGGCGCAGGCCGGGCGCGAGATCCCGTGCTTCGGGACCACGCACGCGGATTACTTTTACGGCGCAGTGCCTGTGACCGCGTGCCTGACGCGCGAGCAGATCGAGGGCGAATACGAGGTAAACACCGGGGCGGCGATCGTCGAGCGCTTCCGCGGACTCGATCCGATGCAGATGCCCGCCGTGCTCGTGGCATGCCATGGCCCGTTCGCGTGGGGAGCGACGGCCGCGAAGGCGGCCCACAACGCGGTGCTGCTCGAAGAGGTCGCGTCCATGGCGTACCAGACGGCTATGCTCAACCCCACTGCCGGGCCGGTCTCGCCGGACCTGCTCGACCGGCACTTCCTGCGAAAGCACGGGCCCAAAGCGACCTACGGGCAGAAGTAAATCAACCGAAGAATTCTAGCGTGCTGACGCCGCGATCTCTCGAAGTTGTGGCAGCACGTCCCCGAAGGCCGCGGGCTCGGAGTCGCGCCGGCCGAGGCCGAAATACATCTTGCGGTAGAGCGCGAAGAGACGCTCGTAGACGGCGTGCTCTTTGGGGTCCGGCTCGACCATGCGGTATTTCGGGCAGAGGCGTTCCTGCGCTTCTTCGACCGTCTTGAACGCTCCGGCCGCCAGGAACGCGAAGATCGCCGAGCCCAGGCTTGTCACTTCGCTTTCGGGCACCAGCACCGGTTTGCCGAGCACGTTCGCGTAGACCCGGTTGAGCGTTTCGTTCTTCTGCGGGATGCCGCCGCCGTTGATCACGCGGCGGATGGGGACGCCGTGCTCGCCCATGCGCTCGAGGATGATGCGGGTGTGGAAGGCCGTGCCTTCGATGGCCGCGAACAGCTCATCCTGCGCGGTGTGGGTGAGGTTCCAGCCGAGGGTGACTCCGCCGAGCTCGGGGTTGACGAGCACGGTGCGGTCGCCGTTGTCCCAGGTGAGCCGGAGCAGGCCGGTCTGGCCGCCGCGGTAGCGCTCGACGTCCTTCGAGAGCGCGGCGACGGTCGCGCCCGCGCGGCGCGCGATCGCGTCGAAGATGTCGCCCGTCGCCGACAGGCCCGCCTCGATGCCGTAGTAGCACGGGTGGATCGAACCCTTGACCACGCCGCAGACGCCCGGGATCAGGCCGGTTTCTTTGGCGATAGCCATGATGCAGGTCGAGGTTCCCACCACGTTGACGACGTCGCCCTCGCGGATGCCCGCGCCGATCGCGTCCCAGTGCGCGTCAAACGCGCCCACGGGAATCGGGATGCCGGCGCGCAGCCCGAGTCTTTCCGCCCACTCGGGCGCGAGATGGCCGGCGATCTGCTCGGAGGCTGCGTAGCGCCCGTCGAGCTTGCCGCGCACGCCGGCGAACAGCGGGTCCACCGTGCACAGGAATTTTTCCGGAGGTAGCCCGCCGAGTGCCGCGTTCCACATCCACTTGTGGCCCATGGCGCAGATGCTGCGCGGCGCCGCCGCCGGATCCGAGATGCCGCACAAAACCGCCGCCACCATGTCGCAATGCTCGAGCGCGGTGGCCATCTGCGCGCGCCGTTCGGGGTTGTGCCTCAGCCAGTGCAGCAGCTTCGAAAAGCCCCACTCGGAGGAGTAGACGCCGCCGCACCACTCGATGGCTTCGAGCTTTTCGCGATGCGCGGCGGCGGTGATTTCGGCAGCCTCGCTCTTGGCGCGATGGTCGCACCAGAGGTAGTAATCGTCGAGCGGGGACAGGTCGCGCGCCACAGGAATCACGCTCGATCCGGTCGTATCGAGCGCGATGGCCTCGATCGCGCTGCCGGCGACGCCGGCCTGCGCCACGGCCTTGCGCATGGCATCGACCAGCGCCGTCATGTGCGCGCCGTGCGACTGCGTCGCGTGGTCGGGATCTTCGCGTTTCCGGACCAGCGGATACTCGGAAAGCGCCGAGGCGAGCCGCCCGCGCTCGCTATCGACGATCGAAACCCGGACGCTCAGCGTGCCGAAATCCACTCCCGCGACGACGGCCATGGTTGCCTCCTACGCGTGCAAATAAACGTCCCAACCGAAGTACTTCGTCGCCGCCTCGTAGACCGCCGCGGACGACTGCGACAGGCTCGCCGCAACGTGGTGCTCGAAGCCGTTTTCGCAGATGTAGCGCAGCAGTCCCTGCATGCGCGGGATCTCGACCACGCCCGCGCCGCCGAATGTGTCGAGCGGATCGTTCGTGAACCGGCCCTCGCCCACGTAGCCGCGAACCTTGCCCGTCGTCTCGTCGGTCGAGAAGCGCGCGTAGGTCATCGGCCCGGCCTTCACGCGGCCCACGCAGGTGCCGAACGTGTTGTCCTTGCCCACGGTCCCGGCGATGATCTCCTGGAAATCCATGCGCACGCTCTCGAAGAAATGCTTCGGCAGGTTGCTGCAATGGAAGCACACGGCCTTATCGGGGTCGTCGCCGTAGTTGTTGTTCCAATCGAGCAGCGCGCTCGGCGTGCCGGAGGCCAGCGCCAGCGCGTACATGGCGACCGCGCCGCACACGTCCACCTCGCAGGCGCTCGGCGCCAGGTCGTTGCTCATCATGCTCATCAGCGTGCAGGGCACGACGCCGAAGTAATCCTCGAGCGCGGTCCAGCACTGCACGGCCGTCACGGTGACGTCGGTTTCCAGCTTCCACTGATCGATGACCGCGCCGAGTTTCGCCATCTTGGCGAGCGCGGCCGCCGGAACGCCGGCCGTGTCCACGTATTTTTTGATCGCTTCGAGCTTGGCGAGCGCGGCCGGGTCGTTGTCCTTCATGCGCTCGACGCGGCCAAGAATCTCGGTGAGGTCCACGGTCTCGACGTCGATGCCGCTCGCCTCGAGAATTTTCTCGCTATAACGGACCGTGTTGAACGCTGCGGGCCGCGCGCCGATCGCTCCGATCCGCACGCCCTTCAGGCCTTTCACGACGCGGCAGACGGCATCGAACCACCGCGCGTCCTTGTGGAACTGTTCGGAGGCCGGCGCCTCGGTGTGGAGCGTGGTCAGCGAGTAAGGAATGCCGTACTGCTTCAGGTTGTTGCAGCAGGACATCTTGCCGCAGAAGCTGTCCCGGCGGTCGCGAATGGTCATGTTGCCCGCGGTGTCGGGCGTGGCCTGGATCAGCACCGGCACGTTCAGCCCGGACAGACGGATCGCATCGGCGATCGCGCGCTCCTCGCCGAAGTTGGGCAGCGTAACTACGATGCCGTCGATCTTCGCGCGGTTGGCGTCGAACAGAGCGGCGCACTTCTTGGCGTCGTCGCGCGTCTGGACGGCGCCGTGCTTGGTATCCTCAGGACCCAGCACGATGGGCTTGATGCAGGCGCGCTCGAGCGCGGCGATCATCTCCTCGCGTCCGGACTTGGCGAGGTGCGCTGGGAAAAAGCCACGGCTGCCGACAACCACTCCCATGGTCAACTGTTCGTTCATATGAGTCCTCCCGGCCAAGGTCGATTATCCGCGGATGCGGATCTGGTTTGCAACAATGAACCCATGGCCATCCTCGTCACCGGCGGAGCGGGTTACATCGGCAGCGTCACCGTGTCTCTTCTGCGCGCGCGCGGCGAAGAGGTCGTCATCCTCGACGATTTGTACCGCGGCCACCGCGAGGCGCTCGATCCGGCGATCCCGTTCTATCAGGGCAAGGTGCAGGATGCCGCGCTCGTGGCCCGCATCGCGCGCGAGCACAGGATCGACGCCTGCGTTCACTTCGCCGCGCTGATCGAGGCGGGCGAGTCGGTGAAGGACCCGGCCACGTACTTCGAGAACAACACGGCGCAGGGGATGGCGTTCCTGCGCGCGCTGATCGAGGCCGGCGTGAAGCGCCTCGTGTTCTCATCGACCGCGGCCGTCTACGGCGAGCCGCGCGAGACGCCCATCACCGAGGACCATCCGCAGTGGCCTACCAACCCCTACGGATGGACGAAGTTCATGATGGAGCGCGTCCTCGAAACTTACGACCGCGCCTACGGGCTGAAGTTCGTCGCGCTGCGGTATTTCAACGCCGCGGGGGCGACTGCGGGACTCGGCGAGCACCACGATCCGGAGACGCACCTGATTCCGAACGTGCTCAAGGTGGCGCTCGGCCGGCGTACGCACATCTCGGTGTTCGGCTCCGATTACCCGACCCCGGACGGCACGTGCGTGCGCGATTACATCCACGTTGCCGATCTCGCGAGCGCCCACCTGCTCGCGCTCGATTACCTCAAGGGCGGCGGGGCGTCCGAACGCATCAACCTCGGCAACGGCAAGGGCTACTCGGTGCTCGAAGTGGTCGAGGCGGCGCGCAAGATCACGGGGCGCGCGATCGAGGCGCGCATGGAGCCACGGCGCGCGGGCGATCCGTCGGTGCTGGTGGCCGGCGCGGAGAAAGCCCGGCGCGTGCTCGGATGGAAGCCGGCGTGCCCGCGCCTCGAGGACATCATCGGCAGCGCGTGGCAGTGGCACAACGCGCACCCGAACGGCTACTCGGCGCGCAAGGCCTGAACCGGGTCCCCACGCGCCGCGCGGCGGTTGTTCTCCGATTGGCCCATTCCGCCTTCACCCAGCCCTGCTGTCTCCGCGCATCGCCCGAAACGGATGTCAAGGGGTGAATTGGTGTGTAATTGTTTCGATGGCCCGTTTGATCCCGGCTCTTTTCTGTCTACTCTTTTTTTTCGAAGGGCTCGTCTTTATTCCGTATATCGGGCTTCAAAGCGACGAAATGCTGTTCGGGAACGCCCTTTATCCGCCGAAGGCGACCGAGCACGCGATCGTGGTTGCCGGGCGCGAGATTCCCACCATGCTGATGAGCTACGTGGGCGCGCTCAAGGCCTGGATTTACGCGCCGCTGTTCCGCGTGTGGCCTCCTTCGGCGTGGTCCGTGCGGATTCCCGCGCTCGCCGCCGGCGCCCTGACGGTCTGGCTCTTTTACTGCCTGGAGCGGAACTGGTGCGGGCGCCGCGCCGCGCTTGTCGCAACGGCACTGCTCGCCACCGACGCCATGTTCGTCCTCACGACGTGCCTCGACTGGGGACCCGTGGCGCTCCAGCACCTGCTGCTCGTTTCAGGCCTGCTGCTGGTGTGGCATTTTCACCGCTCGGGCCGCCGGCGCTTCCTCGCGGCGGCGTTCTTCGCGTTCGGCCTGGCGATGTGGGATAAGGCGCTGTTTTCGTGGGTTCTCGTGGGCCTGTGCGCCGCGGCGCTGGTGGTGTTTCCGCGCGACCTGTTTTCGCGCCTCACGTGGCGCAACGCGCTCGTTGCCGCGGTCTGCTTTCTGCTCGGCGCGGCGCCGCTGGTTGTGTACAACTACGACTCCGGCCTCAAGACGTTTCGCGGCAATAACACTCGATTCACTGCCGACCGACTGGATCATAAGGCGCTGGTGCTCCGGCTGAGCTTCGACGGTTCTGCGCTCTTCGGCTACATGATCCGCGACCGCCCGGAGCTCAAGCCCATCGAGCCGCGCGACGTATGGGAGCGCACGCCCGTGGAGATCAACCGGATCACAGGCGAGCGGCGCGCAGGGTTGCTGCGGTTCGCCTGCATTGCGGCGGTCGCGATGCTGCCGTGGCTGTGGCGCACGCCCGCGCGAAAACCCATGCTGTTCGCGCTTGTCTTCGCCGCCGTCACATGGATTCAAATGGCGCTCACCAGGAATGCCGGCGGGACGGTGCACCATACGGTCCTGCTCTGGCCGTTCCCGCAGCTCTTCGTGGGCGCGGCGTTCGCTGAAGTGTCGCGGCGCTTCCGCGGGAGCGGCCGGTCCGCCCTCGCCGCCGTCCTGCTGCTCGTGTGCGCGGCGAACCTCGCGGTGCTCAACCAGTACCTGGCACAATCCATCCGTTTCGGCACCACCACCATCTGGACCGATGCCATCGGGCCGCTGGCGGCTTACATGCGCAGCCTGCCCGCGAGCCGCGTCTACACGCTCGACTGGGGCATTCTCGAGCCGCTGCGCGCGCTCGGACGGGGGCGGCTGCCGCTTTCAAACGGGCGCGATGCGCTGGCGCGCGAGGACTCCGTTCACCGGCGCAACTGGATCCTCCGCGAGATGGTCGAGTTTCCGGACGCCGTTTTCATCGACCATACCGCGGAATCGAGGCTTGGGCCGGATGGCCGGGCGCGGCTGGAGTCGATCGCGCAATCGGCCGGCTATCGCGCCGAGGTCCTGCACACGGTCGCCGCCCGCGGCGGCCAGCCCGTGTTTGACGTGTTCCGCTTCGTGAGACGGGAGACGGAATGAAGAAGCACTGGCCCTGGTTTCAGGACACCTTGCTGGCGGCCGTCTTCCTTGCGATCGTTTCCCTTCAGTTATTCATTCCGCCATACATAGGCCTGGCGGACAACGGCGATTTTCCGAAGATCGCCGGCCGGCTCTCGCTGGGGCCGGCCGATCCCGGCTCGCGCTTCGACTACTTCAATGCCGACTATATCCGTTCCCCGCGGTTCCGCTGGCAGAGCGATTTGCGCTCTTCGGAGCTCTGGCCCGCGAAGCTCGCGTCGTATCTGAGCCACACGAAACCCGAGGGAAGCATCTTCAATATCCGCTGGCTTGGCGCGGTGCACGCGGTGGCGTTCCTGGCTGCGTTCTGCATCCTGCTTGCCGCCGCCCGGCCAATGCGGGCGTGGGCGCGCGCGCTGCTGTGCGGGGCGGTGGTTTGGATCTTCACCGACGTGTCCTACGTCTCCTGCCTCAACTCTTTTTATATGGATGCGGCGGCCCTGCTTGGGCTTCTCGGATGTGCCGCAGTCGCCGTGCTCATCGTCGTCAAAGGGCCGCGGATCGCGCTACTCGTGCCGTTCATGCTTTTCGCGATCCTGCTCATCGGATCGAAGGCCCAGCATGCCCCAATCGGCATCCTGCTCGCCGTGTTCGTGGTCGTGGCGGCGTGGAAGGGGAAGAGGCTCTACATCAGGCTCGCCGGCGCCGCCGCCGGCGCGTTGCTGGTTGCGGCCACGGCCATCTCATTCGCGCTCACACCGGCCAGTTACCGGAGCCTCGCGACGTTCAACGTGATCTTCCTCAAGCTGGCGAAAAACTCCCCCGAGCCCGCGCGCGAGCTGAAGGAACTGGGGCTGTCGGAAAAAGAGCTGCCCTACATCGGCAAGTGGGCGTTCCGTCCCGACGTGCCCCGCGTGCGCAGCCCGTGGTTTCAGGACTTCCGCAGGCGTACGGGTCTATCCAAGCTGGCGCTCTACTACCTGCACCATCCTGTGAAAGTGCTCCGGATTATGGACGCCGACCTGAGGGAGTTTGCGCCGTATCTCCGCGGCAATTTCGCCAACCTGCGCCGCCAGGACGCGACGCGCCCGGTGGAGTTGACGCGCCGCTTTGCCTCCTGGAGCGACCTCAAGAGCCGCGCACTGTTTGCCTGGCATGGCCTGCTGCCGTTCTGGTACGCGCTGGTTGCGGCCGGCGTCATTCTGGTGATCCGCGCGCGCCCCTCCGAGCGCGCCGTGCAAATGGCCTGGATCACAGCGGGCCTGGCGGCGGCCGGTGCTTACGAATTCCTCGTGTGTTCGCTGGCCGATGCCTGCGAAACCTACCGCCACCTGTTCCTGTTCCACGCCCTGACGGACCTGACCTTCTGCATGGCCCTCGCCGCCCTGCTAACCATAAAACCCGGGACAGTATACTCAAATCCCAATTGCGGAGGCGCAGAAAGACCGGATTTGAGTATACTTTCCCGGGTTTAATGTTTCAGTCCGTCTCCGTCACCCGCGCTTTGAGCCGGCCTTTTGCCAGCCGAACGCCGATCGGCGACTCGGGCGCGATGTCCCCCGCGTCCTTCAAAATGCGCCCTTGCGCATCCTGCACGATCGCGTATCCCCGGTCGAGCACGCGCAGCGGGCTGAGCTGGTGCAATTGCGCGGCGAGCGGCTCATAGCGCGCCCGCGCCCGCGCGATCCGCAGATGCACATGCTGGAGCGCGGCGCCGTCTGCGATTTCGAGCCTCCGCCGCGCCCCTGCGAAACGCAGCCGCAGATCGAGCATCGTCAGGCGGCTCTCGAGACTCCTCAGCCTGAGCCGCCGCTGCTCGATCGCCCGCCGCACGCGGTTGCGCATCTCGTAGTCGAACTCGTCCACGCGCTGGAGCGACCGCCCGATCTTGCGCTGAAGCAGCGACGTCGCACGGTCGATCCCGCGCTGGTGCAGCCGCCGCTCCGCATCGGCCAGCCGGTATCGCAGAAGCTGCCGCAGCTTCGCGATCTCCCCGTCGATGCGCTCGTAAACCGCCTGCCGCGTCCCGACTACGAGTTCCGCCGCCGCCGACGGCGTAGGCGCGCGCAGGTCCGCGACGAAATCTGCGATCGTTACGTCGGTCTCGTGGCCCACGGCCGAAATCACCGGCACCGGAGACGCCGCGATCGCCCGCGCCACCGCCTCCACGTTGAACGTCCACAGGTCCTCGATCGACCCGCCGCCGCGCGCCACGATCACGACGTCCGCCCACCCCGAAGCGCCGAAGTACGCCAGGCCGCGGCACACGTCCTCCACCGATCCCTCGCCCTGCACCAGCGCCGGGAACACCCGTATGTGCAGCCCCGGAAACCGCCGCGCCAGAATGTTCAGCAGATCGCGTATCGCCGCGCCCGCCGGGGACGTCACGATCCCGATCCGCCGCGGATACTTCGGAATCGGCCGCTTCCGCGCTGCCTCGAACAGTCCCTCGGCCGCCAGCTTCTTCTTAAGCTGCTCGAAGGCGAACTGAAGCGCGCCGTGCCCCCGCGGCTCGATCGATTCGACCAGTAGCTGATACTCGCCCCGCGCCTCGTAAACGTCCACGCGCCCGCGCGCCACCACCGCTACGCCATCCTGCGGCTTGAATTTCAGATACCGCGCGGTCTGGCGGAAGCAGACGCACCGCAGCTGCGCGTCCCGTTCCTTGAGCGTGAAGTAATAATGACCGCTCGAAGCCAGACGCGTCCCCGAGATTTCGCCCGCCACCCAGACGTCGGCGAATTCGCGCTCGAGCAGGCCGTGAATGGCCGAATTCAGCTCCGCCACGGTGAAGACGCGGCGCGCGGGCTCAAAGGTAAAAGCTATCTGCTCCATAAAAAAAACTTTCTTGACCCCCTCTACCCCGTCCAGTATTCTGAAAATCAAATCGCGGCTGAGGCCCGCCCGCTCAACGTACGTTTGTACGCCCCCAGGAGGATGAATGAGTCCTAAGGAAGTATTAGAATTTGCCAAGAAAAACGACGCGAAGCAAATTGATCTTCGCTTCAGCGATATTCCCGGTCTGTGGCATCACGTCTCTTATCCTATCAGCGAGCTGAATGAGGCAGTCTTCGAGGAAGGCAAGGGGTTTGACGGATCGAGCATCCGGGCATGGGCAAGTATCAACGAGAGCGACATGCTTCTCGTGCCGGATCCCTCGACGGCCGTCATGGATCCCTTCGGCGAGACGCCGACGCTCGTCATGATCGCCGACGCGGTCGATCCCATCACGCACCAGCACTACGAACGTGACCCGCGGTGGATCGCCAAGAAAGCCGAACTGTATCTCACGAATTCGGGTATCGCCGACACGTCTTACTTCGGCGCCGAAGCCGAGTTCTTTATCTTCGACAACATCCGGTTCGACCAGAACCAGCACTCCGGTTACTACTACATCGACGCCGAAGAGGGCCGCTGGAACACGGGCCGCGAGAACGACAACCTCGGTTACCGGCCGCGGTACAAGGAAGGCTACTTCCCGGTTCCTCCGACGGACCATTATCAGGATCTGCGCAGCGTCATGGTCCAGACCATGATCAATGCCGGGCTGAACGTCGAGTGCCACCACCACGAAGTCGCCACCGGCGGCCAGGCGGAAATCGACCTGCGGTTCGATTCGCTGCTGAAGTCGGCCGACGCGATGATGCTGTATAAGTACTGCATCAGGAACGTCGCGAACCAGTACGGCAAGACAGTCACCTTCATGCCGAAGCCGCTGTTCGCCGACAACGGAAGCGGGATGCACTGCCACCAGAGCCTCTGGAAGGACGGCAAGCCGCTGTTCGCGGGCGACTGCTACGCCGGCCTGAGCCAGATGGCGCTGTGGTACGTAGGCGGACTGCTGAAGCACGCGCGTGCGCTGTCGGCGATCATCGCGCCGACGACGAACAGCTACAAGCGGCTGGTGCCGGGCTACGAAGCGCCTGTGAACCTGGCGTATTCTCGTCGCAACCGCTCCGCCGCAGTCCGCATCCCGATGTACTCCTCGAGCCCGAAGGCGAAGCGGATCGAGTTCCGTCCGCCGGACCCGTCGGCTAACCCGTACCTCGCATTCGCCGCGCTCCTGATGGCCGGCCTCGACGGTGTGCTGAACAAGATCTCTCCGGGCGAACCGCTCGACAAGGATATTTACGACCTGTCGCCGGAAGAGCTGCGTAACGTTCCCTCCATGCCGGGCTCTCTCGAAGAAGCGCTCAACTGCCTCGAAGACGATCACGCCTTCCTGCTGAAAGGCGACGTCTTCACAGAAGAGCTGATCGAAGCCTTCATCGACTACAAGCGCAAGAACGAAGCGGACGCGGTGCGCCTCAGGCCGCATCCGTACGAATTCGCTCTGTATTACGACATCTAAAAACAAGAAATTCGAAGCCGGAAGCCGGGAGGAACCCTCCGTGCTTCCGGCTTCTGGCTTCCGCCTTCCAGCTTCTCCCCGCTATAATTCTCCTTGGTGAACGAAACCCGCGTTTTCGAAGGGCTCCCCGCGGACGTTCTCAATTTCCTCGAACGCCTGCGCGGCGAAAAGCCTGCCGAATTCGAACGCATCGCCGGGACCAATACCGGGCTGCAACTCCTCGTCGCTGTCTCCTCCTACAGCCGTTTTCTTTCCGAAGCTGTGCTCGCGCATCCGGAGTGGATCGAGGAGCTGATGGGCTCGGGCGCGCTCGATCCGCTGCTTCCGGTCGAGGAGTTGATCGCGCGCCTCGAAGCCGCGCTCGATGCGGACGGCCCCGGCGCGCTCTCCGCTCACACGCTCGCGCTGTTCCGCCGCCGCCAGATCCTGCGCGTCGTGCTGCGCGACGTCATGGGCATCGCCATGCTCCCCGAGGTCACCGAGGAGCTCTCGAACATTGCCGACGCCGTGCTCGACGTCTGCTACCGCCGCATCCGCGACGAACTGGCCGCCAAACACGGCCTCCCGAGCGATCCGCGCTTCACGATCCTCTCGCTCGGCAAGCTCGGCGGCAAGGAACTCAACTACAGCTCCGACATCGACCTGATGTTCCTCTACGGCGACAACGGCGAAACCGCCGGGCCCGAGCGCATCACGAACAAGGAGTTCCACAAGAAGCTCGCCAACCAGTTGACCGCGCTGCTTTCCACTTACACCAGCGCGGGTATTGCGTACCGCGTGGACCTGCGGCTCCGCCCCGACGGCCGCTTCGGCGAAGTCGCCATCTCGCTCGACGGAGCCCGCAGCTATTACCAGAGCCGCGCGCGCGACTGGGAGCTTCAGATGCTCATCAAGGCGCGCGTCTCGGCGGGAGACCGCGGGCTCGGCCTCGCGCTGCTCGACGCCGCCGAGCCGCTCATCTACTCGAGCACGCTCGATTTCAGCGTGGTCGAAGCGGCGTCTGAAACGCGCGAGCGCATTGCCGAAAAACTCGCCGCGCGCCGCGGCGCCTCGCAGGGCTTCAACATCAAGCTCGCCCCCGGCGGCATCCGCGACATCGAGTTCCTCGTGCAATGCCTCCAGCGCCTGCACGGCGGCCGCGACCGCTGGGTGCGCCACGGCGGCACGCTGCTGGCGCTCTCGCGCCTGCGCGACAAAGACCTGCTCTCGCCTACCGAATACTCGCGTCTCGCCTCGGCCTACCAGTTCCTCCGCCACCTCGAGCACCGGCTGCAATTCGACGAGGACCGCCAGACCCACACGCTCCCGAAGGACCCCGGCGAGCTGGCCGCGCTGGCGAGGAAGATGCCGCGCACCGAGTCCCTGCTCGGCGAGCTGAACCAGCACCTCGAAGAAGTGCAGGAAATCTACGAGCGCGTGATTCACGCCCAGCAGCCCATCTATTACGCGCCCGCGCCCGCCGCGATTTCCACCGGCGCCGCGCCCCACGAGCCCGAGCAGCCGGTCGAGGCCGGCGCGAGCAACCTCGTCCGTTTCCTCGACCAGCGCGCCCCGCGCTTCGCTTCCGTGCTCGCCCGCAGCGACCTCCGGCGCGGCCGCGTGCACTTCGAGCATTTCCTCGAGCGCATTTTGCCCAACCCCGAGTGGCTCGGCTGGATGGATTCCGATACCGCGCTCTCCAGCCACGTCCTCGACATTTTCGAGCACAGCCCCTACTTCGCCGAGCAATTGATCCGCACCCCCGAGCTGCTCGCCGAAGTGCGCCGCATGCGCAAGCGCACCGGACCCGACCTGCCCTACGCCGAAGAAGCCGCCTCGCTCGACGACCCGGGCGAGCTGCGCCGCTTCTTTCGCCGCGAGATGTTCCGCCTCCAGTCCGAAAGCATCTGCATGGAGAGCGAAATTTTCGAGACGCTCGCCCGCACTTCGGACCTGGCCGACGCCGTCATCGCCGGCGCCTACCGCATGGCCGTTGAGGAGGTGGCCCACTCTCATCCCCCGCGCTCGGAATACCGGCCCGGGACACAGATGATGGTGGTCACGCTCGGCCGCCTCGGCATGCGCGAGTTCGACCTCGCCTCCGATGCCGACCTTGTCTTCGTCATCCCCGATGAAGACGCCCCCGAGCAGGCCTTCTGGACGCGCGTCGCCGAGCGCATCATCTCAACCGTGAGCGCCTACACCGGCGACGGCATGATGTTCGCCGTCGATACGCGCTTGCGGCCCAACGGCCGCTCCGGAGCCCTCGTGCAATCCGAGACGGCGTACAAAAGCTACTTCGCCAACTCCGCCGAAGCCTGGGAAGGCATCACGTATATGAAGTCGCGCGCCGTGGCGGGAGACGTCGAGCGCGGCACGAATTTCCTGAACGAGCTTCAGCGCGTGGACTGGCGCCGCTATGGCCAGAGCGGCCGCTCGCGCAAGCAGCTTCTGCAAATGCGCCTGCGCCTCGAAAAAGAGCAGGGCGGCGGCAACCCGCTCAAAGCCGGCCGCGGCGGCTACTACGACATCGATTTTGCCCTGATGTACCTCAGGCTCAAAGGCGCGGGCATTTTCTACAAGGTGCTGAACACGCCCGCGCGCATCGACGTCATCGAGCAGATGGGCCACCTCGAACGCCCCGATGCCGATTTCCTGCGCGACGCCGCGACCTTTTACCGCGCCGTCGATCACGGCCTGCGCGTCGCTACCGGACACGCCGAAGGCACGCTCCCCACCAACGGAGCGCAGCTCGAAAATCTCGACGCGCTCGTCCGCCGCTGGACGCCCGACCACCTGCACGACCAGCCGCTCGACATCGAGCTGGCACAAATCCAGGCCCGGACCCGCGAGTTCTTCGACCGGTTGTTCCAGATCTAGACAATCACCCGGCGGGGGCCCGTCCGTGATATCTTCCCCCCATGCGCCGAATACTATGCGGTCTTCTACTTGCACTGCCGGTCTTCGCGGCCGGTCTTCCCGTGCGCGGCCTCCACATGATGGCCCCCAAGCCTGACGAAATCCCCCTGCTCGTACGCTTCATCGAGCAGGCGGCGCCCAGGGAGGGCCTCAACACGCTCATCCTTGAAGTCAACTATCACTATCGCTATCAGCGCCGCCCCGAGGTCGTCGACCCCGACGCCCTCTCGCGCGACGACGTGAAGCAGCTCGTTGCGGCGGCCAGGAAGTCGAACGTCCGCCTGATCCCGATGATCAACATGCTCGGCCACCAGTCCTGGGCCAAGACGACGTTCGGCCTGCTGCGCTCGCACCCCGAATTCGACGAAACGCCTGGCAAGTATCCGAACAATGAAGGGATCTACTGCCGCAGTTACTGCCCGCTCCACCCGGCCGTTCACGACGTGCTGTTCGACCTGATGGACGAGCTGATCGACGCCTTCGAAGCCGACGCCTTCCACGTGGGCATGGACGAAGTGTTCCTCATCGGCGAGACCGATTGCCCGCGCTGCAAGGGCAAGCTCAAGTCGGACCTCTTCGCCCAGGAAGTGCGCACGCTGCATGACCACCTCGCGCGATCCAAGCGCACCATGTGGATGTGGGGCGACCGATTCATCGACGGCGCCGCCACCGCTACCGGCGAATGGGAAGGAAGCTTCAACGGCACGCACCCGGCCATCGACCACGTCCCCACCGACATCGTGATCTGCGACTGGCACTATGAATCCGCCGTCCCGACCACGGCGATGTTCGCGCTCAAGGGCTTCCCCGTTGTCGCCTCTCCCTGGCGCGACGTGAAAGCCGCCACCGGCCAGCTCGAGCTGATCAACTCGGTGAGGAACTACGCCGCCGAGCCGATCGCCGCGCGCATGCTCGGCGTGCTGCAAACCACTTGGTCCCCCGGAGGAGTTTTCCTGCGGGCCTACTTCGGAGAAACCGGCACGGGCCGCGGGGACAAAAGCGCAGCCGAAGCCGCGAACTGTTTCCGGACGGTGTTCGCGTCGCTCCGGAAAAACTAAATCTACCGCGGAGACGCGGAGAACACAGAGAAAGATAGTCCGGTTTTCTCTGCGTCCTCTGCGTCTCTGCGGTAAGAGCTGTTACTTTCTCAATACCCTGTACTCGAACGGCTTCAGCGTCATCGCCGCCGGGGCCGGAGCGCCCGCCAGCACGTCGAAGTAGCCGGGCCCCGGTTTGATCTCCACCGTCGCGTCTTCGTGGTTCAGCACGAAGTAGTAGTTCGTTGTGCCGCGCGTCCGGCGCGTCACCTCGACGCTCTCCGGCACCCCCGTCATCAGCGGCTTCAACCCGAATTGCGCCGCGAAATGGCGGATCAAATACCGCGCCGACTCCAGGTTGAAGAACGACCCGTAGTAGACCGCCTGCCCTTTGCCTACCCGGTTCACCGTCACGGCCGGTCCGCTCTTCAGGAAGTCCGCGTTCCAGGTCGCCAGCGGCGAGGCCGTTTTCGTCTTGAGCACATCGGCGAACACGTGCACGGGCACCAGCGTCCCATCCGCGAACCGGATTGCGTTCTTTCCGGCCGACGGCGGCTGGTAGCACTGGAAGTCGATCGCATCCACGCCGAAAAGATCGTTCACCAGGATCGGCTTCACCTGGTCCGTCATCGCGTTGTCGCGGTTCTTCACCGCGCTGTGAGCCGACATCACGAACGTGCCGCCCCGCTCCACGTAGCGCCGTATCTTCCCCGCCAGCCCCTCGTCCATCAGGATCAGGTGCGGCGCGAAGATCACCTTGTAGCGGCTGAAATCCGCGCTCTCGCCGATGAAATCGATGTTGTGCCTCGCCTCGGACGCCGCCTGGAAGAACTGCTCATACTCCGCGCCGATGTTCACTTCCTTGGTCAGGAACTGGTAGTCGAACACCCACTCGGCGTCGTAGTCCTTGAGCACCGCGATGTCGGACACGACCTTCGAGCCGAGCACTTCTTTCTCGATGCGGTGCACCTCCGAGCCCTCGCGCTTGAACTCGTCGTAGCGCGCCCGCGGGATGTTGTCGTGCTCGAGCACGCCGCTCCAGTATTCCTCGGCGCCCTTGCGCGCCGTGCGCCACCGGAAGTGCATCATCCCGTCGGCCCCGTGCGCGATCGCCTGAAACGCCCACAAGCTCATCTCGCCCGGACGCGGCGCGCGCAGCAGGTACGCCTGCCCTCCCGGCCCCGTCTGCTCCTCCATGACCATGAAACGGTCGCTGAACCCGCGCGAAAACGTCAGCCGCGCGCCAACCGGATACCGCGGCTGATCATGGAAGCAAGGGTAGTTGTCGAACGAGAAAATATCGAGGTCGCGGCTGAACTCGTAGTAATCGATGTTCTTGAAATACCCGTTGTGCGTGATGAAGTCGTCGGGCCGGTAGCGCCGGATGATCTCCACCTGGTCGCGCTGATACGAAATGACCGACGCCGACAGGAACCGCTTGTAGTCGAGCATGAGCGCCGGGTTGTGATACGCCGGGGCGGGGAAGGGAAGATCGAGTTCGCTCCAGTTGTCGTAGGACTGGCTCCAGAACGCATTCCCCCACCGCTCGTTCAGCGATTCGAGCGTGCCGTACCGCTCCTTGGCCCACTCGCGAAACGCCCGCCGGCAGCTCTCGCTGTAGCACTCGTCGATGTGGCAATTGAACTCGTTGTCCGTCTGCCACCCGATGACGTCCGCGTTGTTCTTGAAGTGCGCCGCCATTTCCTCGACGATCTTCTTCGACAGCCGCCGGTACGCGGGCGAGTTGTAGCAATAGTGCCGCCGCGTCTGGTCGTTCACCGGCCGCCCGTCGGGATACACCGCCAGCGCCTCCGGATACTTCGCCGTCAGCCATTTCGGAGGAGCGGCCGTCGGAGTGCCGAGGATCGTCTTGATCCCATGCTTCGCCAGCACCGCGATCGCGCGGTCGAACAAGCTGAAATCGTAGACGCCCTCGCGGGGCTCCATCAGGTACCACGCGAACTCGCCCATCCGGACCGCGTTGACCCCGGCTTCCTGCATCAGCCGCGCATCCCGCTCCCAATAGCTCTCCGGCCAATGCTCGGGATAATACGCGACGCCGTACAAAAAGGATTTATACCGGTCGGCCCCGAACCCGGGCGCCACCGCCATCAGGGCAAGCAGAACAAGAGCGCCTATCCGCATAGACGTTGATTGTAGTCCAGGAGGGCGGACCCCCTGGTCCCCCAGCGGCCCCCCGGCCGGCCTGGCGGCAGCCGTCAGGCTGCCCGATCCGCCGGTTCGTAATGGAGTCGAATCACCTGTTCCGCTCTGAGTGCCGCCATGGCAAATGCTTTTCCGCTTTCGTCCGCGAACTCCACCTCGTAGACGCCGGGAGCCCAACTCTCGACGACCGTCCCCACCTGCCCGCGCACCAGCCCCTGCTCGGGCAGATCTTCGAGCAGCGCGACGACCGAGTGCATCTCAATGTCAGCCATGCCAATGAGCCTGTTCATAATACATAACAACTTGTAAGCTGTGGCAACCCAACCTCGGGTCGCCACAATCCAAGTGCTGCGAATTCGAACCGCTCGTCCGTTACGGAACAGGTCGAAATCAACGACGTAGCGTTGCCCATAGACGCTCGCGGCGCCCAACTCCGCCTCAGCGTCCCGAGCAGCCGAGAGGATTGCCGCTCTCAGTTCTTCGGCATCGGATTCATGTAGTCCGATTGCGGCGAATACGCGCGCCTTGTTCCGGCCGCGCGGATGCTGCGGGTTGAGGCAATAGTCCAGCAGTTTCCTGATATCGACAATGGCACGCTCGCCATCGGGCAGCTTCATGAATCACCTATCCTACTGGTTGCTGATGGCTGGCGGCGCCACGGCCCGCCGCCTGGCGTCCCAACCTCGATATAATCTTCCAACGTGGCTCATATCCCCGCACTCCTGGTCGCCGGCCCCGCGAAGCTCCTTTCGCTCAGCGGCGTGGACGTCGCTATCATCGCCATCTACTTCGTCGCCGTCCTCGCCATCGGCTTCTACCTGAAAGGCAAAGCCGAAACCGGCGAGGACTTCTTCCTCGCGGGCCGCGAAATGACAGCCTGGATCGCGGGCCTCAGCTTCGTCTCGGCCAACCTCGGCGCCCTCGAACTGATGGGCTGGGCCGCCGCCGCCTACCAGTACGGCATCCTAGCCACGCACTGGTATTGGGTCGGCGCCATCCCCGCCATGCTCTTCCTCGGCGTCGTGATGATGCCCTTCTACTACATCTCGAAGACCCACTCGGTCCCCGGCTACCTTCAACTCCGCTTCGGCGAGCCGAGCCGCGCTCTCTCTGCCATCTCCTTCGGCTTCATGACCGTCCTGATGAGCGGCATCAACATGTATTCCATGGCGCTGGTCATGAAAGTCGTCCTCGGCTGGGACATCCACTTCTCCATCTGGGTCTCTTCCCTCACCGTCGCGATCTACGTCGCCCTCGGCGGCCTGCGCTCGGCGATCTTCAACGAAGTGCTGCAATTCGTCCTGATCTGGCTCGGCGCGCTGCTCATCCCCATTCTCGGCCTGATCGAAGCGGGCGGCTGGGGCGGCCTCCAGGCGCGCATCGCGCACGAGCTCGCCGGCACGGACTACACGCACCTCTGGCGCACCATGGGCTCCTTCGGCGATAACCCCATGGGCATCCACTGGACCGGCATCGTCCTCGGCCTCGGTTGGGTCATCTCCTTCGGCTACTGGACCACGGACTTCCTCGTCGTCCAGCGCGTGCTTTCCGCCAAGGACCTGCGTGCCGCGAAAATGGCCCCAATCATCGGCTCCGTGTTCAAGATGGCCGTGCCGTTCATCGTGATCCTGCCCGGCCTGCTCGCGCTCGCCGTGCTCCCCGTTAAGCTCACCGGCGAAGCGCAAGCCGTCGCCACCGGCGGCCACAGCTACAACGAAGTGCTGCCGCTGATGCTCGCGCGCTACTGCGGCCCCGGCCTGCTCGGCCTCGGAATCACGGCCCTTATCGCGGGCTTCATGAGCGGAATGGCTGGCAACGTCAGCGCCTTCGCCACCGTCTGGACCTACGACATCTACCGTGCCTTCCTGAAGAAGGACGCTCCGGACGCCCACTATGTCCGCATGGGCCGCTGGTGCACCGTTCTCGGCGTGCTCGTGTCGATCGGCACCGCGTACCTCGTGATGCAGTTCCTCAGCATCATGGACTACGTGCAGGCCCTGTTCAGCTTCTTCATCGCGCCGCTGTTCGGCACCGTGCTGCTCGGCATGCTCTGGAAGCGCGCCACGCCCGCCGCCGGATTCTGGGGACTGCTCACCGGAACCGTGGCCTCGGTCGCCATGTGGGCCTGGGTGAAGCTCGACCCCGCCGCGCTCAAGTACATCGCGCTCTCCACGCAAGCCAAGGACATGGCTGAAAACATGTACCGCGCGCTGTGGTCCTGGCTGATCTGCGTGATCGTCACCGTCGCCGTGAGCTACCTCACGAAACCGAAGCCCGAGCGCGAACTCGCCGGCCTGGTCTACGGCTGCACCGAGCTGCCCTCCGAGCAGCACCTGCCGTTCTATAAGCGGCCCGTGTTCTGGGCATCCGTTGTCGCGGTTGTGTTCCTGGTTCTGCAAGTGATCTTTTGGTAGGAACGCGCCATGAAAGATAAGGTCATCTCCATCTGGCTGTTTGTCGGAGCGCTGCTCCTCATCTACGGCGTCATGATTCTCGTCTCGGGGATCTACGACCTCTACCACCCGCCCGAGCACGTGACCGTGCTCGCGAACCTGCACCCGCAGATCTGGTGGGGCGCGCTGCTGGTCGTGCTAGGCGCGATCTACACCTGGGCCTTCCGCCCCGGGAAAACCGGAAAAGAATAGCGCCCTGTGCCGGGCAAACCCAGAGTCCTGATCTTCGTCGTCGCCTACGAGGCCGAAAAGACCATCGGCTCCGTCCTGCGCCGCATCCCGCCGGCCTTGTGCGATCGCTACGACCTCGAGTGCCTCGTCATCGACGATTCCTCGAAGGACAATACCTTCGCCGCTTCCCGCGCCGAAATCGACCTGCCGTTCCCGCTCACCGTGCTCTACAACCCCGTCAACCAGGGCTACGGCGGCAATCAGAAAATCGGCTACCACTACGCGATCCAAAAGGGATTCGACTTCGTCGCGCTGCTCCACGGCGACGGCCAGTACGCGCCCGAATGCCTCGGCGACCTGCTCGAGCCGCTCCGCGAGCGCCGCGCCGACGCCGTCTTCGGCTCGCGCATGATGACGCCTGCCGGCGCCCTGCGCGGGGGCATGCCGCTCTACAAGTACGCGGGCAACAGGATCCTCACGTACATCGAGAACCGCCTGCTCCGCACGCGCCTCACCGAATTCCACTCCGGCTACCGCGTCTACTCCGTTGAAGCGCTCCGGCAAATCCCGTTCGACCTGAACTCCCCCGGCTTCCACTTCGACACCGAGATCATCATCCAACTCGTCATTGCCCGCGCGCGCATTCTCGAGCTGCCCATCCCGACTTACTACGGCGGAGAGATCTGCCGCGTGAACGGTATGGGATACGCGTGGAACGTCGTCAAAGCCGTCGTGCGCGCCAGGCTCCAGGAAGCCAACATCTTCTACGACCGCAAATTCGACTGCGCCCCCGCCGGCCAGGCCAACTCCCACTACGAGCTCAAGCTCGACTTCGAGAGCCCCCACACGCTCACGCTCGAACGAGTCCCCGCCGGCGCGCGCGTGCTCGACCTGGGCTGCGCGGGAGGATACATGGCCGCTCTTCTGCGCAAGCGGAAGAACTGCCGCGTCACCGGGAGCGACGCGTTTCCGCTCGCGGACCCCGAGGCCGTGGACGAGTTCCTCTTGCAGGACCTCAACCAGGGACTTCCCGCCGCCGACCTGCGGCAGTTCGACTACGTCCTGCTGCTCGACGTCATCGAGCACCTCTCCTCGCCCGAGCGCCTCGTGGACGATCTCCGCCGCGCCCTCGCGCTCGCGCCGAAGACCCGCCTCATCGTCAGCACCGGCAACGTCGCCTTCCTGATCGTCCGCCTGATGCTCCTGGCCGGCCAGTTCAACTACGGCAAGCGCGGAATCCTCGACCTCACCCACACCCGCCTGTTCACCTTCGCCTCGCTCCGCCGCCTGTTCGAGCAGGGCGGTTTCCGCATCGTCGAAGAGCGCGGTGTCCCCGGCCCCTTCGCGCTCGCGCTCGGCAACGGCGCGCCGGCCCGCGCCCTGTTCGCCCTCAACCGCCTCGCGATCAAAATTGCGAAGGGCCTCTTCTCCTACCAGATTTATCTCGTGATCGAACCGAAGCCGTCGCTCGAGTCGCTGCTCAATTCGGCAAAGGAGTCAAGTCCGCCGCCGCGCTGCGCCCCTCCTCGACCGTAACCTTCACGGCTTTCCCCTCCACCTCCTTCAGCGCCTCCGCGTCCTGAAGGAAGTCGAACCCGGGATTCTCGCGCCACGCGTACGCGCTGTACTTGCCTGGAGCGACATCCTTGATCGTGAAATGCCCGTTCTGGTCGGCCGACCCGCTCTTGCGCAGGTAGCGCGCCGCGGGGCGCGGGGGATCGGGACGCAACTCCACGTAACTTCCCGGAACGGGCTTCGTGTTCTCGCGCACCATTCCTTCCACCGCCCCCGGCTTCGTGCCCAGCGTCAACTCGAGCGAAACGGCGCCCTGCGCTTCGGTCAGGTCCAGGCCCTCGTCGAGCACTTCCTGCTTGCCGGCGCGCGCCGATTTCAGGTACGTGCCCTCGGGGAGACTGAACGCGTTCAGGAAATACTTGTCCGGCGCGATGCCGTCGATCTTGAATGCGCCGTCCGGCCCCACCATACCGGGCCGGCTCCAGACGGGCTCCTGGTCCGCCTGCAGCATCATGACTCTCATCCCGTCGGGGCTCGCCTTCCCATCGCCCTCGACGCGCACGGAGCCGGAAATCCGCAGCGGCTCGAAAAGCGTCACCACCAGGTCCTTCACATTGCTGTCGCCCACTTCCACCGGCATGCGCCCGATGGTCTGCGGCATCATGTCCGCGCGCACCATCGCGGAGAGCAGGTAAGAGCCCGGCCGCACATGCCCGATATCGAACGTGCCGTCCGGCTTCACCCGACCGCTGCTGCCCCCGAAAAACATCGTCGTGCCGCCGCGGTTTCGCGGGGTGAGGCTGATATTCATGTTCCTGGTCGACTGCCCGGACGCCAGCCCGGCCAGCTTTCCCGACACCCGGTAGAGGCGCGCCCTTCGCAGCGTGATGTTGATTCCGGAAGCCTCCTGTCCAGCCCTCACCTCCACCGCCGACGCGCCCGCCTGGTCGGTGACGCCAGGGTAAAACGTGGGCACGAACCCCTCCTCGGGCTCGTCCTTCGCGGGTACCTCCCGGCCGTAGGACCACGTCTGCGCGCACACGAAGTAACGGCCCGGGGAAAGATTGGCGAGGCGAAACTCCCCAAGATCGTTGGCGGATTCGCCGGCAATAAACTCAGGCTTTCCGCCCCGTCCTCTCTGCTGCAAGACAGTGATCTGCGTGCCCCCCGAGACGGGTTCGCCGTCTTCATCGAGCACCTTCCCCGTGATCACGCCCTGCGGAATCAGCTTGAACTGTAGGTCCTTCATCTGCTGGCCTGGAGCGAGCGTCAGCGGAGTTCCGCCGGACCGCATACTGGTCGCGCCGTACGTCAACTGGAGATACCCGGTCTTCTCCGCGCCGAGCAGGTAAGTGCCCGGCTCCACCTTTTCGAACGCAAACTTACCCTCGGCGTCCGACGTCGCGCTCCAGGAAGGGGAAGACTCCTGGACCCGCCGCCGCAGTTCCAGCTTCACCTTCCGCACCGCCTCCCCCGTCACCGAGTTGACGGTGCGCCCCTCGAGCCTGCACAGTTTCTTCTCGTCCGTGGGAGTCTGCTGCCCGCCCAGCGGAACGAACGCGCACACCACCACTGCAACCAGAAACCGCATGTTCGAACAACTAGCTCACCGGCAACAGCAAGTCAAGCCGCAAAAAAAGGGGACAGTCACCTTTTTCCGCAGAAAGAGGTCACTCTCCCCTTCTTGAACCGGCCGCGCCGCCGGCCCTACTCCAACCTGTAGTTCGGCGCTTCCTTCGTAATAATCACATCGTGCACGTGGCTCTCTCGCAGCCCCGCCGCGCTGATCCGCAGGAACCGCGCCCGCTCCTGCAATTCCCGAATGGTCGCCGCCCCGCAATACCCCATGCCGCTCTTGAGCCCGCCCACAAGCTGGAACACCAGCTCCGCCAGCGGCCCCTTCGAAGGCACGCGCCCCTCGATGCCCTCCGGCACCAGCTTCGCGTTCGATTCCTGCCCGTAGCGGTCCGCGCTTGCCACCTGCATCGCGCTCGTCGAGCCCATCCCGCGATAGCTCTTGAAGGTGCGGCCCTGGAAAAGAATCGTCTCGCCGGGACTTTCGTCCGTTCCCGCAAGCAGGCTGCCGATCATGACGCAGTCCGCGCCCGCCGCGATCGCCTTCGTCACGTCGCCCGAAAACTTGATGCCGCCGTCGGCGATCAGCGGAACCCCCGCCTCCTTCGCCGCCCGCGCACACTCGGCGATCGCCGTGATCTGCGGAACCCCCGCGCCCGAAACCACGCGCGTTGTGCAAATCGACCCCGGCCCGATCCCGACCTTGATCCCATCGGCCCCGAGCGCGATCAAATCCCGCGCGCCCTCGTAGGTCGCCACGTTGCCCGCGATCAACTGCACCTCGGGCATCTTCCTCTTCACGGTCTTGATCACCTCGAGCACCCGTTCGCTGTGCCCGTGCGCCGTATCGACCGCCAGCACATCGGCCTTGGCCTTTACCAGTTCCTGCGCGCGCTCCAGGTAATCCTTGCCTGCCCCGATCGCCGCGCCCACGCGCAGCCTGCCCTGCGAGTCCTTCGCCGCATCGGGGTACTTGACCTTCTTCTGTATGTCCTTGACGGTGATCAGGCCCTTGAGAATATAGTTATCGTCCACCACCAGCAGTTTTTCCACGCGGTGCTGGTGCAGGATGTGCTCGGCCTCTTCGAGCGTCGTGCCCACCGGAACCGTGATGAGATTCTCCTTCGTCATCACGTCCTCGATGGCCTGGTCGTGGTTGGTCTCGAACCGCAGGTCCCGGTTCGTGAGGATGCCGACCAGCTTTCCGTTCCGCGTCACGGGCACGCCCGAGATGCGGTAGCGCTTCATCACCTCGAGCGCCTCATAGATTCTCTGCTCCGGCCTCATCGTGACCGGATCGACGATCATCCCACTCTCACTCCGCTTCACGCGGTCCACTTCCTCGGCCTGCCGCTCGATCGACATATTGCGATGGATGATGCCGATACCGCCTTCTCGGGCAAGCGCAATCGCAAGCCGCGATTCGGTTACGGTGTCCATGGCGGCGCTGACGATCGGGATGTTCAACCCGATCGTACGGCTCAGGCAAGTCCTTGTATCGGCCTGGGCGGGAAGTACGTTACTGCGGGCGGGTAAAAGGAGGACGTCGTCGAAGGTCAAACCTTCGGGGATGTTCTCGACAATCATATTCAATGATACGAAGCGGTTAATCCAACCGCAACGTGGTTCTGTTAATCTTCACAACTTCACCGCCCGGCCGCTCCGCGGCCTTGAGGCAGAGAACGCAGAGAAATACTCATAAAGGTTTTCACTGCGTCCTCTGCGTCTCTGCGGTGAGTTTTACTTCTGCGAAAACAGCGACGGCCCGGTCCCTTCGGCTCCCTGTGGCACCCGCTCCCTGCGTCCCGGCCACTCGAGCCGCATATCGTCCGACACCTCGTCCACGATCTCCACCGTCGCCGCCTTCTTCTCCATGGCGAACGAAGTCAGCAGCACGTTGTCGCAAATCGCGTTGATCAGCCTCGGGATCCCCTGCGACCGCACGTGGATCTGCTCGAGCACCTCCGGCGGAAACACCGTCTGGTTTGGCATCCCCACCTTCGCCAGCCGCGTTTCCACGTACGCCACCGTCTCCTGCGCGCGGAACGGTTGCAGCATACACCGCAGCGCGATCCTCTGCTTCAACTGCCGCAGGCTCGGCGCGTCCAGCTTCCTGTCGAACTCCGGCTGCCCCGCCAGCACGATTTGCAGCAGCTTCCCGCGCCGGTTCTCCAGGTTCCCCAGCAGCCGTATCTCCTCGAGCACGTCCCATTCGAGGTTGTGGGCCTCGTCCACGATCAACGTCGTCGTGCGCCCCTCGTTCGCGTTCTGAATCAGCAACTGGTTCAGCGCGATCAGGACCTCGGTCTTCGACGTCCGCGCGCACCGCAGATCCAGGTCGTAGGCAATCATCTCGAAGAACTGTTCGACGGTAAGCCGTGAGTTGAACAGGTAAGCGAAATCGATCTGGTGCGCCGACAGGAAATCCTGCAAGCACTCGAGCATCGTGGTCTTGCCCGTCCCCACCTCCCCTGTGAGGACCACGAACCCCTTCCGGCTCTGCACGCCGTAAATAAGGTTGGCAAGAGCCTCTTCGTGTTGCTGGCTGCGATAAAGAAATGCGGGATCAGGAGTTAGGTTGAAAGGACTTTCCTTGAAGCCGAAGAAAGCGTTGTACATTCAGTTCTCGCGGTGACGACCTTAGTTTAACATTGCTTAACCTGCTTGGCACGGGCCGCGGCCGGCTCCCTGCCGGCCTCCTGCGTTGAACCCGGCTGCCCCAACCTGCGTACACTCATACGGAGGCGCCCATGAACTGGCTCGATCTCTCGCTCCTTGCGGGTTTCATCCTCTCCGTCGCCGCCGGATTCTGGAAGGGCTTCGCCCGCACCGCCGTAGACTTCGCTGCCGCCCTGGCCGCCGTTCTCGCCGCCCTCTGGCTCTATCGTCCGATGGGCTTCCTCCTGCGCCCCTACGTCGCCTCCAGGCCCCTGGCCGGCGCTGTGGGGTTTCTCATTATATTCTCGGTCATCATCACACTGGGAGCCGTAGCCGCCTGGGCGCTCGCGAAATTCTTCCGCGTCAACCAACTCACCTGGCTCGACCGCGTCCTCGGAGGCGCCTTCGGCCTCATCCGCGGTTCCATGTTTGCTTTGATCGCCGTCCTCATCCTCCTGGCGCTGCCCGAAAGCCGGCTTTCCACCGCGGTTAAGGAGTCGCGCCTGGTCCCGCGCCTGGCCGAAGCCGCGCACCACCTGGCCGCCGCCGCCCCCGACGAAGTCCGCGACGGCTTCCGCCGCGCCCGCCGCGACCTCGAATCCTCCCCGGTCCCCGCGCCCGTCAAAAAAGGACTGGCCAGCCTCGACCCGGACCTCTAGCTCCAACCCGGTCCATAATGTGCCTATGGGGCTGGCGCGAGTCCGGAGAACCCTGTTCGCCGTCCCCCGCCGCCTCCGCGAAGCGCGCATGTTCGCCCGCGCCATGCGTTCCCCGCGCCACCCGATCCTCGCCCACATTGTCCCCACGCGCCGCTGCAACCTCGCCTGCGCCTACTGCAACGAGTACGACAGCGTGTCGCAGCCCGTCCCCCTCTCCGAAATGCTCCGCCGCATCGACCGCCTCGCCGCCCTCGGAACCACCATCATCACCATCAGCGGAGGCGAGCCCCTCCTGCACCCGGGCCTCGACGAAATCATCCGCCGCATTCGTTCGCACCGCATCATCCCCACGGTCATCACCAACGGCTACCTCCTCACGCCCGCCCGCATCCGCCGCCTGAACCGCGCCGGACTGCACCAGCTTCAGATCAGCATCGACAACGTCCAGCCCGATGCCGTCTCGAAGAAAAGCCTCAAGGTGCTCGACCGCAAGCTGCGCTGGCTCGCCGGCCACGCCACCTTCGAAGTGAACATCAACGTGGTCGTCGGCTCCGGCGTCCGCAACCCCGATGACGCGCTCATGATCGCCCGCCGCGCCTATGACCTCGGCTTCGGCATCACCACCGGAGTCATCCACGACGCCTCCGGCCGCCTGCGCCCCCTGGCCGCCCGCGACCGCGAAGTGCTCACCCAAATCGCAAACCTGCGCAAGCCCCTCTTCTCCTTCGTCCGCCACAACCGTTTCCAGCAGAACCTGGTCCTCGGCCAACCGAACGACTGGACCTGCCACGCCGGCTCCCGCTACCTCTATATCTGCGAGGAAGGCCTCGTCCACTGGTGCTCGCAGCAGCGCGGATATCCCGGCATCCCCCTCGACCGCTACACCCCCGCCGATCTCGAACGCGAATACCACACCGTCAAGGACTGCGCCCCGCTCTGCACCATCAACTGCGTCCACCAGACCGCCATCCTCGACCGCCTCCGCGAAACCCCGCGCGCCGCAATCGTGGAACTGGTGGGCCCCGACCCGCCCGCGCCCGTGAAAGTGCTCTCCTGGCTGTTCCTCACCAGCGGAAACCGCAACGCCTTCGCCCGAGCCGCCCTCTGGCTCCTCGGCATCGAGTAAGCCTGCCCTATAATCACTGTTTCATGCGTACCGCTGCATTCTTCCTCCTCGCCCCGGCGCTCCTCGCGGCCGCCGATGCCGATCTCATCCTCCACCACGGCAAAATCGTCACCGTAGACGCGCGCTTCTCCATCGCCGAAGCCGTCGCCGTCAAAGCCGGCAAAATCTCCGCGGTCGGCTCATCCAAGGCCGTCCTCGCCAGCGAACGAGGCCCGAACACCCGCCTCATCGATCTCCAGGGCCGCACCGTCCTGCCCGGTTTAATGGATAGCCACGTCCACGCCTACAGCGCCGGTCTCAGCGAATTCAAGCACCCGCTCCCGCGCATCGATTCCATCGAAGCCTTGCAGCAGCACCTCCGCGCCCAGGCCCGCCTCACGCCCGCCGGCGAATGGATCGTCGTCCTCCTTCCTTTTCCCACCCGCCTGAAGGACATGCGCATGCCCACCCGCCGCGACCTCGACGTGGTCACGGATCACCCCGTCCTCCTCGACCATCCGTTCATCACCGTCGTCAATGCCAGGGGCTTGCAGCGTTCCGGCATCGACCGCAACACGCCCAATCCCGAAGGCGGGGAAATCGTCAAGGACGATCGTGGCGAGCCCACCGGCGTGCTGCGCAACGCCCGCGGCCTCCTCAAAGGCCTGCCCGAAGGCTCCCGCGCGCAGTACTCCACCGAAGGCCTCACCGAAAACGAGCGTCTCGACGCCCTTGAGAAAATGCTCAAGCTCTACGTCGCCGCCGGCATCACGTCCATCAAGGACCGCGAAGCCACGCCCGAGCAGGAAATCCCGCTCTACATGAAACTGAGGGAGCAGGGCCGCCTGCCCCTGCGCGTCGTCCTCACCTGGCGTCTCGACACCTCGCGCCCCACGGCGGACCTCCTCCGCGAAATCGACGCCGCGCCCTACCGTCCCCGCGCCGGAGACGACTGGCTCAAATTCGACACCTTCAAAGTCATCCTCGACGGAGGCATGCTCCTCGGCACCGCCTACCAGCGCCACACCTACGGAGACTTCGCCAGGCAGCTCTACGCTCAGACCGATATGAGCGACCGGGGCCGCCCTTTCGTCGACCCCGACACCCTCTACCAGCTCTTCCGAGCCGCCCAAGCCAAAGGCTGGCAGCTCGCCGCCCACGTGCAAGGAGGAGCGGCGATCGATCTGCTGGTTGACACCTTCGCCAAACTCGACCGCGTCCGGCCCCTGGCCCCCACTCGCTCGCACGTCATCCACGCCAGCTTCCAGGGCCCGGAAAGCATCGCTTCGATGGCCCGCCACGGCATCCTCGCCGACGCCCAGCCCGCCTGGCTCTACTGCGATTCGGGAGCCCTCCAGCGAGTCTTCACCTACGAAGGCATGAAATATTTCTTTCCGTTGCGGTCCTACCTCGACGCGGGCATCAAAGTCGCCGCGGGAAGCGACCACATGACCGGCCACGACAAGAACCAGGCCACGAACCCCTACAACCCGTTTCTGGGAATGTGGGTTGCCATCACAAGAAAGAACTCGCAGGGACAGGTCATCCACCCGGAACAGAAGGTGACCAGGGAAGAGGCCCTCAAAATGTACACCACCTGGGGAGCCTACATGGAATTCAACGAGGATAAGAAGGGAACCATCGAACCCGGCAAACTCGCCGACCTCGTAGTAATCGACCGCGACTACCTCACCTGCCCCGAAGACGAAATCCGAAATATCCAACCCGTCCTGACAATCGTAGGAGGGCGGGCTTCAGCCGGCGCGGGGCTTTAGCCCCGCAACTTGGGGCAGTCGTTTTCGCCTGCCTACCCCCGATGCATCAAGGCTCCCGGCAGCAAAGGAAACGCCGCCTCGTCCTCATCGCCCGCCAGGAACGCCTCGAACAGCTCCGTCACACGAGCGCCCCGCCGCGCCCGCAAGAACGAAAACCCAAACGGAGACCGCCGCTCCATCTCCGCAGCGTACCCTGGAGAATACAGCTCCGCTGCCTCCCCCACCGACCGCACCACCATCGAAGCCGCGCTCCGCTCCATCAAATCCTTCAGCGCCCCGCACTCCGGTCCCGCCATCTCGCGCATCCGCCGCATCACGAGCCCGGCAAATTGCAGCGTGCGGCTCGTAACGGCGTCCAAAGTCCCGCGCCCCGCGGCCTCGGAAAACAGCGTCCGCACGCCATCGCGGCAATCCTGCCGCACATCCTGCAAATCATCGGCAAGCTGCAACAGCACGCCCCACGAGAACACGAATCGAGCTTGCTCCGCCGTAAGCCGCCCCGCCGCCAGATACCCATCTGCCAGCACCGAAGCGCCGCCCTTCTCGAACACCAGCGCCTCGACGTCCGCATCTCCGCCGGCCCGCAACAGCCGCAAGCTCTCCTCCTGCGCGCGCTGAATCCGCAACAGGCTTGCAAAGACCTCCGGCGAATCCGCCCGCGAGTACTCTTCTTCGATCAGCGAGATCAGCCGCCAAATCGCCGCCTCGCGCCCATTCGCCGCCTCGACATCTTCGCCGGAAAGCCGCCGCCCGAACCGCCCATTGAACCCGGCCTTCTCCTCGCGAGAACCACCCGGCTCATCGAGATAGTTGTCCGTGTAGGGATACAGCATGCTGTACGCGAAGATCGAAGGCGTGAGCCCCATCGGAACGCCCAGCAACACCTGAAGCCCGCAAGCCGTCCAGGCATTGCGGCTGGCTTGCAGAATATCGGAAGCGCTCACCCCCGGATCGAACCGCCGCGCCGCCCGCCCAAGCTCCGTCCCAATCGCCGAAAACCCGCCTTCGAGCAACAACGAAATCTGCGCCCCATCAAACCCGAGCGCCCCCTCCGCAAACCGGACAAACGCTGAGGTGATCCGCTCCCGAGCCCCCACCCGCTCCGCCCGAGTCCGAGGCAACCGCTGCACCTCCCCCTCGAGAACCCCCAAAAACCCATCAAGCTGCTCCTCGCGCCCCCGCCGCTCCCCGTCGGAATACACCCGCCCCACCGCAGCCCCCGCCCCCGCGCTCTCCCGCCACATCGCCAACGAATCAAGCAGCAACTCATCCATCCGGCCCATGCTAAACGAAACGACCCGGACCCCGGTTTCGTTCCCTAGCCGAGCCGCGACCAAAGGAAGCGGTCAACCAGCCGAAAGCCCCCCTGCGCATATGGCGGGGCTATAATGCGTCTGGCGATGTCGGCGTAATGTACCGGGCCCGCCTTATCCGGACGTCCGGCTATTTGTGTCTCCCTGACGCCGAAATCTCTTGAGCAATCAGCATGCCCGAACCGACTACGACGACCATTCTTGGTCTAAGAATGGTTGCGCCAATTCTAGTGAAGCTCGTGCCTTGGGCCTGGAAAAGTCTGCCGAGTAACAGCGCGGTGGCGAAGGCGATCAGAGCGACCGCCGAGCGCTACTTAACCAGACTGCCCGGCATTGGTCCAGCGCTTGAGACTTGGGTTCTCAGCGATGCCTTCGGAGCACACGTTGAGTCTGTCGAGAGCGGTGCGCTTGTCGATGCCGAAGTGGTCCACGTTGAATTGTTTCTGAAAACAACGGGCTACGGTCGCGGAGTTAGTTCCCTCGAGAATATCACAGAGGCTCTCGTATTCTTCTATACGGAGCTTTCTGGTCAACTTCTCGATGGTGAGCACGGCATGCGGATTATCGGCGCCAAGCTCGACACGATCCATCGGGAGATGCTGGATCAACGCCGGCCTCGACCGGGCCCGGATCTCGAAGCCCTCCCCTACCGCCCCACGATAGAAACCGAAGCGACGAGCCATGCCGCTTCGGAGGCAGACCGGAAGGCTGAGGTCCAGCTTGATTTGATCAAAACGCTCATCGACAAGAGGCAAGCGTCGACCGCACTTCGGCTTCTCGAGGCACTGCAGGACCCAGTCAACCGCGGTCTTGTGTCCCCAGCCATACGATTCCGTTTCTTCGTAAACAAGGGCGTCTGCCTTATGTTGGAAGGTGATTGGGACCAGGCGGAGGCGGAGTTTAATCGAGCCCAAACCCTTGAACCCACCAATCGGAAGGCACTGATCAACCTTGCACAGATCGCACGATTGAGAGACAAGCAGGAAGAGGCGCTGCAGTGGCTTAAACCAGTGCTCAGTCAGGATTCAGATGACTCCAGCGCCAATGCTCTTCGATTCGCCTGTCTGCACGAGCTTAACAGAGATAGTGAAGTTCAGGCTTTGCTGAACGCGCAACCCACCTTGGCCAACGACAGCGACGTCTTGTACACGCTTGGGTACATTGCACACGATCAGCAGAAGTTCGATGAAGCCGAACACTACCTGCGCCGCCACAATGAACTCGACGCCAACCGTCCAGAGGCATGGGAGTTGCTGGGTAGAGCGATTCTCATGCCCGCTCAACGTCAACTGCAACGGACTGCGGCGTCGCCGAACTGGATTCCCGATGAGGTGAGAGCGCGTATCGAAGAAGCTGAGGCCTTTTTCTCGAAGGCGGAGCAGCTTCTTGTCGGCTCCGAAAGCCGCCGCGAACTCAAGTACACCCTCGTAAATCGCGGCGTCGCGAGGACACTTCTTGGTCGCTACGACGATGCTAGACAAGACCACGAGTACGCGCTCCGGCTCGACCCATCCATGGAGGGGGTCAAGCGTAACCTGGGCAGTCTCTACCTGCACACCGAGCGGCCTGATGAAGCAGTCCGCTGCTTCGAACAAATTCATTCTCCGGAACTGAAAGCCGAAGTAGTTCCGCTCTTGGCGGGGGCGTACCTCAATCTTAATAAACCGGCCGATGCCCGTGTGTTACTTGAGTCCATGGTCGGCTCCAGCCAGGGTGAAGATCGCCTAATCGTCAAAGACCTTCTCCTTATAGCCTGCCAGCGGCTAAAGGATGCGGCTGCGTGTGATGAACTGCTCAGCTCACTGGCATCTATTCCGGATGATCCGGAAGCCCACAGGATCATTGCCGAATACTATTCTCGCGAAGGTGATTTCGATAAAGCTGTGGCATCGGCGCGATCGGCCGTGGAGCGGGCTGGAGTCCAGCAAGCGGCACGATATCGAGTTCAGCTAGGAGACATTCTCTACCGTGCCAAGCGCTTCGATGAGGCTGCCGATACGTACCAGCTGGTACCAGTCCCTCTGGACGACTCCCCCGAATCGCGGCGACGGTTGATCGCCCTCTTTAATGCCGGCAGGATGGGCAAAGCCTTGCAGGTGGCGCAAGGAGTTCGGAATGGCGGGCCGGCGGTCCCCGAGTTTTCCGAGATCGAGGCTCTCATCTACGAGCGAACGGGAGATCTTGACAGCGCGAACCGCCTCCGAACCGAGTTGATGAGAACGGGCGCCTCGCCGGAACGACAGAAGCTGAAGATGGCTCTCAACCATTTTCGACAAGGCAAGGAAGTTGAAGCAACGGAACTGACCCTTCAGGTCGGGCTGGATTCGATTGTCGCGGACTCCGAGTCGATACAGGACGCCGCAATGCTCCGGACACTGCTCCGCTTGCCAGACGCCCTTGTTTTTGCCTATCGGCTTCTGCAGGAGGAACCGAACAGCCCTGAAATTCACCTTTTTTATGTCAACACTTTCCTCCGTCGAGAAGAAGTGGACAAGGATTTGTTTCACCCAGACGTAGTGGCAGCCGATTGTGTAGTCACCCTTCGGCATGGGGCGGAGAATCAGACTCTGACCGTGGTGGACGGTGAGAGTGATACTGCCAAGGACTGGCTGTCGACTGGGCATCCCTTAGCGGTGCAGATGTTCGGCAGACGCATCGGCGATCGATTTCGATTTCCGGAGGGTGGACCATTCGAATCTGAATACGAGATCCAGGCAGTTCAGAGCAAGTACGTCCGCGCGTTTCAGGACTGTATGGGCCGTTTCGCGGAGAGATTTCCAGCTCATTACGGCTTGGCCCGCATAGAGGTAGAAGACGACGACATCACCAAGATCGTCGTCATGCTGGACCGTCAGAGAACCCGAGCCGAACTCATCCTCGATATTTATCGAAGAGGAAAGCTCCCGGCCTGTGCCGCAGCGCGGTTGTTCGGCAAGTCCGAAGTGGAGATGTTCCGCGCGTTCATCGAAGACCGTCGAATCAAAATCCTCAGCTACCATGGAACTCTTGAGCGGATGGCGGAAGAGGAACAGATCCTATCGAAGACAAAGCGGGTCCTTCTCGAAACGTCCGCATTCGTAACGCTGCAGTCTTTGGGACTCCTAACTAAATTGGCCGGGGCATTCGATGCGATCCACGTGACTCAACAACAGATCGATGCGTTGACCGAAGCCATGATGAACCTCTTCCCGGAAAAGCACACCGGATATCTTCTCAGCGACACCCCCGGCCATATTCAGGTCTTCAACCGGACCTCCGAAGAAGTCACTCGGGAACGCGAGTTCTATCAGCAGTTGCTTGATTTCACGCGAATGAAATGCCAAGTCGTGGCACCGGGTGGGCAGATGGCGTTGGAGGAGATCGGGAAGCTCGAGATCCAAGAGATCTTAGGCACGGTTGCCCTTTCAACCCTATCGACGGCCGTGGACTCTGGCCTAGTTATGGTTTCAGATGACCTGCCGCTGCGCGTGCTCGCACAGAGCTCCTATTCGCTGTCCAACGTTGGCAGCCTGTCGGTGCTAAGACATCTTCGAGCTCGATCGGTAATATCAGAGAGCGAGTATCACGAATCCGTTCAATGGCTCGTCGACAGGGGTTTCAGCTTCGTATCGATCACGAAGGACGACCTCGTCTGGGTGCTCAAGAAAAACCATTGGTCGCCCACCGCAGAGGTCGCTGCGTTTCTTCAGGCATTGGCCGGGCCAGACTACAACGCCGAGGACGCGATTAGTATAGGCCTCGAGGTGCTGAATGAGTTGTGGAATGAGCCACTCTTGTCGGTAACCCGACAACTGACCTCGGATCTTCTCCTGAGTGTTCTAATTACAGGCCGCGATCGTCAGCAGGTCCTCCGACGCCTTGAGCTGATGAATCGCCGACGCTTTGCGATCTGGACACCCGCCACGGCCCAGATTCAGGAGGTCATCCGGAGTTGGCGCCCACGCCGTTGGAATCGCAACTAGTCTCTTCTCCAGCCGCATTGTCGACAAGAGTGTCGGCGCTTCCGCGCGGCTAACTCAGACCATCCTGTAATCTCCCCCCAACTCTCCCCGAGAACTTCCCCCCACTCCCCCCACTACCTCTCTGAACGCCAGATAACCCGCGCCTGCACCGCACGGCGCCAACGCGGAGGAGACACGACATCCGTGCATTGGTACGCGCTTCTCGTCAAACCGCAACACGAGAAATCCGTCCACCGCCATCTGTCGTCCCTCGGTCGCGAAAGCTTCCTGCCGCTCTATCGCACCCAGCGCCGCGCGGCCGGACGCATCCGCGAACTCGATCTGCCCCTGTTCCCCGGCTTCGTCTTCTGTCGCTTCTCGCTCCACGAGCGCCGCGCCCTCTACGACGTCCCCGGCGTCCTCGCTCTCGTCGCCGCCGGACACGAAGCCGCCGTCATCCCCACCGAAGAGATCGAAGCCATCCGGGCCGCGATCCGCGCCGGCGTGCCCCTCCGGCCGTGGCCCTACAAGGAACAGACCGAAAAGATGACCGTCGCCGGCGGACCCCTCCGCGGCGCCCGCGGCGCTGTCATCAAGGTCAGGAAAACCCGGCAGCTCGTCCTCAGCGTCGAGGCGCTTCGCCGCGCCCTCATCGCCGGACTCGACGCGCCCGCCGGCGAAGGTACACAAGCTCCGCGGCACTTTGGCGCCCACGCGGCCCAAATCGCCTGCGGCTGAAAAATCAACATCCGAAACCGGCCCCCATGGGAGTCGCAGAGCGCGAGCTTTGCCCAAAAGCCCTAAAACGCGCCACAAACGAATGAAACCCGCCCCCTGGATCGCCCTCGCCGCACTCGTCCTCGCGAGCGCCGCCGCCACCGCCGCGCCGCCCGCCGAGCCCGCGCGCGCCTACATCCTCGGACCCAACGACCGCATCACCGTCCGGGCGCTCGACGCCGACGAATTCGGCGAAAGCCCCCTCCGCATCGAGACTACCGGCGACCTCCGTCTCCCCCTCATCGGCCGCCTCCGCGCCGCCGGCCTTACCGTCGAGCAGCTCGAAACCGAAATCGCCGCGCGCCTCCGCACTTACATCAAGGAACCGCAGGTCTCCGTCTCCGTCGCCGAATTCCGCAGCCAGCCCGTCTCCGTCCTCGGCGCCGTCGCCCACCCCGGCCTCCAGCAGCTCGAAGGACGCAAGACCCTCTTCGAAATTCTCTCCATGGCGGGCGGTCTCCGCCAGGACGCCGGCCACTCCATCAAAATCACACGCCGCGCCGAATACGGCCCCATCCCGCTCGCCGGCGCCGCCCCCGATTCCACCGGCGCCTACTCCGTCGCCCAGGTCTCGGTCGCCTCCATCATCGGCGCGCGCAACCCGCAGGAGAACATCGTCATCTGCCCCAACGACGTCATCTCCGTCCCCACGGCCGACATGATCTACGTGATCGGAGCCGTCAAGCGCTCGGGCGGCTTCGTCCTCAACGAAAAGGAAAACATGACCGTCCTTCAGGCCCTCTCGCTCGCCGAAGGCTTCGGCCCCGCCGCCGCGCCGCGCAGCGCGAAAATTCTCAAGCGCAGCCCCGGGGGCGCCAACCGCACCGAAGTCCCCATCGACCTGCGGAAGATCGTCGCCGGCCGCTCCGCCGACGTCGCCCTCAACGCCGGCGACATCCTCTTCGTTCCCACCAGCATGGCGAAAAGCGCCACCGTGCGCGGACTCGAAGCCGCCCTCCAGATCGGAACCGGCATCGCTATCTGGCGCCACTAACATGGACCTCGAACTCAGACCATCCAACCCGCCCGCCCCCAGGCTCGAAGTCGTCAACGCGCCGCCGCCCGACACCCTCGACCGCACCCCCGCGCTCTTCTCCGGAGGCCTCCTCGTCTACTGGCGCCTTCTTCAACGCCACAGGAAAGTCCTCCTGCTCGCCACCTTCCTCGGAGGCCTCGCCGCCCTTCTATTCACACTCCCGCAAACCCCCGTCTACCAGGCGAAGACCTCCATCGAAATCCTCGGCCTCAACGAGGACTTCCTCAACATGAGGAACGTCAGCCCCACCAGCGAATCCCCCGCCTCTTACGCCGAATCCGACATCCAAACCCAGCTCCGAGTCCTCCAGAGCCGCTCCCTGCTCGAGCGCGTCTCGAAGAAATTGGGCTTCGATTACCGCCCCGCTCGTGATCGCCTCTCCGATTTCGCGAAAGGCGCCGGATTGTTCCAGCCCGCCGCGCCCGCCGGCGGAGCCTTCAACCTCAAGATCCGCGCACATCCCAACAGCCGCATCATCGACATCACGGCCGATTCCAAGGACCCCGCCCTCGCCGCCGAGTTCGTCAACACCCTCACCCACGAATTCATCGATCAGAACCTCGAATCGCGCTGGAAGACCACGCAGGACACCGGCAACTGGCTCCTTCGCCAGATGGGAGATGTACGCACGAAGCTCGAAGAATCGGAGGAGCAGCTCCGGAGCTATGCGCGCGACGCAGGCTTGGTATTTACATCGGAGAAGAACAACGTAGAAGAGGAAAAACTGAGGCAGTTGCAGGAGGAACTCTCGAAGGCGCAGGCGGATCGGGTCGCCCGCCAGTCGAAGTATGAAGTGGCGGCCACCGCCGCGCCCGAATCGCTGCCCGACGTGCTCGACGACGGCTCGCTCAAGGAATCGCAATCCAGGCTGACCGACTTGCGCCGCCAGTTCGCCGATCTCACCTCGGCCCTGACCGCCGCGCACCCGAAGGTCAAGCGGGTCGAAGCCCAGATCGCCGCGCTCGAATCCGCGCTCGCCGCGCAGCGCGAAAACATCGTCCGCCGCATCAGGAACGACTACGAAGCCGCCGTCCGCCGCGAATCCCTGCTCACCAGGGAATGCGCCGAACACGTTCTCCTCGTCAGCGGGCAGGCCGGCCGCGTCGCGCACTACAACATCCTCAAGCGCGAGGTGGACACCAACCGCCAGGCCTATGACGCCATGCTCCAGCGGGTCCGCGAAGCCGGCATCGCTTCCGCCATGCGGGCGAGTAACATCAGAATCCTCGACCCGGCCATTCCCCCGGAAGCCCCTTACAAGCCGGATCTGTTCCACAACACCGCTGCCGGATTGATCGCGGGTACATTCTTAGGCCTGGTCTACGTCGTAGCCAGAGAGCGCGCCGGAACCAATGTACAGGAACCCGGAGACACCGCGGCATTCCTGGGGGTGCCCGAGATCGGTCTCATCCCCTCGGCCGCCGCCGACCCCGCCAGAAAGCGCCGCCTGCGCCGGCACGACGCCGGCCGCCTGGAACTCGTCACCTGGCAACGCAAGCCCTCAGCCATGGCCGAATCCTTCCGGGGAGCAATCGCCTCGATTCTCTTCACCGCCGGCCGCGAGCGCCCCAAAACCCTGGTCCTCTCGAGCCCCTCGCCCAAAGAAGGAAAGACGATGGTTGCCAGCAACCTGGCCATCGCGCTGGCCGAAGTAGGAGCCAAAGTTCTCCTGATCGACGCCGACCTGAGAAAGCCCCGGCTCCACCAGGTGTTCGATCTGGAAAACGAAACCGGCCTGGCCGACCTCCTCCGCCGCCCCGAGCCCGTGAAAGAGCCGTTGGAAGGACTCCTCCGGGCCACGCAAATCCCGAACCTGACCGTCCTGACCAGCGGCCGCTCAACCCTGGCCGAAGCCCCCCTCTTATTCTCAAACCGGGTCAACGACCTGCTCACGCTGCTCCGAGCCAGTTTCGACCTGATCCTGATCGACACCCCGCCCATGCTAACGATGCCGGACGCCCGAGTCCTGGCAAGAAACGCCGACGCAGTCATCCTGGTAGCGAGAGCCAACCAAACCACAAAAGACAACCTGCAAGCCGCCTGCAAAAAATTCCAAAACGACGGCTCCCCCCTCCTGGGTTCGATCCTGAACGACTGGAACCCCAAACGCTCCAGCCGCCACGGCAATTACAGATATTACGATCGCTACAAAGCCTATTACACCCAGGAAGCCGGATGACGAAACCCTCCAAAACGTTTCGAGACCTGCAAGTCTGGCAAAAATCGCATCAATTCGTCCTCGGAATATACAAACTAACTGAACTTTTCCCCAAGCAAGAAACCTACGGTCTTGCCGCACAAATGAGAAGAGCAGCCATCTCCATCCCAGCCAACATAGCCGAAGGTTTCGGAAAGCGAACAAAACCAGACAAAGCCCGCTACCTCAACATAGCCCAAGGCTCTTTAGAAGAAAGTCGTTACTACCTGCTCTTGACCCAAGACCTGGGTTACGGTCAAACCCAAGCACTGACCCAATCGCTAGAAGAACTCAGCCGAATGCTAACCACCTACGCGAGAGCCATTCTGACTTCTGACTTCTGACTTCTGGCTTCTGCCTTCTGACTTCTGGCTTCTGACTTCTGGCTTCTACCCTACGCTTCAGAATGGATATCCTGTCCCGTAGCCGCTCGCCACGCCCCCAGCGTATACTCCACCCCGCGCCACCGGAACAGCCCATTCCCATTCGCGTCGAAATGGTTATAGTCGCTCTCCACCTCGAACGCGTCCACCGGAGCCACATCCATGTAGTAGTAGTAAGTGCCCCGGAACGTCATCCTGTGGCACCGCAACTTAGCCCGGGCAGCGGAAGCGCTCCACGCAATCGGCCCGAACGTCGAATCCGAAATATCCAGGCTGACATCCGGCCCCGGAGCGAAGAATCCCTCGCACCCCACCTCCGGCGAATCCACCAGCGCGAAATTCCGAACCGTGATGTTCAATCCAGTGCCGTTATTGGTAGAAAGCACACGCGAAATGGGTCCCCCCACCGCGCTGCAGCCGGTCACCTCCGACTCCGCGCAGTTCACCGAGTACGGCCACTGCGCGCCCTCCACCGTGCACCCGTCGAGCACGCACCGCGCCGCGTTGCCTGCCGAGAGTCCCGAGTTCAGGCCCGTCGTCCGGCACCGCCGGTACGTGATCGTTCCGTATATGCCCGCCGCCGAATGCCCGTAGAACCCCAGCGGCGACTGCGCAATCGGCCCGGGAATCGAATCCATGTGCGCCCAGCAATCCTCGAGCGTGATGTCTTCGCCCGCCGCCGCGTCGTCGAAGAACACGAACATCGCCAGCGAGTCGTAGTGATACGCGTTTCGCGCCTCGACGTTCTTCAAATAGCACCCGCCGCACGCGTACACGTTGTGAAACGTGCCGTCCGACGCCAGGCAGTCCTCGACGTGCGAGTTCGGCCCCACGATCAGGCTCCCCGGAGTCGCGCAATTCCGCCGCGTGTGCACCCCGCTCACCTTCACCGGGAAGCGCGACTTCAACCCCGCCTCGCGCCGCGAATACTCGTAGCGCCTGCCGTTGGTGCGCGGGTCCGAGCCGTCGCTCGTGTGTATGTAGACCGTCATAGGGCTCGCCGGCTCGCCTCCGAGGCCCGCCGGAAAGTAGGTTCCCGCCTCCGCATCGACCGCCGCCGTGCTGGTCCTGTACCCCAGCCAGACGCCGTCTTCCCACAGCCCGGGAAACGTCTGCGTCCCCATTTGCAGCACCGGCAACACCGCTTCGTAGACGTCCTCGAATCCCGGCGTCTTCGTCCACGCCGCCGGATCGATCACATCGGAAGCGTCGAGCAGCGGCTTGTCGCCGGCGCCGTACGCCTCCACTTCGATGCCTTCCGCCGGAATCGTCAACTGCTCGCGCCAGTGCGATCCGCGCGCCAGCGCCAGCGTATCGCCCGCGCTCAGCCGCGCCTGGGCGGCCCCGATGCTTCGCAGCGCGCTCGCCGGCGACCTCCCGCTGTTGGCATCATCCCCGTTCGCCGAATCCACGTACCAGCACGGACGGGACGCGCCCCGCGGGCGCCCATGAACGAAACCCGGCCTGAAAATCATAGCGCCCCCCTAGATCGCCGGCGCGATGTACAGCATCCCGTCCGCCGCATCGGAAACGGCCGAGATCTTCTCCTCCGGCGCGCAGGCGAAGTACTCGGGCATGTTGGCGGGCAGGAACAGGCTGTTTTCATCCGCCACCGGATCGGCGCCGAAACAAACGTGGCAGTCGGTCGTCGCCACCAGCCGCACCACCGTGGTCCCCAGCCCTCCGCTCACCGTCGGGCTCGCGCCCACCGCCATGCGCGAAGCCGCTCCGGGCCGCACCACCGGCAGCGCGCCCAGCTCATACAGCTTCGTAAGGTAGTTCAGCATTGTGCTCTCCTTCGCCCTCAACCTAACGCACACGATTTTGCGGTTCGCTCCGAAGAGTCCCGTAACTGAATGACGGCCATCGAAATAGAATTGCGGGAAGCCTGTGACCGCACCGCGGAGCATCGCGAGCGCCGCGGCCGCCGTGCGTGGCGCACCGCGCGCGCCGGACTCGCCGCGAAACTCGCCGCCGTCCTCGCCCGCGCCGTCACCATCCCGCTCTCGTTGCAGGTGCTCGGCCCCGAGCGCTATGGCCTGTGGCTCGCCGCCGGCTCCGTCATTGCCTGGCTCGGCATCTCGGATTTCGGCCTCGCTTCGGGCCTCGTCAACGCCGCCGGGCGAGACTATGGCCGAGGCGACTGGCCCGCCGTGCGCCGCCACGTCTCGACCGCCTTCTTCGGCTTCGTCCTGTTATCGGTCCTCATCGCGGCCGCCGTCTGCGCGGCCTCGCGGATTCCCGCCGTCCCGCGCCTGCTCGGAGTCGCCCCGCACTCCGCACTCGCCCCGGACGCCCGCGCCCTGCTTCTCATCTGCGGTCTTTTCTTCGCAGCCTCGTTCTCGCTCAACGCTGCCGCGCCGCTCTCCGCCGCGCTTCAGGAAGGCTACCTCGGGGCGTATGCCCAGATCGCCGGCTCGCTGCTCTCGGTCGCGCTCGTCTTCGCGCTCGCGCTCGGCCCGGTCTCGACCGCCTCGTTCGCGATCGCGATGAGCGCCCCGGCGCTCGTCTCCGCCTGCGCGCTCGCGGCCTACGTCCTTCTGATCCGCCACCCCGGACTGCGCCCGGCGCCGCGTTTTTGCAGCCTCGCCAGCGCCCGCACTATCGCCGCCTACGGCACTCCGCTCATCGCCGTGCAGTTGGGCGACCTGGCCATTCTCTATTCCACGAACGTCCTGATCGCCAACCGCCTCGGCCCCGCGCAGGTGCCCGCCTACAGCGTCCCTGCCGCCGCGTTCCTCGTCGCCGCGACCGCCTGCTACGGCCTCGCCTCGCCGTACCTGGCCGCCTACGCGGAAGCCCGCGGGCGCGGCGATTGGGAATGGATCCGCGCCGCCGCGCTCCGTATTCTCGGAATCACCTGCGGCCTAATGCTGGCCGCCGGAGCCGCGCTCGTGCTCGCTGGCGCCTTCGCCATCGGCCTGTGGACCGGCGGCCGCGTCGTCCCCGCGCGCGCGCTGCTCGCCGCCATGTCGGTTTATTACCTCCTGATGGCCTGCTCGGCCGCCAACGGAATCCTGCTCGTCGGCATCGGCCGAGTGAAAACGAAAGCGATCCTGCACCTCGCCGTAGCGGCCGTTTTCACCGCCGGAGCCTGGGCTCTCATGCCCTCGCTCGGCATCCTCGCGCTGCCCGTCGCCGGTTCGGCCGCCTACCTGATCGACGCCGCCGTCGCGCTCCCCTGCGCGCTGCGCCACATCGCCCGCCATGCCTGAACCAATACGCGCCCTCACGCTCTGCCTGCCCGAACTCGGCGGCGTCTACGTCGTTGTCGCAGGCCTCGTGAAATCGCTCGCCGCCCGCGGCGTCACGCTCTCCTGGCTCGCCGCGCACCACGCCCTGCGCGTGACGGACCCGGACGATCTCCGCACCGGCGCCCTGCTCGCCACACCGGATGACGACGATCTCACGCGCGCCCGCGCCCTGTTCGAGCGCATCGCCGCCGAGCGTCCGCACTTGGTGCTCTTTCATGCGCTCTCGGGCGCCGTCGAGTCCAACCTCGCCCGCTATCTTCCGCCCGAAATCTTCCGCGTTCTCGTCGTCCATAGCATCACCCCGGCCACCTACAAGGCCGCCGCCGCCCTCCGCGATCACGTCCACGCCACCATCTGCGTGAGCCCGCGCATCCACTCGGACCTCACCGGCCGCCACGGCTTCGACCCGCTCTGGACCTTCGTGGTCCCCAACGGCATCGACCCCGCCGCTTACGCCATCCCGCGCCCCCTGCGCGACTGCAATGCCCTCCACGTCCTCTGCCACGGCCGCATCGACGACGCCGTCAAAGGTGTCTTTTGGCTGCCGGAAATCATGGCGCGCGCTGCCCGCGCCGGCGCCGATCTCCGCCTCACCGTCAGCGGAGACGGCCCCGACCTCGCCGCGCTCAAGCAGCGCTTCCAGGCCGCCGGACTCTCCGGCCGCGTGCGCTTCACCGGCCCCGTGCCGCGCCGCGCCATCCCGGCCCACATGGCCGAGCACGAGGCCCTGCTGCTGCCCTCGCGCTTCGAAGGCTGTTCCATCACGCTGCTCGAAGCGATGGCCGCCGGCTGCGTTCCCATCGCTTCGCGGATCCGCGACGTCACGGATTTCCTCGTGCGAGACGAAATCGACGGCCTGCTGTTCGCGCCCGGCTCCGTCCGACGGGCATCCGCGCACCTGGCGCGCCTCGCTTCAGACCCCGCGGCCGCCTCGCTCCTCTCGCGCTCGGCCCGCATGACCGCGCTCCGCTTTACCCTGCGCCGGCAGGCCGAACACTACGCATCGATCTTCGCGTTGGTCCTCGATCACGCCAGAGAAACCGCACCGCCCCTCGACATGGAAGCCTGGTCGCTGCCCCCCGGCCTCCGCCCCGGCCTGCGCTCGAGCCTCCCGCAACCCGTCAAAAACATCCTGCGCGTCGCGCGCGAGCGAATTCCCCTGTTCTGATGCCGACCGTCTCCGCCGTCATAGCCACTTACAACCGGGCCGCCGATTTGGCTGTTTCGCTCCCGAAACTATACGACCAAACCCGCCCGCCCGACGAACTCGTCATAGTAGACGACGGCTCCACAGACAACACAGCCACACTGATAAACGAGCGCTTCCCGCAGGCGACTTACCTGCGTCTACCCACGAACCAGGGCCTGATCGCCGCCCGCAACCACGGCATCCGCAAAGCCAAGGGAGACTACATACTCTCGCTCGACGACGACTGCTGGTTCCTGAACGAAGCAGCGCTGGCCTCGGCACTGAACCAAACCGCCGCCGCCGCCATACTCACCTTCAACCTGCTCCTCCCCAACGGAACCCGAACCTACCCGGAAAACGCCCCGCCGTTTCACAGCCCCACCTTCCTGGGAGGAGCAAGCCTCCTGCACCGGGCTTCCGTCATAGCTGCCGGCCTCTACCCCGAATCCTTCCGCTGTTTCGGAGAAGAATCCGACCTGGCCCTCCGCCTTTACGACGCCGGCCATTCAATCCTCACTCTCCCCGCCATAACCGTCTATCACGCCCAATCCCCCGCCAACCGCAGCGAACACCGAACCCGCTTCTACACCCACCGCAACGCCGTTCTAACCGACCTCCTCCGCTGCCCAACCCCGTATCTCCCCCTGGCATTACCCAGAACCTGGGCCGCCAACACCCTCTACAACCTGAAACAAGGCTACTGGACAACCGACCTAGAACTATCCCTAACTCTGCCGGGCCTCCTAAAAATCGCGGCCACCCACCGCCACCCCGTAACCCGGCAAACCTATCGGAACTGGCGCCGTCTCCGAGCTTCTAGCTTCTGACTTCTGACTTCTGGCTTCTGACTTCTGGCTTCTGACTTCTGACTTCTGGCTTCTGACTTCTGACTTCTAACTTCTACCTTCCCCATGTCCCTAACCGCCCACCTCGCCCACCTCCGCACCTCCGGCCTCGATCCTCGCAGCTATCTCCCCTACCTCGCCGCACGCTGGCTCCGCTCGCGCTTCTGCCCTCCGCTTCCGCCCGCGGCCCGAACCATCGCCATCAACTGGCGAGGCACCCCGCTCACGCTCCGCCTCGGAAGCACCGACATCCTCGTCTTCCAGGAACTCTTTCTCGAGCACCACTATGGGCGTCTCGCCGGGGCGCTCGCCATCGCCGCGCCCGCCGGACGCCCGCTCCGCATCCTCGATCTCGGAGCCTACACCGGCCTCTCCGCCGCCGGTTTCGCCGCGCTCTATCCGGGCTGCGAACTGCTGTGCCTCGAGCCCGAGCCGGAAAACTTCCGCCTGCTCGAACACAACCTCGCCGCCGCGCGCCTTTCTGCCCTCGCGCTGCGCGCCTTCGCCGGCGACACTCCGGGATCGGGCTACATCCGCGACGCCGGCGCCGGAGAATGGGCCTTCGAACTCTCGCGCGCGCCCGCCGGCCTTCCCACGCCGGTCTACGACGTCCCCACGCTGCTTGCCGCCCGCGCCTGGGACGCCGTTGATCTCATCAAGTGCAACATCGAAGGCGCCGAAGAGCCGCTGTTCCGCAACTGCCGCTCCTGGATTCGCCGCGCCCGCAGCCTGATCGTCGAACTGCATCCGCCCTACGACCTCGCCGCCTTCGCCTACGACCTCTCGCGCAATGGAGCCGCGTTCGAAATCCGGGAAACCGTCGCCGCCGGCGACCACACGGTCTGCGCCGTCGCGCTTTGGCCATGACGCCGATCCTGCTCGCCATCCTCGCCGCCGTGCTGCTGTTCATCGCCGGCGAAGCCCTGCGCCCGCGCTACGGCATCTTGCAGTACCCGTTTCTCGCCGCTTCGGGCCTCCTCGGCTTCGTCGTCCCGCAAGCCATCGGCGTGGCCCGCGCCGGCTCGGCCCCGGACGCCGCCATCGCCAGAACGCTCGTTATGTGCATCCTCTGCGCCGCCGCCATACACCTGGGCTGGAACAGCCGCGTCCCGCCCGCGTGGCTTCGCCCGCCGTCGCCCATTCCCACCCGCACTCTCTACGCGATCGCCGTCGCCCTGATCGCCATCGGCCTTGCGGCGTACCTCAAAATCACCGCCATGAGCGGCGGCCTCGTCGCGCACTACTCCGCCGGCGGCCACTACAGCCTGACCTGGTCCGGCATGCCGGTGGTGTATTCGTTCTTCGTGCAGTGGCTCGAGCCCGGCTTCACGCTTGCCACGCTGTGCGCGCTGCGCCTGCGCTCGAAATTCCGGCTCGCGCCGCCCGCCATAGCCGGTCTCATTTTCATCGCCAGCGTCGTCTTTCTCGCGCGCCGCACCATGCTGGTCTGGCTCTGCCTTGCCCTGCCAGCGATCGCCTGGTTCGCGCGCCGCTGGGCTCCGCCCCGCTGGGCCGCGCTCGCCGCCGTCCCCGTTCTTGCCGTGGCCATCGTGCTCGCGCCCTATTACCGCCGCCACAGCCCCATCGGCTCCGACACCGGCCGGCTGGCCGCGCTCGACCCCGGCGCCGGCGTGAAGGCCGTCCTCGACGGCAGCGACGCCGAGTTCTGGGCCATGGCCCATGTCATCGAAATCACCGCCCGCGAGCGCCTTTACGATTACGGCGTCGGCTTCTACAACGCCTTCGTCCTCATCTACGTCCCAAAGCTTCTGGTGGGTGAGGACGGCAAGCGCGCCCTGCTCGCCGATGCGCCCTCGCGCACCGCTTACGATTCCTACGAGTGGCGCATCCCCTACGGCATGGTCCCCGGCGGCCCCGCCACCGCCTTCGCGCAGTTCTGGTACGCCGGCGCCATCGTCTACTTCTTCATCGCCCGCTGGATGCGCTTCCTCTGGGTCCGCGCCAACGAAACCGGCGACGTCGTCTACCAGTCGATCTACGCCGCCGGCGCAGTCTACGGCGTCACCGCCGCCGTTACCGACATGTACGCCATCTACCTGCCGTTCTTCCAATACTTCCTGCCGCTCGCGGCCTTGAACGAATGGTTCCGGAAACGATGACCCGCCGCTTCGCCGTCGCGCAGCTCGGCGCGCGTATGCATTACGCCGTCCCGCGCATTCTCGAAGAGCACGGCATGCTCGAGCGCCTCTACACGGATCTTTGCGCCGCCAAGGGCTGGCCCCGCGCGCTGGCCCGCCTGCCGCGCCGTCTGCGTCCGGCGGCCGTCGCGCGCCTGGCCGCGCGAGACCCCGGCGGCGTGCCCCGCTCGCGCATTCACTCGCTCTCCGCGTTCGGCCTCGCCTACGCCTGCCGCCGCGCCGCCATACGGACGCCCTCCGGATACACCGCGGTCCATCTCTGGGCCGGGCGCGCTTTTTGCGAGCGCATCGTCCGCAACGGCCTGCGCGACGCCGCGGGCGTCTACGCGTTCAATTCGGCCGCGCTCGAACTGCTGCGCCACGCGCGCCGTCACGGACTCGCCGCCGTGCTCGAACAAACGCTCGCGCCCGCCGAAATCGAGGACCGCGTCCTTGCCGCCGAGCGCGACCGCTTTCCCGGCTGGGAGCAAGCCGGCGACGTGCGCCGTCCCGAGTTCATCGAGCGCGAACGGGCCGAGTGGGACGCTGCCACCACGATCCTCTGCGGCTCGGAATTCGTCCGCCGCGGCATCGCGGAATGCGGCGGACCGGCCGGGCGCTGCGCCGTCGTCCCCTACGGAGTCGATCCCCGCACCGAGCCGCGCGTTCGAGAGCCGCATAGCCCTCTGCGCGTCCTCACCGCCGGCGCCCTCTGCCTCCGGAAAGGCTCGCCCTACCTGCTCGAAGCCGCCCGCCTGCTCGGCGCGCGCGCGCACTTCCGCGCGGTGGGTCCGATCGCCGTCACTCCCCGCGCCGCGCAAGCGCTCGCGGAACACCTCGAGCTCGCCGGACCCGCGCCGCGCTCCGCCATGGCGGCCCACTACGGCTGGGCCGACGTCTTCCTGCTCCCCACGCTTCTCGAAGGCTCGGCCACCGTCTGCTACGAAGCGCTCGCCGCCGGCCTCCCCGTCATCACCACGCCCGAAGCCGGAAGCCCCGTGCGCGACGGCATCGAAGGGTTCCTCGTTCCCTCGCGTGCGCCTGAAGCGATCGCCGCCCGCCTCGAGCGCTTGATCGCCCTCCCCGAGTTGCTCCCCGAGCTTTCGCGAAACGCCATCGCGCGCTCGCTCGAATTCACCGTCGCCCGCTACGCCCGGCGTCTGATCGCCGCCCTATGAAGCCCAAAGCCGCCATCATCTGGGTCCACCTCGGCCCTTATCACATCGCCCGCGCGGCCGCCGCCGCCAAGCTCGTCGATCTCACCCTGGTCGAGCTTGCCCCGGCGGAGCAGGACGCGCTTTGGGGCGGCTACGACCCCGGCGCCCTCAAAATCGTCCGGGCCGGAGACGGATGCTGGGAGCGCCGTACCCGCCCGCGCCCGCGCGCCGCGCTGCGCCTCTGGCGCACGCTCAACCGCATCGATCCGATGGTCGTCTTCATCTCCGGATACTCCGAGCTGCCCTGTCTCGCCGCCGCGCTCTGGGCGAAGCTCCACCGCCGCCGCGCCGTCCTGTTCAGCGACAGCACGCGCGCCGATCTCCCCCGGCACGCCGTCCGCGAAGCCGTCAAGTCGCTCCTGCTCCGCGCCTACGACTACGCCATCGTCGCCGGAACCCCGCAGGCCGGCTATCTCGTCTCGCTCGGCTTCGACCCCCAGCGCATCGGACGCCCTTACGACGTCGTCGATAATGCGTACTTCGCTGCCCGCGCGGCCGCCGCCCGCGAAACCTCCACCGCAGGCGACCACGGGCTTCCCGCGAATTACTTCCTGTTCGTCGGCCGCCTCTGCGCCGAAAAGAATCTGCCGCTGCTGCTCGAAGCCTTCGCCGCCTACCGCGCCGCCGGAGGAACCTGGGATCTCGTTATCGCCGGCGACGGCCCGCTTGCCGGCTCTCTCCCCGCGCCCGATCACGTCTACTTTCGAGGCCCGCGCTCGGGCGACGGCCTGGTCGCGCACTACGCCTTCGCCGGAGGCCTCGTCCTTCCGAGCCTCAGCGAGCCCTGGGGCCTGGTCGTGAACGAAGCGATGGCCTGCGGCCTGCCCGTGCTCGTCTCATCGCGCTGCGGCTGCGCTTGCGACCTCGTCTCCCACGGCCTTAATGGCTACGTGTTCGACCCCCAAGACGCCGGCGACCTCGCGCGCGCCATGCACCGGCTGGCCGGCCTCGACGAGTCCGAGCGCCGCGCCATGGGCCGGGCATCGGAAGAAATCGTCCAAGCCTACTCGCCCGAAGCCTGGGCCGGCGAAGTCCACCGCCTCGCGTCCCTGTGATGCGCACCGTCCTCCACGTCATACACAGCCTCGCCCCGGACCGCGGCGGCCCCAGCGTCTGCGCCGCCGCGCTCGCCCGCGCCCTCGCCCGCACCGGCCGTTACGCCACCACCCTTCTCGCCGCCGAAGAAACGCCCTTGCGCACTCTCCGCGCGGCCATCGAATCGGCCGGCATCGTCCACATACACGGCATCTGGAACTGGCACTCCATCGCCGCCGGCTCCATCGCCGCGCGCGCCGGAGTCCCCTACATCGTTTCCGCCCACGGCATGCTCGACCGCTGGGCCCTCCGCAACAAGCGCTGGAAGAAGCGGCTCTACGCGGCCCTGGTCGAGCGCCGGAACCTCAACCGCGCCGCCTGCCTCTGCGCCCTCACCGATGCCGAAGCCCGCGACTACCGCGCCTTCGGCCTGCGCCCGCCCGCCGCCGTCATCCCCAACGGAATCGAGCCGGTTGCCGCGACACCGGACGCCTTCTACCAGCGCCACCCCGAACTCAAGGGCCGCGCGCTCGTTCTCTATCTCGGCCGCATCCACCACAAAAAAGGAGTCGATCTGCTCGCGCGAGCGTGGCGCCGCATCGAGCCCGATTTCCCCGAAGCGCGCCTGGTCATCGCCGGCCCCGATCCCGATAACTCCGTGCCGCGCCTCAAACGCCTCGCGCCCGCGGCCGTCTTCACCGGAATGCTCGACGCCGAACTCAAATGGAGCGCGCTAGCCGCGGCCTCGCTCTTCGTGCTGCCCTCGCATTCGGAAGGCTTCTCCGTCGCCGTCCTCGAAGCGCTGGCCGCCGCGCTCCCCGTCGTTATCACGCGCCAGTGCCATTTCCCCGAAGTGGCCCGGCGCCAGTGCGGAGTCGTCATTGAGCCGGACGAAACCCAGCTCGAAGCCGCCCTCCGCGCCCAACTCGCCGCCCCGCCGGCCGCCCGCCGCCAGGCCGGCCTCCGCGGCCGCGCGCTCGTCGAAACGCGCTACACCTGGGCCGCCATCGCCCAACAAACCGCCACCCTCCTCGACCACCTCACCCAAAACCCGGGACAGCATACTCAATTCCCATTTTTCGCCGAGCCCCAACACGCATGAACCTCCACCGCCCCCGCCGCGCCCTCTGGAGCGTCGTCTACACGCTTCTGTTCCGCCCCTCGCCGCGCCCCTTCCACGCCTGGCGCCGCCTTCTGCTCCGCCTGTTCGGCGCAGCACTCGCCCCCGGCGCCCGCGTCTACCCGACCGCCAGAATCTGGGCCCCCTGGAACCTCGAGATGGGCCGCAACGCCTGCCTCGGCTCCGGGGTCGATTGCTACAACGTCGCCCGCATCACCATCGGCGGACACGCCACCGTCTCGCAATACAGCTATCTTTGCGCCGCCACGCACGACATCTCCACGCTTCGTATGCCCCTCGTCGCCGAACCCATCGAAGTCGGCCCCTTCGCCTGGGTTTGCGCGGACGTCTTCGTCGGCCCCGGCGTCACCATCGGCGAAGGAGCCGTCGCCGGCGCCCGCTCCTCCGTCTACCGTGACGTCGAGCCCTGGACCGTCGTGGCCGGCAACCCGGCCCGCCCCCTCAAGAAACGGATCATCGATGAGCATCAGCGTGCTTATACTCACGCGTAACGAGGAACTGAACCTCCCGCGCTGCCTCGACGCCGTCTCCTGGAGCGACGACATCGTCGTCCTCGACTCGCTCTCTACCGACCGCACCGTCGAAATCGCCCGCACCTACGGCGCCCGCGTCTACCACCGGGCCTTCGACAACGAGCGCGACCACCGCGCCGCCTCGCTCCGCCTCCCCTTCAAGCACCCCTGGGTCTTCAACCCCGACGCCGACGAAATTGCCACCCCCGCGCTCTGCGATGAAATGCGCGCCGCTGTCGAAGGCCCCCCGCGCCATGCCGCCTACCGCCTCTCGCGCCGCGACATGTTCATGGGCCGCTGGCTCCGCCACGCCAGCCTCTACCCGACCTGGCTCGTGCGCCTGTTCCGCCCCGAAGCCGTGCGCTTCGAGCGCTCCATCAACCTCCGCTGCCACATCGACGGCACCGAAGGCCGCCTCCGCAACGGCCTCCTGCACTACAGCTTCAATAACGGATTTGAGTCCTGGATCGCCAAGCACAACCGTTATTCCACCGCCGAAGCCGAAGAGACCCTCAACTCGCTCGCCGCCGGACGCCTCGACCTCCGAGGCCTTCTGGCCGCCGACCCCCTCCGCCGCCGGGCCGCGCTCAAGGAGCTCTCCTTCCGCCTCCCCTGCCGCCCCGCGCTGCGCTTCCTCTACATGTACTTCCTGCGCGGGGGCTTCCTCGACGGCCTCCCCGGCTACCACTACTGCCGTTTGCTCTCGATCTACGAATACATGATCGAAATGAAAATCACCGAAGCCCGCCGCCGCTCCCGCAATCTGCCCCTGTGATTCACGTTCCCGGCTTCCGGCTTCCGGCTTCTGTCTTCTGTCTTCTGGCTTCTGGCTTCTGAATTCTAGCTTCCAGCTTCCAGCTTCCAGCTTCTTCCCATGCACCTGCTCTTCCTGAACCAGTTCTATCCCCCCGATTCCGCCCCCACCGGCCGCCTCCTCGCCGACGTCGCGCGAGAAGCCGCCGCGCAAGGCCACACCGTCACCGTCATCTGCGGTGGGGCAGGCCAACGGACTGCGGCGGCCTCTCAGGCCGGCCCCGTGCGAGTCGTTCGGGTCCCGACAGCCCCCTTCTCCCGAACACCCGCCGCCCGCCTCCTGTCCTACCTCTCCTATTTTCCCGGAGCCCTCTGGGCCAGCCTCCGCATCCCGCGTCCCGACCTCGTCGTCACCCTCACCACTCCGCCCATGCTCTCCGTCATCGGAGACCTGCTGAGAAGGTTTCGTGGCGCCCGCCACTATATCTGGGAGATGGACGTGTACCCCGACATAGCCGTAGCGCTAGGGGTCCTCTCGCCGCGGTCCCCGCTGACCCGCGTCCTTGCCGCCGCCGCCCGCCGCGCGCGCCGCGCCGCAACAGCCGTCATCGTGCTCGGCCCCTGCATGCGCGACCGCCTTGCCGCCTCCGGCGTCTCCGCCAACGTCCGCATCGCCGAGAACTGGGCCGACGGCGCCGCCATCCGCCCCGAGCCCCTCCCCGAGCCGCGCCCGCTCACGATTCTCTACTCCGGCAACCTCGGACTCGCGCACGACATCGCCACCATCGCCGAAGCGATGCAAGCCCTGAAAGCCGACCCCCGCTTCCGCTTCGTGTTCGCCGGCGAAGGCGCGCGCCGCAAAGCCCTCGAAACACTCGGACTCCCGAACGCTGAATTCACCGGCTACCGGGACAACCTTTCCGCCCATCTCGGGCGCTGCCACATCGGCCTCGTCACGGAAAGCACCGCCGCCTTGGGCGCCGTCGTCCCCGGCAAGGTATACGGCCTCATGGCCGCCGCCCGCCCCATTCTGTTCATCGGACCCCGCGCGGCCACGCCCGCCCACCTGATCCGCGCCTGCCGCTGCGGCTGGCACATCGAACCCGGCGACGCCGCCGGCCTGGTCGAACTGCTCGATCTCATCGCCCGCGAGCCGGCCCTGATCGCCCGAGCCGGCGAGCGGGCCCGCAAAGCCTTCGAAGCCTGTTATGACCGTCCCGACGGAGTTGCCCGTCTCCTGGACATCCTCAATGCAGGGCGCACCCCCCGGTCCGCGGCCGGCCCCAACCTCCCCGAACGGGCCCACCGTTAGCCATGCACCCAGCCCCCCTGTTCCTGGCATTCTCGGCCCTGCTGCTAGCCCTGGTCCTCACACCCATCTTCCGGAATCTCGGGCGCAAACTCGGCTGGTTCGATCTCCCCGACCAGGCCCGCAAGCTCCACAAAGAGCCCATCCCTCGCATCGGAGGCATCCCCATCGTCCTGGCTTACACCGGAGCCTTCGCCCTGCTTCTGCTGGTCCCGCTCCCCGGCCGCGACCTGGTCCTCGCACGCGGGCTCCCGCTCGCCTGGAACCTCATTCCCGCCGCCCTGGTGGTTTTCGCCACCGGCCTCGCCGACGATCTGGCCGGTTTGCAGCCCTGGCAGAAATTCGCCGGCCAGTTCGCCGCCGCGGGTCTGGCCTGCTGGGCCGGCATCCGCATCGACTCCATCGGGCCCCACGCAATCCCGCTCTGGCTCGCCATCCCCGTCACGCTGCTTTGGCTCGCGGCCTGCTCGAACGCGTTCAACCTGATCGATGGCATCGACGGCCTCGCCGCCGGCATCGGACTGCTCGCCGCCGCCGGAACCCTGATCGCCGCCCTTCTCACCGGGCACACCGGACTTGTTCTTGCCACCGCCCCGCTTGCCGGCGCCCTGCTCGGCTTCCTGCTGTTCAACTTCAGCCCGGCCTCGGTCTTCCCCGGCGACTCCGGCAGCCTCAGCATCGGCTTCCTGCTCGGCTGTTTCGCCATCATCTGGTCGCACAAAGCCGCCACGCTGTTCGGCATGGCCGCCCCGCTCATGGTGCTCTCCATCCCGCTCGCCGATACCGCCCTTGCCATCGGACGCCGCATCCTCCGCCGCCAGCCAGTCTTCCGCGGCGACCGCGCCCACATCCATCACAAGCTGCTCGATCGCGGCCTCGCGCCCCGCCGCGTTGCGCTCGTGCTCTACGGCATTGCCGGCATCGGCGCGGCTTTCTCCATCGTGCAGAGCGTTGCCGAAAAAAAGATCGCCGCCGCGCTGCTCGTGCTCTTCTGCGCCGCGGCCTGGCTCGCCGTCCAGCACCTCGGATACGCGGAATTCGGCATCGCCGGCCGCCTCATGCTCCCCTCGACGTTCTTCCGCCTGTTCCGGTCCGAGCTGCGCCTGCGCGCCCTCGAAGACGAACTCGCCCGCGCCTCCGGACCCGGCGAATGCTGGGACGCCATCCGCGCCGCCTCGCGCGACTTCGGCTTCGCCCGCCTTGTCCTCCGCATGGACGGCATGGGCGTCCGCGAAGAGTGGCTCCGCGACACGGCCTCGCCCGCAAACTGCTGGATGCTGCGCGTGCCCCTCTCGCACTCCGGCTACGTCAACATCGGCTGCGAATTTTCGTCGCGAGTCGAACCCATGATCCTCGCGCGCTTCGCCGCGGTCCTCCACACACTCGAACCGAAACTCCCCGCCGCCCGCCCCGAGGCCGGATACGACCGCCCGCGCGTGCGAGTCGCCTCGCTCGCCGGCCTGCTGCTGCTCGTAATCGCCGCGCACGCCGCCGGCCGCTAGGCAGCACCTGTGCGGCCGCACCTGCGCCTGCTACACTAGCCACTCCATGCAACCCAAGTGGCTCGAATGGGCCCGCCGCCTACAGGCCATCGGAGAAACCGGACTCACCTACACCACCAACGAGTACGACGTCCAGCGCTACACCGCCATTCGCAACATCGCAGCCGAAATCATGGCCGGTGGATGCGGCGCCGAACCCGCTGCCGTCAGCGCGGCCTTCGCCCGCGAACTCGGCTACGTCACCCCGAAAGTCGATGTCCGCGCCGCCGTCTTCCAGGACGGCCGCATCCTCCTCGTGCGAGAGCGGGAGGACAACCACTGGACCCTCCCCGGAGGGTGGGCCGACATCGGCGAATCTCCCGGAGAAGCCGCCGCGCGGGAAACGAAAGAAGAATCCGGCTACGACGTCGAACCCGTCAAACTCCTCGCCCTCTACGACCGCGACCGCCACGGTCACCCGCCCATTCCTTACCACGCCTACAAGATATTCTTCCTGTGCGACCTCAAGGGAGGAGAACCCGCTTCAAGCAATGAAACTACCGGGGTAGCCTTCTTCCCCGAGAACGACCTGCCCCCGCTCTCCCTCACCCGCGTCACTCCAGACGAACTCCACCATCTGTTCGACCACCTCCGCCACCCCGGCTGGCCCGCGTCCTTCGACTGACCCGTTTGCTGACCGCTGATGGCCGGCCGCCGGCGGCTGTGCCTCCAATCCACCCCATGCCACAATAAGATAGTGACCGGTCATCAAATCCGCCAGAAATTCCTGGACTACTTCGCCGCGCGCGGCCATCGCCCCGTCCGCAGCTCCTCCCTTGTCCCCGCCAACGACCCGACGCTGCTGTTCACCAACGCGGGCATGAACCAGTTCAAGGACGTTTTCCTGGGCCGCGAGAAGCGCGACTATTCCCGCGCGGTCTCGTCGCAGAAATGCGTGCGCGCCGGCGGTAAGCACAACGATCTCGAAAACGTCGGCTTCACCCGCCGCCACCATACGTTTTTCGAGATGCTTGGCAACTTCTCCTTCGGCGACTACTTCAAAAAGGAAGCCATCGCCTTCGCCTGGGAGCTGGTCACGAAAGAATACGGACTGCCGAAGGACCGCCTCTACATCACCGTCTTCCGCGACGACGACGAAGCCGAAGAGCTCTGGCAATCGGTCGCCGGCGTGCACAGGGACCGCATCTTCCGCCAGGGCGAAAAGGACAATTTCTGGCAGATGGGCGAGACCGGCCCCTGCGGCCCCTGCTCGGAGCTGCACTACGACCTCGGCCCCGAGGCCTCCGATCTGCCCGCCGAAGAAGACAGTTTTCCGAGCGAATCCGGCCGCTACGTCGAGATCTGGAATTTGGTGTTCATGCAGTACGACCGGGACACCAACGGCAGGCTCGAGCCGCTTCCGCGCCCGTCCATAGACACCGGCATGGGCCTCGAACGCATCGCGGCCGTCATGCAGGGCAAGCTCTCGAACTACGACACCGACCTGATCTGCCCCATCATCCACAAAGCCGCGGACCTGTTCGGCACGAGCTACGGCGATGACCCGAAGATCGACACCACGCTCCGCATCGTCGCCGACCACGCCCGCGCCAGCGAGTTTCTCATTCACGACGGAGTGCTGCCCTCGAACGACGGCCGCGGCTACGTGCTGCGCAAGATCATGCGCCGGGCCATGCGCCACGCCCGCAGAATCGGGGTGCTCGATCCGTTCCTCTACCGGCTCACCGGATTCGTTGCCGAGCTCATGAAGCCCGCCTATCCCGAGCTGATGGAAAGCATCCAGCGCGTCGCGCGCGTCGTCAAGGACGAAGAGCACCGCTACGCCACCACCTTCCAGGTGGCCGAGCGCATCTTCCACGACGAAGCGAAAAACGCGCAGGGCGGGCTCCCCGGCAGCGTCGCTTTCAAGCTCTACGACACCTACGGCCTGCCGCTTGAAGAGCAGCAGGAGATGGCGCGCGAGTACGGCCTCGAAATCGACGAGCAGGGTTTCCAAGCCGAAATGGAACAGCAGCGCCAGCGCGCCCGCGCAAGCTGGAAAGGCGCCGAACGCGCCGCCGTCGCGCCCGTTTACCAGGAGCTGCTCGCGAAGGGCCGCACGAAATTCCTGGGCTACGAAGCGCTCGAAGCCGAAGGCCGCATCGTCGCCATCATCCGCGAACAGAAAGCGCTCGAGGCCGCCGCACCCGGCGAGCACGTCGAAATCGTCCTCGACCAATCGCCCTTCTACGCCGAATCGGGCGGTCAGGTCGGCGACAAAGGCGTGCTTACCACCGCCGCGGGGGAGAAACTCGCGGATATCGAGGACACCTACCCCCCCGTCCCCGGCCTGAGCGTTCATAGAGCCGTCGCGCTCGCGCCGATCAAAGCCGGCGAGACCGTGCGCGCGCAGGTCTCGGCCGAGGTGCGCCGCTCCACCATGCGCAACCACACCGCCACGCACCTGCTCCACGCCGCGCTCCGCGCCGTGCTCGGCACGCACGTCAAGCAGGCGGGCAGCGTGGTCGATCCCACGCGCCTGCGCTTCGACTTCACGCACTACGCCGCGCTCGACCCTGCCGAGATCGCCGAAGTGGAGCGCCTCATCAACGAGCAGATCCTCAGCGATAAGCCCGTCGAAACGTCGGTGATGGAGCTCGACCAGGCCCTCACCACCGGAGCCATGGCGCTGTTCGGCGAAAAGTACGGCGACCGCGTGCGCGTGGTCCAGGTCCCCGGCTACAGCAAGGAACTCTGCGGCGGCACACACGTCCGCCACACCGGCGAAATCGGGCTGTGCAAGGTCGTTTCCGAGGGCAGCATCTCGGCCGGCGTGCGCCGCATCGAAGCGGTCACCGGCCTGGGGGCCCTCGAGCGCTTCCAGGAAACAACCAATGCGGTCCACCGCGTCGCCGAGCTCGTGCGCGCCTCCGAACCGGAGCTCATCGAGCAGATCGAAAAGATGGTCGAGCAGCGCCGCGCGCTCGAACGTCAGATCGATCAGCTCAAAACCAAGGTCGCGCAATCGCAGTCGGGCGATCTCGAGCAGCAAGCCCGCGAAATCAAGGGCGCCCGAGTGCTCGCCGCGCGCCTCGACGGCTTCGACCGCGCGCAAATGCGGCAGCTGGCCGACTCGCTCCGCAACAAGTGGAAGACCGCCGTCATCGTGCTCGCCGCGGCCGAGGATGGCAGCGTCTCCATCATCTCTGCCGTCACGAAGGACCTCACGTCGAAGGTCCACGCCGGCAAACTCGCGGGAGCCGTAGCCCAGGCCGTCGGAGGCAAGGGCGGCGGCCGGCCCGATATGGCCGAAGCCGGAGGCAAGGACCCGTCCAGGCTCGCCGCGGCCCTCGATAACGTCTACGCCTCCGTGGAGGCGTTGCTGTAAGGGAGGCGTCCGTGGAGCATTTCGACGTCGCCATCGTGGGAGCGGGTCCAACCGGCCTCGCCTGCGCGATCGAGTTGAAGCAGCGCGGCCTCAACGCCGTCATCTTCGACAAAGGCTGCCTGCTCAACTCCATCTACAACTACCCCACGCACATGACGTTTTTCACAACGCCCGAGCTGCTCGAGATCGGCGATATCCCGATGACGGCGATCCGCGAGAAGCCCACGCGCACCGAAGCGCTCAAGTATTACCGCCGGGTGGCCGAACACTACGGGCTCGACGTACGTCAGTACGAGCGCGTCGATCGCATCGAAGGCGAGAACGGCGCCTTCGCCGTCCGGACCGTGGACCGCCTCGGCTGCCCGCGCACCTACCCGGCCAGGAAAGCCATCTTTGCCACCGGCTACTACGACCTGCCCAACCGCCTCGGCGTCCCCGGGGAGTACCTGGAGAAGGTTATCTACTACTACAAGGAAGCGCACCCGTATTACGATACCGACGTTGCCGTGATCGGAGCGAAGAACTCCGCCGCCATCGCCGCGCTCGAGCTTTACTGGACCGGCGCGCGTGTCACCCTCATCCACCGCGGGGCAGGTATTCACGATCACGTGAAATACTGGATCAAGCCGAATATCGAGAACCGCATCAAGGCCGGCGAGATAAAGGCGCACTTTCACTCGCGCCTGCTCGAAGTTCTCCCCGGTTCGATCCGCGTCGCGACTCCCGAAGGCGAAATCACGCTGAAGAACGATTTCGTCTTCGCCATGATCGGCTATCACCCCGACACCGAGTTCCTCGCCGCGCATGGCATCACCTTCGACCCCGGCACCGGGCGCCCCTATACGGACCCCGGCACGCTCGAAAGCAGCCGCAACGGAATCTACCTCGCCGGAGTTGTTGTCGCCGGCATGCACACCAATGAAGTGTTCATCGAGAACGGACGTTTCCACGGCAAGAAAATCGCGGACGCAATCGCCGGCAATCTGAAGAAGTAACCCAGCCCGACTTTTTTACACAGCCGCGCAGGCCGGTTTGTGGCCGTGGTGTCTGCGACTTAAGTCTTTGGCATCCAGACTGCACCATTTCCTTCAAGGGAGGAAATGCAATGGTTGCCTGGTGGTGGATCGTCGTTGCGATCGCCATTGTGATCATCATCGGAGCGGCAGTCTGGTTCGCGCAGCAACGAAACCGCACAACAGACCTGAGGCGGCGCTTCGGACCCGAGTACGAACGGGAGGTGAGCGCGCGCGGACGCACCGCCGCCGAAACGGAATTGGAAAGGCGCGAGCAACGCGTGCAAGCGCTCGAAATTCGCGCTCTACCCCGTGAGATTCGCGCTCAATACGCGGAACGTTGGCGCGCGGTGCAGGCGCGGTTCGTGGATGACCCAGGCGGGGCGATCGAACAAGCGGATCAACTCGTCGCCGAGGTCATGCGCGAGCGCGGGTACCCCGTCGGCGACTTCGAGCGGCGTGCGGCGGACGTTTCCGTCGATCACCCGCACCTTGTTCAAAACTATCGCTCCGCTCACGCCATCGCTCTACGTCAGCGCGATGGCGGGGCAAATACAGAGGACATGAGAAAGGCAACGGTCCATTACCGCGCGCTTTTCGAGGATTTGCTTGGCGAGCGCGTGCGTGTGGCCGGAAGATCCGAGGAGGTACAGCCGTGATGGACGATCGGGAAATCCGTAACCCGGACATGGAGTATACGGCACGGGGCGCCGCCGTGGCAGCGGAGAAGCCGGGCGCGCTATTTCAGGAGCAGGAGGCCGCAGGTCTGCGGTCCCGGTGGGACGCGATTCAAGCCGCGTTTGTGGACGAGCCCCGCAAGGCCGTGCAGGAAGCGGACAATCTCGTGGCAAGCGTGATGAACCGGATGACAGATATGTTCGGCGAGGAGCGCAACAATCTGGAACACCAGTGGGACCGGGGCGATAGCGTTTCCACGGAGGACTTGCGGGTTGCCCTGCAGCGCTACCGCTCCTTCTTTACGCGTCTGCTGTCGATTTAACGGACTGGGCCGCCCGGGGCCGGGAGCTAGAGCGCCAGCTTCTCCTTCAACGCCCGCAGCCGGTCCCGGGCCACCTGCAACTCGGTCCGCTTCTCGTCGTTGAGCCGCACCAGCACACCGCCCGCAAACCACGAATCCATCTCGCGGACCCAGTCCACGTTGACGAGCGTCGCCCGGTGGATCCGCACGAAGCGCCGCTGCGCCAGCTTCTGCTCCAGCTCGGCAATGGTGTAGTCCACGCAGTAATTCTTTCCGCCCGCCGCCGCGTAGGTCAGCTTGTCCTGCGCGAAAAAGTGCGTGACGCGCGCCAGGTCGATGAACTGAATCCGATCGCCCGTGCGCGTAGCGATGCGCTCCGGCGCCGCACCGGTCTGGAGCGACTTCGCAAGCTCGCCGAGCAGCGCGCGCAAGTCGGGCTGCTCGCGCGGCCCCAGCCGCTCGAGCTTGCGGATCACGCGGTCGAGCTGCTCGCGCTCCACGGGCTTGAGCAGGTAGTCGATCGAGTTCACCTCGAACGCCTTGAGCGCGTACTGGTCGTACGCCGTCGTGAAGATCACGGCGGGCTGGTGCGGCAGCGCGGCCAGCAGTTCGAACCCGTTCATGACGGGCATCTGGATATCGAGGAACACCACGTCGATATCCCCTGCGCAGAACAGAAACTCGAGTGCGGCCTCGGGATCGGTCGTGCTCCCCGCGATCTCGAAGCGGCCGGTCTCCTGGAGCAGCCGCGCCAGCCGCTTGACGGCGAGCCCTTCGTCGTCCACCAGGTACGCGCGGAACATCAGGCCTCCTCGGGAATCAGCAGGCGCACTATCGGGCCCGCGGCTTCGAATTTCGCGCGGCCGTCGTACAGAGCGTCGAGCCTCGCCTTCAGGTTGTCGATTCCGTGTCCCGGCGGCGCCGATGCGAGCGCAAAGCCCGGTCCGCTATCGGCCACCTCGATCTCGACTCCGCCGCCCGCTGCCGGGCGCGCCGAAACGCGCACCTCGCCGCCCTCGCGCCGTTTCGCGATCACGTGCTTCACGCTATTTTCTACGAGCGATTCGATCCCGAGCGGGGGCACCCCGGTTGACTCCAACTCGCGCGGAACGTCGATCGAGTAGCGCAGCCGCTCGCCGAACCGCGCCTTCTCTATCTCCAGGTAATCGCGGACGATCTTGATCTCCCGCTCGAGCGGCACGAGGCTCGACTGGTTGGCGTCGAGCGAAAACCGCAGCAGCGCGGCCAGCCGTCCCACGATCTCCTCGGCCTTCCGCGGGTCGTCGTGAATCAGCGAGGCGATCGAGTTCAGCGTGTTAAACAGGAAGTGCGGGTGTACCCGCGACTCGAGCGAAGAAAGCTGCGCCTCGGTCGCAAGCTGTTTTGCGCGCTCCACGCGGGACTTCATGGATTCGTAGAGAAAGATGCCGAAGCCCGCGGCCAAAGCGATCAGAACGCTCATCCGCACCAGGGGCAGGAATCTCTGCGTGACCGTGGCCGCCGATTCGAGACCCGCCAGCACGATCAGAACGTCGGCGATCGCGCACCCGACCACCGTCGCGAGCACGAGGATGCCGCCTACCGCCACCAGCTTGAACGCCAGCGAGCGCTGCGACGAGTGCAGGCCCAGCGGCGGCAGGGACACGCCGGCCAGCGTGCCGATGCAGAACGAGTAGATCACGCACTCCACGAACGTGGTGCGGGCCTCCGCAAGCGAGTGCACGGAGCCGAACAGGACGTTCACCAGCATCGCCACAATTGCCGCGGCGAAGTTGACCGCCACAAGCAACTGCCAGTACTTGTGAAAGCACAAGAGCTTCTTCATAGCCGGTACCATAGCCCTGTCGAGATCTGCGCGGCGTAGGGGATCATACCATGCGGCGCCTGCGCCCGCAGCGTCGCCGTGAAGTGATCGCCGATCCGGCGGGTCACGTCGAGAATCAGAATGCGGCTGCGGTCGCGGGTGTTCGCGACCATCGAGAAGACGACATCCCACTGCTTCCACCCGGGCAGTTCGCGCAGCCGCGACTTGCCGGCAGAGAAGAACGCGAAGCGGCCCGCGCGCGGGTCCCCGGGCGAGTAGAACTCCGCGATCGTGCCGATCGAACCGGGCAGCATGTACTTGCCTCCGATGAGCACAGCCGTGTTGTCGCGGTGCGCGATCTCGCCGTGGATCTCGAGCGCCTCGCCGAACACGCGCGTGAAGTTGGCGCCCCAGAAATCGCGCAGCCCGCGGTCGTGCGCGTAAATCACGGCCGAATCGAAGCCCGCGATGAGCGTGTTGTACCGCACAGCCGTGGTCATTCGCTCACCGCCTGCCAGGCCCGCCGTGACGGCGTGGCGGCCGTGAATCCAATCGGTCGAAACCATCTCGCGGCCCTCGTTCAGCCCGAGCCTGTCGGTCGGATCGGCCGCGTTGCGCGGCGGATCGAGCACGCCGGTCGGCGTGAAGGCGTAGCCGGTGCCCCAGCGCAGAATGCGCCGGCCGGCGGTGAAGTCGAAGTCGCCCAGCGTGACGCCCGCGTAGGCTTCGCGAATGCGGAACTGCGCGTGTGTGTCCTGGCTCGAGCGCATCACGCCCGCGATGCTCGTCGAGACGCGCCAGCGGTCCTCGTGCCGGTAAAGGAACGACGACCCGATGAGCGCGAGATTGCCCGCCTCGTCCCGGGAGGCCGAAAACTCGTCGCCGATCGCGAGCGAGAAGCGCGTGTCGCCGCCGCCGTTGTCCTGTGCCGCGGCGAGCGCGCAGGCGAAAACGAGCAGGACGGCGGCGCGCATCTCAGTACCTCTCCGAGCGCCCCTGGTGGAAGATGCGGTCGGGCAGCGCGCGCGGCGTGAAGTCGAGGTACTCCATCACCGAGCGTGAGCCTTTGCGCACCTGGTCATAGATGGTGATCTGGCGCAGCAGCACGCGCCCGCCGGTCTCCTGATACTTGTCGTAGGTGGCCGATTTGAGCTGCTTGCCCGAGGCGACGAAGAAGTCCGCCTTCACGGGCCGGCCGTCGCGCGCCCGCAGCCACAGGTGGATTTTGCGGTAGGTCGAGCCCTTGCGCCGCGCGGTCAATTCGAGCAGGTGGCAATCGGTTCCATCCACCGGCTCGGTGCGGAGGAAGACGGCTTCGTAATCGAGGCGGTAGCTCGTGCGCGCCACGTCTCCGTTCGACGCGTTGCCCGAGAGCCGTTCGAGCGGCGTGATGCGGATGGGCCGGCTCGTATCCGGCAGGTAGATCCACATGTCGTCGCCGAGCATGAGCAGGTGGCGGCCCTTCTCGCGCGGGCTCAGAAACTCGACATAGGTCTTTTCGGCGCCCTTCTGGTAGACGTCGAACAGGTGTTGCTCGTCCTGCTTGCCGTTTTCGAAGTTGCGTATGCTGACGCGCACGACGAACGACTCCCACCCGTTGCGGACCGAGTCGAACTGCTTCATGAGCGCGTCCGTGTCGGGCGCGGGAACCGCCAGCAGAACACCGAGGATGAGCCCGGTCATAGCGCCCCCAGAGCCTGGACAATCTTGAGCCGCGAAGCGTGCAGCGCGGGTGGAATCGAAGCCGCCGCCAGCGTGAGCACGGCGAGCGCCGATGCGCCGGCCATGAGCGCCGGAACGTGATGCACGTGGAATGGGAAGCCGTCGGTTTGTCCCGGCGGCGCCGGCATCTGGAGGCCCGCATGGTTCAGCAGAACCGCGAGACCGCTGCCGGCGAGCACGCCGGCTATAGCGCCGAGCACGCCGGTCGCGGCGCCTTCTGCCACCAGCAGCGCGAGCACCCACCCGCGCGGCGTGCCCATCGCGAGCATGGTGCCGATCTCGCGCGTGCGCTCGAACACCGACATCATCATGGTGTTCGCGGTCGACATCACCACCATGAAGAACACGATCACGCTCATGAACACGAAGATGCCGCCGAACAGCAGAATGATCTGGCCGTACTCCGGAGAGAGCTGCCGCCAGTCGCGGATCGCGACATCGCGCCGCCGCGCGGCCAGCGCCGCCCGGACGGCGGGCGTGTTGTCCGTGTCGTCCAGGCCGACGACGAGCTTGGTCACGCGGCTGGTCTGAAGCAGGCGCTGCGCGGCGGGCAGCGTGAGCTGGATCACGCGGTCGTCGAGCGCCTTCACGCGCGTGGTGTAGATGCCCGCCACCTCGACGTCGATGCCGTTCAGCGCACCGTCGGCCGTGACGGCGAGCAGCGTGAGCCCGCCGCCCGGCTTGACGTTCATCGATTTCGCGAGGCCCGCACCGATGAGCACCTCGTTCGCCGCGGCGTCCTGATTGAGCGCGCGGCCATCGAGGATCCGCGGCGTGAAGCCCATCTTCTTTTCGGCGGCGGGCAGCAGCGCGGTCGCCATGTAGGTGCCGGACTTCATCCCGTTCGACACCATGCCGAAGAACTCGATGCGCGGCGCCATGCCCTTCACGTGCGGGAGCGCCGCGGCCGATGCTTCGATCGCTTCGTAGTTCTCGAGGCCGTTGTCGAGCACGTGCGCCTCTTCCTTATCGAAGTAGTCGGCGTGGTAGATCTGCAGGTGCCCGAGGCCATTGTGGATGGTCGATTCGCGGAAGCCCCAGAACATATAGGAGAAGAATCCGCCCGCGAGCAGCAGCGCGGAGATGCCGCCCGCGACAACGAGGAGCGTCATCAGCGTGCGGCGGCGGTTGCGGAAGACGTTTCTAAAGGCGAGCTGCATGAAGGTGCGCATGGTGGTTCTCCGTGGTGGAATCTTCGACGACGCGGCCGTCGCAGAGGCGGATGACGCGGCCGGCGCGGTCGAGCAGGCGCTGGTCGTGCGTCGCGAACAGGAAAGTGACGCCGAGTTGGCGGTTGAGGCCGCGCATCAGGTCCAGAAGCTGTTCGGCATTGGCGGTGTCGAGGTTCGCGGTCGGCTCGTCCGCGAGCACAAGCGCGGGCCGGTGCACGATCGCGCGCGCGACCGCGACGCGCTGCCGCTCGCCGCCCGAGAGCAGGTCGGGACGGTGCCGCGCGCGTTCGGTGAGGCCGACGCTTTCGACCGCCTCGGCGGCGCGGCGGCGGCGCTCGGCCGCGGGCATGCGCTCGAGCAGCAGCGGGTACTCCACGTTCTCGAACGCCGTGAAGACGGGAATCAGGTTGAAGGTCTGGAATACGAAGCCGATTCTTCGGCGCCGCAGTTCGGAGAGCCTCGCGGGGCCGAGCGCGGTGGCGCATTCGCCCGCGATGCGGATGGTTCCTTCATCCGGCCGGTCGATGCAGCCAACCAGGTGCAGCAGCGTGGATTTCCCGCTCCCGCTCGGGCCCGAGACGGCCACGAACTCGCCCGCGCCGATGGCGAGCGATACGTTGTCGAGTGCCCGCACGAACTGGTGGTCCATGGGGAACCGCCGCGTGACGCTCTCGATTGAAACCAGGTCGTCCATGAGCCGAGAGTAAGGCGGGGCGGCGGGTCACGTCGCGGCAAAACGGACGAAAGGCGCGACTACCGGATGGAAGGCCGTTCCTTGCGGATGAACAGTTCCCTCGATCTGATACCATGCTCATCGAATGGACGCCGTCGAACTGTGCAATGTCACCAAGACGTTCGGGGATACGGTCGCGGTCGACGATGTTTCGCTCACGGCGCCGGAAGGGGCGGTGTGCGGGTGCATCGGCCCCAATGGGTCGGGCAAGACCACGACCATGCGGATGATCGTGAACATCTTCTACCCCGATCGCGGCTCGATCCGCGTGTTCGGCCGCGCGCTGGCGGGCGCGCGTTCGGAGATGATCGGGTATCTTCCCGAGGAGCGCGGCCTTTACCGCAAGATGGCCCTCAAGCCGCTGCTCGAGTTTTACGGTGAGCTGCGCGGCGGGCGGAACGTGTCGCGCGAGGTCGATCAATGGCTCGAGAAGCTCGGCCTGGCGCAATGGGCTTCGCACAAGGTCGAGGCACTCAGCAAAGGGATGAGCCAGAAGGCGCAGTTCATCGCGGCGGTCGTCCCGGAGCCGAAGCTGCTGATTCTGGACGAGCCGTTCAGCGGGCTCGACCCGGTGAGCGCCGACGCGCTGCGGGCGGCGATTCTCGAGCTGCGGCGGCGCGGCGCGACTGTCATTCTCAGCACGCACGATATGCACGTTGCCGAAACGATGTGCGATTACATCTTCATGATCTTCCGCGGCAGAAAAGTGCTCGACGGAACGCTCGCCTCCATACAGGACCAGTACGGGAACGACACGATCCGCGTCGCGCTCGAAGGCGGCGCGGCGTGCGCGGCCGAACTGCCGGGCGTCGAGGCGGTGCGCGATTTCGGGCAGGTGCAGGAGTTGCGCATGTCGCGCGGCTGCGACCCGCAGAACGTGCTGCGAGCGCTCGTCGAGCGGACGCGCGTCACCAGCTTCGCGGTAACGAAGCCCTCGCTGCACGATATCTTCCTTCGCATCGCCGGCCCCGCGGCCGAGGAGGCGCCCCGTGCGTAGAATCCTGCTGATCGCGAAACGCGATTTCGTGGCTACGGTCAAGACAAAGGCGTTTCTCGTCGGGCTCGTAGTCGCTCCGCTGCTGTTCGGCGGCGGGTTTCTGGCGATGGCTTTGCTCAAGGACAAGCCGGAGACCAAGCCGCGGCACGTCGCGGTGCTCGATCGTACGGGGCTCGCGGCGGCAACCGTGATCCGGATCGCCCGGGAGAAGAGCCTGAAGGCGAAGCCCGGGTACGTACTCGAGGAAGTGAAGCCGGCGGGGGACGAGAAGGCGCAGCGGCTGGCGCTGTCGGACCGCGTGCGGCGCGGCGAGCTTTACGCGTTCCTCGAGATCGGCCCCGAGGCGCTGCATCCCGGCAAGGACAAGAAGGCGAGCAGCGTGGGCTACTACTCGAATGCGGGCGCGTTCGATGAGGCGCAGTACTGGTTCGCCAATCCGGTCAACGAGGGCTTGCGCAGCGTGCGGCTGGCGCAGCTCGGCGTGGACGAGAGCCGGTTCAAGGACCTGGTGGGCTCGGTTCCGGTGGAGAAGCAGAGCCTGGTGGCGCGGGACGAGAAGACCGGCGAGATCGGCGCCGTGAACAAGCGGAACGAGATGGAGAGCTTCGGCGTTTCCTACGGGCTGGTACTGCTGCTGGGCATGATCGTGATGGTGGGTTCGACGCCGATTCTGCAAGCCGTGACGCAGGACAAGACGCAGCGCGTGGTCGAGATGCTGCTCGGCGTGGCGACGCCCTTCGAGCTGATGATCGGCAAGGTGATCGCGGCGGTGGGGGTGGCGCTGACGAGCGCGGCGTTTTATGTGATCGGCGCGACGCTCGCCCTCAACGGATTGGGGATGGCCGGGCTGATTCCGTTCAGCGTGCTGCCCTGGTTTTACGTTTATCTGGTCGCCGACATGGCCATGCTGTGCGCGCTCGCGGCGGCGCTCGGGGCGGCGTGCAGCACGCCGCAGGACGCGCAGAGCCTGGCGGTGCTGCTGCTTTCACCGGTGCTGATTCCGTTCTTCCTCATCCTGCCGGTGCTGAAGCATCCGAACGGGCTTATGGCGACGGCGCTCTCGCTGTTTCCGCCGTTCACGCCGATGGTGATGCTGCTCAGGCAGACAGTTCCGGGCGGAGTCCCGGCGTGGCAGCCGTGGGTCGGCCTGGCCGGTGCGATTGCGTGCGCGGCGGCGACGACGTGGGCCGCGGCGCGGATTTTCCGCGTGGCGATTCTGATGCAGGGCAAGGCGCCGAAGCCGGCGGAGTTCCTGCGGTGGGCCGTGCGGGGGTGATATAGGGCGGACGTACGTCGTCCGCCCTACTCGGACCGCAGGGCTGAGATCGGGTCCACACGGGTTGCGCGGCGCGCGGGGAGCCAGCCTGCCGCGGCCGCGACCGCGACGAGCAGAGCCGCGACCGACGCGAAGGTCACTGCGTCCACAGGCTGGACTCCGAAGAGGAATTTCGCCAGCACTCGCGTGACGGCCGCGGCGGCTGCGAGTCCGAGGGCTACGCCTGCGAGCGCGAGCCGCAGCGACTGGCCGATGATCAGGCGCAGGACGCCGGCGCGCTCGGCCCCGAGGGCCATGCGGACGCCGATTTCGTGCGTGCGCTGCGTGACCGAATACGCGATGACGCCGTAGATGCCCACCGCGGCGAGCGCGAGGGCGAGCGCGGCGAAGATGCCGAGCAGCAGCATGTGGAATCGCGGCGTGGCGAACGACTCCGAGACGACTTCTTCCATGGTGGCGACGCGGCCGATGGGCTGGTCGGGGTTGATTTCGCGGATGGCGGCTCGGATGAGCGGCGTGAGGCGCGAGGGGTTGGACGGGGTGCGGACGACGAGCCCGAGGCCCTGGCTGAACGTCTCGGTGTGCTGCATGTACAGCTCCGGCTCGGCATCGGCGTTCGCGCCGCCGCTCTTGACGTCGGAGACCACGCCCACGATGACGGCCTTCTTGTCGTTCCACTTGATGTGGCGCCCGAGCGGCTCGGGCGAGTCGTCACGAACGGCGGGCAGATACCGCTTGATGAACGCCTGGTTGACGATCGCGGCCGTGCCGGGCGCGTCGCGCCACGTGAACGCGCGGCCCTTTCGCATCGCGATTCCCATCGTGCGGAAGTAGTCCGGCGTAACCGTGCGGAACATCGCCGAAGCCTCCATGCCCGGGCGGCTCTCGATCTCTATGCCGGAGACGGTTGCTGTGATTTCCGCCGCCATCGGGGCGGAGTTGGTGATCGCCGCCGCCTGCACGCCCGGCATAGCTTGGACACGTTCGAGCACGCGCTCGGCGAACTCGGCGCGGCGCTGAGCGTCCGCGTACTTCGCGTCGGTCACCATCATTGGAACGCTGAGGACGTTTTCGGCGTGGAAGCCGAGGTCCACGGCGCGGAGGCGGATGAAGCTCCTGACGAGCAGGCCCGCGCCGGTGAGCAGCACGAGTGCGATCGCGATTTCGGAAACGGCGAGCGCATTGCGCAGGCGGCGCGAGCGGCGGGTCGTGCCCTGCCGGCTGCGCGCGGACCAGTGCGCGGCTTCGAGCGCGGGCGCGAGGCCGAACAGCAGTCCGGTGATCAGTGCAAGGGCGAAGCCGAAGGCGAGCACGGCGGCGTCCACGTGAATGTCTTCGATGCGCGGCACGGTTCCTTCGGGGATCGCGGCAACCAGAAGTTGCACGCCCCAGCGTGCGAGCAACAGGCCCGCCGCGCCTCCGGCGGCCGCGAGCAGGACGCTTTCGGTGAGCATCTGCCGGGCCAGGCGCCAGCGGCTCGCGCCGAGCACGGCGCGCACTCCGATTTCCTGCTGCCGCGCGCTGGCACGTGCCAGCAGCAGATTCGCGACATTCGCGCAGCAGATGAGAAGCACGCAGCCGACCGCGCCGAGCAGCACCAGCATGGCGGGACGGGCGTCGCCCGAGACCTCGCGCGCGAGCGGGACCAGACGAACGCCGTGGCCTTTTTGCCGGCGCGGGTCTTCCTGCGCGAGCCCCGCGGCGAGCGCGCTCATCTCGGACTGCGCCGCTGCGAGCGTGACGCCGGGCTTCAGCTTGCCCAGGACCGGCGAAATCGTGAACCCGCGGTTCATAACCGTTTCGTGCCACAAGGGCAGGACGAAATCGGGACGCCGGACCGCGACATCGGGCAGAACGACTTCGAAACCCGCGGGCATTACGCCGATGATGGTGTGCGGCTTTCCGTCGACGTCCAGTTTCTTGCCGAGCACACCGGGATCGGCGCCGAAGCGCCGCCGCCAGAGGCCATGGCCGAGCACGATCACGTCGTCGTGTCCCTCGCGGTTCTCCTCGGGGAGAAAGGTGCGGCCGAGCGTGGGATGCACGCCGAGCAGGGGGAACAGGTCGGGCGTTGCGGTGAGTCCCTTGGTCCGTTCGGGCGCGCCGGCGCCGGTGAGGGTCGCGGTCCATGTTCCGAATCCGGCGATGTGCTCGAAGGACCGGTTGCGTTCCTGCCAGCGGTCGAAAGTCAGATTGCCCGCCGGCCAGCGGCTGAACATGGCGGCGGCGGCCTTCGGGTCGGGAAATATTGCGGGGTCGATGTCGCTCCGCGTCTCCCAGAGCATCACGAGCCGGTTGGCACCGGGGTAGGGCAGCGGCCGGAAGAGCACGGCGTAGACGACGCTGAAGATGGCGGCGTTGGCGCCGATGCCGAGCGCGAGCGCGATGAGGGCCGCGACGGTGAAGGCCGGGCTGCGGCGGAACGAGCGGAGGGCGTAGCGGATGTCCTGCACGAGGGAGTCCATCATCTGGACCCTATCGTACTCTTGTTTCGGCCTCCGCGAGCCAGCCGCGGCGCAGGCGTTCGGGCGGGACGCTGGTGAGGTACGGCTTGATGTCGAGGATCGGCGTGCCGTCGAGCATATCGACGCCGCGGACGCGCAGGATTGCGCCTTCGCGGCCGAGCAGCTCGACCACGGTGAGGCCGATCGGGTTCGGGCGGCGCGGTGAGCGCGTGGCGAAGACGCCGTGCGGGCGGTTGTCGGTGGGAGGCGAGGCGATCAGGTCGAAGCCTTCGGCGCGGTCGAAGGTCCAGATGACGTAAAGGTGCGAGAAACCTTCGATGTCGGTAAGGCCGGGCTCGAATTCCGGGAGGATGTCGAGCGTTCCTTCGGCTTCATGCTGCGCGCCGAGGCCTTTCGGGATCTGCGCGGTGTCCTTGTAAGGGCTGCGTACATGGCCTATGGGTCGCATCGATTTCATTATCATGGTTTCGAGGGGGCTGATCCATGAAGATTGGGATCATTGGCGCCGGGCAGATCGGGGGGACGCTCACGCGGCGGCTCACGGCACTCGGGCATGAGGTGTTCGTCGCGAATTCGCGCGGGCCGGCGTCGCTTGCGGAGCTGAGCAAGGAAACGGGCGCGCACGCGGTGAGCGCGGCGGAAGCGGCCCGGGCGGGCGAGGTGGTCGTTGTGACGATTCCGATGAAGAATGTCCGCGAGCTTCCGAAGGACTTGTTTGCGGGCGTTCCGGCGAACGTCGTGGTCATCGATACGGCAAATTATTATCCGCGGCAGCGCGACGGGCGCATCGAGGAGATCGAGAACGGGATGCCCGAGAGCCGCTGGGTGGAGCGGCAGCTTGGGCGGCCGGTGGTAAAGGCGTTCAACAATATCTACGCCCGGCATCTGATGGAACGCGGGAAGCCGAAGGGAAGCGCCGGGCGGATTGCTCTGCCGGTTGCGGGCGACGACGCGAGGGCGAAGCAGGTTGTGCTGAAGCTAATCGATGAGTTGGGGTTCGACGGCGTGGATGCGGGCGGGCTGGATGAGTCCTGGCGGCAGCAGCCGGGGACTCCGGTGTATACGACGGACCTGGATGCGGATGGGGTCCGGCGTGCCTTGGCGGCTGCCAAGAGAGAACGCACGCCGGAGTGGCGAGCGACCGGCGCCAGCCCGGGCACGTTTGCGAGCCCGGCTTAACCGCGCGCCTTCTGCAATGTGGAAGCCGCATACTCGAGCTTCTGCGCGATCTGCAGCAGCTTCGTGACGGTATTCCAGTTTCGGCCGGTCCCTGGGGTGTTCAGCGCCTTTTCCAGGGCCTTCCAAGGCAGTTTGGGCCGTGCCATTCCGTTCGGGTAGTAGATGTAGAGTTCACGGCCGCGGAGCGCGAGTTCCTCCGGAACGGCGTCTGGCTCCGGCAGCTTGTTTCTCGCTTCCGGACCGGGGTCGCGGGCGAGGAAGATCACCAGGAGCTTGCTCGGGTCGATGCCGCTCCGCTTCGCGAAGGGGTTTCGGGCGATCGCGTCTTTCAGCTCGGTCGAGGTGCGGAGGATGACATCGGGGCGGAACTTGAAGCGGCGCTCGATCCCGTCTTCCAGGCGTTTGGCGAGGAGGGCGAGGTCATGCTCTTCGGTCCTGAAAACGATGTTGCCGCTTTGCAGGACGGTACACGCGTCGCGCAGATGCAGGGATTTGCAGAGCGCCTGGAGCGCGTCCATCCTGATCAGGTTGTGGCCCCCGACGTTTACGCCGCGGAGTAGGGAGATCGCGACGGTCACTTTGCGGTGGGCTCGTTGATTGTCGTCCAGTGCGATGTGTCGAGTTTAGCAGCTCCGGCGGCGCGGGAAGGCGGACCCGCCGGCCCCACCTCTGTTGGCCTTACGTTTCCGTGACCGGCTTTGCCTGGCGCTCGTTGACTCGGAGTTCGAAGATGTCCGGGCGGGCGTAGTGGCCGGTGACGTCGAGGTCGTATTTTCCGCGCGGGATCTCGTTCAGGTCGAGGTCGGCGGTGAGGATGGTTTCTTCGGGGGAAGCGGGGCCGGCGAGCACTTTTCCAAAGGGATCGATGATGCAGCTGCCTCCGTATTGGCAGGCGGAAAGGACGAACGCTCGGCCTTCCACGGCGATGTGGCGCATGGTGGGAAGCCAGGTGTCGCGGCTGTCGGCGGTCGGGGCGCAGTAGAGTTGGACGCCTTTGCTATACATGGCCATGCGCAGCAGCGGCATGTAGTTCTCCCAGCAGATCACCGCTCCGAGGCGGCCTAGCGGGGTGTCGACGACTGTCAGGGTCGAGCCGTCTCCGAAGCCCCAGACGAGGCGCTCGGCGGCGGTCGGCATCACTTTGCGATGCTTGCCGAGGTACGTTCCGTCCGGCGCGTAGAAGAGCGCGGTGCAGTAGAGGGTGCCTCCGTCTCGCTCGATGGCGCCCATTACGAGATGGACGCGATTCCGCCGCGCGATTTCGGCGAGCGCTTCGCAAGGGAGTTCGATGGCGTTCTCGTAGTAGAGGCGGAATTGCTCTCGGCCTTCGGGAGTGCGGGAGCCGACTCGCGCGCCGAAGTCCATTCCCTTCGGGTAGCCTCCGAGGAAGGCTTCGGGAAAGAGGACGAGCTGCGCTCCGGTGGCGGCGGCTTCGCGCGCCAGGGCGGCGGCCTTTTCCATCGTGCGGGCGCGCTCGAACAGGATCGATTCCGCCTGGACGACCGCCGCTCGGATGGTGCTCACGCGAGTGCTTCGTTTGCGGCGTGGATCTCTTGCAGGTTCCACACGCGGATGGGATCGCGGCGGCGCGAGGCGACCGCTTCGGCGGCGGCTTTCGCGCCCGCCAGCGTCGTGATGCAGGGAATGCGGTAGGCGAGCGCCGTGCGGCGGATCGCTTTCTCGTCGCTGAAGGAGTGGCCTCCGGTCGAGGTATAGATGACCAGCTGCGCCTGGCCGGCTTTGAGCATATCGACCGCGTTGGGGCGGCCTTCGTTCACTTTGAGGACGGTCTTCGAGGGGACCCCGGCGGAGCGCAGCATCGCGGCTGTGCCTCGCGTCGCGGCGATCTGGAAGCCGAATTTCGCGAACGCCCGCGCGACTTCTACGGCGGCGGATTTGTCGCGGTCGTTCACGCTGAGGAACACGGTGCCTTTGTCCGGGATCGGGGTGCCTGCGCTGAGCTGCGCTTTGGCGAAGGCCTCTCCGAAGTTGTCGCCTACTCCCATCACTTCGCCCGTCGAGCGCATCTCGGGGCCGAGGGCGGGGTCCACTCCGGGGAATTTCGAGAAGGGGAACACCGGCGATTTTACGAAGAATTGCGGGACGGGGAGCACTCCCGAGGTGCGGCCTCCGGTGAGGTGCGTGAGGTCCTTCAGCTTGTTGCCGAGCATGAGGCCGACGGCGACCTTCGCCAGCGGCACTCCCGTCGCTTTGCTCACGTAGGGAACCGTGCGCGAGGCGCGCGGGTTCACTTCGAGCACGTACACCTTGCCGTTTTGCACGGCGTACTGCACATTCATGAGGCCGATGACGTGGAGCGCCTTCGCGAGCCGCTCCGTATATTCGCGGACGGTGTCGAGCGTGGCGGCCGGGAGCGAGTACGGGGGCAGCACGCAGGAGCTGTCGCCCGAATGCACACCTGCTTCTTCGATGTGCTCCATGATCCCGGCGACCAGAACGTCTTCGCCGTCGCCGAGCGCGTCCACGTCGATCTCGGTCGCGTTTTCGAGGAAGCGATCGATCAGGACGGGGCGGTCCTGCGAGAAGACCACCGCTTCCTGCATGTAGCGGCGGACGGTCTCTTCTTCGTAGGCGATCACCATGGCTCGTCCGCCGAGCACGTAGGAGGGGCGCACGAGCACGGGGTATCCGATGGAGCGCGCGACGGCGCAGGCTTCTTCGACGCTGGTGGCGGTGCCGTTGGCGGGGGAGGGGATGCCGAGGCGGTCGAGCAGCGCTCCGAAGAGCTTGCGGTCCTCGGCCAGGTCGATGTTCTCGGGATCGGTTCCGATGATCGGGACGCCTTGCGCCTTGAGAGGCAGCGCGAGCGTGAGCGGCGTCTGGCCGCCGAACTGCACGATCACTCCATCGGGCTTCTCGGTGTCGTAGATGTTCAGCACTTCTTCGAGCGTGAGCGGCTCGAAGTAGAGGCGGTCGGAGGTGTCGTAGTCCGTCGAGACGGTCTCCGGGTTGCAGTTGATCATCACCGCGTCGCGCTCCAGCTCCCGCGCCGTCATCGCCGCGTGCACGCAGCAGTAATCGAACTCGATGCCCTGGCCGATCCGGTTGGGGCCGGAGCCGAGGATCACGACCGAGGGCCGGTCGCCCCGCTCGACCTCGCCCGCTCCGTCCGACCCGCGCTCGTGCGCGGAGTAGTAGTAGGGCGTCCGGGCCTCGAACTCGCCT
>JBLNDJ010000022.1:0-8647 GCA_050261515.1 Acidobacteriota bacterium | reverse complement strand
GGCGTGAATTCGAAGCGCAGGCGTGAAATCCAGAGCTTTCCCTTCGTCCCCCAGAAGACCAGGTGCTCGGAAGGCATGCCGGGCAGCGACGTCGATTCGAACGTCACGGTGAACCCGTCGTACTCGGCGACGATGTTGGCTGTGTCGGGCGCGGTGCGGTCGTCGTTCGCGACGAAAATGCCGCCCACCGCGGCCACCGACCTCGGGCCGTCGCGCCCAAGCAGCATGTGGACCACGTCGATCCAATGCGTGAACAGGTCCGTCATACAGGCGCCGCCGAAATCGAGAAACAGGCGGTAGTGGTGATACTGGTGCGGGTTCCAGGGCCGCCAGGGGATCTGGCCGAGGTAGCGGTCCCAGTCGAGTGTAGGCGGCTTCGGCTCGCTGCGGTCGCCCAGATCGTAGGGCGGGCCGTAGTGCCAGACCGTACTCACGGTGCTGACCTTGCCGAGCAGTCCCGCGTCGATGATCTCGCGCTTGGCGCGGAGGAACACCTCGCCCGAGCGCTGCTGCAGTCCGACCTGGCAGATGCGCTCGTTATCCCGGGCGGCGTCGATGATCGCCGGACCCTCCTCGCGGCGGAACGTGAGCGGCTTTTCGACGTAGACGTCCTTGCCCGCGTTCATCGCGTCGATCGAAACGGCCGCGTGCCAGTGATCGGGAGTCGCGACCAGCACGGCGTCCACGTCCCCGCGCTCCATGATCCTGCGGTGGTCGGAGAACTGCGGCGCGCCACCGGCAGTTTGTGCGGCCCGCGCTGCCTTCTCTCCGAACACGTCGCAGACCGCGGTGACGTTGACTTCGGGAAAGGCCTGGAACTTCGTCATCATGTAGTAGCCGCGGTTGCCGCAGCCGACTACGGCGAGGTTGATGCGGTCGTTCGCCCCGAGGACGCGCGCATAGCTCGACGCCGGCATGGTCAGGGCGGAAGCCGCCGTCGAAGCCACCGCGCCTTTTAAAAGGTCCCTGCGATTCAGCAAGCGCTGCTGCATGAAGCCCCTCCGCTGCTTTCATTATCACAGACGGACGGCAGGGCACACAGATAGCGCGCGAAACGGACCTGATCTATGAGGAGGGTGGGCGGCGGCGACTGCGGCGCGCCGCCCGCAAGAATTTAGACGACCTTGACTTCCTCGGCCTGTAGACCCTTCGGACCTTTCTTTACGGAGAACTCTACGTGCGCGCCTTCATCGAGCGAGCGATAGCCGCTGGATTCGATGGCGGAATAGTGCACGAACACGTCTTCGCCGGTTTCTCTCTGAATGAAGCCATAACCCTTGGCCGCATTGAACCACTTCACTACACCTTTTTCCTTCATTCTCTGAATCCTTCTCTTTGGGGCCCGGACCCGGCGGTCGTCTCGCGGCGGCCTGCTGGACCCAAAATGGGCCACGAGTATCTAGACCCTAAAACTTATACCACAATACGGGTCTTTTAACCGAGATAAGAAGATGCGAAACAACGGAACTCGCAGGGCGCGGGGAACAACCGTCCGGCACGGCTCGTATCCCCAGGCATGAGGACTGCCCGCATCGTATGCCTGGCGGCCGCGGCACTGGCCGCCTCCGGCTGTGTCCGTTACGAGCGGCGCGAGACGTCGGAAACCCGCGCCGTCGAACTCGGCGCCGCCCAAAAAGTGCGCATTCAGGTGGAAATGGGCGCCGGCGACCTCCGCATCGAAGGCCATGGCGGGAACTTGCTCGACGGCGAGTTCCACTACAGCGTCGCCGAGTGGCGTCCTGAGGTGAAATACGACGTCAGCGGGGGCCGCGGCTACCTCACCGTCCGGCAGCCTCCGATCCGCGGTTTTGCCACCGGTGAGCAGGACAACCGCTGGGACCTCCGCCTGAACGATCGCGTCCCGCTCGACCTTCGCGTGAACCTTGGCGCGGGCCAGGGCGATCTGAAGCTATCGGGCATGAACGTCCGGCGCCTCGAAGTGGCGATCGGCGCCGGCGAGCTGAAGCTCGACCTGCGCGGCCCGTGGGACAGCGACTTCGAAGGCTCGATTCACGGCGGCGTCGGCCAGGCTACCGTGCGGCTGCCGCGCGAGGTGGGCGTGCGCGTCCACGCCACCGGAGGCATCGGCGGCATCGACGCGCAAGGCCTCCGCAAAGAGGGCGATTACTTCTTCAACGACGCCTACGACGCCGCGAAATCGCAGGTCCGGTTGCGGCTCGACATCACGGGCGGCATCGGGCAGATCAACCTGATCGGGTGAGCGGGCTTACTCCGCCGGAATCGCCAGCAGGATTTCCACCTTGACCGGCTTGCCGTCGCGCATCGCGGGCCGGAGTCTCCACTGCTCGAGTACAGCCAGCACCACCGCCGTTTCGTAAGCGTCGGTAACGCCGAGCACGCGCAGGTCCTCGAACAGGCCGCTGGCCGTCACAGCGCCGTGCACCATCACGTAGCGTCCAGGGCGCGGCCTGAGGGCGGGCCGCATGGTCAGGTACGGATAAGGCGCGGTCAGGGGCGACGTTCCGGTGAGCCGCACGACGGCGCCCGAGACCTCGACCGGACGGTCGTCGGAGGCCGGAATGCAGTACTGCATGATCCAGTCCTTGGCCGCCCCCGCCTGTACGAAGACGGAATACACCGGCTTGCCGGAGAGCACGCCCGCGCTTTCGGGGAAGCCCTCGAGGCCCGACGACTGCACGACGACGTCGAACACGCCGTTGACCGGACGCTGTATGCGCGTGGCCTGAGCCGCGGCGACCGCCGCGGCGCCGATAGCCTCCGGACTGAGCGCGTCTCCGCCCGCGCCGATATCGTCCGGGCCCGCTTTGCCGCCGCCGCCCGTGCCGGTTCCCGAAAGTCCTCTGCCTCCCACGCCCCTGCCGCCGCCTCCCTCGGCTCCGGTGATCCGCCCTCCCGGGCCGCCTTCGGACAGTTGCCCCAACTGGTTGCCGGGCGGCACGCTGAGGAACTCGCGCATCCGCTGTGCCTCGCGCGCGAGCGATAGCAGCGTGGTGGGGTCGCCCGCGGCCTGCTCGGCCGAGATGGCCGATGGCCCCGGCGCGTTATCGGAGTCCGCTGTCTTAAGCGGGAGCCGCGAGCCCGCCACCGTCTGGAGCACGTGCAGAAAATCCGGAGTCGGGGGAACGCTCACCGGCGCCGGCTCGGCCGTAGGGACTTCGAGCTTCGGGGGCGCATCCAGCACTCGCGGCTGCGTAGGCCGGACAGTGTATCCCGGCATCTGGAAAGGCTTCACGTAGCGCGGCAGCTCGGTCCGCGGCGCCCAGAAGAAGACTTCGGGCAGGTTAATGGCCGCTTCGGGCGGCATATCCGGCGCGAACTGGGGTTGCAGGATCGTTTGCGCGGTTTTCATGCGGCGCGGCAGCGGCGGCAGCTGAAACCGTCTCCTGGGCGCGCCTTGGGGCCGCGCCGGCTCCCGCAGGCCCGCCATGCCGCTCTCGCCGCGCGCAGCGCGAGATTTCTCGGGCCGCAGCACCACTTTCTTCTTCGAAAGCTCGTTCGCGGCCGATGAAGCTACATAGAGCTGCTCCGGGATACGTATGTGCAAAGTCCGGAGTAACCTCTGCTGGCGCCGCCATAGCTCTCGGTCGCTAGGTTGGGTAATCTGCTCCGTAAGTGGGGGGAGTAATAGTAACCCTAGTACGTGAATACCAATTGAGAGGGAGAAACTGCGCCAACGGTTCGGCCGTGCCGGCGTCAGACGCATGAACAGCGGATCGGCGGCCGGCGGCGGGGCCTCTTTAGTCAATTGCGGGAAGAGCAGAGACTGCATGGCCCACAGTTCCTTGAAATCCGAATTGTAACGGAAATCGGCGTTCCCTGCTGTCCGGGCGCGCGAGACACGCGCGCCCCGACGTCAAAGGCCGCACAGGCCAAAATGTCTTCCACAATCAATTGGTTATGAGCGGGGCGTAAAGAACGCGACTTCTCCCGCCATTCGTTCGGCGGGCCGCTCCATTACGAGCGACCGCAGCCATTGCGCATGCGCGGGGTTGCGCGCGCGGCCGACGGACTTGGGTTGCGGAGCCGAATCCGCCGCCCGGTCTCCGGTCATGTTCTGGAGATTTCGCAGCCCGTAGAGCGCCAGCTCGAAGCGGTCTTTCACGCCCACTTTCTGGAACAGACGCGAGAGATAGACTTTGACCGTGCCCTCGGAGATCTGGAGCGTTGCCGCGATCTCCTTGTTCTTCAGGCCCTGCGAAAGAAGCGCGACCAATTGGCTTTCCCGCTTGGTAAGTGCGACCATTTTCGCGGACAAAAAGCTCGCGGTAAGGTTCTTATCGAACCACAATTCGCCTTCGCAGACTTTGGTCAGGCACTTCAAAAGCAACTCGGGGCCGAGCGTCTTGCGAAGCACGCCGCGAACGCCCAATTCCATCGCCTGGTAGGCCAGTTCCGTCGAGATGGTCCGCACCCAAAGGACGATGCGGCAGTTGGGCAGGTCGCGCTGTAACTGCGTGAGAATGCCGAAGGTTACATCGGGGGTTAAGTCGATGAGTAAGACATCCGGGACAAGCTTCGGGACCGCTTCTGCGAGTTCCGCAGTCGTGTGGCACACGGAGACTGTATCGAATCCGGGCACGGACGAAACGGTGCCAATGAAGCCTCTGGCGAGAACCGGCTCATCGGTGAACAAAAGAACTCGAGCCATAGCCTGCTTTCCATTCGCCAAAAATTAGCTCCAAATAACGCGCCGAAATCAAATTATTATTCAGCGCCAAAACAGATACGTGGTCCGGTCTGATGCGTGCGGCAACCGGCAAGACGGCGGCGTGGGTCCGGGTATAGTACCAAGCGGCCTGAAGTTTGTAACCGATAGATGCATCAGGCATTCGCATGTGTAGGTATCCGACCCCCCGCATACTGGGCTCACTAGTAACCTTTGGTTAACCGAACCGCTCCGTTCTGTTCGTATTCTCACCCATGGAATAAGCTCTAAGCCCGGGTTTTTTGGGCATTTCTGATCTTAAGCTCCATGGTTAACCACAGTCAACAAAAATATATCATCTATTTTCGGTCTTGATCGCTGGAAGGAACGGGTCTAGGGTTACTAAAGGACAATGGACAGGCGTGCTGACCCCAGGGTAGATGTAAGACTACCCTGTCATGTCGAGTTTCCGAATAGTAAGTTGCGCCTGTTTGTTGGGCTGACAACGAACATGAGCCGGAGCGGCATTTTGGTCGAGTGGAACGCGGACGGCCTGATCGGCCGGCTGCCGAAGACGGGCGACTTGCTGTCGGTGGACATAGAGCTTCCGGCGAATCATTCTTTCGGGCGGCGCTGCATGCACTGCCAGACGGTGGTAACGAGGGTGGCGCCGGATGAGCGCGGCGAGCCGATGGTGGCTCTGCAAGTGAACCAGATGCAGTTCCGCAGCTACAGCAACGGGAGCCACGGCTGCAAGACGGCGCAGGACGAGATTAGATGTTCCGTGATGTAGGCGTAGTCGAGGAATTCGAGGCGGCGGTGGTTCCGGCCGCGGCGGAGCAGTCCAGGCCCGCGAGCCTGGCCGCCCGATTCCTGCCTTCGTTTACGGACGCGGCGTTCCTGGTTCCGATCCTATTTATCTATGCGGGTCTGGCCGGCGCGCACGCGCTGCTCGGCGACGGCGATACGGGATGGCACATCCGGACGGGCCAGTGGATGATGGCCAACGGCCGCGTGCCCGCGAGCGACCCGTTCTCGTTCACCAAGCCCGGCGAGCCCTGGTTCGCCTGGGAATGGCTTTGGGACCTGGCGTTCGGATGGATGCACGCGCAGTGGGGCATGGCGGCGGTCGTGCTCGCGAGCACGGTGGTCATCGGGCTCACGTTCGCGGCCCTCTACCGGCTGGCGCTGCGGAAGTCTCAAAATGCCCCGGCCGCGCTCGTGGTGACGCTGGTTGCGGCGGCCGTTGCCTCCATACACTGCCTGGCGCGCCCGCACCTGCTGACGATGCTGTTCGCGGTCATATTCTATGCGCTGCTTGAGCGCATCCAGGCCGGACAGACGCGCCTGCTGTACTGGCTGCCGCCGCTGATGGTCCTCTGGACCAACCTGCACGGCGGATTCCTCGCGGGCCTCCTTTTTATAGCCGCCTACGCCGCCGGCGAGGCGGTCGCCTGGGCTGCGAGCACGGCCCGGGACGACCGGGCCGCTTCGCTCGCGCGTCTTCGCGGCTACACACTGGCCGGCGCCGCGTGCCTGGCCGCGACCATCGTCAATCCGTACGGCATCAAGCTGCACCAGCACATTTACGCGTATCTGACGGACCCTTACCAGTACGAGCACATCCACGAGTTCTTCTCGCTGAACTTCCAGCACCCGATGGGGAAGTTTGTCGAGGCGATGATCGTTCTGGGGGCGATTGCGGCCGCGCGGCAGTTGTACCGGCGGCAATTTGCGTATCCGATTCTGTTCGCCGGCTGGGCGCACCTGGCTTTGCTGTCTGCGCGGAACATCCCGATCTACGCGATCGCGGCAGCACCTGCGATCGCGGCGTGCCTCGTCGAAGCCGCCCACATGCTGAGCGGCGCCGATGTGCCGGACCGGCTGCGGAAGATGGGCCGCCGGGTGACCGAGCTCGGACGGGAGATCGGGCAAATCGAGTCGATCCCGCGGGTCCCGGTGGCCACGGTCGCCGGTGTTGTCCTGCTCGGTGTGCTGTTGCACGCGCAGCCGAACGAGAAGTTCCGTCCGGACTACGATCCGAAGAAGTACCCGGCCAGAGCGATCGAAACGCTTCGCGGCCCGGAGTTCGCCGAGGGAGTCTTTACCGACGATGAGTGGGGCGATTACCTCATCTATCGGCTGTACCCGCGGACCAAAGTCTTTGTGGACGGCAGGAGCGATTTTTACGGCTCAAAGTTCAGTCTGAAGTACCTGGACGTGATGGCCGTGAAGTGGGATTGGCAGAAGACCCTGGACCGCTACCGCATACACACGGTGCTTCTTGCCGTGAACTCGCCGTTGGCGGGCGCCATGAAGGAAACGGCGCGCTGGCGTCCTGTCTATGACGACGGCCAGGCGATTGTTTTCCGGCGGGCGGCGAGGTGAAGAAATATGTTCACGAATTCTTGGGCGGCGACCAGGCGGAATTTGGCGTCATTAAGCCGCTTCGTAGTTCTTGCCCGGCGCGAATACCGCGTCTTGATCACGAACGCGGAAACGTGTCGGGCGCAATATCCGGCCGTCGCAGACGGCGGGATGATGCGATCGCTAGATCGCAAACACAGAAACCGGCGATCTTCGGATCGCTAATCCTTACGCGAGGAGATAACTGACATGCTTCTGAATTTCGTACGCGACGAACAGGGCCAGGATCTGGTGGAATACACCCTGCTTCTCGCTTTTGTCGCACTTGCTTCGGCCGCGCTGTTCATCGGCGCCGGCTCGGCCGTGTCGGGCATCTGGACGACGGCAAACACGCAGTTGGGGAATGCTTCCACGGCAGCCGCGTCCTAACCGGCGGCAAGTAAGCATTGAATCCAGTGGGGCATGCCTCGGCATGCCCCACTGCTTTCGACAGGGCTGACGTGTCCGGCGCGTGCCGGACGTTGAGGACCATATATGAACAAGCGGTTTGTCTCGGTTCTTGTTTTTGCATTCGCTGTCTCCGGGCTCGTGGCCCTGTTGTTCTACAGGTACTTTTCGAGCCGTTTGAACGCCGCCGAGCCCAAGGCGGTCGCCACAACGCAGGTGTTCGTGGCGGCGCGCAACCTGGGTGTGGGTACGTTGCTCCGCGACGCGGACGTAACGCTTTCGCCGTGGGCCGGCGCGGTGCCTCAGGGCGCGGTCCTTAAGAAAGAGGATCTGGTGGGCAGAGGAGTCGTGTCGAGCATCTTTCAGGGAGAGCCGATGCTCGAGGCTCGCCTTGCGCCGAAGGGCGCGGGAGCCGGGTTGGCCGCCACGATTCCGCCGGGCATGAGGGCCGTGGCGATCCGCGTCAACGAGATTATCGGCGTGGCCGGGTTCGTGCTTCCGGGCATGCGGGTGGACGTCCTCATCGCGGGAACGTCGCCGGGCCTGCCGCAGAATCTCGGTACGCTGTCGAAGACGCTGCTTCAGAACATCGAAGTGCTCTCGGCCGGCCAGAACATTCAGAAAGATGCTGAAGGCAAGCCGGTCTCGGTGCCGGTCGTGAACCTGCTGGTCACGCCGGAGCAGGCCGAGACGCTTAGCCTGGCGAGCACGGAGACCAAGATCCAACTCGTGCTCCGCAATCCGCTCGATCAGCAGATCGCCCAGACGCCGGGGACCGCGGTCACGAACCTGTTCCTGGGTCAGAAATACGGAATCCCCACGGCTGAGGCGCCCAAGCCGAAAGTCCGGGCGGCCGCCCGGCCCGTGGTGATGCAAGCCGCCAGGAAGGATCCGCCCATTGTGGTCGAGGTCATCCAAGGCGCCACGCGCAATTCGGTCAGTTTCAAGGAGGAAGCCCGGTGATCCGAGCCAGACTGTTCTTCGCTGTGGTAGCCGCCGCCTTGGCGGCAGGCGCAATGCCTGGTGGCTTCCGTGCCGAGGGACAGACGCAGCCGGAGCCCCAGGCCGGTGCGCCTGTGGGCTCCGCGCGTGACTTGTTCGTCACCGAGGGGAAGTCGCTGGTGGTGGAAAGCCCCGTGAACATCCAGCGCGTATCGGTCGGGGATGCGGCCAAGGCCGAAGCGCTCGCGGTGACGCCGCGCGAGG
>JBLNDJ010000021.1:0-247677 GCA_050261515.1 Acidobacteriota bacterium | reverse complement strand
ACGACGGGTTCACCGTGACGTTCGAATCGACGTCGCTGCCCGGCATGCCTTCCGAGCACCTGGTCTTCTGGGGGACGAAGGGAAAGCTCTGGATTTCACGCCTGCGCTTCGAATTCACGCCAAGCGATCCGTCGGCAAAGCCCATCGTGTTTGAACACCCGGACACGCTAGTGGAATCGCACATCCGGAATTTCCTCGACTGCTGCCGCACGCGCAAGCGGCCGAACTGCGGGCCGGAGCACGGCGACCGTGCCTCGCGCGCCTGCCTGCTCGCGACCGAGGCCTACGAACAGAAGCGCCGTATCCGCGCCGATGAAATCGACGACTAGGCTCCTTGCGCTGCTGGTGGCGGCGCTGCCGGCCGTGGCACAGGAGTTGAGCCCGGCCGCGCAGCGCGCCGCGCAACTCATCGGGATCCTCCCGCGCCTCGAAGAACTGCGAGCGACGCCGTACAAGAATTCGATCGACGCGCTGCGCATGCGGCAGGACATCCTCGAGGCGGTGATGGCGGCTTCGTTCGACGTAGACAGCGCGATCGCGGAGATTCAGGACGAGCAGGCGCAGATCCAGGCGGCGCGGGACTATCTGGAGGCGCAGAGGGACCGCCGCACCTCGACGACGAACCTGGCGGCGATCATTCTTTCGACCGGCATCGGCGTGGTGGCGACGGGGCTTCAGTTCGGGCCGGCGAACGCTGGAAATGCGGTCGGGGTCGCGTCGGGCGCGGCCGCGACGGCGCTGTCGATCGTGGGCATCCGCCAGCAGCGGGGCGGAAAACGGACGCTGCCGATCGCGCCCAACATGCTGGCCCGGGTCTTCGACCGGCCCGGCACAGCGTATCCGGAGGACGTGTGGGAGTATCTCAGCGGCTCGCGGGACGAACTGCTGCGCCAATGGCAGGCTCTCGGCCTCATCGACCTGAGCGACGCGCCCGCGGCCCGCGCCAAGATCGACTTCCTCACGGCGAGTATCACCGAGCACCGCAAGTTCACGATCGAAGAACTGGTGGACCGGGGGGCGATGCTGAGCGACGTCCGCGCGCGCATCGCTCTGATGAAGATCGACCTGCGGGAGTTGATGCAGGGGATACGGGCGATCAGCGGCGCGCCGGTCCCGCCTCCTTCTCGCCCCTTTTGAGGATCTTCTCCATCTCCTCGTCGTCGTCCATGACGATCGACGGCAGTTTGCGGGCTGGTCATCTGATGAACATCGGGCTCAGCTACGCGAACTGGCCGGCTACGTTTTCCAGCCATCCGTGGGCGACCCAACGGGCGAATCCGCGACGAGCCATGGCGCCACTCAGGATACATGAACGGACCGCGAACAGGATTGCGGCCCTTGTGGTAGACTCCGTTCTTCAGGCCATGTCTGTCCAAATTCTTCTGTACGGAAAACTGTTCGGTATAGAAGAATTCCTGTTATCTGATGCCGCGCTCGACACCCGCGTGCTGTGCGGGCGGTCGCATTGGGTCAGCCTTCTGAGCGAAGTGCTGCCGCGGGCGCTGCTGGCCGAACTCGGTCTGGCTCGCGTGCTGCTCGGTTCTTCCGGCGGCGGGCAGTTCCTGCTCGTGCTGCCCGAGGAAGCCCGCGCCACGGCCGTCGAGTTCCTCGCTGCGGCGAATCGCGAGATCCGGGAAATGTCGGGCGGCCTGCTGAAGCTCGTCTGCGCGGCGACGGAGAACCTCGGAGACTGGAGCGTAGTCCGCAAGCGCCTCAACGAGGACCTCGACCGCAAGCTCAAAACGCACGCCGGTGCGGCGTCCGCGCCCGATGCTTTCGTTCCCTTCGATGCGCCCGCGCGGCCCGCGACCGGCGAGTACTTCACCGAGCTCGCGCTGAAGCTCTGGCAGGCGGAATCGATCGGATGGAATCCGGATGCGCCGGCCCGGATCGTCGCGGGCGCGGGCAAGCATACGTGGAGCCTGGTCCCGAATCGCGGCACGGAGGACATTCCGCTGGCGCGCCACGCCGCCCCGGGCGAAGACGGCTCGGAGCCCGCGGATCTGGCGACGCTCGCCTCGCGCGCCGAAGGACGCCACACCTGGGGCGTGCTGCGCGGCGACGTGGACAGCTTCCGGATCCGGCTCCGGCGCGCGCAGACCATCGAAGAGCACGTTCGCCTCTCGGTCCTCTACAAGCAGTTGTTCGCAGGGGAACTCGAAGTGCTGTGCTCGCAGCCGGAGTTCTGGCGCAAGGTCACGGTGCTTTACTCGGCCGGCGACGACTTCGCGGTTTACGGGGCTTGGGACGCGCTGATCCCGCTGGCGCGCGAAATGCAGCGCCTGTTCCACCGCTTCACCGAGGAGAACCTGAAGGACTTCCCCGGACCGGAAGGAAAGACGATGTCGGCGTCGCTGGCGCTCGCTCCGGAGCCCGGCGCGCCGCTGGCTTCAATCTACGCCGAGGCGGGCGCGCGGCTCGAGCAGGCCAAGGATGTCGATAAGGACTGCATCTCCGTGATGGGCCGGGTACTCGAATGGCGGCACCTGGCCGACGCCTCCGAGCTGAGGGACACGCTCATACGCATGGTCCCTGAGCTTGGCTCTTCCGGACAGTTCCTCTCGGAGCTGACGGCTTTCTACCACAAGGGCGGCCAGATCTGGTCGCGCGGCGCGGTCGAGCGGTTCGACCGGCCCTGGCGTTTTCAGCGCCGGCTCAACCGCGTCCTGGCGGGCGCGAAGGACCGCGAATTTCAGAAACTGCGCGCGCACCTCGCCAATGAGATGATGGGCAGGGGCGCGGCAAAGGTGAAGCTGCGGCCGGCGGGGCTGGTTGCGCTCGAGTGGGCAAGATTATCGACCGAGGTCTAATTATGGCGGATGTTCAGCAGGAACCCAGAAACAGGGAAGGACGGCCGCGCCGCGAGGGCGGCGGGCGTCCTCCGCGGGAAGGGGGCCCTCGCGAAGGCGGGCGCGGCGAGCGCCGCGGCTTCGAGGGTCCTCCCGAGATCGATCTCGACAAGCTCATCAGCGATCCGCTCTACCTGGACAACCAGGCCCACAGCGTGGTCAGCCGCATGCGCGACATGGATTCCGGCACCAAGAGCCAGCTACGCCGCCTCTACAACGCCGTGCGCCGCGCCACGCGCGCGCCCGAGAACGAGCGCCAGCAGGCGTTCGTCATGCTTCGCGCCCGGCTCGCCTACACCATTGCGCGCCACGGGCTGCGCAGCCTCGACGTGCTCGAGAAGCTGCTGCTCCAGGTCACGCGCAAGAACGACGCGCGCGGGTACGAACGCTTCCGCGACCTGTTTGAGGCCATCGTCGCCTACAACGAATAAAGAGGTAGTATGAGCGCCCACACTGCGGATACCGAACTGAAACTGATTGGAAAACTGATTCTCGAGGGCGACCTCTATTGCGAGACCGGCCTGCACATCGGGGCCGGGAAAGGCTCGCTCGAAATCGGCGGCGCCGACAATCCGGTCATCAAGGACGCCTTCGGGCGGCCGTATGTCCCGGGCAGCTCGCTGCGCGGGAAGATCCGGTCGCTGCTCGAGCAGTCCTCGGGCGCGGCGGTGCCTGGCGAGCTGGTCTATCTTTCCCGGCGCAAGGGTCAGGAAGTGCGAATCCACCAGAGCGACCGGCCGGACGACGACATCTGCGTTCTGTTCGGGCGCAACCCGGGCCGCATGGAGCGCGTTTCGGGCGATACGCTCGAGAGCTCCAACTCGACGCCCGCGCGGCTTACCGTGTACGACGCGCCGCTCGACCCCGAGAGCATCACGCCGCAGATGCGCGAGAACCTCGACGATGAGCTGACCGAGGTCAAGAGCGAGAACGCCATCGACCGGATCACGTCGCAGGCCAACCCGCGCACGCTCGAGCGGGTGCCGGCGGGGTCGCGATTCCACGTGCGGTTCGTGCTCGACGTGCTGTGCGATGAGGACAAGGCGCTGCTGCGGAGGCTGGTTGAAGGGCTGCGGCTGCTCGAAGACGACGCGCTCGGCGGAGGCGGCTCGCGCGGCAGCGGGCGGGTGCGCCTGGCGAACTTGAAGCTGACGTGGAGGAATCGCGGGTTCTATACCGGCGAAGCGGCCGAGGCGGAGTTGTTGGCGGGAGGCGATCTCGGCGCGCTCCAGCAGCTTGCCACCGGAGACCTCGGCGACAAGCTCGCCTAGCGCGATGAACCCTGGCTTTCTCGTTCAGTTACGCCCGAGCGGGCCGTGGCGGATCGGTCCGGCGACCGGCGCTCGCGACCGCGTGGACCGCATTTTCCACAGCGATACGCTGTTCTCCGCGGTTTCGCATGCGATGGCGCGGCTCGGCCGGCTCGAGGAGTGGTTCGCCGCGACGGTGGCAAGCCCGAATGGCCCGGCCGTGCGTCTGAGTTCGCTGTTCCCCTCACTGGGCGAGCTGCGGTTCGTACCGCCGCCGAAGAATCTCTGGCCGCCTCCGCCCTCGGCGAAGGTGCGCTGGAGCAACGCGCGGTTCGTGCCGCTTTCCGCGGTGCGCGATCTGGTTTCCGAAAAGCCGCTGAACGATAACCGCTGGGCGCTCGACGGCGCGAGCGGATGTTTGTTGCCCGCCGATGCGCAGTTCCACTCGGGCCCTTTCCGCACGGCGCTGCGGTCGCACGCCGCGGTCGATCGCCTGCGCGGCGACGCGATCGCGGTGCACCGCACCGCGTGCCTCGAATTTTCCGAAGGCGGAGGTTTCTGGGGCGCTGTAAGTTTCGCCGGCGACGCTGCGCGCGAGCAGTGGAGCGGGCCGCTCCAGGCCGCGTTCCGCTACCTGGCCGATACGGGCGTGGGCGGCGAGCGTTCGCTCGGATGGGGCCGTTCGCGGCAACCCGAATTCACCGAGGGCGTGCTGCCGGATCTCATCCTCCCGCCCCCCGAGGAGCCGGCCGAGACGGCGTACTGGCTGCTGTCCCTGTTCAGCCCGGCGCCCGGTGATGCGGTGGACTGGCAGCGCGGCGCGTACGGCATCGCCGAACGCAGCGGCCGCATCGAAAGCCCCGAGCGTTCGGGCGAAGAGAAGAAGACGGCGCGCATGATCGAAGAGGGCAGCGTGCTCGCAGCCGCCGCGCCTCCGACCGGCGCCGCTCCCGATGTCGCGCCCGGCGGCTTTCCGCATCCCGTGTATCGCAGCGGCTTCGCGCTGGCTGTTCCGGTTCCGCTCAAGGGGGCCGCGTAACATGAACTACCGCCTCACCTGCCTCTCCCCCGTGCTGGTCGGCGACGGCCGCCGCCTTTCGCCGATCGACTACATGGTCTGGAAAGACCAGGTGAACGTCCTCGACCAGCGGCGCATCTTCAAGCTGCTGGCCAAGGGGCCGCGGCTCGAAGGCTACCTCACGCAGCTCAAGAAGGCCGAGAAGCTCGACTTCGCGTCGTGGGGCGGCTTCGCGCAGAACTTCGCCGGGCGGCGCATTCCGTTCGAGCATCCGTCTGCCGCGAAGTATTGGGAGGCCGCGCGCGGCGACACGCTGCACATTCCGACGTTCGTCACCGGGATTGAAGGGCCGTTCCTGCCGGGCAGCGCGATCAAGGGCGCGCTGCGCACGGGGATGCTCTTCACGCGCTGGCAGAACGGGGCGAAGCCGCACTTCGAGCATCTCGAAGGCGAGCGCCTGCCGCGCCATCCGGGAGAAGAGGCCGAACAGCACGCGCTTGGCGCGCCGGGCACGAATTTCATGAAGGCCGTCGGGGTGTCGGATTCGAAGCCGGTCTCCCCGGCGGTGATGAAGCTGTACCTGCTCCGCGTCTCGACGCTCCAGCCGCGGCGCGCGGGCGGCGGATTCGACCTCGGATGGAAGCAGGCGCCGCGCGGAACCGGTGCGAAGGCGGAGGACGGCACGCCGCTGTTCGCCGAGATGGCCGCGCCGGGCACGGTGTTCGAAGGCAACTGGCGCGAGAACGCTTTCTTCGCGCAGCCCGAGATCGCGCGCATGCTGCGCTGGCGCGAACCCGTCAACACGGCGCGCCTGATGGCCGCGGCGAACGACTACGCGGCGCGGCTGATCGGGATTCAAAAACAGTACGCGCAGTGGTCCGGACTGGCGGCGCTCGGGCAGGGGCTCGACGAGATCGAGGCGCGGCTGAACGCGGCGCGGAGCGCGGGGAACGCGTGCATCCTGTCGGTCGGATGGGGCAGCGGACTGCTCGCGAAGACCGGCTGGCTCGAGACCGAAGACCAAGCCTACCGCAGCGCGGTCAAGCAGGTGCCGCTCTACACGCGCGCGATTGAATCGGGACTCCCGTTCCCGAAAACGCGCCGCATCGTGTTCCTCGGCAACCAGCCCGCGGCGCTGCCCGGGTGGGCGCTGTTGGAGATTGGGTAAGCGCGAAAAGGGGACAGTCACCTTTTCTGCGAAAAAGGTGACTGTCCCCTTTTCGGGTTACTGAAACCGGTAGCCGGGCTTAAGCTCGCAGCGGTAGGCCTTCGTCCGGTCAGGCGCCGTCTTGACGCTGCATGTTGCCCACGACAGATTCAGATCCGGCCCGAGCGGGAAGACGATCTCGTCACCGTTCAACTCCGCCTCGATGCTCGGCCCCTGCGAGCCCGCGGGCAACGTGAAGTTCATTGCCTGGCCGAAGATCGCGGGGTGGGAATACCGGATCAGCTCAGTCGCGGCCGTTTGCGCCACCTCCGCTTCGAACAGGTAGGTGACCGTGTCGGACCAGTTGCGCACAGAGATGCTGACGCGGCGTCCGGCGCCGGTTTGCGATTCGACATTCGAGAAAGGGCACGGCCCCGCGATGCAGGAAACACGCACGTGGCGGAACTCGTTGCCTTCGCCGGCGTCGAACGACGCGGAGCCGATCGAGGCTTTCCAGGCGCCGTCGGGCGAGCACGGGGCACGGCTGTTGCACGGCACATTGCCCACGTTCGCAATCTCGAACTCGCGCACGGTGCTGCCTATGTTTACCGTTGTGACGGTCTTCTCGGCGTAACGCACGCGCACGTCCGAGACGGTCGTGAGCGGCCGGCCCGGCGCGCCGGCGGGAGCGCGCGGGCGCGGTGTCAGGCGCACGACGTAGATCATGTTCCCGGCCGGCACGGCGATGTCGGACGGTTCATAATCCGGATGCCGGAACCGCAGCGTGACCGTCTGGTCGAGGTTCACCGGCGGCGCCAGCGTGACGCGGAAGAGCCCCGTCGAGCCGGACACCCAGACGCCGGGCGCGAGATCCGGCGAGACCGTAATCCGCGCGCCCGCGACGGGCTGCTGTTTCCGGGGATCGGCGTCCTGCCGCAGCACCACACCCTCGAGAAACGCCACCTGCCGCGGGCGCGGGCGCCTGAAGAGCCAGACTGCGATCACAATGGCTGCAAGGACCGCGAGCGCGATCGCCGTTGCGAGCTTACGGCCCGGAAGCCCCGCCATCGTTTAGATTATAGGGAGATGCTGCGGCGCCGCGATTTTCTGGGCTGCATGCTGGGGGTGGGCGCGGGGCCGGCGGTGGCTGCGCAGCCGGAGTTGGCGCCCGAGGACGACCGGTTCCTCGAAGAGCTCGAGCACGCCTGTTTCCTCTACTTCTGGGAGCAGGCCGACCCGCAGACGGGCCTGGTGAAAGACCGCGCCCACGCGCGCGCGGCGGACAACGGCATCGTGGCCAGCATCGCCGCCACGGGCTTCGGCCTCACGGGGCTGTGCATCGGCCAACAGCGCGGGTACGTCTCGCTTCTCGAAGCGCGCGGCCGTGCGCTCGCCACGCTGCGCTTCCTGGCGAAGAAGATGCAGACGCATCGCGGGTTCTTCTACCACTGGGCGAACATCAAGACCGGCGAGCGCATCTGGGATTCCGAGGTTTCCTCGATCGATACCGCGCTGCTGCTCTGCGGCGTGCTCACGTGCAGGCAACACTTCCGGTATGCGGAGCTGACGCGCCTGGCCTACGAAATCTACGGCCGGGCCGACTGGAAGTGGCTTTCCGAAGACACCTCGCTGCTGCCGCACGGCTGGACGCCCGAGGTCGGCTTCCTGCCCTACCGCTGGGACTACTACAGCGAGCTGATGATGATGTACCTGCTCGGGCTGGGCTCGTTCACGCATCCGCTGCCGGTGGGGGCCTGGTACTCCTGGAAGCGTACGACGTTCGAGTACGACGGACTGCGCTATATCGGGTCTTTCGCGCCGCTGTTCGTGCACCAGTACGCGCAGGCCTGGTTCGACTTCCGCGGCAAGCGCGACCGCTACGCGAATTACTTTCGCAACTCGGCGATCGCGACCGAGGTGCACCGCCGCTTCTGCCTGGAGCTCGCGAAGCAGTTCCCCACCTACAGCGACGACCTGTGGGGCATCACGTCGTCGGATTCGGAGAACGGATACGTGGTGTGGGGCGGCCCGCCGGAGATCGGCCCGATCGACGGGACTGTGGTGCCGAGCGCGACAGGCGGCTCGCTGCCCTTCCTGCCGCAGCCCACTCTGCGCGTGCTGAAAAACATCCGGAACCGCTACGGCGAGCGGGCGTGGTGCCGCTACGGATTCGTGAACGCATTCAACCCGCTCAGGAAATGGTATGACAACGACGTGATCGGCATCGACACAGGCATCACGCTTCTGATGGCGGAAAACCTCCGGACGGGCTTCGTCTGGAAGACGTTCATGAACACGCCCGAAGCGCGCCGCGGCCTCGAGCGCGCGGGTTTCGTCGAGGACAAGACGCCGGGGAACGGGCTGTAGGGCGGACCCCTGGTCCGCGGCATACCAGGGAGCCCGCCCCGCAAGCATGGTAGAATTTCGCCAATATGCAGGCCAGTCAGAACGCCACGGGCGCACCGGTTTCGGCCGCGGCGCCGCCCAAGTCTTCCGGCCAACAGCGCTATCTGGCGCTCGACGCCTTCCGCGGGTTTATCATGATCGTGCTCGCCTCCGAGGGCTTCGGGCTCACGGGGCTGGCCGAGCGCAACCCCGCATTCACCGGCATCGCCAGGCAGTTCGAGCACATGCCCTGGGAGTGGATCGCGTTCTGGGACCTCATCCAGCCCGCGTTCATGTTCATGGTCGGGGTCGCCATGCCGTTCGCGTTCGCGATTCGCAGGGCGCGCGGCGCCACCGAATCCGAACTGTTCCGGCACGTCCTGATCCGCGGCCTGCGGCTGATTCTCTGGAGCCAGGTGCTGATGTCGGTCTCGGCCGGGAAGCTGCACTTTCAGCTCATCAACGTGCTCGCGCAGATCGGCATCACGTATGTCCTCGCCTACCTGATCATGCAGCTCAAGTTCCGGTGGCAGGCCGTGATCGCCGCGGCCATCCTGATAGGCCACTGGGCGCTGTTCGTCGCGTTCCCGGGCACGGAGGGACCGTTCATGTCTAAGGACACGAACATCGGCCAGCGCATCGATATCTGGGTGCTGGGCCATCCCAACGGCGACCACTGGGCGACGATCAACTTCATCACGAGCACCGTGACCACGCTGTTCGGCGTGTGGACCGGCCTGCTGCTCCAGAGCGCCCGCTCGCACAAAGAGAAGATGCGCATCATGGGGCTTTCAGCCGTGGCGTGCCTCGCCTTGGGCTTGCTCATCCACCCCTGGAACCCGATCATCAAGCGCATCTGCACGTCGTCGTTCACGCTCTACAGCACGGGCTGGATTCTGCTGATGCTGCTCGCGTTCTACTACCTCGTCGAGGTGAGAGGTTACCGGAAGTGGACGTTCCCGCTCGTGGTGGTGGGCGCGAATTCCATCTTCATCTACTCGCTCGGAAACGTGCTCAGAGGGTGGTTCGACCGCGCGGTGGGCGTGTTCACGTTCAATTACACCTGGCTGGGCGATTTCGCCCCGGTGGCCCAGTCCTGTACGGTGCTCGCGGTGATGTGGTACCTGTGCTACTGGCTCTACAAGCGCAAGATTTTCCTGAAGCTGTAACGCTTGCTGAGGCGGGGACGCCGCCCATTTCGAGCGCGGTCGTCTCAAAGTCGCGCGGCGACCGGACGGTGCACCGCCTCATTATGGCATCGCGTATCCTGTGATTATCCCTATGGCGAAAATCTATCCGTTCCAGCCGTACCGCTACACCGACGCCGCCGGACCGCTCGGCGCGCTCGTCACACAGCCCTACGACAAGATCACGCCCGACATGCGGGCGCGCTACCTGTCGCAGAGCCCGTACAATCTGGTGCGGATTATTCTCGGCGAACGCTTCGAGGCCGATACGGAGAAGGACAACGTCTACACGCGCGCCGCCAGGCACTTCGAAGAATGGCGCGCGAGCGGCATCCTCGCTAAGGAGGACCGGCCCAGCCTGTACGCGTATTTCCAGGAGTTCTGCGTGCCGGATACGGGCGAGCGCCTCACGCGCAAGGGCTTTATCGGCCTCGGCGCGGTGGAGGATTACGAACAGGGCGTCGTGCACCGCCACGAGCAGACGCTCTCGGGGCCGAAGAAGGACCGCATGGAGCTGCTGCGCCACACGCGCGCGCACTGCGGCCAGATCTTCATGCTGTATCCGGACGCGGCCGGGGAGATCGATCGCGTACTCGACGAAGCGGCCGCCGCGGCGCCCGGCGCCGAGGTCACCGACGAATACCAGACCGTGCATCGCCTCTGGAAGATCTCCGAGCCGGGGCGCATCGCCGCCATACAGCGCCTCATGGCGGACAAGAAACTGCTGATCGCCGACGGGCACCACCGCTATGAAACCGCACTAGCCTTTCGCAACGCGAACCCGTCGCTCGACGACGCGCGCCGCGTCATGATGACGTTCGTGAACATGCACTCGTCCGGGCTGAAGATTCTCGCAACGCATCGCCTGGTGGGCAACATCGCAGGGTTCGACGCGCAGCAGTTCATCCACGCGGCGGGGCTGCGGCCGGCGGGCGGCGTCGCGGAACTGCGCCGCCTGTGGGAGGAACCGCACGCGGGCCGTGTGCGCATCGGCGTCGCGATCGCCGGGCTCGAGCCGCTCTATCTCTACGAAGCCGAGCGCGGCGCGGGGGCGCTCGACGTCGCCGTGCTTCATGAAAAGCTGCTTGGCGGAGCGCTCGGCATCGGCGAAGATGCCGTGCGCGACGAGAAGCACACGCGCTACATGCGAGGCATCGAGCCGGCGATCGCCGAAGTGCGGAGCGGCGCCGCGCAGCTCGCGTTTCTGCTCGAAGCGGTTTCGGTTGAAGAGGTCGCGCGCATCGCATTCGGCGGCGGGGTGATGCCGCAGAAGTCCACGGACTTCTACCCGAAGCTGCTCTCGGGCCTGACGATCTACAGGCTGGAGAGGTAATTACCTCCCCAGCGGCAGCTTGATCGCGCGGCCCGTGGCGACCGACTGCTTCGCGGCTTCGATGATCTCGACCACATCCACGTTGATCCCGAGCGCGACCGGGCCGTCCAGTTCTTTGTTGTTCCGCACAGCGTCCACCATGTAGGCCACGGGGTTCGAGCGAGCCGGCTCGAGCGCCGCAAGCGCGACCTGCTCCGACTTGCCGCGCTTGCGCAGCGCCACGCTGCCTTCCTTCATGTAGAGGCTGCCGTCGAGCCCGAAAACCTCGAGATCCTGGTAGCCCGCGGGCAGGTCCCAGCTTCCCTCGAAGATCCCCACGCCGTTCTTGTAGTGCAGAAGGAGATCGGCGTTGTCCTCTACCTTCGGATACAATTCGGGCCGCAGATGGTTCACCGTCGCGTAGACCGTCTCGGGCTTGCCGAGATACCAGAGCGACCACAGCGCGTTGTAGCAGCCGAAGTCCATCAGCGAGCCGGCGCCGTTCGCCACGGGATCGGTCAGCCACACGCGGAAGAACTTGTTGCGGGGCGAATCCCAGCCCGGCCCGCTCGGCCCGCCGTGGCCTACGATTCCATGCAGCCGCCATACCTTGCCCACCACCCCCGCGTCCGCCTGCGCCTTGGCGGTGTAGTTGGCCGGCCACCACGCCATCTGGTAATTCGTCATCACGCGGATGCCGTGCTTCTTCGCCAGCGCCTGAATCGCCAGGGCGTCCTTATAAGTCGAGGCGAGCGGCTTTTCGAAGATCACGTGGATCTTGCGCGGCGCGCACGCCTGCACAATTTCCAGGTGCCGGTTGTTCTCGACGAAGGCCCACACGATGGCGGGTTTCTTCTCATCGAGCATCTTCTTGTAATCGCTGTAGACGGGCACGTCGGGACCGATGGCCTTGCGCCCTTCGGCCACCAGTTCCGGGTTCGGCTCCGAGACCGCCACCAGCTTCGCCGGCGTTTGTCCCTTGGCGATCTTCTCGAGATATCCCCATACGTGCGAGTGCACGAGCCCGACGATGGCGATGCCGGTTTCCTGCGCCCCCACAGGCAGCGCAGCCAGAGCACAGAGAAGAAGGACCTTTTTCATGTGAAGCAGTTTATCGTGAATCCGCCAAGGCAAACAAACATCCAAATGGCAGCGCGTTCCGGCCGCGCCATACGGGATTGTGTTCGCGCGAAGCCGGGCTTAAAATTGTTCGCACCGCCGAGGCACGGCGTCCCGGGCGCTCAAATGCTAAATTAAGAACTATTAAAGGAGTTGGGTGAGCATGAGGGGATTCGCGCCGACCGCTTTCATGTTTTTTGCTCTGGGTTCGAGCCTGAACGGGCAGGACCCCGCAGGAGAAGCCCGTGCGCTCGAGCGGAAGGGGGACGCGCTCGAGGCGCGCGCAGTCTTGCAGAAAGCGGCCCGCAACGCGCCTTCCGATGCCGCCACCCTGACTGCCTACGCGGAGTTCCTCGACCGGTACGACGACCCCGAGACGCGCGACACCTACATGAAGGCGCTCGATGCGCTCCCGGACTCGAGCAACGCGCGCGCGCGGATCGCGCGCCGTCTCGTCGCGCTCGACCTGCTCGAGGGCGACAACGCGGCCGCCGCCAAACACTTCGAGATCTATCGCGCCGCGGGTGGAAAGGAATGGCCCGGCGGGCTCCCTACCCGGAGGGAAAAGGCCCCGCAACAGACCGTCGAGATTCCGGGCCCGCTGCGTTCGTTCTCGCGCATGGCCGCGCTCTCGCCCGAACTGATACCGGAGGACGTGCTGCCGGCGCTCGCGCGCAACGTAGTGACCAACGGCTACCAGGCCTCGAGCAGCGGCGAGGCGCTCGAGCCCACCGAGTACATGAAGCTCATCATGCGGTATCTTTCTCAGGCTCGCGAGCTGATGAAGCTCGCCGGCGAGCAGAAGGCGATCCGCATCGCGGCGTGCGATTCCACCGAAACCGGCGAGTTGCTGCGCATCCTGGGCTATCGCATGCGGGGCGGCTGCGGCAGCGACGTCGTGCTTGAAACCGTCAACGCCGGCCGCGCGTTCCTCACCATCGATTCCGGATTCCCCATCGCCGAGCTGGAGCAGGCGCTTCGCACCAACCGGCCGTTCACCTACGAGTACCGCGCGACGCGCGTTCCCGTGCTCTACGGGGCCGACTACTGGGTTTCGTCGAAAGAGCGGGAGGGCGGCGACTTCATCGACTCGTTCCTCGCCGATCCGACGCTGTGCCGCGCCTATCTCGGGATTTCGAAGCTCGATCCCGAAACCGCCGGCGAGCTGCGCAAGACGCTCAATGTCGCGCGGATCAAGGCGTTCGCGCACGTGCTCGATTTCTTCGGCGGCATGTTCGAGATCAGGAACGGCAAGGCCGTGACACCGGGCGGCGCGCACTCGGCCGCGGCCTGGGGCGAGATCGCAGGTGCGTCGCCGGACAACGGCGCCGCGTTCTTCGACAAGCTGATCTCGCGCGACGACGGATGGCTTGCCAGCTACTACGACGCGCTCGCCCGCGTGAACGGCCCGGTGAAAGACTACCTGACCGAACCGCAGCGCATGAAGCGCTTCTACCTCGCGCTGCGCGGGCGCGTCACCAGCCCCGGCCCCGCGCGCCCTGTCTTCCGGTCGAACACCGACCTGATGCTGCTCACAACGCGCCTGCGCCTGGAAGAAAACGGGAAGCCCCACCTCCCCGGCGGCATCGAGGTGTGGCGCAACCTGTTCATCGATCATCCGCACGGCAAGTACGACGGCAAGCTCACGAAGGCTGCCGCCGGATGGAAGGACCCGGACGACGTGATTGAGGCGCTGTTCGGCCTCTGCCGCAAGCTGGTGGAGAACGAACCGCTCAAAATCTTCATGGCCCTGAGCGACATGGACCGCTGGCGCGCCAAGCCGTTCGAGCCGGCGACCGTGGACCGCCTCGCGCGCGACTTCCGCGCCTTCGGCTCGCAGTACTCGATCTTCAGCGACTCGCCCGCCGTCTCCGACCAGACCGTGGTGCAATATCTCGATACGGCGCGAGCCATCGGGCGCGTGGGCGATATGCCGCTGCGCGCCGACCTCGCCGGAACCATGCAGGCCCTGGCCGGACTGTGGCAGATCTTCTGCCGCCAGGGCTCGATTCCCACGCCGGAATCCGATGCCGTGCTCTCCGGAATCATCGCGCCGTTTTCCACCGCCCGAAGCCCGCGCCAATTGTTCGACGCCGGCCGCAGCGGCGTGAAGCTGCTGCTCAAAGCCGCGGGCACTCCCGACAGCGCCAGCGCGCAGGAACGCATGCTCGACCTGCTGGCCGGCTCGGCCGATACGGAAGACGCCGGCACGCAGGCGCAGGTTGTGCAGGACATGATCCGCATCCTCGAGGCCCAGCGGCTGGTTTCACTGAACACGCTGTTCGAGCTGGCCGATAGCCTCGACGGCGTCGCCAAGGGGGAGAAGCTCAACCCGCAGCTCGTCTCGAGGCTCGCCGCCCGCATCGCCGAAATCCAGACGCCGCGCGCGAGCCTCACCGCGGTCGAACGGAACTCGCTGTCGTTCGGGTACTGGGCCGAGCGGCACATCGAAAACGAGCGGCGCGTGAACATCCGAAATGCCGTCGAGCGCGCCGGCGCCGATCCCGGGAAACTGAGCGACATCCGCGGCACGCTGGCGCCGTTCCTGCGCGACACGCTGGTCGGGTTCAACTACGTACATTACGCGCCGCCCGGTGCGCAGATTTTGCTGACCAATCCGGCTTTCGTCCGCAGCCACGATTTCGTCGGGCTGTCCGGAAGCGGACTGACCTGGAGATACACCGAACTCGTCGGCGGCGGCTGGCCCTCGAGCGCCGGCGGGCGCCTGTCGGGCTCGCTGGCGGGACTGCCGTATGCGCTGGCGGAGGCCGAGCAGAACTTCATGGTGCCGGCTCGCGAGCAGGCGCTCATCTGGGGCGACCTCGTGCCGCAGCTCATCGTTACTGCAAAAACTCCGCGATGGTGGAACGTCACGCCCGCGCAGATGCATTGGGTCGGATTGCACATGCGCTACGGCGAGTCGATGACGGCCGAAGCGGCGCTCGATCCGGCGGTGCGGGCGCGCGTGACCGGCGTGCTCGAGCGCATGGCGCCGCCCGCGCGCGTCCGCAAGGTGGACGACCTGCTCTCGCAGGGACAGGTTCGCACCGCGCTCGACAACATCACCCCGTGCGAGCTGTTCGTGATCGCTCAGCAGACGCTCGACCGCGACCATGGCCTGGAGATGTTCGCCTCCGACATCCGCGAGCTCCAGAAGGAGGCCCCCGATCGCGTCAACTACCGCGCGATCTCGCACGCTTTCGGTACTCCCAAGCCGACGCTTACCAACTCCTACCAGCCCGAGCTGCTCTATCTGCGGACGTTCCCCACGCTGATGGGATACTCGAGCCGCATCATGGCCGAGAGCTGGGAATCGACGATTCTCTATTGGGCCGCGCTCGCCGACGAGGTGCACCTGGCGCCGTCGCAGCTCAACGTCTTCATTCCCGAATGGACCCAGAGGACGGTGGAGCGGATTTTCGCTACCCACCTGGAAGACTGGCCGGCCCTGCTGCGCTCGCTGCGCACGGTCGGCGACGATGTGCGCCTCAGGTTGCGGATGCAGATGGATACCGAGCAGAAAGCGTCTCTTCAATAGCGGGAGGAACAGTGAACCGATACGCGACAGCATGCCTTGGAACCCTGGTTTTCTTGGGCGGTCTCGTGAGCGCCCAGGAGCGGCCGAGCACGGTGTTCCGCGTGAAGGTGGACATGGTGGTCCTCAGCTTCACCGTCACCGACAGCAAGGGGCGCTACATCAACGCGCTCAAGCCCACCGATTTCAAGGTCTCCGAGGACGGCATTCCGCAGAAGATCGCGACGTTCGCCGAAGGCAGCAAGCCCGCCCTCCAGGTGATGGAGGACGGCACCACCAGACCCATGCTTCTTCCCGAAAAGAGGACGGACGGCGCCACGGCCGCGGTGGAAGGACGCGCTGACCCCTTTGTCGGCACCAATGTGTTCGTGCTGTTCGACACGAGCAACTACATGTATCGCGGCTTCGTCTATGCCTCCGACGCAATCGCCGATTTCGTGCGCGGCCTGGACCGCGCCGACTCGGTCGCCGTCTACACCTTCAGCCGCAACCTGAGCCGGGCCGCGCCGCTCAGCCGGGACCGCAACGAGGCGATCCTCGGGCTGCGCAAAGCCGTGGCGGGCGACGACGCCGCGCTCTACAACACGCTGCTGCTGACGCTGCGCGACGCCGGCAAAATCCCGGGCCGCAAAGTGATCATCGTCTTCTCGAACGGCCCGGATAACGCCAGTATGGTGGCGCCCGACGACGTGAGAGCCGTCGCGGAGGACGAAGGAATCCCCATCTACGTCATCTCGACGAACGAAGTGAACAAGGATCCCATCTCGGCAAACGTCTTCCGCCGCATCGCGCAAAGAACCGGAGGGCAATCGTATTTCGCCAAGACGTGGCAGAAGCAGGTGGAGGCGTTTGAATCCATCCGCGAAGCGCTGGGCAACTCCTACACCGTGACCTACTACCCGCAGCCCAATCCGAACGAAGGCTTCCGCAAGATCTCGGTGGAGATCCCGTCCGACGTGGGTAAGAAGTATCGAGTGCGCGCCCGCCCCGGCTACCGGCCGCGCGGAGGCTTTTAGCGTCCTGTATCGGAATCTCCGGGGCGGTCCCCTGGTCCGCGCCGGGTCTCCTGAGCCGGCTGGGCCGGCTGCGGAGATGAGGTTCCGCCCTACGGCCATCCGGTGATTTATACTGGCATTCGGCGAGCGCCTCCGCTCGCAACAAGCTCATGTCGAAAGCAAAATTACTTTTTACCAGTGTCTTGACCGGTGCGCTCACGCTGCCGCTCGTGAACTGCGGCTCACCGGCGCACGAGCCTACCGAAGCGTACATTCTCGTCACTACGAACACGAAGATCCCGTATTGGCAGGCCGCCGCCGCCGGCCTGAGCAAGTCCGGCCGGGAGATTGGCGTGCAATTTGAAATGGTCGGGCCGGATACCTACGATCCGCAGGCGGAGCGCCAGGAGTTCCAGCGGATCGTGCGCACGCGCAAGCCCGCGGGCATTCTCGTTTCCGCGGCCGACGCGACCGTCATGAAACCCGAGATCGACTCCGCCATCGCGCAGGGCATCCCCGTGATCACGATGGATTCCGACTCGCCCGCCAGCAAGCGCCTCATGTTCATCGGAACCGACAACCAGGCCGCCGGCCGAATGGGAGCGGGCATCCTCGTACGGGAACTCAAAGGCAAGGGCAACGTGGTCGTCTATACAATGCCGGAGCAGGCGAACTTGCAGCAGCGCTGGAACGGGTACGCCGAAGTTTTGAAGAGCCACCCGGGAATCAAGGTCACCGAAACCGTGGACATCAAGGGCGATCCGCGCGTGGCCTTCGATTACACCAAGCAACTTGTCGACAAGAAGGCCGCCGTCGATGCGTTCGTGTGTCTCGAAGCGCTCGCCTGCCCCGAGGTCGCCGAGGTACTAAGCCGCGAGAACGTGAAGGGCAAAGTCGTGGTCGCGATGGACACCGACCCGCGAACGCTCGAATGGATCCAGAAGGGCGTCATCGCCGGAACGATCGCGCAGAAGCCGTACACGATGGCGTACTTCGGACTCAAGGTGCTCGACGAAATTCACCACCACAAGCCGCAATCGCTCGAGGTCAACTGGGCCCAGGACACGCGCTCGCCCATGCCGGCCGCCATCGACACCGGCGCAACACTCATCGACAGCAACAACGTCGCTGCGTTCGCGAAGGCCAACGCCGCGCAGTAGTCGCAGCCGGCCGCTTGCCCCGCGCGCGGCCCGGTTACGCACGTCGCCTGGCCGGAGCCGCGGCCGTGAGCGAGCGGCCGCTCGCGAATCAGGCCGCTACATCGTCAGCGTCACTTTACTCAGCGTTCGCGGCTGGTCGGGATTCAGGCCTTTGCAGGCCGCCAGGCTGGCCGCGAAAATCTGGGCTGGAACGATGTAGGGAATGGGCGTAAAGACTTCTTCCGGCTCCTTCCCGCGCACATTCAGCTTGAACGGCAGGCAGATGGCGCGGCCCTTCGACGCGGCTTCGGGGTTCCCCTTATCGGTCACGATCAGCGTCTCGGCCTTGAGCTGCCCAAGCCGCTCCACCATCTGCCGCATCGACGGCCACGTCACGCCCGGCGGCGCGAACACGAACATCGGGAACGACCGTTCCACCATCGCGATGGGGCCGTGCAGGAAATCGGCCGAGGAAAACCGCTCGGCGACGATGTAGCACGTCTCCATCAGTTTCAGTGAGAACTCGAACGCGTTCGAGTAGTTCAGCCCGCGCCCGACCACCGCTGCGTGATCCATGAAGCGGTAGCGTTGCGATATTTCGTCGATCTCCGGTTCCAGCTTCAGCGCTTTATCGACCCACTCCGGCAGGCGCCGCAGATCGTCGAGGTGCAGGCGCGCGCCGAGGGCGTAGGCGATCAGGTAGAACGAAAGCAACTGGCCCGTGTACGTTTTTGTTGCCGCGACGCTGCGCTCCTTCCCGGCTCGCACGAGGATCGGATACTCGGCAAGCTTCGCCATCGTGCTCGAAGCTTCGTTCGTAATGCCGACCGTCATGGCGCCCTGCTCGCGCGCGCGCTCGAGCACCAGATTGGTGTCGGTCGATTCACCCGATTGCGAGATCGCGATCGCGAGCGTGTCGCGCATGTCCACCGGAACGTTATAGAGCGTATAAATCGACGGCGCCGCCAGCGATACCGGCACCCCCGTCATGATGGGCAGCAGGTACCGGCCGAATAACGCGGCATTATCCGACGTGCCGCGCGCCGCCAGCACGATCATCCGCGGCCGGTCTTTTTCCAGACGCGCCTTCAGGCTGTGGATGCGCGCCATCTCGAATTTGAGCGTGCGTTCCAGCGCCGCCGGCTGCTGCCGGATCTCCTCTAGCATTTTCGACATACCCTATTGAGGATAGCTCCCCAAAACCGGAAATTCTCTACACCGGCGGAGCGCCGTCGCGAATCGTGCATCTGTGGTCCCGCTTGCGTAGAATAACGGGGTGCATTTGCAACAGGTTGTCATCATCGGCGCGGGCCCTGCGGGCCTGACGGCTGCGTACGAACTGGCAAAGAAAGATGTGGCGAGCGTCGTTCTGGAGAAGGACTCCATTGTGGGCGGGCTCGCCCGCACCGCCGAGTACAAAGGCTACCTGTTCGACATCGGCGGGCACAGGTTCTTCACCAAAGTGTCGCTCGTCGAGAACATGTGGCGCGAGGTCCTGGGCGCCGATTTCATAACCCGCCCAAGGCTGTCGCGAATTTACTACAACTCGAAGTTCTTCCAGTATCCGCTCGAGCCGAGGAATGCCCTGGCGGGGCTCGGTCTTCTCGAATCCGCGCGCTGCGGGTTCAGCTACGTGGCTGCCAGGTTGCGACCCGAGAAACCGGAGACGAACTTCGAGGCCTGGGTCTCGAACCGTTTTGGCAAGCGCCTCTACCGCACGTTTTTCAAGACCTACACGGAGAAGGTTTGGGGCATCCCATGCCGCGAGATTCAAGCCGAGTGGGCGGCGCAGCGCATACGCGGCCTGTCGATGACGTCGGTGATCTGGAACGCGATCCGGCCGAAGCAGAACGGGAATAAACAGGACGTCATCAAGACGCTCATCCACGAGTTCGAATACCCGCGGCGCGGCCCGGGCATGATGTGGACCAAGACGAAGGAAGCCATCGAGCGGCGTGGCAGCGAGGTCGTCTTCCAGGCGCCTGTCGAAAAGATCGTCTGGGAGCCCGGGAGAGTGACCGCCGTGCACGCCGGCGGGCGCGTTTACCAGGGCGAACATTTCATCAGCAGCATGCCGATTCGCGAGCTCATCGAGCGGATGGAACCCGCCCCGCCCGATTACCTGCGCGCCGCCGCCGCCGATTTCAACTACCGCGACTTCCTCACCGTCGCCCTGATGGTGCGCGACAAAGATCTGTTCCCCGACAACTGGATCTACGTGCACGATTCGAAGGTGAAGGTCGGGCGCATCCAGAACTACAACAACTGGAGCCCCGAGATGGTGCCCGATCCGGAAACGACCTGCCTGGGCCTCGAATATTTCTGTTTCGAAGGCGACGGCCTGTGGAGCATGCCCGACCGCGAACTGGTCGAACTGGGCAAGCGGGAACTGGCGGCGCTCGGTCTGCTTGATCCGGCCAAGGTGTTCGACGGCACCGTGCTCCGCATCGAGAAGGCGTACCCGATCTACGACGCGAACTACCGCCGCGGCGTGGACGCGGTGCGCCGCTTCCTCAAGACGGTCCCGAACCTTCAACTGGCCGGCCGCAACGGCATGCACCGCTACAACAACCAGGACCACTCGATGCTTACGGCAATGCTGGCCGCCCGCAACATCCTGGGCGCGCGTTACGACCTCTGGCAGGTGAACGTGGACGAGAATTACCACGAAGAAGGCGCCGCGCTGACCGAACAGGAACTGCGCGCGCTCGACGCCTCGCAGCCCCTGGTGCCGAACGCGTAACGCTGCACTCTGCCGCGCCCGCTTCGGGCGCTATAATTCAAGGGTCTGGGGGCAGGCGAGTGGACGACCCGCAGGAAAGCCCGTTCGAGAACATCGAGAGCGCACAGCAGTTCGTCGAACTGCTGTACGAAGCGATAGGCGAAGCCCGCCGCGAGGTGGAAGCCGAAGCCGCCCGTCCGCAGCCGGAGCGGCGCCTGCAAGCGCTCCAGCTCGTCGGCTATAACCTCGCCAAGCTGTCGATTCACATGGAGACCAGCCGCCGCATCCTGAACGATCTGCGCACGCTGCGCCGCCTGCTTTACCAGGAGCGCGGCAACCACGAGGAAGAACCCACCGAAGCTCCGGATCTTGAGTAGCGGCATCCAAACCCAGATGTTAAGATGAAGTTCTTCCCCAAGATGGGAGGTCGTCTAACGGTAAGACGGCAGACTCTGGATCTGCTTATCGGGGTTCGAATCCCTGCCTCCCAGCCACCCCGCCCCTTCTTCCCATTTTTGCAATAGCTTACGAACTGCCTTAGGCTCTTGGTGTCCACTTTTTCGGAAAAGTGGACACCAAGCGTTGGCCGAAACCGGGCGCTGCTGGCTGCCCGGGGGAGGCAACCGATGGGCCTGAAACGGTCAGTTCGCATCGTCAAGAAGGTCCAACAAGACGGCCGCTGGAAGTTCATTAGTCTCGAGCGACGCGGTGCGCGCTATGTCTGGGACGGCCGGCCAGGCGCCTATTTTCTCGATTGGTGGGAAGGCGTCAAACGGAAACGGGAGTACGCCGGCGAGACGCCCAGCCAAGCCCTCACAGCCCAACGCAAGAAACAAAACGAGCTCGCCGGAGCGTTGTTCCTCCGCGATGAGCAGCCGCCAATGCGAGCCCCGAACGGTGCTGGGGCCAGCGAGTCTCCACGCGAGCAACAGCCTGCGGCCAAAATGATCATCGCCGAGGCCAGGCGCCTCTTCATTGCCCACGTTCGCACGCACTCGCCGGACAAGCCGGAGACCGTCCGCCGTTACGAACAGGTGATCGGGCATTTCCAAAGGCTGGTGAGCCAACATCGCTTCATCGAAGATGTCACCCGCGCCGACATCGACGAGTACAAGACCACGCGTTGCCAGGAAAAGAGCGAGCGTCACGACCGGCCGATCTCGGCTCGGACCGTGAACTTCGAGGTAGGCACGCTGCGCACATTCTTCTACTACCTGATCAACGAGCGTGGCCTGAAGATCGTAAATCCATGCGCCAGGTTCAAGCATCTTCGGGACGCGAAAAAGAAGGCCAAACGCAGGCCTCCAACCTACAGCCAGACCGAGCTCGATGAGCTCTTCCAGGAAATGGATTCTTTCGAGAGGGCGGTCTTCGCCACCCTGCTGATGACGGGGCTCCGCAAGCGGGAACTCTACTTCCTCACATGGCGGGACCTGGATCTGAAGGCCGCGACATTGAGGGTCAGTGGGGAAGGCAAGGTCGGGTTTTCTCCCAAAGACTACGAGGAGCGCGTGATTCCCCTGCCGCCGGACCTGGTCGAGGAGTTGTCGCGTCTGCCTCGACGCGCCTCCTGGGTGTTCCCGAACCGCAACGGAAATCGCCTGAACCATCTGCTCCGGAGATTGAAGACGCTCGCCGCTCACACCAAGGTCGTCGGCGTGACTCTCCACAAATTCCGCCACACCTACGCCACCAGGCTCCTTGAGCGCGGCGCGGACATCGTTACCGTTCAGAAACTCATGGGGCACAGCGACATCGAGACGACGATGCAATACCTCGCTCCCGACGACGCGCTCAAGCGGGATGCGGCCAACCGTCTGTCGCTCAAAGAATTGGCGAACGGTGCCCAGGAACAGGGACGGCGAGCTGGGAGGAAGCAGACGAGTAGTCGCGGCGGCGACGCCATCTCCAAGGCACGCCTTTGATTTCGAGGGTGTCTCTATCCTACAAGGGATTCCAGAGATTGGTGTGGTCGCCATCCCCAGACCACTGGAGACGAAACATATGTCAACCTCCCCCGCACAGGCAACGTCCGCCGCCATCGCGACCGATGTATTTGAGCGGCTGGCTCGATGCGACCGTCTGCTGACTGCAAAGGAACTGGCCCAAATTCTCGCCATGAGCCCGAAGACTCTATACAGCTACGTGGGGCGCGGGATCATCCCGTTCTTCAAGATCGAGTCCAACGTGCGCTTTCGGCCGCGTGATGTCTCAGACTGGCTCCGACGACGTTCCGGGCGAGCTTCAGTCTGAAACTTGGTGATCAGGACCGGTCGACCTGGTGCATATCCGGGCTGGCATGGGCTTCCTCGGCGACCCCTCTCCTCGCGGGATGGCAGTTCTCGCGTGTGCCAGCCTCTCTTCGAGCGTGTGGATAGCTTCGAGAACATTTTTCGGGAATTGCATCGGCTGGGACAGGGGGATGTATCCAGAAACATTTTTCAGAATTCCGGTCTGCGGATGACTCCAGAAACATTTTTCGAGTTGGCGGGGATCGGATCGGGGCTCGGATAGCGCCGAGAATATTCTTCGGGTCGTCGAGCGGCTGGTGAAAGCCACGTTGAGAAAGGACCGCCCCCGGTTCGCGCCTGGTACAGACAATATGGACCGCGCTGCCCCTCCCCATAGAATCGGGCGAGAGGGAAAGCGGTGTTCACGTCGATCGAAGAATTGGGCAGTCGGCTAGTCGCTGCGAAGTACATCATCGACCCGGTGACGCTCCAGGTGGTGTTCCTGGCGGCGCGGATGCAAAAGCCGTTGATCGTAGAGGGTCCGCCCGGCTGCGGGAAGACGGCACTGGCTCAGGCGGTCGCCGCCGCGGCAGGTACCACCATCGAACGGATCCAGTGTTACGACGGCATCAACGAAGAGAAGGCGATCGGCAAGTTCGACACCGCTCTTCAGAAGCTGTTCCTTGAGACGCAGGCCGACCGGCTCCAAAAGGACTGGGAGGCAATACGGGGCAACCTGCACACCCTGGATTTCTTCGTCCAAGGTCCGTTGCTGCGGTCGCTGCTCTACGAGAAGCCGTGTGTGCTGCTGATCGACGAGGTCGACAAGGTGGACGAGGGATTCGAGGCGTTGTTGCTGGAGATTCTCTCGGAATGGCAGATCTCCATCCCGAAGCTGGGAACCATCAGGCATCGGACGATCCCGTTCGTCATCCTCACTTCGAACGAAGTCCGCCGATTGGGCGACCCGCTACGGCGCCGCAGCTTCTACCTGCGCATGGAGTTCCCAACTGTCGACAGGGAAACCGAGATCCTGCACGTTCGCAGTACCACACAGAATCCGGCGCTGAGGCGGACGATCGCCGGCCTGGCCCATGCCCTCCGAGGCTGGCAAATGGAAAAGCCTGTGTCCATCGCTGAAATGCTGGAACTGGCTCAGGCGCTCGAAATCCTCGGCTTGGAGGACATCACGCCCGAGACGAGAGATGTGCTGTTGCCTCTTGTGGCGAAGACTGACGCCGACCGGAAGCGACTTTTGCTCCGGGACGGATTCGCGTCGCTGGTCTTCGATTCGCGCAGATACGCCGAGGGGGCGGTGGGAGCGTGATGACCGGGCGATGGGTGCGGTTGGGCTGCTTACTCTCATCGGGTGCGTCGCTTTGTCCCGCCCAGTTCGATCAGCGGGCGGCAGCCATGCGATGGGCCGACCACTACGCAACCGCTTACCGCGTGCCGCGCGAACTGGTTCACTCAATCATCGAAGTCGAATCCGGGTGGCAGCCGCGCGTGGTTTCGAGCAAAGGCGCCGCTGGCCTGATGCAGCTTATGCCCGCTACGGCAGTGACGTTCGGGGTAACAAATCGCTTCGACATCAGCCAGAACGTCCGTGGAGGCGTGGCGTACCTGTCCCACCTTTTGCGGTTGTTCCAAGGCGATCTGCGCCTGGCGCTTGCGGCGTACATCGCCGGCGAAGAACGCATTCTCTCGGCAGGACTGACGTACTCGAATGCTGAGGTGTTCGACTATGTGACGACGGTGACGGAGTTGTATCGTGCGAAGCGGTTCAAACGCATCGCTCAGGGAGGTTCGCCATGATCATTCTGAAGCCAATCATGCTGATCGTGCCCGTGCTGAGCCTGATGGGGCAGGTGCAGCCCCAGGTTGTTGGCCGCCCGGTTCGCGACGGCCAGGTGACCACGGTGTTCCTTGCTCCGCGCTATACGACGGCGATACGTCTGCCGGAGCCCGTCAACTCCGTAGTCGTGGGTGACCCTGCTTCCTTCTCGGCGGAGTATTCGGAGCGTGAACCACAACTGGTGTTTGTGAAGCCAATCACGACCAAGCCGACCCAGACCAGCCTCCTGGTTTCGACCATCCGTGGGCTGCAAGTGAGTCTGCTTCTGGTGAGCCGCGGCGAGCCGAAAGAGGAACAGCGGGCGAACGTCGATTTCCTGGTGCGCTACAAGCCGGCGGCACCGTTCATCGTGCAGCCCAGCGACATTCCATCGGCCATTGTTCCGCGGACCACATCGTTGGCCGACGCCAGCACGCTGGCGGCACCCGCCAGCCCGAGGCAGAGCGAGCAGTCGGCACTCGACCATCTACTGGACCGGCAATGCCGGGCGCCGATGCCCGTTCTTTACGGCCAGAAGCCCGGCATCTCGCCGCCGGGGAAAGAGCTGGTCAAGACCGGTGTCAGCGAGGTGATCGATCAGGGGAGCGATGTGGTTGTGCTGTTTTCGGTGGTGAATGCGGAAGACCATGCGGTCGAACTGATGCCACCGCAGATTCAACTCCGAGGGCGGACGAAGGCAGGCTGGCTCATCCGCCGGTCGCGCTGGTCAACCGCCGAGCAATTGCCTGTGACGGACTTCCGCCTGAGCCGGCGCAGGCTCGGGCCGGGAGAGCGGGCCGACGGCGTAGTCGTATTCCGCCGCCCGTCGTTCAAGCAGTCCACAGAAACTCTCTTCCTTCAGATGGCGGAATCGGGCGCGGTGGACCGGCCCGCGCTGGTGCCCATCGGATTCGGAATCAGCAGCTTTCGGGAGGTGACCCATGACGGCCGATAACCACACCCCCGGCGATCAACCGGAGAGGGACGTGCAGCCAGAAAGCAGCCCCGCAAGGCCCGCCGAAGCAGAGCCGGAAGAGCAGCCAAGGCCCACAGGCGGGATCATGCAGCAGATCTGGAGGCGCTTCCAGGAAGAGCGAAATCGGCCGAGGCGTGCCGAGGTCAATACCGGCGGCCGCTACAGCATGGACCGCAGCAAGGCGTTCCTGGTCCTCGCGACTGTCGTCGTCTTAAGCGGCTTCGCGTTTCTCGCTCTATTCTCCACATCCGGCGCAGAAGAACGGGCGCAGCAGAGACGAACGCAACCGAGCCTGGGAAGGCCCGAATCCGCAGCTCAACGGGCTGCGCGGCCGGGCTCCACCGTGCCGCTTCTGAGCGCCGATCAATCGGACGGCGACCCGGCTGGCGAGCAACTGAGCCCAGACGACATTCTGGCTACCTCCCGCCGCGCGCAGTCGGACGGTTCACAACGGCAAGAGCAGGCTTCTGCCAAGCCCGCGAGTCAGTACGCGTTGAGCAACGTCCCTACGGTGGACGATCCAGCTCTGGACGCTTACCGGCGGCAGAACACCTTCACCTACACTTCGCTCCCGCCGCTTCCACCGACGCCGGCGCCAGCACAGGCCGTGGCGCCCGTTGCGCCTGCACCCGCGGATGATTCCGAAGTGCTGAAGAAATCGTCCCTCGTGTTTGTCCGTAACGCCGCGGCAACTACGGGACAAGCCGGAGCAGTGCCGCGGCCTGCGGTCATTGAGAAAGAAGGCCGCTCGCCGTTGCTTCCGACCGGCAGTCGGCTCGTGGCCCGCTTGCAGACGGCCGTCAGCAGCGCAGTGAAAACGCCGGTGATCGCGGTGGTCGAATACAACTACGAGCGGGACGGGGAGATCATCATCCCTGCCGGAACCAAGGCGGTCGGCCAGCTTGCACAGGCGAATCAGAACGGCCAGGTCGGGCTCCGGTTTACCACGCTGGAGATGCCCGATGGCAGCACGGAGGCGATCGAGGGGGCCAGCGTTGGCCTCGATTACGGCCCGCTCAAAGGATCGGTGAGCGGACGGAACCGGGCAAAGCGCGCGCTTGTCCGAGGAATCACCGGCGTCGGGATTATGGCGTCCTACCTGGTCGGCGGCCGGGGTTTCGGCGGGCTTTCCGGTCCTGTCGATCAGAGCGTATTGCTACGGGAACGGATTGCGTCCAACATCGGCTTGGCGGGCGAGCAGGAGTTGATGGCGCTTGCCTATTCACAGAACGTCGTCGTGACGCTTCCGGGCAACACAAGGTTCTACATCGTCCTGCAGGAGACGGCCGCCGCGCCCAATCGCACTTTCGCGCCAGCAACTCGGACGAACTTGGCCAGCGCCGACGAGCAGGCACTGCCCACGGCCGCGGAACTCCGCGAACTGATAGCCCTCAAAGGCGAACTCAACCGGATGTACCGCGAACTGGCGGCAACGCGGACTCAGGTGCCGCAACCGCCACAGCGATGAGAGGCGCCGGCATGGACGACCGCTGGAAGCCACTCGTATCGCGACTGGGAGCCGCGCGCTGCGTAGGCTTCATGTACATGGGGCAGGCGAACCGGATCTACCACTACAAGCACGGTCTCACTCGCCGCTATCTCCTTCTCGACGCTGACGGTCGCGTGTATGAAGCCGCGGGCCGGAATGAATTCCGCGAGATCGCGTTCGAGGAGGCAGTGGCGCGGGTTCCCGAGTCGCACTGACGAACCCCTCACTGATGGAGAAGCCGGCTGGCGCTCGATCGGCGGTATGCTGTTCCTCTAATGGCGCTATTTGATCGGCGGCTTGAGGAGATCGGCGAGGCCGACCTTGTGTCGCTGGTGGAGAATGAGGTCGCGGAAGGGTACCAGTTGGAGTACAAGCAGGGCGTCGCGTTCTCGGACAAGAAGGACAAGCTGGATTTCCTGGCGGCGGTCACGTCCTTTGCGAACAGCACCGGGGGCGACTTGGTGATTGGAATCCAGGCTGTGAGCGGCGTGCCCGCTGCGGTCGAGGGTTGGGACGGCATTGACGTCGATGCAGAGAAGCTGCGCATCGAGCAACTCTTGCGAGACGCGGTCGAACCGCGCATGGTGTTTCGGGTCCACGCGATCCGCCTGGCCAAAGGGAAGAACGTCATCGTGGTTCGCGTGCCGTGGAGCTTCGCGCAGCCGCACATGGTGAAGATGGATCAGGTAAACCGTTTCTATTACCGCCACTCTGCGGGCAAGGCGATTATGAACGTGGACCAACTGCGATCAGCGTTTGCCGTCAGCGGGGGACTTCCGGAGCAGATCGAGGCGTACCGGCGCGAGCGCGTAGCGGCAATTCGGGCATGTGAAGTGCTCACATCGCCAGCTGCGCCCACCGTCGTGTTCCACATCGTCCCGTTTGAGTCCATGCGTCGGGGGTTCGTCCTGAATTTGGAAGCGGCGCTCAAGCCGGCACGCTCGCTATTGCCACTCGGATGCGGGAGCAACGGACAACGGTTCAACCTCGATGGAATCATCAGCGTGGACGACTACCATCCGACAAACGCGTACACGCTCCTCTTCCGCAACGGGATCGTTGAAACCGCGTCGCGGTACTTGCTTCGCGGACGTACAAATGAGTTTTACATTCCAAGCACCTGTGTACAGCGCGATGTGCTTGACCACCTCAGCCGTACTCTGGGAACCCTCAGTCAGCTGCACGTCCCCCCGCCCGCAGTTGCACTAATGAGCCTTTTGGGGGTTCGCGAGCTCGAATTCGCGGCCGATCGTCGATACACTGGGCACTACCATTTCAGGATCGACCGTGAAGACGTGCTCCTGCCGGGTACCATCATTGACGACTTCGACCAAGATGTCATCGAAATAGCTCACCCTATCTTCGACGCGCTGTGGAACGCCGCCGGATTCGCACGCTGGTTCGAATACGACGACTACCGCAGACGCTCATAGGGCAGCATTTTCAGGCGGGCCTGCCCCGCTACCGCCCGGGCTCGCACAGCGTTGTCATAGCCTGCCATCCGGGGTGCCGACGAATGGTGACGGCCGGTGGTTTAACACCGATCGTTTCCAAAGGACCGACGGAAGGCGACTGGGCAATGTGCCGGCAGGCGCGCCCCCTAGTGGGACCACAAGGTGTGATCAGTAGCGGAACTGCAACCGCGCCGTTGCTGTGCCCACTCAGGCTCCATCGCCGCGAAAGTAGTGATCTCTACGTCAGGCTGCTATTCTCACGCGCGAGCATCTGCACCGATGCCAGGGGCGCTACGCGAGCGAACAGGAGCCAGCTTCAGCGATACCGAGCGTCAGCGCTCCTCAGTTATTGTGCGGCTTGCTGCCGCACGCAAGAAGCAGCGCGGTTGGAACGACTCCAGAGCCGAGGTCAGGATCGGCGATGCGGCGGGATTGTCGTGGCCGAGTTGCCGGCTTTGTTAACCATGCTGCCAGACTGAATTGTCGAAGAAGCACGATTTCCGGTAGTTTGAAAGGCTATGCGGATAAAGGAAGTCGAGATGGTCTTGAAGGATATGACTACGAAGGGTCCCTCCGGGATCGACGTGGCGGTGGCGACCCAGCAGCTAGAGGAGTGCTTCTCCATGCTTCGCCGGGAAACGGCATTTAAGCCGGTCCCCCCAGGAGAACCGGCGCCGTTGCTCTCGTACGAACTCGTAGAGGCCAAGGACTTCGTCGAAAGTGCAATGGGCGCACTCGCGGCTAGCGATGTGACCACGGCGCTAGAACACTGCCGTACGGCACTATCGCACGTTCAACGCGGCCTCCGGCGATAGCGGCGAGAGCTGCGCGACTCACAATCCCCTGTTTTGCTTTTTCGTCCACGTATAGATCGCGCGCTCAATCTCAGTCGCCGGCTGGGAGAGAATGAGCCGGTCGATGGGTCGCCCTACCGGGAAGGCCACGGCGGGATCGTTCCTCTCGGCGGTGTTCATCGTGTACGCATGCTCCGGCTGGGGATTCCGCGCAAAGCTGCGGTACCCCAGGTTAGTGAGCGCGGCGTTCCAGAAGAGGCGCTGGTGCCTTTTGTATGGATCGACCTCTTCGTATACGGTGCTCGCGAAACGGAAATCGGCGGCGAGCGCTGCCTCCACATCCTCGATGGCGATTCGGAACATCCCCATCAAGTCACTCGAGCTTGTGCGCTGTGTCCGACCGGTGACGTTCGAATCAAGGACCAGTTCGCCAGACTCGTGCAACTCCATACGGACGCCCTGAATCCCCCGGTTCCAGTCGTTACCGGCCGGCTGTTCGATAACTAGGGAATCGTTCGACAACGATGGCGGCTCCTTCGCGCGCTGATAACTGAACAGGCCGACGGATTTCGAGTGGCCCAGTTCGAGAAGCCGATCAACAAAATCTCCGGATCCGAGCCGGACCGGGTCGATTATCTCCTCGCGCCGCTCGGGAGCCAGCACGAAGCGAAGAGTCGTCTGATCTCCTACTTTATAGGCATGTTCGAAAGACACTGATAGTTCGTTGGGATTCACAGCCGGCCTCTGGGCGGTTTCGAAAAGGGGCCGCAGTGCGCGCTCAAGCTCGCGGCCGAGTTCCTCCGGTCCTCGGAAGCGGACCCGAAAGTAGCCGTCGACATAATCTGAGATCTTTCTCGACAAATTCTTGGCGTCCGCATCCTGTTCAACGTCTTCAATGAAGACGAGGGTCGGGAGCCGCCGCCTGCGAGCCTCCTCGAGCTCCTCCTCAACTACAAAGCGCCCGGATGGAGTTCGCCAGCCTCCCCGTGCGCCGATGATAAGTGCGAAGAAATCGGAGCTGGCGACCGCGTCGAGACAGGCATTCCGGGATGAGGCGTTGGCCGAGGGGAAATCTTCGTTGACGAGAATCGGTTCGCCGCCGGCGGCGCGGATGGCAGCCCGGGCAGCCTGTCGCTGCACGTCGAAGCCTTCGATGACGGAGCTTACGAAGACCCGTGGGCGCATCGTGGGCAATGATCCACCAGTTGTCCCGAATGAGATTGGCTTGGACGATCGCAAGGTACTCTCAATATCCAATTATCCCGATTTCCGGTTCCTCGCGTCCATTTGGCGATAGCTCGTAGTTCACCGGGCACCACGGACGGCGGCGCTTGGGCAGGAGTCGGGGCGTCTCCGCGCGGTGCACCGGCGCAGCGTGTCGAGCACCATCCCGCTCGTGCCGGTGTCATCGATGAGGACATGCCGGAGGTTGCCTCGGGGCCGGTTGGGCCCGACGAGGCAATGCCACGGGTCTGACGAAATTCCGGTGTGTGAGAAACGCCAGACCATGGAGCGGTTGGCAGGCTTGCTCCGTGCTTAGGGTGTGGTGTGTCTGGTAGGCTGATACTCGTGCTTGATCGCAGTTTGCAGTCCGCCTCTGTCGGTCGCGATGCGAAAGCGCCGCGTGGTGTCCATTTGGTGTCCAGTTGCGGCGCGTACCAGATGGAAGGCGCAGACTGGATGGACAGGCGAGACGGCATCCAAGGCATTGACACGAAAGGGAGATCTGGAGAAATGTCATTGTGCCAAGAACTTACGGAAAGCGGCGGGTTCGAATCCCTGCCTCCCAGCCATCCCGGCCTTCTCTTAACGGCGGCACCGAAGGTTCCCTCCAGCAGGGCGGCAAGCGCGAGACAAACGGTGACATCGGTGATGGCGTGAAAGAGAAACAGATGACGGAAGGTCTCTTCGGAATCCAGGAGCGACGAAATACAAAACTCCGCTCCCGCGGCTGCAATCAAGCCGGCAGTCACCCACGCCAACTTTACGGAGACCGCGCTGGGGCGCGTGAAAAGAATTAGAACAACGCCGAAACCGAGCAGCGCGTACCACACCAGGATGTGACCCGGCCAGAAGAAGAACACAGCCATGCGAAGGTCGCTCCACGATGCGAACCTCTCGGAGCGCTGGCCAGGCCTGACTGCGTCCTTCCGTTGAAAATTCCCGAAATCGAACCGTATATACCGGGCCCAGGTCTCGAGATCACGGCGCAGGATACGGATGGCCAGCGGGGGTTCGCGCAGGTATAATGCCGCCACTCTGCGATAGCTTGTTCGCCCGCAGAAATCGGCAAACCATTGGGGGCTCGCAGCTGGACTGTCCGGCTGGTAAGCCGTGAAGCCGATATAACGCAGGTCCTTTTCGGACAGCCCGAGTTCTCGCAAGTCCTGTGCGGGGTCGTGAGACATCTTCGCCATCTTGCGGAAAATCAAATTGAACCGGGCCTCGCCTTTGTAGTGAGCCGGCGTGAGGCGCACCACCACCACTGCCGATGCCAAAAGCAGAGTTGCCAGGGCGATGCTCAGCCAGCGAATCGAAAGGCGCTTCTCTCCGGCCGTTGCCCAGACGAGAAACAGTGCCGGCAGAAAACCCCATAGGGCGTGTTGGGATTTGGAGCCGATCATCAGGATCGCGCAGAGCGAGAACCCAAGCACAAGCGAAATCCGCGGCCCTGTCCTGAGAATCAGGATCGCGATGACGAGACTACCGAGGAGGCCCAGAAGCGCTGCCGCATCCGAATAGAACGAATTCAGGTAGGACACGTAAAGAACGTCGGCAAAAATCCAGACAATCGCGGCCCGGATGCACAGGGATCGCCAGAAAGAACTTCCCTGGGTCGCAACCAGCGCGAGAACGAACAGGATTAACAGGATCGTTGCATGGACCGCGCCAAGCCACCGGATATTGAAGATGTCTCCGTCTTTGGTGGTCCGGCTTAAGTAAAACGCGAGTTGGGCGAGCCACAACTCGGAAGAACGGACATCGCTCTCCCAGTGAGAGCGCCGGGACAAGACGTAGTCCGCGTTGAAGTAGTCAAATCGATAGCCGGGATCCGTGGGAAGCAGATCGAGACGCCGCGTGATTTTAGCGAAGTCGCCGTTATCGGCCATCCCTATGTAGGGGGGAACGAACAACTGGACGCAAACCAGCGAGGCGAAAACGGGGATCAACAGGACGCACCACCAGCTCGAAGCCCGCTTTAGGAACCGTGCCGCCGCAACGACGGCAGACACTGCCGCGGACGAGAAGCGATTGAGCGTCAGAGGTTATATTGTAGTGCGGAAACAACCTCTCCGTACGGACGGGGCCCTAATTCGGGCCCATCGCGGCTGTCCGCTGCCCCGATTCCGGATCCCCCTCGATGGCGCTCTCAAGCGGCAGGCGAAACGAAAAACGGGCGCCGTGGCCGTTGGACTCCGCCCACATGTCGCCTCCGTGATCGACCACTGTCTGCCGGGCCAGCGCGAGTCCAAGGCCCAGCCCGCTCGCTTTGCCCGCGGTCACAAACGGCTGGAACAGGCGGCTGCGAATCTCGGGCGCGATTCCCGGCCCGGTGTCGCGCACCTCGACCAGCGCGGAGTCGGGCTCGACCGTTGCCGAGATCGAGATCGTGCCGCCGTGGGGCATCGCCTCCATCGCGTTGCCGATCAAATTGAAAAACACCCGCTCCATACGGTGGTGGTTCAGAGGCAGCTCCAGCTTCGCCGGTATGTTCACCAGCAGGACCACCGATTGGGCCTCGGCGGCCGCGGCAAACGAGTCCACAACGTCGTCCACCAGCTCGCGGAGGTTCTGCCTTTTCACCTGTCCCGCTTTGCCTCTGCCCAGGTCGAGCAGGTCCTGGAGCAGATCCTGAACCTGCAGGGAAGCCCGGTACATGTTCGCCGCGAGCCGCTGCGTTTGCGAGGCGGAGAGCTGGGAGCCGATCAGCATCTCGGCGCCGCCGCAAATCGCCGCCAGCGGATTCCGCAAGTCGTGAACGATCGAAGTGGCCAGACGCCCGATGGTGCTGATGCGCTCCGACCGGATCAGTTCCGCGCGCGCCTGGCGTATGGAGGCGCACATCGCATTGAATGTCGCCGCCAGGCGTCCCAGCTCGTCCTGGCTCTCGACCGGAAGCTGGCAATCGTAGTTCCGGCGGGCTACTTCGGCGGCGGCGAGGTCAAGCCGCTTCACCGGCTCCACGATGCGGCTGGCCATGAGATACGTCAGCCCCAGGCCCGCCAGCATCGAGAACAACCAGAGCAGACTCAGGTTCCGGCGAAGGGCCGCGATCTTCCTGCCGGCGGCATCGAAGGAACGCAGAATTGCGAGCTGGCCGACCGCGGCGCCGTGAATGTCGGCAAGCGGCGTGATGAGTGGCGCATACGCGCTCGCGCCCGATCGAACCGGACGCTTGCTCCCGGCCAGTTGCGCGGCGATTTCGCTCGAAGCGCGGAGCGGGAGAGTGCTCGCCACAACGCGCCCCGGCAGCAGGAACAGGAACTCGCTGCCTCCCGTCGAACGCTTGAGCTGTTCGGCCACCCCGCGGTCGATGTCGTAGCCGCCCACCAGAACGTTCAGCAGCGCCGTCCCGCTCGATGACTGCACGTAAACCGGCGTGATCGTGAGATGGTACAAGTGGCCGCCGCGCGCCAGGAATCCCGACGCCTGGGACGGAAAGCGCGACAATGCTTCCCGGACCTCGGGCAGGTCGCTCGGAAGCGATTCGCGCGACAGTCCGCCCAGCGAGGCGATCACCTTCCCCTGCGGCGTCGCGACCAGGAAAATCGCATCCTCGTCGGAGACCCGCGACCACAGCTCCGCGGCGGTGTCGCGTATGGTGGCCTCGTCTCCGGTCCCGAACGCCGCCCGCACATCGGACATCGCGGCCAGAATCGCGCTGACGGACGACAGCCGGTCCGCGCGCGCTTTCCAGAGTGACTGATAGGCCTGAAAACTCGCCTCGACTTCGTGATTCACGCTTTCGGCCGTGGCGTTCGTCGCGTTGTTGACGGCAATCCAGCCCGTGATGGCGAACACCAGCGTGATCGCCACGGACATCGAGACCAGAATCTTCCAGAGCAGCGAGATGCGGGAAAACGGCGTCGTCATTTCCGTGCCGCCGGATAAAGGCCGCTCTCGCCGGAGCCGGGAGGATAGTCGTGGCCGTACTTGTTCTTGTGCGGCATTTCGAGATACCCGGTTTCGGATATGGCGATCGGGGGAAGGACGGCGCCCGCCTCACCGACCTGCACGCGGCGGCTCAGCGCGCGCAGGGTCTCCGGCGTGGCCCGTTCGTGGAAGATATGGAGCTGATAACCGCCCGGAGGCACGTCCGGGATCTCAAAGGCCCCTCCGGGACCCGAGACGGCGAACCAGGGATACTTCAGCACGACAATCACCGCGCTCATCGTGGGGTGAATGTTGCAGAACACCCGCACGATTCCGGTGCGCTCGAAAACGATCGTGCGGTTCGTCAACGGCGCGTAGAGGCCGAGGTCGAAAACCTGGCCGCTAAAATTCGAGAACGCGCTGTGGAAGATCGGGTCCTGATTGGGGAAAGAGACATCGGTGCCTGCCTGGATGGCGAGCACGTGCGGCACGAACTGCTTGTCCTTCTGCTTCATGCGCGCGTGGAGGGGCCGTAACGGCGCGTCACCGCCATCCGCGGGCTCCAGCCATACGACCACGCCGGAGTAGTCGTGCTTGCGGACCTTGGAATCCGCCAACTGCACGCGCCCGGAGACCGGGGCGGCACAGGCCGGCCCGATAAGCAGCGCGCTAAAACAGATACCCCAAAGCCAGGTCATAGTGGTTGTTCAGCAGCGTTCCGGAGCCAATGTAGTTCGTGCGGGTCTGCGACGCCTCCACGCTCGCGAGCACGTTCGGAGCGAGACGGCAAAACACGTTGGCGCCCAGCGCGAGGTTCTTCCCGATGCCGCCCGCCGGCAGGCCGGAGTCGCGGTCGTCCTGCTGGCCGGAAAACAGATTAAACCAGAGGCGGGCCGCGGGACGGTACGTCAGTTGCGCCCACCCGCCGCGGCTGCGAACGGGCAGCACACGGCCCGGGGCGATTGCGACGAAGCCCTGGCGAATCCCTCCTGTCCCGAGCGTCGCGACGTTCCAGCCCGTGTATGCCGCGCCGGTGAATTCAATCGCATGCCACGGCCGCACGAACCAGTCGGCCGAATACACGTCGGAAGGCACGGACGCGCCCATCACGTGCGACACGCTGTGGTGAATTCCTCCGGCGGCCTCGAAGCGGCGGTCGGCGCCCGCGAAAAGCTCCACTCGCGCCTCCACCCCCGGCCGCCCCGGTTCCGCATAGCCGGCACTGCTATAGCCGTAGGCGCCGTCCTCGTGCGTCTGGATCACCCCGACCTGCGCGCGCACGCCGGATTGGCCGCCGAAACGGAAGTCCTGCTGGAAGCGCGCCTGCGGCAGCCAGAGCCAGAGGTTTCCCGCGCCGCTCAGCGGAGAGGAGCCCACCTGCGCCAGCGACTCCGGATCCCGCGGTGAGATGACCGGCTTGTCCACACCGGCCAGAAAGCCGCGGTCCGCCCAGTCGATCGAGAGCGTCGCGGTGCGCAGGCGCACGAGCTGATCGAGCGTCTGGCCGCTCCCGCCGAACAGATCCATGCGCAGCGAGCCGCTGATTTTTCCACCGCCGAAAGCCTGCGGGCCGTTGTAATCGAGTCCGATCACGGTCTGCCGGACGGAGGCGCCTCCGGACGCCTCGCGCGCGGCCGGGGCGAACGCCGGATACTGCGAATTCGAGCCGCCGTTCGAGTTGAAATATGTGTTGAACAGCGCCATTCCCGTTACACGAAGAGGGAAGCGCTGCGAGGCTTCGACCTTCGTCGCGGCAAGCTCGGCCGTGCGGCTCTCCTGTACCTCGAGGCGTTCCTGCAAGGCGGGCTCGCGGGCGGCCGTCAGTTCGTTCCTCAGCTCGCGGATTTCGTCAAGCAGTGCGCGGTTCTGCGCTTCCAGGCGATCGAGCCGTTCGAGCACGCGAGCCATGTCCGTTTGCGTCTGCGCCGGCGCCGTAGCCGCCGAAAGCGCGAACGCAGCCAGGAGAAGAGCCCTGCTAGTTCGCCCTTTGATTCGCATAGAGCAATCGCTCCAATGTCTCCCGCACCGCGCCCGGCGAGAAAGGCTTCGGAAAGACGGCGTTCGCCCCGAGCGCCTTGACGCGGCCGGACGTCTCCGGCTCGCTATCGGCCGTGACCACGACGATGGGCAGGCCGGCGTTCGCCGGGCGCGCGCGGATGAACTCAATCAACTCGAAGCCGTCCATCACCGGCATTTTCAGGTCGGTCACTACCGCGCAGACGCGCGAATCCGCCGCCTGGAGAATTCGAACCGCGTCCAGCGCGGAGCATACGGCCGTCACATCGACCCCTGGGATTCCGGAGCACGCGAGTTCGAGCGCAATGGCGCTGGTCGGGGCATCATCTACGATCAGAACGAGAGGTTTCATAGCTAAGGCAGGAACCGGTAGCCTACCCCGTGGACCGTGAGAATGTGGCGCGGAACGTTCGGGTCCGCCTCGAGCTTCTGGCGCAGCTTGAGGATGTGCGCATCCACCGTTCGCGTGCTCGACATGAAGTTATAGCCCCAAACGGAGTTGAGGATCATGTCGCGCGTCAGCGGGCGATCCGGATGATGCAGGAAGAACGCCAGCAGGTTGTACTCGGCGGGAGTCAGCTTGATTTCCTCACTGCCCCGCATAATCATGCGCCGCTCCAGATCCACTTCGACATCGCCCACGTGCATCACTTTGCGCGATTCGGTGGAAGAACGCCGCAGCACCGCGCGGATGCGCGCCATCAGTTCCCGAACCCCGAACGGCTTGACGACGTAATCGTCCGCGCCGATTTCGAGCAGCAGCACCTTGTCGATCTCGTCCCCGACCGCGCTGAGGATGATGATCGGCGTGGTGACCTGTGCCGCCCGCAGTTCCTTGCAGATCTCGACGCCGCTCATCCCCGGAAGGCGCAGGTCGATGAGCGCGAGATCCGGCTGAAGCATGAGGGCCTGTTCAAACCCGCTGCGGCCGTCGGAGGCGAGCGCGGCCTTGAACCCCTCTTTTTCGAGCATGAGCGCGACGGTGTCGCGCAGCGGCTCGTCATCGTCGATGACGAGAACCGTGGGCACGCGGGCGGGTTGCGCCGCGAATCGGGACGGCCCCTGAACGGGCCGCTCTCCAGGCGAAGCTCCTGAGGGCATAAAGATTGGATGCCGCGGGCGGGCCCGAAGAGTCCTTCGAGCGTGAATGAGTTGTCAATATTTCGTGAACAGCCTCCAGCCGGCGGTGTACTTCATCTCAAACGCAACGGCCACGTTGTGCCGCGGCCCGCCAAGCAGCGGGATGGAATAGCGTTCGTACTGCGTTGAAACCGCGAAAGCAACCTCCGGCCTGGGCAGAAAAGTCGCCCGCACCGAGCCGTCATCCTGCGTGCCACCGCCGGGCAGGAAAGCCGGGCCGATGCGGTTCTGCCGGTAGCCGAATTCCACCTGCGAACGGGCGGTGAGCCACCAGGTGGTCTTCACCAGGAGCCCGCGCCCGTCGCGGCCGGCCCACGTCCCGAGCACATTGCCCCGGTTCGTGTTTGCGTCCCGGTAAACGGAATTCCAGTAAAGAAAATGGCCGCCCTGGTCTGTTGTTGCCAGGCGCGTGGAAGGCGCCTCGATCCGAAGATCCCAGTTTCGCAGCCCGGGCAGGCTGGCGAAATAGATGCCCGGACTGAAAGCCGACCTTCGCGGCGAGGCAAGCGGCGAAGGCTCGTCGTCGGCATAGAAATCGCTATACAGGGTCAGCGGATACCAGGGACACCGCCACCGGAAATCGAAGCCGCTCTTGCGGTCGCCCGGGTCCGTGGCGTTGCCGAACGTCGCGCCGTTCGCGAACAGGTTGTGAATCACGGCCCCGGCGGTGAGAGCGTGCACGCCGGCGCCGCCGAACAGCGACCACCTCGTGAAGCCCAGCTCCAGGTCCCTGGTGATGTTCCAGGTGATCTTCTGGCCGTTCAACAGAGGCCGCGGGGGCGCCTCGTGCCCCGAGAGCTTTCCGCCGGTGAGGTCCACGCGGAAGCCCCCCAACCGGCGCAGAAAGCCCGGCAGTACGAGGGGCGCGGTGCTCGTGAAGCGGAACGAGTAGAATGGCTCGGCGTTGTTGCTGAACGAGAGCGGGCCTGCTTCGCCGGGCCCCCACCAGAGTTCCTGCTTCCCAACGGTCAGCGCCCAGCCGCCGAACTGCGCCCCCGCGTACAGATCGAGCGCGCGGAACCGGTTCGTCCCATCGGGCTGCGCGGGCAGCACGGGCTGGAGCTGATCAGCCTGCGGCCTGAGCTGCGCGGCGGGGCTCGAGAAGGACGGCGCGTGCTGGAACTCGGCGCGGCTGTAAATCGAGAAGCGCCCGGCCGTGGCGTACGCCGACAATCCCTCGATCGCGTTGAATCCCTCCCCGAGCGGCCGCCCGTAGTCGTTGATTACGGTCTGGCCGAAGTTGTAGCCGTCCGCGAGCGGCTTCCCCGATACGCCCAGCGCCCGGGTGTAGAAGGAATCGATCCGCACGCCGCCGTCCTCGTGTTTGAATTCGCGCCTGAGCGCGCGGATGAGCTTGACGGCCTCCTCCGGGTTGCGGTCCGCGCGCGCTGCCATGACTTCTTCGGCTTCGCTGAGCTGCCGGACGCACTCCGCGCGCGTCCACGGGCGCATGCCGGTGGCCTGGTCGCGGATGTAGCCGAAAGTCGAGAGGCGATCGAGGACGGGGTAAATCCAACTGTCCATTGGAACGAGAACCGGCCCCCGCGTCGCCGCGCCGCAGAGTCCGCACGCGAGAAGCAGCAGGGCGCACGCCTCCGTCCCCGGCCGGACTCCCGGCCGGCCTCGCCCGCCCCACAACAGGCTACTCCACACGCTTCGAGTCCTCGGTGCGTTCGGGCAGCGCGAACAGATACGCGATCAGGCGGTCGCGGTCCTGCTCCGTGAATTGAAACGGCGGCATGGCCGTCCCGGGGGTCTGGGATTTCGGATCGCGCAAGTGCTGCGCAACCCATTCCCTCGTCCTGCGCCGGGACAATCCGTTCAACGGCGGCCCGACACCCCCGCCCGCGCCGTTGACCATATGGCACGCGGCGCATCCGTTCGCCAGGAAGATCTGCGCGCCCGCGGCCGCCTCCGGCGGGGCGGCCGAAAGCGCCTCGGCCTGTTCGGGAGTCAGCCGGCGGAGCAGGGCCACGATGGCGTCCACCTGAACGTTGCTGAGCTCGGCTTTGCTGTTGAAGTGCTTCAGCGTTTCGCCGTCCAGCAGCGTGGTCCCGAGTTGAGCCAGGTTCGGTCCGGCTTTCGGCTGGCCGTCGCTCAGATTGTGGCAGGCGGAACAACCTGCCGCACGGTAATAGCCGAGGCCGGCGAGTTGAGGCGCGGTAAGCCGCGTCCACGGTTCGGAATCCGTGCCGGCTGCGTGCTGCCTGGGCGTGGTCAGGACCGCCGCCGCGGTCAGGGCGGTCCACGCGCCGCCGCAGAGCGCGACGATCCCGATGGCGGCCGTGCGCCCGGTAAGCCGCCGCACCCGCGTCCGGTCGATAAACGGCACGGCGAACAGAGCCGCGATGGCCGCCCCCGGAAGCACGACGGCGCCGATCACCTCGGCTGCCCCGGAGAAGAATTTGAGCGTCTGGAACAGAAACAGGAAATACCACTCGGGCCGCGGGATGTAAGTGCTGTCCGTCGGATCGGCCATCCGCTCGAGCGGAGCCTCCGCCACCGCCGCCAGAACGAACAGAATGGCGAACGCCGCAAAGATGGCGCACGTGTCTTTGAAGGCCTGCGCGGGGTAGAACTTCCTTCGTGGTCCGGCTTCCGCCGCGGAGGGCGTCACGCCATGCCGCCTCACCAGGTACACGTGAATCCCGGCCAGCAGGAAAGCGGCGGCCGGCAGAACCAGCGTGTGGAGCGCATAGAAGCGCGCGAAGGTCACAGACCCGACGCCCGACTCCGCTCCCATCAGCCGCAGGATGTACCTGCCGAGCACAGGCGCCTCGCCCGCAATCTGCGTGGTGACGACGGTTCCCCAATAAGCGCGGTTATCCCACGGCAGCAGGTAGCCGGTCAGCCCGAAGGCGAGCGTCGCGAGCAGCAGCGCGACGCCGATCATCCAGGTGACCTCCCGCGGCTTCTTGTACGCGCCGTAAACAAACACCTGCGTCATGTGGAGCACGACGACAACCACCATCATGCTCGCGCCCCAGTGATGCAAGCCGCGCACCATGCGGCCCGCCGTCACGGCCGTAACAATGTACTTCAGGCTGTAGTACGCCTCGCCCGGCGACGGCGCGTAGTTGATCGCGAGCAGCACCCCGGTGAAGGCCTGTGTGAGCAGCAGAAACAGCGCGACGCTGCCCAGGACCTGCGGCCACCCGGCCGAGGCCGGTATCTCCTCGTCCAGGAAACGGCGCACACCGGCCGGAATTCCCGTCCGCTCGTCGATCCACCGGCCGAGGCGCTGCATCATGAGCGGACCGCCCCAAGCCATGCCCGCGTGCCCGTCAGTCTGATCTCGTACCGGTCAAGAGGCCGGACGGCGGGGCCGTGGATAACCTTGCCGTCGATGCCGAACACCGAACCGTGGCACGGGCAAAGGAACTGGCCGCGCTCCGCCTCCCAGCGGTACGCGCAGCCGAGGTGCGTGCAGGCCGGCGAGTACGCCGTGATGCTGCCGTCCCGGCCCTTTACCATCCATGCGATCGCTTTCTCGCTCGAGATCTTCCAGCCGTCCACGCGAGTGCGGCGGAACACGACCTGGCGGGGCGAACCCGGCTCGATTTCCGACACATCGCCGGCATCGGCCCACTGCGCCTGGCGGGTTCGTTTCGGCGGGACCAGAAGGTAGGCCGCGGCGGGTATGCCGAGGCCGGAAGCGATGAGTGCCGCGGCTCCATAAAGCGCGGAAGCCAGCAGATTTCGTCGATTCATGGCCCAGACTAACAGGCGGATCGCCCGGAGGTCGCCAATGGACTGTCATATTTCTGTGAAATGACCTGGTCCAGGTTTCGCAGCACGCGGGCGGCGACAATGTCCCACGAAAACATGCGCGCCCGCTGAATTCCCAGGGCCCTCATCGCGGCGCGGCGCTCTGCGTTGCCGAGCACGCACTCCATCGCCCGGCGTATGTCCGCGACGTCGAGAGGATCGGCATAGACCCCGGCCTCCCCAACCACCTCGGGCAGCGCGGCCGCGCGGGAAACGATAACCGGAGTGCCGCACGCCATCGCCTCCAGGGCCGGGAGGCCGAATCCTTCGATGAGGCTTGGCAGCACCAGCAGCGACGCGCCCCTGTACAAGCGGGCCAGTTCGTCGTCTGAAGGGCACGCAATCCAGCGCGTGCGATTCGGGATTCCGGCGGTCTTCAACGGCGCGCCGGCCAGCAGCAGGCGCAGCTCCGGAAAGTCCACCTTGCGGAAAGCCTCGAGCAGCCGGCCCAGGTTCTTGTGCGGGCGGCCGTTGCCGACGAAGAGAATGTAAGGAAAACCGGGTTCATACCTCGGTCCGTCCGGCGCGAACGGCGGGCCGACGCCGTTGCCGGCGTTGACGACGCGATCTTCCGCCAGGCCCGACCACTCGATGATTTCGGCGCGCGAATACTCCGATACCGTGAGCACGCGAGCCGCGCGCCGGCAGCCCGGCTTCACGATGGCTTCATAATAGAGACGCTTGGCCGGAGTCGCGACGGCGGGGAGGCGGATCTGGATCAGGTCGTGAATCGTAAAGACGAACGGCGCGCGGCACAGCGGCGGAGGATTGAATCCCGGCGAGAAGAACACCCCCGGCCGCCTTCGCGCGATCTCGCAAGCGAGCCACAGCTGGCCCGCGGGCGAAAGCGGACGCGGGCCCTGCTCCACGCGATCGTGCGGGGGAAGGCGCCGCAGCACCTCGCCGGCGAATCTGCCGATGCCGTGCGCACCGATCCAGCGCGCATCGGAGAGGATAGATAAAGGCCCGGTCATGCGAATCGCCATCGTGTCATCATTGTTCCCGCCCTTCGTTATCGGCGGCGCGGAAATGATGGCAGCCTCGCTCGCGCGCGCGCTTCGCGGGCTGGGCCACGAAGTGGAAGTGATCTCGACCGCCGGCTCCACCGGCGCCGGCGAGTGGGAGGGAATCCGCGTGTGGCGCGTCGCGCCCTGGAACGTCCCGCGCACCAACCGGCTGACTCGCGCGGCCTGGCATGCCGTCGATTTGTGGAATCCCTCGGTCTTCGGTCCCGTGAGCGAGGCGCTCGCGCAAGCGCGGCCCGATGTCGTAAACACGCACAACATCGACGGCTTTTCGCCGGCCGTCTGGCAGGCGGCCCGAAAGCACACGCGAGCCATCGTTCACACGCTGCACGATTACCACCTCGTCTGCCCGCGAGCCACCATGCGCCGCGCCGGCGGCCGCGCGTGCGAGCGCCTGTGCCGGTTTTGCAGTCTTTACGCGCAGTACAATGCGCTGTTCCAGAAGAACGTGCGCACGCTGGTTGCGCCGTCGCGCGCGGTGGCGGAGATGCACCGCGAAGCCGGATGGACCGGCCCGGCCCTCGAGATCGTACGCAATGCGGTGGACGTGCCCGCGATCGAACTCCCCACCCTCCCGGCCGCCGAACCTTTGCGCGTGCTGTTTCTCTCGCGGCTCGAGCGCGAGAAGGGCTGCGAGACGCTGCTTTCGGCGATTCCGCGTTGCAGCGGCCTTGAGTTTCATGTGGCGGGTCGCGGCCCGTACCAGGATCGCTTTCAAACGGCCAACGTTCGCTGGCATGGATTCGTTACCGGAAGTGCGAAGCATGAACTGCTGAAAAGCTCGGATGTGTTTCTTCAAATCTCGGAGTGCCGCGAAAATGCTCCGCTCGGAGCGATCGAGGCAAAGCGGTACGGGCTGTACGTTCTCGGCACGAAGATCGGCGGCATTCCGGAGCTGATCGACGGCGATCGCGACGGACGGTTGATCCCTCCCGCGAGCGCGGAAGCCTTGTGCGCGGCGCTCGCAGATCTTTCGCGCTCGAAACAGGACATCCGAAGCGGCCGGCGCGAGCGAATGCAGCGCAGCGAGGGATACGGGACCCGCGAGATGGCCGAAGAGTACGTGCGCGTGTTCCGTTCAGCATTCTGATTCCGCGGCGATGACGAGCGCCCCGACGAGCCAGGGGTAGAAAAAGTTCAAGTTCACGCCAAGCAGGAACGCCAACGGCTGAAAGCCCGCGGCGACGGCCACGATCGCGGGCGCGCGCCGCTTCCTTGCGGCGATCAAGGGCCGCAGCAGCAGCGCCAGCAAAAAGACGGTCAACGGGAGCCCGAATTCGGCGGCGGATCCGAACAACCCCATCCCCGCCAGGTCCCAATCATCCACCGGTGGAAGGCCCTGCAAGTAGACGGGATCGTTGCGCATGAGCGAGTAGTTGCCGGCCCCGATCCCGACGAGCGGATGCGCCGCGATCATGCGGGGCACGATCAAAGCCGCGGCGATGCGCCCCATAATCAGGCTCGGATCGCCGGGACGGTAAACGAGAACTTCGTCGAAGTTCAAATAGGAATACATGTAACCGTACATTCGCCCCTGAAAGAGCGCGAGAAATATTGCCAGCACCGCCGCGCACGAGCCCAGGACCGCGATTCTGCGCGCCCGCGAACCCGTGACCGCCGCGCCGATCCCACACAGGCACGCCGCCGCCAGCACCCCGGCTTTCGAGCCGCTCAGGAAAAGAGCGGCGCCCAACGACACGAGCGCTGCGTTGCGGGCCCGGCCCATGAGCCGCGCACGCAGCAGCACCGTTACCGCCACACTCACCAGGTACACGCCATAAGGGCCGCCCTCGTTGAAAAATCCGCGCAGGCGCGCGCCATCCCCGTACACAGGAAACGTCTCGATGCCGGCCCCCCGCGCAAGCGCCCACGCGGCGAGCGAAACCCATGCGCTCAGCACTCCGATGGCGCAATACGCATCCAGCGCCAGGCGAAGCAGGGCGCGGCGCCTGGCCAGAAGGCGCGCGACGATCAGCATGAAGCAAATCGCCAGAGACAGCTCGAAGATTCGCGCCAGCGAAAGCAGGCCCGGCTGTTTCAGAAAGCCGGTCTCGAGCGGCGGATAAAACGGAAGCCTCAGCGCAACTGCCGAAAGCGCCAGGCACAGGCCGAGGAAGAGCGCGTATCCGCGCCACGAGTACGGCACGCGCATACCGCGATACAGAAACGCGGGCGCGGCCAGCGCAAGCCAGAGCGTCTGTAGGATCTCGACCGCCTGCACGTCGCCGATCTTCAGCACCGGCGCCGCGCTGAGCGCGATCAGAACGATCAAGGTCATGCCGCGCATAACGACACTGCCTTGCGACGGATGCTCCAGGCCAGGCACACCGCAATCAGCGCTCCGCTCGCGACCGTGGCCGCGGCCGCTCCGAGCGCGCCGAACAGCGGAGCCAGCGCAACCGCAAGCACCAGATTCGCCGCTGCGCCGGCCAGAATGATGCGGCTGAGAAGCGCGTCCATCCCGAACACCAGCATCGTTTGCGCGCCCAGGATATTGACCAGCGCGAGCACAAACGGCAGCGGCGAGAGCCAGCGCAGAATCGCGACGGACGGCGCGAACCCGTGTCCCCAAAGCAGCAGGCCGATCGGGCGGGCCAGGAAGAACGTCACGGCCGAGGCGCCGAAGGCGGCGAGCGCGATCCACGTAAAGCTCTTCCGCATGGTCCGGAGAGTCAGCTCGAGCGAGCGGCCCTTCAAGTTCGACAGATGCGGATACAGCGCTTGCGCCACCGGGCCGAGCATCGAGGTGACCGCCTTTATGACCTTCTCCGCGGCCGCGTAGTAGCCGACCGCCGCACTGCCGGCGGCCAATCCCAGCACCACGGTCGTCGTCGCTGCGCCCGCTACCATTCCCATCTGCGTCACGAACACGTGCCAGCCGTCCTTTAGCGTCTGTAGGATTTCGGACGCGCGCGGGCGCGGCGGCCCGGCGGGTACCCTCGCCCACAGAACCGGTGCTGCCAGCACGCTCGCCAGCACCGGGACGCCGCCCTGAATCGCCGCGGCGCGGATGTAGTCTTCCGGATGCCGCACGCACACCAGCAGCGCGGGAATGGAAAGCGCCCTCGCCGAGGCCTGCGCGATCATGATGAACCTCATCTGCTCGAGCCCTTGAAAGAACCACACCGGAAAAGCGGCCGTCCCGATCACCGTCAGGTAGGACGCCGCGTACAACAGCGGAGTACTCCTGAGCTGCGGCGCCGCCGCAACGATCGCCGCGAGAACGGCCGCGCCGCAAAGCATCAACGCCGCGCCCGCATAGGTAGTGCGCCAGAACACGGCCGCGAGCGCCGCGGGCTCATGACGGCAGCGCGCGACGGCCCGCGTCGCGCTGAAGTTGAATCCATACGCCGCGACCGCGTCGAAATACAGAATCAGCGCCTGCGAAAAAGCGAGCAGCCCGAAGCACGCCGGCCCGAGCACGCGAACCAGGTATGGAACCGTGATCAGCGGGGCCGCGTAGTTCAGCGCCTGCAAAATCGACAACGCCGCGATGTTCTCCCGAAGCCGCGCAGGCCGGTTCATCGTTTCACCAGCACCCAGGCGCACGCAGCCAGGGCCCCGAGGCACCCGGCCGCAAGCGTGAACAATCCGCGCGGAGGCCAGCTCTTCCTGTCCGGAACCACAGCCTGGTCCACAACCTGCACCAGCGGAGCCATCCGGACTTCATCGATCCGCGCGGCCTCATATTGTTTGGAGAGGATCTCGAAGAGCACCTCGTGATACTTCACGTCCCGCAGCTTGCGAACATACTCGAGTCCGAGCGCCGGAAGGGAGCGCGCCGGCACAGCCAGCCCATCCGGCGCACCGCCTTCGAGCTTGTTCAATTGCGCCCGCAGGGCGTCTACTTCGCGCTGCACCATCCGTAGCTGCGGATTCCCCGGCGCCGCATACGCGCTCATTCCTTGAAGCTGCACTTCGCGCCCCGCGATTTCCGCGCGAAGCTGCGCGATGGAGCGTATGAGCGCCTCCGACTGGCCCTCGGGCAACACCAGGCCGCTCGCCTGCTGCACCTTTTTCAACGCAACCTCGGCGTCGGCGAGCGCGTTCTTCTCCCCGGCCAGTTGCTGCTCGAAGAACACCCGGCGCCGGGATGCGAGCGTGAGCGCCAGGCCCGAGTTCCGGCGTTGCAGCTCATCCACGTACGCGTTCGCAAGCTGCGCCGCGCGGGCGCGATCGTGGTCGTCCACGCGGATCCGGATCAGCGAGTCCCTCCCGGCGCTGATGCTCGTGTGCCGCTCGAGAGCCCTCCGCGACCCGGTCAAGCCGCTTGTCCCGTACACGCCGGCCAGGCGAAACCGCGCGATGAGCGAATCGGCAACCGTGCGGCTCTTCAAAATCCCGATGTACAGCTCGGCCGGGTTGCGCAGGAAGCCCGATGCCGCGCCCACGCCCGCCAGTCCGCCCAGGTTCCCGAGCCCGGCGAGAGAGCCCATCATCATCGCCTGCGAGGATTGTTCCGGCTGCGGCGGAAGAATCACCGCCTCCGCCGTGTAAGACGGCGGCCAGAAGAACACCGCGATCCCGGCAAGCCCCGCGGCGAGCAGCGCCGCCGCCGCAATCAGGCGCCTGTGCCGCGCCAGCACATGCAGCACTTCGAGCAGCGAGATTTCGGGCTCAGCCAGCAGCATGGCGCCTCACCGGAGCACGTTCACCGCCGCCGCCCCCAGCCCGAACTGCGCGAAAACCTGCGACCAGTCTTTCAGGCTCTTGAGGAACGTGTTCTTGTCCAGTTGCTCCGGAACGACCACCGAATCGCCCGGGTTGAGGCGAAGGTCGTCGAAGCTGTGCGTAAGCTTGTCGCTCGTCCAGGACTGGCTCACCACCGACCCATCGGCCCGTATCAGGAACGTGTGGCGTGAATCGCCGGTTCGCGTCGGCCCGCCGGCCTCGCGCAGATAGTCGCCGAGCCTCTTGTCCTCCTGATACACGAACGACGTCCCGTTGTACACGGCGCCGACCACGTTGACGAACGCGGGCCGGCTGGGGACCGTAAACACATCGCCGTCTTCAAGCGGCAGTTCGGGCAAAGCGGCCGTGCCGCGCGCGTGCGGCTCGAGATCGAGAACGATCCGGCCCGTCGCGCGCAGCTCGCGCATCTTGCGGATGAACTCGCGCCGCGCTTCGACCTGGCTCGCAGCCGCCGCGGCCTCCTCCGCCGAGATGATCGTGCCCCGGATGTTGGCGGCCGAGGAAGACGCCTGGCGCTCGAGCGAGTTCACCAGATCGTCGAGCCGCTGCTGCTGCTCCGCCCGGCTCGCCTGACGCACAAACTCAGAGCCGAACAGGAACGCCTGCGGTGTGAGCCCTCCGGCGCGCTCGACAAGTTGCCGCAGCGTTTCGCCCGGCCGCACGCTGTACACTCCCGCCGACACAAATTCGCCTTCGAGCCGCACGTATCTCGTCTGAAGGTTCTGCGGCACCTTCACGTCGGATGTCGAGAAGATCGTCACCACGTCGCCGGCTTCGAGCGGGATGTTCTCCGATTCGTCGCGGTCGATAATCGCCCGCCCCAGATGGAACGGCATCAGCGTCGTCTTCAGGTCCTTCGGGCTTTGCCGCTCGATCACGGCGTAGGACCAATTCACGTCGAGCGGGCGCTCCGGTTTGCTTTGCGTGAGCGGGCTCTCCGGAGCCTTGCTTGTCATCGTGCGCTCCGGCGTGTTGCTCTCCGGCTTGAAACCGGCGATCGCTCCCGGCGTTCCGCTCACCGGCCTGAGCGCCGGCGCGCGGCGTTCCTGAATGTCCCGCGCGTCCTTCGTCTCTTGCGCATCCTGTGCCGGCTCGCGCGTGGGCCGCGCGTCGTCCCTTGTGAGGCGATTGCGATTTCGCCAGTAATCCCGCGTCAACAGCGCCTCGCGTTCCGGGATCAGGTCGCGAATCCTCATGCCGGGCCGCCACGGCACGCGAACCGGATCCGCGACATTGCCGCGCAGCGTCACCGTATTCTCAAACCGCGGAACGATCGCGCGAATCTTCACGACATCGCCGTCCCTCAGCGGCGTTTCGGAGAGCGCGCTGCCGTCGAGCCGCGCCTCCACCACGCGCCGAGTCGAATCCTCAATCCGCTCGATGAGCGCCGTCCGCCGCGAGGCGACGGGCGTCAGCCCGCCGGCGGTTTCGAGCACATCCGCGAGCGTTTCGCCCTTCTTCAGCTCGTAGATCGCCGGCGTGTTCACGCTTCCCGTGACCGCAACCTGAGGGCCCACCGGAGGAATGTGGATCACATCGCCCGGCAGCAGCCGCACGTCGGCCGACTTGTCCCCGCTGAGCAGCAAATCGTAGAGGTCGAACTCGATGGTTGGCCGGCCGGGACGCGTCAGCCGTATGCGCCGCATCGAGCCGTGCGAATCCGGCCCTCCCGCCGCGAAGATCGCGTTCACCAGCGTGCTGAGCGAGCTGATCGTGTACGCGCCCGGCTGGCGCGCATGCCCCACCACGAACACCTGTATCGACCGTAACTGCCCCAGGTTCACGCTAAGATCGAAGTTGCGGTACACGCGGCTCACCGCGCTTTTCACGTAGTCCTGCACCTTTGCGAACGGCAGCCCGGCGACGTTCAGCTCCCCAACCTGCGGGATGTAAACCGCGCCCGAACGGTCCACGACGGGCGCGACGTTGAGGTCGATCTGCCCCCACCCGCGCACCAGCAATTGATCTCCTGGGCCAAGCGTGTATTCGGAAGTCACTGGAACGCGGTCCGCCGGCGCGAACGTGCTCGGGGCCTTGCCGAACAGGTCGCGGCCGAACAATGGCAGCAGCCGGCCGGTCGATTGCTCCACAAACTCCTGGAACTCGGTCGGCGGTTCGGGCGGCGGCGGTTGCCATTCCGCGCCCGTGGCGGCCGGCTCGCGCTTGTCCAATCGTTCAAAGGGCGGCGCCTGGTCGCGGATCACCGGAACGCGGGATTGCCGCTGCTCGTACGGCGTTGTCGCGGTTTCGCGCTTGAGCTGCTCCGCCACGGCCTGGCACCGCGGATCGTCCGGACGCGACTCGCACTGCGGCGGCAATTGCGCCGGAAGCTGCTGTTGCGCGTATGCTCCGCACGCGAGCAGCAGAGCGGGTATCACGCGAAGCGCCGTCATCCGGCCATCGCCTCGGACCGCGCCGCGGTCCCGATGTTGAGGATCTCGCGCATCTCGTCCAGAAACCTCGCCTCGGAAAACTGCGTGGCCCATGCCTGCAACGCCTGCGCGGAGACGAAGCGCTCCACGCGCTCGAACCGCGCCAGCGCTTTTTCGAGTGCCGCTTCGCCCGGCTCTTCATACAGCACGCCGCCCGGCGGGCGCTCCTGCGGCACGCTCTCGAGCACCCCGCCGCGTCCGAGTGCGACCACCGGCTTGCCGCTCGCCATCGCCTCCACCGGCACGATGCCGAAGTCCTCTTCCCCGGGCATGAGAAGCGCCCTCGAGTGCGCGTACAACTCGCGCAGCTCCGCGGCCGGGACTCGGCCGCAGAACTCGATATTGGGCCGCGCCAGCCTGCGCAGCTCCCGGTACTCCGGGCCGCCGCCTACGATCTTCAACGGCCTTCCATTCCTCGCGAAACACCGCACGGCGTCGCCGACGCGCTTGTAAGAAACCATCTCGGCCACCACCAGGAAATAGTCCTGCGCGGGACGCCAGTAGAAGCTTTCGACTTCGACCGGCGGATACACCACCCGCGCCTCGCGCCGGTACGCTTTCCAGATCCGCTGCCGGACGTTGCGGCTGTTCGCGATAAACTCGTCCACGCGCGCCGCCGCCGCGTAGTCCCACATCCGCAACGGACACGCGAGCGCCGCCATGGCGGCCCGCGTCCACCGCGAACGCGCCCAATCGTGCAGGTACGTAGGGTAGAGGTCCCACAGGTATCGCATCGGCGAGTGGCAGTAACAGACGTGGCGCGTATTCGATGCGGTCAGCACGCCCTTTGCCGGCCCCGACTCGCTGCTGATCACCAGGTCATACCCGCGCAAATCGAGCGACTCGAGCGCAAACGGGAACAGCGGCAGCAGGGCGCGGTGATGGTTTCGGAGCGGATTGAGGAACGAGGCCTTGACTGCGTGCGACCGGATGGCGGACGAAATCCTTTCCGGTTCATAGAACAAAGTGAATACGTCCGCCTCCGGCAACAGGCGGCACAAAGCCTCCACCACCCTCTCCCCGCCTCGCATGTTCACCAGCCAGTAGTGGACGATTGCCGCACGCATCGCTTAGCGGCAGTGTACAGCGGACCGCGCGGAATTCATCCGCTCCGAACAGGAAAATGACAGGACTTTTACAGGCCGCTCCGCGCAGGCGTTCACGCCGCTCCCACCGGCGCGTTTTACGAATTTTTTACAGCGCCGCCATCTCTGCCACCCCGGCGCGCGGTTACTCTCGAGCAGGATGACCACAGCGCTTGCAGCCGCATTCGACCCGTTGCTTGCCTCGGTGTCGCTTCCTTACACCGCGGTCTATCACCCGAAAGGCTTCCCGGTTGCCGTCAGGACAAATTCGCCGCTCGTCATCGAAGCAGCCGACGCGAGCTGGGCCGGCGCCGGGCGCCGTTTCGACGAGCGCCCTCTCGAGATCCGGTGCCTCGTAACCGGCGGTCGCGCGAGCCGCCGTCCGCCGCGCGCGCCCGTGCCCCGGGCTCAGGGGAACCTGCTGGTCTCGGTTGCCTCCATCGAGAACTTCTGCTGCTGCGATCTCGAAAAGGGGCTCGGCGCCGCCTGGGTCACGCGCGACGCTGCCGCGCGGCAGGAGTATTTTCGCTACCACTTCCTCGAAGCAATGGTCTACGCGATGCTCGACACGCTGCACCTGGTGGCCGTCCACGCGGCTTGCGTCGCCCTCGATGGCCGTGGCGTGCTGCTCGCCGGAGACTCGGGCGCCGGCAAGTCGTCGCTGGCCTACGCCTGCGCGCGCAAGGGCTGGACCTACGTTTCCGACGACGCCAGCTCGCTGGTGCGGCGCGGCCGCGGCCGCACGGTGATCGGCAATCCGCGCCTGTTCCGCTTCCGCGAAAACGCCGGCGCGATCTTTCCCGAGTTTCGCGGGTTCGCGGCAACCCGGCGCGGCAACGGCAAGCCCACCGTCGAGGTCCTGACCGCTTCTCTTCCGGGCCTCCGGCAGGCGCTTGAAAGCCATGTCGATTTTCTGGTGTTCCTCAACCGGAGCGGCCCGGCCCGCCGCGAAGCTCACCTTCACCCCATCTCGCCTGAAGAAGCGCTGTCGCGCCTGTTCACCTCTCCCTGGCCGGCGGAACTGCGGGGCGCCGGCGAGCGCCGCACGGCTGTCGAGCGGCTGCTTGCCGCCAAGGCGCTCGAATTGCGCTACGGCGCTCTCGATAGCGCGGTAAACCTTCTTGAAAAACTCGTGCGCGGAGGATTGCAATGAGACTCGTCCTGCTTTTTGCGGCGCTGGCTTGCGTTCTGCGAGGCCAGACTTCCGCGTCTTCGCTTCTCGGTCGCGTCGTCGATGAATCGGGCGGCGCCGTGCGCGACGTGAGGGTAACCGCGCAGCGGGACTCGACCGGCTTTCTCAGGACCGCGCGCACCGGCGACGACGGAGCCTGGCGCATCGAGCACCTGCAACCCGGCGCGTATACGATTCGCGCCGTGCATGAGGGCTTCAAGACGGCCGTAGTCCCGCACGTCGCGCTCGACGTCGGCCGCGATGTCAGGCTCGATCTGCGCCTCGCGATCGGCGAGGCGCGCGAGTCCGTCAACGTCAACGCCGCCATATCGCCGCTCGAGACTCAGGACAGCGCGATCGGCTATCGCGTCGATTCGATGACGGCGGAGCAGTTGCCGCTCGATGAGCGCGACGTCAGCTCGCTGGTTACGCTCGGCCCGGGCGCGGTGCCGCGTCATCTCAGCGGGCTGGTTCACGACGCCGACAACGACGTCCAGCAGGGCTCGCGCGGCTCGGTCGCGTTCAACCCGGCCATCAACGGCGCGCGTCCGTCCATGAACGCGTTCTCGATCGACGGGGCTTATGACACCGACCGCAACGTCTTCGCCCTCGTCATCAATCCGCCGCTCGAATCGGTGCAGGAGTTTCGCACGCAGTCGTCGGTCGCGCCGGTCGCCTTCACACAGGCGGGCGGCGGCACGGTGGACCTGGTGACAAAATCGGGCAGCCGCGATTTTCACGGCAGCGCTTTCGAATACTTCCGCAACGAAGCGCTGGACGCGCGCAGTTACTTCGAAGATCCCACGCTGCCGCGCGTGCCTTTCCGCCGGAATCAGTTTGGGGGCTCGCTGGGCGGACCGCTGCCGTTCCATTCGTTCTTCTTCTTCGCCTACGAAGGACTCAGGGGCGCATCGTCCACGCCGTCGTTGCAGCAGGTTCCCGATGCCCGGCTTCGCAGCGGCGATTTCAGCGGCCTCGGCGCGATCTACGATCCGCTCAGCGCCGCCACCGCAGGCGCGCGCGCGCCGTTCCCCGGCAACGTGATTCCCGCCGGACGAATCGATCCGATTGCGCAGCGTTATCTCGACCAGTTCGAGCCCCTCCCGAACCGACCCGGAAACGCGTTCGGCAACTACTTCGATTCGAGTCCCAGCTCCGCCGACCACGACTCTGCCTCCGGGCGCGTTGACCACCAGTTCGCGCGCGCCGGCCTGCTCTTCGGCCGCTACACCATCAACGACGAGCGCGGCGGCATCGGCGGAAGCTTCCCACTGCGGCCCACCACCGAAAACCTTCGCGCTCAACAGGCCGTCGTGGGCCACACCCTCGCCGGCGCGGCGTGGACCAACGAACTCAGGCTGTCCTTCACGCGCCTGCGCCTGTTCGACGTGCCGCAGAGCGCCTCCGGGCAAAACGTCGCCGCGGAACTCGGAATTCTCAATCCGCCCACCGACCCGGCCTCGTTCGGCCTCCCCTTCTTTTTCCTCGCCAACTTTTCCACCGTGACCGACGACCCGACCCTGCCGCAGATCCAACGCGACAACACCTGGAACGTCTCCGAAACCTTTTCGCGCGTGAGCGGCAAGCGCAGCTACAAGCTCGGATTCAACTGGATCCACTTTCAGCTCAACTACCGCCAGAGCAACCAGATTCGCGGGCGTTACACTTACAGCGGCGCATTCACCGGCAACGGCGCCGACCCGAACTCCGGCAACGCGCTCGCCGACTTTCTCCTCGGTTTCCCGCAGTCAACCGAGCGCAGCGCCGGGGATTCGCAGGCCTATCTGCGGCAGAACACCTTCGGCGGTTTTGCCCAGCAGGATTGGCAGCTCTCGAGCAGCCTGTCCTTGAGCCTCGGCTTGCGCTACGAATACTCCTCGCCTTTCACCGACGCCTCGAACCGCCTGCTGAATCTGGACTACTCCACGCTGCCCGCACAGCCGAAGCTCGTCCCCGTGAAAAGCGCCTACAACCCGAACCGGCTTGACTTCGCGCCGCGCGCCGGCCTCGCCTGGCGATTCGGCAACACCGTCTTCCGCGCCGGCTACGGCATCTACTTCAACCCTGAGATCGCCGTCGAGAGCTATGACCTCGTGCTCAACGGCATTCGTAACGAGATCAACACCGCCAACGCGCAGTCGCGGCCTGTATTAACCACGCGCGACGGATTCCCCACCACTGCCGGCTCCGGTTTGCCCAGCTACTTCGGCGTGGACCCCAACCTTCCGACGCCTTACGTGCAGCAGTGGAACGCCGGCTTCCAGCGCGAAATGCCCGGCGGCATCGTGGCCGAATTTTCGTACGTCGGAAGCAAGGGCACTCATCTCGGCCGCTTCCGGCGTTTCAACACGGCCCTGCACACGGAAACCGGCGAAAACCTCGACCCGCGGCCGGGCGACCTGCAATCGCTCCGTACCTTTCCCGATCTCGGCACGCTGTTTCAGTTCGAGCACATCGCCAACTCGTCTTACAACTCGCTTCAGTTGAAGGCGGAAAAACGCTTCCAGCGGTCGCTCTCGTTCCTCGCCAGTTTTGTCTGGTCCAAGTCGCTCGACGATTCTTCCACCGTGATTCCGGGTTTGTTCGACGGCGGCGGCGCGCAGGACGAGCGCAACCTCAGGCTCGAACGCGCGCCTTCCACCTTCAACGTCGGCAGGCGGCTCAGCGCCGGATTCGTCTACAGCTTCCCCGGACGCGGCAGGCTCCTCGGCGGCTGGCAGATGAGCGGCATCGTCACCATTCAGGACGGCACGCCGCTCGATCCGCTTTTCGTTTCGACCGACACGGCGAACGCCGGCACCTTCACGCGGCCCGATATCGTGCCGGGGCAATCGATCAGCCTCCCGGCGTCCCAGCGCACGCCCGAACACTGGTTCAACACCAATGCGTTCGCCGCTCCCGCCCCGTTCCGCTTCGGCAACGCCGGCCGCAACAGCATTCCCGGACCCGGCAACGAAGTGATCGACCTCGCCGTTCACAAGCGCTTCGCCGTGACCGAGCGCCTGAACCTTGAGCTTCGCGCCGAGAGCTTCAACCTCTTGAATCATCCGAATTTCGGTTTCCCCGATCCCTATCCGGACCAGGGTCCGTTCTTCGGCCGCATCCTCATCACCGGGCAGCCGCGGCGCGTGCAGTTCGCCACAAGGTTCACTTTCTGATGGCGCTCAAGGAAGCACGAATCCCGCGGCACGCGCTGGCGGTCCTCGAAGCGCTGCGGTTCGACGGTCCCTGGCGCGGCCGCCTCCGCTCGCTGGACGACGCGGAGTTCCGCAAGGTCCTGGCATTCTGCGATCCCGCCCAGCTCACCCTCACTCTCGACTACGTCTGCGGCGACGCCCTCCCCGCCTGGGTGCGCGCGCGCATCCGGGGCAACGTGCGCGACTACTCGCGGCGCTTCGAGCGCTTGAGGAGCGCACTGTTCGAAATCGCCGCGGAGTTCGAGCGCCGCGGCATCGAATTCGTCGCGCTCAAGGGAATGGCCCACTCGCCCGACTTCACGCCGGACCCGCTCCTGCGCGTCCAGGGCGACATCGATCTCTGGTGCCGTCCGGATTCGCTCGCCGGCGCGCGCCAGGCCCTCGTCGATCTCGGCTACCGCGCCATCGGCAACTCCGTAGCCCGGCACCTCGCCCCCATGGTGCGCGACCGCGATTGGCACTGGCGCGGAGACTACTTCGCCTCCGATCTGCCGGTCGCCGTCGAACTGCACTACAAGCTGTGGGACGGCGACGCCGAATCGATCCCCGTGCCGCCGGAGCGCGAGTTCTGGAACCGCCGGCGCGCGAGCTCTCTCTCGATGCCCGACACGCTCGCCTTCGCGTCGCTGCACCTGTTGATGCATCTCCTGCACGGCGACCCGCGGCTCCAACGCGCCTGGGAGATCGCCCACTTCCTCGACCGCCGGGCCCTCGACGGAGAGTTCTGGGAAACCTGGCGCGAGTGGCACCCCGAGCCCTTGCGCCGCCTCGAGGCCGTCGTCTTCCGTCTGGTGTCGGCGTGGTTCGGCTGCAACCTTTCTCCGCACGCGGAGGAAGAGATCGAACGCCTGCCGCGCGACGTCAAGCTATGGCTCGAACGCCACGCGCAGTCGCCCATCGAAGCGTTGTTCAACCCGAACAAGCACGAAATCTGGCTTCATTTCTGCCTGGCCGAAAGCACCCGCGATAAGTGCGCCATCCTGCTGCGCCGCGTGGCGCCGGCCGGCGCCGCCGCTCGCGGAGCCCGCCCGCTCTCGCAACTCGCACCCAGGTTCCTCCACCACGCGCGCGCGCTGGTCCCAACCATCCTCGGCGGCTTCAAGTGGTGGTGGCTGCGCTCGGAACTGGGCGCGGGCTACCTGCGATTCCAGGCCGCCTCGGCGCTCTTCTGCCTCGGCATGTCCGCCTTTTTCCTGCTCTACAACCTTCACCTCCTCGCGCTGGGTTTCGACGAAAGCTTCCTCGGAAAAGTCTCGAGTGCGATGAGCTTGGGCGCCTTGTTCGGAGCCCTTCCCGCGGCCGCGCTCACCCGGCGATTAGGACTTCGGCCCATGCTCCTGATCGCCATTCTCGGGGGCGCGGCTGCGGCTTCTTTACGCGCCCTGTACGCGGCGCCCGCTTCGCTGCTTGCATCGGCATTCCTGAACGGATGCTGCATGTCGTTTTGGGCCGTGAGCTTCTCTCCCGCCGTCGCCGGCCTCAGCAATGCGCGCAACCGGCAGTTGGCCTTCAGCCTCGCGTGCGCGGCAGGGATGTCAATCGGCATTCTCGGCGGCATCGCCGGCGGAGCGCTGCCGGGCGCGCTCGGATCCAAACAGGCGGCGCTGCTGGCCGCCGCTGCCTTCGCCGCCCTGGGAGCCGTCCCCGCGGCAAAGCTGCGCTTCGAACCGGTCGCCCGCGAAGAAGCGCGGATCTATCCTCGCTCGCGCTTTCTGGCCGGATTCCTCGCCGCCCTCTGTTGCTGGAGCATCGCCGTCGGCATGTTCAACCCGTTCTACAACGCGTTCTTTTCCGTGCGCCTGGGAATCGGGATCGCGCGCATCGGCCTCATCCATTCCTGCGCGCAATTGTTCCAGGTACTCGCGGTGCTCGCGGCGCCGCTGGTCCTGAAAAGACTCGGGGACGTGAGAGGCATCGCTTCGATGCAGCTCTCCACGGGCGTGGCACTTGTGCTGCTCGCCGTCAGTCCCGCCGGCGGCGCGGCGGCGCTGGCCTACACTGGCTACGTGTCTTTCCAGTACATGAGCGAACCCGGCATGTTCAAGATGCTCATGACCGGCGTCGCGCCCGCCGAGCGAAGCGGCGCTTCGTCCCTCTACTTCCTGGTGACCTCGCTCGCGGCAAGCCTCTCGGCGCTTGCCGGCGGAAGCGCCATTGCGCGCTTAGGTTACCCGCTCACGCTCGTGACCGCTGCGGCGCTCGCCATCGCTGCGGCGTTCCTGTTTCGCACACTGCTTCACGACGAGGCCCGCGCGATCGCCTCCCCCACTTCCTCCTGATAGCGATCGAGCGTGTATCTCTCCCTCCATGCCTCCCACGCGCGTCCGGCAACTTCGCGAACCGGCCGCAGTCCCATACGAAGTACCGACCGTATGCGCTCGGCCAGCGCCGCCGGCGACGCGTTCGCCGCAAGGAATCCGGTGTCCCCATCCCGAAGGATTTCGGGAATGCCGCCCGCCGGAAACGCCACCACCGGAACGCCCCCCGAGAAGGCCTCGATCACAACGCGCGGCGTCGAGTCGATGTCCGAAGACGGAACCACGAGCAGGTCCAATCGCGAAAACGTCGCGCCGATGTCGTCCTGCCATCCCGAGAACTCGATCGGCAGATCGCGGCTCGCCTCTTTCACCCGCTCGAAGTACTCGGGGCCGGAAAAGAGCGGCGCGCCCGCCACGGTGAAACGGCAATTTCCGCACTCCTCGGAAAGGATGCGCGCGGCCGCCACGAACTCCATCTGTCCTTTTTCCGGCTCCACCCTTCCGATGACTCCTATGTTCCATGCCTGCACCGGATCGCGCGCCCGCCGCCTCCACGCCGGCCGGGGCACACCGTTGTAGATGATGCCGAACCGCTCCGCCGGCACATACCCGCCCAGCGGCTCGCCCGCAAAGCGGCAACACGCGATCACGCGTGCGCGCGACCAGCGCAGCGCTTCTCCCGTGAGCCGCGCCGCGAGCGGCTGGCAAATCCGGTGGTGGCAGTGAAACACCAAAGGAATCGACTTCGCCCTCCCCACCCACGCCGCGGCCGGAAGCGGGCGCGGGCCGTTCACGTACAGCAAATCGATCCGGTGAGCGGCAACCAGCCGCGACAAAGCCGCCGCCATCGTGCCCGCCTCGCCCAAATAGCGGCCCAAATCGCTCAACCCCTTCCTGCCGGCCGAATATTCGCTGCATGGAATCGAATCCACCGCGAAGCCTTCGGACTCGATTTTCGTCCTGAGCGCGCCTGGGCCGGGAAGGGCCACTCGCGCCGTCCAGCCGCGCCGGCGCACGAGCGGCAGCAATTCAACCAGGCTTCGCTGCCCTCCCCCGATGGTGTGGAATTGATCGATGAACAGGATGTTCATGGCTGCGCCTGATCACCAGGCGTCCCTGCCCGTCAGGACTCGCGGCACCGTGGCCAGCAGGATCCAGCCATACAGGCGCGCCGACCAGTGGCGGACCAGGAATAGATCGAGCCGCTTGCGCTGGCGGTAATTGAGCGAGCTCCGCCCCTTGATTTGCCAGAGCCCTGTGATGCCGGGCTTGATGCGCAGAATCTCCGAAGCGGCCCGGCCGTAATACTGGTCCAGCTCTTCGCGCGTCATCGGCCGCGGCCCGACCAGCGAGAAGTCGCCTCGCACGACGTGCCATAGCTGCGGCAGTTCATCGATCGAGAACTTGCGGCATGCGGCCGCGAAAGCTCCGGCCACTCTCGGGTCGTCGGATTTCTTCACTTCCGGCACCGGCTCGCTCTTCAGGCGTTCGACGAGCAGCCCGCGCCCGCGGCTCCGCGCGGCCGGTCCCCACATCGTCCTCAGTTTGAGCACCCAGATTTCCCTGCCCCGATGCCCCACGCGCGCGTGCGCAACCAGCGGGCATCGCCGCGAGAGCAGCGCGATCGCCAGCGCGGAAAGGCAGAGCAGCGGGAAAACGGCACAGAGCAGGATCAGCGCAAGGATCCTTTCGCCGGCCTCTATGGCTCGCGCGCCCGCCGCATCGCGAGCCAGCCCGCGCGCTTCCAGCGCAAGATCGGAATAGGCAGCCACGTCCCCTCCGAGATCAGGCTAGGGCTTCGCGCCGCTGGCATTGGTGAGCCATTGGTAAAAGTCCTGTGAATCCTCGCCCGCGCCTGCATCCAAATGGCCCGCTGCGGCAACCAATCGCGCAGGAGGACTGGAATGTATCTAGCTTTGATAGTGGCCGCGTGTCTTTCGGCCGGCGCCGTCTACGCCTCGGCCAATCCGCCGGCCGTTGCCGCCGGCGTCTCTTTCATCGACGGATCGACGTCCAGCGTCATCGTGGAGCGCGACGGCAAGCGTTACCTGGTCGATCTCGCCGCGCGGTCGGTCCAGGAGCAGGTCGCCGCCGCGCCGCGCCCCAACGGCGCCTCCGTCTTCGATCGCAACTGCGCGGTGTGTCACGGCGCGGGCGGCAAGGGCAACCCGGGCCTGGGCACCCCCAACTTCACCGATCCCAAGGTGCGCGCCACTCTTACGCACGAGAAGGTTGTCGAGACGATCAGAAAGGGAAAGAAGGGCACGGCGATGGTTGCGTGGGAAGGAAAGCTCACCGCCCCCGAAATTGACGCCGTCGCGTCCTACATCCTCTCGCTGGCCAACGCGGCTGAATCTGCGGCAAGCGTCTATCAGCCGGGCGACGACTATCTGATGAGCCTGCCCACAGGAAGGCCGCCCGAGGCCAAGGGCGTCTACGTCAACTTCTCGCACCGTTTCGCTTTTGATCCGGCCTTCTCCGGACCTGCCCGCGGCGCCTCGCTCGGCTCGCTTGATGGCGTCGCCATATCTTCCTTCGGCTTCGAGTACGGCGTGAGCAAGAGGCTTTCCGTTTCCGCCTACCGCTCGCCAAGTCTCATCGCGCGCCCCATTCAACTCATGGGAGCCTACAACCTGCTCTCTGAATCCGGCGGCGACTGGCTGACCGCCACCGCCAGGCTCTCGATCGAAGGTCAGAACAACTTCTCCAGGAATTTCACGGAGAACATCGAGCTGATTCTCGCCCGAAGCATCACGGCCCGAGCTCAGCTCTATTTTGTTCCGACTCTGTCGTTCAACAACCGGCATCTGATCCTGCCGGGCTCATTCCGTTCGAGCGCGATTCCAAACCTTCCCGGCTACAACACGTTCTCAACCGGAGTCGGAGCCGCTGTGGACATCCGCCCCACCGTCGCGCTCGTCGCCGAAGTCATTCCGACGCTGGTCAACGGCAGGCCCCTGGACATCCACCGGCCGGCTTACGCCTTCGGCATTCAAAAGAAGATTTTGCGGCACGCCTTCACTATCGGCTTCACGAACAGCCCGGGAACAACCGTGTCGCAGCGAGCCGGAACCCGCGCCTCTTATCTCGGCGATCCGGGAGCGGACACGCCGGCCGGACTTTTCGTCGGGTTCGATCTCATGCGCCAGCTCCACTAACCGGCCCTCAGCCGGCGCGGTTCCGACCGCCCCCGGCGAGCGCGGTTCCGACCGCCCCGGCGGGCGCGGTTGGTAAAATGGCCTCTATGCGCAAAGTCGCGTTCCTCGCGCTGCTCGGATTCGCCGCGGCCTGTCTGGCCCAGAACCAGCCCGATGCGGTCGCGCCGCCCGAGGTCGATCGGGCCCTGCGTGAGCGTGCGGCTAGGTTCTTCCAGGCCCACGTCGATGGCAAGTACCGGCTCGCCGAGCAGCTCGTCGCCGAGGACACGAAAGACTACTACTACGCCAGCGAGAAGCCGAGGTATCTCAAGTTCGAAATCACCAAGATCACTTATTCGGACAACTTCACCAAAGCCACCGTCTCCGCCAAGTGCGAACGCGTCATGAACACACAGTTCGGCCCGGTCAATATCAACTTCGTGCAGGAATCGCTCTGGAAGATCGAAAACGGAGAGTGGTGCTGGTACACCGACCCTACCGTCATTCGCACTCCGTTCGGGGTGATGAAACGGGCCGATCCCAGCGCGGCCGGTCCCGCGCCGGAAGCCGCCCCGAGCGCCCTCGTCCGCAAGGGCCCGAGCGTGGACGACGTCTTGAACCAGATGAGCAAGTCGGTTAGGGTCGACAAGACACTGGTCCGGCTCAGTCCGAAAGCGGCCACCGGCGCCGTCGTCGTCACCAACACCATGCCCGGCGCCGTTAGTCTCAAGCTCTCCGTACCCGAGACGCCCGGCCTTACCGTGAAGCTCGAGAAGGAGCAGGTCGCGCCAAGGCGCAGCACGCGCGTGCTGTTCAGCTACACGCCGTCCGCCACGGTGCCCGCGCCTGTGAAGGTCGATTTGAAGATCGGGCTTACCGGCCAGATAATCCCGATCCGCGTCGAGTTCGAAAACTGAGCGCGCCTACACACCCAGCTTTTTCGCAATCGCTTGAAGCAGTGCCCGATCGTTGGCGGTGAACCCGCCTGCGGACTGCGCATCGTACAGATCGGTGTTCTTCACTGCCGGAATGCCGAGCAGGCCGAAGTAGAGCGCCTCGTTCGGCTCCAGAGGCCGCAGCGGGCACGGATACTCGGGAACCTCCGCACCCTCGACGTTCGCCCCATTGGGCGGTATGTTCACGCTCGCGGCCGCCAGCTTGGGCAGGATCAGGCGCTTGGTGTATGGCTGCCCGTCGGGCCCCGCGAGAGGCTCGCCGGTTTTCATGTCCACCGCGAGCACGCTGTCGTAAACTACAAAATCGTCGGCGGCGTCTTCAGCCGAGGGATCCTCCCAGCGCTGCGGCCTGCGCATCTTGTCCCAGGGCGGGCACGTCTTCCCGGTCGCCTTCTCGTAAGCCTCGCGCGTCTGGTAATAGGAAAACAAATACAGCTCGCTGATACCATAGGTCGGCCTGTTCAAAGCTGGCACAATAGATCCTCCGCTTCAGCGTAGGGCCCGGCTGAAGCCGCGCGCGCCCGCTCGTCGGCTCTAAACCGCGGAGACTCCAGCGCAAAAATTTTCGGGAAACTCGTGACCGGAGGGAAAGGAGAGGCACGGAGGCGTGAAGGCCTCCGTGCCCTTTGGAGAAGGAACGGACTACTTGATTGCGATGTGAGACTTCTGGCTGTTGACCGGAGCCTTGTCGTCAATCTTCGCGCCGATAATCAACTCGACCGCGTCACCCAACGCCTGGCCCGAAGGGATCTGGAACGTCACCACGACCAGGCCGATATCGGCATACGCCGCGGTCACGCCGCCCATCCCGACGCCGCCCAGGGTCGCCGTCGGACTGAAGGCCGGCGCCTGGCCGGACGTTGCCGGCACGTTGGTTCGCGCCCCCGGCACGGATCCAAAGCCGGTCGTGTAGACGTGGATCGTGTCGCCCGGATGCGCCGGGTTCGACGGAGAAATCACGCTTCCGTCGGCCTTGGTTGCGACCGCGGCCAGCGCGTTACCCACCGCGTACTCGAAGATGCCCGGCGCGGCGCTCTGGACGGCAACGCCTTCGACCGGAAACTCCCGCCCCGCGTTCTTGTATCGCAGGATGACGGTGACGGTTCCCGGCGCCAGGCCGAACGGCGCCTGCACGTTGATCTGCTCTGTGCCATCCTCGTTGCGGCAGATCGCGAAGATCGGAGCCAGTTCGCTGCCGAACTGGACTTCGATGCCTGCCAGCGTAGTGGGCAGGGCGCCCCCTTCGGTCGGCAGGCCAAGGCCCGAATCGTCCGTGAGGCACGTGCCTGCGGGAACATTCAGAGCGGATGTCAGCCCCGCCGCCTTGATGGTGACCACGCTGCCGCCCGCAAAGCCTGGCGTGAAGCTAGCGCCATTGAGGAACGACGCCGGTGTAAGCTCGGGCCACGGCAACTGAGCCCTCAGGTGGAACGTCACGCTCTTGCCGCCCGCCGACGCAGTCACTTCGACCGGACCGGTGTTGGGGCCGGCCGTCACGTAGACCTGCGCCTGCCCGCTCCCATCGGTCGTAACCGAAGTCGCGGAAAGCGAGCCGTTCGTCGCCGAGAACGAGACCGCAAGCCCGCTCTGGGCCGCCGAAGAGATGGCGGCCTTCACGACCAGCGGATTCGCAAACGCCGCGTTGAGCGGTGCGCTCTGGCCGTCGCCCGAGACCGCTGTGAGTTCGAGGTTCTCGATGACCGCTTCGGCCGTAGCGCTGAAAATAGCCGAAGCATTGCCCGCTTTGAGCCTGATCTGAATCGTACCCACGTTCGCGCCCAGAAGAACGGTCGCCGTAGCGCGTCCCTGCGAGTCGGTCTTTTCGCTCGCATTCTGAAGCGTTGCGGCTCCCTCGGGCAGAACGGTCCAGCTCACCGCCTGGTTCGCCATCAGGTTGCCCGCCTGATCCTTGACGGTGGCGGCCAGTTGCACGGGCAGCTTCGTGTTGACCGCGCCGCTCTGGTTGTTGCCGCCGGTGATCGTGATCGTCTTCGGAGCCGGCGGCCCCGGCGCTATCGTCACCGTGTACAGCGGGGCAGTCGCCAGACCGCCCACCACGCGCCACATCTGGTACGTTCCCGGCGTGTCTCCCAGCACCAGATCGCACACAGCCACGCCCTGCGCGTCCGCCAGAACGACGCCGCCTTCCCCGGCGCATTGAGCCGGCTGCGCCTCTCCGAACTTGTAGAGAGTGCTCGTGCGCAGCGAAAGTCCGGCGCCGGCAACCGGCTGCAACTTCTCCTGAGAGAACACCTGGACGCGGATCGCGCCCTTGATCACGTCGCCGGCCTTGCCGGAAAACGTGGTGGGGGCATTCGACGGCGAACTCGCCGCCGGCCATTTCCTGATCTCCGCAATCCCCAGTGCCGTAAACACCGTGCTGTGGGTTGCTCCGGCCTGGTCAACCATCGATGCGGTCACCTGCATTTTCACGGAATCAAACCACGGATCGAGAGTCATCGAGGGCACAAAAAACACGCTCGCGAGGCCCCGGTCGTCGGTCTTGCACGTCAGCCCCCCGGTGGCTGTGGAGGCACAGTCCATTTGTCCGGTATCGCTCCGGTTGGGGCTGAGGTAGCCGTTCGTTGCGGGCGGCTCGAAGGTAACCGGCGCGCCGGCGACCGGTGTGCCCGCGGCGTCCGTTACCCGCACCACCAGGGGTTCCATCGTCGGCATGCCGCGCGCGGAGATCTGGCCGTTGCCCGAAACCATCTCGATCGCAGCCGCCGGCCCGCTGATTACGCCACCGCCCGGTTCGTCTCCGCCGCCCTGCGGCGGATCCACGACCGTGAGCGTAAACGGAGCAAGGTTCACCTGCGTATCGGCCAACTGCGCGGTGATGGTGAATTTGCCTTTCTTGGAGCCCGTCGCGAACGCGCTCACGTAGCCCTGCGCATTGCTCGACGTCATCGCGTTGCGCAGCGTCACGCCCGCCGGGACGGTCCATTTGACGGCCTGGCCCTGAACCGGAGCGCCTCTCGCATCGGTAATCCTCACGAGCAGAGGCAGGCTCCAGGCGCCCAACGCCACCGTCTGATCGGCGTTGAATTGGACCGCTGTCGCCGCGCTTCCGTGCTGCGCCAACGGCAGGTAAAACGCCGCGCCTCCGCCTGTGGTCAACGGCTCGCTCGTGACGGTCTTCGTCGCCAGTTCCAGGCGCGCCACTTTGTTCGAATAGGCCAGGTACAGGTACTTGGGCTCGCCGGCTCCAGTCGAGGGCGCGATGCTCTTTATGTACTGCGGAAGATACGCCCCCGCGTTGTCTCGCACCCTGTCCCATGTGCTGGTCGGCGACGCCAGTTCGAAAGTGAGGAGGGCGCCGTTGCCGGGAGCATGCAGGTAGACCCAGCCGCCCAGGACGTACGCCTGATCGAAGCTGAGAGATACTCCGTTGAGCGGATAGACGACGGCCTTCGACGTGATGTCGATCTCGGCGATCGCGTCGCCGCCCGCCGAACCCAACTGATTGACGACCAGGGCCATCGATGACTCCGGCCGGAACTCCGGCTTGCCCGGAAATCCTTTGACCGCGATCGTGCTGCGTGTTGCCAGGGTGGTCGGGTCCAGTTCCCGGATCGCGCCCGAGGCATTCACATATACAAGGCCGCCCGGCCCCACGCTCACACCGGGCTTTGCTTTCCCTTCCACCGAAGCGCTCAGGCTCATCGAGGCCCCGGCCTTTACAGTCGTCAAGTCGAGCAGCGTGAGCCGGCCCGCGCTAAGCGCATAGGCGGTTTTCGAATCCTGCCCAAAGGCCGCGTCGAGCGGGTTCGCGCCGATCGGGATCGTCCCCAGCAGCGCGGCGGTCTGGTTCGAAGTGTCGTACACGTAGGCGCTGCCGGCCGAGGCGTCGCCCGCTATCACGACCAGGCGCTGGCCATCCGGGCTCAGTGCTGCCGCTGTCGCCGTCTGCGGCACGTTTAGCGGCGTCTGCGCCTGCGCGCCTGAAGCGTTCAGAACCACTACGCTGGCCGGGGTGACGATGTAGAGGATTGACCCGTCCGGCTTCGCAAACGCGGCGAAGGCTCCGGGAGCGGCACGCATCGTGACTGCCGGCGAAAGCGGGTCCGCCAGAAACGCCGATACCGTGTCGCCGCCCCCCGAGCCGGGAAGTACCACCAGCCTCTGGGCCTTAAGTGGAAGGGCCGCGCAGGCGGCGAGCAGAACGGCACACTGCAGCACTTCTCTGATGCGCATGATCTCACCTCGAATTAGAACGATCGGCGCACATGGCGCCTGCAAGTAAGTGGTGCGCGGGTGCGTAACTTCGCGCGTCGAAAGCAAAAAAGGGAGGGGATTTCTCCCCTCCCTCTGTTTCTTACAACCGCGGTGCAGTTAGTGAATCAGCTGCTCGCCGCCTTCGCTGTCGGTGAACGACTGCGCAGGACGGGCGCCGCCGCGATCCGGAATCACCAGGGCCAGGTAGGCCTGGGCGCTAAGCCCGGAACCCGCCGCCGAGATGAACCCGAAGCCGTGTGCGTACTGGAAGTTGCACTGGGCAATGATGTAGCCTTCGAAGCCCGGGGTGGCCGCCACGCCGTCGCCGCCGGCGGTCAGCGTGAACTTCGCCATCTCGCCGCCATGCAGAGACTTGGTCTGCTGCGGAGCGACGTCCTGGTTTCCGAAGTAGTACACCGTGCAAAGGCCGGTCTGCGAGCTGGTATTGAACGGAAGCGGGTTATCTTCGCCCGTGCCGTTGTCCTTCGACGTGTTCACCAGCGCGAAGCCCGTATCGTAACCCTGAACGCTGGTCACGTAGGGGAACAGCAGGTTCGTGACGCACGGATTGATGTTGAACGTCGGGGCATCAAACGCCGTGGTGGAGAAGCGCGGGATCGACACCTTATCATCGGCAGCGATAGCCACATCGCTCTGCGGGCCGATGTTGCCGTGCGCGACCGCCGGGTTACCGTTGGTCAGGCCGGGGTGATCGTTGGCCGGATCGGACGCGAAGGAAACTTCGACGCCGAAGATCAGGCTCTCCCGGTTCAGCGTGGCCGCGGTGACTTCCCATACCGCGAAGACCGTGCCGTTGGCCGACTTCGCATCCACGAGGCCCACGCCGGCGATGGTGCCGTCCGGGTTCGCTTCGGTAACCAGCTTTTCGCAGAAGGCCGGGGAGCCTGAAACGTCAGCGACAGGCGTGCCGCCAACACCCTTCACATTCACGCTGCCGCCGACGAAGGCCGCGTTCAGGTCGGCCGTGCCATTGATCGCGTGGTCCGTAACGCGGATCGTAACACCCGCCGGAACGTTGGTCAGGGTCAACAGCAGGCGCGTGGCCGTGTCGATGCCGATCGGGTCGTCGCCGTTCTTATTCGAAAATTCGCCGTTGTTCTTCGGATCCGCGCTGGCGTTCTTGATCTTGAACGCGGTCGAGAAGCCCTCGGCGAACTTAACGGCAAAGCTGAGCTTGCCGCTCGGGTCGCCGCCGCTGAGGTTGAAATCTTTGCACTGCGCGAAGCTCAGACCCGACAACGCGGCGGTGCCGCTGCAGTCTGTGACCGCGAAGTCGATCGCCGGATAGATGGAGCCGACTACCTGCGTGCTGTTGGTCACCGGGATCTGGGCGGCCGGGCTGGTGGAAATGAACTCCGAGACCGTAACCGGAATCGTCGAGGCGGCAGGAACCGCCACGCGGATACCGGCGATGCGGACGATGCTCGTCGTGCCGGTCGGAATCGACACGTTCGCGAACGACAGGCGATTCGGGAACGACGGGGAGAACACGCCCTTAGTGATGGAGCCTACGTTGCCGGCGCCATCTTCAACCGTCAGCGCTACGCCGACGAGCTCGTTGCCGATGCCCGCAACCGAAGCGCCCAGGCGGTTCGTGATAGCAATCGCCGGAGCCGGGATGAAAACTTCAAAGCTGCCGCTCGCGGTGCCGTCGGCGGCGCCGCCGCTGCAAGTCAGCACGACGTTGCCAAGTTCTTCAGTCAAGCCGCCGCCGCGCAGGGTCTCCGGCACGGCCGGGTTGCCGACGCAGACGAACGGAGACGTCTGTGCGAAGGCAGTGGCCGCGAAGGCCATAACGGCGAGGACCAAAAACAATTTGCGAAAATCTGCCATTTCCTTCTCCTTAGTGATGTTCAGATATTGAATCGATGGAAGAGCTCTGTAACCTGAGCCTCAGTTTCGTTTGGATCACAAATGGAGAAAGCCACCGAACAGCTTTCCACGCCCGAACCATCCGGCGCGCGTCAATCGGACGAGCAATCCTGAGCATTTGGATCTATCTGTTTCGTTGCCTTTTCGTATCCTGCGCGTTCCGTGCTCGCGGGATCAAAATAATGGCCGCCGCGTACCGCGGAATAAGTGCGGGCAGCTTTACATTACCGCTCTGCACGAGCAAAGAGCAAGCCAAACTGCTGCTGTCCGTACTTCTTCCGGACCGGCCTGTTTCTGTGCCTACAGGATGGCATTACAGCACGATCCGTCTTTATAAGTCAACAGTTTTCTTCTGGATGGAGCGATTTCGCCCAGTACCCGCCCGCGCGGCGTAGCATTGTGGGACAACCCTGGGTCACTCTGACACAAAACTGTGCCGTTATGGTACTACAGTACCAACCACCACCTACTCCTGGATCATCGTCTGCAGTTTCTTGAAACGGGACTTGATTTCTTCGCTCGCGTCAACAACCTGGTTCGTATCGTAGATCACGTGCGGGGTAAAGAAGACGACCAGCTCGGTGCGTGTTTTTGAGGTGGATTTCGTGCCGAACGCGGCGCCGATTCCCGGCAGGCGGTGCAGCAGAGGGAACCCGGCCGAACTGAGGGTGTTGTTCTCGCTGATGATGCCGCCGATGGCGATCGTGTCGCCGTCCTCAACGGTCACCTGCGTGCTCATCGAGCGGTTCTGGAACGACGGCGTCTGAATCGCCGCGCCCTGGGCCGGGGCGACCGGCGCACTCACCTGCTGGTCGATCTTGAGAGTCACGATGCCCCCCGGGGTGACGCGCGCGACGACGCTCAGCGTGACGCCGGTCTGGACGTTCTGGATCGACTGCGTGAACAGCGAGTTGCCTCCGGTCTGGATGTTGCCGACGGCCTGGCCGGTAAGCGTCGGGACGGCCTCGCCCACGTTCAGGCGGGCCGGAATGCTGTCAGTGGCGATCAGGGTCGGAGCCGAAACCAGCTTGGCGCGTTGGTTTTGTTCCGACAGGGCCAGGACACCGAGCAACTGCCTGCTGCTGCCGACCAGCAAACCGGCCGTGAGCGTCGTGCCGCCGGCGAGCATAGATCCCTGGAACTGCCGGACGGGGCTCACCCCTTCCGGCGTCTGGCCGAGCGAGTTCAAATACGCCTGCACGCCGTTCTTGAAAGAGCCCTGCATGTTCACTTCGTAGATCTTGGCTTCGACCAGCACCTGGCGCGGCGGCACGTCGAGTTGCTGCAAGAGCTTCAGTACCTGCTGGTAGTCCTGGGGCGTGGCCTGAATCAGAAGCGTGTTGTCGAACGGATTCGGAATCACGCGCGGGATCTTGGCGGCCGAGAGCATCCCGAAACCGGCGCCGCCCGTCAAGTAATTCCCGGTCTGATCGAGCGAAGATGTTCCGGCTGCGCCGGCCGTGCCGTTGGCCGTTGTACCGCTCTGCGCGGCCTGCGGCATAATGCCGCCGCCGTACATGCCGCCGTAGCCGCCCATGCCGTAGCCGCCACCGTACATACCGCCGTAGCCGCCCATCCCATAACCGCCCATGCCATAGCCGCCCATGCCGTAGCCGCCCGGGCCATAGCCGCCCATGCCGTAGCCGCCGGTCATCGACGTGGTGCCGAAGCCGCCCATGCCCATCATTCCGTAGCCACCCATCCCGTAACCGCCCATGCCGTAACCCATTCCGAAGGCGGGGTAGCCCATATAAAGCTGCATGATCGCCATGGAGAGCGCCTCGGCCCAGCCGTACTTGACGCGGTAAACGTAGTTGTCCACGGTTCCGGCCGTGGTCTTCGGCTCGATGTCGAGCCGCTTGAGCCAGTCTTCGACCTGCGTGAAGACGCCGGGATTCGGTGCAATGGCGACGATGGTGTTGATGCGGTCGATCGGAAGGAACCGCACGCTCGCGCTGGCTTTCTCCCCGGAAAGGGACACGGCCTTCATGACGTTTTCGAGCTCGCGCGCCAGATCCGAAGGCCTCCCGTTTTTGGTTTCGAACAGGCGCACGCGCTGGCTGGCCAGCGTGTCATTGTCGAACACCGAGATCAGCTCCATCGTGCGGCGCATGCTGCGGCTGTTGTCGAGAATCAGCAGCAGGTTGGCGGGTTCGTAGGCGACCATGTTGGCGCCCTCGCCGAGAAACGGCTGCAAAAGCTTGGAAAGCTCCGCGACGGTCGCGTACTTCAGAAACACGAGGTTGAGAATCATGCGCTCGTCTTCCGGCAGTTCCTTCGCCTCAGTCTGAGGAGCCAGCGGAAGCCTGGATGCTTCGGCGACCGGAACGATGCGGTAGATGTCGCCCACCTGCACCATGGCGGCACCGTTGATGCGCAGAATGGTTTCAAGCAGCGCGCGCGTATCGACCGGCTTAATCTCGCCGTAGGTCTTCAGCGTCACGGTGCCTTTGAGCCTCGGGTCGATGATGTAGCTGATCTTCAGGCGGCGGGCGAGGATATCGACCATCTGTTGCAGAGAAGCGCCGGAGACATCGAGCACGAAGCGTCCGCCCTCAGGGGCCGGGGCGGCGGAAGCGGCCGGGGCGGCGGAAACGGTAGGAGCGGCGGGTTGCGTCTGGGGTTTGGCCGGCGCCGCGGTCTGCGCCGGAGCCGCCGGAGCAGGCTGCGGCGCGGCGGCAGGCTGCTGCGCCGCAGGCTGCGCGGCAGCGGGTTGCGGTGCGGCGGGCGGCTGCGCGGCGGCGGGCTGCGCCGCGGCGGGCTGCTTCGCCGCGGGTTGCTGGGCTGCGGCAGGCTGCTGCGCTGCGGGCGCGGCGGCCGGAACCGGCGGTGGCGTGTACCGTCTGCGCGTACGTGCCGGCTGCGCCCACAATACTGCGGCGATCCCCAAAATGCCAATCCATCGAACGCTCATTATTCGCAAACTCTCCATTCGCCGCTACTTCACGGGTTCCCAAAGACAGCTTTCGCCCATCGGCATGCGGGACACTCTCTTCCTCATCCCCCCCACGATGGTGCCGGCCGGGGACGTATCTCCGGGGGCGCACGACCGGAACCCTCCGCCCATATCGACAGTGCCCGGACCCGGGGTCGCTGCCTTCACCACCTCGGGCTTCGGTTGGGGGGCCGCGGGGGCCGGGGCTGCGGCGGCGCGCGAGGCCGGCGCGGCTTCGGGCTCCTTGACGGCGATCTCCGCCACCCTCTTCTTCACCGTCTTGCCTTCCCACTCCAGCTCGACTTCTTCGCCCGTGGCGCGTACCAGCGTGTATTCGCCCACTTTTTCGCCGAAGCGGACCTCGTGCGGGTCTTCCCTTTCTTTCGCGCTCATGATCGCCAGCGGCCCGTCGCCCAGGTTCATCAGGCCGTAAAAGACCGGCAGCGCCGGCATGGGCTTGGGCGGCGCGACTTCGATGATCACTGTGGGATTGCGGTCCACCGAGAACAGGTTCTTGTTGACGATTTCGGCGTAGCCGGCGGCCGAGAGCGGCTCGACGGCCGGAAGCGGCCGGAACGGTGGAGGCGGTAGCGGCGCCACTCGCCGCGAGAACACAACCTGCTCGCGTTTGCGCGCCTCGAGCCACCGCGTGCGCACCTCGCGCGCGAGCGCCGCCGCCAGCAGGGCGAGCACGAGATCGAGCACCAGCAGCTTCTTCTTCACAGCGCCAGCCCTTTCTTCTCCGGCACCAGGCGCCGCGGAACAACGCCGGAAACCGTGAGCCGCACCGTGATGAGTTTCTTTTTGGCGTCCTGGCTCGCGACGCGCAGATCCCAGGTCGAGACCGTTTCGGGCTGCTTCGACAAGTCGGCGAGAAAGTTCACCAGGTCCTCGATGCGGCAGGTGAAGGGAATCGTGACGCGCACTTCGCCGTAGTCCTCGCCGAGCCGCGCGACTTCCTGCGACAGATCGACGGTTCCGAACTCGACCGGAGGCGTTTGCTCCTTCGCCACGCGGCGGACGATGTCGAGCAACTGCGCCTGCGCCTGCGCGGCCGTCTGGGCCTGAATGATTCCTTTTTCTCGCGCGGCCAGCTCCGCGGAAACCTGCTTCAGAAGCTCCTGTTTGCCCCGGACGCTCGCGGCCAGCTGGCGGACGCGCTCCAGGCGCCGCTCGGCCGCGGCGATGCTGTCGGATGCGCCGACGACGGCGGGCGCCGAGCTTCCGCCCGAGACCGCCATGAAAATCGCGACTCCGGCAACGGCCACCGCCAGGCCGGCCAGCGCGCGCTTGTCCCTCGTCGCGAGCGTCATCGCGCGGCCCCCTTGCGCGCCGCGCGCACGCGGAACGCTTCGAACTTGCCCTGGCGAGTAATCGGCACGACAAAGCGCGATCCTTCGAGCAGGCTCGAGCCGTCGAACAGCTTCAGCAGAGCCGAAGCCTGCTCCGCGGCGCCTCCCAGGGTGACGGTGTTGCGCGTCAGCTCGAGCGAATTGAGCACGGCGGGCGGCTCGATGAGCTTCGTCAGGCCCTCGAGGGTTTCGAGATCGGCCTTCGAGTGCCTGCGAAAATCGTCGAGCAGGCGCGTGCGCGCGCGCGTGGCCTCGATGGTTTTGTCGAGCGCGCCGGCGCGGTTGGCGAGCGGCTCCAACTTCCGGATCTCGGCCTCGAGCCCGCGCATGTAGCGGCGGTCCTCGATCGGGTTGATCGCCGCGAGAGCAGCGATGCAGGCTACCACCGCGAGCGCGAGCACGGCTGCCGGCACGTACATCACTCGCGAGTTCGAAACGCGGAATTCCTTCGGCAGCAGGTTCACGGGCAGCGCGAGCCGGGGACAGGCCCCGGCCAGCGCCGCCGCGTACGCCAGTGCGTTGCGGGAAAAATCGAATTCCTGGGGCGCGCCTTTGGGTGCGGGCAGCAGCGCGGTGGTCTCGATCGGCTCGAAGCCGGGCTCCAGGCGCAACTCGGAGGCGGCCAGTTCCACGGCGCGCTCGCGCGGGGCGTCGAACGTCGCGGAAAAAATCGCGCGAGCGCCGCTTTCGCCATAGGCTTCGAGCGCTCCGTCCTTTTCAAGGAAGCTCACGAAGCCGCCCGCCGGAGGCCGCGTCACCAGCCGCGCGGCCGAGTGCAGCACGGCGCCCGAGAACGTGAACGAGGAAACCTTTACACCCGCCTCGGCGAACAGGGCGACGTAGCGGTCGAGCGTGTCGCGGCGCGCGATGGCAACCAGCACCGCGCCTCCCTCACCCATCCGCGCGTGCGCGTAGACGGCCTGTCCCTCGGGGAACGGATGCAGTGAATCGATCTGAAACTCGATGGCCGCCGCAAGATCGCGGTCCGCCACGCCGGGCATCGACAGCAGCCGCACGATCACTTCGTGGCGCGGCAGCAGCACGGTAGCCGAAAGGTGGCCCGCACCGGCGCGTTTGAGGAAATCGGAGTAGATGGCGCCCCACTCGGCGGCGGCGCGGCCGCGGAAACCCGCGATGGTGGCCGAGCCGAGCAGGCGCGCTCCGGAGGGCCGCGCGCGCACGGCCGCGACGGTGAGGTCTTCGCTTCCGATCTCGATCCCAACACCGGAGCCGATGGCCAGCAGTTTGCGCGCTTCGAGCAGGTTCACGCCTATTCCACCCACACGTTGCCGTACCAGCGCAGCACGTGATACGGCTCCTGAAATTTCGCCGGATCGAGGAATTTGACCATAGCCGCGACCGAGCGCCGCGCATCCGAGAGCGACCCGTTCTGAAGCCTGGGCTGCGCGGTGGCGCGAATTGTGAACACGCCGGTTCCGCCCACCGACAGGCGCTCGAAGCCCGGCGCGTCGTGTCCGAATGCGGCCAGCTCGTTCATGTTGCGGAAGGGCCTGACGCGCCTCATCTCGACGAGCGCGGCGATCGACTCCGGCGTGAGTCCTACGGCCGCGAGCACTGCCGGATCGGCCGCGTTCGCATCCACACGCCCGGCCGAACCGTAGACGGAAAGGCAGTCCCGCAGCCCGCCGCGCGGCGTCAGGCGGCCTTCCTTGTCGCGTTCGTAGGAGCCGTAGAACAACTCGGGCGTTATGCCTTTCACAAACAGCAGTTCCTCGATCTCTTCAAAGGACGCATGACGGGCCTGAAAAGACGGATTGCGCGACAAATAATACTGATCGAACAGCGTGGCGGCTTCGGGCGGATGCGGCGTGCGCCAGTCCACGATCGCGGCCGCTATCTCATTGGCCCGGCCCGGCTCCACGCCGAGCGCCAGCAGCAGGCGGAGCAGGTCTTCGGGCCGCGATGAATTCACGTTCATTTTGGCGAATTCGGGCAGGATGTCCACGCGGGCGTGCCCGGCGGGAAATTCCAGCTCGAGCCGCGTCTGGCCGGGCTCAAAGCGGGGCGTGCCGTCGGGATTCTTGTTCGCCTGGCCCCACTGCATGTAAACCAGCGCGCGCTCGACGGCCCCGGAGGCCAGGTATTCGGCCTTGAGGCGTTCGATGGACGACGTGGTGCGTCCGGTTTCACTGCGCACGGTGCTGGCGACCGAAAAGGCAATGGCGGAAAGCGCGGCCGTGAGCCAGAGCACGGCCAGCAGCGCGCCGCCGCGCCTGCGCGCCCTCTCAGTCCGCATAGGACACCATGGGCTGGCGGTTCACGCGGATCGGCACCGTGGCGGTGACCAGCGGCACGCGCGTGCTGTCGGGTTCGAGCGGCGCCATATCCACCCGCACCGCCGTGGGCCAGTCCGGGAAGATCCAGGCCGGGAGCCACTGCTCGAGGGCGGGCGGAGGCAGCGCGCGGCGGTAGCTGAAGCGGCAGTACGCCAGCCGGTCGGCCAGCACGAATGAGCGCGAGCCGGCTTCGATCGGCGCGAAGCGCGGGCGCGTGCGGCCCGTTTCGGGATCGGGCAGGACGCCCAGGCACATGCCCAGCGTGCTCAGCGGACCGGCATAGATCGTCTCGTTCACGATCAGCCGCACGCCCTTGTCCTGTTCGCCCGGGATGACATGGAACTCCAGAATCCGCGGAGCCCCGCGGGCGGCTTCCTGGAGCGAATAGCTCGAGACGAGCCGCATCGAATCCGGCCGCCCGTCGAAGAACGCGATCTTCGACGGCGGGATGCCGGGCGCGCCCGGGCACACTCCGGTCGCCGGGATGAAGCTTTCGATTTCGCTGCGCAGAATGCGCTGCACGCTCGCGGCGCGGCGGTTCGCCATCAGCTTCGCGTTGACCTTATCGAGCGCGCTGAGGCCCACGCGCAGCACCAGCGCAAGCCCCACCGTGAGAATGCTGAGCAGGGACACGGCGATCAGCATCTCGATCAGGGTCACGCCTCTGCTTCCGGTTCTCATGGCGTTTCGGCCGCGCCTCCGGCCGGCAGTATGGCCTGCCGGTAGCCCTCGAGCGTGAGGGTGCGTTTGTGCTCGCCGGGTCCCCACCAGACCTCCAGCTCGAGCCGCTCGAGCACCAGGCTTCCCTGGCGGGCTCCCGGAAGCATTTCGAACGGCGTCACGCGCGCCTTCCACCCGGCCTCGGCGCCGCCTGTGACCGCCGGCTCGAAGGTTCCCGCGAGTGCGGCGAACAGGGGAAGGTTACGGTCGAGCAGCAGCTCGTCCATCTTGGCGCGCGCGAGCACGGCGGCGCGATCGTAGTCGGAGAGCCTGGCGCCATTGCGCATGGACGTGGAAAGGTTCGCGAGCAGCGCGACGACAGCGATGCCCATGATCGTCGTCGCGACCAGCATTTCGAGAAGCGTGAAACCGCGCTGCCGCCGCATGAGTTACTTCCTGGCCGGATCGGCGGGCTTCTCGATGCGCGGAACGCCCGTGATCGGGTCCACGCGCACGATGCGGTGCGCGCCTTTCCCGTTCACGAGATCGACGCCGGCGGCCGGGACCGCGCCGCCGGGGTAGACCATGAACCGGCGGGGCGGCGCGTCATCCCCGGCGTCCTCTTCCTGCTCGGGCAGAATGCCTGCGATCGAGATGCCCTTCGGCAGATCGAGCTTCTTTTCGGTCTTGGAATCGGGCGAGCGCATCGTGAGTGTCCGGTCCGTTCTCGAAATCGAGATCTCTACGGCCTGCTCGCGCCGGTCGGCCTGGATCAGCGCGTCGTTGAAGAAGTTGACGATCCCGCTCGCAGCCTCGTTGAGCCGCAGTGTCTCGAGGCCGGAGCTGACCGACGGGAAGGTGATGCCGGCAAGCAGGCCGATGAGCGAGACGACGATTAGCATCTCGATCAGAGTCACGCCGGTTTCTGGGGCAGGCTGCCAAACCTGCGGCGGGTTCTTCACCCCTCCCGGGCGCCGGCTGCCGGCCGGCGCGCAGGATAACATCCTGCCCCGCTTCACTGCGATTTCCAGCTCACGATATCGGCGTCGGTGCCCTCTCCTCCGGGCTGTCCGTCCTGGCCATAGGAGATGACATCGGGCTCGTCGCCGTGTTCGCCCGGATACTTGTAGATATAGGCGCGGCCCCAGGGATCGCTTGGGATATCGGCCGGCAGGTAGGGCCCCTGCCACTGGTTGACGCCCGAGGGCAGGGTGCGCAGCGCCTGCAAGCCCTGCTCGGTGGTGGGGAACACGCCCGTGTCGAGCTTGTAGGCGCCGAGCGCGGTCATGAAGGCATTGATCTGCGCGCGCGCGGCGGCCGAACGGGCCGTGTCGGCGCGGCGCAGCATACGGGGCGCCACCAGCGCCGCGAACAGCGCGATGATGGTCACCACCACCAGCATCTCGATGAGGGTCACGCCTGCCTGGCGTCGTTTCCGGTTTCTCATGTCACACCGCCACTTCGTTAATGCTCGTGATCGCTAGCAGCATGCTCAGGATCAGGAGACCTACCATTATGCCCATCACGAGAATGATCAGCGGCTCGAACAGCGCGGTGAAGCGCTTGATCGCGGCGCGCGTATCGTTCTCGTAAATATCGGCCATGCGGGCGAACATCTGGTCGAGCCGCCCGGTTTCCTCGCCGACGCTCAGCAGATGGCCCGCCAGCACCGGGAACTGCCCCGTGCGCTTGAGCGGCGCCGCCAGCCCTTCGCCGCGCTTGACTCCCTGCGCCACCGTGTCGAGCGAGCCGGCGATCTTCTTGTTGTTCAGAATCGCCGCCGCGATCGCCAGCGACTGCACGAGCGGCACGTTGTTGGCTACCAGCGTCTCCATCGCGCGCGCGAACCGCGACGTCTCCGATTTGCGGAGCGCATCGCCGAGCAGGGGCAGCCGGAGCCGGAACGCGTCCCACCAGATGCGTCCGCCCGGCGTCCGTATGTAGCTCACCGCGGCCGTCACCGCAACGGCGATGCCGCCGAGAATGACGAGCCCATAGCCGCGAAGGAACGCGCTCGCCTCGAGCATGATCTGCGTCGGCAGCGGCATCCGCATGCGCGATTCCTGGAACACCTGCGCGAATTTCGGCACCACGAAATTCAGCAGCACCAGGACCGAGCCGAGCCCCACCATCAGCAGCAGCGCCGGGTAGATCATCGACGAGATGATGTAGCTGCGCAAGTCGTCGCGCGTGCGCTCGAACCCCGCCAGCCGCTCGAACACCGTCCCCAGCGAGCCGCTCGCCTCGCCCGCCCGCACAATGTTCACGTACAGGTTCGAGAAATACTCGGGGTGCGCGCCGAGGCTGTCGGCGAGCGTACGGCCGCCCTTCAGAATCCGAAGCACATCGAGCACGATGAAGCGGAACCCGGGCCGCTCGGTCAGCTCGCTGGTTATCGAAAGAGCGCGGTCAAGCGGCACGCCCGCATTCAGCAGGGTGGAAAGCTCCTGCGTGAAAAACAGGATGTCGCGCCGCTTGCCGCGCGTGAAGGAGGGCAGCTTTAGTTGGAAGCCTTTGGACGGCGCGACGCCGACGTAGACCGGCGTGAGCCCCTGGTTGCGCAGCTCGCGCGCGACTGCCTTGTCCGTCTCGCCCGTCAGCGTGCCGGTGCGGAGCTTGCCGTCCGGAGCGACCGCGCGAAAGTGGAAGGTCGCCGCCAAATCAGAACTCCTGCGTCACGCGCAACACTTCATCGGCCGACGTCTGGCCCGTGGAAACCTTGAGCCAGCCGTCCTCGCGCAGCGTGCGCATGCCGTTGCGGCGCGCCGCGGCCGTCAGCGTAGCCGCGTCCGACTTCGCCAGAATCAGGTTGCGCAGCTCTTCGTTCAGTTCCATCAGCTCGAAAATGCCGAGCCGGCCCGTGTAGCCCGAGCCGAAGCATGCCTCGCACCCCGCGCCCTTGAACGACCGCACCTTCGAGCCGTCGGGCGCGATGCGCATCCCGTCTTCGACCTTGCACTTCGGGCAGATCACGCGCACCAGGCGCTGCGCGAGCACGGCCACTACCGTCGAGCTGATCAGGTATTCTTCGACCCCCATATCCACCAGGCGCGTGATGGCGCTCGGGGCGTCGTTCGTGTGCAGCGTCGAGAACACGAAGTGGCCGGTGAGCGCGGACCGGATCGCGATGTCGGCCGTCTCGCGGTCGCGGATCTCTCCGACCATGATGACGTCCGGGTCCTGGCGCACGATGTGGCGCAGGCCGGCGGCAAACGTGAGGCCGATCTGCGGATTCACGTGGATCTGGTTGATCCCGTCCATCTGGTATTCGACCGGGTCTTCGATCGTGATGATCTTTTTATCGGGCAGGTTGATGCGTTTGAGCGCCGAATAAAGCGTGGTCGATTTGCCGCTGCCGGTGGGCCCTGTGACGAGCAGGATGCCGTGCGGCAGCGAGGTGTAGTGCTGCATGCGCTCGAGCATCCATTCGTCGAAGCCGAGGCTGGTGAGATCGTAGAAATCGCCCGCCGAGCGGTCGAGCAGGCGCATGACGACGCTTTCGCCGTAAAGCGTGGGAAGCGTCGAGACGCGCAGGTCGACCTCGCGGCCGAGGACTTTGATTTTGATGCGGCCGTCTTGCGGCAGCCGCCGCTCGGCGATGTTGAGCTTGGCCATCAGCTTCACGCGCGAGATGATGGCGGCCTTCAATTCGCGCGGCGGCGGTTCCTGGTTGTAGAGCACCCCGTCCACGCGGTAGCGGATGCGGAATTCCTTCTCGAACGGCTCGATGTGTATGTCGCTCGCGCGCTTCTCGACGGCCTGCGCGATCATGGCGTTCACGAGGCGGATGACCGGCGCCTCGCTCGCCATGTCTCGAAGCTGTTCGAGGTCTTCCTGGGCCTCGCCCTCGCGGCCCTCGAGTTCGGCGCTCTGCTTTTCCTGCTCGCCGTAATATTTATCGATGGCGTCGAGGATTTCCTGTTCGCTCGCAAGCTGCGCCTCGACCTTCATGCCCGTGAAGCCGCGCACGGCCGAGAGCGTCTCGAAATCGAGCGGATCGGCCATCGCGATCGCCAGCGTGGAATCCTGAATTGCGGCCGGCACGAACCGGCACTGCCGCATGAAGCGCGGAGCGAGTCCTTCAAGCTCGGGAGCCACCGGCGGCGTGCCTTCAAGCGTAGCGACCGGAATTTCAAGCTGATCCGAAAGCGCCGCGATCACATCGCGCGTAGCCACGAAGCCGAGGTCGATCAGAATCTTGCCGATCTTCTCGTCGCGCTCGCGTTGTATCTCGAGCGCGCGCTCGAGATCCTCCTGCCCGATGAGCCGCCGCTCGATCAGGATCTCGCCAAGTCTCATGCCGCGGCCTTCCAGCTTCCAGCTTCCATACGCGCGCCCCTACAACTCCTGAACCTGAATCGCCGCCTCGAGCTGCTCTTTGCCGATCCGGTTCGCCTTGTAGTCGAGCAGCTTCTGCTTGGGCGCCTGCATGATGATCTGGCCGGGCAGTCCTTGGCGGATCTCGAAGGCGCGGTAGAACAGAGTCATTCCGAAGACGACTTTTTCGTTGGCGGGCACCGGGTCGAGCGTGGCCGCGGCCTCCACCAGCGAGTCCCGCATAAGTTCTCTGACCACCTTTATGCGCTGAAGTTTCTTCTGGTGCAGCCGCTCCAGTTGCGAACCCACCGGCGCCTGGTGAAACGGCGTGATCGGGGTGACCACCAGGTTCACCTCGGCAGTGAACACGACTCCGTAGCCGGGCAGGTAAACGCCGCGCGTGAAGCCGAGCAGGTCAAACGGGTCGTCCACGTTGAGTCCCCGGATGGAACGGTCCACGTACTTTTCAACCGTTGTCATCTCCTCGCGCGTGACAACGGCGGGACGTTGCGCGGCGAGCGCGAGCGCGGCCAGCGCGAGCGTGGCCAGCAGGCGGCGCATCAGCGGCCTCCCAGTTCGTTGCTGGCGACCAGCAGCACGTTGTACTTCTTCTGCATGACCGTGAGGACTTCCTGGAACGCCACGCGGTCCGCGCTCCGCTGGAACTCGAGGTCGCGCCGCACGGCCTCCACCATCTCGCCGGCCTTTTTCGCCTGCCTCGCTTCGCTTTCGGCAACCGCCGCCCGGACGGCCGTATCGACCCGGCGCGCGACTTCCGCGTTCACTCGCGCCTCGACTGCCGCGGCGTCCACCGGCGTTGCGGCCGGCTGCTGCGCCGGGCGCACGGCGAAGCCGTGAACCACGATCGCGGCGGCCAGCATCGCGGCCGAGGCGAAGCCGAGACGCGGAGCCGAGTTCCACAGCGAGTGCCACCAGCGCGGCTTGAAAACGTTGTCGGAGACGAACGCGATCCGCCGCGGCGGCTCTTCGTCGACCACGGCCGCGCGCAGCGAGACGCCGGTCAATTGGATCCGGTCCAGTTCCTCGCGGCAGGCGGCGCAGCCTTGAAGATGCGCCGAGATCGCGTCGCGCTCCGGCGCGCTCAGTTCGCCGAAAAAATAATCCTTGAGATCAAAGGGCGAGCAGCTCATTCGACACCCCGCGTCTGAATTGGAGCCAGGGTTTCCTTCAGCTGGTCGAGCGCGGCGTAGAGGCGCGATTTCACGGTCGAAACCGGGCACTCCAGCACCTCGGCCATCTCGTCGAATTTGAACCCCTGGTAGATTTTGAGCACGACGGCTTCGCGCTGTTCGGCCGACAGGCGGCTGAGCGCGGCTTCCACGGTCACCGAAAGCTCCACCGGGTACATGCGGAAACGGGAGGGTTCGGCGCCGGATTCCGGCGGAAGCTCGTCTTCCGGACGCTGCCTGCGCAGCATCGAATAGGCTTCGTTGTGGGCGATGCGGTACAGCCAGGGACCGAAGCGGTCCTGGTTTTCGAGTTTCGCTAGGTTCTGATAAGCCTTCAAGAAGACGTCCTGGCTCAAGTCGAGAGCGTCTTCGCGGTCGCGGACCAGTCGCAGCAGGTAATTGAACACGCGGCGCTCCCAACGGGAAACGAGGAGGTTGTAGGCCTCCACATCCTTCCGCCGGGCCCGCTCGATCAGGTCGCGGTCCTCAACCTCTCGGAAGATCAACTCGGCTCCTACTCAATGACGCACACGGGATGAAAAAAGTCTGGCGTGGGGCAGGCCCTGGCCTGCGGCGGCCCTCAGGCCGCCCTGGAGAGGCTGCTCCACGGGTAACCAACCAGTTTAAGGCGGAAGCGCTAGGGCTCGCTGCTCTCGTGAGCCAAACGTTGCTTAATCTGCCGGATGCGCGCCAGCATGCGAGCGGCTTCTTCCTGGCGGTTCAACATCTTGAGCAGCTCGGCGTAGCGTTCGAGCACCATGCCGATCTGGACGCGGTCGGGGATCGCGCTCCGCTCGGCCACCGCCAGCGCCCGCTGGTAAACCTGCTCCGCCTGGGCGTACTTCTTATCGCCGACATAAGCCGACGCCAGCTTGTCGTAGTTCGCCAGCAGCGACTTTTCCCGGATCAGCAGCGCGCGCTGGTAAAGCGGCTCGGCTTCGGCGAATTTCTCCTGCGCGACGTAGGCCCCGGCCAGGTTGTCGAGCGCCGTGGCGACCGTGGGGTGCTCGTTGCCGACGGCCTTTTCCCAAATCAGCAGCGAGCGGCCGTAGAGAGGCTCGGCTTGCGCGTATTTCCGCTCGGCGTAACAGATCCAGGCGAGATTGTCGAGGCTCGGGACCAGTTCGGGATGGTCCGGCCCGAGCGCCTTCTCGCGGATGGCGAGCGCGCGCCGGTAGAGCGGCTCGGCCGCGGCGTACTTGCCCTGGTCGCGGTACATGCCCGCCAGGCCGTCGAGCGTCGCCGCGATGCTCAGGTGATCGGCGCCCTGCGATCGCTCCCGTATGCCGAGCGCGCGTATGTAATACGCCTCCGCGGCATCGAACCGGGCCTGGACGGCAGCGAGCGATGCCAGGCTTTCGAGCGTCGCCGCAACGTCCGGGTGCTCGCCCCCGAGCGCCTTTTCCCGAATGGCGAGCGCCCGCTGGTAGAACGACTCGGCCTGGTCCCACTGCCGCGTCGCGGTGTACAGCGTGCCGAGCCCGTTCAGAACCGTGACCAGCCGCAGGTCCTGCGGCCCCCAGGTGGCTTCCTGGATGCCGAGCAGGCGGTGGTAGTAGGGTTCGGCGGCCAGCAGCTTGCCTTCGGTGCGGTAGACGGTGATGGTCTGGTCGAGCGTGGCGGCCAGCCGCGGGTCCTTCGGCTCAAAGCTCTCGGCCTCGAGCAGCGCGGCCTTGCAGTGCTTCTCGGCTTCCACGTACCGCCCCTGTTCGTAAGCGGACCGGCAGGCGTCGATGGCGTTGTCCCAGGGGGAAGGCTGCGCGGCGGCGCACAAAGCCAGCGCGGCCAACAGAGCCGGAACCGATGACCCCACACTGCGAGTATACAGTGCAACACATTCCGTGCCGTACCATGAATTTTGAATGCCTGAATCGAAACCGGGGCTGGCGCGGGAACTCGGGCTCCGGGACCTCGTGCTCTTCAATATCGCGGCCGTCGTCGGCATACGCTGGCTCGCGGCGGCGGCGCACGCGGGCCCGGCGTCGATCAGCCTGTGGGTGCTGGCGGCGGTCTTCTTCTTCGTTCCGTCGGCGCTGGCGGTGTCGCGGCTCACCGCGAAACTGCCCGAGGAGGGCGGCCTCTACCGCTGGACGCGCCACACCTTCGGCGATTGGCACGGCTTCCTCTGCGGCTGGTGCTACTGGCTGAGCAACTTGTTCTTCTTCCCGAACCTGCTGCTGGCCGGAATCGGCATGGCGGTCTACGGCTTCGGTGCGCGCTACGCCTGGATCGGGGAGTCGCGCGCGTTCGTCATTCCGATGTCGCTCGCGCTGCTCTGGGTGGGCGTCATTACCAACCTCGTCGGCCTGCGCGTCGGCAAGTGGACGGAGAACCTCGGGGGCCTGGCGACCTACACGGCGGGCGTCGTGCTCGTCGGACTCGGCTTCGCGGTCTGGATGACGCACGGTGCGGCGACGCCCGTGCAACTGGTCCCCGAATGGAACTGGGGGAGGCTGAATTTCTGGTCGCAGATCGCCTTCGCCTTCGGAGGCCTCGAGCTGGGGGCGATCATGGGCGGCGAGATCCGCAACCCGGAGCGCACGGTGCCGCGCGCGGCCTGGATCAGCGGCCTGCTCATCGCCGGGTTCTACATCGCCGGAACGCTCGCCATTCTCGCCGTGCTCGCGCCCGCCGACGTGAACATTCTCTCGGGCCTGACGCAGGCCGCCGCGGCCGCCGCGGACCGGCTCGGCGTCCCCTGGGTCGCGATGGCGCTCGCGGTGCTGATCGCCTTCGGGATCACCGGACAGCTCGGCGCATGGCTGAGCGGCAGCGCGCGCGTGCCGTTCGCGATCGGCCTCGACCGCTACCTGCCGCCCGCCTTCGGCCGCCTGCATCCGCGCTGGAAAACGCCGCACGTCGCGATCCTGACGCAGGGGACCGCCTGCACGGCGTTCCTGCTGGCCATGCAGTTCGGCGAGACGCTGCGCGACGGCTACCAGTTGCTGGTGGATATGACCGTTATCACGTATTTCATCCCGTTCCTGTACCTGTTCGCCGCGGCCTGGAAGCACGGGCTCAGGTGGAGCGCGGCGGCGGGCCTGGCGGTGACGGCCGCGGGCATCGGCTTCTCGCTCGTGCCGCCCGGAGGCACGGGCTCTGCTTGGCTCTACGACGGCAAGATCGCCGCGGGCTGCGCGGCCCTGATCGCGACCGCTGGAATGGCGTTCACAAGGGGCAAGCGCGCGCATGCCTTGCGCGCGAGTGCGTGCGCCGCCCGGCGCGAAGGCGGGAATCCGAACCATGACCTACGCTGAGGCGGTCCGGTTTCTCTACTCTCTCGGCAACGAAGTGAAGGCGGCCAAACTCGGGCTCGACCGCGTGGACGCCCTCCTCGCCGCCCTCGGCGCGCCCCACCGCCGCGGCGAGTACATTCACGTCGCAGGGACCAACGGGAAAGGCTCCGTCTGCGCCATGATCGAGGCGGCGCTGCGCGCTTCGGGCGTGCGCACAGGGCTCTACACGTCGCCGCATCTCATCGAGCCGGCCGAGCGCATCCGCATCTCCGGCGAGCCGCTCAGCGAGCAGGCGTTCGCGGCGGCATTCGATGAAGTCCACGCCGCGGCCGAGCGCCTGATCGCCTCGGGCGCGCTCGAGGCGCATCCGACCTACTTCGAAACCGTCACCGCGATGGCGTTCCTCGCGTTCCGCGACGCCGGGGTCCAGACGGCGGTGCTTGAAGTCGGACTCGGCGGGCGCCTGGATGCGACCAACGTCGTCACGCCGCGCCTGGCCATCATCACGCCGGTCGATTTCGACCACGAGGCGTTCCTCGGCCGGAGCCTCGAGGCGATCGCGGGCGAAAAAGCGGGCATTTTGAAGCCGGGTGCCCGCGCCGTGTTCTCCGCGCAGCGGCCCGAGGTCGAGCGCACGCTCGCGGATGCCGCGTCGGCCCTCGGCGTCGAGCCCGTCTGGACCTCGAGGTGGCCCATCAGCGGCCTGGCGCTCTATCCCGGCGGGAGCTGTTTCCAAGTGGGCGGGATCCGGGTCGATTGCCCGCTCGCCGGAGAGCACCAGGTCGCGAACGCCGCCACGGCGGCCGTCGCGCTCCACACGCTTGGACTCGGGCCCGCGGCCATCCGCGACGGCATCCGGCAGGCGCGCTGGCCGGGGCGCCTGGAGCGCGTCGCCTCCGCGCCCGAGATCATTCTCGACGGCGCGCACAACCCCGCGGGCGCGCGCGCGCTGGCCGCCTACATCAACCGCTTCTTCGACGGCCGCCGCGTGTGGCTCGTCTATGGGGCGATGCGCGACAAAGCGGTCGAAGAAATGGGCGCGATCCTGTTCCCGCTGGCCGACGAAATCGTCGCGACTGCGCCGCGGCAGGCGCGCTCGGTGCGGCCGGAGACGATCCGCGAGTTGGCGGACCATCCGCGCCTGCGCACGGCCGGGACGCTCGAAGACGCGCTGGCGCTGGTGCGGCGCGAGGCGGCCCCCGAAGATGCGGTGTTCGTGAGCGGGTCGCTGTTTCTCGCCGGCGAGGCGCGGCGGCTGCTGTGTCGCTAGAATAGTCCATTCAACCGTGTTCTCTTCAATCCGCGCTGCGCTCTTCACCGACCCCCTGATCCTCCTCGCCACGGCCGCTTACGGCACCGTGTCGCTCGTGACGTCGCTGTTCGACGCAAGCGGGCGCGCGCAGCACCGCGTGGCGTGCGCGTGGGCCCGCATGCTGCTGCGCGTCTCGGGCGTCAGGCTGCGCGTCGAGGGCCTCGAGAACATCTCGCCCGGCGCGAGCTACGTGTTCGTGTCGAATCATCTCAGCTTCATGGATATTCCCGCGATCCTGCCGAGCATCCCCGTTCAGTTCCGCTTCATGGCGAAGGAAAGCCTGTTCAGCGTGCCCTTCATCGGCTACCACCTGAGTCGCGCCGGGCACATCCCGGTGCACCGCGACGACGCGCGGGCCTCGCTCAAGACCTTGGCGGAAGCGGCGGAGATCGTGCGTGATCGCGGCATCTCGGTGCTGATCTTCCCCGAGGGCGGCCGCTCGCCGGGGGACATGACCGAGTTCAGGGAAGGCGCGGCCTATGTCGCGATCAAGGCCGGCGTGCCGGCGGTTCCCGTGGGTCTCGCCGGCACGCGCGAAGTGCTGCCCATGGGTTCGCTGTTGGTCAAGCCGGGTCCCGCCGTACTGCGAATCGGCAAGCCGGTGCCGACCGCGGGCATGACCGTGCGCGACCGCCACCGGCTGAACGCGGAGCTGCGCGAGCGCGTCGCCGAGCTCTCCGACGGGGCATACGGGAAGTAGCCCTCAAGTTTCCCGCGGCAAAATCCGATAGAAGCGCGTGCGGCGCTTCGCGCAACTGGTGTTGCCGGTGTGGCTTCTGGCGGCCTCCGCGGCCAGGGCCGGACTGCCCGAGCTCACCAGCATCGCCAGAATCCGGCGGCTCACTCCGGCAGAGGCCGAGCGTGGATACCCGGTGCGCATTCGCGGCGTGCTCACGTTCTACAACCCGGCGCACGAAGACCTTTTTGTACAGGACGCTACGGCCGGTATCTGGGTGGACGCCGGCCGGGAGCCGCTTCCGCTCAAAAGCGGCGACTGGGTCGAGCTGCGCGGGCGGACCGGAAACGGAGTGTTCGCGCCGGTTGTGTTCGCCCCCAGGCTGCGCCGGCTGGCCGCCGGGAGCTTTCCCAAAGCGCGCCCGGTTCCTTATCTGGACCTCCGCTCCCGCCAGTGGGACAGCCAGTGGGTCAAGGTTGCCGGAGAAGTCCGGATGGCGTCGGCCGACAGCGACCGGCTGGTGCTGTGGATCGCGCCGGAAGGACACCGGTTTCCCATCAATATACGGATCACGGGCGCGAAACCGCCCGAGCGGCTTGTCGGCGCCGAGATCGAGGCGCGCGGCGTCTGCGCAACGCTCATGAACCGGAACAATCAGGTAACGGGCTTCCAGTTGCACGTCCCCGGCATCGAGCACCTGAGGTTCGTCCGGCCTGCGCCGAAGGACCCGTGGATGGCGCCAAGCGCCACCGTGGCGGATGTGCTGCGCTTCAGAGGCGCGGCCCGCTTGAACCGGCGCGTTCGCGTCAAGGGCGTCGTCGCGCTCCGCCGGCCGGGGCAACTGGTCATTGTTTCGGATGACAACCAGGGCGTGACGATACAGACCAGCGGGCGCACGGCCTTCGAGCCCGGCGACGTCGTCGAGGCGCTGGGGTTCCCCGCCCTCGGCGAGTTCGCGCCTGTGCTTGAGGACGCCGTTTTCCGCAAAACCGGCCGCGTGGCGCCGCCCGCCGCCGGGGCGGTCGAAGCCGCGCAGGTGCTCGAAAGCGACGCCAACGGGGTCCTGGTGATGGTCGAAGGGCGCCTGCTGAGCATGATGTACGCGAGCGGCCGGACGGTACTGGCTCTGCGCTCGGGAAACATTCTGTTCGACGCCGAGATGGATCGCGATGGCGCGCGCGACCGCATGCCCGAACTCCTGGAAGGATCGATGCTGCGGCTGACCGGAATCTGCCGCATGCAGGCCGAACAGAACTCGATGACCCCCACCAGCTTCCGTCTGCTTCTGCGCTCCACACGGGACATCGAAATCCTGGAGCGGCCGCCCTGGCTGACCGCCGGGCGCGGAGCCGCGATAGCCGGCGTGATGTGCGCAATCATTTTGGCGGCTATGGCCTGGACCGCCGTGCTGCGCCGCCGCATACGCGCCCAGACGAACATCATCCGCCAGAAGCTCGAACGCGAGGCCGCGCTCGAGAAGCGCTATCAGGACCTGATCGAAAACGCCAACGACATGATCTACACGCGCGATCTGTCCGGATACTTCACCGCGCTCAATCCCGCCGGCGAGCGCATCACCGGCTATACGCGCCAGGAGGCCCTCACCACCAACATCCTCGACCTTGCCCCGCCCGAATCGCGCGCGCAACTGCGTCACCTGCTCGAAACCGACGAGGCCGCCTTGCCCGAGACCGCCTTTGACACCGGAATCGTCATGAAGGACGGACGGAGGCGCGCGGTCGAGTTCAGCCCGCATCTCATCGTGCGCGACGGACGGCCGGTGCGCGTCGAGGGGATCGCGCGCGATGTCACCGAGCGCCGGCGCGCGCAGGCCGAAGCGGCCCGGGCCAAGGAAGCCGCCGAGGCGGCCAGCCGCTCCAAGAGCGAGTTTCTCGCCAACATGAGCCACGAGATCCGGACGCCGATGAACGGCGTGATCGGCATGGCCGAGCTTGCGCTTTCGACCAACCTGACGCCCGAGCAGCGCGATTACGTGGACACGATCCGGACCTGCGCCGAGTCGCTGCTGGCCGTGATCAACGACATCCTCGATTTCTCGAAGATCGAGGCCCGAAAACTTGAAGTCGAGCGCGTCGAGTTCGACGTCCGCAGGCTGGTCTCGGACGTCTGCCGGAGCTTGCGTGCCCCGGCGGCCGCCAAGGGGCTGCGGCTCGACTGGGACGTCGATGCCGCCGTGCCCCAGCGGCTGGTAGGCGATCCGGGCCGCGTGCGGCAAGTCCTGCTCAACCTGGCCGGAAACGGCGTAAAGTTCACGGAACGCGGCGAAGTCGAGGTGCGCGTCACGCGCGAAACCGGAGGAACCGGCGCCTGCAAGCTGGTTTTTGCCGTGCGCGATACCGGCATCGGAATTGCCGCGGAGAAGCAGCGCGTGATCTTCGACGCCTTTGCGCAAGCCGACGGCTCGACCGCCCGCAGGCACGGCGGTACGGGCCTGGGTCTGGCCATCTCGTCGCAGCTTGCCGCCCTGATGGGCGGAAGCGTCCGCGTGCGGAGCCGCGTGGGAGAAGGCTCCACGTTCTACTTCACGGCGGAATTCGGAATCCCCGAGACGCCGGCGGCCCAGGGCGAGCCGCCCAGACCGGCCGCCCCGCCCGCCGGCTCCCTGCGCATCCTGGTGGTCGAAGACAACGCCGTCAACCGGAGGCTCGCCGAGAAACTGCTCCAGAACCGCGGCCACCAGGTCTACACCGCCACGGACGGCCCCTCCGCGGTCGAGTTGGCCGGGCGCGAGCGGTTCGACCTGATCCTGATGGACATCCAGATGCCCGGGCTCGACGGTTTCCAGGCGACGGCCGCCATCCGCGAGCGCGAGCGCTCCACCGGCGGGCACGTGCGCATCCTGGCCCTGACGGCGCACGCCATGAAAGGCGACCGCGAGCGCTGCCTCGAAGCCGGAATGGATGGCTACGTCGCCAAACCTGTCCGGCCCGCCGAACTGTTTGCCGCCATCGATGCTGTGGTCAGCGAGCGGCGAGAAACGCCGCCAGCCGCTCCATGGCCGGCTTGAGGATTTCGCGCTCGGCCGCGTAGCAGATCCGCACCGAGCCCTCGCCCCCGGCGCCGAACGCCACGCCCGGGGCCAGCCCGACGCTGGTTTCCTCGAGCAGCCGGCGGCAGAAGCCGAAAGAATCGGTCAGGCCTTCGATTTTCGGGAAGAGGTAGAACGCACCGTCCGGCTCGGGCACCGTGACGCCGCGCACCTGCCGCAGCATCGCCAGGCAGTAGTCTCGATTCTCCCGGTATCGCGCGAGCATCTTCTTCATCTCGATCTCGCCCCAGACCAGCGCCGTCTCGGCGGCCCGCTGCGCGAAGCTCGGCGCGTGCGAAATGATGAACTCGTTCAGCTCGCCGGCCCGTTTGGCCAGGTCGCGGCGCGCCACCAGCCACCCCACCCGCCATCCCGTCATACAGTACGCCTTCGAAAACGACTGCGCCACGATCAGGGCATCCTCGCGCGTGGCTTTCTTGAGAATCGACGGCGCCGCCGCGCCGCTCCCGTAGTACAGCCGTTCGTAAACCTCGTCCGCGAGCAGCCACAAACCGTGGCGGCGCGCGAAGTCGAGCAGCCGCTGCTGTTCCTCTTCGGTCGCCACCCATCCGAGCGGGTTCGAAGGCGACGTGTAGATCAGCAGGCGCGTCCGCGGCGTGACGGCCGCTTCGAGCGCGTCGAAGTCGATCCCGTAGCGCGCGCCGCACAGCGTCTGCGGCACCATACGCGGCACCGCGTTCACCAGCTCGACGATCGACGCCCCGTTGGGCCAGGCCGGCGTAAGCACAAGGGCCTCGTCCCCCGGATCGAGGCAGCACCGGATCCCCACATTCAGCGCCTGCACGCCCGACGCCGTCACGACGATTTCGCCCATCGCGTCCAGCTCGACGCCGTGCAGCTTCCGGTACGAATCCGCGATCGCCCGGCGCAGCGACGGCAGCCCCGCGTTCTCCGTGTAGAACAGGAACCCGTCGGCCATGGCCTTCTGGGCCGCGCGCCGTATGTACTCGGGCGTCGGCAGGCTCGACTCGCCGAAGTAGAGCTTCAGCACCCCATCCATCCGCATTGCGATCTCGGCAAGCTCGCGTATGCGCGAATACGGAACAGCCTCGGCGGAAGCGGCAACCTGTGGCATCCTTCGATTTTCGCCTACAATGGAATTACTCTGGGCGCGATTTTCGAGCAGAAGCCGATCCCACGTAGCGAGCGCTTCTTCGGGAACGTCCTGTGGAGCTGGCTGGGCGTCGCCGTCTCCATAACGTCCGGGGTGCTCCTTTCCCCATACCTCATCAACAAGTTAGGCGACCAGGGCTACGGCGTTTGGGTGCTTGTGTTCGGCCTGATCGAGAATTACTGGATCCTCGACCTCGGCCTGCGCTCCGCCACCGTCAAATACTCGGCGCACTACCGCGCCATGGGACAGCCCGAGAAGGTCAACGAGGTGCTCAACACCGGCATCCTCTACTTCTCCGCCCTCGCCTTCGCGCTCCTGTTCGCGACGGCGTACCTCGCGCGCAACATCGAGCGTTTCTTCCAGGTGCCGCCGGCCTACCGCGACGCGCTCTCTTTCCTGGTCATGGTCGTGGGCGCAAGCTGGGCTATCGGCATGATCTTCAACGTCTTCAACGCATGCCTCGAAGGTTTCCAGGATTTCGGCGTATCGAGCCGCATCTGGATCGCCGTCACCACGCTGCGCGTCGCCGGCATATTCCTGCTGCTTCACCTGGGCTACGGCCTGATGGGGCTGGGCGTTTACGTCGTCTGCTGCCAGGTCTTCGGCTACGTCCTGAGCTACTTCGCGGTCCGCAAAGTTTTCCCCGCGCAGCGCTTCTCGCCGCGCTTCGCCACCTGGCCGATGTTCCGCCAGCTCGCCGGTTACGGCTTCCACACGCTCACCAGCGGCGTCGCGCGCCAGCTTCTATCCCAGAGCGCGCCGCTCATCATTGGGCATTTTCATATGCCGTCTTTCATCGGTTATTACAACGTGCCGGTCCGCCTGCTCCAGTACACGGCGGACGCAGTGGACCGCGTGGGCCTGGTCACGGCCTCCAACGCCGCCGAGTTGACCGCCAGGCACGACACGAAAGCGATCTCGCGCCTCGGAGTCTACATCAACCGCTACTGTCTGACGCTCTTTCTGCCGCCGGCGATTTTTCTGGCCGTCTACGGCGCCGAACTGATGCGCGTCTGGATCCGCAGGCCGGAATACGTGCTCCACAGTGCGCCGCTGCTCCCCATCCTGGTGCTCGGGACCACGCTCGGCATGGCCGCGCAGTTCAACTCGAGCTCGATCCTCTACGGCATGGCGAAGCACCGCTGGTTCGCCCGCGGCGTGCTCGCCGAAGGGCTGCTGCTGATTGCGTCGCTCTGGTACGTCGTCCCGCGCTACGGCATCCTGGGCGCGGCCTGGGTTTCGTCGCTGCTGATGGTGGCCGACCGCGGCCTGTTCACGCCCTGGCTGGTGTGCCGCTACCTGCGCCAGGGATACGGCCGCTACATGCGGTCGATCTACGCCCGCCCGTTGGCGACCGCCGCGCCCGTGGCGGCGCTGGCGTACTGGCTCAAAACCGGCGGCGCGATCCCGGGAGACAACCTGATCGAAGTGGCCGCCGCGGCCGCCGTGATCGCAGCCGTCTACTATGGCATCGCGTTCTACACGGCCATCGAGCGCAACCATCGCGCGCTGGTCGCCGGCTGGCTGTCGCGCCGCCTTACACCGCGCGCAGCCGTTCGGCCGCGGCCTCAGGAGTAATATCCCGCTGCGGCATGGCCAGCATTTCGTAGCCGACCATAAACTTCCGGACCGTCGCCGAGCGCAGCAAAGGCGGATAGAAATGCGCGTGGAAATGCCACTCGGCGTGTTCCGCGCCGTCGGTCGGCCGCTGGTGCAACCCCATCGTGTAAGGGAACGAGACATCGAACAGCCGGTCGTAGCGCGCGGTGGCGCGCTTCAGAATATCGGCCAGCGCTTCGCGCTCGCCGCCGTCGAACTGATCGAGACCCGTCGCGTGCCGCTTGGCGAGCACGAGCGTCTCGAACGGCCACACCGCCCAGAACGGAACCACCAGAATGAACGAATCGTTCTGCTCGACCACACGCGTCTTCTCGGAAAGCTCGAGCGCCGCGTACTCGCATAGCAGGCACGAACCTCGCTCCCCGCGCCAAGCCGCCTGCGCGGCCTGTTCCTTCGCCGGCTCATTCGGCAGGGTCCGGTTCGCCCAGATCTGGCAATGCGGATGCGGATTGCTCGCCCCCATCATCGCGCCGCGATTCTCGAAGATCTGGACGTAGTCGATAGAAGGCATCGCGCCCAGTTCGCGATACTGCGCGGTCCACACATCGACCACATTGCGAAGCGCCGCAACCTCCATACCCGCAATCGTCAAATCGTGCCGCGGCGAGAAGCACACCACGCGGCACAACCCCGGCTCGGTCTCGGCAATCAGCAACCCATCGCGCTCGAAGCACCCCGCGGGAGTCGAAGGCTTCAACGCAGCGTAGTCGTTCTCGAAGACAAACGTCGATTCATACTTCGGATTGCGAGCCCCGCCCGCGCGCGAGTTGCCGGGGCACAGATAGCACTCCGGATCATAAGCGGGAAGCGCCGCCCGCCCGCCCGGCTCAACCTGCCCCTGCCAGGGGCGTTGCGTCCGGTGCGGCGAAACAAGCACCCATTCGCGGGTCAGAGGATTAAATCGTCTGTGCGGATCCTGGCTCCAGTCGAACATGGGGAAGAACTATGGTAGCAACGGAGAATTCAGAAGTCGGAATTCAGAAGCCAGAAGAAACGCCGCGGCCCTCAGCTCCGCAAATTCCGCCGCAGGTCCTCCACCGCCTCCTCCCGCCTCTCCCCGCTCAGGTCCTGCTCCAGGCGCCGCAGCGCGGTCCCCACCACATCGCGATGATGCAGCTTCGACCCAAGCCCGGCTCGCTCGGTGAGTTCGAGCCAGAGTTCGTGCAGACGATCCACGTCCTCCGGCCACAAACGCGGCGGATGGGGACCGAGGTTCACGTAGATGGTCGGGCGCGTCGGGCTGATCACCTCGAGCGAGAACGGATGGCGCGGCTCGGGCAGTTGCTCCCACGCCAGGCCGATACGCCGCGCCAGCTCCTCGGAATCCATGCGCTCGGAAACGCCCGTCACCAGCCGCGAAGCTTTTAATCTCGCGGCGGTCTGGACCATGGCGTCGAACGGATCGACCGCCGGCACCACCAGCAACTCGACTGTCTTGCCTTCCTTCTCCGCCATCGCGACCACGCGCGTGAACAGCTCCTGCTCGTAATCGGCGAAGATCTGCCCCTCGGTCAAGTCGTACTCGCCCGCGCCGGTCGAGACCGTCCGCACCGTCATCACCACGATGTCGTGCCGCCGCAAATTCGTCTTCTCGAGCACGCGCTTCAGGTGCGAGAGGCGGTTCGGATCGCGCACGGCCACCAGCACGCAGCCGGGGCGCGCATGCACGGTGGCGCTCTCGACCTTCGGCTGCATCTCGAGATTGAACTGCTCGAGACCCGGCGGCTCGGAGCGCCGCCGGCGCGCGTTGACGCGATCCGAAATCGTGAACACGACGAAGAGCATCAGGGTGAACGCAATGCCGTAAATCGTCGCGATCTGCTTGGAGAACAGGTTCGCGACCGCGACGAAGAACAGAATCAGCGTGGTCGCGCCCAGCCCGATCGGCAGTTCGATCTTGCCCACGCGCAGGTTCAGCGGCACTTTGTATTCCTGGTCGTGCCGCTGGAACCGCAGCACCGTGACGCCGAGCGCTTTCAGGAAGAAGCTCCAGACCACGCCGAATGCGTACGCTTCACCGAGCAGATAGACATTGCCGCGGCTGGCCGCAATCGTGAGCAACTGAAGCAGGACGATCAGGTTGATGATCCGCGACGTCGTCCCGAACCGGCGGTGCGGCTTGCGGAACCACGGCAGCAGCACGCCGTCTTCGGCCACGCGGTTCAGCACGCCGTTGGCGCCGATGATCGACGTGTTCACCGCGCCCGACAGAATCAGCACGCCCACGATCACGACGAACAGGTGGAACCCGATCCTGAGCAGGTTCGGCCCGGCCAGGTGCATCGCCAGGCCGCCGATCAGGTTGTTTACGTACGTTCCGCGAATCGCGTCCGGGATGATCATCCCGGCCAGCAGCGTGATCAGCCCCGTCGAAAGCACCGCGTAGATGCAGACGATGTTGGCCGTGCGTTTCAGGTTATTCAGCTTCGGATACGCGATTTCGCGGTACACCTGCGCGAGCGTCTCGAAGCCGCTCATCGCCAGGAACGAGTGCCCGAAAGCGATGAATATGGCGACCACCGAAATCTTCGGCCAGAACGTCCCGTTGAACCACCCGAGCGCTTCCTTGCTGAATTCCAGGTTGCGCGGCAGGGGCGCGGGCGGCAACGGCGCGTGCCCGCGAACCAGCAACGTGACGACGCACCAGATGATCAGCGCCACCACCATGACGGTCGTGACCTGAAGGACCCGCAGCGCCTTCGTGCTCGATTCCTGAATGCCCTTGATGTTCTGCCACCAGTAGTAAACCGTTACCGCCACGCCGAAAAAAGCGGCAAAGTAGTTCGGATCGATCCGGAAGCTCTGGTTCAGCAGCTCGCTGATTTCGTTCAGCAGGCGGCCGAGATACTGCCCGGCCGTGACCGTGCTGATCGGACCCGTCAGGATGTAATCGAAAACCAGAGCCGACACCGACAGGCGCGCCAGGAACGGCCCCATGCTGTCCCGCACCACGACGTACACGCCGCCGCGCACGAACATGCTGCAGCTTTCCATGTACACCGAACGCACCGCGAAGCTGAACAGCATGACGCCGATGATGAACCACGGCGCCGCCTTCCCGATCGCCTGCTCGGCAATGCCGCCGGCGTAGAACATCGAGGACGCCATGTCCGCCAGCACGATCGCCGCCGCGCGCCAGAAGGAGATAAATGACAACGCCACAGTGGTGGCGACCACCACCTTCGGGGCATTGGACAAGCGGCCAGTAGAGGACATGCGGAAAAATTCGGAGCTATTGCGTTAGTTTACGATTACATTGTGGCAGAGTCCACAGCGGCCGTATTGGCCCGTCACATAGTCAAGCGCTTGCAGGAGCGCGGGTACCAGGCGTTTCTGGCGGGAGGCAGCGTGCGCGACCTGCTGCTCGGCCGCGATCCGGAGGACTACGACGTCGCCACCGGCGCACACCCCGAGCAGGTGGTCAGCCTGTTTCCGAACTCCCGTATGGTGGGCGCCCATTTCGGCGTCGTCGTCGTGCGCGCGGATTCCGCCGAAGTAGAGGTCGCGACGTTTCGCAGTGACCACTCCTACGCCGACGGCCGCCGCCCCGCGGCGGTCGAGTTCGAAAGCGACCCGCGCCGCGACGTCGCGCGCCGCGACTTCACCATCAACGGCCTGCTGCTCGATCCTATGACCGGCGAGGTCTTCGATTACGTCGGCGGCCGCGATGACCTGCGCGCGCGCGTCATCCGCGCCATCGGCGATCCCGAGGTGCGTTTCGGCGAGGACCATCTTCGCATGCTGCGCGCCATTCGCTTCGCCGCCCGCCTCCGGTTTGAGATCGAGCCGGCCACGTTCGGCGCGATCCGCAAACTGCACGCGAAAATCGGCGCGATCTCGAATGAGCGCGTGCGCGACGAACTGGTCCGCATCCTGGTCGAAGGCGGCGCGCGACGCGGCTTCGAGTTACTCGACTCCTCCGGCCTGCTGGCCGATATCCTGCCCGAAGTGGCCGCCATGAAAGGCGTCGAGCAGCCGCCCGAGTTCCACCCGGAGGGCGATGTCTGGGTCCACACGCTCATGATGCTCGAGGGCCTGCGCAAGCCCACCGAGACTCTCGCACTCGCCGTGCTTCTGCACGACGTCGGCAAGCCGCCCACGTTCCGCGTGGCCGGCCGGATCCGTTTCGACGAGCACGCCGAGGTCGGCGCGCGCATGGCGGTCGGGATTCTCACCCGGCTGAGGTTCCCCACGGCCGTGATCCGCCAGGTGGAAGCGCTCGTCGCCAATCATCTGCGCTTCAAGGACATCACGCGAATGCGCGAGAGCAAGCTAAAGCGTTTCCTGCGCATGGACCGCTTCGAGGAGCACCTCGAACTGCACCGGCTCGACTGCGCCATGAGTCACGGGCTGCTCGGCAACTACGAATTCGCCAGACGGAAGCTCGCCGAAGTTCCGGCTGAGGTGTTGAAGCCCAGGCCGCTGGTGAACGGACACGACCTGATCGCGGCGGGATACAAACCCGGCCCCGCTTTCGCGCAGATGCTGCGCCTGGCCGAGGATGCACAGCTCGAAGGAATTGTTCGGACAAAAGAGGAAGGGCTTCGGTTCCTGCGTGAGCGGTTCGAGCCTGATGACTACACCGGCTTGTAGCTGAACACCATGTACAGCACCAAGGCGATGATCGACAGGATGGCGAAAGCCGCGACAAACTCCAGGAAAACGACCCTTTTTTCCTCCAGGTCCGCGTGGCCTTGCTTGGACGCGACCCGCACGGCAAGAACCTCCCACCCGTTTATGTACGCCTAAGCGGGAGATAAGTCAATACCCCTGATCCCGTCAACCCTTCTCCGCCACCCAGTACACTTCCTGCTTCACGAACTCCTTCGGGAACCTGGCCCGCTCGAGCACGGCCTTCACGTTCTCGATCATGTTCGGATTGCCGCAGGCGTAAACGGTCGTGCCGGTGTAGCCGAACCCCAGCGTATCCATGTGCTTGCGCAAAACGTCCTCGGCGCGCCCCAGTTCCCCGCCCCAGGCCGAGTCGATCCACCCACGGCTGATCGTCGGGATGTAAGTGAACCACGAATACCGCCGGGCGTAGCCCGAGAGTTCCTCGCAATAGCCGAGCTCGCGCGAGATGCTGGCCGCGTGCAACATCGCAATGCGATAGGGCACCGGTGTGCCCTCCTCGTGGCGCGCGGCAAACTCGCGCAGCATGCTTACGAAAGGCGCGGCTCCGGTTACGGTGGCGATCATAAAGTGATCCGTGTGGCCGCTTTTGTCGTCAAACAGGAACCGGCCCTTCGCCTCGCGCCGCACGTAGACCTGGCCGCCCGGAGCGACGTCGTAGAGATGCGGCGAGAGATGCCCGCCGGGCACCAACTCGAGGAAGAACTCGAGCTGCCCGTCGCGGGTGGAGGAAGCGATCGAGTACGGCCGCTCGACCAGGCGCCCGGCGCCCGGTAGCCCGACCGTTGCGTACTGGCCCGGTGCAAACGAGATCTTTTCCTCGGGCCGTATGCGGACGATCCACAGGTCCGAGCTGATGTCCCGCCGTGAGGTCACCACCGCCGATACGTGTTTGGGCGTAATCATGCGGTCCGCTCCAACTGGCGCCGCGCGCGAAGGAAGACGTCTTTGAGCATGGTGTCCGTGAGTTTCCCCGTTGAGGTGTTCTGCTGGCTCGGATGATAGGAGCTGATGAGCAGCGGCTCACCCGGCGCGGTCGCATGCGAAGCGTTATGGGCGAAGCGGAAGGCGGCGCGGCTCCGGATCGAGCCGCGCTCACGCAGAATTGACAGATACACGTCGAAGGCCAGCCTGCCCAGAACCACCACCACCCGAAGGTTGTTGAGAAGTTCCAGCTCGCGCTCGAGGTACGGGCGGCAGTTCCGGATTTCGGACGGAAGCGGCTTGTTGTCCGGGGGCGCGCAGCGCACGGCCGCGCTCACATAGGCGTCAGAGAGCGTCAGGCCGTCGTCGCGAGACTCGCTCGAGGCCTGTGACGCGAACCCCGTTTCGTAGAGCGCCCGAAACAGAAAGTCGCCCGACCGGTCGCCCGTGAACATACGGCCCGTGCGGTTGCCGCCGTGGGCGGCGGGCGCCAGCCCGATTACCAGCAACCTGGCCTCGGGATCGCCGAACGACGGCACCGGCTTGCCCCAGTACTCCCAATCCCGATACGCGCGCCGCTTCACCATCGCGACCGTCTCGCGATACTCGGTCAACCGCGGGCAGATCCGGCAGCAAACGATTGTGTCCTGAAGCTCTTGGAGATCCTGGGGCATGCTTCAAGACCATTGTCCACCAGGAGCCGGCAGCCGGGAACCCTCCGTACTGCTCAGCCTTGGCGCGGAAGCAGCCGTTCCCAGCGCCGCCATCGATGCCCCGGGGCCTGCCTGGAGCGGCCACCCGTGAAGGCATCCGGCTCACGCGGCCCCCACCCCGGCCCCGCTGAAACCCTACTGTTCCCCGGCTTTCGCAAGCGCAACGCGCATGTTCGCCAGCGAGCGCTCCATGGCAGTAGGCTTCGGCAAGGCGATTATGTCCTGCTCTGCGTCCGCAAGCTGCGTCGAGGCGCAAAGCTCTTCGAGCACCGCGAACACGGCGGGATCGCGCCAGCCGCGGCGCGTCTCCTCCTTCAGGATGTTCAGTGCAACTGCCGGCGGAAGCGCGGCTTTGTACGGCCGTGTGGAGGTCAATGCATCGAAGACGTCGGCTACTTGCAGAATCCGCGCCAGCAGCGGAATTTCTTCACCCCGCAGCCCGTCGGGGTATCCCGACCCGTCCCACCGTTCATGATGGCTCCGTATAATGGGCAGCACGGGCGCCAGAGTCCGCGCCGGACGGCAGATGTCTTCCCCCTTCACCGTGTGGGTACGCATCACGTCCCATTCCTCCGGCGTGAGCGCGCCCTCCTTGAACAGGACGGCGTCGGGAATCCCGATCTTCCCGATGTCGTGCAGGTAGCCGCCGCGATGCAAGGCCAGTATCTGCGAACGCGGCAGCCCGAGCGCGGTCCCCAGCGCCATGCTCAGCGTAGCCAGCCGGTCGCAGTGTCCCGAGGTGCAGCGGTCGCGCTGTTCCACCGCCTGCGCCAGGGCGAACAGGATCGACTCGGCTTCTTCGAGCGAATCGATCGCCCGCTTGTGCCGCAACATGGACCGTATCCTCGTCCGCACGATGGCCGGATGGAGGGGCTTGACGAGAAACTCCTCGGCTCCGGACAAAATGCCCGCCACTTCGTTCTCGACGTCTTGCACGTCCGCAATCATCACCACGGGGATAAACCTCGTTTCCCGCCCCGCCTTGACGGCACGGCAAAAGTCCAACCCTCGGATCTCCGGCATCGTGAGATCGAGCACGATCAGATCCACGTTTTCGCTTTTGAGCAGGGCGAACGCTTCGCGCGCCCGCGCCGCTTCGAGAATCCGGTAGCCGTCTTCCCGCAGCATGTCCCGCAACACACGCAGCGCGGGATCGCCGCTTTCGAGCGCCAGCAGCGTGTGAGGACGGTCCTCACCCAGCATGTCCCCGGGAAGGAAGTCCCAGACGGCCCGCGCCGATGCCCACCGGCCGTTCGCCGCGTCCGAATCGACGGCTTTGTTCAATGTCGCCACGGAGTTCTCGTGGAGCGCTGCCGGTACCGGGCCCGTTCACGCTCGTTGATTTATCGGCAGGACTGCGTAAGAATCTTTAGAGGTCAGCCCGGGAAATCGCCATGAAGAATCCAGCTCTGGTCTTTGCGCTCGCCGCCGCTCCGCTGTTCGCCCAGCCCGTCGATCAGGGCCAGCGCGACTTCGCCCTGAGCGCCCTGCACGCGAGCCGTAAGGCGTTTCTCGATTCGATCGCGGGCCTCTCCGAAGCGCAGTGGAAATTCAAGCCGGCCCCGGACCGCTGGTCGATCGCCGAATGCGCCGAGCACGCCATCCTCACCGAGGAGCGCCTGTTCGGCTTGGAGCAGAAGACCATGCAGTCGCCCGCCGTCGCGGACCGCAAGATCGACCGCGCCGCCGACGAAGCGATCCTCAAGCAGGTGACCGACCGCAGCCAGAAAGCGAAGAACCCGCCCGAGGTGGCGCCCACGGGCCGCTATGCGACTCCCAAAGAGGCGGCGCAGGCCTTCCGCGAGCGCCGCGACCAGACGCTCGATTACATCCGCACCACCCAGGACGCCCTGCGCAGCCACACGACCAGCTTCGGTCCGTCCACCATGGACGCCTACCAGTTGCTGCTCATCATCGCAGGCCACACCGACCGCCACGTCGGACAGATCAAGGAAGTGAAGGCGGCGGCCGGCTACCCGGCCAAATAGCCGCTGCGGGTTGACGTAGAGCCCGCCGACCGCTAAAGTAAGGAAGGTATTCGCCTTTCCTAAGCCGTCCCCATCGTCTAGCCCGGCCTAGGACATCGCCCTTTCACGGCGGTAACGGGGGTTCGAATCCCCCTGGGGACGCCAATCTCTCACTGTGTCCGTTCCGGATACATAGGTAACAGATTGTTCCTAAGACATGGGTGACACCCGTGGGCCAAACGGGTTGTCGAGAGGTTGCAAGGTTCTCTCTCCAGGTCGATATACCCCAGATCATAATCCATGGAGCTGACCAGCCAGATACTGGCTCGACTTCTTTGACGCCGACCGCCTGGCCGGCGAGCGATTTGCTGAGATTAATTTTCTTGCGGTAGAGGCAGAGGCGGCCGCAACTGGTGACCACCACGGTCCGGTCGTGGAAGGGGTAGTGCGGCTCGGGGATGCCCCGGTAGGGTCGGGGCGAACAAGAGTAAACCTCCGCCGCACACTTCATGCCCAGGGCCTCGTGGGGCCGTTCTTGAGTTGCATACGCTCGTGGCGGCCGTTCTGCTGGGGATGGCCCGGCTGAATGCGTTCGATGCTGATGCCCAGCCGCAACCACCACACCGACAGCCGGGAAAGATTGAACAACCCGTTGGGGGAAGCGAACGGTTGTCGGAGCGAATCGCGCGCGGCAAACCCCTTTCTTTGAAAAGACGCTCGAAAGCCGTGAATGCGGGCTTCTCCTGATTGGATTCCATGGCTTCGCACAGCAGCAGATAACGCGAGGCGTAATCGGTGACCGTCAGGGGATAACAGTAGCGGCGATCTGCCAGCATGAACTCACCCTTGTAGTCGGTGCACCACAGATCGTTCAGACCCGGCCCCTCAGAAAGAGGCGTGCCCTCGGCGCGCGTTCGGGAACGGGTGGCGCGGTTCGCGTTTGGCGGCCACAATCGCCGCCTCCACCTGCTCGGGAAGTTGATTCGCATACCGAAACGGCCGCCGGACCCGATCGCTCAGGCCCTCCAGACCACACTCCTCATACCGCTCAAAGATCTTGTAGCCGGTCTTCCTCGAGATGCCGAATTCGCGGCACAGCGACGCCATGCTCTCGCCGTCCTTCAGCCGGATCACGAAGCGCATTCGCTCGTGCATTACAGAACTCTCCTTCCATGGCATGCCACTTCCCGCCCCCACGCGGGGCCAAAAGTGTAACCCATGTCTCCGGAACGTTCTGTTACCTATGTCTCGGGTCGGTCACACTGCCCGCACCGCCGCATTGGCTCACACAGAAGCCTGCTCGCCGGTAGCATCCCGAAACCGAATTCGCGCAGCCCAATCCCACGAACGGACAGCCCTCCTCCGGCCCGCGCCGCATTATGAACGCTTTCCGTATGGAACCCAACTTGCCGGTCTGATACTCGGGAAACCCCATGCTGACACTCTGGCAGGACCTGCGCTACGGGGTGCGCGTTCTCCGGGCGAGCCCGGCCCTGACGACCGCGGCCGCCCTGACGCTGGCCCTCGGGATCGCCGTGAGCACCACGGTTTTCGGCTGGATCGACGGCGTGCTGCTGCATCCGTATCCGGGCGTGGATGATCGGCGGCTGGCCGTCCTCGAAATGGCCCCGCATCTCTCGTTTCCGGATTACCGCGATCTGCGCGAAAACCTCAGGCTCGCCTCCGATATTGCCCTGCACACGCAGGTCCCGGTCAGCATCGGCGAAGGCGAGGACGCCCGGCGCGTCTGGTGCGAGCTCGTCTCGGGGAATTACTTCGCGATGCTCGGCGTCAAGCCGGTGCTGGGGCGCGTGTTCGCGCCTGACGAGTACACCGAAAACGCGCTGGTCACCGTAATCAGCTACCGGCTGTGGCACGCTCAGTTTCATGGCGATCCGCGGGTTCTGGGCAAGACCATGGTCGCCAACCGCCGGAAGGTCACCATTGTGGGAGTGGCTCCGCCGGAATTCCATGGCGTCACGCCCGGGCTGCTCTTCGACGGATGGGTGCCGCTCATCCGCGGGTCGGAAACGGACCGCGGCAACCGCCATTTTGAAGCCATCGTGCGGCTGAAACCGGGCGTCACGCTGGCGCAGGCGAACGCGGAGGCCGCGGCCGTGGCGGCCCGCCTGGCCCGGCTCTATCCCGAAACCAACGCTAACCGCGGCGCCAAATTGATTCCGGTCTGGAAGGCGCAGTCAGGGCTTTCCGGCATCCTGGCCGCGCCGCTCGGAATCCTGGCGGCGGCCTGCGGGCTGGTGTTCCTGATCGCCTGCGCGAACGTGGCCAACCTGCTGCTGGCCAGCTCCGCCGGGCGCCGGAAGGAGTTCTCGCTCAGGCTCGCGCTGGGCGCCGGTCCCGGGAGGCTCGCGCGGCAACTGCTCACCGAGAATCTGCTGCTGGCATCGCTGGCGGTCCTGATCAGCCTTCCGCTGGTTGCATGGCTGAGCGGCGCCCTGCTGCTCGCGCTGCCGCCCACCGGCATGCCCGTCTTCTTTGAATTCCCGCTGAATGGGCGCGTTTTCGGCTTCGCGGCGCTGGTGGCGGCCGCGGCCGCGCTGGCCTCCGGCTTCCCTCCCGTGCTGCGCTCGCTCGCCTCGAATCTGAACGACGCCCTTAAGCAGGGCGGACGCGCTGCCGCCCCCGGCTCGCATCGCATCAGTAACCTGCTGGTGATTGCCGAGGTGAGCCTCGCGCTGGTGGCCCTGGCCGGCGCCGGACTGTTTCTCCGCAGTTTCCGGAATCTCAGCGGCGTCTATCCGGGCTTCGATTCGCACAACGTCCTGCTGGCCCGCCTGTTCCTGGGCACGAACCAGTACACGCCCGGGCAACAGCTTCAGTTCTGCCGGCGGCTGCGCGACCAACTCGCCGCCGCGCCCGGCGTGCTGGGAGTGAGCTACGGCGGCCGGATTCCGCTAGGCTTCGGCCTCGGGCCGCGGAGCGATTACCGGGTGGAAGGCTACGTGCCGAACCGCGGCGAAAGCATGACCCTCTACGAGAGCGCCGTCTCGCCAGGCTACTTCGACCTGCTGCGGATCCCGCTCGTGGCGGGCCGCGATTTCCGCTTGAGCGACGACGCGGATGCGCCCTGCGCCTTAGTGGTGAACGAAGCGTTCGCGAGGCGTTATCTCAAAGGCGCCGCCGCGCCCGGCCGCCGCGTGGAGCGCAACGGCGCCCCCTGCACCATCGCCGGGATCGTCAAGGACAGCCGGATTTCGAGCCTCACCGAAGCCCCGGAGCCCTTCGTTTATGTTGCGTTCGCGCAGGCGGGTGCAGGCGCCGGCGAGGTACCCTTTTTCGTCCGCACCGCCGGAGATCCGCTCCGCGCCGTCGCCGGGATGCGTCGCGTAATCGCGGCGATCGATCCGAAAGCCTCCGGCTTCGAAGCAATGCCGCTCGCCGATTACGCGAGCGCCGCCTCCTTCGCGACCCGGCTCGCCGCCGCGCTGCTCGGCGTGCTCGGAGCGATCGCGCTCCTGCTGGCCGCGGTGGGCCTGTACGCTCTGATGTCCTACGCGGTCAGCCGGCGCACGCAGGAAATCGGCATCCGCATCGCGCTCGGCGCGGCGCCCGTGGACGTGCTCGGCCTGGTGATCCGGAAAGCCCTGAAGTTAACGCTCGCCGGCCTTCTGATTGGTCTCGCCGCCGCGCTCTCGCTCGCGCACCTCATCTCGCACATGTTCTACCGCGTAGGAGCGGCCGACCCCCTGAGTTACGCAGGAGCGGCCCTGTTCCTGGGCCTGGTCGCGCTGGCGGCGAGCTACCTCCCCGCGCGCCGCGCCCTCAAGGTGGACCCGATCGCCGCGATCCGGACTCAATAGCGGAACGCTAACGTGCGCTCGGCTGGCGCGAATACGGTCTCCGCAGGCCGCCCGGGGCCGTGGGTTGGGGCGGCGAAGGCGGCGCGGCTTCTTCCGGCGCGGGCTTTTTCGGGCGCGCGTTCAGCTTCGCGGCGATTGCCTCTTCCTTGGCCTTCTCCCACTTCGGGGTGCCGGGCAAGGCGCCTTTGGCCTGAATCTCTTCCTCGGTAATTTCCTGCGCCACCGGCAGGTATTTCTGGAGGTAGTTGCGGATCCGGTCCTGCACCAGCCGCTGTTGCGAGCGCAACAGAAGGTAAAGCACCTGCTCGCCCGCCGCCTTCGACACCACTGCGTAAACCTGCGACGGCCGCGTCAACTTCGCGGCTTTGAGGTCCCGCTCGAGCTTTTTGCTCCGCGAGTCGAGCTTCTGCCAGCCTTCGACGTCTCCGGCGCGCATTCCGAGCGTCTTGACCAGCGCCGCTTTCTCCTTGGGCGTCAGTTTCTCGGCCAAAACGTTCATGAATAGCGCGAAGTTGTCCACCGGGAAGCGCACGCCCGGCGGGATGAGCTGCTTCGCCTTGTGCAGCTTCGCGAGTCCTGGCAGATTCAGCTTCGCCCCGGCCAGCGCAGGCGAAAACAGCGGCAGCAGCTTCTCCTCTTCGAACGCTTTTAGAATTTCCGCCGGATTCGGGTCTTCGGCGATCTGCCGGAACTCGGCCAGCAGCCGCCGCGCCGGGATCTTCTCCTCGAGCTTCTCGGCCCTCACGTTCTCGTACTGCTGCCGCGTCTTCTCTTCGATCGTGAACCCCAGCCGCGCTTTCAGCCGGATCAGCCGCAGGATGCGCCCCGGGTCGTCGTAGAGAGCAAAGCTGTAAGTCGTCCGGAGTTCCTTGTGCTCGAGGTCGCCGAGCCCGTTGGTCGGGTCGATGAGCAGTCCACGGGAAGCGCGGTTGAGCGACAGCGCAATGGCGTCCACCGTGAAGTCGCGGTAGCGCAAGTCCTCGTGGATGGTCGCCGCTGGCGTCACGCGCGGTTTCGCGCCGGGTTTGGGGTAGTGTTCCTGCCGCGCCATGGCCACCTCCGCCGTGACGCCGCCCGCAAACACCAGCTCGACGGATTTGCGCAACTCGTCCTCTTCGACGATGCGCGCATATCCCTTCTTCACCACCGCCTTTGCGACTTTAGGGGCGATGACGCCTTCGATCGTGAAATCCAGGTCGCGAATCGGGAAACCGCCCAGCATGTCCCGCATGGCGCCGCCGGTCAGGAATAGGCTGGCATTGAATTCGGCCGCCGCAGCCTGGACCTCTGTCACAACGCGGTTCTGGTCCGTGCTGAGGTGGCTCTCCAGCATGAACATGTAGTCGCTCATATAGCCTGTAGCCTGTGGCCGGGCGCCCTCGGGAACGGCCTGCGGGCCGCCGGGGCTCCGGCGCCGGTCAGGCCATGGCTTCAAGCCGCCTGGCGAAGTTTATGCACGCGGATGATGCCGGTCCACGGTTTCACGGAGCCGGGACCGCATCACGTGCGTGTAAATCTGGGTAGTCGAGATATCGGCGTGTCCCAACATTGTCTGTACACTGCGCAGGTCCGCGCCCCCTTCAAGCAGGTGGGTCGCGAAACTGTGCCGCAGTACGTGAGGCGTCAGGCGGCGGTGGACGCCCGCCCTTGTGCCGTGGCCGCGCAGCAGCTTCCAGAACCCCTGCCGGGTCATGCGGGTTCCGCGCGCCGTTACGAACATGTATTTAGACAGACGCCCTTTAAGCAGCGCGGCCCGGGCGTCCCGCTGGTAGGCGGAAATTGCCTTCACGGCCGAGCTGCCGACCGGCACCAGCCGCTGCTTGTTGCCCTTGCCAACAACCCGAACCACCCCTAATTCCTCATTGAAATCGGATAATTGCAGTTCGCACAGCTCGCTGGCGCGCAGGCCGCTGGCGTAGAGCAGTTCCAGCATGGCGCGGTCCCTGGCTCCGGCCGGCGTAGCCACGTCAGGAGCCTCGAGGAGGCTATTTATCTCATTAATATTAAGGAACTTAGGAAGATTTTGCCACTGCCGGGGCAAATTCAGGCAGGACGTCGGGTCGCTCGCGATCCGCCCTTCGCGCAGAAGATACGCCGCGAAGTTTCGGATCGTCGTCAGGTGGCGCGCCACCGAGCGGCTTCCGAGTCCCTCACGATAGAGGGCTTCGAGATACTGGCCCAGGGCTTCGGCCGAAGCGAACGCCGCGCCCGGCTCCATAAGACATTTGGCGGCAAACCGGGCCAGGTCGCGCCCGTAAGCGTCCAATGTATTGGCCGACAACCCCTTCTCGATGCGGCAGTGGTCGAGAAAGGCTTGAATCTCCGCGGAGATGGACGCCGCTCCAGGCATTCGTGCCAATGATACAATACTTTGGAAATTGTTTGTAAGCTAAGGGCGTGGCCGGGTCTACCAATAAGAAAATCGTCATCCGTCGTTTCGACCGCGACCCGGTTGCCGGATTTGTCAATCCCCAGAGCTATCTCCATCCAGGGGGGATCGAGGGCCTGGCGGTCGAGGGCAGCCTTTTGTACGTCCCCTACGAAGAAGTAAAGACCATTTATTTCGTTAGGGATTTTGAAACCGCGGAACCCTGGACCGACATGCCGCGCCTGTTCCTGAACCGGCCGAAATCGAGCGGCGTCTGGGTGCGCATGACCTTCCGAGACGGCGACGTCCTGGACGGCCTGCTGCCGAACAACCTGCTCACGCTCGAGCCCTACGGCTTCACGCTGGTTCCGCCGGGCGCCGGACAGCAGCGGATCTTCGTGCCCCGCGCGGCGCTCACCGAAATGTTGGCGGTGGGCGTGGTGGGCGGCCTCCGTGTGGCGAAGCCGAAGCCCAAGCCGAAGCAGCAGATTTCGCTGTTCGAGTAAGGTCTATCTCACCGCCGGGACCGCCCGAAGGCTCCAGTGCGCCAGGTCGAGCCAGCGGTTCTTGTCCGTATTCTGCACAAACGTAATGGTTTCCACGGCAACTGTGCGCGGGCCCTGGTATTCTTCCCAGCGCCTCCGCGCGCGCTCGAAGATCTCAGACACCTCGCCGGAGCCGATCTCCTGCGCGAGCGTGATGTGCGGATGATAAGGGAAGGGCTCCTCGAAGGCCAGCGGCCCCCGGTTGAGCCGGTCGTGTATGCGCTGCAGCTCGCTCCACCCCGCCCCCAGGCCGATGTAGATCACCGAGGTGTCGTGGAACATCTCGACCGAACGGGCTTCCATGCGGAACGGCAGCAGGTCCGTGAGCGCGCCGTTCAGTTCGGCCAGCGCGTCGTCAACCGTACCAGCCAGGCTGCGGGGCGGCAAAACCGTCACGTGCGCCTTGGGGACGCATGCCGGAACCAGTTCCACACGGAGTTGGTCGAGAAACTCTCCGAGGGGGCCGGGGATGTAAGCGACGAGAGCGTAACAGTTTATCGGGTTCGAGCCGTCAGGGCCGCATTCCATCAGTTACACCCGCCAGGTCTGGCTTCGGAGCTTCCGCGGGAACCGGTTTGGGCTCGGGCACAAACCACCGGGCCTCCTCAAAGCCGACATATTTACAGATGCAGAGGCGGCCGTCTTCCGATTCGAGAATGTCGCCCACGCGGAGCGGCTCGGCGGAATCCTTCAAGGCCGCCCAGGCGGCGTAGGCGCTTGGAGCTTCGACGGTTCCGGCGGGGAGGTAGTCCTTGGGCCTGGCCTGACTGGTCCCGGCCGTATGGGGGGCCCAGCGGAATTGCTGGAACTGCGAGTCTTTGAGCCTGTGGATCTTGAATGACGGCATCACACACATTCTACGGCGAAGGCCAGGCGGCGCGGGCGTCTTCTTCCCCGAATTCGATGGCACGCCGCACTGCACGCTCGTCCCAGAACATCGCCTGCCACAGGTTGCCCAGCGAACGGGCCGGCTCTATGATGCGTACGCCGGCGGGTTCCGGAGCGGCGGGCGGCCGGGGAGCCAAGGCTCGCAGCGCCCGGACCGCCGCCCCCACCGCCCGCGAAGGAAGCCGCGGCAGCGCATTCACGGCCACCACGCGCGCAGCCCCCATCTCAGCCGCTGCCCACAGCGGCAGCGCGCCGAGCAGGCCTCCGTCCGTGTAGAGCCGCCCGCCGAGGCGCACTTGCGGATAGCACGCCAGCACCGCGCAGGATGCCGCCAGGTGGCGCGGGGTGATTTCGCCGTTGCGGAACAGCCTCGGGCGAAGCGTCCGCAGCTCCACCGCGACGACGCCGATTTCGGCGCGCGGCCTGTATGTCGTCCAGAGTGCCGCGATACGTTGTTCGAGCGGGCCCGCGTCGAGCAGATTCCGCCAGGGGCGGCGCGACAGCCGCAATCCCGCGAGGTTAGCGGCGCCGAGCCAGAGCGCGGCGAGATCCGCAGGGTCCGCCCCGCCCGCGATCGCCCAGGCGTTCAGCGCGCCGGCCGAGGCGCCGATGACGATGTCCGGACGGAAACGGCCGGACAGTGCCTTCCACGCGCCTGCCTGATAGGCGCAGAACATGCCGCCCGCCGAGAGAACCAGCGCAGTTTTCACGTGCCAACTCAGTATCCCATCTGGGACAATGAGGTTGGCTCAGGCTCAATGTCGAGACTCAGACTGCTGCTCCTTCTGCTTGCCCTGCTTGTCGCCGCGTTCGCGCTCTGGTTGTACCGCCGGAACACGGCCCCGCCCGAGGTAGAGTTCGCGCAGGTGGCGCGAGAAACGCTGGTCTCCACGCTGCCGACGAACGGCAAAGTGGAGCCGTCGGATTGGGTTTCGGTTCGCGCCGAGCGCGCCGGAATCGTCGAGCGCGTGGACGTGCAGCGCGGCCAGACAGTCGCGCGCGGCGCGTTGATCGCGGAGCTCGACGCGCGGGACGAGCGCGCGGACGTGAGCTCGGCCGAGGCGGCGGTCTCGCAGGCGAAGGCGCAGCTGCAGACCATCGAGCAGGGCGGGCCGGCGGCGTCGCAGGTGGAGATCTCCAACGAGATGGAGCGCGACAAGCTCGAGCTGGGCGTGGCGGAGCGCGATTGGGAATCGCTGAAGCGGCTGGCCCAGCGGCAGGCCGCGACCCAGCAGGAAGTCGCCGAGGCCGCGCAGCGGGTGCAGAAGCTCCAGGCTAGCATCGAGGCGCTCAACCGCAAGCGGGGCGCGCTCACGGGACCAGCCGACCGCGCTTCCGCGCTTGCTCGAGTGCGCGAAACCGAGGCTGCGCTCGAGCAAGCGCGCGCGCGCCTGGAGCGCAGCCATATTCATTCGCCGATGGCGGGCGTCGTCTACGAGCTTCCCGTGCGAGAGGGCATGTACGTGAACGTGGGCGACTTGATCGCCAACGTCGGCAACCTGCGCCAGCTTCGCGTGAGCATCTACGTCGATGAGCCCGAACTCGGCCGCGTGGCCGAAGGCATGCCCGTCAACGTGACTTGGGACGCGCTCCCGGGCCGCGTGTGGAAGGGCCGGGTCGAAAAACTCCCCACGCACGTCGCGCCGCTCGGAACGCGGCAGGTAGGCGAAGTGCTCTGCACGATCGAGAACGACGACGCACGCCTGCTCCCCGGAACCAACGTGAACGCCGAAATCGTCTCGCAAGTGGTGGAGAACGGAGTCACGATTCCGAAGGAAGCGATCCGAACCGAGAATGGACACTCCGGCGTCTACCTGCTCCGCGGCGATCGAGTCGAATGGCGGCCGATCACCCTCGGAGCCTCAAGCATCACCCGGGCCGTGGTCACCTCAGGCCTCGCCGCCGGGGACCGTGTCGCCCTCCGTACCGAGCAACCATTGAAGAACGGACAACCGGTGAGGGTGAAATGAAGCGAGAGGCGGCTTCCGGCGCCGCCGCGGCTTCTGACTTCCAGCTTCTGACTTCCAGCTTCTGGCTCGAGCTTCCAGCTTCTGGGATAATTAGTTCGTGCCGAAGATGAAGGATCTGGCGGCGGCCCTCCAGCGGACCGAGCAGCAACTCCAGTTGTTCCAGAAAATCAGCCGGTTCATGGTGCGCGAGATGAGTCTCCAGGAAGTTCTGCAAGGCATCGTGACGCTGGTTGAGGAGTTCACGGGGTGCGACTCCTGCCTGCTCTATCTCATCGATGGCGACGAGCTGGTATTGTGCGCGTCGAACAATCCCCATCCGGCCGAGATCGGCAAGATCCGCTTTCGGGTGGATGAGGGACTCACCGGATGGGTGGCTCGCGAGCGGCGGCTGGTCGCCATCTCCCGCGAGGCTTATAAGGACGCCCGGTTCAAGAGCTTCAGCGCGCTGCCGGAGGACACCTACGAGGCGTTTCTGTCAGCGCCGGTGATCGCGCGCAACCGCGTGGTCGGCGTCATCAACGTGCAGCACCGCGCGCCGCATCAGCACAACGGCAGCGAGATGGAACTGCTGACCACCGTCGGCGAGCAGGTGGGGTGCGCGCTCGTGCTGGCCCGCATGGATCCGGCGGCGGTCATGGCCGTCAACCACGTCGATCTGCTGCTTTCCTCCGGGCCCGTGGCGCCCGTTCCGACTCGATGAGACTCATTCTGGTTGCGTGTCTGGCTGCCTTTTCGGCGCTTTGCGCCGGGGCCGCGGAGCGGTGGCGCGTCGAGTATTTCTACGATCCTCCGGACCTTTCGGAGTTTGCCATCACGGCGCTGGAATTCCCGTCCGCCGAGCGCGGAATGGCGGCGGGGACCGTCGCGGTTCCCGGCCGCAAGGAGAAGCCCTACGCCGTGGCGACCAGCGACGGCGGCAAGACGTGGGCGCCCGTCCGGCTCCCGGAAGTCCCGGGGTCGCTGTTCTTCCTGAACGAAAAGACGGGCTGGATGACGGGCCGCGACAACGTCTGGCGCACGGACGACTTCGGCGCGACGTGGAAGAAGCTCGCGCGCATCAACGGCGTGCTGCAAGTCTACTTTCTCGACGAAAAGCACGGCTGGGCGATCGGCGCGAAAAAGACGGTCCAGGAAACCAACGACGGCGGCGCCACGTGGACCGCGGTCGGGGCCGCCGCCGAGCCCAAGACCAGCGCCGACAACACCGTCTATAGCGCGATTGCGTTCGCCACGCCGAAGGCCGGGATCATCGCCGGATCGAGCCGGCCGCCGCGCCGCGGCGACAACTCCGAATTTCCCGACTGGATGGACCCCGAGACCGGGCGCCGCGAGTGGCCGGGCCTCGTCATCACGCTCGAGACGCGCGACGCGGGTGCGCACTGGAGATCCTCTACGACTTCGATGTTCGGCCAGATCACCGCGTTGAGCCTGGCGGCCGACGGGCGCGGGCTGGGGCTCATCGAGTTCTTCGACAAGTTCGACTATCCTTCCGAGGTCTACTCCTTCGATCTGCGGAACGGAAAAGGCGGCCGCGTGTTCCGGCGCAAGGACCGCGCCGTCACCGACGTGCTCGTCATTTCCGAAGGCCCGGCGTACCTGGCCGCAATCGAGCCTCCCGGAACAGTCTTCCACTCCCCCGTTCCCGGGAAGTTGAAGCTGTTTCGCAGCGGGGACTTCGCCGAATGGGAAGAAATGGAGGTCGATTACCGCGCCGTCGGACGCCGCGCCACGCTCGCCTGCCCCGGAAAGGGGCCCGTTTGGGTTGCTACCGACACCGGCATGATCCTGAAACTGGCTTCGGAGTAGCTTTCGCCCAAACACATGGTGCCTCCCTTGTTTTATCCACACGAATTTCAGCGGCTGTCACCCGCAGGTTATTGATTCAGAACCAAAAATTCATTGCGGAAAACGGGCCGCAAGAAACACTTTTTGTTTGACTGTACAACGGTTTAGGGGCAGTATGGAGTTGGTTCCAAGAGGTTCACGGAACAGCGAACCACGCGGAACGAACCGAATCCGGAACGGTGATCCGGGAGCGATGCTTTAAACAAGTTTTCGCAACCGGGGAGTGAAGGAAATCGGGCGTTTCGCGGAGGTAAGCCTCCGGAAGGCGAACCAGGTCGAGCGAAGAGACGGAGGGATCGAAAGGTCCTGAAGAGGAGCAAGACCGGAGAGCCAGCCGGAGTGCCGGATCGGGATTCGGCAACGGGTTGTGGGCGTTGATTTCCCCCGAGCGGGTAAAACCGGAACGAGGGAAGGAGTTCACAACCGAACGGGCCGAATCAAAAACGCATCCGGCATGGTTTCGAAGGAGCAGGCCGGGAACGACGACCCCGGAGAGGTGGTCCGGAAACGGACAGCCGCTGCGGGCAAGCGAAAGGCCGCTTCGAGAAACCGGCTTCGTCAGGGACGAACGTCAGGCGGCTTCTGAAGCATCGAGCCGCAGCGGTCAAAAGCCGTTGCGGGGAGCGACAGAGGCGACGCCGGCGGGTTCCTGAACGCCATGTTCGGGCCGGGCATGCCGGCTGGCGAACGAGCTGCGACGCGGGTCACTTGGAACCATTTTTATTTTGGCCGCCTCGCGCGCCTCACTCCCCTGCCCCCGCCTCCCTGGAAAGCGCCTTCTTGGGCACAAGCACCTGCTTGTTCCGGACGTACTTCAGCCTGCGCCTGCGGAAGCTCACGAAGTTCACGCGGCAGTAGGCACAGCGGAACGGGTGCGCTCCGAGGGAGAGCAAAAGCCGGACGCCCGCCGGGGGGCAGTAGTCGTTGAGCGACCAGCGGGTCAGGTCCTCTCTCCAGCAGCGCGGGCAGCGGGCGTACCTTATGGCGCTGAGTCTCCAGGTTCTCTCGATGAAACGCGTGCGGCAATCGCGGCAGCGCAGCGGGCGAATGCCTACCAAGGTCCCCAGCCGTTCGGCGAAGCTGCGGATGCGCGCGTAGCGGAGGTTTCTGCTTTTGCAGTGAGGACACAGGAGCGACATAGAGGGCCGAGGATTATAGACACTTGCTTAAATAGTCTTCGACGTGACGTTCAAAAGCGCTTGCCAGCCTGGCGCGCACATCGCCGCGGTGAGCGACGGTGCGGCCTTCGACAGAGTCGACGGGCAGAAGGTTCCGGGTGGTCGAGGTGATGAACACTTCGTCGGCCCGTTCGAGATCTTCCAGACGCAGCGTCTTCTCGCGCACCGGGACGCCTTCGGCGCGCACCGTGCCGAGCAGCAGCTCGCGCGTCACTCCGGGCAGGCAGCCGGAGTCGAGCGGCGGGGTCCACACCTCGCCGGCTTGGGCGATGAAGATGTTCGCCGAGGTGCACTCGGCGATTTCGCCGCGCTCGTTGAGCAGCAGTACTTCGTCGAAGCCGCGCGCCTGCGCGTCCTCGAGCATGGTGAGGTTCAGCGCCCAGGAGAGAATCTTGACGCCGCGGAAACGCGAGGCCGCGTGCCGTGCCTGGGGCTCGACAGCGAGCTTGACGCCCGTGCCCCAATCCTTCACGCCGGTGGTGAGGGCGATGATGTCGGCGGCGCGCTCGGTCGGGCCTTCCCAGATGCCGCCGCGATTGCGCACAACGGCCACTCGCAGCGTGGCGTCGGCGGCTTCGTTGGCGGCGACCAGGCGCAGCAGATCGGAGCGCAGCCGGCCGGGGTCCTCGGGAAACGGCACGTGGAGCGCGGCGGCGTCGTGCTTCATACGCTCCCAGTGGCGCTCGAAGGCGAACGGGATGCCGCGCGCCACGCGCAGCGTGGAGAACACGCCCCATCCGGACAGCAACCCGACCTGCGCCGGCGCGAGGACTTTCGCGGACGCCTCGCGGATCTCTCCGTTGTGGAGAACGAATCGATGCATAAGAGAGTTTATTCTACCGGCTCAGGCCCAATTCGGAAAGAGGGCGGGGCGCGCGCGCCGGCAATCCTCGATCAGGGAGGCGACGCACCTGCGCCGCTGCATCAGCTTTTCGAGCAGAGCTTCGAGCGCGTCTCCCTCGCCTTCGATCCACTCGAGCGGCACCCGGCGCCAGGCCTCGTCCATCACTTCGACGGGAAAGTGCGCGATGCGCTCGAGCCAGGGATCGAAATCGCGCAGCGAGCGTACGCTTTCGTACACCAGCGGGCGGTGATAGACGCCTTGAAGCGGCGAATCGGGGAAATCCCAGTAGGGGCCGTTGAAGGCGAAGCCGTGATCGATCATCCAGGCGAGGAAGCCGGGGCGCGTGGAGGTGCGGGCCGCGGTCCATTCGCGGATGCGGCTGCGGAAGAAAACCGCCTGGCGGCCGTCGGCGTTGCCGACCCATTTGTCGAACGCGAGCATGCCGGAGAACTCGCGCAGATTGACGGCTTCGCGCAGGAGCACGTCGGGGATGAAGTCGTAGACGGCGAGCTGGTCGGGGTCGCCGGGATAGCGCGAGCCGAAATGCCAGCCGGGCTCGGCGGCGATTTTACGTCCCCCGAGTTGCATCGAGAACGCGGGATTTTCCTCGATGAACTCCGCCGATACCGAAATCACCACGACTTCCGGGGCCGAGAATTGCAGGTACCGCAGGAACACCGCGCAGACCGCTTCGTTGATCAGAACCCGCCTGTGCTGGGGATTGTTTCGCAGCTTCACCACGTAGAAGCAGCCGTCGTCGGCCTGTATGAGGTGAGACTGCGCGCCGCCGCGCATCTTGCGAATGTGCCGGCGGGCGTTAATCGGCATTGGAACTTGATACTCTCAAGAAATGGAAGAACAAAGCACTCAAGGGACGCCGCATCGAAGCAAGGAGGAAGTGGCGCTCGACCTGATGAAATTCGTCGCGCTGACTACAGGATACGGGAAAGGAACGCCTGCGGCGGGCTATACGGGCAAACCCATTGCACGCCCCCCGGAGGAATACGCCGATGCGCTGATCCAACTGTACCGGCGTTGCCGCGAGGCGATCGGCTAAAGGCGGCGCCGGTCCGGCCGGACCGGCGCCGGTCTTGAGGTCTAGCGCCTCTGGGCGGCTTTCTTCGTCGCCTTCTTCGCGGCCTTCTTGGCCGGAGCCTTCTTGGCGGCCTTCTTCGCCGGGCTCTTCTTCACGGCCTTTTTAGCGGCCTTGGTCACGGCCTTCTTAGCGGCCTTCTTCACGGGGGCTTTCTTAGCAGTTTTCTTCACAGATGATTTTTTAACAGCAACCTTTCTGGCTGGAGCCTTTTTTGCGGCTTTCTTAGCCAAAGCTTTCCTGGCAGGGGCCTTCTTTGCAGCCTTTTTCACCGGGGTCTTCACGGACGACTTCTTGGCCGGAATCTTCGGTGGAGGGGGCGTTTCGGCTTTGGGCGGGGCTTCGACTGCGGGCGGCGGCGCGGGCTCGGTCACGGTTTCGACGACAAGCTCAGCAGCTTCCTCTTCCTCGTCCTCGTCTTCGTCGTCCTCATCGGCGGGGCCGTACTCTTCCAGGTCGGATTCTAACTCGACGTGCTCCTCGTTGTAGTCAAAATCATCCTGCTCGTCACCTACCCGGGCGAGCATGGGGTCATCAAACATTTTCAAGGCCTCCTGTACGACCGTGTCACCAAACTAGAATAACTCTATTTCATCTAAAGGCAAGAGTGAAATCGAGACTGCTTTCGCTGGATATGCGGACGGATAGAAGCCGGAGCTAACGCTTGATCGCAGAACGCCTGGCGCGGGAGGCAACCGCAACCGTCTTGGCGCGATGGCGGGGGGCCGCGGCCCTGATGCCCTTCTTCGCGGCGGAGTGTTTCGCGGCCGTAATGTGCCGCGATTTGCCCTTGCGCGAGGCACGCACGGATGCCGCCTTCTCCGGCGCCGCAGGGATCAGCAGAAGGTCGCCGCGCTCGAGCGTGCGGAGCGCATCGCGGTTCACCGAAGCGATCGCGGTTTCCGTCACGTGGTAGCGGCGGGCGATCGCGTCGAGGCTTTCCCCCGCTGCAACGCGGTGCGCGCGCCAGGAAACGCGCTTATCGGCCGGGACCGAATCAAGCAACTCGGCAAGCTCGCCGGTGGAACCCGCGGAACCCTTCGGAATCCGAAGCTCCTCGCCGGCGGGAGCAAGGTTCGTCAACAGCGCTGGGTTCAGGTCGCGCAACTGCGAGACGGGGCATTCGGTGAGGTCGGCGATCAACTGAAGGTGCGTGAGGGCCGAGATATGGAGGGTGTCATATTCGAGCGGGGGATCGATCTCGAGGTCCTCGAGCCCGTACTCCCGGGCGTTCTTCACCATGATGGTCATGGCCAGAATCACAGGGACGTAGCTGGTGGTATCGCCCGGCATGGTGCGGCGGCGGCGCAGTTCCCAGAAATCGGCATACCCGGTGCGCTCTACGGCCTTGTCGATCACACCCGGTCCGCAATTGTAAGCCGCGATGGCCAGATACCAGTCGCCGTAGCGGTGGTAAAGATCGCGCAGGTGGCGCGCGGCGGCGCGCGTGGACTTCTCGGGGTCGAGCCGCTCATCCATGTACGGAGTTTGGCGCAGTCCGTACTCGCGGCCGCGCTCCAACATGAACTGCCACATGCCGGTGGCCTTCTTCCGCGAAACGGCGCGGGGCAGAAAGCCCGACTCGACCTGCGCCATGTAAATCAGCTCCTGCGGAACGCCCTCTTCGTCGAATACCCGCTGGATCAGCGGACGGTAGCGCCCGCTGCGCCGCAATCCAGAAATGAGAATCTTGCGGCCGCGGTCGGTAGAGAAGTAATCGATATAGGAAAGGATGGTGTCGTTCAACTGGAGGGGAAGCTGCGACACGGTGGCGCGCAACTCTTCGGCAACCTTGTTCTTGAGCTTGGGATCGACGGGGAAGGTAAGCTCGGGGATGTCCTCGAGCGGAGGCTTTTCGAACACGGGGCCGGATTCGATGTCGCCCGAGCCGAGGCCCGCGAGGTCGAGCCGGTGTATGACGTCCACCAACTGGTCGAGCTTGCGGTCGAGTGCGGCGCGCGCGTTGGAGCCTTCGGGCGCGGCGAGCAGGATGTCGATGGCGCGGTCGAACTCGCGGCGCGCGCCGGCCTGGTCGCGTTGCTCGTAGAGCTTGCGGCCGGCTTCGAAGTGCCAGTCGGCATCGGCGATCAGGGTTTCGGCGCGGGGGCCGGGCGCAACGTGCTGGACAGCGGTAAGGAACCTCGGGGTTTCGCTTGCATCCGTGCTCGCGGCCAGCGGGGGCGGGGCGGCGGTGATCAGCGGCGCAACGTCCTGGCGAGCGGACGGCTCAGCGAACATGGTCCGCGAGCGGGCGGGAGCGCAACCCAGCGAACAGCCAACGAACGCCAGAGCAGCCACACAACATGAATATGTCTTAAGCCCAGTCATGCATTGGCTTGGCAATTCCCAACTTTAACCCAGGAAACAATCCCGGTCAAGCTGAGATCCAGGTGCGGAGGTTCGGGTTCAGACCGGGGAAAGTACTTCAAATGAAGCACTTACCCCCGGCCCGGGGTCCCGGATAGTACTATTCCTCTTCCTCTTCCTCGCCCGCCTTGGCGGCCTTGGCGGCTGCAATCACCTTTTCGGCCTGCATTTGCGGGACGAAGTCGTAATGGCTGAACTCCATGGTGAAGGAGGCGCGGCCCTGGGTCATGGAGATGAGGTCGTTCTGGTAGTTGAGCATCTCGGCCATGGGGACTTGGGCGCGGATGATCTGCGTACCGCCGCGCGTTTCCATGCCGGAGATGCGGCCGCGGCGGCCGTTGAGGTCGCCCATCAGGTCGCCCGCGTACTCGACGGGGGCCTCGATCTCGACGTTCATGATGGGCTCGAGCAGAGCGGGCTTGGCCTGCTCCATGGCGGCCCGGAACGCTTTGCGGGCGGCGAGCTTGAAGGAAAGCTCGGAGGAATCGACATCGTGGTACGAGCCGTCGTAGACGGTGACACGGAAATCGACGACGGGGTAGCCGGCGAGGTAGCCCTTGGCCGCCGTTTCGACGATGCCCTTTTCGACCGCGGGGATGTAGTTCTTCGGGATGGCGCCGCCGAAGATGTCGTTGACAAACTCGAAGTTGCCGCCGCGCGGCAGGGGTTCCATCCTGATCCAGCAGTCGCCGAACTGGCCGTGCCCGCCGGTCTGCTTTTTGTGGCGGCCCTGGACGTCGGCGGTGCCGCGAATGGTTTCGCGGTAGGGAATCTTGGGCGCCTTTAAGGTCACGTCCACGCCATAGCGCTTTCTCAGGCGGCTGACGATGACCTCCACGTGCTGCTGGCCGCTGCCGGCAAGCAGGAATTCCTTGGTCTGCGGATCGCGGTAGAAGCGCAGGGAAGCGTCTTCTTCGAGAATGCGCGCGATGGCATTGCCGAGGCGGTCTTCGTCCTGGCGGGACTTGGCTTCTATGGCGTACGCGATCGAGGGCTCGGGGAGCCGGACGGGCGGGTAGGCGATGGGTGCGGCTTTATCGCAGAGCGTGTCGCCGGTCAGCGTTTCCTTGAGCTTGGCGACTCCGCCGATATCGCCTGCGTGCAGCTCGGTGACGGGCTGTAGGGTTTTGCCAAACACGCAGCCGATGTGCGCCAGGCGCTCGACGCCGCCAGTGCGCGAATTGGTCAGGTTGGCGTCGTTCTTGACTACACCGGACATGACCTTGAAGTACGACACGCGGCCCGCGAACGGGTCGGCGATGGTTTTGAAGACGAAAGCGGAGACGGGCTCGGAGTCGGCGACCTTGCGGGTGACTTCCTGATCGCCGTTCTTGCCCTTGACCTCTCCGCGGTCGGTAGGAGCAGGCAGGTTGTCGGCGATGAAGTTGAGCAGCAGGTCGGTGCCGATGTTGTGCAGCGACGCCGCACACAGCACCGGGAACACGCGCATTTCGAGAACGGCCTGGCGCAGCCCCTCGGTCATGTGCTCGGGCGAGAGCGAGCCCTTGTCGAAGAACTCCTCCATGAGCGCGTCGTTGCCCTCGGCGACCATCTCGACAAGCGCTTCGTGGGCCTTCTGGGCGGCCTCGGCCATGTCGGCAGGGATGGCTTCTTCCTTACCCTTGCCGTCGCCGTCGGGCGTGTAGGTGTAGGCCTTCATGGTGAGGAGGTCTACAACGCCGCGGAAGTCGCGCTCGGCGCCGATCGGCAGCTGGATGGGGACGGCGGTGCGGCCGAAGTTCGTCTGGACGCTTTCGAGCGCGCGCTCGAAGCTGGCGCGCTCGCGGTCGAGCTTATTGATGACAATGGCGCGGGGCAGCCGGTATCCGGCGGAGAATCCCCAAACCTTCTCGGTCTGGACCTCGACTCCGGCGACGCCATCGACCAGCACGACGGAGGCGTCGGCCGCCACCAGTGCCGCCCGGGTGTCATTGATAAAAATGTTGAAGCCGGGAGTGTCGAGCAGGTTGATCTTGGATTTTTGCCATTCGGCGGCGGCGAGTCCGGTCGAGATCGTCACCTTGCGCTGGATCTCTTCGTCGTCGAAATCGGTGATGGTGTTGCCCTCATCCACCCTTGTGAGGCGGTTGGTGGCGCCCGTGGTGAACAGGATGGCGGCGGCCAGCGAAGTCTTGCCACTGTTGCCGTGTCCGACCAATCCTACATTCCGAATGTCCTTGCTCTCGTAGACTTTCAATGTGAGAACTCCCTGGTTTTTGGGGGTCTGCTGGGCGGCCTAAGACGCTCCAAGATGAGGATGGTAACACACCAGTAACAGCGATGGCAGGCCGAAAAAGCTGGAGACAGAAGGCGTGAGAAGGAGTAATCTGAGGGAGCCCTATGGACGACTTCGTTGATTACTACGAGCTGATGCAGATCAGCCCGAACGCGGAGATGGCGACGATTCAGCGCGTCTACCGGATGCTTGCCTCGCGCTTCCACCCGGACAACCCGGAGACGGGCGATACCGACAAGTTCGTCCTGCTGCAAAAGGCATACGAGGTCCTGAGCGACGCGGACGAACGCGCGCGGTACAACGAAAAGCTGCAACAGCACGCCGCCAAACCGTTGCCCGTTTTCGAGACGAAGGACTTCGTCAGCGGCATCGACTCGGAGATGAACCGGCGGTTGGGCGCGCTGTGCCTCTTTTATAACCGGCGCAAGTCGAATCCGGATTTTCCGGGGCTGTCGTTGCTTGATCTCGAAGGAAAGATGGGGCTGCCGCGCGAGCACCTGGAGTTCACGATCTGGTACCTGCGCGAGAAGGGCTTCGTGCGCCGCGATGAGGTCAATAACGACATCATGATCACGTCCGAGGGCGTGGATTTCGTGGAGTCGAACCTCCCGGAGAGCCGGATCGTCTATAAGCTGCTCAAGCCGGCGGACGACGGCGAGCCGCCGCATTCGAGCTGACGCGGGGCTTTTGCCGCGACGGGTGCTTGGTGGTGAAGGGGCCCCGGCGCCGCAGCGCAGCCCCAGCTTACTCGGAGGACTTGCCTTCAGCAGCGCTTTGACGCTGCTTGAGGATCCAGTCGGCCCACTTCCGGACGGTCGCGTCCTGCTGCTCTTTCGTCAGGTTCTGCCGCGGGCTTTTTGCCGGCGTCTCCGCGGCCGGCTGCCCGTTAGGCGAAGCTTGCTTCGGCATGGTCCCCCCTCGATGCTCTCGCCTGACCAAATGCTAGAGCAAGGAATTTTGGGTGTCAAGGTCCGAATTACCGAATTTTCACCGTACCCGTACCGTAATCGATGACCGCTTCGCGCCCGCCGTTGGCCAGCGAGAGCCGGCCCGCTTCAACCACCAGCTCGTTGTACCGGCTGTTGGCCGGCGTGGGGATGATGCCGGTCTTATCGACGGAGGCAAGGGCGCGGCGGCGCGCTTCGAGATCGCCCGCCCGCTCCACCTGAATGGCCGCTTTGACGATGGCTTCGACCGAACGGTAGCCGTAGCCAACGGGCGTGAGGCCCGGGCCGCCGAAGTCAAGGTACTGGAAGTAGTCGGGGCTCGGCTCGGCGTACTGCGTGGCGCCGGCGCCGGAGGGCGTTTCGGTGTAGGAGTACTTCAGGCCGCGGTAATGGTCGTCGTGCTCGATGAGCGCGCCGGTGTCTTTCGAGGCGCAGTAGAGCGTCATGCCCTGCGTGTTCGAGCCGGGCGCGGCGTCGGGAAAGCTGAGGCCGTTCTGGACGTTGAGGCAGGCGCCGTTCGACCAGATGACGCGGGCGTCGGTCCAGAGGTACCCTTCGTTGCCGTTGGGGTAGCGGTCACGGACGCCGTAGAGGCTCACCGATTCCGGCATCAGGCCCGTGATGAAATGCACGAGGTCCACGTAGTGGCAGCCGATGTAGGTGAACGCGTCGGAACGCTCTACGGTGCACCAGTTCTGGAAATTCGAGTGGCGGTAATACCACTTCTCGAACAGGTTCGCCGTGCCGAGCTTGAATTCGCCGAACTTGCCCTGGCGGTAGCGCAGGCGCGCCATGAGGCTGCGGTCGTCGAAGCGCTTGTGGTAATCGACGCCTACGAGCAACCCGCGGGCGTGCGACTCGCGCTCGATCGTTTCGGCTTCGGACGCCTTGAGCACGAGCGGCTTCACGGTGAGGACGTGCTGGTCCGCCGCGAGCGCGGCCATGATGGTCTCGAAGTGCTGGTTGTCGGGCACCGCGACCACCGCGATGTTACGCGGCGGCAGCTTGGCGAGCACTTCGCGGTAAAGCGCCGGGTAGTCGGTGTCGAGGTCCTTCTTATAGTCGGGGTAGGGGGTGAAGGAGCGCTCGGGGAAGGCGCGGCGGATGGTTTCCGATTCCGCGAGCGCCTTGAGCGGACGGCCGCGCAGGGCGCAGACGGAGATCTCTCCGACTACGCCGTTGCGCTGCAACTGGTAGAGCGACGGCAGCAGTTGATCGTGCGTGATCATGCCGCCGCCGATTACGACGACTTGGGGGGGCGTGCCCCCTTGCGGCGCCGCGCTCATATTCCGGCGGCCTTTCGCTCGGCGAGCGTCTCTTCGACCGCTTCTTCAAACGCGGCCACGCTCTCTTCGATCGCCTCGGGCGTGATGACCAGCGGCGGGCAGATCTTGATGGTGGAGCCGAGCTTGCCGACGGGGCTGAACATCAGGACGCCCTTTTCGACCGTGCGGCGAACGATATCCCAGGCCAGGTCGCCATCGGGAGTCTTCGTGCCGGGGCGGATGCAGATGAGACCCGCGACGAGCCCCTTGCCGGCAAGGAATCCGAACTGCGGGTGTTTGGCTTTGATGGCTTCGAGTTTCTTGTGCAGCAGCGCGCCGTTTTCCTTCGCGCGGCCGGCGAGATTCTCCTTGAGGATCAGGTCGAGCGAGGCGAGCGCGGCGGCGCAGCAGACGGGGTTGCCGGTGTGGGTCGAGGTCATGGCGCCGGGAGGGAACAGGTCGAGAACCTCGGGCCGTCCGACCACCGCCGAGATCGGCAGCGAAGACGAGATGCCTTTGCCGAAAGTGGAGAGGTCGGGCACGATGCCGTAGTGCTCGAAGCCCCACATGGTGCCGGTGCGGCCGAAGCCGGCCTGCACTTCGTCGCAGACCAGCAGGGCCTTATGGCCCGAGCACCACTTGCGCAGCTCCTGCATATAGGCGCGCGGCGCGAAGGCGGCGGTGCCGCCCTGGTAGGTTTCGATGATCACGCCGGCGACGTTCTGCGGCTCGACGCCCTGCTCGCGCAGTTGGCGCTCGAAGGAATCGAAGCCGGTCTCTTCTCCCCAGAAGCCGTCGGGGAACGGGACCTGCACGAAGCCCGGATCGAGGTTGACGATCCACTCTTTGAGCGCGGGGATGCCGCCCGCCTGCTGCGCGCCGAGCGTGCGGCCGTGGAAGGCGTTCACGAACGACACGATGACGTGCTTGGAGCGGCCGCCCTGGCGGACGCCGTTGGTGCGGCAGAGCTTCACGGCGCACTCGACGGCTTCCGAACCGGTCGTCAGGAGGAAAACCTTTTCAAGCGGCGAGGGCAGCACGGAGGCGAGGCGCTCTACGAGCCGCGCGCGCGCTTCGTTCGGGAAGCAATAGGTGGTGAGCAGGTTGTGCGCGGCCTGTGCGGAGACGGCGTCCCGGATTTCGGCGCGGCTGTGGCCGGCGTTGGCGATCAGAACGCCGCTGGACCAGTCGATCCAGCAGTTGCCATACGCGTCCCAAACCTGGAAGCCTTCGGCGCGATCCCAGACGATGGGCGGCTGGCCGCGCATGGCGATGGGCTCGATGCGGGCGAGCGTCTCGAGCAGGGGGACTGAGCCGGGAGCGGGGAGGTCCGTAACGATTTTGCGGAGCCGCGTTTCAACGCGCGGCACACGACGGGGTGTGAGGTCGTATTCTTTGGCCATTTCGGTGTAGAAAACTATTGTCGGACGCGCAGGCGAACGGGTGCAACCTCGCGCGAGTGTTCGATAATGAATAGATGTCTTCCGCAACGGCCTTGACGGTTTCGCCTGATACGCTGGCCAAATACGAGCCCGTGATCGGGCTCGAGGTTCACGTGCAGCTTTCGACCGACTCGAAGCTGTTCTGCGGATGCCCGACCGGCTTCGGCGCCGCGCCGAACACGAACGTGTGTCCGGTGTGCCTGGGGATGCCCGGTGCGCTGCCGGTGCTGAATCGCGCGGCGGTGGAGATGGCGGTGAAGGCGGCGCTGGCGGTGAACTGCAAGGTGCGGCCGGTTTCGCGGTTCGCGCGGAAGAACTATTTCTATCCGGACCTGCCGAAGGGCTACCAGATCAGCCAGTACGAGCTGCCCGTGGCGGAGCACGGGCACATCGACATCACGCTCGAGGGCGGCGCGAAACGCATCGGCGTGACGCGCGTGCACCTCGAAGACGACGCCGGCAAGAGCATCCATGACGGGTTCCGCGATTCGGAGCGCTACACGTACGTGGACCTGAACCGCTCGGGCACGCCGCTGATCGAGATCGTCAGCGAGCCCGATATGCGGAGTTCGGACGAGGCTTATGCGTATCTCACGGACCTGAAGCAGCGGCTCCAGTACGTCCAGGTTTCGACGTGCGACATGGAGAAGGGGCATCTGCGGTGCGATGCCAACGTCTCCGTGCGGCCGCGCGGGCAGAAGGAGTTCGGCACGAAGGCCGAGGTAAAGAACCTGAATTCGTTCCGGTTCCTCAAGCAGGCGCTCGATTACGAGATCGCGCGGCAGGTGGCGCTCATCGAAAGCGGCGGCAGGGTGATTCAGGAGACGCGGCTTTACGATCCGGAGACGGGCGAGACGGCGGGCATGCGATCGAAGGAGCACGCGCACGATTACCGCTATTTTCCCGAGCCCGACCTGGTTCCGCTCAGGATCGGCGAGAGCTGGCTGGCGCGATTGCGCAGCGAGACGACGGAGTTGCCGGGCGAAAAGCGGCGGCGGTTCGTCGAGATCTACGGGCTGCGCGAGTACGACGCCGAGGTGCTGACGGCGGAGCGCGCGCTGGCCGAGTATTTCGAGAATGCCGCCAGGGCCGCGGGCGACGCGCGGGCCGCGGCCCACTGGGTGATGGGCGACCTGGCGGCGGCACTCAAGGAAGCGGGCAAGGACATCGCGGATTCGCCCGTAACGGCCGAGCGGCTGGGGGAGTTGATCGCGCTGATCGCCAAGGGCGAGATCTCGGGCAAGCTGGCCAAGGAGATCTTCCCGAAGATGTTCGCGACGGGCGACGCGGCGCGCGCGATCATGGAGCGCGAGGGGCTGAAGCAGATCAGCGACGTTGGCGCGCTCGAGAAAATCGTCGATGACGTGATCGCGGCGAACCCGAAGCAGGTGGAGCAGTACAGGGGCGGCAAGACCACCGTGCTGGGCTTCTTCGTGGGCCAGGCGATGAAAGCGAGCCGCGGCCAGGCGAACCCCGCGGCTGTCGGCGAACTGCTGAAGCGCAAGCTGGGCTGACACGCCGCGCGCGTTCGCGCTGCCGCCTGAACAACGAGAGGTAAAATGGGCAGCACGATGCCCATGAGCCGTCGAAAATTCCTGGCCGGCGCGGCGGCGCTGCCGGCGCTGGCACGGTCCGCACGGTCCACCGATATACGGATCGAAGACGTCTCGCTCGACTACGAAGACTTCCGATACCGCCGGCCGATGAAGTTCGGCGGCAACGTGGTGGACCGCGTAACGCTGCTGAACGTGTATTGCACGGTCCGGTCGGCCTCGGGCAAGACAGCGCGCGGGTTCGGGTCGATGCCGATGGGCAACGTGTGGTCGTTCCCGTCGCACAAGCTGAGCTACGACCAGACGCTCGCGGCGATGAAGGCGCTGGCCGGTCAGATCGAGACGATCACGCGCAAGTACGGCGAGCCGGGCCATCCCGTCGAGATCAACATCGCGCTTGAGCCCGCGTATCTCGAAGCCGCCGCGCGCCTGTCGGCGAATCTCGCCGAGCCGATGCCGAAGCTGTGCACGCTGGTCACGGCGAGCCCCTTCGACGCCGCGATCCACGACGCCTACGGCAAGCTGCACGGGCTGAACTGCTACCGAACATACGGGCCGCAGTTTCTGCCGCGCGACCTGGGCGAGCTGCTCGCGCCGGATTTCAAAGGCGAATCCCTCGAACGCTACGTCAGCCGGGACCCGAAGGCGGCGATGCCGCTCTATCACCTCGTGGGGGCCGTGGACCCGCTCACGGACGCCGATTTGAAGGACCGGCTCAACGACGGCCTGCCCGAAACGCTGCCCGAGTGGATCGCCTACAACGGCATCACGCACATCAAGATCAAGCTGAACGGCGACGACCTGGAGTGGGACGCCGGGCGCGTCCTGGCCGTCGATCGCGTCACGGCCGAAGCGCAGCGCAAGCGCGGCGTGGCGAGCTGGGTCTACTCGCTCGACTTCAACGAGAAGTGCCCGAACGTCGAGTACCTGATCGAGTTCCTGAACCGCGTGAAGGCGGGCGCGCCGGCCGCGTTCGACCGCATTCAATACGTCGAGCAGCCGACGGCGCGCGACCTCAAGGCGCACCGCGCGAACGTGATGCACAAGGCCGCGAAGCTGCGGCCGGTGGTGATCGACGAGTCGCTCACCGATCTCGAAAACCTGCTGCTCGCGCGCGAGATGGGCTACACGGGCGTCGCCCTCAAGGCCTGCAAAGGCCAGAGCCAGGCGCTGCTCATGGCGGCCGCTGCGCAGAAGTACAAGATGTTCCTGTGCGTGCAGGACCTGACGTGCCCGGGCGCGTCGCTGGTCCATTCGGCGGGCCTGGCCGCGCACGTTCCGGGCGTGGCGGCCATTGAAGCCAACGCCCGGCAGTACTGCCCGGCGGCGAACCGCCCGTGGGAGGCGAAGCTCCCCGGCATCTTCGTCGTGAAGGACGGGCTTATGAGGACCGGGGTGCTCACCAGGCCGGGCCTGAGCGCGGTGGAGGAATCGTGAAGCGAATCGCGGCGGTTGTGCTTTGCGCGGCGGCGTTGCAGGCGGCCGATCTGAAGCTCACCCTGCGCAGCCGCGCCGAGGGGTTCAAGGGCAGCGGCGCATGGCAGGAGTACACGTTCGAGCAGGCGCTGCCGGTGCCGGGAACCGCGATCCTGATCTGCGACATGTGGGACAAGCACTGGTGCGCGGGCGCCACCGCGCGCGTCGATGCGCTGGCGAAAAAGATGGCGCCGGTGATCGACCGGGCGCGCGCCCGGGGCATCCTCATCATCCACGCGCCTTCCGAAACGATGGATTTCTACAAGGACGACCCGCACCGCCGGAGCATTCTCAAAGTTGCGCGCGTGGAGCCGCCGGCGAACCTGCCGCTCGCCGATCCGCCCCTGCCGATCGACGATTCGAGCGGCGGCTGCGACACCGGCGGCAGTTTCTATAAGGCGTGGACGCGCCAGCACGCCGCGCTCAGCATCGCGGGCAACGACGTGATTTCCGACGACGGCCGCGAGATCTACAGCCTGCTGCGCGAGAAAAGCATCGGGAACCTGCTCATCATGGGCGTGCACACGAACATGTGTGTCATGAATCGCACGTTCGCCATCAAGCAGATGACGAAGTGGGGCATACGCTGCGTGCTCGTTCGCGACCTGACCGACGCAATGTACGACCCCAAGGACCGGCCCTACGTTTCGCATGACCGCGGCACGGGGCTCGTCATCGAGCACATCGAGAAGTATTGGTGCCCGAGCGCGCTCTCGGCGGACCTGATGCGGGCGATGGGAAGATAGAAGCCAGAAGCCAGAAGTCAGAAGCCAGAAGATGGGGATCACGGCGCCGGCGCGCACCTTTGGATTCTGACTTCCGACTTCTGGATTCTTGCTTCTCACCCCACCGCCGCCGCGGGCACGGCTCCGAACCGGCGGTCTCGCGCGTGGAAGTCGCGCAGGGCGGATTCGAGATCGCTCGCGTCGAAGTCCGGCCACATGCGCCGGGTGAAGTGCAGCTCGGCGTAGGCGCATTCCCAGAGCAGAAAATCGCTGAGGCGCTGCTCGCCTCCGGTGCGGATCAGCAGATCGACGTCCCGCACGGGCTCGGGGGCGTGAATGGCGCGCGCCAGGAGGTTCGCGAATTCGTCGCGGTTCACGGCTGCTTTCGCCAGGCGCGCGGCGCTGAGGATGGCGTCGCGCGAGGAGTAGTCCACCGCCACGCGCAGGTGCAGGTCGCGGCCGTGCGCAGTCGCCGCTTCGGTGTCTTCGATGGCGCGGCGCAGCGGGGCGGAAAGGCGGTCGCGGCGGCCGATTACACTAATACGGACGCCGCGCGCCGCGCACTCGGCCGTTTCCTTGCGCAGGTACTCGAGGAAGAGGCGCATGAGCGTCGAGACTTCTTCGGGCGGGCGGCGCCAGTTGTCGCTCGAGAAGGCATAGAGCGTGAGTGTGCCGACGCCGAGATCCGGCGCAGCCTCTACCGTGCGGCGCACCGCCAGCGCGCCCTGGCGGTGGCCGGCAACGCGCGGCAGCCCGCGCGCCTGCGCCCAGCGGCCGTTGCCGTCCATGATGATGGCTACGTGCAAATTACTTTTGCCCATAAAGTTCATGCACAAAAAAAGAGAACCTCAGCGGTCGCGCGTGGCGCGAATCAGAGCTTCCATGTGGTCGAGATAACGCTCGAGCGCCTGCTTGCCCTGCGCGCTCAGGCGGTACTCGGTCTTGGGCAGGCGGCCCTCGAAGAACTTCGAGCAGGCGATGTAGCCGGCTTCTTCGAGCTTGCGCGCGTGCACGCTCAGGTTGCCGTCGGTCGTGTTGAGCAGCTTCTTGAGGTCGTTGAACGTGAGCGTCTCGTTGACCGCGAGAGCGGAGACGATGCCGAGCCGCATGCGCTCGTGAATGATGCGGTCGAGCGCGACGGCGGCCTCGCCGGCGCGCCCCGGCAGTTCGCTCAACCGGCCCTGCTCGGGAGCGGATCGGCGGGCCCCGGATTGCCGCAATGCGCTGGTCTTAGCCACCATACCTCCTGGCAATGACGATTCCGAACACGATGTGCAGTCCGCCGAAGCCGGCGCCCATCACCCAGTCGCGCCACTCGAACGGCAAAAACAGGGCGGCGGCCCCCACGGCCATAAAGCACAGGCCCATGACCGGGACCACCCTGACGGAAAACGCGCCGCCCGTGACGATGCCCGTCCCATAAAGCAGCAGCCACATGCCCGGAATCGCCGCGTAGAGCCCGTAGTACCAGAGCGCGGCGGTGAGCAGCGCGCCGACCACCATCGGCGGCGTGAAGCTCAGGGCAAAGCGCTTGCCTGGAATCGAAAACAGCGGCAGCTTCGAGACGCGCGCCTTGCGGAACGTCGCGCCGCCGGCGATCGCGAAGGAAACCACCGCCTCGCCGAGCCAGACCGCGAGCCACGCGCGCACAGCCTGATGGCCGCGCGCGGCGAGCGCCGCAAGAAGAGCCGTGATGCCCACGACAACGAGCCCGCGCCCCGGCACGGCCGTGAACGCCGTGGCCTTCTCCATGGTCTGCCGGATGAACCGGAGATTGTCCATGGCACGGGTATGTATGGCGGCGGGTTCCTCCGGAAGCGGGCGCAGCGGACGGGCCGGCAACATGCTTCGATCGTACGCGTGACGAGAAAATCTGTCAAGTACTTTATAGTACAAAGTTATGTTGACCGCGAGAAGATTCAGCCCCTTTCGGCACTTATCTATTGAAACGCGATGTCCTCCTCGGGGCGCTTTTGTGCGGCGCCCCTTCTTGCCGCCAATTCGCAGCCGGAGACGCCGGCTGCGGCCTTTTTACGGCCCTCCTCAGGGCATGGCGCGCGAGCCCCACACTGAACGAAATCCCGTTGTAGAAGAAGTAGAGCAGGTGAAACGGAATCGCCGTGGCGGCGAACAGCTTGCCGCGCTTGGCCGCGAGAAACAGGTAGAACTTCAGGTTGAGCGCGACCAGCACGGCCAGCGTGCCGAGGAAACCGAACACCAGGTAGTGATTGGGCAGATAGCCGAGGACGAAGGCGATCGCGAAAATCATGTACGCGCCCAGCAGCGCGCCGGTCAGCCTGCGGCGGCTGTATGTGGCGTACGCGTACTTGTCCCGCAGAAACAGCAGCAGGTATCCGAGCAGGACGGGGAAGGCCACGGCCGGCATTCCGAGCGCGTAGGACAGCCACACGATGCCGGCGATGGCCGTGGTGAAGACCGCCATCCCGAGCTTCGACCTGCGGGGCGACGCGGCGTCCACCCAATACCGCGCGAGCAGGAACAACACGAGCGCGAACAGCGGCAGCAGAAAGTAGCCGCCCCAGCGGATGGAGGTAAGGGCGGCGATGCCGAGCATCACGAACACGAGCGCTACGCTGAGCCGCTGGCTCAACTGCACGTTGAGGTCGTTGGGCAGCTTGCGGTCGCGCAGGATGAGCTCGGTCCACGGAATGCCGCGGCAAATGACGTCGGTCTTGACCGTGCTCCAGAGGCTCCAGCGCTTCAGGTGCTTGGCGAGCAGGTTGCGGTCGAGCAGGATCTGCTCGCCGGCCGAGATGAGCCGGTAGCCGAGCTCGATGTCTTCGATGGCCGGCCGCCGGTAGCTCTCGTTGAACCCTCCGTGCGCGAGGAACACCGGCCGGCGGATGGCGCCGCATCCGCTCCAGAACGTGGAGGCGCGCCGGCGCCCGGTCTGGTGCACGTAGCAGTGCATCAGGTTGCGGTACTGCGAGAGGAAGTCGCCCGAGCCGGGCGCGTCGTCGTAGGAACCGATGACGGCCGCCAGCGCCGGGTCGCCGTCGAAATCTTCGAGCAGGCGGGCGACGGTGTCCGGGTGCACGCACACGTCGGCGTCGATGAAAAAGAGAATGCCGCCCGAAGCGGCGCGCGCGCCCACGTTGCGCGCGTGCGCCGGACCGCGGCGCCCTGCCGTTGAGATCACACGCGCGCCATGGCGGCGGGCGACCCAGGCCGACCCGTCGGTCGAGCCGTCGTCCACGACGATGCACTCGAAATCCGTGAACGTCGATTGCGCGAGGTGTTCGAGGCAGGCGGCCAGGTATCCCGCGGAATTATAGACCGGGATTACAACCGAGATGAATGGTGCCCGGCGCACCAGCCCCATGAAACCAGTCTAGCTGGCTGCGGCCGAATCCGCCGCAGGGGCGGCGTTCTTGTCCTTGGAGATGCTCGCGAGTGTCGTGGTCTCGAGGAAGTTCACGTAGACGGCCCGCACGTCCCTCCAGAGGTCGTGCGCCGAACAGGGGTCCTCATCGGAGCATTCTTTACAACCGAGCAGGCAGGCCGGGCGCGCGCGCGCACCGTCGAACAGTTCCACGACGTGGATCAGGCGGATCTCTTCGGCAGGTTTACGCAGGCGGTAGCCGCCGCCGGTGCCGCGGGCCGTCGTCAAAATACCGGCGTTTCGTAGCGTCAACAGGATCTTGGACAGGTAGTTCGCGGGGATCTCGGCATTTTGCGCCAGGTCGCGGCCCAGGATCGCGGAGCCGTTCGGCATCTGCGCCAGCCGGACGAGCGCCCGCAAGGCATATTCGCATGTAGTAGAAAACATGATTCCTCAATACCGGGAGACGCGCGTAAAGCGTCCCCTTATTCATTTCCAGAGAGTCAACTATACAGGGCTAGCAGGAGGTTGTTAATACTGTCAAGCGCGCACGACCCGAGCCGGCCCTAACGTTCCTGAAGCCAGTGGTTTGCGAGGTAGATTAAATTAGTCGAATGAGCCCGGCGGAGTTCGACAGGCTGGTGGAGCGGTCGCTGAAGGTGATCCCGCCGCGCTTCCGGCGGCGCCTGAAGAATCTCGTTTTCGTGGTGGAGGCCGAGCCGCCGCGCCCGGGGCTGCTGGGGCTGTACCAGGGGCGTCCTCTGCCGCGCCGCAGCGTCAGCGAGGGCTTCACGATGCCCGACCGCATCACGATCTACCAGGGGCCTCACGAGCGCATGGCGCGCGACCGGCGCGATTTGCTGCGGCTGGTGCGCGAGACGGTGTGGCACGAGGTGGCCCATTACTTCGGGCTGGAAGAGCACGAAGTGCGGGCGGCCGAGCGGCGGCGCAGGCGGTTCTAGCGGTCGTGCCCGTCTTCAAGATACGTGTAGCCGTGCAGGCCGTCTTCGTAGAAGCGCAACAGGCGGCCGGATTCCTCGTAGCCGATCTTCCCTTCCCTGAGAGCGGTTTCGACGTCGCGGCGGAATTGCGAGAGCAGCGTCTCGGAGTTGAACTGCACGTAGTCCAGAACCTCGCGCACCGTGTCGCCCTTGATCACATTGTCGAGCACCACTTCGCCGTCCCCGTTCAGGCTCACGTGCACGGCGTTGGTGTCGCCGAACAGGTTGTGCAGGTCGCCCAGGATTTCCTGGTACGCCCCGATCAGAAACGCGCCTAGGTAGTATTCCTGCCCGTTGAAGGAGTGTAGCGGCAGCGTGCGCTTGACATCGCGGCGGTCGATGAACTGGTCGACTTTGCCATCCGAGTCGCAGGAGATGTCGCCGATGATGGCGCTGCGCGTGGGCCGCTCCTCCAGCCGGTGGATGGGCATGATGGGGAAGAGCTGCTTGATGGCCCAGCTATCGGGCATGCTCTGGAAGATCGAAAAATTGCAGAAATACGTGTCCGAGAGCATGGCTTCCAGCCCTTCCAGCTCTTCGGGGAAGTACTCGAGATCGGCGGCCAGGCGCTGGATGCGGCGGCAGATGGTCCAGTAGAGGTTCTCCGCAAGGCAGCGCTGCTCGAGCGGCAGATAGCCGAGGCTGAACAGGTTGAGCGCCTGGTCGAGCGCCTGCTGGGCATCGTGGAAGCTTTCGAGCAGGTTGCGCTTGCTGAGCGATCGGGCAGTTTCCTGAAGGTCGATGAGCGGCTGCTCGGCGTCGGCGGGAACCTCTGGCGGAAGGTCCTGTTCGCCCAGGCCGGAGACGCCCAGGACGTTGAACACCAGCATGCTGTGATACGCCGCCACGGCGCGCCCGCTCTCGGTGACGATGGTCGGGTGCGGCACGTTGGCCTCGTCGCACACGCTCTGGACGTGGTAGACGACGTCGTTGGCGTACTCCTGAAGCGTGTAGTTGACGCTCGATTCGAAATCCGTTTGGGAGCCGTCGTAGTCGATGCCGAGCCCGCCGCCCACATCGAGATACTGCAAGCCCGCTCCCGCCTTGGAAAGTTCGGTGTAGATGCGCGCAGCCTCGATCACGGCCGCCTTGATGTGGCGGATGTTGGTGATCTGGCTGCCGAGATGGAAGTGCAGAAGCTCCAGGCAGTCGGCCATCTCGAGCGTCTTGAGCTGGTCGAGCGCGCGCACGGCCTCGCTCACGGTGAGGCCGAACTTCGAACGGTAGCCGCCGGATGACTTCCAACGGCCCGAGCCGCGGCTTGCGAGCTTGAGCCGGAGCCCGATGCGCGGCCGAACGCCGATGCGCTGCGCGTGGCGCGCCACCAGGTCGAGCTCGGTGTACTTCTCGATCACGGTCGTGATCTGCCGGCCGATCTTGGTGGCCAGCATGACCATCTCGATGTACTCGTCGTCCTTGAAGCCGTTGCAGATGATGGGCGTGTCGTTGTTTGCGATGGCGAGCACCGCCAGCAGCTCGGGTTTCGAACCCGCCTCCAGGCCGAACTTGAACGGCCGGCCGAATTTGAAGACTTCCTCCACCACCTGGCGTTGCTGGTTGACCTTGATGGGATAGACGCAGGAGTATCCGCCCTTGTAGCCGTGCTCCGCGATGGCAGCTTCAAACGCGCTGTGGATCTCGCTCAGGCGGTGTCGGAGAATTTCCGCGAACCGGATGAGGATGGGCAGCGAGATGCCGCGCAGCACGAGCGTATCGACGAGTTCCTTGAGATCGATGGCCCGCGCGGGATCTTTATCGGGATGAACGTAGAGGTGGCCGTTCTGGCCGACGGAGAAATAGCCTTTCCCCCAGCTTGCCGCGTCGTAGAGCTCGCTCGAGTCGGCCGTAGTCCATCGCTCCGATGGCTCGCGGACACCGACAGTTTCAGACACCTTCAGGTTCAACCGGTTCCTCCCGAAAATTCAAGTGTCCACCGAAAACCACCGGTGGGCAAGTAGGAAAACGCGACGATTCCGCCAATAGGACGCGTCTGGGCCCGAACAGGTTAGCGATAAAATCCCGATATGGCGCTACCGCTCGAAGGGAAGGCCGCTCTGGTGACCGGCGCGAGCAAGGGGATCGGGAAGGGCATCGCGCTTGAACTGGCGAGGCAGGGGTGCGATGTCGCGGTGAACTTCAATTCGGACGCCGAGGGGGCCGAGGCCGCCGCAGGCGAGATCAAAGCGATGGGACGGCGCGCGGTGACGGCGAAGGCGAACGTATCCGCCGCCGCCGAGGTGGACCGGATGTTCGCACAGGCCCTGGCCGGGCTCGGGCGGCTCGACATTCTGGTGAACAACGCGGGCACCCAGATTTTCAAGCCGCTGCTCGATCTGGGTGAAGACGAGTGGGACCGCGTGATCGACACCAACCTGAAGGGATGTTTCCTCTGCACGCAGCGCGCGGCGCGGCACATGAAGGAGGCGGGCGGCGGGCGTATCGTCAACATCGGGTCGGGGTGCAACAAGGTTCCGTTCCCGGGGCTGGTGAGCTACACGGCGAGCAAGGGCGGAATCGAGATGTTCACCAAGGCGGCGGCGGTGGAGCTGGCGCGGTACGGGATCACGGTGAACTGCGTGGCACCGGGCTCGGTCGAGGTGGAGCGCACGAAGCACGAAGCCGGGGATTACGCCGCGACGTGGAGCAGGTTGACGCCGCTCGGGCGGATCGGGACACCGGAGGATGTCGCGCACGCGGTGGCGTTCCTGGCGAGCGGGGTGGCGGGGTTCATTACGGCGCAGACGGTTTTCGTGGACGGGGGATTGTTCACCAAGCCGCAGTGGCCGTACGAGAGCTGATCACAAATATGTGGGCGCCGGGCGGGAGGGTGACGACCCAGCGGGCGGGGCCCGCCTTCACTGCGGCAAACGGCGCGGCAGTCTCGAAGTTCACCAGTGCGAGCGCTCGCGTCTTGCTGTGGTAGTCGAGCTCGATGCCGTTGGGCGCGGGGCGGACGGCGTCGAGTTCTCCGTTAAAATCGAGCAAGGCGTGGGGCGGAGGCGCGGGGGCCGGCGCGAGCGTGTGGCGGCCCGGCGGGAGCCAGACTACGGAGCCGTCCTGCGCGGCCCAGGGCTCGCCGTCAACCAGCACCGGGCCGTCCCAGCGGACTCCGGCGCCGCGCGGCGATTCGATCACGGCGCGGGCGCCTTCGCGCTCGAAGCGCGTCACCACCGCCGAGGACGCCGCCAGCAGCGGCAGATCGACCGGGAGCACCGTCGATTCGGCGTAGAATGCCACCTGCGCGAACGCCTCCGAGGCGGTGTGAATCAGCTCGAACAGTTCTGCGCCGGTCTGGCGCGCCGTGGGATGCCCGCGGCGATAGCGGTCCACGATGTTGATGTCCACGCCGAGACAGTCCTGGTGCGCCGTGAGCGGCTCGTACCGCCGGGCGATTTCCGCGTAACGCTTCGGCCCGAGGTGCCACAGCGTGGCGGGGTCTTCGATGATGAACGTCATGGGGCGGCGATCGAGCAGCTTCAGGGCGCGCGCGGCGTCGGCGCCGATGGCGTCGCGCATGGAGGTGTCGAAGCGGTCGTCCACATGTGTGAGCGCGAGGGGGAGGCCGGTCTTTTCGACCACGGCGGTCCAGTCTTCCTGGAGGCGCGCGGCGAGCCCGGCGCGGTAATCGAGGAAGGCGCGCTCGCGGGCGGGGTCGTCGAGGCCGTCGAACAGGCGGTGCGGGTCGATGCCGGACCGGGCGCGGAACTCGCGCCGCACGTCGTTGTTCATCGGCGTGAATTCGGCGGGTTTCTTCAGTCCTTCGATGCCGTCGTAGTAGAGCTCGGCGAGGTTGACGCCGTCCCAGTCGAAGCGCCGGGCGAGGCCGATGACGCCGCGCGCCACCGCGTCGCGGCAGGCCGGGTTGGCGAGATTCATGAGGAGGCGCCAGTCCACCGCGGCGTCTTTCAGGCGGGCGGTCTTCTCGCGCCACTCCGGGTGATCCTGCCAGAATTTGTCGCTGACGTGGGGCAACTCGAGCCAGGCGTAGACCAGAATCAGGTGGCGGTGGCAGGCGGCGATGAGGTCGCGCAGGCGGCGGTCGCCCGCTTCGTCCGGCTCGAAGAAATCCCAGGCACCGACGTGCAGGGCCGAGATGCCGGCTTTGCGCCAGCCCGCGGCCAGGGCGTCGGGGTCGAACGGAGGCTCGTGGAAGGCCGAGTCGTAGAAAGCCCAAAGCCGCCTGGATTCGAACCGCGGGCGTGCGCCGAGATCGGCGAGCGCCTGCGGCAGGTAGGGGAAGCGCTCGTAGCCTTCGTCGCCGGGCGGGACCGCGACCCACAGGGCCGCGCCGCTTGCGGTGCGGATTCCGGCCATCAGCGGGACGCGGCCGGCGCAGGCGGCCGCGAACACGCGCGCGCCGGGGGGAACGCTGAACACGGGGACTTCGGCGGGGTCTTTCCAGACGATGCGGAGCGCGGGGGCGCGGGTGTCTCGAATCCGCCGCACCCGGACTTTGCGGCCTACCGGAACGAAGCCGAGCGCGCGGGCGGCTGGGGAATCGCCTTCGAGCAGGACCACGCCGTCCGCATCGAGGCCCATGGATTGGAGCGCCCGTGACAGGTTGGCACGCCCCGCTGCGACGGGCTCAGAGCCCGCCGCGGAGGCCGTCCCACAGGCCGCAACCAGGAGGAGCACCACCGGGCCAACCTCGTGGAGCATGAAAAACTGTTGTAGCATAGCTTTGAGAAAGAACCCTGGATGTGCGCTCCGAAGTGACTCCAACGCCGCCGCAGGGCTTGCCTGCCGCCTCCGCGAAAAACCAGTTCGAACGAATCCTTCTGCGAGTTCCGCCGAAGCGGTTTGAGGACTGGGCCCATTTCATCCGCGAGGCGCCGGAATACTCGATCGGCCTCGAAGTGATCGACGACACGCCGGGCCATTGCGGCCATTATGTCCACTTCGACCACCATGTGGGCGTGGTCCGCGAGGCGTCGATGAGCGCGGCCATGCAGGCCTACATCGCGGTACGGCAGGGACGGCTCATGGAGCGGTGGCTCAAGAAGCGGCGGCCGATCCCGGTCTACGTCTGGAATGCCGACCAGGACGTGTGCCTGGCGGCGTTCGTGCTCGAATACCACATGCTGCTCGAGCGGAGCGAGGGGCATCCGCTGCTCCGGTGGATCGTTCAGTACAACAACAAGATCGACGTGTGCGGCGGCGTTTACCCGGTGAACCTCGATGAGCTGGTGAGAAACCACTTCACGTGGGTGTTCGAACCGTACCGGCAGCAGCGCATGTGCGGCAAGGTGCAGGGCGACGAGGGGCTGATTCTGGACACGATCCGGCAGGTGTGCGACCGCCTGCTCGACCTGCTGGCGGGCAACGCGGGAACTTCGCCGATCACGGCCCAGCCCGAAATCCTGTACAAGTCGCCTTACGGCTTTGCGATCGCGGACGAGAAGGGCGACCCGAACTCGCGGCTGGTGCTCGGCGCGCAAGGCCACACGAATCTGATCAGCCTGGTTTCGACGCGGCCGAGCGGGCGCTACACCTACAGCGTGATCCGAGGGTCGCCGTACGACGAAGACGTGTTTCAGGTGACAAAGCTGATCGAAGCCTTCCAGTGCGCCGAGGACACGCCCGGTGTACGAATCTGGGGCGGCTCGAACCTCGCGGCGGGATCGGACAGCGAAATGGGGAGCAGCCTCCACTGGAGGCAGCTCAAGGAAATCGCCGAGCCGATCGTGCGCGAGGCCTGCCGGGCGGCGGCGCCGTAATCCGGATAGACCGCGGCCGGCACGCCCGCCACACCCCTTACTCCCAGCGCAGCGCGACCATGGGGTCCACCGCCGCGGCGCGGCGGGCCGGAATGTAGGTCGCGGCCAGGGCCACCGCCGTCAGCAGCAGGGCCACCGCGATGAATGTCGGCGGGTCGGTGGGCTTCACGCCGTAAAGCAGACTGGTCATCGCGCGCGTAAGCGCGAAAGACCCGGCCAGTCCCACGGCCACGCCGATGGCGGCCAGCATCAGCCCCCGGCGCAGCGTCATTTTCAGCACGTCGATGGGCCGCGCGCCGAGCGCCATCCGGACTCCGAGGTCGTGCGTGCCCTGCTCCACCGTGTAGGCCATCACGCCGTAGATCCCGAGCGCCGCAAGCACCAGCGCCACGGCGGCGAACACGCCGATGATCCAGGTTTGCAGGCGGGGCTGGGCCACCGACTCTCCGGCGATCTGCTGCATGGTCTTGACTTCCGTGATGGGCATGTCCTTGTCGAGGCCGCGCACCACGGCCCGCACTGCGCCTGTGAGGCGCTCCGGGGCGGCCGCCGTCCTGAGCGCCAGAACGCCGCCCGGCCACGGCGATTGCAGCAGCGGCACGTAGATTTCGGGCACCTCGTCGCTATTCAGGCCGCCGAATTTCACGTTGTTCATCACACCCACGATTTCCCAGGCGATCTCCGGGCCGAGCTTCTGCTGGCCGCTGACAAGCTCCTCGATGCGCAGCCGCTGGCCGACGGGCTCCACCTTGGAGAGGAAGTTCTTCACGAACGTCTGGTTAACCACGGCCACCCGCGGAGCGTTCTCGTCGTCCCGCTCGGTGAAGAAGCGCCCCTTGTGGAGGCGTACGCCCATCGTGCGGAAGTAGTCGTGCGTGACAAGCTGGAACGGCACGCCGGGGCGCTCGGAGACTGGCTTCTCGGGCTGCCCGACCACCTGGAACGGCATGCCGAAATACGACCCCGTCAGGGGAGTGGTCATCGAGAGGCTCACCGCGCGCACGCCCGGCAGAGCCCCCACCTGGTCGAGAAGCCGGCGGTCGAACTCGCGAACCCGCGCCGCTTCGGAGTAGCGCGCCTGCGGCATCGAGATCCGCATCGTCAGGACGTTTTCCGGCTGGAACCCCGGATCGGAGGAGTACATCGCGGCCATGCTGCGCACCATGAGGCCCGCGCCCGCCAGCAGCACCATGGAGAGCGCTACCTCGCCCGCCACGAGCGCCGCGCGGAAACGGCCGGAGCCGGAACTCGTGCTCGCACCGCGGCCCGCCTCTTTCAGCGTGTGCTGCAAATCAACCTTCGAGGAGCGCCATGCCGGAGCCAGTCCGAACAGCAGCCCGGTCGAGACCGACACGCCGAGGGCGAACAGGAGCACGCGCCAGTCAAGCGCGATTGGCGGCACGCCTTCAAGAAGGAAGGACGGTATTATCGATGGCGCAAGCCGCACAAGCCACCAGGCGAGCACGACGCCGAGAAGGCCGCCCCCCAGCGCCAGAAGGACGCTCTCCACCATCACCTGCGCTATCAGGCGGCCGCGCGCCGCGCCGAGCGAGCTCCGTATGGCCAGCTCTCTTTGCCGCACCGCGGCCTTCGCCAGCAGCAGGTTCGCCACGTTGACGCAGCCGATCAGGAGCACGAACGCCACCGCGCCAAACAGCACGAGCACGCCGGTTCGCGCGCCTTCCACCAGCAACTCGTGCAGCGGCTCGAGCGTCACGCTCCAGCCCTTATTCGATTTCGGATAGGCGCGCTCGATGTTCTTCCCGATGCCCACCATCTGGGCGCGGGCCTGCTCGAGCGAGATGCCGTCCCTGAGCCGTCCGAGCGGCGTGAGGTAGTGGAAGTCGCGCGTGACCTTGGCGGAATCGAGCGCCAGCGGCGCGAACATCTCCGGCCCGCCGATCATGCGGAACCGCGCCGGCATGACGCCGATGACGGTGCACTTGGCTCCGTCGAGCATCAGCGTGCGGCCGATCGCTCCGCGGTCGCCGCCAAGCCGCCGCTCGAAGGAGCCGTTGCTCAGCACGGCGACGCAGGGTGCGCCGGGGCGGTCGTCCTCAGTGGCAATGGCGCGGCCAAGCGCCGGAGGAATCCCGAGGAGCTCAAAGAACCCGGCCGAAACGCGCATGCCCGGGGCGCGGTCGGGCGTTCCGCTCACCGAGAGATCGAACGTGGTGAACTGCGTGGCGGCCAGATGCGAGAAGACGCGGTTCTGGTCGCGCCAGTCGAGGAAATTTGCAGCCGAGACGGAGTTCATCCGGCCCTGCGGCGGCTTCTCCATCACGAGCAGCAGCCGGTTCGAGTCGGGGTAGGGGAGCGGCCGCAGCAGCAGCGCGTCCACCACACTGAACAGCGCCGTGTTGGCGCCGATCCCGAGCGCCAGGGTGGCGACCGTGATCGCCGTGAAGCCGGGAGTCTTCCGGAGCATGCGCAGGCCGTAGCGCGCATCTTCGACGAGCCAGTCAAGCATCGGGGCAATCCTCCCCCTGTTCATACGCGCATGCCGGGAAAAGGTTCCGGCTGAGCCACAAAGCGGGGCTGAAATCTACTGCGCCGCGGGCGGCGGGAGGGGGTTGCGATTTTTGAACTGGCGCTGGTGCCAGTAGGGGTACGGCACGGGAGCGGCGCTTGCGGCGTCCAGTTTCGCCACCTGCTCATCGGTGAGCCGCCAGCCTTCGGCCGCAATGTTCTGCTTCAACTGCTCCTCGTTGCGAGCGCCGATGATGACGGTCGAAACCGTCGGCTTGCGGAGCAGCCAGTTGAGCGCGATCTGGGGAACGGACTTGCCCGTCTGCTTCGCGACTTCGTCGATGGCGTCGATCACGTTGTAGAGATGTTCTTCCTGTACCGGCGGCCCTGCCTCGGCGGTGGTGTGGAGGCGGCTCACCTCGGGCAGTGGCTTTCCGCGGCGGATCTTTCCGGTAAGGCGGCCCCAGCCGAGCGGGCTCCAGACCATCGCGCCGATTTTCTGATCGAGCCCGAGCGGCATCAGCTCGTATTCGTAGTCGCGTCCGATCAGCGAATAATAGACCTGGTGCGCGACGTACTTCGCCCAGCCGTTCTTCTCCGAAATCGCGAGCGACTTCATGAGGTGCCAGCCGGAAAAGTTCGAACAGGCGATGTAACGCACCTTGCCGCTGCGCACCAGCGTATCGAGCGTGTAGAGGACCTCATCGACGGGCGTGAGCGCGTCGAAGCCGTGCAGGTGATAGACGTCGATGTAATCGGTGCCGAGCCGTTTGAGGCTGGCCTCGCATGCCGCGACCAGATGGTAGCGGGAGGAGCCGATGTCGTTCGGCCCGTCGCCCATCTTGAACGTCGCCTTGGTGGAGATCAGCAGCTCGTGGCGCTTCGAGCCGGCGGCCTCCCCGAGAATCTCCTCCGAGAGGCCGTTGGAATAAACGTCGGCCGTATCGAAGAAGTTGATGCCGGCGTCGAGGCAGACCGACACCAGCCGCCTGGCCTCATCGACCCCTGTGGAACCCCAGGCCTTGAAGAATTCGTTTCCGCCGCCGAACGTGCCGGTGCCGAATGAGAGCGAAGATACCTTTAGTCCCGAATTGCCCAGTAACCGGTACTCCATGGTGCCATTGTATCGGCCTATGCGCCGCGCGTTCCGGGAACCGCTGGCGCGGCGGTCATGCGTTCGTGGCTTTCAGCACATGGAAGATCACGTCCGCGGCGCGGTACGACGCGGCGCCCGGGGCGAGGAACCGGACGATGCCGTTCAGATCGTCGCCCGCGGTGATCACGCCCGGTTCCACATAGCCGTTCGCCTGCACCTGCGGATAGCCGGCCGTGGACATCAGCCCGTTGCAGATACACTTCCGATGCGCGGCCACGGCCGCGCCGCCGCCCTTGGCCGTATACGCCGCAACGGGCTCGGCGGGACAACGGAACCCGATTTGTCCTTGCGGAGTGCGGTAAGCCTCGCGCAGATAGCCGAGGTCGCAGGCGCGCCGCCGCGCGCGGAAAACGCTCTCTTCCGAGAGCGTCCCTTCGAGGCCCGCGATCTTGAACGGGAAGCCCGCGGGGGAGGCCAGCGGATCGGTGAACACGCGAGCTTCGCCCCGCGCGAGTTGTTCGAGCACCGCCGCCTTGTAGTCGTCGCGCATGCCGGATTCGGCGCAGAAGGCGAATGCCGTTCCCACCTGAACGCCGGCCGCTCCGGCCGCCAGCGCCGCACGGAGCCCCTCCGCCGAGCCGCAGCCGCCCGCAAGCCAGAAGGGCAGGCCGAGAGCGCGGATCTTCGTCAGATCCACCGAATCGCGCTCGCCGTAAACCGGCTCTCCGGCCTCGTTCAGCGTGAGCTGCCCGCGCGGGGGCGCGTTGTGCCCGCCGGCGGTGGGGCCTTCGATGATGAACCCGTCCACTTTCCCGTTGGCTTTTCTTGCCAGGGTGGTGGCCAGCGCGCTCGACGAGATGATGGCGAGAAATTCGGGGCGCGTGAGCGAGGGCAGCGCGCATTCCATGAATTCGGAGGGGGTGAAGGCCAGCGCCGCGTCGCCGCCGGCTGCGTGCAGCGGATAAGCGGCCTGCTCGTGCGCGGCCAGGCGGTCGAGCGCGCCGGGAATCCGCATGGGAATCCCCGCGCCCATCAGCACATAACTCACCCCGGCCAGCATCGCGCCATAGACGGAGGCGAGATGCCACAACTGGAGCTTCTCCATGTAGTTGATGCCGACCGGATTCGAGTGCCCCTCGCGCGCCAGGAAGACTTCGGCGAAATTCGACACGATACAGAGCTCGAGCGACTCGCGCGGGCCCTGTGCGGCAAGCATGGGAAGGGGCTTATAGGGCTCACCCGGCGGTTTCCCGCCGCGGACGAAGTATTTCCGCCAGACGCGTTCGGCCATGGCGCGAAATGGAAAGCGGTCGAGCGCGCGGCGCATGTGCCCGCCGGGATCGCCGTCCTGCAAGCGCCGGGCGAAGACCTGGTCAAGCGCGGTTCCTGAGACGACGCCCAGTTGGCCGAGCTCGGAAACGGCCCGCGCCAGGCGCCAGTTCGACACCGCGACGCCCAGGCCGCCTTGAATGATAGAAAAAGTCCGATGTTTGTTCGTATTTTTCACTCGTCCCCCCGAGAGGACGTGTGCCCCCTACGATGCCGCCTGGGCGCCGGCTGTCGGCAGGTCTTCGGGCTTACAGGCGCGGACGATTCCATCCGCCTACTCGCCGCCGCTTCCCAGCCTCAGGCGAGGCCAGTGCGTCCGATGCGGCTTTCGATCCTGATTACCGCTGCGGGGCAGCCCTGGATTTTCACCAGGTTCCCTTGTTGCCCACCATGGTAGGCAGCCAACAGCACCCTCAATATACTGTGGCCACAAATAACGTGTCAAACCACAATTGTGAGAGGACAGACACGCTCACTGCCTGCGGAGCAGCAGGGCCGAATCCTGCCAGGCGGGAGCCTTGGGCGATTTCCAGGACGGCCCCCCGGCCGGCGCGTCGATGGGGACGATTTCTCCGGTGAATGCCGAATACCAGTGGGCCTGGTAGCGTCCGGGCTCGAGCTTCACCGTCACGTCGCCGCCCTGGGGCAGGTACACGGCGTAGATCTCGCCGGGCTTGGCCAGGCAGTAGGCGCCGTTATCGACCAGCTCGTCGTGCGGCTCGGTCTTCCACCATTCGAAGCTGGTAAAGAAATCCACCATGCGGGCGTAGCCCTTCAGCATGACCATGGTGTCGTCGCCGCGGCCGTTGATCCAGCCGCCGCCGGTGTTGGGCCACACGTTCGTGCCGCGGCGGGCGGATTCGCCGGCAGTGCCGTAGGCGCCGGCCATCGCGATCTCCCACGCGGTGCGGCGCAGCACCTCGGCGGAATCGGCCGGCGGAGCGGGGGCCCACTGGGGATAGTGGTCCTCGTATCCGTACTCTTCGTTGGTCTGGGGAATGATGCGGCCGGTCTTCAACTGGATCTGCCGCTCCTCGAGCATGAGGGCGTGCTGCCTGCGGCCCCATTCCTGGATCGAAGTGAACCCGAACCACGCGGAGCCGCGGTCCTGGTGCTCGCGATGGACGGGATGGCTGGTGGCGAGGTGCCGGTAGGGGTCCCACTTCTCTATCAGCGTTCCGGTTTCGTGCACCCAGGTCTCGTCGCGGAAGCTGTCCATGTCGTCGCCGAGGTCCCATGTCACGTTCGAAAACGCGCTGAGGCGCGCCACCATGTACTTCAGATAACGCCGCTCTTCGTCGCTCCCCGCGGCCGGCTGCGCCTTGTGCGTGGAGATGTCCTGGATCACGGAGATGATCAGGTCGCGTTCGCGCGCGAAGCGCAGCATGCGCTCGAAGCGCTTCCAGTAGGCGACGTTGAAGCGGGTGTAGTCGATGCCGGGCGCGTTGAAGCTCTCGGGATCTTTCGCGATCCACGGCCGCAGGGCCATGGTGAAATCGCCTCCGGTCATGACGGCATCGCCCCACAGGATGTCGGCGTGCCCGGCCAGCAGCACGCGCACGCGGTTGATCTTGAGGTCCTTCAGGCGCTGCAGCGCGTAGTCGATGATGCGGTCGTGCTTCCAGCCCATCAACCAGAAGGCGGTGGTCCCGTTGAAGAAGTAGTGCTCGCCGGTGCCTTCCCATAGGAAGTGCCAGGGGTATTGCGGGTCCACGCGGATGGGCCCGCGGCGGCCGCCGGCGGTGGCGCGGAACGTGCCTTCGTAGCTCTTTTCGAAGGCGCCCTGGCGGTAGGTGATCGAGTAGGTGTAGTCGCCCGGCGAGGAGGGCATAAAGCGTATGCGGAACACGCTGCCGTCGGCCGAATCGCAGAAGCCGTCAACGTGCCGCCGCTCGCCGGCGCCGGCCTTGCCGAAGGTGCCGGTGAGCACGGCATCGGTGAATGGATTCGCCGCATCCGGCGCGGAGACGTTCACGGTGACTTCGACAAAGTCGTAAGCCTCGACGGCGGGCGCGGACTGCGCGAACGACAGGTCGCGCGGCGCGGCGTTCAAGGCCAGCGGCAAGGCGAACGCCCATGCCATGGCGATGCGGTGCATGTGATGCATGTGACCCCCTGTTCGGAGCCAGCTTACGGAAAAAGGCAGGCGCACGTCTATAGCGGGGCCGGGAATGCGGCGGCCGGGGCTAGCGCGTCAGCGGCGGCGTGAATCACTGGTCTTCATCAACTACTTCGATAGCGCAGACAGTCGCGTAATCGATCACGGGAGCGAACGAGAGGACGATTTTGCCCTGCGCAGTTGCTTTCACCTGGTGAAAGACCCGATCGATGACGCGGTTCTCGCCGCCGGCCTCTTTGATTATGTCGAAACCACGCAGGAGCGCCAGACCATTGCAGTACACGTCGAAGATCCGGCTGCCTGCGCCGGCTTTGGAGGGGCCACCGCCGTAGAATGTCTCGGCGAATTTCAAGGTGACTTTGTACGTGCCGTCCGGCGGCACCGGAATGGAATAGGTGAAACGGCCCCAACGCGAGTTCGAATACAACTCGGGATCGTCGGTGCCCCGCAGCGAAACAATCCGCCGGACCGATCGTCCTCCGATGAAGTAGCGGTCCGCGCCCCAGAACCGGCCGGCACGATCATAGTAAGAGCGGCCCCCAGCCACAATCCTGACGGGTCTCATTTTGCCCGGCTTGGCCGGCACAATCTCAATGCCGCTCACAGACGCCCAATCGTTTATGCCCGAGAACGCCAGGTGCAAAAACCCGTCCGAGGCAGGAGAGACATCCTTGAGGACGCGGTCCGCGGGAATATCGGGGCCGCCGGCGTCGGCGAAGATATCGACCGTTGGAAAACGCGTGACGCCATTGATCGCGACACTGAACACCCTGCTGCCTTCCCCGGAATTGACAGTCTGAAGCTTGCCGAAGTAGGCCTCGACAAAGAGCAGATGCAGTTCGTAGACCCCGGGCTTGAGCGGAATGTCGTACCGAAACTCGCGCCCCAGCCTGGACGTGTGATACATCGTCGGATCCGTCACGCCCACGACGTCGTCCGCGTGTTCCTGGGCGGCGCCCCCCTGATAGTAACGGTCCGCATACCATACGCGGCCCAGGCTATCCACAAACTGAGGCCTCGTGTAACCGCACAAGATTCGAGTTTCTTCTCCCGGTAACGTTTCGACAGCCGGCCGAACTGTCGCGGGCGGCGGGGCGGAGGCGGTGCGTGCGCCGGCGGGTTCAGCGTTGCGCGGCCGGTAGAACTGCACGACAACCAGGACGGCTACGAGAAGGGCCGCCGCGCCCCCGGCAATGAAGCCGATCCACTTGCGGCTTACGCGGCGGGGAGGCGCCTGGGTCTTATCCGCTTCCGCAAAGGATGGAACCGGGCCAGGGGGCGGCAAAATGTCAGGTTTCGCATCCGTACCGGCGGGCAGTTCGCTTTCGGGCTGCCGGACGACAAACTGAGGCACGTAACCGGTGTTCGAAAGCAGGAGTTGAATCGGATGGTCGGCCCCTTCGGTCGCGTAGTATTCGCGCAGGCGCCGGCGGAGCCGGGAAGCCTCAACCCGAACGATCGTGTCGGCGTTCGAATCGAAATCGATCCCGCGTCCCAACGCCTCGACCGCGATGTTGTACTCCTTGATGTTCGGGGTCCCTCCGGCGAAGTACTGTTCGCAAATGTAGGCGAGAATCTGGCGCAAGCTGCGCGCCCGCTTGAACATTTCGGAGGAAAGGACGGCCTCCGCTTCCGCCCGTTCGAGCTGTGGATCGATCGGTTTCAGTTGGCTCCGCTCCAGCCAGGCGTACGTCCAGCCGGCGGCCAGTATAACACGAGCCTACGCGGGTGTCACATTGCAGGCTGAGGCTCTCGCGTACCGTAATTCGTTGATATACATCGGGCTTGCAGTTGGGATTCCGGCTGTCCGGCGACGCCGGCGCCGGCCGCGGATGCCGCGGTGCACGCCTTATGCGCCGGCTTCGAGTTTCGGGAAGTAGAGCCAGAGGTGCCCGAGGTTGTCGTCCTCCCCAAAGTAGATTTCGCCGTCCCGGCCGATCGCAGCGTCGCTGAAGATGAAGCCGTACCGGCGCCGCTCGATGACCGACACCGCCGAGCCCAGGTCCGTGACTTCCTTTCGAGCGGGGCGATAACAGAACATCCTGTTGATCTCATCCCCGCAGAACCCATACACGCGTCCGTCCACACTGGCCGCCAAGGTCCGCACCGGCGCCAGGGGCGCACGTCCCAGCACGGCGCTGAACCCCAGGCGCTCGTCGAACGAGAAGATGCGGCCATCGCTATCGGCGGTGTAAAGGAGACCGGGTTGACGCGAGCGCGACCACAGCAGGAGTGAGGGATCCCACTTCCCTTCAGGCAGCGCTACGGCCCGCCGCTGCAGCAACCCGGAGTCGGGATTGTACCGCCACAGGTGGCCCGCTCCGTCCGCGCCGACCACAGCGCCGTTCGCTCCCACTCCCAAGCGGCCCGCGCCCGGAACTTCACCTGCGATGTCGATCCTGGAGGACTCGAAGTCCACCGTGAAGAGGTGCCTGGAGGTCACGCCCACCATCCTCTTTCGGTTCGCATCGGACACCGCGTGGATGACCGGCTCTCCATCCACCGTTCCCAAGTCACGGAACGGCTTCCGGCGGAATCCCCATTCCTCGATCAGGTCGAGATCACTTCGATGGAGTTCGCTTGCAACGACGCGCCCACCGCCGCGCTTGCCGTTTACGCATGCAAAAAAGCTCTTCGTGCCGGCGCAGACCGCCGCGCAGCGCTCGCCGCCCGCAACCGTGCCAAGGTCGAACACGATACCAGTCGTGCTGTGGAAGGCCGCGAAGAACAGGTGCGAGCATCTGCCGCTCGTGCCGCCGTATACGATTCCATCGGGAGTGATGTCGAGGGCGGTTATGTGCGACTCATCGGCGGCAATGGGGAGCGTGACGCCGGGGAAGCAGGGCGGGAATGCCACCATCAGCCCTTCCCGGGTGAAGGTGTCGTCATAGATCCGGCGGATGACCGCCTGGGTTTCGGGGGAATTCCAATCGACTTTCTTTTTCTTCTCGTCTTTCATCGCTTCTTACCCCCACACCCGAATCGGCAGATGCGCGTTTTTCTTCTTCCGTCCCGCTGGCAACTGCACTCTGAAGATGCCGGACGGGCGATTGCCGACGTGACCGAAAAAAAGGTCGCCATTGTGATCGACTGCGCCCCGCGACACGTACTGCGCAGGCTTTTGCGGATGTTCCAGGAGCGCCACGGCCTCGCGCCTGCCCGTAGCGGGATTCAACCGCCACACGACCCCCTCCATTTCCTGGCCCGATTTCGTGGCTACGCCGAAGTCTGGATCGCGCCAGCGGCTCGCCACGTAGTACAAATGACCGTCGGCGGCAAAAGTCAGCCCGCCGCAATGATCGCGGAACGTGTTCAGCGGTAGCGAGAGGTCGCGATCTTGCGTCAGCGGCCCCAGGTTTTCTACCCGCGGCCAGTCGCCATCGTTCATCCAGATGCGCATCAGGTACGGCTGCGCGATCCAGGTTGAGGCGAACACCGATTCCCTGTCGGGGGCGGCCACCGCATCGTAGAAAACGCTATGCCATCCCGTCTGAAACGAAGGATTGTGGGGCAGGACGTTGGGCGAGAACTCCAGCCGGTCTTTGTCCGGCGAATACCGCACCAGCCGGCCATAGTCGCTGCTCGTCCACACCCGGTGTTTCTTGTCGATGAACAGCGCCTGGGAATTTACCGATCCGATGCGTCCCAGGTCGCGCCGCCGTCGCTTGCTCACGTCGTAGCTGATGAGATGGTCGAGTGGATAGGTCACGGCATAGAGCAATCCGCGCTCTTCATCGAACGCCAGGCACCGGCACCCTTCTTTCGGGATCAGCGTGTCCCACCAGCGCACCTGGTCCGTCCTGGTGTCGAACGCCATCAGTGCACTGCCTCGGTAACCGCGTTTCTCGTCATACCAGGAGTACCAGGAGGAATACACCGGCATGTCAACCGGAGGCCCCGACACATGGGTGGCCATGTACAGCACCCCGTCCGACATCGAGGGCGCGAAGCTGTAGTGGATCTTGCACTGCGTTGCCCGGCCCGAATCGCCCGGATCATCGATGATTTTGTCCACGGCAAAAAGGCGATCGAGCGAGTCGGTGTCTTCGTTGTAGCGATACACGTTGACGACCCCGCCCGGCACCCCCTCCGCGCACGACGCCGCGTAAATCCGCCCATCCGGACCGACGGACAGCGACCAGCAGGTGTCGGACTCCGCGTGCTCCGTGAACTCGTACCACTTCGCCTTATAAGGAACGGAACCGGCGGCGGCTTGCTGCGCCCCCCGCGCCGCAACCGCCGCGCCGGAGGACATCAGGGGCACGCTCTTGATAAAGTTTCGCCTCCCGATCAAATCAGCCACGATGATGTGATTTCCTTTCTCGATGGTTAGCGTCGCGAACGCGATTCGATCCATTCCAGGTGCAGCTTCGCTTGTTCCGCGCGCCCCAATGCGTTGTATGCCCTGGCCAGGAACGCGTGGGCCGCGCGCTGCCGGATCACGTCGTCGCCGGCATACCTCAATGCGAGTTCACCCTCCGCCAGCGCTGCCTCCATTTCCTCTCGCCCGGCCAGGAACTTGCCGCGCTCGAGATGGGCGAGGCCAAACGACGGCGCGAACCGCAAAATCTCCGTGATCACTTCCTGAGCCTCAGCCTCGCGCTGCTCGTCTTGGAGGAACTTCGCGTACTGCATGAGTGTCCCGGGTTCGGGCGACGGCAGTCCTCTGTTTAGCGCGATTGCATCCCGATAGGCTTGTTCCGCTTTGGCCGGCTCGCCAAGGCGCTCATAGGTGATCGCGAGATACGTGCAGGTCTGCATTCTGGCGCGATCGTTGTCTTGAATCAGCGCCAGCGCCCTGGTCAGTTCCCGAATACTTACCTCGTGTCTGTCATTCAGGCAGGCCCACTGACCATAGAGGTAGTGCGCTTCGGGATCAAGCGGCAAAGCGAGAGCGGCCTTACGTACCAGTGGCTCGATCTGAGCTTGCAATCCGACAGGATCCTCAGCCAGCAAGACCTCGCTGAGCGCGATCATGTACACGGGAGAATTCGGCTTTCGCTGAAGACCGCGGCCGAGTCTCACCTTTCTTTCCCCCTTCGTGCACGTCGCCCGCAGCAGCGCCACGTAGAACCTGTCCAATCGCGATGACTCCGGATAGAGCTCGAGACCACGCTCGCATGTCTCAACGGCCCGGTCCTTCTCCTGCATGTTCAGCCGGCACGTGGCCAGATCCATATAGAACTGCGGACCGCAGAGCGGCTTGGAACGAATTACCGCCTCAAGCACTTCACTCGCCTTGGAGAAATTCTTCCCGCGGATCAGTTCCGAGGCAACCTGGGCATTGCGGCCCAAGGACGCGGGCCCGGCGCCGCTCGGCGTCGCGCTCCGCCGATTCTGCGCGCTCGAAAGGAACGGAAAAAGCAGCAATACAGTCAATCCGAGCCGAGGCAGGACCGTGATGCCCATAGCGCTCATTTCGACTGCCTCAGGATGCGTTGTTTCAGATCGCTCGCGGCCGCGTTGGCCGGCTCGGTACTCAAGACCGCATCGACCTGTTGGAGGGCGGGGACGAACTCATGCCCGCGGGCCAGCGCTTCGCCCAACATGAGCCGCGCCTCGTTGTCCAGGGGCGGCGCGCCGGCCGCCTGGAGCGCTTTGACGGCCCCCGCGGCGTTTCCCGACGAGAGATGGAGGCTCGCAACGGCCTTGCGCGCTTCGAGTAACCCGGGCTCGATTGATATCGCGAGTTCGAGTTCGCCTATCGCCTCCTGAGCGCGGCCTTGCTGCAGCAGCAAAATCCCCAGTGCGGCATGACCGTCGGAAGAGCTGGGCTGAAGTGAAATGTATTTCTCGAAAAACGTAAGTGCCTCGGCGGGACGCCCCGTCTGGCTGTAACATATGCCGAGCACGAAGAACGGCGAGGGAAATGAGGGCCACAATTCGACAATTTTCAAACTGGGCGTGATTGCGGCCTCATACTTCTGATCGCCGAGCAGAGGCTGGACCTCTTCGAAATAGAGACGCAACGCTTCCCTGGACCGCCGCTTCACTGATTGCAGGTCCCGTTCCTCATCTTTAAGCTGCGTCGCACGGCTAGCGTACAGTTCCGCTTGAGGCCCGTCGTTCAGAGCTCTGTAAGTCCGCACGAGCAGAAGATGCGAGTCCATGCGCTTTGGAGACAGGCGGATCGACGCCAGCGCGTCGGCTTCGGCGTTCCGCCAATCCCTCATGCGCTCATGGGCACTGGCCCGGCCAAAGTACGCGTCCGATGAACGCGCATTGATCGCAAGCGATCGAGTAAAGAACGAAATACTCTCGCCAGCACGATCCTGTTCGAGCAAATACTGAGCGTAAGCCAGGTAGATGCGCGAATCCGGCTTCGCCGCCTGCTGATTTATTTCGACGGCGCGGGTGAATAATCGCGTTGCGCGCACGGAATCTTCGGCGTGGCTGTAGCATCTCGCCAGGTCTGCAATCAGCAGCGGGTCGCGGGGAGAGAGCCGCACTGCGGTTTGCAGGTAATGGATCGCGTCGGACGTCCGGCGCTGCCCGAGATAGAGGTCGCCCATGGCCCGCCACACCTCGGGGTCGGACGGGGCCAGCTTGAGGCACTTCTCAAGCAGCAGCGCGGCTTTCGACTCATTTTCGAGGGCCGATGCCGACAGAGCCGCGTAAAGCTTGAGCGCAGGCACCGAGTCCGGCGAGGACTCCAGCAGTTCGCTTAGCTCGATGGCGGCCTCGAAAGGCTGGTTGAGCCGGATGAGAGCATTGGCATGACGAACCGTGGCGATCTCCGATTTCGGATCGGTCCGGCGGCACATGCGAAACTGCTCTTCCGCATCTTTCCATCGTTCGCCGGCGGCGAAGCATTCACCACTGCGCAAACGATCGGCAAATCCCGCTCCCGCCGCCGGAGCGCAGCGCTCGACCGCCGACAGACTTCCGCCGAGCACAACTGAGATCAAGACCGCCAGGCCGCGCGTCTTCATGCAAACACCCAACAGGAAAGTAAGGGAGCGGCGCAAGCCGCCGCTCCCCCGTAGCTCGAAGTCCGCTCTTAGAAGATGACTCGAGCGGAGATTTGCGCCCGCCGCTCCGTATTTGCGGCTATCGTCCCCTCGGCATTCGGCACAATGAAGCCGAAATCGGGGCTTCCGACAGTTGTGTTGTACCCTATCGTTCCACGGATATTGAACGCGTTCTGTGCCTCCAACCGGAGTTGGAGGAAGCGAGAACCTTCTCTCGTGAAGGGAAACTTCTTCATGAGCGCCAGGTCCATGTTGCCATTGCCGGGATGGCGAATGCCCGCGTACACAGGAGGCAGGGTACCATAGGTGAACGTTTTGGGGGCCGTGAATTGCGAAGAGTCGAAGACGCCGGTCCCCACCGGTCTGGGGTCAGCCGCCGACAACACCACGTGCTCTACGCCGGCGAAGTTCGGGTTCCGGAGATTTGTCTGGGTGGATGCATAGCTTCCGAAGGTGCTTTCAATCCCGTAGGGATTGTTGACGTTCGCGCCGTTGTAATCGAAGATCACGGGACGACCCGAACGGTAGACGCCCGTGCCGGCAAATTGCCATCCGCCGATAGCGCCATCGAGCACCGCCTGCGCCAGGCCGTTCGGGTTGCCCAGAAAATGCTTGCCGCGTCCGAATGGCAGTTCGATGCTGTAGGTGGCAGCGAAACGATGCGTCTCGTCGTAGGGGCTAAAGCCGTAGGCTTCCCTGACGGTATCCACGCTCTGGACGCCTTTGCTGCCTCTTCCGCCGCTGACGCTGTTGTCCGCATCGGCTTCCGCTCCGCCGACGTTGTCCAACAACTTGGCGTATGTGTAATTGACCAGGAAGGTCATGCCCTGCCATAGCCGCCGTTCGGCCCGGAAGTTGAAACTCTGGTAATTGGACCGGCCCAGGTTGTTACCCAGTGTTTTTACCGGGCCGTAATAGGGATAGTCCATCATCAACTTCGATAGCGCAACCGGGGAGGTATTTCCGGTGCCCTCAAACGGGGCCTCGATTTCGGTGGCATAGAGCGAGGAGTTTCCCGGAACGAACAGGTTTCGCGGGAACCGGCTGATATTGTCGGGAGCCAATAACCCGCGGCCGGCATTTGCGGAGTAGGTAGCCTCCACAATAAACCCCTTGGGCAGTTCCCTCTGTATCCCGAAGCTCCAGGTAAACTCATGGGGCATGTGCTCATCCATGCCGTAACCGCTGACCACGGTGTTGTAGTTGGAGGCCTGGAGGTTTGCAACCTTCACATCTCGGGTATAGTTCGTAATGCTCCCGCCGTCGGTACCCGCATGGAACGGATCTTCGAACGTATTCACATAGTGGGCAAACCCACCCGAGTGCCACCCGCCGTTCGCCGCGGTGCCGAGTGCGATATCGGAGTCGGGAGAGTTCGAGTTCGGGTTAGCCATGGTGGTGATATACATCTGCGCGAAGGAACCGCGCATCACCGTCTTGGAATTGAGCTGATAGGCAAACCCGAGGCGTGGGGCAAATTGCCACGGGTGATAGTCGAACACCGTTCTTGCCGGGTGTTCCGGAGTGGCGGGCAGCATGATCGAACCCTTGGGCAGGCCGTTGGCCACCCAGGAAGGCGTCGGCACGTTTGCCGGATTCAAGCCGGCCTGTGTCAGAGCAGCGTTCCAGTCGAAGCCGGGCTTCAGGCTGAACGGTGAGTTGGCATTGGGATCCCAGAAGTAAAACCGGTTGTAGCGCTCCGTCAGGGGCGTTTCCATATCCCAACGGAGACCGATGTTGAGGGTGAGGCGGTGAGTGACCCTGAAATCATCCTGCACATATCCCGCGTAGTAGTTGAATGCTTCGGCGCGGCTCGTAGATCCGCTCGTCGGGTCGTAGCCCATCCTGCCGAGCAGGTAAGCCGCATAGCAGCCGGCCGTGCTGCGCGCGGGGTCGTCGGCGCCATCTCCGATAATCTCATTGATTGGGTTCGCATTGATTTGCCACCAGCCTCCATACGGCCACGATGCGGCCCCATTCGAAATGAAGTTGTCGTAGTAGCGACGGGTCTCGAAACCAAACTTGAGCGTATGCTTCGTCAGGATTTTGCTCAGCGAGGCCGATGCATTGTAGGTGGTCGAGTTCTGCAAAGAGCTGTACCCGGATTGTGCCAGATAGGTGTCCGGGGAACCCGCATATATCCTGACGTAGGGGAGTTCGGTGGGTCCCAGAATGGACTTCGTCACGGGATCGAACGGGAGATCCGCAATCTTGCTCACGAGGTCCGCGGGGTACAACGCGCCATCGGTTATGGGGTTGAAGGTGCCTCCCAATCGCGCGCCGAACAGGAGGGTAGGCGAGATCGTCCAGTCGTAGTTGAGGGTGGTGCTCCATGCGCCCGGATGCTTTTGGCCGGGTGCGGTTGCAAACCCGCCCATCCAGGCGGTTTCTCCGTAATTGTAGCCCTCGTGGGTAAACCGGGCGAACAGGCGATGATTGTCCGTTATGTTGTGGTCGAGGCGTACTCCGAACACGTCGGTGCGCGACGAGCTGTTCGAGGGCGCCATGTAGTTCGCTGCGCTGCTGCTATTCGCGCGGCCTGGAATATTCGGAAGAGGCTTGAACTGCTGCAGGGCCAGCGCCAACGGACTTATCCGATCCATCGGAACATGCTTGCCATCGCCAAGAAGCACCGTTCTTAGCTGAGTGATCGTTCCGTCCGGATTCTGGACGTTTCGGAGCGTGCTGTCGGGAGCATCCGGATCGTAGAGCAGGGCCGGAACTCCGTCAAAGTAGCTCTCGGAAAAGTCCCCCTTCCGTTCCAGCTCGGTCGGGACTGAGGTCGTATTCAGGACTCCGCTTTGCGAGAAGCGGATCCCTTCGTAGTTGCCAAAGAAGAACGTCTTGTTCTTGCCGTTATACAGCTTTGGGATCAAGACGGGTCCGCCCAGGGTGAAGCCGAAGTCGTTATTCCGAAACGGGGTCTTCTTGCCCCCCAGGGTGTTTTGCTGCCAGGAGTTGGCATTCAACTTGTCGTTCTGGAAATACTCGAACAGTTGCCCGTGAAGTTGATTGCCGCCGGATTTCGTCACGATCTCGACGCCGCCGCCCGACATCCGGCCGTACTCCGCCGAGATGCCGTTGGTGATGACCTTGAACTCGGCCACGGCGTCCAGCCTTGGAGTGACCGACGTCACGCCGTGGCTGACGCCGGTTGCCGTGCTCATACCGTCCACGAGGTACTCGATGCCGCTGGTCCGGCCGCCGTTTATGCGCGTGTCGCTGCCGAGGGCTCCTTTGCCCCCGGCCGCGCGTTCCCCGCTTCCCTGAACATTCCCGGAAATCGTGAGGAGTTGCAGAGGATCGCGCTGGAGCTGAGGGAGATTCAGGAGAAATGTGGAGGTAACCACTTCGCCGATCTGCGAATCCTGCGTTCGCAGGGCCGGCGCTTCAGCGGTGATGGAGACCACCTCGACGTTCTGTCCGAGTGCGAGGGCCAAATCGATCGTCAGCCGGTCCGACACCTGGACGGTGATTCCTTCGCGCTTGAGCGTTTTGAAGCCGGACGCTTCCGCCTCCAGGGCGTATCGTCCCGGAATCAACTGAAAGATTTGGTAGACGCCGGCCGAGTTGCTGGTCACCTGGGTCTTCGCACCGGTGTCCACATTCGTCGCCGTTACCTTGGCTCCCACAATCAGCGCTCCGGATGGATCAGCGACTTTGCCGGCGATTACGCCGAATCCCTGCCCGTAGGACGTTGCGGTTAGAGCCGATAGAAAAACGAACACGACAATCAAAGGTGTTGCCACCTTCTTCACATTCATGAACCAACCCCTTTCCTTTCGTGCTTTACGGTTACTGCGTTGACCGAAGAGTGGCCAGTGCCGCAGTACCCGCGCACTGCCGACAGCAGACTCACCCCACATACTGCGCATCCCACCGTGGAGGCCCCGCAAAGTATCACGACGCCGCGAATATGCTGGAGACTTCCGGAACTCACCATAGCGGGCTCAATTGTCGTTTCATGAAGATGGTGGGGGCATTCCGAATCGCTGTCAACGCGAGAACTGTTACGTGTCACGCGAAGCTTCGTTACGATAGGATCTCGTTTTATATCAGACACATACAGGGGCGTTCACGGTGACGGGATCGGGTGACGAGATTGGGTGACGAGATTGGAAGTAGCGCACACTTCGGGTTGATCGAGCGATGCGTGCGGGAGCCAAGGACCGGCCAGAGCGCTCTTCAATACGAGGGCACGCCTGCCTTGCGGTACAGCAAACGGATGCGTTCGAGTTCGCTCTCGGCCTCTGCCAGGCCGAGCGAACGGATCATTTTTCCTATCGTCAGGCGGGGGTCGTTAGACCAGAAAATGCCGCTGTCTTCTTCCTCGTAGTAGCGGAATCCCACTTTTCTTCCGTACTTCTTCCGGAGCGCATTGCCGTTTTCCAGCCTTTCGCTCCATGGGAGGATTGCGTAGCTGAGGTCCAGCTCCCGTACGAGCGTCTGTTCACGAAGGTTGACCTGCGCGGTGATTTTGCCTGTGGGTTCGAAAATCGAGGCATTGTGCCGCCATGGACTCGAGACGATGTAGTAGCGGTGCCGCATGGCGCGGAAGGCGGGATGCGCGGTTTGCGGTGAGGCAGTCGGCCAGGCCACCAGGTCCGCACCTTTTCGCGCCAGTTCCCTCCAACCGTAGTCATACTCCATGTCGAAACAGATCTGGATGCCCAATTTTCCGAAATCGCAGGCAAACACCGGCACTTCCGTGCCGGGAGTGGTGCCAGCCTCCATGGAGTCTGCGCCGGTGTGTACGGCCACGTGCACCTTGCGGTAGATGCCCGCCACCTCTCCCTTGCGGTCGATAAGCACGGCGGCGTTGGATACCTTTCGGCCCTCGAGCAAGTACAACGGCACCACGATATAGCAGCCGAGCTCCTGCGCCTTGCGCGAGAAAGTGCGTTGCACCTCGCCTTGATAGGGGAGCGCTCCCGCCTCACCATCCCGGCCCGCTCCGGATGTGACGGCCGTCTCGGGAAGAACCGCCAGATCGAGCCGGCGGCCGTATCGCTTTTGCGATTCGCCGGCCAGACGGTCCAGGAGCTGTGTCAAGTGGGTCAGGCGCGCGCTCAACCCCGGGTAATCTCCCCAGAATCCCTGCACGACGGTGCCGACGATCACCTTGCGAGGCAGCCGGTTCGAGGTCGTCCGGGCCCTAACTTCCGCAGCCGCGGGCCAGACGGAAAGGGCCATGCAGACTGCCCAAGCCGACGTGGCTGCGAACACAGGTGCTGTCATCGCGGCGATGCCTCCCTTTTACCGCTGCCACATCATCTCGCTTTGTGGCTATTGCCGTATGGTGGTTTTAGACGAAAAAGCGAGTCGTGTCAACGCGAAACCCGTTAAGGAGCGGATGGGTCACCGTGAACCCGGCGCCGCGTCGCTGTTCCGGCGAGGGAGCCTTCAGCCGAAGGATTCACAGTGACGTAACGGGTGACATTTCGGCGGAGGAATCACTGGGAGGGAGAAGCCGAGGACGGCAAGGGACAGGGCGGGGGGTCTGTTTGACCGGTGTCCGGAAATGGGACTAAGTTCGTTTGGTCACCAGAAATTTTCGGGGTGGCGGCACGGAGAAGGAGGAGGCTCCTGAGGGCCCTGTGGAGGGCGCGGTGGAGGCGGGCGTCGTAGCGGTGGAGGAGGCCGAGCTGGGGCCGGTCGGCCAGGGCGGCAAAGGCGGCGGCGAGGCGTTCCCGGTTGGTTTCGGAGTTTGGATCCTGGGGGTCAGAAGTCAGAAGTCAGAAGCCAGAAGCCAGAAGTCAGAAGCCGGAAGCTGGAGGCTAGGAGCCGGGAGATGGAGGCCGGGCGGGGGGCTGGGGTTGCTCGTTTTCTTCGCATAGGATTCACCGCAGAGACGCAGAGGACGCAGAGAAAGACATTAGCGTTTGAGGGTGGTTACGAGGTCGGACAGGGTGGTGTCCACACGGGAGAGAGTCTGACCTAGAGTGGTGATCTGGTTGTGTAAGTCGCCGGAGCGGGCCAGGCGGAGCGTGGCGGCGCGGGCGAATTCGGATAGGTTGTGACCGCCTTCCTTCAGGCAGGCGGCCTGGACAATGTCATATTCCTGCTCGGTGACGCGGAAATGAATCACGCGCGTGCGCGGGTGCGAAAGCGGTAATCTCGGCATATTTGGCTGTGTCGGGACAAAGCTCAATATCTTGGTCCCAACCTCTCAGGTGCGGGGAAGACGAGAGGAGCAACAACTCCAGCAGTATCGAACGAAGCCAACCGAATTACGATTGACTGAAAAAAACGAGTGTACTCCGGACACTAGTGTAATACAAGTATTTCCCAATTAAGGTCCATTTAGGTTTCGAATTAAGAATACTAGTACCTTGATTTAGTTTCGAGGGGAGAGAGAATCCCGGTCTATTTCCACGGCCACGGAGCGCTGGAGTAACTCGACACTCATAACAATGTGCCAGGCTTTCTTGAACTCGAGGAGGATGCCTTGGACGCCCTTGAGGGGACCGGAGACTACTTCGACTCTCTGGCCTACTTTGAGAAAAGGCCAGGGCTTGACGGGGAGACCGGAGCGGACCATGGCCTCGAGGGCATCGATTTCAGCCTGGGGAATGGGAGCGGGGTCAGGGCCGGTGGAGACGATGGTGCGGACGCCGGGGACACGAAGAATGGGGACGCGCTGGCGGAAAGAGAAGCGGGCGAAGACGTAGCCGGGGAATAAAGGAAGCTCGATTTCCTTGTAGCGGTCGGACCAGCGGCGGCGCGCGCGGTAGAGGGGGAGCAACGCTTCCCGCGAGGCGGCCTTGAGATACTCGAAGACCGCCTTCTCGTGATTGGGCTTTGTGACGAGAGCGTACCAGTCGAGAGGCATGGCGTCAGCCGTCAGCGACCGCTCTTTGACGGTCGCGGCTGGGGAAAGATGGAGTTATTTGCGGCTGACTTTCTCTTTGTCGCTGCTTCTGTTTTCGATGACGCCGGCGGTGGCGGCGGTGGCTCCGATGGCGACCCCGGCAATCCAGATCTTCTTGTGCGACCACCACCATCCGCCGACGGGATCGCAGCTCACTTCCTTGATGGTGAGGACGCGGACGAGATGGACGGCGCCGGCGGCGGCCTTGGCGGCGGAGTCGATGGTGCCGGTGACTTCGACGCACTTGCCGACAAACTTGTGGACGGTGGGGCCGGCGAGTTCGAAGGTCAGCTTGGAGGTGCTGTCGGGCAGCAGGAAGGCGGCGTCGTGTTCGCCGAGGCGGCCGGTAAGGCGCGTGGGGGCGGCGGCTCCGGCGGCCTGGGGATCGAAAGCGACGGCGGTGCCGGGGGTGACGCTGGCGATGAGGATGCCATTGGGCCCGGAGATACGCGCGGAGCCGGTGACGGCGGCGACTTCGATGCCGGAGGCGCCTTTACGGGTGACGGTCGTCTGAGCGTTCGGAGAATCGGGAGTTACACGGAGGCTGAGGGCCTCGATGGAGTAACCGGAGGAGCCGGTGACCTGGCCTTGTCCTTTTTCGAGGACGAGGCGGGTGGCGTGGACGCGGGCCTGCGAATCCGTGGCGAGGCGGACACGGGCGCCACCGTTGAGAACAAGGTCGGAGGAAGCGCCGGAAGTTTCGATGTAGCTTCCATCGAACAGAGTGGTGTTGCCGTATACTTTGGACTTGTCAACCTGGAACGCGCCGTGCGCGATCGCTACTCCAATGGCGGAGTTAGCGGAAAAAGCAAGACCCACGGCGAGGAGAAGGGCTATGAGTAATCGTATTGACAACATGAACTCGATTCTCCGGTTCGGATTTTATACTAACACCTCGGAATACGCAACGGTTCAGGGTATTTATCGATTTCCAGGCGACTAAGACAATTTTGTGCTACGGATGTGAGACAAATTCCGTGAATTATTACGAAGAACTCGGAGTAGCGGAAACGGCGACGGAGGAGGAGATCCGGCGCGCGTATAAGAAGCTGGCGCGGGTTTTGCATCCGGATCAGTACCAGGATGAGGAGCTGCGGGGAATCTGCGAGCGGCAGATGGCGCGGCTGAACGCGATCGCGGAGGTACTGTGCGATCCGGCACGGCGGCGGGAGTATGACGAGCGGGACTACGCTCCGGAGCCGCGCAGGGAACGCCGGGGCGGAGTGGAGAAGTGGGTGTGGGCGGGGCGCGCTGGGGATGGGGGCGATGATGTGGTTCTTCCGGCCGCAGGCGGTGAGTGTGGAGAGGGTGCCGGACCGGCCGATTTCGCCGGCTGTGTCGTTCGTGTTCAGCGGGCCGGCGGAGGCGGGGGAGTATGCGTGGGAGGGGGCGGGCGGAGCGGCGGGGCGGGTGCGGCTGAAGGCGGTGACTCCGCTTTCGACGGAAGTGAGCTGGTGGGCGACGGAGATGGGGGCGATGGATCTGGCGTCGGGGACGGCGACTTTGATCCGGGCGCAGGAGAGATTTTAGCAGGAGAGATTTTAGCGGGAGAGATTTTAGCCGCCGATGAACGCAGATAAACGCAGATTGGGATTGCTGCTGGGTGCGGCGGGGTGCTTGTTGGCAGCCTATTGGGCCGGGCGGATGGCCTGGGCGGAGATTCTGTTCGTTTCGGGGCGGGCGGAGGGGGCGGCGGCGTTGATGCCGGGGAACGCGGAGTATCTGGCTAGGGCGGGAGATTTGGAGGGCGCGGTGCGGGCGAATCCGCGGGATTCGGAGTCGCTGGTCGCGTTGGGGCTCCGGGCGGAGATGCGGGGGGATTTTGCGGCGGCGGAGCGGTGGATGCTGGCGGCGGCGGATTGCGACCGGGGGTATGACCCGCGGTGGAGTCTGGCGAACTTCTACTTTCGGCGGGGAAATGAGGCGGCGTTCTGGAAGTGGGGGCTGGCCGCGGCGGAGATGGGGAACGATCCTCGGGCTTTGTGGGCGCTGTATTGGCGGTTTTCGACGGATGGGGCGGAGATTGTGCGGCGCGGGGTTCCGGCGACGCGGCAGGCTTTGCGGAGTTACGTGTGGTTCCTGATGGGATGGCCGGAGTGGGGGCAGGCGGGTCCGGCGGCGGCGCGGCTGATGGCGCGGGCGGATCCGGAGGATGCGCAGGTTTTGACGGCCTATTGCGAGCGGCTGCTGGGGGCGGGGCGCGGGGGTGAGGCGCTGGCGTTGTGGGAGGAGCTGGGGCGGCGCGGGCTGACGCTTCCGCATACGGGGTTCGACTGGCGGTTGGGGCGCGTGGAGGGCGTGTCGGCGAGCGAGGGGGCGGCGGGGGTGCGGGTGTCGTTGTCGGGGTCGCAGCCGGAGCGGTGCGAGGTGTTGTGGCGGTACGCGGCGTGGGAGGCGGGGGCGGCGTATGCGCTGCGGTTCGAGTATATGACGAGCGGGATTCGGGCGGGGTCGGGGTTGCGGTGGCGGGTGAGGGATGGGGCGGGGCGGACGGTGGCGGAGTCGGAGGATTTGGCGTCGGAGGAGTGGAAGCGGGGGGAGGTCAGGTTTGCGGGGCCGGAGGGATTGGGGAGAGTGTCGCTGGGGTATGTGCGGGCGCCGGGGACGGTGCGGGTGGAGGGCGTGGTTCGGGTGCGGGGGGTTGAGCTGGAGGTTGACCGGTGAGGCGGGTTTTAGTTGGGCTGCTGTTCTTCGCCGTGCTGACGGCGTGGCGGGCGGACCGCGCGGGCGACTGGGCGTTCGAGGCGGGCGTGTTCGCGCTGGCGGCGGTGTGGGCGGTGTGGAGCGTGCGGCGGACAGAGGCGGTGGGGTGGCCGGTGGTGCTGGCGGTTCCGGCGGGGGCGGCGGCGATCGGGTGTCTGCAGCTTTTCGCGGGGACGACGGTGTACCGCTTCGAGACCGTGGCGGGGGCGCTCGAATGGGGGGCGTACTTCGCTGTGGCGTTCCTGGCGGCGCAGCTTTACCGCGAGCACGAGGCGCGCGCGGGGCTAAGGCACGCGATGGTGTACTTCGCGTTCGTGGTGGCGGTGGTCTCGGTGATGCAGTTGTTCACGGCCGAGGGGAAGGTGTTCTGGCTGTTCCCGACCAAGTACACGACCTTTGTGATGGGGCCGTTCGTGAATCGCGATCACTATTCGTGCTTCATCGAGCTGGCGCTGCCGGCGGCGGTGGTGGAGGCGCTCTCGAGGAGGAGGAACAGGGCGGCGTACGCGGCGATGGCGGCGGCGATGTTCGCGTCGGTGATTGCGGGGGCGTCGCGGGCGGGGTCGGCGATCGTGATGGCGGAGGTGGCGGTGCTGGCGGTGGGGTGGGGACAGGCAGCTCTGCCCGCCCGGCGGCGGCGCGCGTCAGGGCAGAGGGGCCTGTTCCGAGGCGGCCTGTCCCGGTTCGCGGCGCTGGCGGTGATGGCGGCGGTCTTCACGGCGGTGGTGGGCTGGGAGGTTCTGTGGCAGCGGTTCCAGGAAAAAGACCCGTACAAATTCCGGGCCGATATCGCGATGGCGGCGATCGATATGGGGCGTGCGCGGCCGGCGGCGGGGTTTGGGCTGGGAACGTTCCAGGCGGCGTATCGCGGATATGAGACGTTCGACAGCGGGATGACGATCAACCACGCGCACAACGACTGGCTGGAGTGGCTGACGGAGGGGGGATGGCCGCTGGCCGGGCTGATGGCGTTCGCGGCGCTGTGGAGCGTGCGGGCGGCATGGCGGTCGCCGTGGGCGCTGGGAGTGCCGGCGGTGTTCGTCCACGGGCTGGTCGATTACCCTCTGCACACGGTGGCGGTTTCGGCGTGGCTGTTCGCGATCGCGGGAGCCGCCGCAGCCGCGTCCGCGCGGGAAAAACACGCTCGCGAGGACGGATCTAAGAAATCGCTGGACCCGGCCGGCGAGGCCGTGTAAGCTCAGTAGCAGAGAGGGGATCGGGGGACTCAACCAATTCACGCCGAACCACGCGCGATTTTTGCGCTCACGCTCTAGCCCTGCGTCCTCGAACCGATAAGTAACTCGGAGGGAAGGCATGGGAAAGCGAACGCAAATCGCGCTCGTCATGGCGTTGTTCTTCGTGTTCACGTCCACCGGGTTCGGGCAGGAAATGCCGAAGCGGCGATGGCGGACGCAGTGGATCATTTCCGCGGTAGCGCTGACGGCGGCAAACCTGCTCGATGCGCAAAGCTCGGCGGGGGCGTTCGAGGCGAATCCGCTGATGAGGAACTCGCAGGGGCGCTTCGCGACGGGGCGTGCGTTCGCGTATAAATCGGCGGCGTCGGGAGGGATACTTTTGATCGAGGCGTTGCTGATTCGAAAAAATCCCTCGTATGAAAAGACGGCCGCGATTGGGAATTTCGTGTCCGCGGGGGCGCTGGCGGGAGTGGCTGTGCGGAATTCGCAGGTGAAATAGGACAGCTCTGACTGCGCGACAGTCGCCGGCATGCCGATGCCGGCGATCAGCAGGCTGACGGAGCCGGGCATACAGCTACCTGTTGCGCTTCGCGGATTTCAGGCTTGATGCCGGCCTATACGTTTTCCGGTACCACAAACGGCCTGCGGTAATCCCGGGTCATCATTTCGCTCGCCTCGGCATCGCCGGCGATCGCCATGACCTTCGGATCGAAGTGGATCGTCCGTCCCAAACGGTACGAGATGTTAGTCAGTTGCACCAGGATCGTCGACGCCGCGCCTTCCTCGATCTCCGCGTTCAGACTCTCGCGCTTACGGCTGCGCACCGCATCGATAAAGTTGGCGAAATGGTCGCCCCTTTGGTTTGTCCCCTCCGGCCCGGGCGCCTGCTCTTTGCCGAGCCACGACTTATATCCCGAGCCGTCGACCGCGAGGTATCCCTTAGAGCCGTAGAACAGGTTGGCAGTCCCCCCGACCGTGCCTTCCCCGTTGCTGATCCAGTGCCGGACTTCGAACTCGAGCATCTGACGCTTGCCATTTTCGTTGAACTCGAACGCGCATGTGATGGTGTTCGGCGTCTCCTGATCGTCGTCGAACATGAAGTGACCGCCGATGGCGGTGGCTTTCACCGGGTACTTGACTCCGAGGCCCCAGCGCGCGATGTCCATCTGATGGATGCCTTGGTTGCCCAGGTCGCCGCTGCCGAAATCCCAGAACCAGTGCCAGTTGTAGTGGAAACGGTTCCTTGTGAACTCGCGCTTGGGCGCGGGTCCTGTCCAGAGGTCGTAGTCCACCCCGGCGGGAACCGCCGAGACCGGTGTGCGTCCGATCGTATCGCGCCACCGGTAGCACAAGCCTCGCGCCAGGTATATATCGCCGATCAGGCCTTCACGCATCTTCTGCACCGCTTCTCGAAATGCGGCCATCGACCGGCTCTGGGAACCTTGCTGCACCATGCGATTGTATTTGCGCGCTGCCGCCACCACCTGCTTCGACTCGAACACATTGTGTGTGCACGGCTTCTCGACATATACATCTTTGCCCGCCTGGCAAGCCCAGATCGTCTGCAGCGCGTGCCAGTGATCGGGCGTGGCAATCGAGACCGCATCGATCGTCTTGTCTTCGAGCAGCTTTCGGAAATCGGAATACACCCTCGGCTTCCTGCCGCCGCTCTTGAGGACCATTTCGACGCCGGCATCAGCGTGTGTCGCGTCCACATCGCAAATCGCTGCGACCTCGACATTCGGCACTTGGGCCCAGGCGATAATGTGCTCCCTGCCGCGGCCCAGGCCGCCGGGGTTTTTCAAGCCAGTGCCTACTTGCGCTATCCGCACGGTATCGCTGGGAGCGGCGATCACACTCGATGCAGAGCCGAAGGCCGCCGCGGAGCTCATCAAAAAGGTTCGCCGATTCACGTATCTCACCACCTCATGGTGACGGTATCATACATGCGCGGCCTGGGATAGCCTGGCGCCCGCGCTGATGGCCCGAGTGTGAGAGAATCGCACTCGAATCTCCCATAGGAGGAGCGCCATGCAATCGAATCCGCACTGCTGTTCCTGCCCGAGCCGCGCCTGCGCCGGCTGCCCTGATGCGGACCCGGGCCCAAGCCGGCGCACGATTCTGACGGGCGCCGCTGCCGCCGCGAGCCTCGCGGCTTTCGCGCCGCTGCGCGCGTTTGCTAAGGAGCCCGATCGCCAGCAGCCCATGCGCGCCGCGCTCCGTGTCCAGCCCGTGCTGGCTTACGACGTAACGCAGCGGCGCGTGGCTACAAGCTGGCGGAACTGGGGAGGCGTCCAGACTCCTGAGCAGTTGGCCGGGGAGAAGGAGCGCATCGGCCGCGAGTTGGCCGAGATGCGGCGCGCCGCCGATTTTCCGCTCGAGGTTCGCCCGCTCGAAGCCGTGGAGACCGCCGACCAGGCGGCCGCCGTCTCCTCCCGCGATCATGACGTCGCTGTCATTTATGGCGCGGGCGGGGACAACAAGACGATCGAGGCGCTCACGCCGACGGGGAAATGGAGCATCCTGTTCGTCCGCCATCGCTCTGGTCCGGCGTATGTGTGGTACGAGATCGCCCACCCGCGCTACCTCCGCAAGACCGTGGACGATTTCGGCCAGCCCGGCATGTCGCCCCAGGATGTCGTCGTCGACAGCCACGCCGAAGTGCTTTGGCGGCTGCGCGGCCTCTCCGGTTTGAAGAACACGTTGGGAAAGCGAATCGTGACCGTCGGAGGCCCAAGCGGCTGGGGGGATGGCGGCAGAAATGCGCCCGAGCGCGCCCGCGAGCAGTTCAAGCTCGAAATCGTCGATGTAGGCTATCCGGAACTCGCCGAGCGGATCAAGCGCACGCGGCAGAACGACGCCGTTGTGACTCGTGCGCGCGCCGGCGCCGAGGCTTATCTCAAGCAGAAGGGCGTGAAGCTCGAAACCTCGAAGCAGTTCGTCGAGAACGCTTTCGTCCTCACCGAGGTGTTCCGCGACCTGCTCGATGAGGCGCACACCGACGCGATCACGATTAACAATTGCATGGGCACCATCATGCCGATGTCGGAGACGACCGCCTGCCTGCCGCTCAGCCTCCTGAACGACGGCGGGTACATGGCGTTTTGCGAGTCCGATTTCGTCGTGATCCCTTCCGGAATCCTGCTTCACTATATCGCCGGAAAACCCATGTTCTTGAACGACCCGACTTACCCGCACGACGGCCTGGTCACGCTCGCGCATTGCACCGGACCGCGCAAGATGGACGGCGTTCACGACGAGCCGGTCCGCATCCTGACCCATTTCGAATCGGACTACGGGGCCGCACCCAAGGTGGAAATGGCGAAAGGGCGCAAAGTCACGAACCTGATCCCGGATTTCGCCAGCAAGAAATGGGTCGGCTTCGAGGCCGAGATCGTCGATGCGCCGTTTTATCAGATCTGCCGGAGCCAGATCGACGTCCAGTTCAAGGCGGACAACGCGAAGCTCCTCGAAGAAATGAAGGGCTTTCACTGGATGACGTCCTACGGCTCATATCTGCGCGAGACCGGCTATGCGCTCAATAAGGCGGGCGTCGGCTGGCTCGCGCTCTGAAGACGCGCAAACTGAACACGGTTAGGGGTGCAAGCGCGTGCGCTGCGCGCACCCGGCGCCATCCGAGCGGCGTTTTTTCTGTTCTCCTCCGAGATCGCCCATCCGATAGCGGCTCAACATGATCCGTGGCAAGTACAAGCTGATTCAAATCCGGATCCAGAACCAGGGCGATAGTAGCCTGCGACAATAGGGTGGAGGATGCGCCATGAGGACGGCGACTCGGGGTGTGCTGCTGGGTTTTCTGACCGTTTGTATGATTGCGGCGGGGCTGGTGTGCTTCGCGTTCTGGAGGAGGCAGCAGCAAACGGAGAACCGGGTCGAGGCATTGCTGGAACGTTTGGATGCGCTGGCGGTGGGGCAGGCACGGCTGGTCGAGGAGACGAAAGCCGTGCGCGCGCAGGCCCTCGCGTCTGAACAGCGCGCCGACAAGTCGGAGGTGATGCGTGCGCAGGCTGCCAAGGAGGCCGAAAGCGCGCGGGCAGCCAAGGCGGCCGCTGAGCAAGAGGCGGAGCGTGCACTTCAACAGGCGCAGACCGCAAGCCAGGAACTGCAGGAGGTCCGGAAGGCTCGAGAGCAAGAGCTGAATAGAATGCAGGAAGCCCTAGCCAAGGTAGCCGCCACGCGCCGCACGGCAGACGGAATGATCATCGATCTCGGCAGCGATTCGTTCAAGTTCGACTTCGACGAAGCCACACTTCGACCCGAGAACCGGGAACTGCTGAGCCGGCTCGCGGGCATCTTGCTCGCGTCGCACGGATACCGCCTGCACATTTACGGCTACACCGACGACGTCGGGACTGAAGAATATAACCAGGGTCTGTCGGAGCGGCGCGCGGAAGCGGTTCGCGGGTACCTGGCGAATTCCGGAATTCCAGCGGACATCATGACCCGCAAAGGCTTCGGAAAGTCGAGCCCGCGAGTCAAAGCGAAGACCCAACAAGCTCGCCAAAAGAACCGCCGCGTGGAGATCGGTATCGTCGATACGGTTATCAAGTACGGGGGAGAGGCAGACAAACCCTAGCGGATGAAGCGCCGTGTCCGAGAACCGCTCTCTCGGAGTCGAATGCCTTGTCCGGAGACGATCCGAGCCAATGAATGTGGTGGCCAGGGACGGAATCGAACCGCCGACGCCGGCCTTTTCAGGGCCGCGCTCTACCAGCTGAGCTACCTGGCCGTCAGTGTTCGATTCTAGCAACTAGCGGGGAGCAGGCGCAATTCGAGGAGGTGCGATCGGCGCTTGATACCGCCGATCAGAGCGCCGCGAGCGCTTCGGCGGTTTGCTTCTCGACTGCGGCGTGGAGGCTGCGGCCGTGCGCGTCCATCGTGACGATGGCGAGGAAATCTTTCGTTCGGAGCTGCCACATGGCCTCGGGGATGCCGAACTCCAGGAGCGAAACGCCGGTCACCTTTTCGATGGCCCTCGCGTAGACCTGCGCGGCGCCGCCGATTGCGTGCAGGTAGACGGCGCCGGCTTCCTGCATCGCCGCCAGCGTCCTGGCCCCCATTCCGCCCTTGCCGATGACGGCGCGCACGCCGTAGCGGCGGATCACTGCGCCCTGGTAGGGCTCTTCGCGGATGCTCGTGGTCGGGCCGGCGGCTTTCACGATCCATTCCCCGCCCTGCTTCAGCATCACGGGTCCGCAGTGGTAGAGAATCGCGCCGCGCAGATCGACCGGCGGCGGGTTCTTCATCAGGTACGCGTGGACCGCGTCGCGCCCGGTGAACATCTCACCATCGATCAGGACCACGTCGCCCACCTTGAGCGCTCGCACCTGCTCTTCGGAGAGCGGCGCTTCGAGGCGAATTTCGCGGCCCGTGAGCGGGAAGCCTTCGGCTTGGGCGAGGCGCTCGACCGGACGGTCCGGATCGCGATAGAGCCAGTTCGTGATCGCCCCGCTGCGCGCGTCGAGCCGCACGCCGAGCCGCCGGAATGCCCAGCAGTCGTAAGCCACCGAGACAAAGAAGCTCGCCGGAAGGCGGTTTGCGGCGGCGATCTTGCAGCCGATCAGCGAGACCGAGCCGCCGAAGCCCATGGGCCCGACGCCGATGCGGTTCGCCTCGCTCATGACGCGCTCCTCGAGCGCCGCAAGCGCGGGGTTCGGATTCGTGTCGTCGAGCGGACGCAGAAGCTGCGCTTTGGCGAGTTCGTAGCCGTGCGCGCGGTCGCTGCCGATGCAAACGCCGAGCGCGCCGGGCGCGCAGCCCTGCCCCTGCGCCTGCCACACCGCGTCGAGAAGGCACTTGCGCACGCCTTCGAGATCGCGGCCGGCGCGCCCCTGGCCCGCAAGCTCGCACGGCAGCGAGTACTGGACGTTCTTGTTCTCGCAGCCGCCGCCCTTGAGAATCAGCCGGACTTCGATGTCGGGATCCTCCCACTGCTCGAAGTGAAACACCGGCGTGCCTTCGCCGAGGTTGTCGCCGCTGTTCTTCCCGGTGAGCGAATCGACCGAATTGGGCCGCAGCTTGCCGCGCCGTGTGGCTTCGGCGACGGCCTCGCAGGCGGCGCTCTCGATGGCGCGCTGGTCGAGCCCCACGGGCGTGCGGATGAAGAACGTGGGCATGCCTGTGTCCTGGCAGATGGGATCCTGGTTCTCGCACGCCATATCGATGTTGGAGGCGATGATGGCGAGAGCCTGGGCGGCCTGGCTGGAGGGCTTCTCGGCAGGCATGGCTTTCGCCATGGCCGCGCGCACGTCCGGCGGCAGATTCGTGGACGTTTGCGTGATCAGATCGAGCAGGCTGCTCTTGAGAAATTGCATCGGGCGCCCTCCGGGAAACTCATGGTAGCAGGTTCGGCTACACGCCGGGCGCGGCGTCCGGAAACGTGCGAAGGCCGCGCGCTCAGGCGGCAGCGGCCGTGAGGCTCTTGAGGCTGCGGTGCAGACGGGACTTGTAGCGGGCAGCCGTGTTCTTCTTCACGATGCCCCACTTGGCGGCCTTGTCGATCATCGCGAAGGTCTGGGGCAGCAGGGACTGCGCGGCGTTGGCGTCCTTCTGGTCGAGCACCCGGCGCATCGCGCGCACCTGGTTGCGGAGGCGGCTCCTGCGCGCCCGGTTGATCACGGTCCGGCGTTCTTCCTGTCGCGCGCGCTTCAGCGCAGAGTAATGGTTTGCCATCTGGTTCTAAATCCGGTTTCGATATCTCAAGACAGGATAGCGCAACGGGTTAATGGCGGTCAATCAGGCGACGCGCCCGGCAACAAAGCCGCTGTTTGACGGCTCTCCGGGGCCGCCAGTATCATGGAATAGTCCAACCACGACAAGGAGGAAGTTCATGTTCTCCCTGGGCTGGCAAGAGACGGTGTTCATTTTCGTTCTTGCCTTGCTCCTTTTCGGTCCGAAGAAGCTGCCCGAGTTGGGCCGCACGGTGGGAAAGGCTCTCACCGAATTCAAACGCGCGTCAAACGATCTCAAGGCGACCTTCGACCGGGAATTGAGCAGCCTGGAGCGGGAGGATCAGTCGATCAAGGAAGTCACAAGCAGTTACGACCCGTCGAGCTACAGCTACAATTACGACTACAGCTATGACTCCTATTCCGGTGGCGACTCCGGCTCGTCATCGAATGAATCCACCGCGACAGAATCTACCACAGTAAGCGCATCCGCAACTCAGGGCGCTGAAGCCACGAACGGAACGGCTCCGGAAGGCACGGTGGCAACAACGCTGAGTGCGAGCGCGCCCGAGGGCGAAACGCACTCCGGCGATACGCCGTCCGACGGTCCGAAATCCGCCGCTTCGTAGTCAAAAACATAACAGAGGCAGCCGTTGCAGGACGAAAACAGCGGAGCGCAAACGCCCGAGAACGATACAAACTCGTATCCGAATCCCTCTCCGGAGGAACCGGCTGCCTCCACGGCCGCGGTGACTACCGAGGCCGCGCCCGAGCCTCCCACTCCTGAACCCTCCGGCGGCGGCACGGGCGGAGGAGGAACGGTCTCCACCTCCGGCGGAGACGGCGGCGACGACGGAGACGAGGACGAAGAGGGCATGCTGCGCATGTCCTTCCTCGAGCATCTCGAGGAGCTTCGCAGCCGCATCCTGAAGGCACTCGCCGGAGTCGGAGTGGCCTTCGTCTTGAGCCTCATTTTCGCGAACGACATGTGGAAGATCGTCAGCGCCCCGGCCACGCAGGCGCTGAAGTCGCTCGGGTTCACCGCCAAGCTCGCCCAGATCACGCCGATGGAGACCTTCAGCACGGTCTGGGTGAAAGTGCCGATGCTGGCGGCGATTTTCCTGGCCTCGCCGTGGGTGCTTTACCAGGTATGGGCGTTCATCGCGCCGGGCTTGTACAAGCGCGAGCGGCGCTGGGCAGCGCCCTTCGTCATCTCTTCGGCCGGCCTGTTCATCCTGGGCGGCCTGTTCGCCTACTTCGTCGCATTTCGCTTTGGGCTGACCTTCCTGCTCGGCATCGGACGCGACATCAACATCCAGCCGATGGTGTCGGTGACCGAGTACTTCGACCTGTTCGTCAACGTGATGCTCGGCATCGGGCTGGTGTTCGAGCTGCCGGTGCTGATCTTCTTCCTGACGCTGCTCCGGATCGTGACGCCCGGATTCCTGGTGCGCAACAGCCGGTACGCGGTGCTGGTCATCGTGGTCCTGGCCGCGATCGTCACGCCTACGCCCGACGTTTTCAACCTGATGATCTTCGCTGTGCCGATGTGCCTGCTGTTCTATGTGGGCGTCTTCGGCGGCTACCTGCTGGTGCTGCACCGCGAGAACAGGCGGTTCCCGTGGGGCAAGGTGCTGCCTTGGGCCGGCGGCGTGCTGCTCCTCGCCGGTGCGATGGCCTGGTATCTCACAACGAAATACGGGCTGCACGTCGTAGGACATTGGCCGTTCCTGGCGAAGTAGCCGCGGGCTGCGCGGGCCGGGCATCTCACCGGCGCGGGACGCGGCGCTGGATTCCGGCTGGATTTCGTTATACGATGGCTCGGAGCTTGAACGCTGGGAGGTCCTGTGGACCTTTATAGGACGATTCGGACACTGCACGAAGAGAGGAAAAGACTCGAGAAACTGATCGAGTCGCTCGAAAATCTGAAGACCTCCGGCGGCGGCCGGGTGGAACGAGATCCGCCTCGCCGCCGGGGACGCAAGGGCATGAGCGCCGAGGAGCGCAAGAAGGTGTCCGAGCGAATGAAGAAGTACTGGGCGGGCCGCCGCGGATCAAGCGGCGATGACGAAAATCCATCGCAATCCACGGCCGCCACCACGGGTTCGGCGTAGCCCCGTGCTATATTAATTAACGGACCATGCACGTGGGCGAGTAGCTCAGCTGGGAGAGCACGGCGTTCGCAACGCCGGGGTCGTGGGTTCGAATCCCATCTCGTCCACCAACCTACAATCCCTTCCTATTTTTTGCAAACACCCAAGCGGCCGACGGCCAGCAGGATGCCGTGAAGCAGCGCCTGCGGGCGCGGCGGGCAGCCGGGGATGTAAACATCCACCGGGAGGATGCGGTCCACAGCCCCCACCGTCGCGTAGTTCGTGCCGAAGATGCCTCCGCTGATGCCGCAGGCGCCGACGGCGACCACGATCTTCGGGTCCGGCGTCGCGTCATACGTTTTGCGGAGCGCCTGTTCCATGTTGCGGGTGACCGGTCCGGTCACGAGCAGCATGTCGGCGTGGCGCGGCGAGGCGACGAAGTGTATGCCGAGGCGCTCGATGTCGTGCACGGGGTTATTCAGCGCGCCGATTTCGAGCTCGCAGCCGTTGCAGGAGCCCGCGTCCACCTGGCGTATGGCGAGCGAGCGGCCGAGCACTTCGTGGATGGTCTGCTTCAATTGCGCCGCAGTCTCTTCGGTGGCGCGGACGAGCGCGGCGTGTGTGCCGTCCGGATTCAGCGCGTACTCGGCGGTGCGGATGAGACCGGCGCGCGAGCGGGCGGCGAGTTCGAATTCCTGCGTGACGGCCACGGCGCCTCCCGCGCAGCGCCCGCAGAAATTGCAGCGGCCGTAATCGACGGTGACGCGTCTGGCGGAGTCCTCGTCTTCGAGCACGATGGCTCCGGTGGGGCAGGCAGCCGCGGCCGGGCGCGCATCCCGCCAGTTCGCGAAGTCGAAGCGCGGGCGCCCGCGGAAACGGGGCGAGATCGCGGCCGGCTGGCCGGGATACGCCTGGGTGACGGTGCCGGTGCGGAAGGTGCTTTGCAGGATCTTGAACATACTAGCGGTCCGTCCCCGAGTAAGACAGGTTGAAGCTCTTGTTGATCACTGGAAAATCCGCGATGATGTTGCCCTCGATTGCTTCGACCAGCGCGGGCCAGTTGTTCAGCGACGGGTCCTTGACCTTGTAGCGCTCGATCGAGCCGCCGGGGCCTGTGCGGATCCAGTGGACGATCTCGCCGCGCCAGCCTTCGACGGCGCTCAGCGCGCAGGCGCCTTCGGGCACGGGCGCGGGCGGAGCCGAGCAGTCGCCACCGGGCAGAGCCGCCAGCACACCCAGGATGAGCCGGATCGATTCGCCCACTTCATCAATGCGAACCTGCATGCGGCGGTAGACGTCGCCCTCCTGGTAGACCGGCACGCGCAAGTTCGCGCCGCGGTAGGCGGCATAGGGATGGTCGCGGCGCACATCGAGATCGACGCCGGAGGCGCGGCCGGCCACGCCGACGACGCCGAGCGCGCGGGCTTTTTCGGGGCGCAGCACACCGGTGCTTTCAAGGCGGTCGCGGGTTGAATCGGACGAGGCAATGAGCGCGACCAGGCCGGCGAAATCCTGCTCGAAGGCGGCGACGGTTCGCACCGCGTGCGCGGCCTGAACGGCGTCCCAGTCGCGGCGCACGCCGCCGATCGACGCCATGCCGCGCAGCAGACGGCTGCCGGTGAGTTCCTCGTTGAGGTCGAGAATGCGCTCGCGCAGCCGGCCGGCGTGCATGCTGGCGATGACGAAGCCGACGTCGGTCGCGATGGCGCCGATGTCCGCTGTGTGGTTGTAAATGCGCTCGAGCTCGAGCAGCACGGTGCGGATCGCGTGCGCGCGCGGCGGCGACTCGACAGCGGAGGCGCGCTCCACCGCCTGGCAGAACGCCACCGCGTGCGAGAAGCTCGAATCGCCCGAGATGCTCTCGGCGAGAAACACGGCGTGCTCGATGGGGACGTGCTCGAAGCACTTCTCCGTGCCCTTGTGCGTATAGAACATGCGGAGTTGCAGGTAGAGCACGGGCTCGCCCGCGACCGCGAAATTGAAGTGCCCGGGCTCGATGATGCCCGCGTGCACGGGCCCGACCGGCACCTGGAAAACACCCTCGCCGAGCGTGGGGCGGTACTCGTGCTGCTCGCCTTCGAACGGCGGCAGAACCGTGTCGATGGGGAAATCCTTGCGGAGCGGGTGCACGTCGGGCCAGTTGTCGTGCAGCGCGACCCGGCGCGGGTTCGGGTGGCCGACCGGCTCGAGTCCGAACCAGTCCTGGATCTCGCGCTCCTGCCAGTTGACGGCGGGCAATTCGCCGGCGAGCGAGGGGAAGCGCGGATCGCCGGCCGGGACCGCCACGCACTTCTCGATGTAACGCTCCTCCGGCAGCCGCTCGTAGACGTAGTGGATGTAAAAGACGCCCTCGGGCGCGGTTCGGTCCTCGGCGAAGACGGTGACCAGGCGCTCCACGCTACTCTCCTCCAATCACGCGCGCGGCGCCGCGGATCAGATCTACGAGCGGGCGCGGCAGCCAGAACGCGATGCCGACCAGAACCAGGCCCAAGGCGAGCACGGCGGAATCCTGCCAGCGGCGCTTGGCCGGAGGAAGCGCGGGCCCCGCCGGACCCAGCACGAGCTTGCCGACGTGCAGCACGGCGCCCGCGAAAATGGCCGCGCCGAAGACGATGAACAGCACGCTCGCCAGCACATGTCCGCCCGAGAACGCCGCGTTCACGATGAGGAACTCGCTCTGGAACAAGCTGAACGGCGGGGTCCCGACGATGGCGAGCGTCGCCATCAGGAACACCGTGCCGGTTAAGGGCATCGCGTGGATCACGCCTTCCTTAATGTCGTGGAACGCGTCCGTCTTGTACTGCTGGTAGACGTTGCCGGCGCAGAGGAACAGCAGGGATTTCGCGATCGTGTGGTAGGTCATGTGCAGCATCAGGCCGAGACTGCCGAGCGCGCCGCCGAGGCCGAGCGCCGTCACCATGATGCCCGCGTGGTCGATCGTGTGATACGCGAGCAGGCGGCGAAAATTCCGCTGCACGAGCACAAACGGCACCGAGATCCCCATCGAGAGCACGCCGAACAGCAGCAGCAGCGGCGAGGTGAAGCCGTCGCCGAGCGCGCGGTGCGCGAGGGTGTAGTGGCGGATGAGGCCGTAGAGCGCACAGTTCAGCATGGCGGAGGAGAGAATGGCGGCCGACGGCACGGGCGCTTCGCTATAGGCGTCCGGCTTCCAGGTGTGCATCGGGGCGATGCCGGCCTTGGCGCCGTAGCCGAGCAGCACCAGGATGAAGGCGAGGCGCATCGCGGCGCGGTCGAATTCGCCCGCGCGCGCCGCCATCGCGGACCAGTTCACGCCCGCCAGCGTGTCCGTGCCGAGCACGCCCTTGGCGGCGTAGAAGACCACGATGGTTCCGAACAGCGCCATCGAGAGGCCGACGCCGCCGATGACCATGTACTTCCACCCGGCTTCGAGCGAGGTGACTTTGCCGTAGAACGTCACCAGGAAGACCGAGGCGAGCGTGGTCGCTTCGATCGCCACCCACATCACGCCGAGGTTGTTCGCGAGCGGCACCAGCAGCATCGCCGCCAGGAACAGCGGCGTCAGGACGTAATACTTACGCTGCATGGCGCCGGCGTGTTCGAAGGCGCCGTTGCGCTCGTCCTGCCGGAGATAGCCGACCGCATAGACCGCGCTCACGAGGCCGATGAAAGCCGTGAGGCCGATGACGAGCGCGCTGAGCGAATCCGCGTAGAGGAAGCCGCCGAACGCGGTGACCGTGCCGTCCCGAAGCACCTGCGCGGCAAGCGCCGTCGCGAGCACGAGGACCAGCGCGGCCGAGGAGACGTGGACCGCTTCCATCCGCTTGCGGCTGGGCGCGAACCACGACAGGACGCCAGCCGTAAGCGGAACCGCGAGGAGTGCGAGTAAGATCATGCTTTCCTAGCCCCGCAGTTGGTCGAGCTTGCTCACGTCCATCGAATCGAATGCCTCTCGTATGCGGCCGACGAGCACGCCGAGCACCATCACGGCCACCAGGACGTCGAAGAACACGCCGATCTCGACGATGAGCGGCATCCCGTAGGTGAGCGAGATCGCGGCCAGGAAGAGGCCGTTTTCGAGCGACAGCAGCGCCAGCGCCTGCGTCAGCGCCTTGCGGCGGTTCAGCATCATGAAGAAGCCGATGAGGAACAGCGAGATCGCCACGGCGGGCGAGACCGCGCCTTCGGGCGGGTGAAACGCCTCGGCCACGGTGTAGCCGACCAGCGTCAGGCTGCCGCAGATGGCGATCGACAGCGGCACGTTCACCACGGGCCGGATCTCCTGCCGGATGCCGGCGCGCTCGACGACGCGTTCGAGCAGCAGCGGCACGAAAATACCCTTGAGCGCGAGCGTAAGCAGCGCGGCAAAGTAGAGATGCGGCGCGTGGTTGTACCAGCCGATGGCGGCGGCGATCAGGGCGAGCAGAAACGACTGCGCGCCGAAGATCCGTATGTTCGTCACCAGCCAGCGGTGGCCCGACATGGCGATCTGGAGCACGAGCACCGCCGCCGCCATCAGGGTGACGATCTTGTCGCCGAACTGGGGATCCGCAAGAAAGCTCATATCAGAACAGGAAGCTCGACACCAGCGCCAGCGCGCCCAGCACGAACGCCACCGCGAGCAGCTCGGGCACGCGGAACAGGCGCATCTTGGCGTTGGTGGTTTCGATCAGGACGATGACGCCGCTGAGCAGCAGAATCTTGAGCACGTACCAGGCGAGGCTCGCGGCCAGGCCCAGGCCGGACCACTCCGGGCTCAGGCCGAACGGGAAGAACATGTTCACGACGAGCGTCATCAGGACGAGTTGCTTCAGCCACGCGCCCCACTCGATCAGCGCGAGATACGGCCCCGAGTATTCGAGGATCATGGCTTCGTGAATCATCGTGAGCTCGAGGTGCGTGGCCGGGTTGTCCACGGGGATGCGGCCCGTCTCGGCGATGAGGACGATGAGCAGCGCCGCGAAGGCCAGCATCTGCGAGGCGGCCAGGAAGCGCCAGCTCTGCCCGAGCGCCTGCTGGGCGACCACGCTGAGGTTGGTCGAGTTCGCCCCGATCGCCACCGTAAAGACGGCAAGCATCAGGGCCGGCTCCGCGAGCGCGGAGATGGTCATCTCGCGGCTGCTGCCCAGGCCGCCGAAGGAGCTGCCCGTATCGAGCCCGCCGAGCGCGAGGAAGAAGCGGCCGAGCCCGAGCAGGTAGACCAGGGCGAGGATGCCGCCGAACAGGCTCAGCGGAGCCTGCGCGGCGATCATCGGCGTCATCAGGCAGGCCGCGGCCGTCGAGACGAACACGACATAGGGCGCCGCGTGAAACAGCCAGGATGCCGTATCGGGGATCACCATACCCTTGCGCAGCAGCTTGTAGACGTCGCGGTAAGGCTGAAGCAGGCCCGGGCCGCGGCGCGTTTGCAGGCGCGCCTTGGCAGTCTTCATGAAGCCCGCGACGAGCGGCGCGATGGCCAGCATCAGGGCCAGTTGGACGAGCGCCGTCATCCGCGCGCTCCGAACAGCAGCAGCAGGATCAGCGTCACGAAGATATACGCGAGGTACGCATGAACGCTGCCGGCCTGGATCGCGCGCATGCGGTCCGCAACCGACAGGACCCAGGCGTTGAACGGCTCGTAGACCTGCTTCTCGAACCGGGAGTGAATCTTGCTTTCGAAGCGGATCGCGGTCGGGTAGTAGGGCGAGACCTCGTACTCGGCCTGAATCTCGCGCCGCGGCCGGTAGAGCGCGGAGAAGATCATGCGCAGAGGCTTCGAGAACGCCGTAGCGGTGTACTCGTTGGCGGCGGTGAGGCCGGGCAGTCCGCAATCCCAGGTTGGACCAGCGGCGCGCCGGCCGCGGCGGCCCCACACGTACCACAGCAGGGCCGGGAGGGCCGCGAGCAACACGAGCAGGAGGGCGATCAACATGGTTGAGACCGAGCCGCCGTGCGCCGAACCCGCAATCAGCACGAGGCCGTTGCCCGCGACCAGGCTTGGACTCACGGCGGCGCCGAGCGCCTGGCTCGTTGCCGGATCGAACAGCGGCACAATCCACGTCGCGCCCAGGCCGAGCACGAAACAGGCGAGCGCCAGCATCCCCATGCCGAGGCGCATCGGAAGCGGGGCCTCGTGGGCCTGTTCGGCTTCGGGGCTCCGGGGCAGCGCCAGGAACGTGATGCCGAACGCCTTTACGAAGCAGGCGGCGGCGAGCGCGGCGGTAAGGGCGAGCAGCGCGCCGGCGATCGGGAACATGATCCGCGCCAGGCTCGTAGTCGCGCCGAAACCGGCCAGCAGCGCCTGGTACGTGAGCCATTCGCTGACGAAGCCGTTCAGCGGCGGGAGTCCCGAGATCGCGACTGCGCCGATGAGGAAGCAGAGCGACGTCGCCGGCATGCGGCGGATGAGGCCGCCCATGTGCTCCATGTTTCGAGTGCGCGCCGAATGCAGAACCGAGCCCGCGCCCAGGAACAGCAGTCCTTTGAAGACGGCGTGATTCACGGTGTGGTAGAGCGCAGCCACCAGCGCGATGGCCGCAAGCTGCCCGTGCCCGAAGGTCCGGAACAAAAGCGCGGAGCCCAGGCCCATCAGGATGATCCCGATGTTCTCGATGCTGTGATAGGCGAGCAGGCGCTTCAGGTCGTGCTCCATCAGGGCGTAAAGAACACCGAGCAGCGCAGAGATCACGCCCACGGCGAGCACGAGCACGCCCGCCCATTCCGGCGCCGCGCCGTAAAAATCGAACAGCACGCGCACCATGCCGTAGATGCCGGTTTTGATCATGATGCCGGACATGAGCGCGGAGGCGCTGCTGGGCGCCACCGGATGAGCCGCGGGCAGCCAGATGTGTACCGGGATGATGCCGGCCTTCACGCCGAAGCCGAAGAAGAAGAGCAGCAGCACGAGGCCGCTCTGGAAGGCGGGGAGTTTCGAGCCGAGCAGGTGGAAGCCGGCGAAACCGAGTCCGCCCGACGCCGCGGCGAGCGCGAGGAAGGCTACGAGCAGCAGCGCCGTCCCGGCGTGCGACATGATGAGGAACAGCAGGCCCGCGCGGCGGCTCTCCTGCTTCTGGTGGTCGAGGCTGACCAGGCAGTAGGCCGCGCCCGCCATCACCTCCCAGACGATCAGGAAAAAGAAGGCGTTCGAGGCGGTGAAGACGAGCGTGATGCTCAGGAGCATGACGTTCTGGAAGAGGGCGGCGATGCCTTCGCGGGTGCGCGGCCAGCCGGCGGTGTAGCCGAACGAGTAGACCGATACGGCGGCGGCGAGCAGACCGAGCGCGAGATTGAAGACGGCTGAGATGGCGTCCAGGCGGAGGCCGTATTCAAGAAGCGGGATGCCCGAGGCGAGCGCGGCCGTCTGTTCTCCGCCGCGGACGAGCGCGAGCACCGAGGCGAAGCACTGCAAAGCGGCTCCGGCGAGCGGGAGGGCGTAGGCGGCAAATCGCGCGCGCTTTAGTCCGGCCAGGACGAGCAGGCCCGCCGCGGCTCCACAGGCGTAAAGGGCGAGGGCGGCCGAGAGCCAGTCGAGGGCCGTCAACGGCGGACCTTCTTGGCTCGCCCAGGCGCCGCCTCCGCATGCGCTTCCGCTTCCACTTCACCGAGCATGGTGACCGCCTCGGAAAGATGCGCCTGGAAATAGCGCCGGAGGATGTCCAGGACCGAGATGAGCATCGGGTCGCGGAGCGAGTAGAACACCTGGTTGCCTTCCTTACGGTTCACGATGATCTGGCGGCTTCGGAGGACGGCGAGGTGCTGGGAGAGGTTCGCCTGTTCGAGTCCGACGAGTTCCTGGATCGCGCCGGCCGAGAGTTCGCCGTTGCGCAGGGCTTCGACGATCGCGATGCGGCTGGGGTGTGCGAGCGCCTGGAAGATGCTGGCTTTGAACGACCTCAGGGCGCTCTGCATGATATTAGAGTATTCGATTTAGCGAATATTCGCAACTTTCGAGAGTTACTCCGGCGGCAGAGGCGTATTGCCGGTCCGGGCGGCGCGGAATCCGGCGGCGAACGCGTGGATCATACGTCTCTGATACATTGTTTGACGATATGGACGACACACGGCGCGGTTTCCTGAAGAGTTCGGTTTTGGGCGGCATGGCGCTGCCGTCGGTTTTCGCCGCCGGGAGCGACGCGATCCGCATCGGCGTGGTCGGCTGCGGCGGGCGCGGGACGGCCGCCGCGCTCAACGCGATGCACGCGCATCCGTCGGTGCGGCTCGTGGCCCTGACGGACATTCTGCCCGAACGCGTGGCCGAAGCGCGCAAGACGCTCAGCGGGCAGTCGCCCAAGCAGGTGGCCGTCGATGACGCGCACTGCTTCTCGGGCTTCGAAGGCTACAAGAGCGTCATCGAAAGCGTGGACGTCGTCCTCATCGCTAACGCCGCGAAGTTTCATCCGCTTCACCTGGCGGCGGCGATCCGCGCCGGCAAACACGTCTTCGTCGAGAAGCCGCACGCGATCGACCCGGCCGGCATCCGCATGGTGCGGGCGGCGGTCGAGGAGGCGCGGCGCAAGAACCTGTGCGTGCTCTCGGGGCTGCACAGCAGGCACCATCCGGGCTACCAGGAGACGATCCGCCGCGTACACGACGGCGCTATCGGCGACATTGTGGCGATCGAGGAGAATTTCCTGCGGCCGCCCTACGTGCTCTATCCGCGCAAGGCCGGCTTGACCGAGGTCGAGTGGCAGGCGAGCAACCAGTATCACTTCCACTGGCTTTCGGGCGACGACGTGCCGCAGTCGCTCATTCACAACGTGGACCGCGCCAGTTGGGCCATGCGCGACCAGGCGCCCGTCAAGGCGCACGGCCTCGGCGGCCGCTCGACGCTGCACGGCGAGATCTACGGCAGCGTGTTCGATCACCATTCGGTGGTCTACGAATTCGCGAACGGCGTGCGGATGTACGCGTTCTGCCGCACGATTCCCGAGTGCTACAACGAGGTCTCGAGCATTCTGCTCGGCACCAAGGGACGCTGCAACATCGTCCAGTGCCGCATCGAGGGCGAGACGAACTGGCAGTTCGACGGCTCGAAGAACAAGAACGATGCGTACGACCTCGAGCACGAAGTGTTGTTCGGCGCCATCCGCGCGGGCCGCACGGTGAACAACGGCGATTACATGGTGCGCAGCACGCTGATCGGGCTGATGGGCCAGTTCAGTTGCTACTCGGGCAAGGAAGTCACGTGGGACCAGATCGCGGGCTCGGATTACTGCCTCGGCCCGGCGCCGGAGACGGTGCGCGCCGATATGGATGCGCCCGTGAAGCCGGATGCGAACGGCATATACCCCGTGTTCACGCCCGGCGTGACGAAGCTGCTGTAACATGCTCCGCACATTTTTGCTTCTGGCGCTGGGCGCGTCGATCGCGGCCAGCGAGGACATCCCGCGGCTCGTGAAATCGCAGTTGATCGTCGGCGGCGAGCCGTTCGTGATGCTCGCCGGCGAGCTGCACAATTCGAGCGCGTCGAGCGTCGAGTACATGCGTCCCATCTGGGACAAGCTCCAGGCGATGCACCTGAACACGGTGATCGGAACGGTTTCCTGGGAACTGCTCGAACCCGCCGAAGGAACGTTCGACTTCACGCTGGTCGATTCGCAGATCGCCGAGGCGCGGCGGCGGAACCTGAGGCTGGTGCTGATCTGGTTCGGAAGCTGGAAGAACGCGGCGTCGAGCTACGTGCCGCTCTGGGTGAAGAAGGACCCGAAGCGGTTCCCGCTCATGAGCACGCGCAACGGCTCGCCCAGTTTCATGGGACTGCCGCAGGAATCGCTGAGCCCCTTCGGCGCGGAATCGGCCGCGGCGGACGCGCGCGCGTTTCGCGCGCTGATGCGACACATACGCGAGACCGACCCAGACCACACGGTCATCATGATGCAGGTGGAAAACGAGACCGGCCTGCTCGGCGACAGCCGCGACCGCTCGCCGCTCGCCGAGGCCGCGTGGGCGGCGCCCGTGCCCGTGCCGCTGCTCAAGGCGGGACAGAAAGGAACGTGGCGCGAAGTTTTCGGCGACGGGCCGCGCGCGGAGGAGATTTTCATGGCGTGGCACCTCGGGCGCTACGTCAACAAGGTCGCGGGGGCGGGCAAGGCGGAGCTGCCGCTGCCGATGTACGTGAACGCGTGGCTGGGTCCGCAGCCCGGCCAGGACCTCCCGGGGCAGTATCCGAGCGGGGGGCCGGTGGCGCGCGTGATGGACGTCTGGCGCGCGGCCGCGCCGAACATCGACCTGTTCGCGCCCGACATCTACATCGACGACTTCCGCGGCGTCTGCGAGAGCTACACGCGATCGGGCAACCCGCTTTTCATTCCGGAGGCGCGCGCGTTGGTCGCGAACCTGTTCTGGGCGCTCGGGCGGCACAACGCGCTCGGCTATTCGCCGTTCGGGATCGAAGATCTCAAGCAGGACGACCCGCTGGCGGAGGCCTACCGGATTCTCGGCGGCATGTCATCGCTGCTCGCGCGGAGCGAGAAGACCGCGGTCGCCCCGCACGAGACGAAAATCTCGTTCGCCGGCTACTCGATGAACGTGCGCAAGCCGGGCCATGCCCTGATCGTCTCGCTCGCGCCGGATGAGCTGCTTTTCATCGGCTCGGGACTCGAGGTCACGCTGGAGGGCGCCGCGCGCATCGGCACGATCGACGAAGGCCGCTTCGAGAACGGCCGGTGGATCGCGGGCCGCAGGCTCAACGGCGACGAGAGCGCGCACGGCAACCTCATCACGCTCGGCGAGCGCTCGCTCGACATCCGCAGGGTGAAGCTGTATCAGCGCTCGACGGCGAACCCGCTTTCCCGGGACGCCTCGAGCCGCAGCGTGCCTCCGGTGTAGCTCCAGCCCTCGTAAGGTTCCTCGCGACCGTCCCGCAGGGCCAGCACGCGCCGCGGCCGGGCCGCGAGCGGCACTTCGATGGATCCGCCGTCGAACGGAACCAGCGCCAGCCGGCGCGTGTCGAAGATGCTCGCCGCATCCTGCGAGATCAGCGCCCAGCGGCCTTCCCACTGCATGCCCCGCAGGGGCCCGGCGGCGTCCGGCTTCTCGTTGCGCAGCGCGAGCGCGGTGAGCGCGCCGTTCTCCATGCGTCCGAAGCAGCGCATGCGCGGCTCAGCGCCGAGCGCGCCTTTCTCGGAGTTCAACCAGAGCGGCTCCCACCCCGTTGTGCGGCGATACCAGCGCGCCAGGGCCTTGCGCCGCGCGACCTGTTGCGGGTCGAGCTTGGGCCCCGCCGTGGGGAGCACCGCGCCGGGCGCGCCGATAACGGCCGTATCGAGCAGGACCTCGGAATCGGCCTTCCAATCGTATCCGCTCGACGCCATGATGGCCACGCCGTGCGCCGCCGCGAGCGCCGACCAAACGGACCACTGGTTGTGCGCTTCCGCCTCGTAGCCGCCCGCGTCGCCCAGGTCGTCGAGCGCGACGACGTCAGTCACGGGGCGCATCAGCGGATGGATGCCGTAATACTGAATCGTGACGTCCGGGTTCACCTCGCGCGCCGCCTGCGCGGTGATTTTGAGCAGTTCGACGGCCAGCCGCTCGCCGCGGAACTCGGGATTGCGCGGCGCCGAAACGTCCGGGCCCGGCAGTCCGTAGCCGAAGTCCAGCTTGAGCACCTGCGGGTTGTAGTTGCGCATGATGCGCTGCACGCGGGTGCGCAGAAATTCGCGCGTGCGCGGCGAACTGGGGTCGAGGCAGAGCTTCGAGCCGGCGAGCGAATCGGGCGCCATGTTCCAGGCGGCGCGGCGCGGGCGGCCGTCCTTGCCCACCAGCAGATCGTCGCGCGTGAGGCCCGCGGCATCCACGTCAACCACCCAGCCGGCGGTCAGCCAGAAGCCGATTTCAAGCCCTTTCGAGCGGATGTAGTCGAGGTCGGCGGCGAAATTCGGGTAGCGCTTCAAGTCGGGGATGCCACTTCCGTTGGCGGATTCCCAGCCGTCGTCGATGACGAGCAGGCTCGTGCCCATGCCGGCCGCCCGGTCGGCTTCCAGGCGCAGGTCGAAGTGCCTCTCCTTGAAGTTGCCCCAGGTGTTCCAGTGGCTGCGCTGGTGAAGGGGCGCGGCGGGTTTCACCGGGCCGAAGGAGGCGAACAGCTCATGGTAGGCGTCCCAGGCCGCGGGCGCCCAGGCCAGGCGGAGCGGCTCGCTCCAAACGCGCGTCGCGCCGGCGGGCGCGCCCCAGAGATCTTCCCGGTACAGGTAATGCAGCGAGCCGAGCGTCGCGCGGATCTCGAACGTCAGCGCCGCATCGGGGATGCTGCCGGGCCCGATCGCGACCCAACCCGCGGCGCCGCCCAGGGCCGCGCTGAACAGCGGGCGCGGATACGCGGCGGCGTACGGCGTGCCGAGCGACGGGCCGAAACTGCCGAGCGGAATCGTCGCATGGCCGAGGTCCCAGTTGCGGAAGAAGCTCTGGACCGGCCCGCCCTTCGCGCTCGGGATCGAGAACCCTTCGTAGCCCCAGGCCGGCCAGAAGGGCAGGTCGAGCGACGGGACGATGGTGCGCTGCTCGTCCGTGAGCGGCGCGGCGCCGTAGTAGAGCCCGATGATCGCGGGCGGCGCCGCATTCCACGTGACGCGCAACTGCTCGAACCGGACGCCCCACGGCTCGGCGCGGAAGCGCAGTTCGCCCGTGCCGAGATCGGCGAGCCGCAGCGCCAGCGCGCCCGCGGCAGGCTCGGAGGCCGCCTCGGCCTTGACGAAGCGTTTCGTCCCGTCGGCGAGCTGTAGCCAGAACGCGGGCAGCAGAGGCCCCTGCCACACGGGCTTGCCCGAGCCGTCCTGCACGACGCGCGCGGCATCCGCACTCACGTCCCACTTCAACGTATAGCCGCGGCTCTGGTGCGACCACACGGCAGCGCCCGCGCAGACGGGCAGCAGCATCATCCACAAAAATGCAGTTCGGTTCATGGGCGTGTTTCGGGCTCGAAGTACGACGCCGGAACCTGGCCGGATTTCCTGAACTGCTCCTCGGCGGCTCGCAGGCGTTTGAACATTTTCGTTTCGCGGTCGGCGTCGGCGGACTTGCCGAGCGCCATGTAAGCCTTGACCAGCTCGAAGCGCACCATGGAGCTCGAGGGCGCCAGGTCGCGGCTGATCTCCAGTTCCTTCGCGCTTTCGGCCGGCTTATCGAGCTTCAGCAGCGCGCGCCCGAGCGAGAAATGCGTCTTGAACGATTTCGGATCGAGCTTCACGGCCTGCCCGGCGAGCTTCGCGGCTTCCTCCGGCGAATCGGGCTCGAGCAGCGTCGCGAGCTTCAGGAGCGCCGCCACGTTGCGCGGATCCACCTTAAGCTCTTCCCGCAACTGCGCCTCGGCGCCGGGACGGTCGCGCATCTGCGAGAGCAGCGCCGCATAGGAGAGGTGCAGGTTCGGGACGCGCGGGTAGGCCGCGACCAGGTTCTTGTACATCGCGATGGCCTCGGTCATCTTCTCGTGGGCCATGGCCCGCTGCGCCTCGGCCACGCGGCGGATCATTCGCATGCGCTCCTCGCCCGCGGCCTGAACGAGCGTCGAAGGCAGAATCGGAAGCCGCAGCGCCGCCAGCGCCTCGGCCAGCGCCAGCTCCTCGGTGTCCTTGCCCTGGCGAATCAGCCGGTCGAGCAGGACCAGCGCGGGCTCGTACTTTTCCTGGAGGATCAGCAGCAGCGCTTCGTGATAGCGCACCACATCAAGCAGGCCGAGTGCGGCGGGAAAGCCGAACGCGTCGCCGCGCTGGAGGTGCTGCAAGGCGAGGCCGTAGTCCTTCATCTCGAACTCGCACAGCCCGAGCAGCGCCCAGGGGGCGCCGGCCTTCGGGTCCATGCCGGCGAGCCGCTCGAGCGCGGGCCGCGCCGCCGCGTAGTCGCCCATGTCGTAAAGCAGGGAACCCAGGAGCCACCAGCCCTGCTGCCATTTCGGGTCCGCTTTGAGGGCTTTGTCGAGCATGCCCAGGGCGTCGAGGTTGCGGCGCTCGCGGATGGCTGTATCGACCTGCGCGGTGAGTTTCTCGTATCGCTGCGGATTCGGAGGGGGAGGCGCGGCCGTCTGGGACAGGAGCAACAGCGCGACCAGTGGGAAGGGCATTCTTAGAATTTTATAGCCCACAGTCCCCGTGGAAAGAACGAAGGACTGTGGGCTATCGCTTCAGCTACACGGCCCGGATCAGAACTGGAAGCGGAGCTTCAGCTCGACCTGCCGCGGTTCGTACGCGTTGGTGCCGTTGTTGCCGCTCAGGGTCAGGTTGGTGACCGAACCCGGAGAGTCGGAGGTGTTCACGCCGCCGACATCCAACCTCGAGTTCGGCGACAACTGGAGGTGGTTGAACGCGTTCGACACGTTGGCGATGAAGTCGATGGTCTTCGACTCCGTAATGTGGAACGTGCGCGAAAGATTCAGATCGGTGTTGTTGCGTCCCGGCCCGCGGACGTCGTTGTAGGTCAGCGCCGAATTCCCATACCAGTAGGGATTCGGGACCACGCGGCCGTTGGCGAGCGTGACCATGCTCATCGAGAAGGCATCCGGGTTGAACTTCATGTAGCACCCGTTGCACGGAGTGATGGTGCGGTTGCTCCCCGGAAGCGTGACCTGCGTCTTGCCGTCGTAGAAATGCTGGAACGACTTCGGCAGTTCCACAGGCACGCCGGAAACCCGGTTGGGCAGATGGTTCAGCGAACCGGTGCCGCCACCCAGGGTGATCGGCAGCGGGAAGCCGCTCTGAAGGTTCGTGACGCCGCCGATCCGCCAGCCCGAGATGAGCGTGCGGCCGATGGCGTTCTTCATGTCGTACCGCTGGCCTCTGCCGAACGGCAGCGAATAGATGTAAGTCGCCACCACACGGTGGGTCGTGTCGAAGTACCCGAGGTGCCAGTCTTTCTCGATGTCCTTCAGGTCCGGGTTTTGGAGGTAGGTCGAGGCGTTCGCCCACATGTCGCCGCTTCCGTTCGCCATGGCCTTGGACCATGTATAGTGCGCGTCCAGCAGGAAGCCGCTCGAAAAGGCGTGCTTCACGTGGAACTCGAGGGCGTTGTAGTAACCGCTGCCGATGCTGCTCGAAACGTTCAGCGTGGTAAGCAGCGGGTTGCCGCTCATGGCGACGAGCTGCGAGATGGTCCGGTTGCCGAGCACGCCGCTAAACGGCAGCAGGTCGCCCGTGGCCGGTTGCAGCGGGTTCTGAACCTGGATCTGGCCCGGATCGGTGCCGTTCGACGCAATGTAGGAATCGCGCCAGGAGTCCAGCGTGGCATCCGGGATGAACTGCGGATCCGACAACACCCGGAAGTTCGGGAGGTTGGAGGCGTAGTTGCCGGCGTAGATCAAGGACACGAACCAGTTGTCCTTCAGCCGGGTCTCGATCGCCAGGTTGTACTGGTGGACCCTGGCGTTCTTGTAGTTGTGCAGGTTGAAACGCGGGAACCCGCTGGTGGTGCCGTAAAGCTGCGGAGCGTTGGGAACCGCGCCGACCTGCTTGATGACCTGCGCCGTGGCGCCCGTATCCATGGTTCCGGCAGGCATGCCGTTGGGCGAGGTGCCGTACATGTTCTGGACCACCGAGTCGGTGAAAGGCTGCGCGCCGTAGCGCGACGGGCCCGGGGCGAAGCCGGTGTTGGTCGGATTGTAAACGATGCCGTATCCGCCGCGGATCACCGTGTTGGACGTCAGGCTGTACGCGAAGCCCGTGCGCGGGCCGAAGTCGCGGTAGCTGGTATCCCACAGGTGGCCGTTGCCCGGGAAGTAGATGGCGCCGATACCGCCGCCGAACGGGCTCTGGGCCGTCGTGTCGAACGAAGAGAAGCGCCCGTAGCGCTCGGTCGGCGCGGGCTGGATTTCATAGCGCAGGCCGAGGTTGACGGTGAGCTTCGAGTTCACGCGCCAGTCGTTCTGGGAGTAGAAGCCGCCGTACTTGGACGCGAACGCCGGCCGGACATCGAAGCCGGGCGTCAGGTGGAAGCTGGCGGCGCCCATGAAGATGTTGGCCGCGGCGTAGCCGTTCTGCACCGGCAGCGTGTTCTGCACAACGCCGCCGCCATCGGCGGTAAGGAATTCCGTGTTGCTGCCCATCGGGTCGATGGACACCGAGCCCTCGGCGAAATCCTCATAGTTGGAGAAGATCGCGCGGTACTCGGCGCCGGCCTTCAGCGTCCAGTGGCCGAGGCTCTTGGTGATGCTGCCCGTGGTGTTGTGCGAGGTCTGGTGCGTGTACTTGTGGCCCCAGTCCGTCATGCCCAGGCAGCTAAAGCGGCTTCCGGCGCAGAAATCGGGCGCCTGGTTGTGCGAAGGCATGATCGCCTGAATCGCGGCCGGAATGCCGAACTCGTCGTAGTTCACATCGACGTCGCCGCTCTTCGACAGCGAGGCGACGCGCGTCACGCCGTAGCGGATGTCCATGACCAGCGAGGGGCTCAGGACGATCGTGTCGCCGACCGAGGCGTACGGATTGCGGTCCTGGTCGTACTGGCTGTTCCACATGTTGCTGGCGTAGCTCCAGAACGGGTTGTTCTCGCCGTAGGGGCTCGGGCTTTTGATGTCGCCGTTCAGGAATCCGCCCGATCCGTAGATCGAGTGCTTCTCGCCGAGACGGTAATCGACGCGGGCGTTCACGCTGTCCTTGCTGAACGTCTGCTTGCCGCTGTAGTAGAAGTTGTTGGAGCCGTAGATGTCGGTCGGCGTCTGGTTGGGCTCGGGGTAGTAGCCCATCAGCTTGAGCCCATAGGCGGTCGGATTGGTGATGATTGCGTTCGGAACTTCCGCGCGCTGGTACAGGTTCGTTCCGATCTGCGTCACCTGGAACGGATTGTAGATCTTGGCCGCGATCGGATTGCCGTTCTGGTCGGGAATGAGCGTATGGCTGAAGTTGCCCATCCGCTCTTCGGCGGTCGGAACCGTCATCCGCCAGTACTCGCCCACCGAGTGCTTCAGGCCCTCGTAGCTGGCGAAGAAGAACATCTTGTCTTTGATGATCGGGCCGCCGATGCCGGCGCCGTAGGAGTGGACTTTGAACGCCTGCCGGGGCGTCCCGTAGAACTTGTTGCCGAACGGGTTGGCGTTGAAAACCTCGTTGCGGAGGCGGTAGTTCGCCGACCCGTGGAACTGGTTCGTTCCGCTCTTGGTAATGATGGACGACACGCCCTGCCCGCGGCCGTTCTCAGCCGTGTAGTTGTTCAGCAGGACGCGGACCTCCAGGATGCCTTCCGGGTTCGGCAGCACGGTCGCGTCGTTATAGCCCGAACCGAGAATGGGCACGCCGTCGAGCTGGATGTCCATGTTCTTCGGCTCGCCGCCGTTCACGGAAATCGCCGAAAAGATCGCTCTCGACTGGTATCCGATGCCGAACGCCTCATGCGCGGAGGTGTTGTAGAACGCCGGGTTGGCCGGCACCACGCCGGGCTGCAGGGTGGCGTAGTACATCGAATTCGAGTTCAGGTTGGGCAGAGCGTCGATCGCCATTTCGCTCGTCGCGCCCTGGATGCTGGACGATTCGCTCTGGAGCTGCACGGCCTGGGCCGAGACCTCCACGGCCTGCGCGGCCTGCCCGAGCTGGAGTTGAGCCGCCACCGAGGCGGTCTGATTGGTGGTGAGTTGCAGACCGGTTTGCGTAAACGGCCGGAATCCCTCTTTCTGGAGAGTGACCGTGTACCGTCCGGCCGGGAGGTACGGAACCGTCAACTCCCCGACGTTGTTCGTCCGCCCCTCGAACTTCTGGTTGGTCTGTTCTTCGAGAACCTCGGCTTTCACATCCGGCACGCGGGCGCCCGTGGAGTCGGTCGCGACGATCGTGATCGTGGACGAACGCACTTGGGCGAAGCCCGTCACTGCCGTGGCGAGCACCGCGATTGCGAGACTGAGGATCAGTAAGTACTTGTGCCTACATGGGCTACACATACCGCATTCTCCTTTGAATGCTGTTTAACTTCCGAGATCGCGCCCCTGAAGTCTTTTGTGAGGACGATCGCCGGATTGCTCCTGACGGAGACCGGGATCCTGGGGATCGCAGCCTCCAATTTCGATTCCGTGATAATCGCGCCAGAATCGGGTCGTGCTTTGCAGAAAGGCATCCCGCGCCGCTTGCGGATCACCCGACCGCAAGCCTGCGAGAATCTGCTGATGCTGTTTGGCGGCGCCGCGAAATTCCTTGCCGTCTTCGCCCATGCGCTGGACCAGCACGAAGGCGAAAAGTACGAAGGAAACGCGCTCCAGCGCCGCAATCAAATGCTCGTTCCGGGCAAGCGCCCAGATGGTGCGGTGGAACGACAGGTCGGCCCGGTGGAACGCGGTCAGATCGAGCGAAGCGGCTGCCGTTTCCATCGCCCGTACACACTCTTCCAGATGGCCCGCGTTTTCCGCCGTGAGGTTCTGGGCAGCCCGGCCGATGGCCAGCGGTTCGAGCGCCAGACGGACCTCGAGCATGTTGCGGTAGTCCTCTTTAGTGAGCCGTGTTACGAAAGTGTGTTTTTTGGAGGACTTACGGACAAAACCGAGCAGTTCGAGGTCTTTGAGGGCCTCGCGGATGGTCGGCTGGCCGACGCCGAAGTGCGCCGCAACCTTTTGTTCCACCAGCCGGTCTCCCGGCTTGAGCGAGCCCGCGAGAATGGCGTTGCGGAGATGTTCGGCCACGGCCTCCGGGCGAGACTGGAAGGGGTTCCGGTCCAACTCGCCGAGCATTCCTCCGCTGCGGGGCGTCTCGTCGTTTCGATAGATCATCTAGAGCCGCAGATAGAATAAGGGGGGGCAACTAACTCAAAAAAGGCTATTTTGGCTAAGATCACGTTAAAACAGCCGGGACTGCCATCGCCCCCACGACTCAGCCGCCGCCCGGGCGGGCGCTACACCCTCCGTTTCATCCCGGTTACTGGGGGTGACGGAGACTCGATCCGCTTAACCTCTTGGAAACGCAAGTGATTGGAGTGGGCCGGCAGCACGGCGGCTACGGACCCGTTCGGCTATCATAACAACTTTTAACTGCCTGCTAACGGAGAATTCGGATTTCGGAGCCGATATTCCGATGTCGTTGCGCTATGAAGCACTCAAGCATATACTTGTGTGGAACAATCGGTAGGTCTGTCGCTTATGGAGTCGATCTCACGCTACGAAATCCGCGAGGAGCTCCGGCGGGTTCTGGCGAGTAAGCACTTCGCCAAGGCACGTAAGCGGAACCGTTTTCTCGAGTTCGTTTGCGAGCAGACCCTGCAGGGCAACGGCGAGAAGCTGACCGAGCACCTGATCGGCATCGAGGTGTACGAGCGCGGGGCCGACTTCAACCCCCAGGAAGATGCGATCGTCCGGGTGCAGGCGAGCGACATACGCAGGTCGCTACGGGACTACTACGCCGAAGACGGCCGCAACGACCCATGGCGGATCGAGCTGCCGCCGGGCCACTACGTTCCGGTCTTCCATAAAGGTCCGGCCGTGCGGCCGGAGCCGCCCCCGGCCGCCCCGGCCCCGGCGGCGGATCTGCCCGTGGCCGCGCCGCCCGCGGCTCCCTCCTCTTTCCTGCGAAGGCATGCGCTGCTCGCAACGCTTGGCGCGGTCTGCCTGGTGCAGGCAGGACTGCTCCTTTGGCAGACTTTCGGCACGCGGGGCGCCGCAGCCGCGCAGGTTTCCCCGCCGGCCGGCGCGCTGCCCGCCGGAGCCGAGTGGTTCTGGAAACCATTCCTTCCCCCCGCGGATTCGCCGCTGGTCGTGCTTCCCAATCACCCGCTACTGCGTCCGGCGCACGAGGGCGACAGCCCGGCGACCCTTCAGCGCGGCCACGTGATTCCTAAAGAGAAGCTGGGCGAGTTCCGGGACACGGTCCATTTCCGGGAATTGCACGAGTTCCGGTTCGTCTCGGACACGACGGACTTTACGGGCGTGGGCGAGGCGATCTCCCTGCTGAGTTTCGTGGACCTTTTGAGCCACGCCCGCCAGAGCCTGCACGTGAAACCGGCCCGGCTCGTGGATTTCGACACCATAAAGCGCGGAAACGCGATCATTCTGGGCGGAACGCAGGGCTGGAGCGGGCGCATCTTCCTTTACCCGGACGGTTTTTCGCTGCACGCCGGGGTGATCGAGAACAAGCACCCGCTCGCCGGCGAGCGGGTGGTTTACAGGCCCGAGTTCGACCCGGTCACCAACAGCCTGCGGCGCGATTACGCGCTGGTGCTGATGCTGCCGAACGGGAACCGGGCGCAGCGCATTCTGCTCGCCTACGGTATCTACACGAAGGGGACGCAGGGCGCGGTGGAGTACATCACGAACCCCGAGAACTTGCAGGATCTGCGCGGGCGGCTCGCGGCTCTCGCGCCCGGCAAGCCGCTGCCGCGGTATTTTCAGGTGCTGCTGACGACGACGGTGGAAAACGACGTTCCCGGAAGGACGTCGTTCGTGAGCGCGCGCATCCTGCCGGACTAGGCCGCAAAAACCGCCCGCACCTCGGCCAGAAATTTCGTCACCTTTGCCGCCGGGTCGCCCGGACCGAGAGTTTCGATCGGCAGGAAGCCGCGGTACCCCGCCGCGTCGATGATCGCCTTCAGCTTGCGCAGATCCACGTTCTCCTTCAACTGCCAGGAGACGGCGTACGGGACCAGCTTCTCGATCTCGCCGTAGAGCTCGCGCTGCCGGAGGCTGCCGACGTCGAGGATGAGGCCGAACCACTCGGAGTTCACCGCCCTCAAGACGCGGATGGTGTCGCCGGCGGTTTTGACGAAGTCGTCATGGTTCTGAAGGCCCACGATGACGCCGTACTTGCGGCCGTGCTCGACGCACTCGGCGAAGGCGGGAGTCATCCACGCGAGCACCTCGTCGAAGGTGTGGCCCGCCGGAACGCCGGCTCCGCTGAATACGCGGATGACGGAAGCGCCGAGCCCGGCCGCCGTTTCGATCCACCGCTTGACCAGATCGACGGACTCGCGGCGCGCGGCGGGATCCGGAAGCGTGAAGTCGTTGCGCACGCCGGTGCCCATAATGGTGACGCCGTTCACGAACGCCTCGCGCTTCAGGTTGCGGACGTAATCGGCGTCCGGCGCCTGGGGGTAGCCGGGGAAGTAGTAGCCGGTCGCGTCGAGCCCATCGATGCCGTGGCGCGCGCAGAAGCGCACGACTTCAGGGAGCGTCATGGAGCCATCGCGCAGCGGGCGGTCGAAGGAGAAACAGTTCAACGCAATGCGGACGCGGCTTCCGGAAAGGCGGCTGACGGGAGCCTGGGCGAAAGCGGCGAGGCTGCTCGCTGCTTGCAGAAGTGCGCGGCGGGTCATCCCCAGAGTCTACCAGTACAATAAAAGTTCACATGCGGATTGCCCTGGGGCAGATTAATACCACGGTCGGAGATCTCGAAGGGAACACGGCGCGCATGGTCCGGACGGCCCGCGAAGCAGCGGCGCGCGGGGCGGAGGTTATCGTTTTCCCCGAGCTGGCCGTCAACGGGTATCCGCCGCGCGACCTGTTGGAAAAGCAAAGTTTTCTCGACCGCACCGCAGAGCAGTTGGAGCGCCTGGCGGCCGAAACGGCGGGGCTCGAGGCCGCGATCGTGTGCGGCTATGTAGGGCGGTCGAACCATTCGACCGGCAAGCGCGCCACCAATAGTGCCGCCGTTATCGAGCGCGGGCGCGTCGTCTTCACACAGACGAAGATGCTGCTGCCGACCTACGACGTCTTCGACGAGGCGCGCTACTTCCTGCCCGGGGAGCGCGAGGTTCTGTTCGGATTTCGCGGCAGCAAGGTCGCGCTCACGATCTGCGAGGACGCCTGGAACGACAAGCAGTTCTGGGAGCGCCGCCTCTACCGCCAGGACCCGGTTGAGGAGCTGGGGCAGGCCGGGGCCTCCGTTCTGATCAGCATCAATGCGTCGCCGTATCACATGGGCAAGCGCGAGCTGCGCCGTGAGATTTTCGCCAACACGGCGCGGCGGTTCAAGCTGCCGGTGGTTTACGTAAACCAGGTGGGCGGCAACGACTCGCTCATCTTCGACGGATCCAGCTTCGCGCTGGACGCGCAAGCTCGCGTGATCGCCTCCTGTACGTCGTTTCGCGAGGACCTGGTGATCGCCGATATCGACGCCGGAACCGGCGAGCAGCACGCCGATCTGCCCGATGAGTGCGAGGCCGTCTACGAGGCGCTTGTGCTGGGGACGCGCGACTATCTGCACAAGTGCGGATTCAAGCGCGCGCTGCTCGGGCTGAGCGGCGGCATCGATTCGTCGCTCACGGCCGCGATCGCGGCAGATGCCGTGGGGCGCGAGAACGTGCTCGGCGTGGGGATGCCCGGGCCGTATTCGTCCGAGCACAGCCTCACGGACGCTCGCGCTCTCGCAGAGAACCTCGGGATCCGGTTCGAGGTGGTCCGCATCGGCGGCGTCTACGACAAGTACCTCGAAGCGCTCGATCCGCTGTTCGCCGGATGCCCGCGCGACGTGACCGAGGAGAACCTGCAGGCGCGCATCCGCGGGGCGGTTCTGATGGCGATCTCGAACAAGCGGGGCGCGATCCTGCTCACGACCGGCAACAAGAGCGAGCTCGCGGTCGGCTACTGCACGCTTTACGGCGATATGTGCGGGGGCCTGGCGGTAATCAGCGACGTTCCGAAGACGCTGGTGTACAAGCTGTCGCGCGTGGCCAACCGCCGGCATCCGGGTGCAATTCCCGAGAGCGTGTTCGTGAAGCCGCCCTCGGCGGAGCTGCGGCCGGACCAGACGGACCAGGACACGCTTCCGCCCTACGATATCCTCGACCAGGTGCTGCGCGCTTATGTCGAGGAATCGGAGTCGCCGCGGCAGATTGCGGAGAAGCTGGGCGTGCCGCTCGATTTCGTCAAAGGCATCGTGAACACGGTGGACCGGAACGAGTACAAGCGCCAGCAGGCGGCGCCCGGCCTCAAGGTCACGACGAAAGCGTTCGGGATCGGGAGGCGCTTTCCGATTGCGCAGAAGTTTGCCGAATGAGGCGGTTTCCGGATGAGACTGAGCGTGGTGGTGGGTTTACTCGCGCTGGCGGCGCTGGTGGCGTCGCAGCCCGCGCCCCGCGAGCAGGTGGGGCCGCTGACGAACGGCGGTTTCCTGCTCAACAGCGGATGGCGGCTGCGGCCCGCGGGCAAGCAGGTGGCGCTCGGGACGCTGCCGATGTCGGCGGCGCTCTCGCGCGACGGCAAATACCTGCTGGTGTTGAACGGCGGGTATCAACCGCCGTCGATCAGCGTGCTCGATACGGCGACCGCGGCCGAGATCGGCCGCACGCCGGTCGCAGACGGCTGGCTCGGGCTGACGTTCAACCCCAAGGGCGACCGCGTGTATGTGGGCGGAGGGTCGCAGGCTTCGATCTTCGAGTTCGCCTTCGACGCCGGCGCGCTCACGCCCGCCCGGACTTTCGCGATCGCGCCCGCGGACAAGCGCACGCCGCGGGACTTCATCGGCGACGTGACGTTCGACCCCACGGGGCGGCTGCTCTACGCCGCGGACGTGTTCCACGATTCGATCGCCGTCGTGAATCCGCAATCCGGCATGGTGATCGACCGCTTCCCGACCGGGCGGCGCCCGTACCGCATCCTGTTCCATCCCGACGGCGCGTCGTTCTTCGTTTCGAGCTGGGCGGATGGCTCGGTCTACCATCACGAGACCGCCAAAGGGACGCAACTCGGCCGCGTGCGGCTCGGCGCGCACCCGACCGACATGGTGTGGCTCGCCGGCGTTCCCGAATCCGAGGAGAAGCCGGACTGGAACGCGCGCCTGTTCGTCGCCGCGGCGAATACGAATAACGTCTACGTGGTCGGGGTCACGGAAGCGAAGAACCTGCGCGAGATCGAGACCATCAACGTATCGATGACCCCGTGGCAGCCCGCGGGCATGACGCCCTCCGCGCTTGCGCTGAGCGCGGATGGCGAGCGCTTGTTCATCGCGTGCTCGGACGCCAACGCCGTCGCGGTCGCCGACGTATCGGCGATCCGGACACAGCCGCTCGGGTTCATCCCCACGGGATGGTATCCGACGGCGGTGAGCGTGCTGCGCAACAAGCAGATCGTCGTGCTGAACGGACGCGGCCTGCAATCCTACGCGAACGCGAAGGACGGCCCCAGCCCGATGCAGGCGCCCGAGCCGCAGCATGGGCCGAACCGGAGCCCCGGCTACGTGGCTTCCATGCAGACGGGCACGGCGTCGTTTATCGATATTCCGGACGACGAGCAGCTCGCGCGCTACTCGCGCACGGTTCTCGAGAACTCGCCGTACCGGGACCGCGCGCTCGAGGACGCCGGAACCGGGCCGGGGAATCCCGTCCCCGCGCGCCCGGGCGACCCCACGCCCATCCAGCACGTCGTCTACATCGTCAAGGAGAACCGCACCTACGACCAGGTGCTCGGCGACGTGAAAGAGGGCAACGGCGATGCCTCGCTCGTCCTCTTCGGCGAGAACGTGACGCCGAACCAGCACAAGCTGGCGCGTGAGTTCGTGCTGTTCGACAACTTCTACGTGAACGCGGACGTGAGCGCGGACGGGCACAACTGGTCCACGGCCGCGATCGCGTCCGACTACGTTCAGAAGATGTGGCCGAACAGCTACGGCGGGCGGCGGCGCACCTACGATTACGAAGGCGGGGAGCCCGCGGCGGTCCCGGCTTCGGGTTACCTGTGGACGCACGCGGCCGCAGCCGGACTCACGCTGCGCAATTACGGCTACATGGCTTCAAACCGCCCGCTGAAAGCGGTGACGGACGGCATTCACGTGTCTTCGGTGCGCGACCCGATCCTGGGCCGCGTGACCAATCTCCGCTACCGCTCCTTCGACCTCGATTATCCGGACGTCGAGCGCGCGAAGGTGTTTCTCGCCGATCTGGCGCAGTTCGAAAAGAGCGGGCAGATGCCACACCTGATGCTGGTGCGGCTGGGCAACGACCACACGTCGGGCACCGCGCCGGGGAAGATCGCGCCGCTTTCGGCCGTCGCGGACAACGACTACGCGCTCGGCATGATCGTGGAAGGCCTGACCAAGAGCCGCTTCTGGCCGAACACCGCCATTTTCGTGCTCGAGGATGACGCGCAGAACGGATGCGACCACGTCGATTCGCACCGCTCGATCGCCTTCGTGGTTTCGCCGTATACAAAGCGCGGCGTGGTGGATGGCAGCATGTACAACACGACGTCGATGCTGCGGACTATGGAGCTGATCCTGGGGCTGCGGCCGATGACGACGTTCGACGCGGGCGCGCGGCCGATGTCCGCGGCCTTCCAGGGCTCCGCCGATCCGCGGCCCTACACGGCCGAGAAGCCGCGCATTTCGCTCGAGGAGCGCAATCCGAAGGGGGCCGCGACCGCGGCGCGCTCGTCCCGGCTCGATCTCGAAGAAGCCGACCGTATCGATGACGACGAGCTGAACAACATTCTCTGGACCGCCATCCGCGGCGGCAATGCGAAGCCGCCCGCGCCGGCAAGGAGCGTCTTTTCCCGATAATGCCGAAAATCTACCTGTGCTTCCTCTGGCACATGCATCAGCCGTTCTATAAGGACCTGATCTCCGGCGAGTACCGCATGCCGTGGACGCGGATGCACGCGCTCAAGGATTACTACGGCATGGTGGAGACGCTGCGGGAATTTCCCGAAGTGCGCCAGACGTTCAACCTTGTGCCGTCGATGATGCTGCAAGTGGAAGAGTACGCGACGGGCAAGGCCGCCGACGCGTCGCTGCGCGCGGCGCTCAAGCCCGCCGAGACGCTGAGCGAAGACGAGCAGGAGTTCATCCTGCGCAATTTCCTGTTCGCGAATCCGCCGCGCATGGTGACCCGCTTTCCGCGCTATGCCGAGTTCTGCCAGGCCTGGAACGCGGCGGACCGCAACCCGCGCCGCGCCATGCGGCTGTTCACGCCGGCGGCGCTGCGCGATTTGCAGGTGCTCTCGCAGCTCGCCTGGTTCGACGAGGAATTTCTTACGAAGGACCCCGACGTTCACGACCTGGTGCGGCGCGGGCGCGACTACACGCTCGACGACCAGATGCTGATCGCGCAGAAAGAGCTTGCGATTCTCGGGCGCGTGATTCCGGTCTACAAGGAGTTTGCCGCAAGCGGGCAGATCGAGATTTCGACCACGCCGTTCTATCACCCGATCCTGCCGCTGGTGTGCGATTCGAGCATCGCCGAGGTGTCGCATCCCTACGTGCCGCTGCCGCCGCGCTTCCGCTATCCCCAGGACGCGCGAACGCAGCTCGGCCGCGCGCGGGAGTTTTGCGCCGGGCGCTTCGGCCGGCCGCCCGCGGGGCTGTGGCCTTCGGAAGGATCGGTGTCGGACGAGGCGCTTGGCATCGCGGCGGAATTGGGCTTCCGCTGGGCCGCTACCGACAATGGCGTGCTGAGCCGCACGCTCGGCCACACAGCGGGCATCGACGAGACCTACAAGCCGTACGTGTGGCGCCGCGACGGCCGCGAGCTCAAGATGGTCTTCCGCGACCATTACCTGAGCGACCTGATCGGCTTCGTGTATTCGCGGGTCGGCTGGGCCGACGCCGCGCGCGATTTCCTCGACCGCATCCGCGAGAACTGCCGCGGCATCCTGGCCGGCGGGCGCGATGCGTTCGTGCCGATCATTCTCGACGGCGAGAACGCGTGGGAATTTTACGAGGAGAACGGGCGGCCGTTCCTGCGCGAGCTATATCGCGGCATCGCGGCCGACCGGCAGATCGAGGCGCTCACGATGACCGAGGCGCTCGCACGCGTGGAGGCGCAGCCGCTCCAGGGCATTTTCCCGGGGTCGTGGATCGGGGCGAACTTCGACGTATGGATCGGCGCCGAAGAGGACAACCGCGCCTGGGAACTTCTGCTGGGCGCGCGCCAGACGTATGAGCGCGCGGCGGCGGGAGTCTCCGAAGCGGCGCGCTCGCTCGCGTTCGAGGAGCTGCTCATCGCCGAGGGCAGCGACTGGTGCTGGTGGTACGGGCCGGAGCACCACTCGGATTTCCGCGCGGAGTTCGACGACCTGTACCGCGCGCACCTGGCGAACGTCTACCGCGCGCTGGGCCTCGCGCCGCCGGAGGAGCTGTCGCGGCCGATTCTGAAGCAGGTCGTGCGGGCGACGCATACGCCGCCCGCGGGGCCGATCCGTCCGGTGATCGACGGCGAGATCACGTCGTACTTCGAGTGGCTCGGGGCGGGCGTCTACAGCGTGGACAAGCGGTCGGGCGCGATGCATGGAAAGCGGTTCCTGATCCGGGAGCTCTCCTACGGCAGCGACGGGCAGAACCTGTATCTGCGGATCGATTTCGAGCCGGAGGCCGTGGCAACGCTGGCGGGAGTCGACGCGCACCTCACATTCGTGCCGGCCTCGGGACAGGAGCGGACGAACTTCGCCGCGCTGCGGTTCGTGAACGGCCGCATCGAAATGAAGGACGCGCGCCTGGCGGACCCGAGCCACGAGCGGCCGATTGAATTCGCTTTTCGAAAAGTGCTGGAGATCCGCGCGCTGCTCGCGGCGCTCGGGATCGCGCCGGGCGGGTCGCTGCGCATGCAGTTGTCGCTATGGAAGGACGGGCTGCCGGTGGACGCGGTGCCTGCGGATGGATGGCTGGATATCTCGACGGCGGAGCCGACGGACTGGCCGTTGTGAGGGACGCTGAGCGGCTTAGTGCGCCGCGGCCTGCGCGTGGAAAGCGTTCTTCAGAACGCGGTCTTCGAATGCGTAGTCGATGTCGCGGCGCTCGTGGTGGCGCAGATACCAGCGGTAAGTTTCTTTGAGGCCGGCAGCGAAATCGGTGGCCTTGAAGCCGAGCACGCGTTGCGCCTTCGTGACGATTTGCGTGATGGGCGGCAGGTCGAAATAATAGCCGAAATACAGGTTGGGGCCCATGGCGTGGCCGCCGCACTGGTGAATTCGCTCGCGCGGGACCCTCGTAATTTGAGGCTTTTTCCCCGCGGCGTCGGCGATCGCCTGCACCGTTTCGGCCTGAGTGATGGCGCGTGAATTGGCGATATTGAAGGCGTGCCCCACGGCGTTGGGCTCTTCCATGGCGCGCAGGCAGGCCGTCACCAGGTCCTTCACATAGACAAACTGCATGAGGCGGCGGCCGTCGCCGGGCAGAATCAGCGGACGGTTATCGCGCATGCGGTCCCAGAAAAACGCCTCGCGGTAGAACGGGTTGCCGGGACCGTAGATGAACGGCGGCCGGATGGTCACCACCGGGAACCCGTTCCGCTGATGCAGGCGGAACAGGGCCCGCTCGCTCATAGCCTTGTTGCGGACGTAGGAATCGGGGTGATCGTCGGGCGCCAGGGCGTCGCCTTCGTGGTGGTTGAGGCCGTCACCGTAGGCCGCGACGCTCGACATGAACACATAGCGGTGGAGCCCGTTCGAGCAGGCGCGCGCGGTCGCCTCGATGTGTGCCGCCGTGGTGCCGCGCTCCCAATCGTAGACGTTGTCGAAGACGACGTCGAACTTGGCCCCGGACAGAACGCGGCGCATCTCCTCCGGATCGTTCCGGTCGGCCTGCACGCTGCCTACACGTTTTCCCAGGTCGTGCCCTGGTTTGCGGTGAAGGACCGAGACCTCGTGGCCGGCCTTGAGAAGCTCGGCCACGAGCGTCCGCCCGATAAACAGCGTGCCGCCAATCACTAGAACCTTCCGGGGGGAGGCGGCTCCCCGCTGTCCGTTGTTCATTGAGTGCGCGCTAGTCGTAATACTCCAGGCCAAGATGCGTGATCAGATCCTCGCCCCGCATCCAGCGAAGAGTGTTCTTCAGCTTCATGAGCTGGATGAAAATGTCGTGCTCGGGATACAATCCCTGGGCGGTCATGGGCGCTTTGAAGTAGAAAGAGAGCCATTCCTGGATCCCCTTCATTCCGGCGCGCTGAGCCAGGTCGAGGAACAACACCAGGTCAAGCACGATGGGCGCCGCCAGAATCGAGTCGCGGCACAGGAAATCGATCTTGATCTGCATCGGGTAGCCGAGCCACCCGAAGATGTCCACGTTGTCCCAGCCTTCCTTGGCGTCCCCGCGAGGCGGATAGTAGTTGATCCGCACCGCGTGATACAGGTTCTTGTACAGGTCGGGGTAAAGCTCGGGCTGAAGGATGTGCTGGAGCACGGACAGCTTGGTTTCTTCCTTGGACTTGAACGAGCCCGGGTCGTCGAGCACCTCGCCGTCGCGGTTGCCGAGGATGTTGGTCGAGAACCAGCCGTTGACGCCCAGCATGCGGGCCTTGAGGCCGGGCGCGAGCAGCGTCTTCATCCACGTCTGCCCGGTCTTGAAATCCTTGCCGGCGATGGGGAGCTGGCGGTCGCGCGCGAGTTCGAGCAGCGCGGGGCAGTCCGTCGTCAGGTGCGGCGCTCCGTTGGCGTGCGGGATACCCGCCTTGAGCGCGGCGTACGCGTAGATCTGGCTCGCCGAGATATCGGGGTCGTCCTTCTGGAGGCCGCACTCGAAATCCTTGAGCGTCTGGTGAACCGCCGCGGGCCGGTGGAAGACCTCGGTGGACCCGCACCAGACCATCACGACACGCGAGGCTCCGCTGGTCTTGCGGAAGTTCTCGATGTCGGCGATGACCTCCTGCGCCTTGTCCATCTTGGTGCCGCCCTGCTTGACGTTCGGCCCGTGAAGACGCTTGACGTACTCGGGGAAGAAGACCGCCTTCATCGGCTTGACGGCCGAGAGCGGCTCCTTGAGCTGGTCAAGCAGCGTCTTGTCCAGCACGCCTGCGTTGAGCGCGGACTCGTAGGCATTGTCCTCGAAAATGTCCCAACCGCCGAAGACGAGATCGGCCGGCTCGGCCAGCGGGACGAAGTCCTTCACCTTCGGCGTGCGGCCCTCGGTGCGCTTTCCGAGGCGGATGGTCGCCATCTGCGTGAGGGATCCGATCGGTTTGCCCAATCCGCGCCGGATCGCCTCCACCCCTGCGATGAAGGTGGTGGTGACGGCCCCCATTCCCGGGGTCAACACCCCGAGTTTGCCTTGCGGCGGCGCGATCTGGACGTTATCTTTTCCCGGCAACTGCTTGTTCTCCTTGAAGTGGAAGCTCGAAGCGCCTGAAAGGCTATCCTATCACTTATTTGGATACCCACACAGGGGAAACCCGGTTCTCGCCCTCGCGCCCGAGCCTGTGGACCGGACGCCCGCGGGCTCGCCCCAGGCGATAAAATGAGGCTTAATGTCAGACCGTGCGCTCGCAACCATAAGCACTCTCATCGTGGACGACGAGCAACTCGCCTCCGACGAACTGGCGTACCTTCTCAAAGAGTTCCCGGACGTGGACGTACTGGGTACTGCGAAGAACGGCCTGCAGGCGGTGAAGCTCATCGAGGACCTGGAGCCCGACCTGGTTTTCCTCGACGTCCAGATGCCCGGAATGGACGGGCTGGGCGTGATCCGCGCCCTGAAGGACAAGAAGATCCCGCTGCCGTATTTCGTGCTGGCGACGGCGTACGACCAGTACGCGATCGAGGCGTTCCGCCTCGAGGCGCTCGACTACCTGCTGAAGCCCGTCGAGAAGGATCGCCTGGTGATGTCGCTCGACCGCGCTCGGCGGTCCATACAGGAAAAGTCGAAAACGCAGCCGGTCGAAACGCCCGCGCCGCGGCCGGCCGGCTCTCAGCGGACCAAGCTGCTGATCCGCGCCGCGAACCGCAATTTCATTGTGGATGCGAGCGAGATGATCTACGCGACGATCAACGACGGGTTGATCAGCATCGTCGCCGGAGCGCTCGAGGGCCAGTCGAACTACCGGACGATCGAGGAACTGCAGTCGAACCTCGATCCGGAGACGTTCTGGCGCGTGCACCGGTCTTACCTGGTGAACATCAACCGGATCAAGGAAGTGATTCCCTGGTTCAAGTCGAGCTACATGCTTCGGATGGACGATAAGAAGCAGACCGAGATTCCGGTGAGCAGGGTACAGACGAAGCGGCTGCGGATGCTGCTTAAGCTGTAAGTCCGCCTCACATCAAATCTTCACCCCCCAGCGCCACAACAGATACCCGACCGCCTGCCGCGTGTAGAGCCACCATTGCTTGGGACCGCTTGTGGAGGGCGAGGGGCGGGGCGAGCCGAAGGCGTAGAAGCCCTGGGCCTCCAGCATTTTTTTGGCGCGGTAGATGTGGTAGCCGTCGCTGACGATGATGCAGGAGTTCAAGCCCATGCGGCGCATGATGGCTCCGGCGGCCGCGATCGAGTGGATGGTGCTTTCGCCTTCGGTTTCGACGATGATCGCTTCCGAGGGCACGCCCTGGTGGATGAGGTAGTCGCGCCCGACTCCGCCTTCGGTGAATACCGGGTCGCCGCCCGCGCCGCCCGTCGTCAGGATCAGGGAAGCCATCTTCTGGTGGTAGAGTTCGAGGCCGTGGTCGAGGCGGGCTTTCAGGACGGGCGAAGGCTTGCCGCGGTATTCGGCCGCGCCGAGGATGAGGATGACGTCGGCGGCGCGGGCCTCGTCGCGGGTGGATTGCCGCTCGATGCGCAGAGTGGTCCGGATCACGACCGCCGCGAGCGCGGCGAGTGCTGCGAGAAACGCGATCCGGATGATGTGCTTCACCATGCCGCCCTACACCGATACAGTCTACGATGATAGACGAATGGCGCGTACCGAATCGCTTACCAGTCCTGCCAACCCGTTGATCAAGGACATACGGCGCGCCGTGTCGCGGGGCGCGCTCACGCGCGGCGGGTACGCGATCGCCGAGACGTTCCACCTGCTCGAGGAAGCGAAGCGGAGCGGGTGTGAGGTGGGGGCGGTGGTGGCGGCCGAGTCGGCGGCGGAAGAGGTTGAGGCGCGGGCCGGCGGGGCGCGGGTCATGGTTGTCGCGGACGCGCTGTTTCAATCCATTTCCGGCACCGAAAGCGCGCAGGGCGTGATGGCGCTGGTGCGGCCACGCGCGTGGAAGCTCGACGACCTGTTCACCGGGACGCCGCTCGTGGTCGCGCTCGACGGCGTTCAGGACCCGGGCAACGCGGGCGCGATCCTCCGCGCGGCGGAGGCGTTCGGGGCCACGGGCGCGATGTTCCTCAAAGGCACGGTCAGCCCGCACAACCCGAAGGCTGTGCGCGCCTCGGCCGGGTCGGTGTTTCGCGTGCCTCTGGCGACGGGGCTCGACCCCGCGGCGGCGCTTCGGGCTTTCGCGGAGCACGGGCTTGACGTCTATGCCGCGGAGCCGCGCGGCGCACTTGACCTCGGGGCGGCGGACCTCGCGCGGCCCTGCGCGCTCATTATCGGCAGCGAGGGCGCGGGGGTCAGCCGCGAAGTCCGCGCCGGGGCGGCCGGGTTGCGCATTCCCGTCGCGGCCGTCGAATCGCTCAACGCCGCGATGTCGGCCGGCATCCTGCTTTACGAGGCGCGGCGCCGGAGGGCGATCCGATGAGTCTGTTCGATTCGACGCCGCCCGATGCGGTTGCGGACCGCTCCCGGCCGCTCGCCGAGCGCATGCGTCCCGAGCGCTTCGAGGATTTCGTGGGGCAGGAGCACATCCTCGGGCCCGGAAAGCCGCTCCGCGCGCAGATCGAGCGCGGCGAGCTCGGCTCGATCATTTTGTGGGGGCCGCCGGGCGTCGGCAAGACCACGCTCGCGCGGCTGATCGCGCGGGTCACGCAATCCGACTACGTCCCGTTCAGCGCGGTGATGAGCGGCATCAAGGAAGTGAAGGCCGTGATGGCGGAGGCGGAGCGCAACCGCAAGCTCGGCCGCCGCACGCTCGTGTTCGTGGATGAGATCCACCGCTTCAACAAAGCCCAGCAGGACGCGTTCCTGCCCTACGTGGAGCGCGGCGACATCACGCTCATCGGCGCGACAACGGAAAATCCGTCGTTCGAGATCATCTCCGCGTTGCTGTCGCGCTCGAAAGTCTACGCGCTCAACGGCTTGAGCGTTCCGGAGATCACCGGCCTGCTCCGCCGCGCGCTGGCGGATCGCGAGCGCGGGCTGGGCGAGATGGAGATCGAGGCGGGCGATGAACTGCTCGAACAGATCGCTCTGTTCGCCAACGGCGACGCGCGGTCGGCGTACAACACGCTCGAAGCCGCCCTTGCGGCATCGCCCGGCAAGACGCTCTCGAGCCAGGCCGTCGAGGACGCCATCCAGCGCAAGGTGCTCCTCTACGACAAGTCGGGCGAGGAACATTACAACCTGATTTCCGCACTCCACAAGTCGGTGCGGTCGAGCGACGTAGATGCGTCGCTCTACTGGCTCGGTCGCATGCTCGAAGCCGGCGAGGACCGGCTGTATATCGCGCGGCGCCTGATCCGCATGGCGATCGAAGACATCGGCCTGGCCGATCCGCGTGCGCTCGAACAGGCCATAGCCGCCATGCAGGCCGTGCACTTCCTGGGAATCCCGGAGGGCGACCAGGCGCTGGCGCAGGCCGCGATCTATCTTTCCGTGTCGCCCAAGTCGGACGCGGCCTACGCGGCGCTCAACCGCGTCCGCGACGACGTGCAGAAGACGATGGCGGAGCCGGTCCCGCTACATCTGAGGAACGCCCCAACCAAAGCGATGCGCGAGTGGGGCTACGGCGCGGGATATCAGCATGCACATCAGTTCAAGGACGCGCTGACGGATATGGAATGCCTGCCGCCCTCGCTTGCGGGACGCCATTACTACTTTCCGACGGACCGCGGGGTCGAAAAACGCATCGCTGAGCGGCTCGAAAGCATCCAACAATCCAAGAAAAACAATAGGACCTGACGGCACGAGACGCGGATGGATGCCCCATCGCGCTGGCTATTGGTGTATATTTTTGGGGAGCCATTGCGCCGGGGCAGTACGGGTGTCCTATTCCGGTACCGCCGTGCCAGCAGCAAAATGATACGTTTCGCCTATAGGACTCACCACCACATGAGGTGATGATTAAGAGCGAATGATGACTGCGAGCACGGTGAAGCCGGTGTTGGCCCAGCGGAAGGGTGTTGTGGTCGAACCCATGAAGGAAGCGAATGCCGTTCCCGAATCAGACAACGCCGATCGCCGTTCGGCTGTCCGGTTCCCCATCGAGCAGGAAGTCCGGTACAAAGTTTTCAATCGGAACACCATCGAGGTCGGCTCCGGCAGGACGATCAACATGAGTTCGAACGGCGTGCTGTTCACCACCGAGCGCACGCTGGCGCCCGGAGAGCGGCTTGAAGTAGCCGTCAACTGGCCGGCGCACCTCGACAAGAAGTGCCCGCTGAAGCTCGTCACGACCGGCCGCGTGATCCGCAGCGAAGACGGCCGCGCCGCGATCGCCATCGAGCGCTACGAGTTCCGCACGCAGGGCATCCACGGAATGATGTAGCCCTACTCCACGCGGAAAACGTGCCGCGATTCCTCCGTCTGATTTCCGATTTCATCGCGTAGCGTGACAGCGAGCGTGTATTCGCCCGGCTTCACCTTTGGGTCGAGACTCAGGCTGAGCACGCCCGGGATGTAGCGTTTCGGGTAGAAGGATTCGTCCTGGTCGGCGGCGGCCTGCGGTTGCGTGAACAGCGTGTCTCCGGCGGCCGACAACACCGAAATTCCGTAGGAAACCTGCACGCGGTTTTTCGGCCCGTAGCGGAATCCGGTGATCTCGAAGCGCGCCCATAGGGATTCGCCGGGTTGGTAGACGGCAGACTCCATCGGGTTGCGGTCTTCCTCGCTGCGCAGGAAACGGAAATTGCGCGCGACGAGTTTGTCGCTCGGCTCCACGCGGCGGCCGCGCACGGGCACGTCGATATCGCTCTTCGCGGTCTGCTTCGACAGGCGGTCGTCGACGGCCACGCGGACGTGGTAGACGCCCGGAAACCCGAGCGGCGGAATCTGGAACGTCTCGCGCACGATGGGCATCCAGTTTTTGTCTTCGGCGGAAACCTGCGTGGCGATTGCGCGCTCGACGGGCTCGGCAAGCGGCACGCCGCCGGGGTCGGTGGCCTCGAACCGGACGTGCAGGTCGACGCGGTTCTCTTCCGAGACCTGGTAGTTCTGAATCTGGCAACTGAAGAAGACGGTGTCGCCGGTGAAGAAGCTGAAGCCGGGCGCGATGGCGGGGCCGTCTTCGTACTGCCGGACGGCGGACTTCACGAGAGTGAGCTGTTTGGGCGCGGGCGCGGCCAGGGCGGCGCTGGCCGCCGCCAGGAGGATTGCGAAAATGCGTCTGGCGGGCATGTCGCTACCGCCGCGTGAGGTCGAGCGGAATATCCACCAGGGCGGTGACCGCGCTTTCCGGCTCGGCGTCGTTGCTGACCTTCAGTTGATAAGTCGCCGCCGGTACATCGAAGACCACGCGGCCGGTGAGTGTGTCGGCCGGCTTGACGCTCCGGAGATACCCGAGCCACTCCGAGACGCCGCCGGCGTCGTTCAGTTCCTCGTGGGCCTCGCCGCCGGTGTCGATGACGGCAAGCGGCGGGACCCCGGAAGCTACCACGCCGCTGTTGGTTACCGAGAGCCGCACGACCAGGAAGCGGTTTGAGGGCATGCGCGGATTGGGCGGCTCACCAATCTGGTCGAGCCACTCAGCGTCGAGGATCGTGTAAATCAGCGGTCCGGCTTGAACGCGCTCGCCCATTCTGTAAGTTCTCGCGCCCCGGGCGGCGGAGCCTTGGGTCGAGCAGCCCAGGGCGAACACGCACAGCGCAGCGAGCAGAACGGCGGTTGCCAGCTTGGTCATCGCGATCTCCGGGATGCATTCTAGCAAAATGAACCGGCGACGGATGCACGCGGGGCAAGAACTACGAAGGCGGAATTGCAGTTACGGTTGCTACAGCGGCAGGCGCAGCCTGGCTTCGCAGCCCCGGGCCGAGACGCGGTTATTCAGGGTGAGGCTGCCGCCGTGCGCTTCGGCGATCTGGCGGCTGAGGACGAGGCCGATGCCCGAGCCGCCCGGCTTGGTCGTGAAGAACGGGACGAACAGGTTCGAGGTGCTCGGCAGGCCCGGCCCTTCGTCCTCGACCATGATCTCGACGAAGGCGCCGTTGCGCGTCCAGCGGACGTGGACGCCGCCGCCGGTTTCAAGCGCCGCATCCACGGCATTGCGCAGCAGGTTGATCAGCAACTGCTCGAGCTGGTCGACGTCGGCCGGTATGGTCACGACCGGGCCCGGCGCGGCGTCGATCGCGATGCGCGTTTCGAGGCTCAGGACCCGGCGTATGCAGGCCGCGAGATCGACCGGCTGTATCTTCGGCTGCGGCAGGCGCGCCAGGCGCGAATAGGCTTCCATGAAGCGCGTGAGGGCTTCGGCGCGCGAGTTGATGACGGCGAGGCCGCCTTTGACGTCGTCCTTCCAGTCGTCCGGGAGCGGGTCGCGGGAGACCAGGCTTTCGAGGCTGCCCGCGATGGAGCGGATCGGGGCCAGCGAGTTGTTGAGCTCGTGGCCGAGCACGCGCAGCAGCCGCTGCCAGGCCTGGCGCTCTTCTTCGCGAAGCGCGCGGCTGAGGTCGGTTAGGACAAGCAGTTGGTGCGGCAGGCCTCCTTCGCGGAACACGCTGCGGCTGACGCCCCAGCGCCCTAGCCCGCCCGGGAAGACGAGTTGCGCGGTGCGCGGGACCTCGCCTTCGAGGCACTCCGCCAGGCCGAGCTCGGAGGCGAGCCGGCCGAGCAGGCGTTCGGTGGGCTGCGCGAGCAGCCGCTCGCCCGCTCGATTCACCAGGCGCAGTCGGCGCTCGCCGTCGAAGGTGAAGATCGCGACTTCGATCTCGGTCATGACGGTGCGAAGCAGCAGCGTCGCTTCCATCGCGCCCAGCCGCTGCACGCGCAGCGTTTCCCCGAGGGCGTTGACTTCGATGATGACTTCGCCGAGCGCGTCGTCCTTGCGCGCGCCGCGCGCGCGGATCGAGTAGTCGCCTTCACGCAGGGCGGCAAGCAGGTTCGACAGCGTCTGTAGCGGCCGCACCACGGCGCCTTCGGCGGCGAGCGCGAATGCGGCCCAGAAGATGCCGATCAAAGCGGTCAGGGTCCACTGGACCTTGGGGGCGAAGTCGCCGGTCCAGAGGAGAATGAGCGAGATGGCGAGGCCGGGAAAACCGGCCGCGAGCGCCATGAGCAGCACGCGGTGCTCGTGACGAAGCGGGCCGAGCTTCCTGGGTTTCATGGAAATCTGGGCCATCAGCCGTCAGCCATCAGCACCCTTGACTCGGAGGGGCCGCGAACCATCCAGCCAGAAACGATCTTAAGCAGTATCGGCGTTCATCTGCGTTCACCGGCGGCTGAAAAAAATTCTGGCCGCCGGTGAACGCAGATGAACGCCGATTAGGGTCCCCAAAGGTCCGCCCTGCTTCCCGTTTCCGGAGAGCCGTCGGCAAGCTCGACATGGCGGACGTCCGATTTAGTCTCACAAACCGTAACGCTGGATGCGGCGGTAGAGCGCGCTGCGGCTCAGACCGAGCGCGCCGGCGGCCTGGCTGACGTTGCCCTGGTAGCGCGCCAGGGCTTTCTTGATGAGAAACGCCTCCACTTCTTCGAGGCTCATGTCGTCGAGGCGGGGCGCCCCTTCGCGGCCGCCCGGCCGGAGCGCGAGGTCGCTCGCCTTCACGGTCGCGCCCTGCGCCATGAGCACCGCGCGCTCGATCGAATGATCCAGCTCACGCACGTTCCCCGGCCAGGAATGGTCGAGCAGCACCTGAATCGCCGCGCTCTCGAACGACGTCAGGTTCTTCCGGTAGCGCTGCGAGTAGATGCGCAGGAAATGCGCCGCCAGCAGCGGGATGTCTTCGCGGCGGTCGCGCAGCGGCGGAATGCGGATCTCGATCGTGTTCAGCCGGAACAACAGATCTTCGCGGAAACGGCCCGCGGCCACTTCGGCGTGCAGGTCGGAGTTGGTGGCCGAGAGAATCCGCACATCCACCCGCCGCGTCTTCGAGGACCCGAGGCGTTCGAACTCGCCGGTCTCCAGCACGCGCAGGAGCTTGGCCTGCTGGGCCGGCGTGATGTTGGCGATTTCGTCGAGGAACAGCGTACCGGTGTCGGCGAGCTCGAAGCGGCCGACGCGGTCCGCGCGCGCGTCGGTGAACGCGCCCTTGACGTGCCCGAACAGCTCGCTTTCGAAAACGCCTTCGGGCAGCCCGCCGGTGTTCACAGTGATGAGCGGCTTGGCGGCGCGTCCGGAGACCGCGTGCAGCGCCTGCGCGACCACGCCTTTGCCGGTTCCGTTCTCGCCGGTGATCAGCACGTTGGCGCCGGACGGGCCGATGCGCTCGATCAGGTCGAGCACCGGGCGCATCGAGGCGGCCTCGGCGATGATGGTCGGGCGGCCCTCGGCGCGCAGCAGGCGGTTCTCGTTTTCGAGGCGCTGGCCGCGGCGCAGCGCGCGCCCGAGCTCGATCTGGGTCCGCAGAATGGTGAGCAGCCGCGCGTTCTCCCACGGCTTCTGGATGAAATCGCGCGCGCCGCGCCGCATGGCTTCGACGGCGAGCTGCATACTGCCCCACGCGGTCATGACGATCACGGGCAGCGAACTGTCGAGCGTCTGAATGCGGCAGAGCAGGTCGAGGCCTTCCTGGCCCGAGGTGGTGTCGCGCGCATAGTTGAGGTCCATGAGGACCGCGTCGAAATCGCGGCTTTCGAGCGCGTTCAGGATCGCGGCGGGCGACGCGGCGCTCTCGATCTCGAAGCCCTCGCCCTTCAGCAGCAGCCGCAACGCCGCCAGCACATCAGGCTGGTCATCCGCGATCAGAATTCGTGGGTTTGCACTTGCCATCGGCTTCCCAGTGTCCGTTCTTGGGATTTCGTGTCCGCCCCCGGACGCCTCGCTTCAATCCTTGACGATCCAGCCGTCGAGCAGATTGACGATGCGATTCCCGTATGCGGCGTTGGCCTCCGAGTGCGTGACCTGGACGATCGTGGTCCCCTCTTCGTTCAGGCGCTTGAAGAGCTCCATGATCTCTTTGCCCTGGCTGGTGTGGAGGTTGCCGGTCGGCTCATCGGCCAGGATCAGCTTCGGTTTGGCGACAAGCGCGCGCGCCACGGCGACGAGCTGCTGCTGGCCGCCCGAGAGCTGGTTCGGGTACAGGTCCTTCTTGCCCACGATCTGGAAACGGTCGAGCAGGTCGCAAACGGTGCTCGCGCGCTCCGAGGACTTCACGTTCCGGTAGGACAGCGGGATTTCCAGGTTCTCGTAAACCGTCAGGTTGTCCAGCAGGTGATAGCTCTGAAACACGAAGCCGATGTATTTCTTGTTCAGCTCGACGCGCTGTTTGGGGTTGAGCTTGTGGACGGGGTGGTCGAGGAAGTGGAACTCGCCCGTCCAGGCGCCGTCGAGCATGCCGATGATGCTGAGCAGCGTCGATTTGCCCGCGCCTGAAGGGCCCATGATGGTGACGAACTCGCCCTCTTTGATCTCGAGATTGATCCGCCGCAGCACGAATGTCTTCATGTTGCCGGCCGGATACCATTTTTCGATATTTTCCAACCTGATCATCTGGTCAGCCTTATCCGAATCATTCTATGCCATGCTTGCACGCCGAGGGCCACGGCATCCGAGCCGTCCAAGAGCCCGCGCCACACCCACTCATCTCCCGTGCGCCGGGCTGTATCGCTTCACGATCGCGACGCCTCCGAAGATGATCGCCATCGCGAGCCCCTCGCGCAGGCCGAACGCCTCGCGGTAGAACAGCCATCCGAGGACGACCGCCACCACGGGATTCACGTACGGATAAATGGACACCACGGCCACGGGAAGGTGGCTTAGCGCGTAGATGTAGGCGCTGTAGCCGACGATGGAGCCGAAAATCACCAGGTAGATGAGCGCCGTGACGCCGCGAAACGTCGGGACGATGGGCCGCGAGGGGACGAGCGCGGCCGCGGGCGCAAGCGCGAGCCCGGCCGCAAGTTGCTGCACGGCGCCGCTGACGATCGGATGCGCGCGCGACGGCTGCCGCCGGTGGTAAATCGAGCCGAACGCCCAGCACGCATTGCCGAACTGAAGCAGCAGGAAGCCTTTCAGCAACATGTTGCCCACGCTCTGGGACGAGAGATCCGCCGAGACGAGCACCGCCGCGCCGGCCAGGCCTACGATCATGCCGGCGATCGCCGGTCCGTGCAGGCGCTCCCCGCCCGGAAGCGCGGCCTCGAGCCCCACCAGCCAAAACGGCGATACGGAGATGATGAGCGCGGCGAGACCGCTGGGAATCCAGGTCTCTGCAATCACGAGCGCCGTGTTGGCGCCGCCGAGAATCAGCACGCCGGTGAGCGACGTCATCCACAGTTCGCGGCCGCGCGGCAGGTGCGCTCCCATGAACCGCGCCGCAATGAGCATGATGCCGCCCGAGAGCACGAACCGGATCGAGACCAGCGGCAGCGGCGGGAACGACTCGAGCGACATGCGTATGCCGAGATACGTCGTGCCCCAGAAAAAGCACACGGCCGCGAGCGCGATGTAGGCGTGGGTATTGCGCGGGCGCGCGCCGGAGACGGCGCGAGGCGACACGACCGCCGCGCCAGTCGTGGATCGGGTAGTCAATTATCCAGGTTATCACCGGAAACAGTTTCGCTAGAATGAGAGCTTGATCCTGACCCTTACCATCAACCCCGCGATCGACCATAACGTGACGGCCGACCGGCTGGTGTTCGAGGATCGCGCCTACATCTCGGCAACGTCGGAGTCGGCGGGCGGGCGCGGCATCAACGCGTCCTGTGTGATCCATTCCTTCGGCGGCGAGACGATGGCGATCGCGCCGTCGGGCGGCGAATCGGGCAAGCGGTTCCGAGGGCTGCTGTGCGGCTGCGGCTACCCGGTCGAACTCGTTCCGATCGAAAACGAGATCCGTACGAACCTGACGATCACTGACCGGCGGGGCCTCACCATCAAGCTGAACCATCCCGGCCCCGAGATCGGGAAAAAGGAGCTGGACAAGATCGAAGAGACCGTGCGGCGGAAACTGCCGGGTGCGGACTGGCTCATGATCTGCGGCAGCGTGCCGCCGGGCGTGCCCTCCGGATTCTACTCGAAGCTGATCCGCGTAGCGCGCGAGCACGGCGTGAAGACGCTGCTCGACACCGACGGCGAGGCGCTGTCGGAAGGCGTCGAGGCCGGCCCCACGGTAGTCGCGCCCAACCAGCAGGAGGCCGAGCGGCTCTTGAACGCGGCGCTCATTACGCACGCGCATTTCCTCGAGGCGGCGAAGCGGATCCGGCGCATGGGCGCGGAATCGGTGATCGTGTCGCTCGGGAGCCGCGGCGCGATGGCGGCCTGCTCGAGCGGGATTATCGAGGCGGTTCCGCCGCGCATTGAAGCCGTGTGCCCGATCGGGTCGGGCGACGCGCTGGCGGCGGCGTTCGCGTGGTCGCGCGCGCGGGGGGACGACTTCGCCGACGCGCTGCGCTGGGGCGTCGCGGCCGGAACGGCCTCGGCGTTGCTGCCGGGGCTGCAATTCGCGGATTTCGCACGAACCAAGGAGATGTTCGAGCGCGTCGAGGTGCGGGCGAGCGAGTAGCTCAGAGCGTGACGACCGGCGATTCGCCCGGCTGGTCCGGAGCCGCGGGCGTCTGGGAGCGCAGGAAATCGATGAAGGCCCGGCCTCGCTTGCGGCCGTTGTTCACCTGATATTCGATCCGTTCGAGGAAGGCGAGCACGCCCAGCACCTCGGCGTCTCGGATGGTCGTGAGGCCATAGCGTTCGGTTGCGGCGCGACGGAATTCTTCGATGTTCTGCTCCACGCGCGCCTGCACGCCGGCGGCAATCAGGTTCGACGGCTTCGTGTCGTAGTAGAGGCCGCTCGCGCGGGTGCGCAGAGTGCGGACCATCGCGTCGAGCGCCTCGCGGACGTCGAAATCGACCGCATTGCCGTCCGTGAGCGCGGCGCCAGCGACCGCCCGCATCGTGAACGCCAGCAGCGGTTCGTGCTCGCGCAGGAACGAGTCGGTGACCTCAATGTCGAGGTTCGGGATCTGCTTGGGATCGACTTCGGGCGGTTTCTCGTGCCCGCGGGCTTCGCGGAGATACTCGCAATCGAGCGGGCAGGAGATGGTTTCTTCGCGGCTGGTGCCGCAGCAGACCGCGCAGATTTCGCCGCCCACGCCCGGACACATGCGCCTGGGCTTGCGGACGTTGCAGATTTTACAAACCATAAGCAATCATCTCATCTTATGCGTACCGATCTGTTCATCAAAGTGGAAATCGAGCACGACGAGGACGAACGTCCCGAACGCCTCGCCGCCGAGATTTGCCGCGCGGCTCTGAAGATCTACGGCGTGCGCTCGGCCGAGCTGTCGAACTACGTTACGCACCCGGATGAATAATTTGCTGATAGACCCTGCGCGAAAACCCATCGGTCATGCCGGCGATGTAGTCGCAGACCACCCGGTGCAGGGGTTGTTCGCAGAAACCGCCGCGCGATGAATCCGGGAGACTTTCGGGGTGGTCGAGAAAGTACTGGAACAACTCGGCGATCATCTTCGTCGAGCGCTGCCGTTCTTCGAGCAGCGGGGCCGAGGAATAGACCGCGCTGTTCAGGAAGCGCTTGAGCGCCGCGCTGGTCGCCGCGGCGGGCGCGGCGATTGCCGCGAGCCTTCCGGGATGGCGCCGCACGTCGTCCACGCTGGCCGCGCCCGACTTTTCCACCGCTTCGAGCGTGCCCGCGATCAGGCCGGTCACCAGGAAGTCGATCAGGCGGCGCAGGGCTTCGTTGAACCGGATCCGCTCGTCGGCGCCCGGGAACTGCATCTCCATTTCGGCGTAAATGGCCGCGTACTCGGGCACGGCATCCGCGACATCCCCGATCGTGAAGAAGTGCGCGGCGAAGGCGTCGTCGAGATCGGCCGTGTTATAGGCGATCTCGTCGGCGTGGTCGATCAACTGCGCTTCAAGCGGCGGGCGCAGGCCGGGGAGATACTCGTCGAGCTGCGCGTTCTCGCCGGGCTCGTAGTCGCGCGAGTGCTTGGCGATGCCCTCGCGCACCTCGAAGGTGAGGTTCAGGCCGGGGAAGCGCGCGTAGCGCTGCTCGAAGGTCTCGACGATGCGGAGCGCGTGCAGGTTGTGGTCGAAGCGGTCGCCGAAGCGGCGCATCTGCGCATCGAGCTCTTCTTCGCCGGCGTGCGCGAAGGGCGGGTGGCCGATGTCGTGCGCGAGCGCGAGCGCCTCGGTCAAATCCTCGTCCAGCCCGAGCGCGAAAGCGGCGGTGCGGGCGATTTGCGCGACCTCGATCGTGTGGGTGAGGCGGTTGCGGAAATGATCCGAAAGAGGAGCGGTGAAGACCTGCGTCTTGTCTTCCAGGCGCCGGAACGCGCGGGCGTGGACGATGCGATCGCGGTCGCGGCGGAACTCGTTGCGGTAGGGATGCTCGGGCTCGGGATAGCGGCGGCCTCCGGTGCGTTCGACCGGAAACCGCAACGCCTCCGCTGCCCTCATGCTGCGCCCGCGCCGGCTACTTGGAGCCCAGCGCGGATATTTCCTCGGCGGCGACGCGGCTGACCGCCGTCCGGCTGGCCGTGAGCGGCATGAGGAGCTTCCGCGCCTCCTCCGGGTTCGTGGCGCCGATGTACCGGGCCAGCGCGATCGTGGCCTCTTCCTTCGAGACGAACATCGTGGGCTTGGCCACGAGCGAGCGGAGCAGCTGCTCGGCTTCGGCCGTCTTCCCCTGGCTCTTGTAAATATCCGCCAGGGAAAGCTTCGCGAGCGAGGCGTAGTCCGCGTTGCCGGAATCGGCGACTTCCTTGAAGGCTTTTTCCGCACCCGCCAGGTTGCCCTGGCCGGCCGCGATTGCCCCCAGGTAGAACTGGGCCGTAACGCCTTCTACGCTGCCCGGGTACTTCGAAGCGATATCGCTGAAGGCCGCGATTTCCGCTTTGGTCTTTTCCTGCTCGGTGGCGAAGCTCCGGAGCGCCGAATCGGGCTGCGCCTGTCCGACCGGCGCCATCCTCACTTCGAGCGCGGCGGTGAGCGCCTCGCGGCGGGCGCGGCTCGAGTGCGAGCGCCACAGGAAGAAGCCGGAGATCAGGACAAGCACGACAAGGCCGGCGATGCCGTAACGGATCGCTTCGGCGCGGTGCTCGGCAAGATAGCCGGCCGCATGCGTGACCTCGACGGCAAACCTGTCTTGCTTTAGTTCTTTGCGGCTGATTCTATCCACGAAAACCTCTGGAAACCACTGATCTTAGCACACGGCGGGGGTCAGGGCAGGCGCATGGCCTGCGGCTGGCTCCCAGCCCGCAGCCCAGCGGCTGCCCCAACAAAACTTCTTTCTAGGAGAAACTGCGGACCGCCGTGCTCTCCTCGTCGAAGACATCGAAGACGGTGTAGAGCTTCGTGATCTGCAGCAGGTCCTTGACGCGCTTGGTCAGGTTGACCAGCTTCAACTGCCCGCCGCCGTTGGTCACCGAGGTGAATCCCGAAACGAGCTCGCCGATCCCCGAGCTGTCGATGTAGGACACGTCGGCAAGGTTCAGAAGGATCTTCTTGTTCCCCTTGGCCACCAGGTCGCGCAGGCCGTCCCGGAGATTGCTCGATCCTTCGCCCAGCGTGATTCGGCCGGACACATCGATTACAGTTACGTCGCCCACCTGGCGCGGGCTGAGTTTGGCGCTCACGTTCTATCCTCCTCAATCGCCCGGCCGCAGCGCGGCCAGGCCTTCCAGTTTCGCTGCTACAGGTACTTCACAAGTTTAACTTCAGTCCCCGACGGGCTCAGGCGGCGGATCTTGAATTCGTCTACGAACGCGCGGATCAGGAAAATTCCGCGCCCCGATTGCTGCAAAAGATTGTGCTCGGCGAGCGGGTCCGGAAGACGGTCGACGTCGAATCCGTCGCCCTGGTCGGCGATTGTGACGGTCAAGTGGTCCTTGGCTTTCAGCACGGCGAGGTGGACCTTCTTCCGGCGGTTATACCGGTTGCCGTGGACGACGGCGTTGACGATAGACTCGCGCACAGCCATCCCGAGCTTGTGCAGGTCGTCTTCGGCGAAGCCGACCTCGCGGGCGGCATCGAGCACCAGGCGCTCGGCCTCGTCGGCGCTGTCGAGCGTCGATTCGAGCAGCGTGTCCACCTTCTTGGTCTCGATGTTTTCCGCCATAGTAAGCCTAGCGGGACGATCCGCACGGAAGATCCCCTCCTAGCCCGCTTGTTGGCCGGTGAAAACGCCAAAGTAGCAGAAATATGGGGAGAAAAGCAATGCAGGGCGCTGCCTTTCGGCTCGCTGATAGACTGGAGAGATGGCCGGACTGGTGGGGCTCGAAGTCGATGAAATCCACGAGTTGCTCGGCCCGGACGCGCCCCGCTACCGCGCCCGCCAGATCTACGAAGCACTTTACCGCGAGCGGCGCGGGAGCGTGGAGGAGATCACAACGCTTCCGCTCGCCCTCAGGCGGCAGCTTGCCGAAACTCACGCCGCCGGGCTGCCCGAGGTCGAACGCCGGTTCGAATCGGTTGACGGCACGCGGCGCTACCTGCTGAAACTTGAGGACGGCGCGACGGTCGAGACCGTCCTGATGCCGGAAGAGCAGCGGCAGACCGTCTGCATTTCCACCCAGGCCGGATGCGCTGTCGGGTGCAAGTTCTGCCTCACGGCTCTACTCGGCCTGGAGCGCAACCTTTCGGCGGGAGAGATCGTCGGCCAGGTGCTGCTGGTGGCGCGCGACAACGGCGTCGCGGTCGAGGGCGAGCGGCTCAACGTCGTCATGATGGGCCAGGGCGAGCCGCTGCTGAACCTGGCGAACGTGGTGAAGGCGGCGCGCATTCTCACCGACACGGCGGGCATGGGGCTTTCACCGCGGCGGATCACGCTTTCGACCTCGGGCATCGTGCCGAAGATCGCGGAACTGGGCGCGGAGCCGGTGCGGCCGAAGCTCGCGGTCTCGCTCAACGCATCGACAGAAGAAATGCGGCGCGAGCTGATGCCGATCACGCGCAAGTATCACCTGGCGGACCTGATGGCGGCGTGCCGGGCGTATCCGCTGCGGCCTTGGGAGCGGCTGACCTTCGAATACGTGCTGCTCAAGGGCGTGAACGACACGGACGCCGACGCGCGCCGTGTGGTGAAACTGCTGGCGCACCTGAAGGCGAAGGTGAACCTGATCGCGCTGAACCCGGGGCCGGGGATTCCCTACGGGACGCCGGGCCCCGAGCGCGTGAGCGCGTTTCAGGCGATCGTGCGGCGCGCGATGCCCTGCTTCATCCGCAAGCCGCGCGGCCGGGATATTTTCGCAGCCTGCGGGCAGTTGAAGCTGGAGAGCTAGGCGAGCGCCTCCAGCACCTGCGCCGCGTGGCCGGCGGCCTTCACCTTCCGGAAAACCTTCTCGATGCGGCCGTCCTCGCTGATAACGAACGTGCTGCGCTCGATGCCCATGAACTTCTTGCCCATGAAGCTCTTCTGCTTCCAGACGCCATAGGCTTGGGCCGCCGCCTTCTCCGTATCGGCCAGCAGCGTGAACGGCAGGTTCCGGTTCGTCTTGAATTTCTGTTGGGCCGCGGGCTTGTCGGGCGACAAGCCGACGATGATCGCGTTGCGCCCAGCGAATTTCTTCGACGCATCGCGGAACTCGCACGCCTCGATGGTGCAGCCCGGCGTGCTCGCCCTCGGATAGAAGTAAAGAACCACTCGTTTTCCGCGCAGGTCCGCGAGCCGGAAAGGCTCGCCGCGCTCGTCCAGCAAATCCACGTCGGGCGCTGGATCGCCCGGTTTGAGCTCCGTCATATGTTATTCGACCCGAACCGTCGTCCCCTCCTGGTTTCGGCTCGACAGGTGCGCAATGCGGTCGTCGATCACGCTCCGGACCGCCTTCAGAAACTCGATGCGGGAGTTCCGTATGTGCTGGCGCGTTTCCTGCGGAACCTGGAAAAAGTTCGCCCACCAATCGATCGCCTCGCGGCAGAGGCAGCGCTCGTAGACGCGCTCGCCGGCCGGCTGGGCCGTTTCCTGCTGCTGTTCGTTCATGGCTGGACCTCCTTCATCTCGACAGTGAGTACCCTGTTTTCGAGCCGGGCGCGCGTGGGGTGGAGCGCGGACATGGACGCCGGCAGCCCCACGTGACGGCGGAATGTCCCGATCTCGACCACCAGCTCGTCACCCTTCTTGAAGAGCCCCACTTCGCCTTTGGTGGCGAAAGGGAGCTGCACTTTCACTTCGTAATGGCCGTTCTGCTTGCCGAAGGTGTAGGGCCGCTCGGTGCGCGTCACGGCCGCCGGATCTTCCCCCCCGGGATAGAGCACGCGCGCCAGCTCGGCGAGCCGTTCGCGCCCGAGCACCTCGCGCGTGAAAAGCGGGACTCGCTTGACCGGCACCGGCGCGAAGTACTCTTCGATTTCCTTCAGAATGTGCGCCTGCGACGTGTGCCACTCGGCGAACCAGGCATCGCTGATCGCATCCGGCAGCACTCGGTTGACGATCACGCTATCGACCGTGAGCCCGTGCAGCGAAAAATACACGAAGGCCCGCTGCGTCTCGCGCAGAACCATCTTCTCGGGATTCGTGACCAGCCGCACGCTGGTGATCTGCGGGTCCTCGATAACCTCGTCCACGCCTTCGAGCTTCTCGAACAGGTCGCGTATGTTGCCGAAGTAGCTGTCGGCCGGCAGCTCGAACGGCGCGACACGGTTGGCGATGGGCCGCACGGCTTTGAGCAGGCTGCGCTGGAACGGAAAGATGTGCTTCATGTACCAGTCGAGCGTGGTCGGCATGCTGATGAACCGCATGGACTCGGCCGTCGGCGCGGCGTCGAGCACGATGACATCGTAGACGCCCTCGCGCCGGTACTGGTTGATGTACATCATCGCGCTCAGCTCTTCCATGCCCGGCAGGATGGCGAGTTCTTCCGCCTGCACGCCGCTGATGCCGGTGGTGCGTAGCACGGAGATCACGTAGGACGAAATCTCGCTCCAGTGGCGCTTGATCTCGCGCTGGATGTTCAGCTCCTGGATGGAGAGGTTCGGATTGAGCTCGACCGGATCCGCGGTCCCGCGGTGGAAGAGGTCCATCTCGAGATCGAAGGAATCGGCGAGGCTGTGCGCGGGATCGATGCTCATGACAAGCGTGCGGCGCCCGAGCTGCGAAAGCCGGACACCGGTGGCAGCGGCGAGACTGGTTTTCCCCACGCCCCCCTTGCCGCTGTACAGCAAGATCCTCATAAGCCGATTTTCGCATTGTGCGGTCAGGTCGGCGCAGAGGAGGGCGTCCACTCCCCTACAAACCCTGAGAGCGCGTCCCCCAAACGCCCACTACTACTTCGATGCGTACCATGCTCGCCCTGCTGTTGCCGGTGCTGCTGACCGCACAGAGCGCGCTGCTCGAAATCAGGCTGGCCGAGGGCGGCGGGGCGGTGTATGCGGCGGGGACGCGCGTGCCGGGCTTCGCGGTCGAGGTGCTGGATGAACTGCGCAAACCGGTGGCGGGCGCAGTGGTGAGCGTGAGGCTGCCCGACGACGGGCCGGGCGGATCCTTCGCCAACGGGTTGAGCTCGGAGATCCTGACCACGGGCACGAACGGACGCGCCGTCACGTCCCCTATCCGCTGGAACGCAATCGCCGGCGCGGTCGAGATCCGGATCACGGCCGTCAAAGGACAGTTGCGAGCCGGAACCGTCGCGGCGTGCGAGATCTCGGGCGCCGTTCGCGGAAAAACCGGCAAGGTGCAGCGGATGCCCGGGCCCACCGTGCAGAAGCATTCCGCCATGAAGTGGATTCTCATCGCAGGCGTCGTAGCAGCGGGCGCGGCGGGCGTGGGCTTCGCCACGGGACGCAACAGCAAGAGCGGCGCGGGAGCGAACGGCGATGGCCCGAAGCCCTCGACGCCCATAGAGATCGGCCCTCCGGCGATCACGATCGGCAAATCATGACTCGGCACATCGCAGCAGCATATCTGTGCGTCTCGGCCGCGGCGCTGGCCGAAATCGGCGCGCCGCGCGCCGGATGCGTTCACCAGGGCGACGGATCGCTCCGCGCGCTCTACGGCGTGGCGGAGGTGTTCGTCACGGGCCAAGCGGCGCAGACCGGCGTGGTCTCGGCCGCCTGCTCCGAACGCCTCGTTCTCGCGAAGACCGCGCGCGCTCTCGAGCTTCGTGACTCGGAGCTGCGGCTCCAGGCGAGCTGGCCCGCGCCGCGCGGAGAGGCCCGGTTCGCGTTCCTTGCGGGCGGCGCGGCGGCCATCGTCTATTACGCGCAAAGCGGCGAACTGCTCCGCGTCGAAGCGGGGCGCGAGCCGCAGCACCTCACGCATTGGGACGCGCTCGGCGATCGCATCCTCGCGATTGCAAGCCCGGCGCCCGGAGAGCTGGCCGCGGTCTCGCATACCGCCGGCGGCATACGCCTCGCGCGCGTGGCAATGGCGACCGGCGCGGTGCTCGATCAGGTGGATCTCGACGGCGTCGCCGGTCCGGTGGCGCTCACGGCGGCGGGAGCGCTGGTCTACGCGCAGGGAGACGAAGCCGTCCTCCGCCGGGCGGACGGGCAGGAACAGCGTTTTCCGCTGCCCGCGCAACCCGCCGCGATGTACGTCATGGGCGACGAAATGGTGGCCATCGGCCTCGGGCAGGGCCGCGCGCCGGTCGCGCTGAAACTGCGGCAGGGCCGCGCGCTGCGGATTCCGGGAGCGGCGCAATGATCGCCCGCGGCCTGGCAATCGCGGCAGTCGCGTGCTCCTGCGCGCTGGCACAGCTTCAGCTCACCGAGGCGCAGACCGGCGCCGTGTATACTCCGGACACGACCATCGATCTCAGCGCGGGCGAAGCCACGCTTCGTATCACGAACGTGGGCTCCGCCAACATGAAGCTCGAGCGGCTCGAGATTTTAAGCGCGTATTTCGGCATCGCCGGCGGCCCGGTGCTGCCGCTGCCGCTCGCCCCGAAAGCGTCGGTCGAGTTCAGAATCACGCTCACGCCGGCTGCCCTGGGGACCTCGAGCGGGTGGCTCACGATCAACCAGGACTACTACTTCGTTTTCGCGGACGTGACGATGCCCGCGTTCCGCATCGAAGCCGGTTCCCAGGCGCTCGCCAGCGGCCAGCAGGCGAACCTCACAATCCGATTCGCCGGCAAGGCGCCGCTTCAGGGCAACGGTCTCCTGCGCATGGACTTTACCGGCAAAGGCGATCCCGCGATCGCGTTCCTGGGCCCCGGCGGCCGTTCCGTGCCCTTCACCATCGAAAAGGGCGAGGACATCGCGCGCTTTTCCGGCGAAACGTCGATCGGCTTTCAGACCGGCACCACCGCGGGCACGATCATCTTCACGGCAACGCTCGGCGAGGAAGCCGAACAGGCCGTGTTCCAGCTTGCGCCTTCGGTCATCTCGATGGACCAGATACGCGGCACGCGCGCCGCGGGCGAGCTGCGGGTGGCGGTGAGCGCGTTCGACAACACGCGGACGGCGTCAAAAGTGAAGTTCAAGTTCTTCGACAGCGCCGGCCGCGCGCTCGGCTCGGGCGAGATGGCCGCGGATGTCACGGCGCAGTTCCGGCAGTACTTCGAGCACCCCGAACTCGGCGGCATGTTCGTTCTGCGGGCCACTTTCCCCGTGACCGGCGACACCTCGCAGGTGGACTCGGTCGAAGTCGAGCTCGCCAATTCCGCCGGAGCCTCGCGCGCGAGTGCCAAAATGACAGAGTGATCCCTGTCGCGTTGACGATCGCGGGCTCCGACCCGAGCGGCGGAGCCGGCATACAGGCCGACCTCAAGACATTCCACCAGTTCGGCGTCTATGGCGAAGCGGCCGTGACGCTGCTCACCGTGCAGAACACCGTGGGAGTCTCCCGCGTGGAGCCCATGCCCGCGCGGCTCGTGATCGAACAGGTGCGCGCGGTTCTCGAAGACGTGCCGCCGAGCGCGGCGAAAACAGGGGCCCTCGGCAACGTGGAGATCGTCGAGGCCGTGGCCGCGCTGGCCGCCGGGTTCGAGTTCCCGCTCGTGGTGGACCCGGTCATGATCAGCAAGCACGGCGCGCCGCTCGTCTCGGCCGAAGCGCGCGAGGCGATCGCGCGGCTGCTCGTTCCGCGCGCCGCGCTCGTGACGCCGAATCTCGAAGAAGCAGCCGCGCTCACGGGCATCGAGGTGAAAGACATTGCGGCGATGCGCGACGCGGCGGCGCGCCTGTGCGCGATGGGGGCGCGCGCGGCGCTCGTCAAGGGCGGGCACCTGGAGGGGTGCGCCGTCGATGTCCTCTACTCGAACGGCGCATGGCGCGAGTTCGAGGCGGAGCGCGTCGCCACGCGCCACACCCACGGCACCGGCTGCACCTATTCGGCCGCGATCGCGGCGGAGCTGGCCCGCGGGACGGACCTGGCAGGGGCGGTCGCGCGCGCCAAGGCGTTCATCACAGAGGCCATCCGCACCGCGCCGGGCCTGGGCCGCGGCTCGGGCCCTGTGAATCATCATGCCCCGGCCTTCCCGGAAACGGCATCATAGGAGCGGAGGGCTCGTTGTTCGCTGTTGTTCGGGCGCTGAAGCATCGCAACTACCGGTTGTTCTTTTCCGGACAATTCATTTCCCTCATCGGCACGTGGATGCAGAACGTGGCGGAATCGTGGCTGGTCTACCGCCTCGCCAATTCGACGGTCTTGTTGGGGCTGGTGGGGTTTGCGGGCCAGATCCCGGTGTTCTTTCTGGCCTCCGTGGGCGGCGCGGCGGCAGATCGCTTCAACCGGCGCGGCATCCTGATCGCTACGCAGGCCAGCATGATGACGCTGGCCCTCATTCTGGCGACGCTCACGCTCTCCGGCGTCGTGCAGGTGTGGCACGTCATGATTCTCGCCAGCCTGCTCGGCGTGACGAACGCCTTCGACATCCCGGCACGGCAGTCGTTCGTCGTCGACATGGTGGGACGCGAGGACCTGACGAACGCCATCGCGCTGAACTCGTCGCTGTTCAACAGCGCGCGGATCGTCGGGCCGGCGGTGGCGGGCGTGCTCGTCGCGGCGATCGGCGAAGGCTGGTGCTTCTTCGCGAACGGCGTGAGCTACATCGCAGTCATCGCCGGGCTGCTCCTGATGCGCGTCCCCCCGCGCCGCATCGAGGCCCCGACCGGTTCGGCCATCGCGCATATCCTCGAAGGCTTTCGCTACGTGTGGCGGACGCGCCCGATCCGCGCGGTGCTCGTCCAGCTCGGAATCATCAGCCTGATGGGCATGCCGTACGCCGTCCTGATGCCCGTGTTCGCGCAGAACATCCTGCACAGCGGCCCGCGCGGGCTGGGAATTCTGATGGGCTGCACGGGCATCGGCGCGCTCGCCGGGGGGCTGATGCTGGCGATGCGCCGGGGGCTGCACGGTCTCGGCCGGTGGATCGCCTACGCGACCGTCGGGTTCGGCGCGGGATTGATTCTGTTCTCGTTCTCGCGGATCTACTGGTTGTCGGCGCTGCTGCTGATCCCGGCCGGGTTCTCGTTCATCGTCCAGATGGCGGCCTCGAACACGCTGGTGCAGGCCATGGTGCCCGATGCGCTGCGCGGGCGCGTGATGGCGGTCTACTCGATGATGTTCATGGGCATGGCGCCTCTCGGCGCGCTCGGCGCGGGCATAGCGGCGGCGCGCCTCGGCGCGCCCGCCGCGGTCATGATTGGCGGAGTGTGCTGCATCGTGTCGGGGCTCTCGTTCCGCGTCAGGCTGAAAGGGTTGAGCGCGGACGCGCGCGAGCTGATCCTCGCGCAGGAGCGCATGTAGAGCCATACTGTATTGAGCAAGGAGAACGCCGACATGCTGGACGTAAATCGCCGCGACTTTGTCAAGGCTGCGGGACTGGGCCTGACCTCGAAACTTCTCTCCGCCAAACAGACCGCCGCTTCGCAGGCGCGCGTCATCGGAGCCAACGACCGCATACGCGTGGCCGCCATCGGGGTGGGCGGGCGCGGATCATGGGTGGCGCAGGTTTTTTCCAAAGTGGGCCAGGAGGCCAACGCTCAGATCGTCGCGGTCTGCGACGTCTACCAGAAGCGCGTCAACGAGAACAAGGCCAAACACAACTGCGACGGCTACCTCGATTATCGCGAAGTGCTGGCGCTCAAGGACGTCGATGCCGTGCTCATCGCGACCCCGGACCACTGGCACGCGCCGATCGCGCTGGCGGCGCTCGCGGCGGGCAAAGACGTCTATCTCGAAAAGCCAATGACCCACACGATCGACGAGGCGCATCAGCTCGTCGAGAAGGTCAAGGCGACCGGACGCGTGTTGCAGGTCGGCTCCCAGACGACCTCCGCTCAGCAGTGGTGGAAGGCCAAGCAGGTGATCGCCGAGGGCGCCATCGGCCACATGGTCATGAGCCAGGGCTCCTATCACCGGAACAGCCGCGAGGGCGAGTGGAATTGGCCGATCGATCCCGATTGCGGGCCGGACAAGAAGGGCGAGGGCTACATCGACTGGAAGACGTGGCTCGGCTCGGCGACCAAGCGCCCGTGGGACCCCGACCGCTTCTTCCGCTTCCGCAAGTATTGGGACTACTCGGGCGGCATCGCCACCGACCTGTTCTTCCATGTGGCCGCGCCGCTCAACATCTGCTGGCCCGAGCCGCAGTTCCCCACGAAGGTCATGGCCGGCGGCGGCATCTACGGCGGCCCGGCGTTCGAGGAAAAGCGCGAGGTGCCCGACACGTTCCACCTGATCGCCGAGTACAAGCAGGGGCATTCGGTGGTGCTTACGTCGTCGATGGCGAACTCGCAGCACATCCCGGGCCTGATCCGCGGGCATCTCGGCACCATCATCATGGTGGAGCACGGCATGTTCGAGGAACCCACCGATCACATTACCGTGAAGCCGGAAACCGAGGTGATCGACGAAGCCTACGCGGCGAAATTCGGCAAGGAGAACCGGCAGATCCCGATCGAGAAGGAAGACGACGAGGTGCTGCACGTGAGGAATTTCCTCGATTGCGTGCGCAGCCGGCAGAAGCCGCGCCTCGACGTCGAGACCGCCGCGCGCGCGCAGGTGCTGATCTCGATGTCGGTCGATTCCTACCGCCAGGGCCGCGTGCTGTACTTCGACGAGAAGAACTGGAAGACCACCGACAAAGCTCCGAAGGTTTAACGCTCCATGCTGATTCGTTTCCTCGTTCCCTGCATCGCGGCCGCGGGATTGCTCGCGGCCGCGGATGCGGATCTCATTCTTCACAACGCAAAGGTCGTCACCGTGGACGGGCGCTTCTCCGTCCGGGAGGCCATCGCAATCAAGGGCAACCGTATCGTGCGAGTGGGCACGAACAGGGAGGTGCTGGCCTCCGAACGCGGCGCGGCCACCAAGGTCGTCGATCTGGGCGGCAAGACCGTTCTGCCCGGCCTGATCGACTCGCACCTGCATCCGCTCGAGGCCGGACTCAGCGAGTTCCGCGGCCCGCTTGCCGCGCTCGATTCCTTTGCGGCCGTCCAGAGCTTCATCCGCGAGCGCATGGCGAAGACGCCGAAGGGGCACTGGATCGTCGTTCCGCGCACGTTCCCCACGCGGCTCAAGGAAATGCGTATGCCGACGCGGCGCGAGCTCGACGTCGCCACCGAGCACCCCGTGATGTTCGACGCCAGCTACGTCGTCATCGTGAATTCGTACGCACTGCGCATGTGCGGCATCGGGCGCGATACGCCGAACCCGCCGCGCGGCGAGATCGTGCGCGACGCGAACGGCGAGCCGAACGGCATCCTCAAGAATGCGCAGTCGCTGCTCAAGGGCGTCGAGGCCGAGGCCCCCTTCAGCGAGGCGGAGAAGCTCGCGGCGCTCGAAGCCATGTTGCAGCGCTACGCCGACGCGGGCCTCACGGCGGTGGGCGACGGCGCGGTGGAAATGCCCGAGTTGTACCGCAAGCTCGAAGCGCAGCACCGGCTGCCCGTGCGCGCCGTGCTCACGTGGTGGCTCAACATCGCGCGTCCCACCGAGGACCTGGTGAAGACGATTCGCTCGGCGCCTTATACCACCAACACCGGCGACGACTGGGTGCGCTACAGCGGCTTCAAGGTGAACTACGACGGCGGCATGACGATCGGGACCGCGTACCAGCGCCAACCCTACGGCCCATTCGGCCGGCAGCTTTACGGCAAGACGGACCCGAACGACCGCGGCCAGTTCTTCGCGACCCCCGAAAAGTACCTGACCGTGTTCCGCGCGGCGCGAGAGAAAGGCTGGCAGGTCTCCGCGCACACGCAGGGCGGCGGCGCCATCGATGCGTTTCTCGACACGATGGAAGCGCTCGACAAAATCGCCCCCATCGCGCCGAGCCGCTCGCACTGGATTCACGCGAGCTTCCAGAGCCCGGAAGCGATCCGCCGCGCAAAGCGCCTGGGCATCCTGGCCGACGTGCAGCCCGCCTGGCTCTACCTGGACGGCCCCGCGCTGCTGAAGGTGTTCGGCGACGACGGTATGCGGTACTTCTTCCCGCTGCGCAGCTACATCGAAGCGGGCATGCACCCGGCCGGCGGCAGCGACCACATGATCGGCTTCGACAAGAACAAGGCCGTCAACCCGTTCAATCCGTTCCTGGGCCTGTGGACCTGCGTGACGCGCAAGACGATCCGCGGGCAGGTAATCCACCCCGAGGAGAAAATCGGACGTGAGGATGCGCTCCGGATGTACACCATCTGGGCCGCCGAACGCATGTTCGCCGAGAAGTCGTACGGCTCGATCGAGCCCGGCAAGCTGGCCGACCTCGTCGTGATCGACCGCGATTACCTCACGTGCCCGGAGGACGACATTGCGCGCATCGAGCCGGTCATGCGCGTGCTCGACGGCAAGATCTCGACCACCGCGCCGCTCAAGGGCTCAAGCCGCATCGTCCACTGATTTCCCGTAGCGGCGAGGCGCGCGCCGCCCACTTCCTGGATGCCGCCCAGCGGCATGGACGCCGTGACGGTCACCTCGCGCGCCTCGCGGCTGTGGTTGACCAGGACCGCGTAGCCGCGCGACTCGCCGCGCAGGGCCGAAACTTCGACGGACGGATCGCCGGTCGAGAAGAGCGGCTGCGCGCCGGCGTCTTCCCAGAGCGCGCGGTAGATGCGCCAGGTGTCCTCCTGCGCATCGAAAGCCATCGGGGCCGCGGCCAGGTATGCCTCGACGGGATACGCGCACACGAGCGTGCGGCCTTTGCCGAGCGTGTGCGCGACGAGCGCGGGCCGGCCGTCCTGGTCCGTCGCGATCACCGTTCCGCCGCGGTTCTCGAGCACCGCCGCCCAGTGCCGCGGCCCTCCGGCCGGAGACCTGTAGCGCAGCGTCATGCCGGGTTTCAGATTGCCGTAAGCCGCCACGACCCGCAGTTCAACGTCACTCACAGGCGCGCGATCGGCGAGCCGCGCACCGAACAACTCTTCCATCTCCGGAATGGCCGCGTCGCCGCTGAGCGAGGCGTAAAGCACGCCCCCGTTTTCCACGTACTGCCGCGCCTCCCGCCAGAAGGTCGTGTGCAGGCTGAGTGGCGACGGCAGAAGCAGAATCGGGTAGCGCCGCCAGTCTGAGTATTCGCGTGGGAAGTCGGGCTTGATCCCCGCGCGCCGCGCGCAAATGAACGAGGACAGCCAGCTTCCCGCAAGTGCGGCGTTGGCCTCGGACGTGTCCTCGCCCTCGGCCGAAGAAACGTAGGGAATCGCGCCCGCGCCGCGCAGCCCGAATTTCGAGTAATCGCCCGCCGGCTTGGACCACTCGTGCGGAACCACGATAGCCGCATCGCCGCGCGCGGGAGTAAGGCCGTCGAACCGCATGCGACCGAGCACGAGGTTCAGTTTCGCGAATTCGGCTGCTCGGGGCCGTGCGGCGCCGTCCCACGCCGTGAGGCCGAACTGCGTCTCGTGCGGCGCGCGCAGGTACGGAACGCGCGCGTAGGTCCCGGGCGCGGCGTCGGTGAAGCACCACAGCAGGAATCCGTTCGCTCCCGCCGCCAGCGCCGAGTAGAGATTCGTCCGCTCGTAGGCAGCGATGCGCTCGGGCGCGTACTGCGCCGAAGACGCGCCGATTTCCTGCACCATCACGGGCTTCCCCGCCCCGCCCGAGAGCGCCGTCTGGAACGCGGCGGCGTACGTCGTGCGCTCCGAGAGCAGCGAATCGGGATACAGCGCGGGGTTGTAGATGGGATACGGGTGGACGTTGAAGTAATCCACCTCTCCGCGGATGTTGTCGGGGCGGAACGGCCCGTGGCCGATGTCCTGAACGTCCGTGCCGATGCTGACGAGATGATTGGGATCGTAGCGGCGCATGGCCCCTGCGATCAGGCGCGTCCAGTTGATCGCCATGGCGTCGGTGGTCGTCGAGCGCGCGATCCAATACGGCGGCTCATCGCCGAGATCCCAGCCGAGGATCGCGGTCGAGTTTCCGTAGCGGCGCGCCAGCTCGGCGGCGTGATCCGTTTGCAGGCGCAGCATCTCCGGGTCGCCGTGCGGATGGCGGCCGTTGCGCCACGGCACGTCCCAGAACGCGTCGCCAACCTCGCCGCCGATGAACAGCGTGGGCTGGAGGTAGATGCGATACTTCTCCGCCAGCCGGACCAGTTCGTCGAGTTGCGCGAACGCCTCGGGGTTGTAATCGCCGGGGCACGGCTCGAACCACGCCCAGAACAGGTCGAGCCGGACGGTGTTGAAGCCGAGCTCGCCCATTCTTTTGAAATCGGCCTCGACTTCCGCCGCGCGCCATTCCTGCGGCCATTGAAGCGCGGCCTTCGCCGGAACCCAGTGCGCTCCCATCGGGATGAAGGCCCGGCCGCCGCGCTCCAGATAGTTGCCCCGCAGCCGGACCGCGGGCAACGGCCCTTCGGCGGCGCACAGCGGCAGCATCGCGAGAAAGAAAATCCCCCATTTCGGCACAAAAGGATCATATCCGATCGGCCTGCGCTTGACGCGCGCGGAGCAAGCCGGTATAAAGGTCTAGACCACTGCCATGCATGCCACCGCCGACAAACTGACCGCCTCCGCGATCGATCGCCATTCGAGCGCGCCAGTCTACGTTCAGATGGCTCAGGCCATCCGGAAACTGGTTCGGACCGGTGATCTTCCCCCGGGCACGCCGCTGCCGCCCGAGCGCGTCCTGTGCGCCCGGTTCGGCGTCAGCCGGATGACCCTGCGCCAGGCCTTTGCCGAGCTCGAGCCCGATCACATTATCGAGAGCCGCCCCGGCCGGGGCACGTTCGTTTCGCAAGAGCGCATGCGGAAGCACCAGCAGCAGATGCGCAGCTTCACGGAAGAAATCCGGGCGCATGGCGGCATCCCGAGGTCCAGGCTGCTGGCGTTCGCGATCGAAAAACCGGGGCCGGCGGCGCGGGACTTTTTCGCGCTGGCGGACGGAGAGAAGGTCTACCGCATCGAGCGCATCCGTCTTTCAAACGAGACGCCTCTCGCTGTCGAGTCGGTGCAGATCCCCTGCCGGCTCTGCCCCCACCTGGAGCGCGTGGACCTGGCGGCACAGTCCCTCTACGCGGTCCTCGAACGGCAATACGGGCTGCGGCTGGCGCGTTGCGTGGAAACCATCTCTGCCTCGCCGCCGGCGCCGCGGCACAGGCGGCTGCTCGAGTTGCCGCCCTGCGCCTCCGTGCTGGTTATCGAGCGTAACAGCTTTACCGGCGGGGACACGCCCGTCGAGATGGGCGTGACGACGTTTCGCGGCGACGCTTACCGCGCCGTGGTCCACTCGGCGCGGGCAGGCGCCATTTCCACCGCGGCCGCCGCGGCGCCGAGCACGCCGCCGTGGTAGCCGAGTTCTGAACAGCGTACGCGCAGGTTCCGCCGGTCCCAGGCCGTCACCTTCCTGCTGAGTTCGTCTTCGAGGCCGCTCACCAGCAGCGGGTTGTCCTGAGCGATGCCGCCCGAGAGGATGACCAGCGCCGGGTCGAGCAGGTGGATGAGCGAGGACAGCCCCGTGGCGAGATGGCCGGCGTAGGTGAGAACGGCGGCCCGTGCGACGGGATCGCCGCTGTTGGCTAACCCGATGACGTCGGCGGCGCCGTTGGCGCGGCCCCCGGCGTAGCGGACCAGCGCGGCCGCGTTCGCGTACGGCTCCAGGCAGCCTCTGCGGCCGCAGGAGCACGCGATGCCGTCCGCGTCGATCGTGATATGCCCGAACGAATTCGCGAAGAAGTGAGCGCCGCGGTTCAGCCCGCCTCTCACGAAGCAGCCGCCGCCCACGCCGGTCCCGAGCGTGACGCACACGAAGTCGTCCACGTAGCGGCCCAGGCCGAAGTGGCGCTCGGCGAGCGCGAGGGCATTCGCATCGTTCTCGACGGCGACGGGCAGCCCCGAGGCGGCGCTGAGCTCTTCGGCGATGGGCGCGCCGGTCCAGCCCGGCAGGTTTTCGGTGGCATAGGCGACGCGGCCGGTTCGCGTGTCCACCCAGCCCGCGGTCGCGATGCCCAGCGCCGACGGCGTGATGCCAGCTTCGCGCGCGTGCGAGGCGGCGCTCGCCGCGGTCTTCTTCAAATGCGCCAGCAGCCCTTCGCGGCCCGCACCGGCCGGTGTCGGCGTAACCTGCGACTGCTCGAGCTCGCCGCGCGAAGAAACCAACCCGTACTTCGTATTGGTGCCGCCCAGATCGATCGCGATGTACCACGCGTTGGCCCGCGAAGCCGCGCTCGCGCGCTCCACGGCCTCGGCGAAAGTGCGCGCGATCGCCTGCGGGCGCGTGATCGCCGTCCCGACGATGATCGCGACGGCGCCCGCCGCGATGGCCGCTTCCGCCTCCTCCGCGGTGGTGATGCGGCCCTCGGCGATCACGGGCGCATCCACGGCGCTCACCAGCTCGGCGATGAACGCGGGCTCGAAGCGGCGCACGTGCTCCGTCTCGAGCGTGTAGCCCCGCAGCGTGGAAGCCACGATGTCGGCGCCCGCCTCCGCCGCGGCGCGCGCCTCTTCCACTGTCGCGATATCGGCCATCACGGGAACACCCAGCTCGGCGCGTATGCGGCGCAGCCGCTCGAATGCCCCGTATCGCTGCCCGCGCACCGTGCAATCGAGAGCGATCACGGTGGCGCCGGCTTTCACCAGCGCCCGCGCGTCTTCGAACTCCGGCGTGATCAGCGTGCGGCCGTCCGGGTGCGTGCGCTTCTGGATTCCGATGATCGGCGCCGGGACGGCTTTCCGGATGGCGCCCACGTCAGCGGTCCCGTTGGCGCGGATTCCCGCCGCGCCCCCCGCGACGGCGGCCAGGGCGAAACGCGCCATCGATTCCGGATCGTGGAACGCGTCGCCCGCGGGCGCCTGGCACGATGCGATCAGCCGGTGCTCGAATGGGCGGCAGACGTCAGGGAGTGGTCTCACAGAGCTCCTATCCTGGTGGAAACCGCGCAGATGCAAATCGCCGCGAGCAGCGTGAGGATGCCGGCGCGCATCAGGCGCGCTGCCGGCGGCGGCGCCTCTCGCCATTCGCCGAGCAGCAGGCCCATGAGGTTCGCCACCAGCAGCCCCACTGCCAGGCTCAGCGGCCAGCCGACCGACGGCCCTATGTCGCCGAGCAGCGGCGTCGCCGCGCCGTAGAGAAAGATGCTTCCTCCCCAGAGCAGCCCCATGATCGCGCTCAGCCCCCAGGTCTTATGCGGCGCAGCGGCTGTAAACAGGCGCGTACTCGCGTTCTTGCGCAGCAGGTAACCGCAAAAGAAGATGTTCGGCACCGCGCCCGCCCCAAGCATCAGCAGCCAGATGGCGTTTGTCGCCGAAAAGCGCGAGAGCCCCGCGGCGACGCCCGTATCGGCGATGGGCAGCGCCAGGCTGTAGCCGACGTTGAAAATCGCGGACATGATTCCCGAGCCGATGCAAAAAGCATAGGCGGCCCCGAGCGGCCTTTTGGATTTCGCCGCGCTCCCCAGGCCACGCTCCCTGACCCGGCCCGCGGCTCCGCACAGCGCCACGCCGCCGAGGAACACCAGCACGCCCAGGAACAGAACCACCTGCCGCGGCTCGATGCGCAGCGCGCCCTGCACGATCAGCGGAACGATCGATCCCAACGCCGAACTGATGCCGATGACGAGGCTGTTGGCCAGCGACACGCCGAGAGCATCCACGCTCAGGCCGAACAAAATCGCGCCGAATCCCCAGGCGAACCCGAACAGGACCGCGGCCCGTACGGCTCCCCCGGGCGCGGCCGCGAACAGGTCCGCCGGATTTCCGATGGTCGAGAACACGATCGCGGCGGGCATCGCCAGGCAGGCCGTGAGGATGAAGACCAGCCAGATGTTCTCCCACTTCCACCGCGGAATAATCTTCATCGGCGCCGTGAACAGGCCGTTGCAGACTCCGGAAGCAAGAGCGTAGAGAGTGCCGAGCGCGAGGTTCACTGCGGTCCCTTTCGGCGTTGCACTAAGTACATGAAAGTTGATTGTTGCGCGAGGAACTAATTCGCGCAAGTTTTTCGTGGACGATCTTACTTACTGTCATATACTTATGTACCACCCCGTAGGGTGGTCCAGTCGATTTCTATACCAATGGCGGGTGTGGTCTAGTGACACTTACAGAATTAACGCGCCGGCAATGGATGCGCATTGCCGGCCTGGGCGGCGCCGCCGCTCTCTTGCGCGCCCAGGATGCGCCCGAGCCCTTCTTCCCCTTCGGTGCGATTCACATGAGCACGATTTCGCACTGGCAGCATTATCTGCCGCCGGTCGAAGAGTGGGCCGCGTACATGGACCGCGAGCTTCGCAACATGCGCGAGGTCCGGTTCAACACCCTCGTCGCTCACGTGGACTGGTACGACATCGAGACCGCCCCCGGCCGCTTCGAGTTCGAGCGGCTCGACCGGCTCATGGATCTGGTCGAGAAGCACGGCGTGAATATCCTCGTGTGGCCCTGGCCCGAGATGCAGCCGGACTGGATGATCGACGAATACCCCGACGCCGAATGGCTCGCCTCCGACGGCTACCGCCCCGGCTCCTGCTGCTGGGACCATCCGCAGGTGCGCGCGCTCTCGGCCCGCTTCATCGAGCGCGTCGTCACACGCTACCGCGACCGGCCGTGCATACTCGGGTGGGACGTGGGGGCCGAGGCCGGCATCTGGGTCGCGGGCATCGGCAACGCGATCGACGAGAACCGCGGCTCCCGCCTCTACTGCTACTGCAAGCACACCGTTGCGCGCTACCGCGAGTGGCTCGAGCGCAAGTACGGCACGATCGAAAAGCTGAACCAGGTCTGGGCATCGCACTACGGCGGCTTCGCGAACGTCAAGCCCGTCCGCACCGGCGTCTTCGAGCGCGCGCAAATTTTCTGGACGGACTGGCGCGAATTCATGCTCGCGAACACCACCGACTTCCAGCGCCTCAAGGCCGAAACCGTCAAGCGGCTCGACGCGCGCCACCCGGCCACCGCGCACACCGGCGGCTGGGGCGGCGGCTACGTCCACCATGCGGGCGACGAGTACAACATCGCGAAACACTTCGACGTCATGTCGCTCTCGTTCTTCCCCTACTGGCTCGAATACGGCTACGGCTCGTACCATCCGGCCCTGGGCGGCATGATGCTCGACGGCACGCGCTCGGCCGCCGCCGGCAAGCCGGTGTGGATCGAGGAACTGCAAGGCGGTCCGAGCGTACGCGGCCTCGCGTACCGCTCGCGCATGCCGCGTCGGCAGGACATACGGCTCTGGACGTGGCAGTCGGTCGCGCACGGGGCAAAGGGCATTTTCTACTGGAACTGGCGGCCGGAGACGACCGGCATCGAGGCCTCGGGCTTCGGCCTGGTGAACTACGACGGCACGCTCACCGATCGCGCCCGCGAGGCCGGAGAGATCTCGCGCGTGCTTCAGAAACACGCGCGCCTGTTCGCCGAAGCGCGCCCGCCCGCGGCCGAAATCGCGGCGCTGCACAACCCGCGCACGTCCATCCTCGCGGCGGGCGAAGGCAACGAGACGGTATGCCTCATGAGTCTCGCCGGCCTCTACCGCGCGCTGTGGAAGAAAAACCTGCCCGTCGATCTCCTGGTTCCCGAGCAACTGCTTTCCGAGGACCTCAGCCGCTACAAGGCCATCTATCTGCCCTTCGCCTACACGCTCTCGCGCGCCGAGGGCGCAAGGCTCCGCGCGTATGTCGAAAACGGCGGCGCTCTCTACGGCGAGCTGTGGTGCGGGCTGAAGGACGACCGCACGTTCCTCTACGAAACCGTCCCCGGCGCCGGGCTCGCCGAAGTGTTTCACGTGAAGGAACTCGCCGTGAACCCGGCCGGGAAGGGCAAGTATCAGGAGCAGCTCGCGCTCCTGGCCGGCGCGGAAGTGCTCGCCAGGTTCGACGACGGCAGCCCGTCGCTCGTCGCGGGCCGCTTCGGGAAGGGGCGAACGCTCTACGCCGCCACCATGCTCACGCGCAACTACGCCGACACGGACGATGAGGCGTCTTCCGGCCTGCTCACCCGGTTCGCCGCCGAGGCGGGTGTGAAGGCTCCCGTCGAAGTGAAGTGCGCTCCGGCCGGGGCGTTGGTGGAAGCGCGCGTGCTCGAAACGCCCGGCGGCGGCCGCGTGCTGTTCTTCCTCAACCACGGCGAGACGCCCGCCATGGTCGCGGCCAGGCTGCCTGGAGCGTTTACCGATCTCGTGACCGGCGAGAAACTGCGGCCCGAGTTCCAGCTTCCCGGCGGCGGAGTCGTCGTCGCTTCGAATCTAACCCGATAGTGCTAACAGTACCGGGATCTCATCCCGGTACTGTTGGACCATCGGCAAAATTGATGCGTTCCGTCTATGGAAACGGACGCGCTCCCGGTGTTTCATAGAAACATGCCCAACGCCGCCGCCGCTGCCGCCGCCCTGCCCGTTTTCGGCCGGGCACGTCCCGGGCGCGACCGCCATATCGCCCTGGACGAGGAAAAAACGGACCGGCGCTCCGCCGTTCGCTTTCCGATCTCGCAGGACGTGCGCTACCGCGTGTACAAGAAGGCCACCATCGAGACCGGCTTCGGCAAAACGATCAACATCAGCTCGAACGGGATCCTGTTCACCGCCGAACGCGAGTTCGCGCTCGGCGAGCGGGTCGAAGTGGCCGTGAACTGGCCCGCTCAGCTCGACAACAAGTGCCCGCTGAAGCTCGTCACTGCCGGCCGCGTGATGCGAAGCGAAGGCACGACCGTCGCTATCGCAATCGACCGCTACGAGTTCCGCACGCAGGGCATCCAGCGCCCTTAGCTTTCAGGCCGGCTGCTGCTGCGTGAGGCAGTGCAGCGTGCCGAACCCCAGCACCAGGTCCACCGCGTGGATCCCCACCACCGGGCGATCCCTGAACAGCTCGCCGAGAATGCCGAGCGCGACGCGATCGTTCGAGTCATTGAACGTCGGGACGATCACCGCCGCGTTCGAGATATAGAAATTCGCGTAGCTGGCGGGCAGCCGGTCGCCGTCGAAGTAGAGAGGCGCGGGCATCGGAAGCTCGACCACCTCGGGCTTTGAGCCGTCCTCCAGCCGCAGATCGCCGATACGCTCCCAGTTCTCCTCGAGCCGGCGATAGTTGATGTCCTTCTTGTTGCGCTCACGGATGAGGACGATGGTCTTCGGGTCGACGAAGCGGCAGATGTCATCCACGTGCCCGTGCGTATCGTCGCCCACGACGCCGCCCGCGAGCCAGAACACGTTCGTGACGCCGAGCGATGCGCGCAGCGCGGCCTCGAACCCCTTGCGGCCGAGCCCCGGGTTCCGCACCTGCACCTTGCGCGCCAGATAGCACTCCTCGGTAGTGAGCAGCGTGCCGCGGCCGTTGACGTCGATGCCGCCGCCCTCGATCACGAACGGGCGCCCGCCGGCCTCGGCGTGGAAGAGTGGCTTCGAGAGCAGTTTCGCCGCGGTTTCGGGCACGCGCCGGTCCTTCTGCCAGTCCGGGTACTTCGCCCAGGCATTGAAGTGGAAATGGACGATGGCGGTCTCGCGCTTCCTCCGGACGAACACGGGCCCGGAATCGCGCATCCAGCCTCGATTCGTCGGATGCACGATGAACTCGACGCGCCGCACATCGGCCCCCGCTCGCTCCAGGTACCGCCGCGCCAGTTTCGCCTCCGCCTTCGAGTTCACCAGCATCCGGACCGTCTCGCCCTCGCCGATCTTGCGCACCATTTCGCCGTAGACCCAGCGGATGGTGTCGAGCTTGTCCGGCCAGTCCGTGGGGTTGTGGGGCCAGCCGAGCCATGTGGCCTCGTGCGGCTCCCACTCGGCGGGCATGGTGTAGCCGAGCGCGCCCGGACCACTCACGCCCCGCGCTCCCACGGCTGCCGCGGCCCGCGGGGCCGCCTTCATCTCTTTTTCCGTTCTCGTCATAAAATTCGGTGCGAATACCTTACACTAAGATATTCGAGGAGCCGAATTCCGCATCATGGCAAAGAAGACTGACAACGCAAAGCGCCGGTACCGCGAGGACCTCTCCGAAACACCCGAGTGGCTCAAAAAGAAGAAAATGCCGCACCGCGACAAGTACTTGTCCGGCCGCCGCATTCTTCCGAAGAACCTGACCGGCAAGGAACAGCTTTCCTCCGTCATCGACGATGCGTTTCTCGCTTACAACTCCGCGCGGCTTCGCGAGGGCTGCCAGTTGTTCGCCGGAAAGATGCTCGAGCCGGACGTAACCATCGGCATGAGCCTTTCCGGCGCCCTGACGCCCGCGGGACTCGGCTGCTCCTCGATCGTTCCGCTCATTAAGGCCGGCTTCGTCGATTGGATCGTCGCCACCGGCGCGAACCTGTATCACGACCTGCATTTTGCGCTGAACTACCCGGTCCGCGTGGGCGATTTCAAAATGGACGACACGGACCTGCGCAACAACGACATCGTCCGCGTCTACGACGTCCTGATCGGCTACAGCGATTGCCTGATGGCGACCGACGAGATCCTGCGGGAAATCCTCATCCAACCCGAATTCCAGAAGGAGATGGGCACCGCCGAACTGCACTACCTGATCGGGAAGTACGCCGCCGAGTGGGAGCGCAAGGCGAAGCTCAAGGACGTCTCGGTGCTCGCCGCGGCCTACCGCGCGGGCGTGCCCTGCTACACGTCCTCGCCGGGCGATTCGACCATCGGGATGAATGTGGCCGGCGTCGAGCTGCGCGGCAACAAGCTGCGGCTGAACCCGGCCATCGACGTGAACGAGACCACCGCGTTCGTGCTCGCGGCCAAGCGCTCCGGGGGCAAGAGCGCCGTCGTGCTGTGGGGCGGCGGCAGCCCGAAGAACTTTATGCTCCAGACCGAGCCGCAGATCCAGGAAGTGCTGCGTATCAAGGAATACGGGCAGGATTACTTCCTCCAGGTGACCGACGCGCGGCCCGACACCGGCGGCCTGAGCGGCGCCACGCCGAGCGAAGCCGTGAGCTGGGGCAAGGTGGACCCGAACCGCCTCCCGGACGCCGTCGTCTGCTACACGGACACCACGATCGCGATGCCGCTTTTGACTCACTATGCGCTCGCCAAGCACAAGCCGCGCAAGTTGAAGCGGCTTTACGACCAGCGCGGCCCGATGGTCAAGGCGCTCACAAAGGAATACTTCCTGCACAACAAAGTGAACATGCTCGACGGGAGCAAGCCGGTTTTTTAGCCCACGTTCGATGACCACCCGGCAGCTTCAGGCGATTGCGAAGGAACACGGCACGCCCGTGGTGGTCATCGACCACGAAATCATCCGGCGCAACTACGCCGCCTTCAAGAAACACCTGCCCAAGGTCCAGGCGTATTACGCCGTGAAGGCGAACCCCGCGCCCGAGATCGTCCGCACGCTCTACCGCGCGGGCGCGAGCTTCGACGTCGCTTCCCTGCCCGAGTTCATGCTGGTCTACGAGAACGTCAGGCACCTCCCGCCCAAAGAGCAGCAGGCGTTCATCTGGGACAAGATCGTCTACGCGAATCCGATCAAGCCGAAGGAGACGCTTCAGGCGCTCGACAAATACAAGCCGCTCGTGACGTTCGACAACCCGCAGGAGCTGCGCAAGATAAGGGAATACGCGCCGCACGCGGGCGTCGTGCTGCGGCTGCGCGTACCGAACACCGGATCGATGGTCGAGCTGTCGTCGAAGTTCGGCTGCGACCCGGGGGACGCGGTCGATCTCATTATCGAGGCCTTTCGCCTGGGCCTCGTCGTCGAAGGACTCAGCTTCCACGTCGGCAGCCAGTGCACGAATTTCGACAACTTCGTTCAGGCGCTGAACATGGCCGCGGCCGTGATGCGCGAAGCCAAGTCGCGCGGGCACGAGATGAAAATCCTCGACATCGGCGGCGGGTTCCCGGTACCCTATAACCGCTACGTGCGCTCATTCGGCGCGCTCGCCAAGCGGATCAACAACGAAATCGCGCGCCTGTTCCCCGACGACATCGAAATCCTCGCCGAGCCGGGCCGCTTCCTGGTCGCGACCGCCGCGACCTCCGTCGCCCGCATTATCGGCAAAGCCGTGCGCGACGGCCGCACCTGCTACTACATCGACGACAGCGTCTACCACACCTTCTCCGGCATCGTCTTCGACCACTGCCGCTACCACGTGAAAGCGTTTAAGAAGGGGCACGCCGAAATCTGCGCCGTCTTCGGCCAGACCTGCGACGGCATGGACGCCATTTCGCAATCGGAAGAACTGCCCGAGCTCGAGATCGAAGACCTCGTCTACTCCGAAAACATCGGCGCTTACAGCAACGCCTCGGCCACCTGGTTCAACGGCTTTCCGCCCGCCAAAGTTGTCCACGTGAACGAGTAGCCCCCGCAACCGGAAACACAAGTCCACCGCAAAGACGCAGAGAACGCAGAGGCAAAACCAAAGAAGAAAGCTCTTAAGGCTTTCTCTGCGTCTCGAGGCCAACGCGCCGCGGCGGCCGGGCGGTGAGCTTCTTTCGAAGTTGTCCACGTAAACGAGTAGCCCCCGCAACCGGAAACACAAGTCCACCGCAGAGACGCAGAGAACGCAGAGGAAAACCAAAGAAGAAAACTCTTAAGGCTTTTCTCTGCGTCCTCTGCGTCTTGAGGCCGGCGCGCAGCGGCGGCCGGGCGGTGAGCTTCTTTCGGCCTCCGTAGTAAACTGATCGCAAGGGGGCGCTATGCCGGGGCGGCTGGAAAATCCTGAAAACGAATTCCGCGACTATTCCCAAACCGCGCCCGAAGCCGTCCGCGAATTCTACCGCCTGAACCACACGCACCAGACGCGCGATTTCGTTCTCGCCAAGAAGCGCGAGTTTCTCTCTCTTGCGCGCGCCGAAATGGGCATCTGGGAAGCGATGGAGTTCCTCGACACGCTTGTGGACGACAGCGACCCGGACACGGACCTCTCGCAGCTCGATCACCTGCTCCAAACGGCCGAGGCGATCCGCCGCGACGGGCTGCCGCCGTGGTTCCAACTCGCGGGCCTGGTTCACGACCTCGGCAAAATCCTCTGCCTGTGGGGCGAGCCGCAGTGGGCCGTCGTGGGCGACACGTTTCCCGTAGGTTGCGCGTGGTCCCGCAAAATCGTGTTCCACGAATACTTCGCCGCGAACCCGGATGCGGGCGTGCCCGAATACCAGACGCGCCTCGGCGTCTACCAGGAAGGCTGCGGCCTCGACCAGGTCGATATGTCCTGGGGGCACGACGAGTACATGTATCACGTAGCGCGCGACTACCTGCCCGAACCCGCGCTCTATATGATCCGCTACCATTCCTTCTACCCGGCGCACAAAGAAGGCCAGTATGATTACCTCATGAGCGCGCGCGACCGTGAGATGTTCGCCTGGGTCCGCGCCTTCAGCGCCTACGACCTCTACTCGAAGGGCCACGAGCCGCCCGACGCCAGAGAATTGCAGCCATACTATCGCGGCTTAATCGCTTCGTATTTTCCGGAAAAAATCAGATGGTAGACAGGGGGTCTCGTGGATCGTAGGGAATTGCTGCAAACGGCGCTGGCCGGTCTTTCCGCGCAGGTTTCATCGAAGGCGGATGCGAGCAGGCTCGCCATCCCCGGCCTTTATCGCGGGCGCGTGGTCGCGGTGAGCCATCCCGCCAGCATCGTTTCGGGGCGCTATCAGGCGGGTCCGGTGAAGGAGATGATGCGCCGGGGCATGGCCGGGCTCACCGGCGCGGGCGGCTGGGCCGACGCCTGGAAGCAGTTCGTCTCGCCCGGCGACGTCGTCGGCATCAAAGTGAATCCGGTCGGAAGGCCGCACGTTATCTCGGCGCCTGAGGTGCTCCATGAAATCGTGGACGGCCTGCGCGCCGCGGGCATCAGGCCGAAGGACATCGTCGTCTACGACCGCTACCGCCAGGAGTTCCTCGAAGGCGGCTTTCAGAAGTGGCTTCCCGAAGGCGTGCGCTGGACCGCCGCCTCCAACGACGGCGACGGCCCGCTCCAGCAGAAAATCGAAGGCTACGACCCCGATCACTACATGGATATGGCCCTCACGCTGCCCGGCCAGGACGTGAGCAAGCTCGCCGCCCGGCGCTCCTACGCAGCGCTCTTCATCACTCGAGAGGTGAACAAGCTCATCAATCTGTGCGTCCTGAAGGACCACCAGTCGGCCGGAGTGACGCTGGCGCTGAAAAACCTCTCGCACGGCCTCGTCAACAACGTCTCGCGCAGCCACTCGACCAAAACGCTCAACGCCTGCGGCGCGTTCATCCCGGCCGTCGTATCGCTGCCGGTGATCCGCAACAAAACCGTGCTGAATATTCTGGACGGCATCAAGGGCGTCTACGACGGCGGACCGTTCGCGCGCCCGCAGTTCGTCTGGGAGCACCGCACGATGTACTTCGCGACCGACCCGGTGGCGCTCGACGTCATCGGCTGGGAAGCGATCGACGCCAAGCGCGCCTCCGTCGGGTTGAAGCCGCTGCTTGAAGCGCCGCCGACCGGGTTCAGCACGTTCGTGCGCCGCCAGCCCGAGCACGTCGAAATCGCCGGAGCGCTGGGCCTCGGCGAGTTCGACCGCAAGAAGATCGATCTGCGAAAGATTTCGCTGGGGTGAGTTCAAAAAAGGGGACAGACCCCTTTTTCGTAAAAAAAGGCGTCTGTCCCCTTTCGGAGTTACTCCACCCGAATCGCGCCCAAATCGTACCAGCCGTCGGCGTCGCCGCCTTCAATCGCGAGGCGGATCGCCGGGCGCTGGGTGCGCGCATCGAGCAGCGCCACGCGGAACCGGTAGTCCCCCGGCGCAAGCGTATCGGGCACGTACACCGTGTCCTCGAAAACCGCATCGCCCGGCAGCCACTTCTTCACATCGGCCGGCGTGTGTATCACCGCGGCCCCCTTCGCCGAGCTCAACTGAATCGCCAGCTTGTAGTCGCCATACACCGGCGACACACCCGCGTTCAGCCACCACATCGAAACCCGCGCCATCGACCCGCGCTTTACCGCGCCGGGATACTCCAGCTTCCGCAGCACGAACCGGTAGCCGATCTTCTTCTGGAACTCATCGAACTTCGCCTTCCACTCCGCCGGAATCGCGCTCGACTTGATGTTGATCGTCGAAGCGTGCCACCGCAGCGCCTGCTCCAGGATGTAATCGAGCTGCCGCTCGTTGTACCCCCACTGCTTCCACGACCCTACCGTGCCGCACGTCTCGAGCGACACCGGGCTGCGCTGCCACACGTTCTGCGCATCCGCCTTCACCACCTGCTGCGGGTAAACATCGTACATGTGCGCGAAATTCCTGCGCGGACGGCCCAGGTCGCCCCAGCAGTCGAGCCGCCATCCCGCCCCGCGCTGGGTGCCGTAGCGCAGCGCCTCGAGCGCGTCGAAGTTCATCAGCAGCGGTGTACGCCGGAAGGCCTCGAAATGGACGTCGATGAGCTCCTTCTGCACCGCCCACGAAGGCAGATACGGCCCCCATCCCTCGCCCCAATAACCGACCGTCGAGATATCGACACTGTCGAGATACGGGTGCCCGTCGTAGCGCGCCCCCGCGGCTCGTACGAGCGCGTTCCAGTGCTTCGCGTAAAGCGGATCGTCGGCGTCCGGGGACCAGATTTTGCCGTCCTCATCGGTAGGCTTGTTCGCCCGCCGCGCGCCCGAATTCCGATACCACTCCGGCAGCGGATGCCCCTGGTCGTAGGGCATCATCCGGATCATAATTTTCTGCCCGTGCTCGCGCGCGCTCTCGAGCGCGTTGTCGAGGATCGACCAGTTGTACTTGCCCTGTTCCGGCTCGAGTTGTGACCAGAACCAGCGCAGGTACGCGACCGAGGCCTCGGGGAAATCCGGTTTCGCCGCGGCCGGCTCGATCTTCTTCTCCGGCCCGACCTCGGACCAGCGGATCCCGGGGTTGATCGCATCCCCGTTGAACCGCTGAAACGTCTGAATCCCCATCCCGGGATTCACCAGGATCTTATCGCTCTCGACGGGCCGCACGACCACCGTGCCGCTCTGCGCAAACACGGCCGCCGCCGCCCCCAGCAACAGCAGGGTGCTCTTCTTCATGGAGTATCTATTGTCTTACGCCGGACCTTCCGCGGGCCAGTTCATCCGCTCGATGATCGTCGGCGGCTCGTAGGTCTTGCCGCGCGCCAGCCGCCGTTCTTCGCGCCATGCGCTCCACAGCAGCGCCGGTCCGAGCACGTTGGCCGAAAACGCAGACAGCGGCCCGAAGGCGCGCTCGAGTTCCTGCTGTAGCGCCCGCATGCGCTCGCTGAGCGCCGTGTTCGTCTTGCGGAGCCGCCGCTCCATGGCCCACAGCGCGCTCGCGTAGACGGTCCGCAGCGCGCGCGCGTCGCGCTCGAATCGCGCCCGGATGCGGGCGTCGGCGTGATTGCGGTACTGCTTCCAGCCCTCGAAGGTCGTCCGGATGATGCGCGCCAGGCTCGGGCCGTTGCGCTGGAAATCGCGCAGAAAGGCGTAGTCGAGGAACTTCTTCGAATCGTCGCGCGAGATCGCGGCGTGCTTGAAATTGAACTTGAACTGGCCGTGTATGTCGGCCAGGTCCACGTCGAGCAGGCGCCCCTGCTCCCCGATCTCCTGGTAGAGCGGCGTGCCCGGCACCGGCGTATACAACATGAACTGGTGAAAGTCGGTGTTGTGCTCGACCGCGTGCTCGATCTCATCGACGATGTTGTCGGGCGTGTGGTGCTCCAGGCCGACGATGGTCGAGCCGAGCACGCGTATCCCGTTGCGGCGCAGCTCGCGCGTGAGCTTGAGCGTGTCGGTGCCCTTCAGCTTGCCGTAGGACGAGTTGGCCGACTCCAGGCCCATCCACATCCACGAAACGCCGAGTTCCACCAGCTCCTGCATCGTGTACTTGCGGATCGCATTCGCCGACGAGAAGACGTAAAACTCCCACGCCTTCTTGCCCTGCCGCATGCGCTCCAGCAGCTCGAGCGCGCGCGGTCGGTTCAGCAGGAAGTTCTCGTCCATGACGAAGAACGATTGCATGCCGAACTCGCGCTCGGCGTCGAGCATCACTTCGTAGAGCTCGTCCCCGGTCTTCAGAAAGTCGATTTGCTTGCCCTTTCCGCCGAAAAACGCGGAAGTCGTGCAGAAATTGCACCCCATCGGGCACCCCACCGACGGGATGATGGTCGCGGCGGTTGAGCCCTTAAAATCCGGAATACGCATGCCGAGCAACCTGCGCCGGAAGCCGGAGGCGATATGCGGATGGCGGATTGGAGCGCTCTCGTCCTCGCCGAGGTGCCGCCGCATCCACGCAATGCCTTCGCCGCGCACGTAGTGGTCGGCGTCCACCATCTGCTCGATGCCGGGAATCGCCGTGACATGGCCGCCGACAACGATCTCCGAGTTCGGCGAAAGCTCGCGCACCATGCGGCACATTTCACGCACCTTGCCGACGTTGACGATGATCGACGAGATGCCGACGATGTCGTATTGTCCCGAGGCCAGCTCGCGCGCGAAGATCTCGCGCGTGGGAAAGTCGAGCACCGTGCAAGGCGCGGAAATGTTCGACTGGATCATCATGATCCCCCACGAGCGGTGGAACATGCGTAGCGAGAACGCGCCCTGGGAGCGCGTCACCTGGTTGTGGTACAGCTCCATCGGGTTGATGGAGCGGCTCCCGAATTCGTCGTCGCGAGCGTATGGGCCGAAAACAGAGGCTAGGAGTATACGGGCATTAGAGCCCTTCGGATGTGGAGACAAGAAAACCCTTCTTCAGCAGATATTATGCCGCAGTTGGCGCTGTTCATGCCAAAAGCGCGATTCGCGCGTCCAGTGCGATTCGCGCTCCAGTCGCTGTTCACGCCGGCGCGGCCTAAGCTATCCGCGCGCCTCACTACCAGCGCGGCTCGCGCCGCCCGCCGCGGCCGCCACCGCCGCCCGGGCGTCCGCCGCCACCGCTGCGGTTCCCGCGGAACCCGCCACCGCCGCCGCCGAAACCGGGGCGCTCGGCCCGCGGGCGGGCTTCGTTGACATTGATCGCACGGCCATCCAGGCTGGAGCCGTTAAGCGCCGTAATCGCCCGCTCCGCCTCGGAGGAGTCCGCCATCTCGACGAACGCGAATCCGCGGGGCTGGCCGGTGTCGCGATCCCGGATCACGTTGACGCGATCCACCGCTCCATGCTGCTCGAACAGGCTGCGGATCGAATCTTCGGTAGTGCCGAAATCCAGATTCCCAACAAAAATGCTTTTCAAGTTTTCTCCTCGCGGTCGCCAGGGCTGGAATTTCGGCCGAATTAGGCAACACCTCAATTTACCAGAAATGACTGGCCACGAGGCGCGGAGGCGCGGGCGCGCCTGAAATGACCTTTACGTGGAGCACCAGTTGCAGGTTCTTCGTCTGCCAGCCCGGCGGCGCGTTCCGGAGCGCTTCGCTCAGCTGGTCGGGGCTCGTCACCAGGTCCGCCGCCGCCGCCGTCCCGTATTGCGTGATTCCGGCCACTTCGACCAGCATTGCGCGCATATAAGGATGAAATACGCGCGAAACGATGGCGTAATCCTCGGTGGTGCGGCGGTCCGGAGGCAGGCTGGCGAGCGTCCATTTCGTAGGAGCGCCGTTATCGGTAATCCCCATAGGGCGGCGCGAAGTATCGATAAAAAAGCGCATTTGCCGGCTGATCTCGCGCCATCGCGTATAAGAATAGCCGACCAGAATCGACGGGCCCGCGCGCAGATCTTCGAAGGAAACCTCGTTGCCCATGCGGAGCTGGAAAGGCCGCTTCATTCGGGTCAGCATGGACCCGATTTCGGAAACCGCCACCAGGTCGCCGCCCGCGACGAACTGGTCCGCAAGCGGCACGAAGTCTTCCCGGCGCGCGGCGGCGCTCGCGGCCGGGTCGCGCAAGCCCCACACCGGAACGAACGACGCGCACAACGATACCGGCGCCCCGCCTTCGAGCACCGGCCCCCAGAAGCGGTGCATGGCGGAGTTGTCGCGGCGCTCGCGGATGCCCAGCAGCAGTGCCGCCGCGGCCAGGAGGCCTACAACCAGAAGCGCCGGCGCCGCGCGCGACCTGGCGGGCGGCGGGGGCTCGGGAACCTTGCCGTTCTGCGGCGTGTGGACAAACTCGGGCACGTAGGCCCCGCCGGGCAGCTCGATCCGAACCTCGCTCCGCGCTCCTTCGCCCGCATAGTACAGCCCCAGGCGCTTCCGCACCTCGCCGGCCTTCACGCGCACCGTCGCATCGCCGCTTGGATCGTACTCAGGCGGCCTGCCAAACACATCGATCCCGATCGTGCGCTCTTTGAGGCTGCTCGCGCGGCCGTCCAGCGCCGCCTCGACCACATAACGGAGGAAATCCTGGCTGCGCTTGCTCGATCGGAATTCGCGGCTGGCCAATATCCGGGCTAATTCTTCGCGCACCGAAGCGACTTCCTTCGGGCCTGCCTCCTGCATGAAGACCCCTTAATCCACGTCTGTCCTCGATTGTAGCAAACCCAACGGGATGCACTGCGTTCGTTACGTTACGAACGCTTCCGGCAACGGTTGCGAACTGGACAGCGCGAGCGCTTCGCCCCAGCATAACCGTGGGGTCTTTGTTCGCATGAAAACTGTCTGCGTATTCGCATGTCTGTTTGGCGCCATACTGGCGCCGGAGGCCGCGTTCGGCCAGCAAATCACCGGTGCCATCACCGGCGTGGTGACCGATCCGACCGGAGCCCAGATCGCCAACGCGGCCGTCACGGCCAAGGACACGGCGCGGGGCACCGTGTGGACCACAACCACAAATAGTGAAGGCGTCTACAATTTTCCGCGCCTTCCTACCGGGAGCTACGAAGTGCGCGTGGAGGCCAAAGGCTTCCAGACCGCGTTGCGGCCGGCTTTTACGCTGGAATTGAACCAAACGGCGCGGATCGATGTTCAGATGAAACTGGGAGAAGTAACCGAGACCGTCGAGGTCACGAGCGAATTGCCTCTGCTCCAGACCGAAGCGGCGCAGGTGAACACGGTCATCAACGCCACGACGAACGTCGCGCTGCCGCTCGCCACGCGCAACTATGTGCAGTTGACTCTGCTGGCGCCCGGCAGCGTGCATCCGAACCCGTCCACGATGACGACGCCCAGCGACAACTTCGGCGCGGGCCGGCCCTACGTGAACGGCAACCGCGAGCAGGCGAACAACTTCTTGCTCGACGGCCTGGACAACAACCAGGTATCCGACAACCTGGTGGGCTACACGCCCAGCGTGGACGCCATCCAGGAATTCAACATGATCACCAACAACGCGTCCGCCGAGTTCGGCAACTTCCAGGGCGGCATCATCAGCACGCAGATCAAATCGGGAACCAACCAATACCACGGCGACCTGTTCGAGTTCTTCCGGAACGACAAGCTCAACGCGAACAGCTGGTCGAACAACTGGTCGGGGTCGCCCAAGGCCGCGCTGCGGTGGAACATGTTCGGCGCCACGCTCGGCGGGCCCATCAAGAAGGACAAGCTGTTCTTCTTCGTCGATTATCAGGGCCAGCGCTTCAACCGGCCGAACACGATCTTCCCGTACACGGTCTACACCGACGCCGAACGCAGGGGCGACTTCTCGCAGTTGCTCACCGAAAAGGGAATTCAGCTCTTCAACCCGTTCAACATCGTGAACGGCCAGCGGCAGCCCTTCCCGAACAACCAGATTCCGCTGAACCTGCTCGATCCGGTGGCCGCCAACCTGTTCGCGTCGCCGCTCTATCCGCGGGCAGTGAACGCCAGCCTGACCAACAACGCGTTCGACGCCCAGCGCAGCGCGATCAACGTCAACCAGGGTGACGCCAAGGTCGATTGGAACATCACGTCGAAGGACCACTTCTACGCCCGCTACTCCCAGAGCTTCCTCGACAGCCCGACGACGAACTCGCAGCCGCTGGTCTTCAACGCCTTCGACTTCGCGCCGATCCACAGCGGCGTGCTCGACTGGACCCACACCTTCGGCCCGACGCTGGTGAACGAAGCGCGCGCAGGCGTCAACTACATTCTGACCAACCTCGGGACATCGCCCAGCGATCTGGGCAACGTCGCCGAGCAGTTGGGAATTGCCAACGGCAACCAGCGCGGTCCCGGCTTGCTGGCGCTCAACATCTCGGGCGGCGTCATCACCGGGCCGAACGGCGCGGCGGCGGCCGGGAATTCGAACATCTACCAGTTGTTCCCCTCGACCGTAATCCAGGCCGAGGACAACCTCGTGATCACGAAATCGAAGCACATCGTCCACACCGGGTTTCAGATTTTCCGCGAGCGCATCGACCCGTTCTACGGCGGCAACAACGGCCTGTGGGGATTCATGAACTTCAGCGGCCGCTTCACGGCCGGACCGAATCCGCTGGCCGTGGCCGGCGGCGGCGCAGGCGCAGGCGAGGCTGATTTCTTCCTTGGCCTGCCGGACTCCTTCGGCCGCGGCGTCGGCAACCCGGGCACCTGGGGCCAGCGCTCCACCGTCTACGCGGGCTACGTGCAGGACGACTTCCGCCTGCGAAACACGCTGACTCTGAACCTCGGCCTGCGGTATGAAAACCACACGCCGTGGGTCGAGGTGAAAGACCGGCAGACGAACTTCGATCTGCTGAGCGGCGCGGTGCAGTTCGCGAACCAGCCCAACATTTACGGCAACCGAGGGCTGTACAACTCCTACAACGGCGGCCTCAACTTTCAGCCGCGCGTGGGCATTGCGTGGACGCCCGGCGGCGGCAACACGGTGATACGGGCGGCCTACACGCTTTCCTCGTATCTCGAAGGGACGGGCACGAACCTGCGGCTGCCGATGAACCCGCCGTTCCGCATCCCGGAGTTTCAGACGAACTACTTCACGACGCCCCTGCCGGCCACAACCACCGGCCAGGGACTGCTGGCGCCCTCGGGCGACAATCCTTTCCAGGACGCGCTGATTCGCCTCTGGGATCCCAACGTGCGACCCGCGAGCGTGCAGCAGTGGAACTTCACCGTTCAGCACCAGTTCACCAACACGCTGACGTTCCAGGTGGGCTACGTGGGCCAGCGCGGCACCCATCTGGCGGTCCCCATGCCCTACCTCCAGCAGCAACTGCACCCGGACGGCAGCATCACGCCGAGCCCGTACCTTGGCGGGAACCCTACGCTGCGCGACTCGCTCTCGCAGATCTCGGGCACGGCGTCGAACGGCTCGCAGAAGTACAACGCGCTCCAGGCGGTCCTCCAGAAGCGCTTCAGCAGCGGCCTTCAGGCACAGGCGGCCTACACGTTTTCCAAGTGCATGACCAATTCGATCGGCTACTACGGAGCCGGCGGGCAGTCGGCCCCGACCTCGGCTTACGCGCAGAACCTCTACGACATGGCGGCCGAGTGGGGCCCGTGCTTCTTCGACGTGGCGCACGTGGTGACCGGCTACGCGGTCTATGAGCTGCCCTTCGGCAAGGGCCGCCGCTGGGCCAACGGCATGGGCGGCGCGACCAACGCGATACTCGGCGGCTGGAATCTGGGCGGCATTCTGTCGGTGCACGGCGGCTTCCCGCTGACGGTGTCGGCGAGCGACGCCTCGGACACCAACTCGCGTGGTCCGCGCGCGGACTGCATCGCGCCTCCGCACGTGCTCGGCCGGGTGCCGGCCTCCACCGGCGGATACCAGTGGTTCGATCCCAACTCCTACGCCGCGCCCCAGCCGGGCCACTTCGGCTCGTGCGGCGTCGGAACGGTGCGAGGGCCGGGTCTGGCGACCTTCGACCTCAGCCTGCAAAAGGAGTTCGCAATCACCGAATCGAAGCGATTCGAGCTGCGCGGTGAAGCGATCAACCTGACCAACACCCCGATCCTGAATTCGCCCTCGACGGGCTTGGGCGGCGGGCTCGGGATCATCACGTCGTCGCAGGGGGAGAGGAACATTCAGTTCGCGTTGAAGTTCTACTACTGAGCTTCGAAAAAGGCGAAAAAGGCGAAAAAGGGGACAGACGCCTTTTCTGATACCTTGTTCTCGAAAAAAGGGGTGCGGTGTGTCAAGGATTGAGACACGGCAACTGGGGACGCCTTTCCGATCGCTGCATTTTTGTAGGCTACGGAAGGATTCCGTTCCAGAATGGTCCTGGCAGGAGAAGCGGAAGCGG
>JBLNDJ010000020.1:0-47594 GCA_050261515.1 Acidobacteriota bacterium | reverse complement strand
GGCTACCGAACACCAGCCGCCTTCGCATCGGGAGCGAACAGCGTCACTTCGCCCTCCATGATACGCATACGCGATGGAGGCAACCGGGGTCAAGGCAACCCTGCGGGCTCGCTTCGCTCGGTCTTGACCCCGGCCGCCCCCATCGCAGGATTCTCCTTAGAGGAGGGCGAAGTGACTGTCTAACTGACCGGGGTATTCTTGTAGTTCGCGGTGTGCGGATTTCGGGGGCAGGTCACCCCTACGAGCTCAGCTCTTCCCGGATCTCCGCAGCCACCTGCCGTGCCCGCTCGATGTCCGTCTTCTCGAAGCTGATCGCGCCCACGCGCGGATGCCCGCCGCCGCCGTACCGTTCGCAGATCGACGCCAGGTTGTGCTTCAGCGGCTCGGGAACCCACGGGTTCGACCCGACCGAAACCTTCGTGCGGAAACTGGCCAGGCTCACCGAGACCGTGTAGATCGAGGAGGGGAACAGGTAATACGGGATGAACTTGTTGTAGCCCTCCAGGTCGTGCCCGATCAGGTCGAAGAACACGACCCCATCCTTGCACGACGCTTTCCGCCCGATCACGTCGATCGCCCGCAGGTGGCGTTCATACAGCGGCTGGTAGACGCTCCGGACCAGCGGATCGCACACGATGTCGTCGAGTTTGCGGCAGCGCATCCAGCGTATGATCTGCTGCACGGTCTCCGAGCCCTTGACACCCTCGATCACGAGCGTCAGCTTCATGGCCGGCGCGCCCAGTTCGACAGCCGACTTCGCGTCCTTATACTGCGCCCCGTCGATGATATCGGCCCAACTGACCAGATCGTCGAGGTCGGCGGCATGAAATCCCCACTTGTTCTGCGCGACGGTCGCGATGAACCTGGTGCAGGACCGGTAGGTGGGGTCGTACATCTTTTTATCGCTGTGCTCGTTCTTGAACCGCTCGGCGTCCTCGGGGGAAAGGAACGCGCTCTGGTGATGGTCGAACCACCAGGTGAGCCGCGGATCGGGCGAGTACTTGAAATCGACGATTGCGTTCTCGTCGCCGTCGAACATATCCGGCGTAAACAGGCCGTTCGCCTTATGCGCCAGGCCGGTGAACAAAAACTCGGCGTCCGGGTGAAATCGTCCCTCGACGAACCGGCTGAAAAACGCCGCGGCGGCCGCGCCGTCGAAGCAATGGTCGTGATAAAGAATGCGTATGCGCATAAGGCAAAGCCTTCCAGCTTGCCTCAAAAGACCTTCATAATGCAAGCGGACGCGGCGCGGGCGTCAAGCCTCGATAGAAATGTCCCCCGTATCTCCTCGATAGAAATGTCCCTTTTGTGATCGCCCGTGGATTCGGGGGGTTGCCTTTGACGACCCGGGCCCGGTAGGCATCCGCCATTGCCCAGGTCGTCTCTTCCTTGTCGAAGTGCCCCAACCCGCGGCGCAGGGCACTTCGCGCACCGGATTGGTGCCGGCGGCTTCAAGGGCGAACTGCTGCCAGATTGAGTCGATCAACGCTACCGGTTACGCGGCTTTCCGCACGCGCAGTTCGATTCGTAGGCCTGCGGCTGTGGCCATGTTCACCAGAGCGTCTAGGGCAAACAGGTTGATCTTGCCACGCATCAGGTCGGACACGCGCGGTTGCGTCACGCCGAAAAGCTGGGCCGCCTGCGCCTGGCTCATGCCTGTACGGGTGATGTGATCCTTCAAGGCGATCATCAGAGCCGAGCGCAGCTTCATGTTGGCGGCCTGCTCGGGCGTGTTTTCGATAACGTCCCACACACTGGCAAATCGTTGCTTCTTCATTGCCCTCGCTCCTTCAACAACTCGCGGTAACGCTTGGCGGCAAGCTCGACGTCCGCTTTGCTTGTTTTCTCGGTCTTTTTCCGGAAGCAGTGCAGCACGTAGACGGCGTCGGTGAACTTCGCCACGTAGAGTACACGGAACGCGCCAGCCTCATCCCGAATTCGAATCTCCGTGACACCCTGGCCAACCGTGTTTATGGGCTTCCAGTCGTCCGGCTCCCGGCCATGTTGCACCTGATCCGAGTGATGGCCGCCTCACGCTTGGCCGCCAGCGGGAAGGCGCGCAGGTCTTCCAAGGAACTGCCCCGAAACTCGACAGGCTTGGAATTCGCCACAACCGCAGTATACAAATCTTTGTATGATGCAAAGTGGCTTCCGGCGCTGGGGGGAGCACCGGTCCAGCGCGGCCGAAAGCACCGCAGCGCGAAGTGCGCGCATTGTAGCGCCTCGACGCCCCCTGCCCACCCCCCGCTGTTGTATTCTGTCCGCTATGCCCAGCCGCCTCACCGTGGGACTCGATCTCGGCGGCACAAAGTTCTCCGCCGCCCTCGTCGATTATTCCCAAGGCGCCGTCCTCGCGCGCCTCAAGCGCCCCGCCGGCAAGGTCCCCTTCCCCGAATCGGTCGCTCACATCGCCGCGCTCTATCACGACCTCCTGGCGGAATCCGGCCTCGCGCCCGCCGGCACCGGCGTCTGCGTTCCCGGCATCTACTCCCCCGCCACCGGCAACGCCTGGGCTCCGAACCTCTGGGGCTGGGACGAAGTCCCTCTCCGCGACGCCCTAGCCCGCGCGCTTCCCTCCCCCGTCACCATCGATAGCGACCGCGCCGCCTACGTTCTCGGCGAACAGTGGCTCGGATGCGCACGCGGCTTGACCGACGTCGTCTTCCTCGCCACGGGGACGGGCATCGGCGCAGGTATCATCTCCGGAGGCCGCCTCCTGCGCGGCGCCGGAGACATCGCGGGCGCCGTCGGCTGGTTCGCGCTCGACCCGCGCGTGAAGAACAAGCAAATCGGCTGCTTCGAATCCCAGGCCGCCGGACCGGCCGTCGCCCGCCGCGCGGGCGCCGCCAGCGCCCAGGAAGTCGTCCAAGCCGCGCGCCGCGGCGATCCGTCCGCGCGCGCCAACCTCGAGGAAACCGCCCGCTGGCTCGGCATGGGCGTCGCGAACCTGGTGAGCGCGCTCAACCCCCAGATGATCGTCCTCGGCGGAGGCCTCATGCAGGCCGCCGACCTGTTGCTTGAACCGCTTCGCCGCGAGGTGCTAGAGTGGGCGCAGCCGATCGCCGCCAGGCAGGTCCGGATCGAACCCAGCACGCTCGGCGAGGATGCAGGCCTCCTCGGCGCGGCACGTCTTCCATTACTCTGAACGCCATGTCCGCTCAAAACTACTACCAGCGCATCACGGAAGTTCTCGCACAGATCGAATCCACACAGCTCGACGCCATCAAGAAGGCTGCCGCCGCGTTTGCCGACTCGATCGCTTCGGGCAACCGCGTCTACCTGTTCGGCAGCGGCCACTCGGTTATTCCCGTACTCGACATCTTCCCCCGCTACGGCAGCTTCGTCGGCTTCTTCCCGCTCTACGACCCGCGGCTGATGTGGTTCAACGTCGTCGGCCCCGGCGGCGCCCGCGAGCTGCTCTGGCTCGAGCGCAGAGAAGGCTACGCCAAGGTCTTCCTACAGAGCTACCCGCTCAAACCCGGCGATTCGATCGTCGTCTTCTCGCACGGCGGACTGAACGCCGCCCCCATCGAAGTCGCCCTCGAAGCCAAGGCCAAAGGACTGACCGTGGTGACCGTCTCCTCCCACGCCAACCGGAAGATCGCGAAACCCACGCACTCGACCGGAAAGGTTCTGGCCGATGTTGCCGATATAGCGATCGACAACTGCGTTCCCCCGGAGGATTCGCTGGTCGATATCGGGAAGCTCGAAAAGGTCGGGGCCGGCTCGACCATGGCCGCCGTCTTCGTCGCCATGTCGCTCGTGTCAGAAACCGGCGCCCAATTGGCCGCGAAAGGCATCGATCCGGTGACGTTCGTTTCGCCGAACGTTCCGGGCGTGACGAAGGACCACAACCAGCGGGTGTTCGAGACGTTCGCGGAGCGGATGCGGTAGACACCATCATATAATCTGCGCGTGGTAGACTAAAGGTCGGGGTATGCCCTATGGACCTGAATCGTTTTACCGAAAAAGCGCAGGAAGCCGTTCGCTTCGCACAATCCATTGCCGTCCGCCACGGCAACCAGCAGATCGACGTTGAGCACCTGCTCGCCGCGATGCTCGAACAGGAAGACGGCCTCGCACCCGCCATCTTCGAAAAAGCCGGCGTGAACACACAGGGCCTGCGCGCACGGCTCCAGCAGGAAATCGACCGGCTGCCCAAGGTCTCGAGCCCCACCGGCGCTCCGGACCAGGTCTACATCACCGGCCGCCTGAACCGCGTGCTCGCGCAATCGGAAGAGGAAGCGCGCCGGCTCAAAGACGAGTACGTCTCGATCGAGCACCTGCTGCTCGCCATGACCGACGACGGCGGCTCGACCGGCCGTCTGCTCAAGGAATTCGGAGTCACGCGCGAGCGGCTGCTGCGGCCGCTCCAGGAAGTCCGGGGCAACCAGCGCGTCACCTCGCAGAACCCCGAGGCCACCTACCAGGCGCTCGAACGCTACGGCCGCGACCTGACGCAGCTTGCCCAGCAGGGGAAGCTCGACCCGGTCATCGGCCGCGACGACGAGATCCGCCGTGTCATCCAGGTCCTCTCGCGCCGCACGAAGAACAACCCTGTCCTGATCGGCGAGCCGGGCGTGGGCAAGACGGCGATCGTCGAAGGCCTGGCCCAGCGCATTGTGCGCGGCGACGTCCCCGAAGGCCTCAAGAACAAGCGCGTGGTCGCGCTCGACATGGGCGCGGTCATCGCGGGCGCGAAGTACCGCGGCGAGTTCGAAGAGCGGCTCAAGGCCGTCCTCAAGGAAGTGCAGTCCTCCGAAGGCGAGATCATTCTCTTTATCGACGAACTCCACACGGTGGTCGGAGCGGGCAAGGCCGAAGGCGCCATGGACGCGGGCAACCTGCTCAAGCCCATGCTCGCCCGCGGCGAGCTGCACTGCATCGGCGCCACCACGCTCGACGAGTACCGCAAGAACATCGAGAAGGACGCCGCGCTCGAGCGCCGCTTCCAGCAGGTGCTGGTCGAGCAGCCCTCGGTCGAGGACACCATCTCGATCCTGCGCGGGCTGCGCGAGCGCTACGAAGTGCATCACGGCGTGCGGATCAAGGACTCCGCGCTGGTTTCGGCCGCCGTGCTTTCGAACCGCTACATCAGCGACCGCTTCCTGCCGGACAAGGCCATCGACCTGGTGGATGAAGCGGCCGCGCGGCTCCGTACCGAGATCGATTCGATGCCGACCGAGCTCGACGAGCGCCTGCGCCGCATCATGCAGCTCGAAATCGAGCGTGAAGCGCTCAAAAAAGAGACCGATTCGGCCTCGAAAGAGCGTTTGGGCAAGATCGAAAAAGAGCTGGCCGACCTGCGCGCCGAATCCGACGCGCTCAAAGCCCGCTGGCAGGCGGAGAAGGATTCCGTCGGCCGCCTGCGCAGCCTGCGCGAGCAGATCGAGCGCACGCGCGTCGAAATCGAGCTGGCCGAGCGGCAGTACGACCTGAACCGCGCCGCCGAGCTGAAGTACGGCAAGCTCACGCAGCTCGAAAAGCAGCTCAAAAGCGAAGAGGAAGCGCTCGCCAGGAAGGAAGGCGCCCCGCGTCTCATCAAAGAGGAAGTGGACGAGGAGGACATCGCCCAGATCGTCAGCCGCTGGACGGGCATCCCGCTTTCGAAGCTGATGGAAGGCGAGGTCGGCAAGCTGCTGCACCTCGAAGACGAGCTGCACAAGCGCGTCATCGGCCAGGACGAAGCTGTGCTCGCGGTTTCAGAGGCCGTGGTGCGCGCGCGCTCGGGGCTGAAAGACCCGAACCGCCCCATCGGCAGCTTCATCTTCCTCGGCCCCACGGGCGTCGGCAAGACCGAACTCGCCCGCGCGCTGGCGGAGTTCCTGTTCGACGACGAGCGGGCGATGATTCGCATCGACATGTCCGAGTACCAGGAGAAGCACACCGTGGCGCGGCTGATCGGCGCGCCTCCGGGCTACATCGGCTTCGAGGAAGGCGGGCAGCTCACCGAGGCCGTCCGCAGGCGCCCGTACTCGGTCATCCTGTTCGACGAGATCGAAAAGGCGCACCAGGACGTGTTCAACGTGATGCTTCAGATCCTGGACGACGGCCGGCTCACGGACGGCCAGGGCCGCACGGTGGACTTCAAGAACACGATCGTCATCATGACGTCGAACATCGGCAGCCACCGGATTCTGGAGTACCGCGGCGGCTTCGAAGGGCGCGACTACGAGCGCGTGAAAGACACGGTGCTCGAAGAGATGCGGCGTCATTTCCGCCCCGAGTTCCTGAACCGTGTGGATGAGATCATCGTGTTCCACGCGCTTTCGGAGGACCACCTGAAGCAGATCGTCGAGATCCAGCTCAACCGTCTGCGCGCGCGGCTGGCCGAGCGCCACATCACGCTCGAGCTCACCGACGCGGCTCGCACGCACCTGGTGCGCACGGGCTACGACCCCAACTACGGCGCGCGCCCGCTGAAGCGGGCGATCCAGAAGGAGATCGAGACGCCGCTCGCCCGCATGGTGCTGGCGGGTAAGGTGCACGACGGCCAGGCCGTAGCGGTCGATCTCGACAAAGAGCGCGGGGCCCTTAGCTTCGCCCCGCGCGCGGCGGGAACCGTGCGGCCGGCGAGTGCGTAGCCCGGAATACCCACGCTAAAATACAGGCGCATGCAGTTTGCCGCCTTGCTGCTTGCCGCTCTGGAGGCGACCTACGCCTCGCCCAACTGCGGCCCGGCGGGCGGGTCCACGCCCTGGGCCTGCGGCGCGTGGCGGACCAGGACCCCGCCTCCGCTCGGCCGCGCGGGCGCCATCATGACGGACCCCGACACGGGCAACCGCGTGTTGCGCGTGACCCAGGCCGGGTCGTTCGGCGAAGACAAAGCCACCGCGTTCAAAGTCTTCGACGGCGGCTGGCAGCGCGCGTGGAACGCCGACGGCACGCGCTTCTTCGTCGTGCCTTGGGGCGGCCGGCCGGCGCACCGCGGATACTGGCTCAGCTTCGACGCGCGCAAAATGAAAACCCGCTCGAAGGCCGCCGCCGTGCCCGACGAGTTTTCCGACTTTCAATGGGACCAGTCCGACCCCGACCTCATCGTCGGCATGTCGCGCGGCGCCGCGGTCGCCTACAACGTCCGCACGAAGGAGATGGCGCGGCTCTTCGATCCGGCGGCGGCGCGCTGGGGCGGGGTCCCGCGGGTGTCGGCCTGGGGCGGCCGGCGGGTGTGCATCGCCGAGGGCCCGCAGGACACCGGCCACCGTATCGTGTGCTTCCACCGCGACACGGGCAAGGCGCAGATCATCGACCTGCGCGAACAAACCATCGACAGGCGCCGGTTCCCCGTCATTTTCCAGGGAAAGCCGGCTTCCCTGCCTTCGACCGTCGGGATCCACGCGATCACGGTCTCGCCCGACGGCCGCTCGGTCGCCATCGACACGCACGGCAACTCGATGTGCAGCGTCAAGGGCCTGCCGAATTACGCCTCGACGGCCCTCTTCCTCGACCTGGACGCCGGCGCCGCTTACGAGTGGAACACCGGTTGCGGAAGCACGCACTGGGCCTACGGATACGACGGCGTCCTGATGCAGAGCGCAAGCGCCAAGTGGACCGCCGGCGGAATCGAAGCCGGCTCCTGCGCCTCCGATTCGCGCGGCATCGCGCGGCGGAATACCGACAAGACCGTGGATTCCAGCTATGTCCAGACCGCGCCCTGCTCCTTCTTCGCCCGGCCGACCTGGGATGTCAGCGTGCACCTCTCCTGGACCAACAACCACGCGGGCCCGCGCGCCAATGCCGTGCCGGTTCTGCTGGCGACCACCAGCAGCGCCGGGAGCGGCTGTTTTCTCGCCAACGACATCGCCGCGATGGAAACCTCCACGCCCCGCGGCCAGGGGCGGCTGTGGCGCTTCGCCCAGACCTGGAACGACCCGGTAAAGTCCCAGTGCGCATTCCTTCAGTACTCGAGCCCTGCCATCTCGCCCGACGGGCGCTGGGCGCTGTTTCCGTCCAACTGGCGCGGCCAGACCGGCTCGGGTGGCGTCTGCACGGGCGGCAATCGGACGGATGTGTTCCTGTTCGAGCTGAAATAGCGCGTTGGCTACACCCATATAGGGGTATTTGTCTGTTTTTATACCCTCACGATACCCACACTAAACCCTCCTTGTCGGGTCTATCGAAAGGACTGAAGTACCAGTACTCTAGTCACATGCGTAGACGTTAGCGCATACGGGATCGCGTTCTGCGATCCCTCCCGCTCCTCCTCACCCGCTGTCGAAGCAACGCTACGTTTCGTTGAGACAACCTAAACGCCGGCGGCCGGCCTCAACGTTAACCAAACAAAGGAGTTTTGAAGCTCAAAATGCGAAAGCCGCGAGTGTGTCTGGTGTTGCTGGCTGCGAGCTGCCTGGTGGCTGCGGGCGGCACGGTCCCGATCACGTACAACGCTCCCACGGACATGGCCGTGCGCCCGAAGCCTCCGTTACCCCACATGGGACCGGCCGGATCGGTCATTAACGACCCGACATACGGCTCCCGCATCCTGCGCGTGACTGACGGGAACTCCGAGGCCGGGTACCCCAACGGGTCCTTCCACACCCCGGCGTCCGGCTGGATGCACAATTGGAACGCCGACAGCACCATGTTCTGGGTGTACGCCCCGGCGGGCATCATCCCGTACAGATTCGACGCGGCCGCGATGACCGCGACGGCGTTGCCGTACCTGGGCATCACGGGGCCGTTCAGCTACCGCAAGCCGAACATCCTCTACGGCAACAAGGACCTCAAGATTCTGGAGTACGACTTCAACACGGGCAAGTACACCGAAGTGTTCGACGCGGCGCGCGCGGTTCCCGGGGCGCCAGGTGGCTCCTACACTCCTTCGGTCAGCGACGACGATTCGAAGCTGGCGATGGCTTTCGGAGGGATCCAGGAGACCTACCAGTACATCGCAGTGCTCGACCGGAACACGGGCAAGTACAGCGTCCTCGACACGAAGAACTCGCGCATCGACGGCCGCGCGGCGAACATCACGATGGGCTGCGGCATACACAGTGCGTACATGGACCGCACCGGCCGCTACATGATCATCGGCAAGGGCGAGAACAACACCGGCAAGTCGCAGTGGCTGGTGTGGGACGTCCAGGGCGGCAAGGTGGCGGAGATTCTGGCGAACTGGTCCGGGCACGACGCGAGCGGCTTCGGCGTGCGCGTGAACGAATCCGGCTTCTTCGGCGGCACGCCGTCGTTCTACGACGAAGTGGAGTACGCGGTACGCTCGCTCGACCTCTCGCAGATCGATTCGCCGAAGTACCTGATCGCCCCCGAAAACCTGCCGACGCCGCACGTGTGGGGCTTCTCGGGCCACATCTCGTGGAACAACGCGCAGCCGGGCGTGATGGTTCCGGTGGTGGGCTCGCACTACCGGAACGGATTGAACAAAGGGCCGCAGCCGTGGCGCGCGTGGGACGATGAAATCATCGCCGTGGCGACCGACGGCAGCGGGAAGGTCTGGCGCTTCGCCCACCACCGCAGCCTTTACGACGGCAGCAATTTCTGGGATAGCCCGCGCGGCAACGTGTCGCAGGACGGACGCTTTTACCTGTTCACCTCGAACTGGGAGCGGACGCTCGGCAAGACCCCCAAAGGGGCCACGCGGCAGGACGTTTTTCTGGTTGAGCTCACCGCTGGAGAGACTGTGAACGCACAGGTCCCGGTCCAGGCTCAAGCGCCGGTTCAAGCACAGGCACAAGCTCCCGCACCAGCCCAGGCCCCTGTTCCCGCTCCCGCCCCCGCTCGCGTTCTTTCCCCTAACCTACTGACCGACCCCGGCTTCGAGGCCGGGGCCCAGGGCTGGTACGACTCGCTCTATCAGCCGGGCGTGGCGATCACGGCCGGACAGCGGCGTTCGGGCAACGTCTCGATGAAGATCGACGGCACAACCGGAACGCACTCGGTCTACCAGATCGTGCGGGTGTACTCGGGCGTCTTCTACGGATTTTCGGGCTGGGCGCTGGGCGCGGGCGCAGGCGCGGGCATGCGGGTCGAATGGCTGGACGCCGCGCGCCGCCAGATCGGCCAGATTCCGGTGGGGAACCTCCAGGGCGCCAAGGGATGGACGTTCCTGCAAACTGCCGCGGTCGCACCGCCGGGCGCGGCCTGGGCGCGCGTTCGGGCGTTTTCGACGTCCGGCTCCGGAGCGACGTATTTCGACGACCTGGCGATGCGGGCGGTGTTGAAGTAGGCAGGGCCAGGGCCGCGAATCGTAGAGCCAGCAACAACCTTGACGCTGCCAGGCGTTATCGGCGTTTATCTGCGTTCATCCGCGGCCAGAAATAGATGATTCAGCCGCCGATGAACGCAGATGAACGCCGATCACGGGCCCGTAATGAGACCGCCGTGCTCAGCTTCCGGAGAGCCGGCAGCCGTTAGCAAAGTCTGGCGCCGGCTTTGTGCGCGAGGGCCGGTGTGTTCGTTCGCCGCCCGCCGGCCTCCCCTTTGGCTGCTGAGGGCTGATGGCCGGCGGCCGGATGGCCTTATGATGTTAGTCATGAGGGGCGGCATGGCCATCTCCAAAAGCGGCATGACGATTTCGAAGGCCGATCTGGCTCCGGTTATCCAGAAAAGAGCTCAGCCGGGCGCGGGGTTTCTCAGCGTCTACCTGAATGTCGATCAGTCGCAGCCGGCGAACCTGAACCGCGGGTATCTGCGGCGGCTCAAGGAGCGCCTGCGGGCCTGTGCCGAGCGCCTCACCGGCGAGGCCGAGCGCAGGAGTCTCGTCGCGGCGGCGGGGCGCGTGATCGACTTCGTTTCGAGCTACGGCGGCGGCGCGCGCACGGTGGTCATCTTCACGGAACCGTCGAACGGTTTTTTCTGGGAGCGCGAGTTGCAGATCCCGCTCGAATCCACGCTGCGCTGGGAGGAGAAGCCCTACATACGCCCGCTGGTTGAAGCCATCGACGAATACCAGCGCTACGGCGTCGTGCTTCTGGATCGCGAGAAGGCCCGGCTGTTCTCGGTCTACCTCGGCCAAATCGAGGAGTACCGCGACGTGTTCTCGGAGGAGAAGCGAAAATTCTCGAAAAGCCCCTCAAAGGACACGGCGCTTTCGCAGCCCAATCTGCAGCGCCGCGAGGAAGAACACGCGCTGTGGCACTTGCGGGGCGTCGCGGGCGAGATGGAGCGGCTCGCCGCGCAGTACCGGTTCGACCGGCTCATCCTGGCCGGGCGGAACGAGATCACCAACGAGCTGGCGGGCATCCTTCCGAAGAAGCTGCAGGCGATGGTAGTGCGGCACATCTCGCTGCCGCTCGACGCAAACGAGCAGGCGGTGCTGAAGGAAACCATGCGCATCGAGCAGGAAGTCGAGCGCGCGGATGAATCGGCGCTGGTCGAGCGCCTGATCACGGCGGCGTCGAAGGAAAGCCGCGGCGTGCTCAAGTTACAGCCGACGCTCGACGCCATGAGGCAGGGCCGCATTATGCAGCTCGTCTACGCGCAGGATTTCTCCGTGGACGGCGCGCAGTGCAGGAAATGCGAGTCGCTGTTCGCCGGCGCTCCGGCCGCGGCGTGCGCGTACTGCGGCGGGGAACTGCGCGCCGTGCCGGACATAGTCGCGCGGCTCGCCGATATGGCCTTCGCGTCGGGCGGACAGCCCGAGAACGTGCGCGGCCCGGCGGCCGACCGGCTGCGCGCGGCCGGCGGCATCGGCGCCTTTCTGCGCTTTTGAGTGCTAGGATCGACAACGGATGGACAAACCTAAGCAAACGCCCGTGTTCCTGTTCGCTGCATCGCGCGCCGAGTCCCAAACCTGCTGGCGCCCGCCGGTGGATGTTTACCGCACGCGAGGCGGCTGGCTGCTGAAGTTCGATCTGGCCGGCGTCAGGCCGGAGGACATCAGCGTGCGCGTGCAGGGCTGCCGCATCACCGTTTCCGGCGTGCGCCGCGACTGGGTGGCCGAAGAAGGGGCGAGTTACTACTCGATGGAGATCGCTTACAGCCGCTTCGAGCGGACCATCGAGCTTCCCGGCCGCCTGGCGAAACCGCAGGTGACGATCGAAGGCCGCGACGGGCTCCTCATCGTCCGGGTGACGGAGGGCTGAGAGATGGCTGACACCGATAACATCCAGGAACTGCCCGTATTGGCGTTGAAAAACAGCGTGCTGTTTCCGCACCTGCTGATGCCGCTTGCGGTGGGACGGCCGGCGTCGGTCGCCGCGGCGGAAGCCGCGCTCGCCACAGAGGAAAAGGAGATCGTGGTGGTCGCGCAGCGCGACCCGTCCAAGGACGCCACCTCGCCCGACGATTTGTTCACGATCGGCACCAAGGCGGTCATCAAGAAGATGGCGCGGCCGAGTGAGGGCCAGCTGGAGCTGATCGTGCTCGGCGTGGAGCGCGTGGTGCTGGTGAAGATCGAGCAGACCGAGCCGTACCTGCGCGCGCGCGTGCGGCCGTTCCCGCTGCCCGCCGAGACGACGCCCGAAGTGGAGGCGTTGCATCGGGCCGTGGTCGAGATGGCTGGCAAAGTGCTTCAGCTCGCGCAGCCGAACGCGCCCGCCGAGCTGAACCAGTTGCTCGTCTCGACCGAAGATCCGCTGCGGCTCGTCTACCTGCTCGCCTCGATGATGAGCCTGGAGCTTTCGAAGGAACAGGCGCTGCTCGAGACGCAGACACGCGGCGAAGCTCTGCGGATGATGCACGGGCACCTATCCAGCGAGTACCAGGTGCTCGAGCTGCGCAACCGCATCAACAGCCAGGCGCAGACCGAGATGAGCAAGCAGCAGAGGGAATACTTCCTGCGGCAGCAACTGCGCGCCATCCAGCAGGAACTCGGCGAGAAGGACCCGCAGCAGGCCGAGACCGATCTGCTGCGCGAGAGGCTGGAGAAGATCCAACTGCCCGAGGACGTGCGCAAGGAAGCCGAGCGCGAGCTGTCGCGGCTGGAACGGCTGCCCCCCGGCGCGCCGGATTACCAGGTGATCCGGACGTATCTCGACTACGTGGTCGAGCTGCCGTGGGACACGTTCACTGAGGACAACCTTGACATACAGCGCGCGCGGCAGGTCCTCGACGAGGACCACTTCGACCTGAAGGAAGTGAAGGAGCGCATCCTCGAGCAACTCGGCGTGCTGAAGCTGAACCCCGGGGCGAAGGCTCCCATCCTGTGCTTCTTCGGGCCTCCGGGCGTGGGGAAGACGTCGCTGGGGCAGTCTATCGCGCGTGCGCTGGGGCGCAAGTTCGAGCGCATGAGCCTGGGCGGGCTGCACGACGAAGCCGAGCTGCGCGGGCACAGGCGGACGTACATCGGCGCTATGCCGGGGCGGATCGTGCAGGCGATCCGGCGGGCCGGGTCGCGGAATCCGCTGATCATGCTCGACGAAGTTGACAAGCTCGGCCGCGACTTCCGCGGCGATCCGGCCTCCGCGCTGCTCGAGATTCTCGATCCGGAACAGAACAAGGATTTCCGGGACAACTATCTCGACCTGCCGTTCGATTTGTCGAAGGTGTTTTTCATCACGACAGCGAACACGCTCGATACCATCCCGCGGCCGCTGCTCGACCGCATGGAAATCCTGCGGCTGACCGGCTATAGCGAGGAGGAGAAGGTCGAGATCGCCAGGCGCTACCTGATTCCGCGGCAGCTCAAGGAGACCGGGCTGAAACCGGAGGAGGCGGTGTTCGAGGACCAGACCGTGCGGAACATAGTTTCGCGCTACACGCGCGAGGCCGGCGTGCGGCAGCTCGAGCGCACCATCGGGCGCGTAGCCCGCAAGATCGCGCTGCGTCACGCGGAGGGAAACCTGGAGCCGGTAACGGTACATCCCGGCGACCTGGCGGACATGCTCGGACCGGAGGTTTTCTCACACGACGAGATGCGCAAGGAGCAGCCGCCCGGAGTTGCGACGGGCATGGCGTGGACCGAGACGGGCGGCGAAGTGCTGTACGTAGAGGCTACGCTGCTGCCCGGCGGCAAGGGGCTGACGATCACGGGCCAGATCGGCGAGGTGATGCAGGAATCGGCGCGGGCGGCGCAAAGCTTCGTGTGGTCGCACGCGGAGGAACTCGGCATCGATCCGGCCGCCTTCAAGGATTCCGGGGTGCACATCCACGTGCCCGCGGGCGCGGTGCCGAAGGATGGGCCTTCGGCGGGCGTGACGATCGCGACCGCGATGGCGTCGCTCTACACACGGACGCCGGTGCGCAACGACACCTCGATGACGGGCGAGATCACGCTGACCGGGCTGGTGTTGCCGATCGGCGGAGTGAAAGAAAAGGTGCTCGCCGCCCGGCGAGCCGGCATCCGCCGCGTCATTCTACCGAAGGCGAACGAGAAGGATCTGCGCGACCTGCCGGAAGAAGTGCGAAAAGACACCGAGTTCATCTTCGTCACAAGGATCGAAGACGTGCTCGCCGCCGCGATGCCGCAAGGGGCGGACAGGCTGCAAACGGTGAAAGCGGGGTAGAGAAGGCAGAAGCCAGAAGCCAGAAGTCAGAAGCCGGAAGTCAGAAGCCGGAAGCCAGAAGTCAGAAGCCGGAAGTCCCGGCCTTCCGATTGCACATAGAATCGGGAGGCTTCGAAATGGCATCCCTTGCGCAGGTCAAGCAGAAGTATGAATCGGCGTTTCGCGTCATGGATCAGCAGCAGGTCAAGGTTCGGGACGCGCGGCCCGAGCAGGGCAAACTTTACATACTCGCCTACGCTCCTTCCGAGGAGGCCAAGAATAAGGTCTGGGATGCGATCAAGGCGATCGACCCGGCCTATGGCGACCTCACCCTCGATATACGGATTGCAGGGGAGTCCGAGCAGACGAGCGCGTTTTCTTTTTCTCCGCAGACCCAGTTCGAGCAGATTGCACAGTCGCAGCCGCCGTCTGCGATCGCTCGCGGGCTGGCTGACACGTTCCGGTCCGACCAGACCGCGCCGTTCGGGCAGTTGCTCGGTCATTTGTTCGGACAGTCGGATGCAAGCCAGAAGGCCGGGCTGCTCAACCAGTTGTTCGCACTCACGCCGGCTGCGCTGGCCGCCGAGGTCGCCGGACTGTTCGGCGGCAACAAGGAGGTCACTCCGGACCAGGCGCAGCAAGTCTCTCCGCAGAAAGTAGAGGAGCTTGCCGAGCGCGCGCAAAAGAGCGACCCGTCGATCATCGACAAGGCGAGCGAGTTTTACGCGCAGCATCCGAATATTGTCAGGACGCTCGGAGTGGGCGCGCTTACCTTTCTGATGTCGAACATGACCAGGAGCACGCGCGGCCGGGGCAGCGGCGGCTCTTGACGTGACGCGAGCGGTTCCTGCCTGTAATGCAAACATACTAGAGCACTTGAGTGTGACTTGAGTCACATCCGCCGGCAAGCACGAGCCGTATCATCGGCTGGTGCAAAACCCGGATTCTCCCGCGCGTCTCCGCACCGGCTGGGCGTCGCTGCTGGCCCGGCTCACCGTGGCAGTTCTGTTATTCGAGACCCTGACGGGACTTGCCGTTACTCTCGCACCCTTTCACGCGGCGATCGAATGGGCCATACTGCTGCACACCGCGGCCGGCGTGGCCACGCTTGCGCCCCTGGCGTGGTACTTCGCGCAGCACTGGCTCGACTACCGGTCGCAAGCGCTATCCGACGTCGTTCTGCTGGGATACGTAGGCGTCGTCTCGGTGTTCGTGTGTTCACTTTCGGGTGCTGTGGTGACGGGTCAGGCGCTGTTCGGCATACGCACCTCGTCGCTCTGGCGCGACGTGCACCTGGTTTCCACGCTGGCGATGCTCGCTTCCGCCGTCCCGCACCTCGTTCTCTCCTACGTGCGAAGGCGGAAGACCGGAGCGGCCCGGGCGGCCCGCCCCGCGATGGTCCGGAGCGCCGCATGGAGCGTGGCGCCGCTGTGCCTGATCGGCGTGCTCGCCTTGGCGTACTCTGGAACGCGATACAACAACACGTTCCCAAAGGACTACAACTTCATCTACGGCAAGAGCCGCCCGTTCGCTCCGAGCCTCGCCCGGACCTCGACGGGCGGAGCGTTCGACGCGCGATCGCTGGCCGGTTCGGAGAGTTGCGGTTCGGCGGGCTGCCACACCCAGATCCTCGAAGAGTGGAAGCCCAGCGCCCACCGCTACGCCGCGATGGACTCGATTTTCCAGGGCATACAGAACGTGATGGCCAAGCAGAACGGCCCGGAATCGACCCGTTACTGCGGCGGATGCCACGATCCGATTTCGCTGTTCTCGGGGACGAAGAACATTTTCGTGAAAGACCTGACCGGGCTTCAGGGCTACCACGAAGGCGTGTCCTGCCTGGCGTGCCACGCGATTCAGAAAACCGATATACGAGGAAACGCGAACTACACCGCCGTGCAGCCGAAGGAGTATCTCTGGCAGTGGGCGAAGGACGGCACGCCCGGGGCGGTGGCGCGTAACTTCCTCATCCGCTCGTACCCGGCGCAGCACAACAGGCTCAGCAAGCGGATGTACAAGAAGCCCGAGTACTGCGCGGCATGCCACAAGCAGTTCATCGATCAGGAAGTGAACCGGGTCGGGTGGGTGCAGTTGCAGAACCAATACGACAACTGGGCGGCGAGCCACTGGAACCACAAAGGGGACGCGAAGAAAACGGTGGAGTGCCGCGAGTGCCACATGCCGCTCGTCGCCTCGAACGACCCTGCCGCGGGAGACACAAGCGACTACAACCGCAGCGCCAATGACGGAAAGCACCGCAGCCACCGCTTTCTTGCCGCCAACAACCTCATCCCCACGCTGATGCACCTGGAGGGCGCCGAGAAGCACGTCCGGCTGACGTACGAGTGGCTCGAGGGCAAGATCGAAATTCCCGAGATCCGGCAGAAGTGGGCGGAGGGTCCGGTGGTCAAGGTACGGATCGAAGCGCCCGAGTCGGTTGCGCCCGGGACGCGGTTTCCGATCCGCGTGATCATGACTTCGAACAAGGTGGGGCACGACTATCCCACCGGTCCCCTCGACATGATTCAGAGCTGGGTGGAGCTGAAGGTGGCCGACGAGCACGGGAACATTCTGTTCGCCTCGGGGCGGCGCGACGAGAAGAACTTCATCGAACCGGGCTCGTTCCTGTTCAAGGCCGAGCCGGTGGACCAGTACGGAAACCTGATCGACCGGCACAATCTCTGGGAGATGGTCGGGGTGCGGTACCGCCGCTCGCTGTTTCCGGGCTATTCGGACACGGTGGAGTATCAGGCGGCGTGCCCGTCGAGCGTGTCGCGCGCCCACACGAACGGCCGCGACTCAGGCGGGAACGAGTACACGGTCAGCGCGGGTTCCCGTCCGGGCACGCTGGCGGTGAACGCGGTGCTGCACTACCGCAAAATCGATCAGTTCCTTCTGAATTACGTGCTGGGCGCGAACTCCGGCGTCACGGCTCCGGTTGCGGATATTGCGACGGCGACGGCGACGGTCGCGGTGCGCGGGAGATAGAAGGATGCTCGCCACGGAAACGCCGAGGCGCCTGAGCCGCCGTCACACACGCATATTGTGGACTCTGCTGGTGCTGCTTGCGGCCGGAGCCATCGGCGGCATCGTCGCCTGGAGACACTACGTCGCGAACCGCCCGGAGGAGTACGAGCCCGGAGAGCAATCGGCCGATGTGACAAGCACCGTCACCGAGCAGCACAAGCGGAAAGAAGCTTCCCAGGACCAGGGCTTGCGCATCGCGCCGGCGGCCCGCCGCGTGGATGCCCTGCGGAACCCGGGGCAGCCTCTGCCGCCGGGCGCGCCCGCGCCCGCGTTCACGGATGTGACGAAAGAGGCGGGGCTCGCAGGGTTCCGCAGTTTCGCCGGAGAGCGCACTTCGCAACTCCCCGAAGATATGGGATCCGGCGCGGCATGGGGCGATTTCGACAACGACGGCTACGAAGACGTGTTTCTTGTCAGCGCGGGCGGCGCACTGACCCTGCCGCCCGGCGAGCGCGCGCCGTCGCTGCTGTTTCGCAACCTCGGCAACGGCACGTTCCAGCAGGTGGACGGCTTCCCGGACACGCGGATCCCCGGCATGGCCGCCGCCTGGGCCGACTACAACAACGACGGCTGGCTCGATCTCGTCGTGACGGGAATCGATACCATCCTGCTGTTCCGCAACGAGCATGGGAAGTTCGTACCCGACAAGGCGCTTCCTTCCCCCAAGGGGTTCTGGACGGGCGCGGCATGGGGCGACTTCAACAACGACGGAAACCTGGACCTGTACGTCTGCGGCTATGTACGCTACAAACCCGACGCGAAAAAGACGGGAACGGGCACGCAGCAGTTCGGTCTCGAGGTGCCCTACACATTGAACCCCGCGTCGTTCGAAGCCGAGCGCAACCTGCTGTTCCGCAACAACGGAGACGGCACGTTTACGGAGGCTGCCGCACAGCTGGGCGTGGCGAATCCCGAGGGCCGCAGCCTCAGCGCGCTGTGGCACGATTTCGACGGCGACGGCCGGCTCGATCTCTACGTGGCGAACGACATCTCCGAGAACAAGCTGTACCTTAACAGGCCCGGGAAGTTCGTGGACGCGGGCAAAGCCGCGTGGATCTCCGAATATCGCGGCTCGATGGGGCTTGCGGCGGGCGACTTCGATCGCGACGGCGACGATGACCTGTTCATCTCGCACTGGATCGCGCAGCAGTACGCGCTCTATCAGTCCTTGCTCAGCGACCAGAAGCGTGCCGCGAAGGTGCTCAAAGGCGCGGCGGAGACGGAGCTGCACTTTAACGATGTCGCCGAGGTGCGGGGCATCGGGCAGCCGTCGATGCAGTCGATCGGGTGGGGCGCGGCGTTCGCCGATTTCGATACGGACGGGTGGCTCGACCTAGCGGTGGCCAACGGCAGCACGTTCGAATCAAAAGATGGGCGGAAGAAGCTGGAACGGATGCCTTCGTTCCTGTTCTGGAACGATCGCGGAGAGTTCTTTCGCGATCTGGCGCCCTGGAACGAATCGCTCGCGAAGCCGCACGTGAGCCGGGGGCTCGCCGCCGCCGATTACGACAACGACGGCGCCGTGGACATTCTGATCGTGGATCACGGAGAGGGAGTCCGGCTGCTGAGAAATGACGTGCCGCACGGCAACTGGATCGAGTTCCGGCTGAAGAACCGTGTCGGGCGCGGCCGGCAGCCGGCCGGGTTCGGCGATGGCGCAACCGTGGTCGCGTGGGCCGATGGAGTGCAGTTCCGGCGGACGGTGACGAGCGCGTCGTACCTGTCTCAGGACAGCCGGCGCGTTCACATCGGGCTCGGGAAGGCGGCGAGGGCGGACAGGGTGGAAGTTCACTGGCTGGGTGGGAAAACCGAGAGCTGGGCGAACCTCGAGGGGAACCGGATCTGGGAACTGGTGGAGGGTGAGCCGGCGGCAGCGGCCAGGCCGGCCGGGGGTCCGGCCGCGGACCAGGGGGGCCGCCCCGCTCAGGCGCGGCTTGTCGAGTTCTGGGAGAAACAGCGCGCCGCCATGGACGCGATGAAGAAGGAAAACAATCCATCGCAAGCGGCGCGGCTCTTTCGCGAGGCGCTGGCGCTCAATCCCGGGCACGAGGATTCGTATTACTACCTGGCGAACTGCCTCGCGGCGATGGGTGACGTGCCGGGCGCAATCGCCGAGCTGGACAAGCTGGCGAGGAGCGATCCGCACAGCCACCGCGCGTTCCAGCGGCGAGGCGAGTTGATGGCGGCGTCGGCCAGGACCAAAGCCGAGCTGGCGCGGGCCGAAGAATCGCTCGAGACCGCTCATCGCCTGAACCCGGAAGAAACCGGCACGCTGCTGCTGATGGGCGAGGTCTCGATTGCGAAAGGCGACTTGAGCGAGGCCGCCAGGCGGTTCGAACTCGCGTGCCGCGCGAATCCTCGCGCCGGCGGAGCGCTCTTTCTGCGCGGCTACATAGCATGGCGGCGCGGGGATTCGAAGCAGGCCGCCTCGTTGCTCGCCGCCGCGCAGGCTACGCGCGGCAAGGAGTGGAAGCCGAAGGGGAGCGTTGCGGAAGGCGACGTCCAGCGCCGTATGTACCGGGAGTCGGGCTTTCTCAACATGTTCTGGGAAGAGTGGGACGGCTCTGCGGCGCCCGCAAAGGCCTTTGCGGGGCTGAATGCGTTTGTGACCGCCGCGTCAAAGGCGCGGTAACCCGAGTATACTGGCTTGTTCAAAGCCTATGAGAAAACTCCTGTGGGTTTCCGCCGCTCTCGCAGCCGTCTCGGCAGCGCCTTGTTTCGGCCAGCTCGGCATGTTTTCGAACGACCAGCGCATCGACATCACGCGCGCCTGGAAGGGCGAGCGGTTTCCCGACGGACGGCCCAAAGTGCCGGACGAAGTTCTCGACCGGCTTGCGAACACCACCGCCGAGGAGGCCTGGGGCACGCTGAATAAGCACGGCTTCCGACTCCAGTTCGAGGGCGGCTGGAAGACCCTCAACGTGAAGCCGGGCGAGCGGCTCGTGGGCCGCGTCGTCACCGCCCTGTTTCTGCCCCTGCGGCCCGACCTGGACGCCGTCGTCAACGATCACGCGGCGAAGGACAAGCGCGTCGGGCGCGGTCAGAATTCCTGGGTCATCGATACGCTCACCAAGCGCGACGTCCTGGTCGTCGATCTGTTCGGCAAGATCAAGGACGGCACCATCATCGGAGACAACCTCGCGACGTCGATCATGACGAAGACCGGGGCGGGCCTGGTGGTCAACGGCGCGGTTCGCGACCCGAGCGGAATCTCCGAGATCGAAGGCTTCAAGGTCTTCACGCGCGATTTCCACCCGAGCGCCATTGCCAATGTCACGCTCGCCGGATGGAACCTGCCGGTGCGGCTCGGCGAGGTGACGGTGCTGCCGGGCGACGTCGTATTGAGCGATCCCGACGGGCTGACATTCATCCCGGCGCAACTGGCGGCCGAGGTGGCCGACGAGAGCGAACTCACGCAGTTGCGCGACGCCTGGGGCCATCAGATGCTGCGCGAACAGAAGTACACGCCCGGCCAGGTGGACGGGCAGTGGAGCGAGCAGATGGTGAACGAGTTCAACGCTTATGCCGCCGCGAAGGGCTCGAAAGTGCAAATGAAACCGCGGCCGAAAAAATAGCGGCGCGGGTGCGCGCCACGCCCCCGAATTCGTGTAGGCTATATTCCTATGGCGAATTCAGGACGTCGCGATTTCTTACATAACGTGATGGCGGTTGCCGGGGTTGGCGCGGCTATGCCCGCCGTTGCCGGCGCGCAGCCGCAGGCCGGGAAGACGGGCGAGTTCGAACTCCCCGAGTACGCCCGCACCATGCAGCACAAATCTCTCAAGCAATCGAGTCACGACCGCACGGGCGGCAACCGGGATTTCTGGAGCATCCCCGCGGGCGCGACGCAGGAACTGTTCAATTCACCCGGCCCGGGCGTGATCTCGCACATCTGGTTCACGATCGCGGCGCAGGGACAGAACCATCTCAAGGAGCTCGTACTGCGGGCTTATTGGGACGGCAACTCCAAGCCGAGCGTCGAAGCGCCGGTCGGCGATTTCTTCGGCCTCAACCTGGGCGAGTACAAGCACTATGAGTCGGCCTACCTGGCCTGCTCGCCGGGCAAGTCCCTCAACTGCTACTTCGCCATGCCGTTCCGCAAATCGGCGCGCATGACCGTCACCAACGAAGGCAAGCAGCCGGTGGGCGCGTTCTACTCGAATATCGATTACCTGCTGGTGCCGTCGCTGCCCGAAGACGCTCTCTACTTCCACGCGCAGTACCGCCAGGCGTCGCCCTGCGTCGCGGTCAAGGGCCAGGGGACGAACCCGGACGGCGCGAGGAATTATGTGTACTTCGAGACGCGCGGCCGCGGGCATCTGATGGGCGTCACGCTCGGCGTCCTGCTCAACGGAGACGGGTGGATGGGCGAAGGCGACGATATGATTTTCGTCGACGACGAGACCAGGCCCGCCATCATCGGCACGGGCTCCGAGGACTACATCCTCGGAAGCTGGAACTTCGGCGGACGCGACGGCGCGACTCCGTTCGCGCACCGCTACTATGGGGCGCCGATCATCGTCATGGCGGAGCGCACCGGCGGGCGGTACTGCATGTACCGCTGGCACGGAGACAACCCCGTGACCTTCACCCGCTACATGAAGCACACCATGGAGCACGGCCACGCGAACGACCGCGGCGACAACTGGTTCTCCGTGGGCTACTGGTATCAGAACGAGCCCTACACCGATTTCCCGGCGCTGCCCGCGGTTGAAGATCGCGTGCCGCGCGTGAAGCTGTCGTAGGAGGTTCACGATGAGAAGTCTGCTGCTTCTTCTGCCCGCGTTGGCGCTGGTCGCTACCGAGCCCGCGGGTTTCGTCCACTGGAAGTCTTCGGAGCTGAAGGCCTACGGCGCGAAGCTTGCGCCGAAGATGGATGCGAAGAAGTCGGCGTTCGAAACGGTGGCGAAGTTCGGCAACCATCTCACGATGGTGGCGCACCGCGAAAGGAGCGGCGAGGCCGAACTTCACGACAAGCAGGCGGACTTCTTCATCGTGCAATCGGGCGAGGCGACGCTGGTTCACGGCGGCCGGATTCAGGACGCCCGGACGACGGCCCCTGGAGAGATCCGCGGGCCGTCGATCCAGGGCGGCGAGAAGACGCGCCTCGGGCCGGGCGACATCGTTCACATCCCGGCCAAACAGGCGCACCAGCTTCTGCTCGACCCGGGCGCGAAGTTCGATTACTTCGTGATCAAGGTTGATGTGATGTAGGCCGGACGCCCTTCCGGCTCCACTCGCGCAGTTCGGCCATGCCGCGCGCGGTCTCCTCCGGTGTGATCGCGCAATGCCCGGCGTGTTTCACGTACTGCTGTACGAACAGGTTCGCGCTTCCGCCGGTCTCCGCGATGTTCTGATACTGGTTGGGAGTTCCGGGCGGCACCAGCGGGTCGTAGGTCGTGTGGATGGCAAGCAGCGGCCGCTCCAGCCGGCCCGTGGGCGTGTACCAGGCCCGCAGGTATTCAGCCGCGCGCGCATCGGCCGCATAGCGCTTTACGCCGTCGTTGACTGCGTCGTCCTCGCCGGTCCCCGCGTAGATGATGTTGCGGTTGTCGAACGGATTGCCGCCGCCGCGCTGCTGGAGGTCTTTCAGGATGTACGTGAAGAACACCAGCGTATGCGAGAGTTCCCTGTTGTCGCGAATGCCGGTGAAGCGGCGCATGGCCGCGGCGGCTTCGGGCTTGCCGTCGAGCACGGCCAGCGTCTGCTTGCTGGCCTCCTCGGACATGTTCCACGCAGTGGGAATGCGATCGGGCGGCGGCAGCGCGCCGGGGAAGTAGTAATCGAACACGACGCGCATATCGAACACGCGGCTGCGCATGAACCTCGCGGCCGAGGTGAGCGGTCCACAGAGCGCCAGCCCGCCGTCGTAGGAATTCGGGAAGCGCTCGAGCAGGGTCATCGTCAGGAACCCGCCCATCGAGTGCCCGGAGACGTAGGTTTCCTTCGGCGCGCCGTATTTCTTTGTGAAGTAGCGCAGCAGCGCCTGCGTGTCGCCGGTCGCTTCTTCGATCGCCCAGCCGCCCGCGGCGTAACCGGACTGCGCCACGGCGAACCCCTGCGCAAGCCACATGTCGAGGATCTCGTTCCGCTTCGTGTCCGTGAACTTTCCCGGCTCGGGACTGTAGCCGTGGCAGTACATAATGAGCCCGCCGCTCCACGCCTCGGGTACATCGATGCGAAAGCTCGCCCCGTTGATCTCGCCCGTCTCGATCCTCGGTTCAGCGGCCCACGCCCCGACCGTCCACAACAATACGACAACCGGCAATCGCACCATGGACGCCGATTATATATCTCTTTACGAGATCTTTACATTGGAAACGAACGTGGATGCGTCTTGCACAGTGAGTGGGAAGGAGACAAGAGGTGAACCCGAGCAGAGCGCGTTTTTCGATCGAACGGAAGGACGCGACCGGAGGGGACTGGCATCCGCTCACGTCCTGCAACACGCTGGATTACGCCAGAATGGTCGCCAGCCTGGGCGCCATCCGCCATATCGGCGTTTACCGTGTGGTCCACACCCGAACCGGCAAAGCTTTCAACCTTCTTCCCAAGCTCGCTCGGAAAGCGGCCTAAGTTAACGCAGAGTCACCAGCGTCTCGAGCTGCTTCTCGAACGGCACCGAGTACTTCCGCTCGATCTTCTCGCGGTAGGTCGGGCCGGAGTTGTACGCGCAGAACGGATAGATCAGCCCGTTCGGCGCGGCGTAGTGGATCACGCACCGCTTCACGCGCTCGATGTCGTAGTTGTAGACATCCATGAAGTGCATGCCCGCCACCATCAGGGTTTTGTACGTGAACCCCTTCTTCTCGTTGTCGCCGCGGCCGTATTCCTTATCGGTCAGGCCCTGGAGCGTCTCGATGAACTTGCCGAACGTCAGGCCCTCGGGGGCGCGGTCTTGATGGAAGTGCTTGCGGATCGAGTTCCACGTCTTGAGCTTCTGCCAGAACTTGAAAGTGCTCTGGGTCTTGCGCGACATCATGTCGAGGTCCTGCATGAAGCCGGCGATGTCGAGGAAGCGCGTGACCGGCGTGGCCTTCTTGTTCTGATCGACGAACATGTAGGTGCCCATCGAGCAGTGCGGGTGCGGCGTCAGCGTGGGGATTTCCTCGCCGCGCAGCGCGCCCAGGAACCGCGAGAACGGGGCGACGCAGGAGAGCGGGAACCAGTCCTCGTACACGTCGCAGATGCCGGTCTGGTCGTGGACGCAGTGCGCCACGTCCGCCATGGTGAACCGCTTCTGTTCGAGTTCGGCGCGCGAGATGCGGCCCGTGAAGCTCACCGGCTGGAAGCTGATGGCGCTGACGACGTCGATGTTTTCGAGCGCGAGCTTGATAATGTCGCCGATCTGATGGTCGTTCAGGCCCTTGACGATGGTCGGGACGAAGCAGATCTTCATCCCAGCCTTGCGCACGTTCTCGATGGCCTTCATCTTCTTCTCGAGCAGCGCCTCGCCGCGGCAGCGCATGTAAGCGTCCTCGCAGACGCCGTCGAACTGGAGGTACAGCGTGTGGAGGCCGGCCTCCTTCGCCTGCATGGCGAATTCGAGGTCGGTGAACATGATGCCGTTCGTGGCCGCTTGCAAGTGCGAGAAGCCCATGTCCTTCGCCATCCGCAGCACTTCGAGGAAGTGCGGGTAGATGGTCGGTTCCCCGCCCGAGAACTGGACGATGCGGTTCGCCACGGGCTTTTCGTCGCGCAGGGCTTGCAGCATGCGGCGGACGTGGTCGAGGCTCGGCTCGTAGAGGTACCCGGCGGCGTTCGCGTTGGCGAAGCAGACCGGGCAGGTGAGGTTGCACCGGTTGGTCAGGTCCACGTTGCTCAGCACGGTGTGGCTCTCGTGCATGGAGCAGAGGCCGCACTGGTCGGGGCACCGGGTGGCGTTCGGGATGGCCGGGTTCGAGACCCCGCGGTTATCGCCGAAGTGCCAGTTCTCCATCTTGAGATAGAGCCTGGCGTCGGAGTAGACGCAGTCGCGGAAATATCCGTGCTGCGGGCAGGTCTTTTCCATGTAGACCTTCCCGTTCTCCTCAAACACGCGGGCGTCGATGACGCGGATGCACTCGGGGCACAGCGACTGCGTAATCTTCGGCAACCCCTTGTGGACGGGCTCGATGCGGGAGCCACCCAGAGTAGTTTCGGGTTGCAATACCTTGAAATCCTTGGAAGTGTTAGGCGAAAACGTCTGGGTGCTCAAGCTCGAATCCTCCTGGAATAAGGACCTGTTGGGGCCATGCTGATTATAATGTTCGGAAGCCGAGGGGACACCCGCGGGGCATCAAACTGGTTGCTTTCAAGGTTGTACGGGGAGAATCGGGCCTTAAACGGCGAGGGGTTGGGCGCGGCAGCCCCCGGTCCGCAGCCGCCCCCGGCCGGCTTCGAGCTAGCTGCGTGATCCGGGAATCACCGTCTCAGCCGGTTTTACGGCGTGCGGGAGGCTTCTCGGAACCGGACTCCTCTCGATTCAACGCTTCATGCAGGAGCATCTTCATGTACGTCTGGTAGCCCAGCCCTTTTCGGTCCGCCAACCGCCGCGCGCGCTCCACGTCGTCGAGAGGCATGCGAATCGTGATGTTCTTGGAGGCTCTCCATTGCCTGGTCAGCCTCTGCGCGGTCCCCTTCTGCGCGGTCCCGTCCCGCATGGCCTTGCTCAGTTCTTGTTCGACGAGGGCGCGATGCTCATCCCACCACTTCGCTTCTTCGGCCTCGGTCTCGAACTTCGGAACTTTGGGCCTATCCGCTTTGCCTGGCATAGCTAAACCCCTTCGCTTCAAGGTACTCCGTCCGGCGTGCCTTGCTGGCCTCGAATGCTGTGATACATCGGATTGAGCCGTCGCGCATCGCCCAGACGACAATGAGCACGTGGGGAGCGAGATGCTGAATATTAGTTTTGTCCCAATCGAAACTTAGCTCGTCCGCCGCTCGATCAAGTGCACATGCATTATATGTATATATTCAATATGCGACTGGCCGGGTGAGAATGGGGTCAGGTGCACTCAGAAGGCGTTAAGCGGTTAGCCCTCGAATGCGGGTTCGATCTGGCCGGGGTTGCGGCGGCTGAGCCGCTTCCCGAGGCCGGGTTCTACCTGGATTGGGCGCGCTCCGGGATGGCGGGCGAGATGTGCTATCTCACCGACCATCGCGGCGCCCTGCGCGCCGATCCCCGGACGCTGCTCGCCTCGGCGCGGTCCATAATCTGCGCCGGCGTGCTCTACAACGGGCCCCAGCCGTACTCGACGGAATTCACCCAACCCGAGCTGGCCTGGATCTCCCGCTACGCCTGGGGCGACGACTACCACGACGTCCTTCGCGCCCGTCTTGAACGCCTGGCCGCGCGCATCGGCGACGCCTGTGGCGAGCCGTTCGAGTGGAAAATCTGCGTGGACACCGCCCCGCTGCTCGAACGCGCCTACGCGCGCCGCGCCGGGCTCGGGTGGATCGGCAAGAACACCTGCCTGATCCGCGAGGGCGCCGGGTCGTGGTTCTTCCTCGGCGAGTTGCTCGTGTCGCTCGCGCTCGGGCCGGACGCTCCCCCGCCCGACCGCTGCGGCTCGTGCACGCGCTGCATCGAAGCCTGCCCTACCGGCGCGCTCGTTCCAACCGGCCGCGCCGAGCCCGCCTGGGCGCTCGACTCGCGCCGCTGCATCTCCTACCAGACGATCGAACTGCGCGGCCCGCTGCCCGAGGCGGCCGCGGCGGGCGGGCTCGGCAATAACGTCTTCGGCTGCGACATCTGCCAGGACGTCTGCCCCTGGAACCGCGGCGCGCCGGTGACGTCCGATCCGGCCTTCGCCGCGCGGAACTTCGCGCCGCCGCTCAAGCGTCTGGCCGCCCTCACCGAAGACGAATTCCGCGCCATGTTCCGCGGCACGCCCGTCCTGCGCGCCCGCTACGCCGGCTTCCAGCGGAACGTGGCTGCCGCGCTGGCGAAGTACAATGAATATTCAGCCTGATGCGTTTCGTCCTGCTTCTGCTGGCGCCGGCGCTTCTGGCGGCCGGGGAGGACAGCCTCGTCGCCAGGGGTTATCAGGCCTTCTATAACCTCCAATACGACCGCGCCATCGCGGATTTCAGGGCCTACGCGGCGCGCCGTCCCGAGGACCCCACGGCGTACAACCACGTCGCCCAAGCCATCCTCTACCGCGACATGTTCCGCGCGGGCGCGCTCGAAACCGAGCTGGTCACGGGCAACAACCCCTTCCTGAGGCGGCCGAAGGTCGCGGCAAGCGAGGCTGACCGCCGCGCCTTCGACGAAAATATCGGCCGCGCCATATCGCTCGCTCAGGCACGGCTCGACCGCAATGCCGGGGACCGCGACGCACTCTATTCCATCGGCGTCTCCTACGGCCTGCGTGCCAACTACAACTTCCTGGTCCGGAAAGCCTGGCGCGACGCGCTGCGTGACGCCACCGCCGCCCGCAAGGCCCACAGCAAGATCACCGAGGCCGACCCCGGTTTCATCGACGCCCGCCTGATTCAGGGCCTGCACGATTACGTCGTCGGCAGCCTGCCGTTGCATTGGAAACTGCTCGGCTTCCTGGTGGGGTTCCGCGGCAGCCGTGAGGAAGGCATCCGCACAGTGGAACTGGTGGCGTCGAAGGGGAATGCAAACCGCATCGACGCCGAGTTCCTGCTGTGCGCGATCTACCGGCGCGAAAAGCAGCCCGCGCGCGCCATCCCGCTCTTGAAGGACCTCGGGGCGCGGTTCCCCCGGAACTATTTGCTCCGCATGGAGTTGGCGCAGATGTACAGTGAGCTCGGCGAGAACGCGAAGGCCATCATGGAACTCGAGCGGCTCCGCGCCGCTCGATACCCCGAGTTGCGCGTGGAGAAGATCTGCTACGCCGAGGGAAATATCCAGTTCTGGGCCAACGATCTCGACGCCGCGCTCGCGAACCTGAAGCTCGCCGCGGCGGGTGCCGAGGACCTCGATCTCAACACGGGAGTGCTGGCCTGGATGCGGCTCGGGCAGGTTTATGATCTGAAGGGACTGCGGGCGCAGGCTCTGGCCGCATACCGCCGGGCGGCCCTTTTCGCGCCGGACTCCGAGGCGGCGAAGGAATCACGCCAATACATGAATTCCCCCTACCGGCGCGCGAAAAAAGCGTAGCTACTCGATTGTCACCTTGACCGGCTGCTCGATGAGCTTGGGCTCTTTGCCCGCGGTGAGCACCATCAGGGCGAGCCGGCCGGGCTTGGCCGACGACGGCACCTTCAGCTTGATCGAACCCGCTTCCTGGGAGGCGATCTCCACCTTGAAGTCGTTCTTGCCATCGGTGAGGAACACGTCGGCGACGCTCGCTTTATCGAGGTTCTCGCCTATGACCGTGAGCACGTCTCCCGTCTTGGCGGTATCGGGTTCGACCGATTTCATCTGCGGCACAGCCGCCTGCGCGAGCAACAGCGCCGCCCCAAACAAAGCAGTTGGGAGGATCCGCGCTAAACAAGACCAACGCATCTGCTTTCGACCTCCAACACCAAATGCTAGATCCGTTTGTTTCCGGATGCAAGCGTGATGTGCCTGCTGCCGGCCTGGCGCGCCCACGGGGCGACGCGGCAGGCGACGCGCGCCACACGGCCGTCGAGCTTCTCCATTTGCTATCATTTCGGCAACCATGGCTGAATACTCGATCGGAGTCGATTTGGGAGGTACGAACCTCCGCGCCGCCGCGATTGACCACACAGGCAAGATTCTGCACAAAGTCGAAGGGTCTACGCACCTTTCCGCGGGACGCGACGCTGTCATTTCCGACATCGTCGCCTCCATCGTCAAGCTGCGCGCCGCCGCCGATTCGGGGAAGCTGATCGGCATCGGCATCGGCGTCCCGGGGTTCCTCATTATCGACGAGGGCATCATCACGTTCTCACCGAACCTGCCCGGGTTTGAGAACTTCGCCATACGCGACGAGATCGAGCGGCTGCTTCAGGCTCCCGTGCAGCTCGAAAACGACGCCAACGCGGCCGCGCTCGGCGAGAAATGGATCGGCGCCGGGCGCAACGTGGACGATCTCGTGCTTCTCACGCTCGGCACGGGCATCGGCGGCGGCATCATTTCGGGCGGCAAGGTGCTGCACGGATTTGTCGGCATGGCCGGCGAGTTGGGGCACATGACCGTGGTCCCCGATGGCAATCCGTGCTCCTGCGGGAACACCGGGTGCCTGGAGAAGCACGCTTCGGCGACCGCCGTGGTCGCGATGGCGCGCATGCTCGGGCTGGGCGACAACATCACCTCGAAGGGCGTTTACGATCTCGCGATCAAGGGCGACGTCAAGGCGCAGATGTGTTTCGAGCGAATGGGCCGCGCGCTCGGCCTCGCGCTCGCCAGCCTGGCTAACATCTTCAATTTCCCGCTGTTTCTGCTCGGCGGCGGAGTGCTCGGCGCGTGGGACCTGTTCGCGCCGCCGATGTTCGAAGAGTGCAGGCGGCGCTCGCTGACCTTCCGCTCCACCAAGACCACGATCGAGAAGGCGACCCTCGGCAACGAAGCCGGACTCTACGGCGCGGCCTACCTGCCGTTCCAGTCGCGCATCATCGCACCGGAAGCAACGAAGGCGTGATCACCGCGCCGGCGATGGCTTAAAACAGCAGCTTCAACCCGAACTGCGCGAGGCGCGGCGGAGCTGCATCCAGAATCCGCCCGAAACTCGGCGATGCCAGATCCGTCACCGGCAGCCCGAGATTCGTGTGGTTCAGCGCATTGAAATACTCCGCGCGGAACTGAAGCCGTTGCGTCTCCCCGAGAGTGATGTTCTTCAGCAGCGACAGATCCAGGTTTGAAATCCCCGGCGCGCGCGCGATGTTGCGCCCGGCGTTGCCGAAGTGCCCCGCTTCCGTCAGCGGATCCAGCCGCCGGAAGGCCGACCGCGAGATCCACTGCTCCACCGTATGCGGCCCGTCGTTCGGGTCCGAAACCACATCCGGCCGGCTCGCCGCGAAGCCCGAGAGCGGCGGATGCGACGCCTGCCCCGCGACGTTCGCGCTGTCGAACACCGTGAACGGCGTGCCGCTCGAGGCCACCGCGATCCCGTTCAACTGCCATCCCGCCAGCAGCGCGCGGCCCGCGCCGCCGAGCGACTTCGGCCCCGGAATCTCCCAGCTCGCGCTCATCACGAACCTGTGCCGCGCATCGAACAGCGACGGCCCGTGCTCGGCCGCGAGGTCGAACGGATTCTGCGCCACATCCACCTCGCCCGAAAGCGGCCGCGAGGCCGCGCCGGTCAGGTTCAGCGCCGACAGATAGTCGAGGGATTTCGAGAACCAATAAGACCCGCTCAGCCCCAGCCCCCGGCTGAAGCGCCGCGACAGCGTAAGCTGCCCCGCGTGATAGGTCGAGTTCGTGATCGTCGATAGAAGTCCGACGTGCACGAGCTGGCAGGCCGAGCCGTCCGCCGGACAATTCGCGTAAATTCGCCGCCGGTCCGCGTTCGAGGGCGTCGCGCCCGGCCCCCACACCGCCGGATTCGCCTCGATGTTGCGCGGCAGGTGCGTGCCCTTCGTCCCCACGTAGCGCGCCTCGATCACGTAGTTCTGCCCGAGCGAGCGCTGCAAGGAAAAGTTCCAGTCCTGCGCGTAAGGCGGGCGGGCGTCCTTCGAAGTCCCGAGCACGGTCGAGGGTCGCATGAACGTGTCCGGCGCCGGCTTCGCGCGGCCGGCGTAGGGGTCCACGAAATTCGTGCCCGGCCCGCTGAGCTGCATGAACTGCGTCCACGGCAGCGAGCTCACGGGCGCCTGGAACGCGCCGCCCTGGCCGTTCGACATGGTGTCGTAGAAAATGCCGTAGCTCGCGCGGATCGCGAACGCGCCCCGCCCGTCCGGGTTCCAGGCGAGCCCGAGGCGCGGCATGAAGCCCGTCCACTGAATCGCCGCGAGCCCCTTGGCCACGCCTTCGTCCCCCGGGAAGAGCACGCCCAGCGGCGCATCGGGATACACGGTCGATTGCCGGCCGGGCACGAACGTGTTCAGCCGGTCCCGCACCTCGGTGAACGGCGGATTCACTTCCCAGCGCACTCCGTAGTTGACGGTCAGGCGGCTCGTCACGCGCCATTCGTCCTGCGCGAACAGGCCTGCGCCCCAGTTACGCAGTCCGCGCGACAGATCGCCGAGCCCCTGGTAGAACACGAGCGGCCGCCCCATCAGGAAATTCGCGAACCCGTCGTTCGACGGGAACGACGGCGTGAAGACGAAGAACGCGTTGGGCGCGATCGCCTGAAACGCCGTGATGCGCGTCGAGCGCGCGTCTCCGCCGAACTTCAGCGCGTGCTTGCCGCGTACCAGCGCCACGGCATCGTAGATCTCGTAGTCGTTCTGCACGGAGTTCCGCGGCCCGGTGATCGCGCCGCCCACGGGCGAGTAGCCGGCGATATTGAACAGCGGCGCGCTTTGCCCCGCCGCCGAAGCCGAGTCGAAGTTGAAGCCCAGCTCGCGCGGAGAGACCTGGTTCTGCCTCTGATCGAAATAGAACTTGTGCCGGAAGAACGAAGCGCGGAACGAGTTCACCGCGCCTGGCGAAAACAGGTGCGTCTCGGAGAGCGTCACCGCATTGGTCGCCAGCTCGTCGGCGACCGGGAAGCCCGGCAGGTCCGAGCCGCGGATCGAGATGGGGTTCAGGTTCGTCCCCTGCGAATAGGAGTAGCGAAAGGCGAGCTGATCGGCGTCGCTGAAGCGATGATCGAGCCGTCCGCCGCCCTGGTCGTAATCGTTGTGCGTTACCACCGTGCTGCGGAAGATGGACGGGCCCGCGTTGGCCGGCGGAATGAAGCGCTCCATGATGCCCAGCGACACCGGGTTGAGCCGCGAGGCCGGAATGATCCCGCCGGGAAACGGCACGCCGCCCGCCGAAAGGTCGACGAGCGGCCGCGCCTGGCCCGAGAAATCGCCCTGCCGCTGCGCGCCGGTCGCGACCACTCCCGAGCGCGTGACGCCCTGCCGGTTCCGGAAGCCTTCGTAGTAGCCGAACAAGAACGTGCGGTCGCGACGCAGGGGCCCTCCGGCGGTCGCGCCGAACTGGTTCTGCTTGAGCGGCTCGACGTCCGTGGAAAAGAAGTTGCGCGCGTCCAGCGCGTCGTTGCGAAGGAACTCGTAGAGCGTCCCGTGCACGCTGTTGGTGCCCGAGCGCGTGACCACGCTCGTAGTAGAACCGCTGGTGCCGCCATACTCGGGCGGCGCGGTGTGCGTGAGGATGCGGAACTCCGCGATCGCATCCACCGGAACGCGCAGCGCAAAACCGCCATCCATCCGGTTCACATTGGTAGCGCCGTCAATCCGGTAGATGTTCGATTCCGGGCGCTGCCCGTTGACCGCATAGCCCTGCCCGCCGCGCAGGCTGCCGCCCGATTGCTGGATCCCGCCCGTCAACGGCGCGACGCCCGCTTGCAGGAGTCCAAGCTGCGTGAAGTTGCGCCCGTTGAGCGGAAGGTCGAGCACCTCTTTCCTTGTGACGACTTTGCCGAGAGTGTTCGACGCCGTATCCACCAGCGCCGCGTCGCCCTCCACCGTGACGGATTGCCGCTGCGAGGCGAGCGCCAGGTTCACGTCGAGCCGGACCGTCCGGCTCACGTTGAGCTGAACCGGCTGCTGCTGGAATTTCGCGAACCCTTCGCGCTCGACGGTGAGTTCGTAGCGCCCCACCGGAGCCATCGAGAGCTTGTAGAATCCCCCGGCGGAGCTGAGCTGCGTCTGCCTGTAACCCGTGTCGAGATTCCGGATCGTCACCGACGCGCCCGCGACTCCGCCACCCGACGAGTCGCGGATTTCCCCTTCGAGCGACGCCACGGGATCCTGCGCAAAAACGGACAAGCACACCAGAATCTGGACGAATAACAATCGGACTTTCATAGCCCCCCCTGAGTGATCCCGATTCTATCCGCGCACAGGTTACGTCGGCAATAGCATTTAACAGTTACTCACTAACAACTATTGTCCGTGCGGTTGCGCTGCCGTTACCATATCCCCAATGCCTCACATAGCGCTTCAGGAGGGGTTGCCCGGGATGCGGGCGCTGCAGACTTACCGTCCGGAGACAGCGGAACCACTCAATCAACTGGCGAATATTTTATTGCAGGGTCCGGGCACGCTATCGCCCGGCGAACGCGAGCTGATCGGGACGTTTGTTTCCTCGCGGAACGATTGTTTCTACTGCCAGACGATTCACGGCGCCGTCGCCGCGCATCACCTCGGCGGCGACGAGGGCCTGGTGGCTGCCGCCAGGCAGGACCCCGAACACGCGCCCTTAACGGAGAAGATGAAGGCGCTGCTCGCGATCGCGGGACAGGTGCAACTCGGCGGCAAGTACGTGACAGCGAAGGCGGTGGCGCGGGCCCGCAACGCAGGCGCCACGGACCTGGAGATACACGACACCGTCCTGATCGCCGCCGCGTTCTGCATGTTCAACCGCTACGTGGACGGCCTGGCCACCTGGGCGCCGAGCGATCCGGAGTTCTACCGCCAGCGCGGCGAACACCTCGCTCGCCACGGCTACCCGGTACCGGTGTGCAAGCCGTAGCCGCCCGAATCCAACCCGGGCCGCGGCGGGAGAGCTGGCTCGTCGTCGCCGCCGCCTTCGCCGGCGTGATGGCGGGGTTCGGGTCGCTGTTCGTCTTCACGTTCAGCGTCTTTCTGAAGCCGGTCACGCAGGAGTTCGGCTGGAGCCGCGAGGCCGCCTCCCGCGGCTTCGCCTTCGCCGCTCTCGCGATCGCGCTGGCCTCGCCGAAGTTAGGCCACTTACTCGACCGCATCGGGCCGCGGAAGGTAATTGTTCCCGCCTTCGTCATTTATGGTCTGGGTATCGCTTCACTCGGCTTTCTTACGTCTAACATCGGACATTTCTATCTGACATTACTGGTAATCGGATTAGTGGGCAACGCGACGAGCCAGATGGGTTACTCTCGTGCTGTTTCTACCTGGTTCGACCGCCGCCGCGGGCTGGCCCTGGCGCTGGTCATGTCGGGAAGCGGAACGGGTTCGATCGTCCTGCCCGCGCTCGCGCAGTGGCTGATCGATTCGCACGGCTGGCGCGCCGCCTACCTGACGCTCGGGCTCGGCTCGCTCGTCTGCGGGATTCCGTTGACGCTGCTGTTCGTGAAGGAGCGGCCCGGGGCGCAAGCGCGCGGCGCAGCGGAAGCCCGCGGCCCGGTCTCGGGCTCGCTGCGCTCGCGGCCGTTCTGGACACTCGTCGCGGTGCTGTTCCTGACCTCGGTCGCCGTGAACGGAGCCATCGCCCATCTCTCGGCGATATTGACGGACCGCGGCGTTTCCGCCCGCGACGCCGCGCTGGCGCTCTCGGCGCTCGGGGCCGCAAGCCTCACCGGGCGCCTGCTCACCGGCCTGCTGCTCGACCGCTTCTTCGGCCCGCGCGTCTCCTTCTGGCTTCTGGCCGCCTCGGCCGCCGGCATCGCGCTGCTTGCCCCGGCGCACACGCCAGGAGCGGCGGTCGCGGCGGGGGTGCTGATCGGCGCCGGACTCGGAGGCGAAGCCGACGTGACGCCCTACCTCCTGACCCGCTATTTCGGGCTGCACTCCTTCTCCTCCCTATACGGATTCACCTGGACCGCCTACGCGGTCGCCGGCGCCATCGGCCCCGTCGTACTGGGCCGGGCCTTCGACCTCACCGGCTCGTACGCATCGTTCCTGGCGATTCTCGCGGGCGCCACCGCCCTCGCCGCGCTTCTGATGCTGACCATGCCGCGCTACCCGAAGTGGGGCGGACGCTGACGGACTTTCACTCAGCGGCGCCGCTCGCCCGGCGCGGCTTCGAGCGGATTTTCCGGCCACCGGTGGCGCGGATAGCGGCGGCTCAGTTCGCGCCGCACTTCGGGATACAGGCGCCGCCAAAAGCCGGCCAAATCCGTCGTCGTTTGCACGGGCCGGTTGTTCGGCGCCAGCAGGTAGACCACCAGCGGCGCCTGGCCGCGCGCGACCGCCGGGGTCTTCTCCATGCCGAAGAACTCCTGGAGCTTCGCCGCCACACGCGGCGCTTCATTGCGCGGATACTCGACGCGCACCTGCTTGCCACCGGGCAGCCTCAGCGTGGCCGGCGCCATCTCGCGGACGGCCGCAGCCGCGCCGGCCGGAAGGCGCCGCTCGAGCGCGCCCAGCAAACCGCCGTCGCGCGCCGCCGAGGCGAGTTCCGCGAAGCTCCGCAAGCCTTCGCACAGGGAAACCAGCGCCTCGCGGACGTCGGCGTCTGTCAGTTCGGGCACGGCTGAATAGCGCGCCGCGAAGGCGACGCGATCGAGGAACGCCGCGATTTCGCCGGCATCGGCGAAGCGCGCGGCCCCCGCGTCCACAGCGCGCTCGGCCAGCAGGCGCCAGGGTTCGTCCTCATCGCGCGGCGCGCCGCGGCTCTCCTCGATGACCAGCTCGCCGTAGGTAAGGGCGCTAACGGCGTCGACGCGCTCGCCCGCGCGGTTCCACTCGAGCGTGCGGCGCTCGCGCACGCGTTCGGGGAATAGGTCGAGCAGCCATTCTGGCTCGATCGCGCTTGCCAGGCGCACCAGCGGCAGGCCGCGTTCCCGCCGTTCCTCGATATCGACCGCCACCAGGAACGGCGCCGCGCGGACTACGCTCGACCGCGCCAGCACCGCCGAGCCTCCTCCCGCAAGCTGCAACTCGTCGTCGCGCCGGCGGCGTGCGACACGGTCCGGAAACGCGGCAAGCGTCGCGCGCGCGAGCGCGTCTTCCGTCTTCGCCCCGGCGCGCGGCAGAATGCGGCGCAGTTCCTCGTAGGCCAGCCGCGAGTGGCGGTCCCATTCCGAGTCGATGAGCGCGAGCAGGTCGGAGGCGCCCGCGTGCCGGGTTTCGGCCGGCAGCCGCGCGCCCGCGCCAAGCAGCGCCGCCGCGGCCGCACCCTGGTCGCGCGCGCCGCCCCGCGCCGCATCGAGAGCGAGCCGCGCCAGCCTCGGATGCACGGGCATGCGCAGCATGAGGCGGCCGTCCGGGCCGAGCGCGCCCAGCCGCTCGAGCAGTTCTTCGGCGGCAGCGAGAGCGCGCTCGGGCGGGGCTTCGAGCCAGTTGAGTTCCGCGGGCGCGATCCCTAGCGCCCGCAGCACCAGCACGGTTTGAGAAAGCTCGGCGCGGGCGATCTCGGACGCGTCCTGCTCGGGCCGCCGCGCAAAATCCTCCAGCGAATAGAGCCGGATCACGCGACCCGGCGCGGTGCGGCCCGCGCGCCCGGCCCGCTGGTTCGCAGACGCCTTGCCGATGCGCCTGACCTCCAGGCGCGGCAGCCCGGACCACGGCGACTGGCTCGCCACGCGCGCAAGGCCGCTGTCGGCCACGCCGGTCACTCCCTCGATCGTGATCGAGCTTTCGGCGACGTTGGTCGACAGGATCGCCTTGCGCCGTTCCGCGGGCTGCACGGCGCGATCCTGCTCCTCGGGCGAGAGATCGCCGTGCAGCGGCAGCACGAGCAGTCCGGAGCCCGCGCAGGCGCGCGCCGCGCGGCGGATTTCGGCCGCACCGGGGAGGAACACGAGCACATCCCCGGGCGTCTCGCGAGCCAGCGTCGAGACCGCCGCGGCCACCTGCTCCTCGAGCGGCGCCGGCGAGGACGGCGTGTAGGAAATCGAAATCTCGAACTGGCGTCCTTCGCTCCGCAGGACCGGGCAGCCGCCGAGGTACGCCGCCACCGGCCCGGCTTCGAGCGTCGCCGACATGACGACCAGCCGCAGGTCCGGCCTCGAGGTGCGTTGCAGGCGGCGCAGCAGCGCGAGCGCGAGATCGCCTTCGAGATGGCGCTCGTGAAATTCGTCGAGCACCACCGTTCCCACGCCGCGGAGCGCCGGGTCGGAGAGCAGCCGCCGCGTGAGCACGCCCTCGGTCATGAAGACCAGGCGCGTCGCCGGGCCGGTCACATCCTCGAAGCGCACGCGGTATCCGGCGGTCTGGCCCGCGCGCTCGCCCCGCTCGGCCGCCACTCGACGCGCCGCCAGCCGCGCGGCCAGCCGCCTCGGTTCGAGCACGAGAATCTCTCCCGGGAACGCGTCGAGCAGTGCCGGAGGAATGCGCGTCGTCTTCCCCGCTCCGGGCGCTGCGACGATCACCAGGTTCCGCCCGCGGCGAAGCTGTTGGAGGATTTCAGGCAGGAGCGGATCGATGGGCAGCGGCGGCATCCATCCCGTAGGATGGCAGAGATGTCCGCTCCGGCCCAACCCAGACAGGACCGGAGCGGACAGGCCCTAAAGCTTCCGAGGCCGCCTGCTGAGGTAGCCGAGGGCCAGCAGGCCCGTGCCGATCAATAACATGGATGCCGGCTCGGGCACCACGCCGGTGGTGTGGAAACTCTGTGTAAAGGTAGACAGAGCCCCGCCCTGGGATACCCCGACATCCTTGAAGACGTACAAGGCGCCGCCGAATGGCGCGTCGAAAAATTTGCTGACGGTGTTTTGCCCGGGGGCGCTAAAGGCGGCGATGTTCGCCAGATGCGTTCCTTCGGGGCAGATGTTGTTGACTGTCGGAGCCGAACACACGGTTTCCTCAACGGTTGCCAATGTGCCCCCGACGGTGAGGTCCACGCCGGTTATCCGCGCGCCGTTGACCTGGAAGTAAAACCACAGGTCCTGCGGCAGCAGCCCGTTCGGTGTCGTTGGGCTGCTCAATCCGGGATTGAACGAGATGTTGACGGTTCCATTGGCGTCGTCCGACGACACGTACGACACGAGCGGAGCCGTAAGCGGAAAAGCGGAGACTACGTTGAAATTGGTGAAGCTCAAACCGCCGCACTCGATTGCGGTCGTTCCCGAAACAAGCAACGGTCCGGGAGTGCAGGCCGGCGTCGCCCCGGCAATGCCCGAGATGGCGAGCACAACCAAAGCGCACACAAGCATCCGGTTCATTTGCCACCCCTCCGAGGTTGAACTGTCAACTGCTTGCGTGATCGTTATCGATCAAGCCCGATTATGACTTACAGACGGTACTTTACCTTTCACATGAACCATTGGTATCAAACACACACACCCTCAAGCGGCTAACAACGGGTCCCAGAAAGCGCGGCTTGGAAGTATTGTGGGGCATTTTCATCTGAAACGCAATCCCTCGGGCAGACCTGACGCGCGCGGCTCAGGAACCGCGAGGCGCACGGCTAGGCGCGCTCGCAGGCGTGTTCGCCGAAAGCATTGTGGAGCGTTCCGGCGCCAAGACAGACCGGGCAAGCGCCTGCGCCGCCGCAATCCGTGCAGCGCTCTCGACCGATGCGACCCTCTCCGTGGCAGCGCCGGCACCGTCCGTCGCCCCAGGCCGGGTTGCAGCACAGGCCGCTGCACCAGTCACAACGAGGCCCTTCGGTGGGCGGCGGCAGGGGGGCTCGGCGGCGCCTGGAAATGGTTGACAAAAATATACGTGGAAACTGTGGGGGTTTTTTCTCCAGGGAGGCGTACAATATCACCCTATGAGGGCTCTCGATCCTGGCACAGCGATAGCGATCGCCGTGGGTCTGCTGGCGCTCGCCGGTTTGATGCTATACGTTTTGCGGCTGGTCTTCCGGCCGAAACTTCACCCTTACCCGAGAACCAGGCCCAAGGGGGCCTGAAAGACCAGCCGGTTAATCCCTACTTACCAGCGGGACTGCTTGCGGCCGTAACCTCCGCCGCCGCCGCGTCCCGAGCGGTTGCCGCCGCCGCCGAAGCCACCGCGGTCCGCCTTGGGCCGGGCTTCGTTGACGTTCAGCGCGCGGCCGTTCAGGTCGCGTCCGTTCAGAGCCGCGATTGCGCGCTCGGCTTCGTCGTCGTTAGCCATCTCCACAAAGCCAAACCCGCGGGGTTGGCCGGTTTCGCGATCGGTGACGATGCTCACGCGATCGACACTGCCATGGGCCTCAAACAGCGCGCGGACGTCATCTTCCGTCGCCCCGTAGCTGAGGTTGCCTACAAAAATGTTTTTCATTGGTCCTTTCCTTTTCCTTTGCCGATGTTGGCTAATTGGGGCAGACGAACGAGCGGAAACGCGCTGGAAAAGTCTTACCTTGCATAGGCGGGATCGGTCAAATCTGCTCCCAGCTTACCACGGTTTTCGGTTTAGCGCGGGTCAAATCCCCAAAGGTGGAGCAGAGAGTAGGAAAGGTAGGCCACCAGCGCCGCGGCCGGGATGGTCAGGCCCCAGGCCCACACGATATTGGCCGCCACTCCCCACCGCACCGCCTTCATCCGCTGGATGGAGCCCACGCCGGCGATCGCTCCCGTGATCACGTGCGTGGTCGAAACGCCGACGCCGAAGAAGGTCGATAGCAGAATCGAGCTGGCGGCGGCGGTTTCGGCGCAGAACCCGCCGCGCGGCTTGAGCTTGGTGATGCGCGATCCCATGGTGTGGATGATGCGCCAGCCGCCGCACAGGGTCCCGAGGCCGATGGCGGCGTGCGCGGCCAGAATCACCCAGACGGGCACGTGGAAGGTGGGCAGGAACTTCGTAGTGACGAGCACGCCGGTGATGATCCCCATGGTCTTCTGCGCGTCGTTGGTGCCGTGCGAGAAGCTGAAGGCCCCCGCCGAAAGGAGCTGGAGGCGGCGGAAGTACATGTCCATCTTTTTGGGGCTCGCGTTGCGAAACAGCCAGTAGACGGCGAGCATGAGCATGTAGGCTACGACCAGGCCGATCAGGGGCGAGATGACCATGAAGATGATGGTCTTGATCCAGCCGCTCCAGACCAGCACGTGGAAGCTGCCCGCGCGCGCCAGCGCCGCGCCGGCGTAGCCGCCGAACAGAGCGTGCGAGGAACTGGTGGGCAAGCCGAACCACCAGGTGATCAGGTCCCAGGCGATCGCGCCCAGCAACCCGCACAGGATCACGTAGGGGGTGACGACGCTGAGATCGACCATTCCTGCGCCGACCGTGTGGGCCACGCCCGTCCCGAAGCTGAACGCCGAAACGAAGTTGAAAAAGGCGGCCCAGACCACGGCCTGGAGCGGCGTCAGGACGCGCGTGGCGACGACGGTCGCGACCGAGTTGGCAGCGTCGTGGAAGCCATTGATGAAGTCAAAGGTGAGGGCAATGGCGATAATAACGATGACAAGAATCAGTTCGGGCGACATTAGGCCGAGCTTGGAGGATAAGGCCGATGTGTTACAGGATTGTTACGTCAGCATTACAGCCAGGTGAAGAGTCGCGCCGGGCCCGGGAACTGCGAACTTCCTACGCCCGCCGCGGCTCACGCCTCTCCCAGCCGGACTTGAACAGCGGGAGCCAGGCCTCCTGCTGGTAGGGGTGCTTGCGGATCTCATCAAGATTCAGGTCGATGCCCAGACCCGGCCGGTCCGAGACTTCGATATAACCATTGACGACTTCGACTCCGCCGCTGACGATCTCCTTTTCCCACGGCTCGTTGAACTCGTCGAAGATCTCGTGAATGAAGAAGTTCGGAATCGAGGCGTTGAGCTGAGCGCAAGCGGCCGAACAGACCGGGCCTTGCGCGCTGTGGGGCGCGATGACACCGTAGTGTGCGTCGGCCATGTCGGCGATTTTGCGGGCGGCGAACAGGCCGCCCAGGTTCAGCGGTTCGGGCTGTAGGATGTTCACCACTTCGTGCTTCAGCAGCTCGGCGAATTCCTGCTTGCTCGACAGGCTTTCGCCTGTAGCTATGGGGACCGGACTGCGGCGCGCCACTTCGACCGTCGCGGCGATGTTGCGGTGATGGCAGGGCTCCTCGAACCAGGCCGGGCGGAGCGGGTGCATCGCTTCGGCCAGCTCGATCGCGGTGGCGACGTTGAAGCGGCTGTGGCCCTCGATCAGGATGTCCACCTTGTTGCCGACGGCGTCGCGGACGGCGCGTATGATGTCGATCGAGAGATCGAATTCGTAGCGCGAGAGCATGCGCCAGGCGTCGCCGAAGGGATCGAACTTGAGCGCGGTGTAGCCGCGGGCGGCGACTTCGGCGGCCTTCCGGGCGAAGCTCTCGGGCGTGCGCGGGCCGCGATACCAGCCGTTGGCGTAGGCGCGCAGGCGGTCGTGGCAGCGGCCGCCCCAGAGGTTGTACACGGGCTGGCCGCAAGCTTTGCCGATGATGTCCCAGCAGGCGATCTCGATCGCCGCCACGGCGCACATGTGGATCTGGCCGCCTTCGGAATACGGATCGCGGATGAGGCGCTGCCCGATGATTTCGACCTGGAAGGGGTCGAGGCCCAGAACGAGCGGCTTCAGTTCGTGGATCGCCGCTTCGATGGTCTTGCCGAAGCAGTTGAGCGTGCCCTCGCCGACGCCGTGTATGCCTTCGTCGGTGGAGACTTTGGCAAACAGCCAGTTCTTCCAGGGATTCCCTGCGATGTAGGTGTCGATGGCAGTGATCTTCATGGCGGCGCGCCATCCAGTATGCCTCAGGAAGGCGCGGCGGCGTGGCGGCGGGGCGGGGTGGCTGGACCGGGCGCGCGGCGGGGGATGGGCGCGGCGCGGCATACTGGTTCGAATTATGAGGCTCACGGATCGGGTAGCGGTTATCACGGGCGCGGCGTCGGGCATCGGCCGGGCCAGCGCGGTCGAGTTTGCAAAGGAAGGCGCGCGTGTCGTCGCTGCCGACGTCAACGGCGCGAGCGCGGGGGCGGTGGCCGCTGAAATCTGCTCCGCGGGAGGCGTGGCGATCGGGGTGGCCTGCGACGTGTCCGATCCCGGCTCGGTGGAAAAGCTCGCCGCCAGGACGATCGCGGCGTTTTCGAAGGTGGACGTGCTGTTCAACAACGCCGCGATCCAGGTCAACAAGACCGTCGAGGCGACCAGCCCCGAAGAGTGGAGCCGCCAGATGGCCGTCAACGCCGGCGGCGTTTATCTCTGCTCGAAGTATTTCCTGCCGCACCTGCGCGCGGCGCGCGGGTCCATCATCAACATGTCATCCGATAACGGCTTCTTTGTCGAGCCGATGTGCGCGGGCTACTGCGCCACCAAAGGCGCGATCATCGCACTGACCAAGGCCATGGCGATCGATCACGGGCGCGAAGGCGTGCGCGTGAACTGCATCTGCCCCGGCTACATCGATGCCGGGCTGGCCGAATCGTACTTTCAGGCGCAGGCGGATCCGGCGGCGGCGCGCGCGGCGGCCGGCAGGCTGCACGCGCTGGGGCGCATCGGCCGGGCGGAGGAGGTCGCGCGCGTCGCGGTGTTCCTGGCGAGCGGCGATGCATCGTTCATGACCGGATCGGCCGTCGTCGTCGATGGCGGATTCAGCGCAGGACTTCCGGCGAACTGAGGGGCGCCGCGGGCGGGCGCCCTGCCCCACCGGGACTGTTCATTCTCGCCGTCTTCCAGTATTTTCTATCTATGTCCATTTTCCGGAATGCGAAGCGGGCGGCGTTCATGGCCCTGCTGGCGCTCGCCGCGCTGCCGTGCCGCGCGGAGAAGATTCAGTATCACGAGGTCAAGACCGACGCCACGGGGCGCATCGTGCCGTGGCACGGCAGCGGGCCTTCGGAAGCCTACGATTTCGTCGTGCGCCGGGTGTTCCAGTTCTGGATCGGAATGCGGAACTGTCCCAACGGCGTTCCGGTGTACTTGCAGCACCAGGTCTGGAAGCCGGATGAAGACGACCCGCGCGGGCTCGGCGGCGACCAGATCCCCATGGCGCTTTCGTCGTGGAACCTGCTCTACGGGTACCTCGGCGATGAAGCCGTCAAGAAGAACATGACCTTTCTGGCGGACTACTGGCTGGCGCACGGGATGTCGGGGCCGGACGTCCTGTGGGCCAACCTGCCTTACCCCTACAACACGGAACTGCACTCGGGCGTCTACGACGGCGACATGCGCGCGGGCAAGGGTTTTCTGCAGCCGGACAAGGCCGCGAGCTTCGCCGCCGAGCTGATCGTGCTGTACAAGATGACGAACGAGGCGAAGTACCTGGACGCGGCGGCCGCTATGGCGAATACGCTCGCCGCGCGGATCGAGGCCGGCGATGCGGACCACTCCCCCTGGCCCTACCGCGTGAACGCGAAAACCGGCGCGGTCCATACAGGGACGGAGAAGGGCAAGACGTACGCCGCCACATACACGAGCAACTACACGGGCGCGCTGCGCATGTTCGACGACCTGATCGCGCTCGGGAAGGGACGCACGAAAGACTACGCGCGCGCCTCCCGCATGTTGACCGCCTGGCTGAAGGCGTACCCGGTGCGGACCAACAAATGGGGCCCGTTCTTCGAGGACATCCCGACGACGGTGTGGAGCGATACCGAGCACAACGCCGACACCATGGCGATGTACATTCTCGAGCATCCGTCGTGGGACGCGGATTGGAAGCGGACGGCAAAGGGCATCCTCGACTGGTCGTTCGGCAAGTTCGCCAACCACGAGTACGAGAAATGGGGTGTGACGGCAATCAACGAGCAGACGTGTTACCTGGTGCCGGGCAACAGCCACACGTCGCGGCACGCGTCGGTAGAGCTGCTCTATTGCGAGAAGACCGGGGATTGCGCGCTGAAGGAAGATGCGATCCGCAGGCTCAACTGGGCGACATACACGGTGGATGAGGACGGGAAGAACCGCTACATACGCGACGACAACTGGCTGACCGACGGCTACGGGGATTACGTGCGCCATTATCTGCGCGCGATGGCATCGATGCCCGAGCTTGCGCCCGCGAACCAGAACCACCTGCTGCGGACGTCGTCGGTGGTGCAGTCGATCGCGTACGGCGACGGGCGCATCACGTACACGAAGTTCCACTCGGCCTCGACCGAACGGTTCAAGATGGGGGCTTGGACGCCAAAGTCGTTGCGTGGAGGTGAGATGGAGTGGGACGCAAAGACAAAAGTGCTGACGGTGAAGGCGACTGCGAAGACGGTGGTGATTTCAGCCAGGCCGGCGGCGGACCAGGGAATCCGCCCCACACACTATAATCGTCAGCAGCCATGAAACGCACATTCCTCGCCGCAGCACTGTTTTGCCTCCAGGCATGGGGCGCCGAGCCGGTCCGGATCATCTTCGATACGGACATGGGCAACGATGTCGATGACGCGCTCGCACTCGCGACGCTGCACGCCTTCGAAACCCGCGGCGAGGCGAAGATCCTCGCAGTCACGATCACGAAGGACAACAAGTGGGCCGCTCCGTTCGTCGATCTCGTGAATACGTTCTACGGGCGCGGCGGCATCCCGATCGGGATCGTTCACAACGGCGCGACCAGGGATGACGGGAGCTACACGCGCCCGGTCGCGATGAAGCCTTACCCGCGCAAGATCACGCCCGAGACCGCGGTTTCCGACGCCACCGCCGTACTGCGCAAGACGCTTGCCGCGCAGCCGGCCGCGAGCGTCGTGATTGTTCAAGTGGGTTTCAGCACGAACCTGGCGCGCCTGCTCGATTCGCAGCCCGACGACGCGAGCCCGCTCAACGGGCGCGACCTCGTCAAGGCCAAGGTGCACCGGATCGTTCTCATGGCCGGGCGCTTCTCCGATTCCGAGACCGAGTACAACATCACGAACGACATTCCGGCCGCGAAGAAGGTCTTCGCCGAGTGGCCCACGCCGATCGTGACCAGCGGCTTCGAGGTCGGGCAGGCCGCGCCCTATCCGGCGAGCCGGCTGGACATCGATTTCCACGGCGTGCGGAACCACCCCATCGCCGACGCCTATCGCGCGTATAAGAAGATGCCCTACGATGAGCCGCTGTGGGATCCTTCGGCGGCGCTTTACGCGGTGCGGCCGGGCGCGGGGTATTTTTCGCTTTCGCCCGCGGGTAAGATCACGGTGGACGACAAAGGCCGCACGATTTTCTCCGAAGCCGCCGGCGGCACGCGCCGGTATCTGAAAGTGGACGAGGCGCAGCGGGCGCGGTTGATCGAGGCCATCGCCTCGCTGGCCAGCGAACCGCCGCAGAGGTGCAAGTAAGATGCTTCCCGACGATCTCGTGCAGAAGATTCGCGCGTTCCAGGAGAGCCGCGTCCTGCTGACCGCGATCGAGCTGGACCTGTTTACGGCGGTGGGAGAGGGCGCCAGCGCCGGGGATGTGGCCGCGGCGCTCCACACCGATCCACGCGCGACGGCGATGCTCATGAACGCGCTGGTCTCGCTCGGCATGCTCGAGAAGCGCGGCGAGGTCTTCGTCAACGCGCCCGACGCCGCGCGCTACTTCGTCAAAGGCTCGCCGGACGACCAGCGCCTTGCTTCGATGCACACCGTGCACCTGTGGACGCGCTGGAGCACGCTCACCGATTGCGTGCGCACGGGCGCGGCGCAGGAGATGCCCGAGGCCGCGGGCGGCGGCGGCGAGGATTGGACCGAAGCCTTCATCGCCGCCATGCACTCGCTCGCCTCGGCGCGGGCCGGGGCGGTGGTGCGGGCGGTGGGCGCCGGGAGTTTGCGCCGCATGCTCGATATCGGCGGCGGGTCGGGCGCTTATTCGATCGCGTTCGCACAGGCGAATCCGGAGCTGCGCTCGGAGATTCTCGACATCGAGGCCGTGGTGCCGCTAACGCGGAAGTACGCCGCCGCGGCCGGCGTTGCCGATCGCGTCGCGCCGCGTGTGGGCGACCTGCGCGCGGGCAACTACGGCTCGGGCTTCGACCTGGTGTTCATCTCGGCCATCTGCCACATGCTCTCGCCGCGCGAGAACCGCGAGATGTTCGCCAATTCGTTCGCCGCCCTCGCGCCCGGCGGGCGTATCGTGGTGCAGGATTTCATTTTGGAGCCGGACCGCACGGGCCCGCGCCACGCCGCGCTGTTCGCGCTGAACATGCTGGTCGGCACGCGCGAGGGCGACAGCTACACGGAGCTGGAATATGCAACCTGGCTGCGCGAGGCGGGGTTCACGGGCATCGAGCGGGTGAACCTGCCCGGACCGGCCAGCCTCGTGCTGGCCCGAAGGCCCGCATGATCGGCAGGCGCGAGTTTGCCTTCGGGATGCTGGCGGGCGTTTCCGGGCGCATTTGGCCCAGCGAACCGCTCGCGGGGTGCCCGTTCCCGCAGTCGGAGACGCTCAAGGGAATCCGGTTCACCGGAGCGCGCAGGCGGTACGCGAACGCCGACACGTGGTATCCGTCGTGGGCCTCGGACGGGAACCTCTACTCGCCGTGGACCGATGGCAAGGTGGGCGAGGTCGCGTCCATGTCGATCGGGAAGAAGGCGACCACCGGCCATGCGACCATCCTCGGCGATTCGCCGCTCGATTTGCAGGTGGTCAATGCGGCCGTTTATCCCGGCGACCCGGCGCCCTACGGCGGCCGGTATCCGTGCGGGAGCCTGGTCTACAACGGGGTTTGGTATTACGGCACGTACTGTTTGATGGACTCGGATGGCGACCCGGGCAAAGGGCTCAATTGGGACATTCTGGGACCGTTCGTCGGCTTCCGGCATTCGGAGGATTTCGGGAAGACGTGGACCGACACGCCGCATACGCCCGCCAGGCCGCTGTTCCACGAGCCCAAGAAGCCGGGCGGGCCGGTGAAAATCGGCGCCCCGCACTTCGTGGACTTTGGGAAGAATATGCGGTATTCGCCTGATGGCAAAGCATATCTCGTCGGGCACGGAGCGGCGGCGGACGACCCGACGCCGCGGGCCGCGAACCTGAGCTGGATTACGGGCGACCAGATCTACCTGATGCGCGTGGAGCCGTCGATCGCGAACATGAACGACCCGGCGAAATACGAGTTCTTCGCGGGCCACGACCGGCGGGGGCGGGCGGTGTGGAGCCAGGGGCTCGAGGACCTGAAACCGGTGGTCGAGTGGGATGATCATACGGGTTGCGTTACAGTGACTTACGACGCACCCCTAAAGAAATACCTGATGTGCGTGACCGACGGCGGGACGACGGTCTCCCGGTTCCACACGTATCTCCTCGAAGCGGACGCGATCACTGGCCCGTGGAAACTGGTCGTCTTGATGAAGAACTTTGGGGAGCAGGCGTACTTCGTCAACATCCCGTCGAAATTCATCGGCGCGGACGGGCGGGATTTGTGGCTGATGTACTCCGCGAACTTCACGAACGGGTATCTGAAGACGAACTACCGCGCCGATCCGCCCGATAGCGGATACGGGATGTGCGTGCAGCAGGTGCGGCTTTACTGAAAAGGGGACAGACGCCTTTTTTCGCGAAAAAGGTCTGGGCTGGACCCCATGTCTGAGACAAACAGAACTGGGGACAGATCGCCATTCGGAGATCGTTTGTCTGGAGACCCCGGCGATCTGGCAGGCCCGGTCCACCGTGAGGGGCGTGTCTTCAAGCCCGCTTACTCGCCGGACCTCCGAGTAGACGCTGCGCCGCCACGCCGCGGGGCTTTCGGCTGCG
>JBLNDJ010000019.1:0-107749 GCA_050261515.1 Acidobacteriota bacterium | reverse complement strand
CCGTGCATCCCAGGAATACGAAGCTCCCCTTTCCGCGCCTCAAGTCCACCATCCGCGTCTTCGCCGGATGCAGCGTCAGTCCGAGCCGGCTCATCACCAGCCCGATCCGCCGGAGCGCCTCGGCCCCTTCCCCCCAGCGCGTTGTCTTGCACGCCTTCCTCGGTATTACGGGCCTCTCGGACTCCCTCCCGGCTCCGTGCGACTTCAGCCGTCCGGCCTTATACGCCCGGCCTTTGCCCGACTTGGCTGCCAGGCAGGGCCTCTCCTGTTCCGCGCTGCTCTGTCCCGACGTGCCGCCGCCTGCGACCCCGGGGAGGTCCAGCACCCGTTCCGGTCCAGGATGCTGTCTGTTGCCTTCGGCGTGATATGAGCGGCTCGGCCCTCCCCAACACCTTTCGGCTGAGAATTTGACGAGGCTGTTGCGTTCACGGATTGTTGCGGCCCGCCGGTTTGCTCCCCTCTCTTTCAAGGGCCTTCGACACCCCGCTCGGCTCGGTCGGATCTCTCCTTCCAGCTGGAGTCTGCTACCGGGCGCTCCGGCGCTTACCCGGACAGGACTCGCACCTGCCAGAACAACGCGTCTTTCAGGACGCACCATATAACCCCATTCTAATTGGGCTGGGATAGAATAGCTTGCGCCATGAATCGATGCTACGTTCTGTTGCTGGCAGTTTTCCCCATCTGGGCGCAGGCGCCCGAGGTGCATCCGGATAACAGCGTTACGTTCCGCTTCCGCGCGCCGAACGCGCGGGAAGTGAAGCTCGCGCGCGAAGGCGCGGAGGCTGTCCCGATGCAGCGCGGCGAAGACGGCGTCTGGACCGCCACCACCCCCGCGCTCGAGCCCGACTACTACGGCTACTCATTCGTGGCGGACGGCGTCAGCCTGCTCGATCCCGCGAACCCGCTCATGAAACCCAACCTGCTCGGGCCTACCAGCATGGTGCACGTGCCCGGGCCGCCGTCGCTGCCGTGGGAATTGAACGCCGTCGCGCACGGAGAGATTCACCGTCACTTCTATAAGTCCGATATCGTAGGCGACCAGCGCGACTTCTTCGTCTACACGCCGCCGGGCTACGACGCGCGCGCCAGGCAGCGCTACCCCGTGCTCTACCTGCTGCACGGCTTCAGCGACGACGCCAGCGGCTGGACGGCCGTCGGCCGCGCGCACGTGATCCTCGACAACCTGATCGCGCAAGGCAAGGCGAAGCCGATGCTGGTGGTCATGCCGCTCGGCTACGGAGCGCCGGAGATCCTGAACCGCACGGGCGCGTTCCGCGACCCGGGCCTGCGCGCCCGCAACTTCGAACGATTCCGCGACGCGCTGCTCCAGGAAGTGCTGCCGCGCGTGGAGAAGGAGTACCGCGTTTCTTCCAGCCGCGACGAGCGCGCGATTGCGGGCCTCTCGATGGGCGGAGCCGAGTCGCTGTTCACCGGCCTGAACGCGATCGACCGCTTCGCCTGGATCGGCGCCTTCAGCTCCGGCGGCCTCGGCGAAGACTACAACACCGTCTTCCCCGCGCTCGACGCGAAAGCCGCGGCGCGCCTGCGCCTCCTCTGGATCGCCTGCGGCCGCGACGACCGCCTGATCGAGTCGAACAGGAAGTTCCTCGACTTTCTCAAGTCGAAGGACATCCAATACACCTGGACCGAAACGGCCGGTTCGCACACCTGGATGGTCTGGCGCCGCTACCTGGCGGACTTCACGCCCTTGCTGTTCAGGTAGGGTGTACGCCCAGTTCCGAGGCGGGCGCCGCCGTCTTCACCCACGCGCGCAGGACTTCGGCCACGCTCCAGGCCTGCGCGATGCACCCGCGCGGCGTGTAGGGCGGCTCGGCGTCGTAGATCTCGCTGATTGACCCGATACACGCCATTCCCAGCGCGGGCTCGAACCCTTCGAGAAAGCGCCGCGCCCCAGCGCGGTCTTCCGGCCGCGCTTTGATCCACGCATCGATGAACGGCCCGATCAACCACGGCCACACCGTGCCCTGGTGATACGCCGCGTCGCGCGCGCGCGGGTCGCCATAATATCTGGCCTTGTAATCCGGGCTGCCCGGAGCCAGCGTCCGTAGGCCGTAAGGAGTCAGCAGCCGCTCCTCCACAACGTGCAAGACAGCCTCCCAGCGCGCCGGGTCGAGCGCCGGATTATCGAGCGAAATCGCAAGCACCTGGTTCGGACGGCACGAGGCGTCGTCGCCGTTCTCGCCGTCCACCACGTCGTATAGATACCCGCCCGGCTCATACCAGAAGCGCGCGTTGAACGACTCGCGCGCGCGCGCCGCCTGCTCCTCATAGGCGCGCGCGGCCTCCGCGCCTTCAACCTCGCGCACCCATCCGGCAAGCAGCACCAGCGCGTTGTACCAGAGCGCGTTGATCTCGACGGTCTTGCCGCGCCGCGGCGTCACCACCCAGTCCCCGACCTTCGCGTCCATCCACGTGAGCTGGAAACCCTCCGCGCCCTGGCGCAGCAGCCCATCGGCCGGATCCACGCCGATGCCGAAGCGCGTCCCGGCGATGTGCTTCGCCACGACCTGCTTCAGCTTCGGCAGAAGCAGCCTCAGCGTGGTCCGGTCGCCCGTGGCGCCCAGGTAGCGATTCAGCGCGTGAAAGAACCACAGCGTCGCATCGGCCGTGTGATACAGGCCCTCTTTCTCGCCCTCCGGAAACATGTTAGGGATCAGCCCGTCGCGGATGTAGTGCGCAAAGGTGCGCAGGATCCACCCCGCCTCGTTCGAGCGCCCGGTGACCAGCGCCAGCCCTTCGAGGCTGATCATCGTGTCGCGGCCCCAATCGGTGAACCAGTGATAGCCGGCTATGACCGTGCGAACCTCGTCGCCGGCGGCGCGCGCGCGCGCGGCGTCCTCCACGCGGCCGGCCGGGGTGATGATGAACTGGTCCGCCGCGAGCACCAGCTCAGCCGGCATGCCCTCGCGCGCGTTCGCATCGGCCTGTGCGATGAGGAACAGGCGCCGGTCGCGCTCGGCGCGCAGCGCGCCCTCGGGCCGCAGCGCGCGCATGATCTCCCAGGACTCGGTCGAAGCCGCCAGCGTGACATCCAGTTCCTGTGTGAGGTCCGCGCGGAAGAAGCCGGGGCTCCACAGCTCGCCTCGATCGTCGTATCCGCGATGCTGTTCAGCAAGGTAGGTTGTCTCGCGCTCTTCCGGGCCCGTGGTGAACTCGCCGGCCGCGCCGTAGAGCAGCATCCGGAGCTCGGGCCCGTCGCCGCTCGCGAGTTCGTACTGATCGCCGGAGACGTTCAACGTGTACGGCTGCGGCCGCCGGAGCACGGAGGGGCGCAACTCCAGGCACACCGCGCCTTCGCCCGACATCAGCCGGTAGTTGAGGTGCACCGTGTTCTGCTGGTGCGGCATCCACAGGCGCTTCTGCACCGTGAAGCCGCCCGCATCGTACGTCCATACCGGCAGCCCGGCCTCGAGCCCGAACTCGGCGAGCGCTCCGGCCAGCGGCAACACCCTGTGGTCCGGAAGCAGCAGCTCTTCGGTGAGGTCGCTCAGCATCACGACGCGGCCGAGCGGAGCGGGCAACGCCGCAACGAGCAGGCCGTGGTAGCGGCGCGTGGCGGAACCGGCGACCGTGCCCGATGCGTACCCGCCCAGCCCGTTCGTGACGAGCCACTCTTCGCGCAGGTGCGGATCGGAGACATCCGCCGCTATGCCCCGCCACGGAATCGTGCGGACCAGGCTACCCACCGGCCTCCTTTTCGCGCCGCCGCACCGCAACTGTCTTTTTCTCGATCCGCCTTTCCCGGTGCAGTTCGCGCTCGCTCGGCGGCTCCGGCTTCAGCACGACCGCGGCGTGGCCCAGCACAATCCAGCTCTCCCCGGTTTCGACCTTCGGATAACCGCAGCCGTGATACTGCGGCTCTTCGGTGGACCAGAGCTTCTTCCAGCGCATGTTCCCGGGAGGCGCGAGCAGCGGCTCGGGAGCGCGGGCGTACTGCAGATCGACGCCCAGGTTGACCAGCAGCAGGCGGTCGTCCGCGCCGCCCATGAAGTATCGAAGCGCGAAGGCGTCGTGTCCGAGCACGGCGCCGTCGAGCAGGTCCGGCGCCTGCGCGCGGAACGCCGGATCCTCGTGGCGCAGGCGCAGCAGATCCTTGTGCAGCGCGTAGACGGCGGCGTGGCTCTCGCGCTCGCGGAAATCGAGTTTCGACAGCTCGAACGTCTCCGTATCGCCCGGCTTGCGGAACACCGGCCGCATCTCCTCGAGGGCGAGGCTGCGGAACTGCCGCAGAAAATCGATGCGGCCTTCGTGCACGGACCGCGCGAGATCCTCGTTCAAATCCGCAAAATACAGGAAGGGCGCCGAGGCCGCGAATTCCTGGCCCTGAAACAGCATCGGCGTGCCGGGGGCAAGCAGCAGCAGCGCGGTCATCGCCTTCAGCCGGCCGGGATCGGTCAGCAGGTGGATGCGCTCTCCGCGCGCCGAGTTTGCCACCTGGTCGTGGTTCTGGAGGTAGTTGACGAACACCGACGGCGCAAGACCCGAAGACGGCTCGCCGCGGCGCTTGCCCTGCCAGGAGAAGAGCTGGCCCTGGAACAGCGACCCGTACTTAGCCACGGAGATCATCTCCTGCGGGCGGCCGAAGTAATCGTCGTAATACGCCTCCTTGCGGCCGGTCAGCGCGACGATGGCGCTGTGGTGGAAATCGTCGTTCCAGAGCGCGTCGAACCCATAGCCGCCTTCTTCCGCAGGCCGCACGAAGCGCGTGTGCTCCGGCTCGTTTTCCGCCACCAGAAAGATGCTGCGCGCCCCGGCGGCCTCGCGCGCGCGTACGCCGATCTCGGCCGTAATGTGAACCGGGGAGTCGTCGTGGATGGCGTGAGTCGCATCGAGCCGCAGCCCGTCCATGCGGAACTCGGCAATCCAGTAGACGGCATTCGCAACGAAGAACTCGCGCACGGGTCCGGAGTGCTCGCCGTCGAAATTGATCGCGTCGCCCCAGTCGCTCTTGTGCTTTTTCGAGAAGTAATCGGCCGAAAACTGCGGCAGGTAATTGCCTTCGGGTCCTATGTGGTTGTAGACGACGTCGAGGATGACGCTGAGCCCGAGCGCGTGCGCGCGGTCGACGAAGCGCCGCAGGTCGTCCGGCCGGCCGTAGAGGCGCGTGGGCGCAAACAGGTCTACGCCGTCGTATCCCCAGCCGAAACGGCCCGGGAACTCGGCAACCGGCATGAGTTCGACGAGCGTGATCCCCATCGAGGCCAGCTCCGGCAACTGCGCCATCGCGGCGGCGTAAGTGCCCTCGCGCGTGAACGTGCCGATGTGCATCTCATAGATGACATGGCCTTCGCGCCGGACGCCCCGCCATGCGGCGTCGCTCCACGCGAAACGGTTCGGATCGACGATCTGCGACGGCCCGTGCGGGCCGTAAGGCTGGAAGCGGGAGGCTGGGTCGGGATAGAGCGCCGGCTCGCCATCGAGGCGGAAGCGGTAGAGCGCGCCATCGCGCGCGCTTTCGGCGACGCCCGAAAAATAGCCGTCGCCTTCGGGGGAAAGCTCGCAGGCCGGCCCGTCTTCGAAGACGGCTTCGACTTTCCGGCGCCGCCGCGCCCACACACGGAGGTGCGCGCCGCCTTCCGGCAATAGCTCCGCGCCTATGGGGAGACGCCTGTCAACGAGAGGATGCACCCAGGACACGATTCTGCCCCGAGCATAACACCTCGCCGGTCTTTGCCGGGCCGGGGGACCCGGCGCGGACGAGTGTGTTCGTCCTACCTCATCACCCGCACCTTAATCGACGACGGCGTTCCTTTCGAACGATACACGCGTTGCGTCGCCTTCTGAAAGTCCTCGGGCTTCGCGTGGTAGATGTCGACAAACTTCTGCGGGTTGCGGTCCACCAGCGGAAACCAGGAGCTTTGCACGTGCACCATGATGCGATGGCCGCGGCGGAAGGTGTGGAAGGAATCGGGCATCGTGAATTCCACATGCGCCATCTTGCCCGGCTCGAACGGCTCGGGCTTCTCGAAGCTGTTGCGGAACTTGCCGCGCATGGGCTCGCCGCGCACGAGCTGCTGGTAGCCGCCCATCCGCACGCCCGCGGGATTCGGGCTGTTGTCGGCGTGATCGTCCGGATACACGTCGATGAGCTTGACGACCCAGTCGGAGTCGGTGCCTGTGGTCGAGACGAACAGGCTCGCCGTGATCGGACCCGCGATCGTGACGTCGCTTTCGAGCGGGTCCGTCTTGTAGACGAGCACGTCGGTCCGCGTGGAAGCGAAGCGCTGATCCGCCACCATGTACTCGCGCGCCATTCCCTGGTGCGTGCCGGACATGAAGGGCACGGGCCTGGCGGGGTCGCTGACGTACTCGTCGAACGCATCGCCCGGCGGCGCGTCGAACGAGAGCTTGCCGCCGGCCTGGAAGTAGAGCGTCCTGACCGCGGCGTTCCGCGGAGGCCATGCGTCGAGCTTGCGCCACTCGTTTCTTCCCGTCTCGAACAGGTACGCCTCGGGCAGTCCCGCATCGGCCTTGTCCTTCAGGAAGCGCATGAAGAAGGGAAACTGGATCTCGTCCTGGAAGAACAAAGCGGTCTTCGATCCGAACCGCACATCACCGAGCTCGCTTCCGTCGGAGCGCTCCCATCCGCCGTGGAACCACGGCCCCATGACAAGCGTGTTGTAGGCGCCGGGATTGCGCTCTTCGATCGCCTTGTACGTGGCCAGCGCGCCGTAGAGGTCCTCGGCATCGAACCAGCCGCCCACCACCATCATGGCGGGCTTGATGTTGGTGAGGCGCGGCGCCACGGCACGCGCTTTCCAGAATTCGTCGTAGGTGCCGTGCCGCATCAGGTCTTCCCAGAAGGCGATCTTCCCCTTGAAATACTTCTCGTCGGCCGCCGCGAGCGGCCCCATGCGCAGGAAGAACTCGTAGCCGTCCGGTGTGCCGTAGTCGAACGGCGGCGCGCCGTAGCCCTCGGCGCCGGGGCGCGCATCCACTCCGAACTGCGAATAGAATCCAAACGTGTGCGGAAGGAAAAGAGCGCCGTTGTGATGCCAGTCGTCGCCGAGGAACCAGTCGGCGAGCGGCGCCTGCGGCGAGACGGCCTTGAGGGCCGGGTGCGCGTCGATCGCGCCCATCGACGCATAGAAGCCCGGGTAGGAGATGCCCCACATGCCCACGCGCCCGTTGTTCTCCGGCACGTTCTTCAGGAGCCAGTCGATGGTGTCGTACGTGTCGGAGCTTTCGTCCGTGTCGGCGGGGCCTCGCTTCACGGCGATGTACGGGCGCATGTCGGTGAACTCGCCCTCGGACCGGTTGCGCCCGCGCACGTCCTGGTAGGCGAAAATGAACCGTTCGCGCGCGAACCGCTCGGACGGGCCGAGCGACCCCTTATAATTGTCCACGCCGTAGGGCGATACGCTATAGGGCGTGCGCGTGAGCAGGATCGGGTACTTCTGTGTGCGGTCCTTCGGCGCGTAGACGGAAGTGAACAGCTTCACGCCGTCGCGCATCGGTATCTGGAATTCGTATTTCGTGTAGTTGGCCTTGACGTATTCGAGACCCTGCGCGTGGAGCGCAGCCGCGAACACAACGCACGCGAGCCCGGTCCTGAGGATGGAGGTTTTCATTTACAGGCCATGATATCGAAACGCATCCTGCCGGTCGCAGTGCTCGCTTCCGCGGCGGCCGCCTTCGCTGCCGAGGCGCCGGCGCCTTACGGGCCGGTTCCCACACAGCGCCAGCTTCGCTGGCACGACATGGAGTTCTACGGCTTCCTCCATTTCACCGTCAACACGTTCACGGACAAGGAGTGGGGCTACGGCGACGAGAGCGAGGCGGTGTTCAACCCGACCGCGTTCGACGCCGACCAGATCGTCCGCACGGCGAAGGAAGCCGGAATGAAGGGCGTCATCCTCACGGCGAAGCATCACGACGGCTTCTGCCTGTGGCCGTCACAGTTCACGGAGCACTCGGTCAAAAAGAGCCCTTGGAAAGGCGGCAAGGGCGACGTGGTGCGTGAGATCTCGGCCGCGTGCAAGCGGCACGGGATCAAGTTCGGCGTCTATCTTTCCCCCTGGGACCGCAACCGCAAGGATTACGGCACGCCCGCCTACATCGTCTATTACGGGAACCAGCTTCGCGAACTGCTGACCAACTACGGCGAGCTGTTCACGGTTTGGTTCGACGGCGCCAACGGCGGCGACGGCTTCTACGGCGGCGCGCGCGAGATGCGCAAGATCGACGCGCGGACGTTTTACGATTGGCCGAACACGTGGCAGATCGTGCGCGAGCTGATGAAGAACGCCGTAATGTTCAGCGATGCGGGGCCGGACGTGCGCTGGGTCGGCAACGAGAAGGGCAGCGCCGGCGAGACGTGCTGGGCGACGCTCGACATGAATCGGCCCGGGCGCTACCCAGGCGGGCCCGCGGACGACCTGAACTCGGGCGACCGGCCGGGCACGGCGTGGATGCCCGCGGAGGCCGACGTATCGATCCGCCCCGGCTGGTTCTACCACGGGAGCGAAAACGCGAAGGTGAAGACGCCCGCCGAGCTGCTGGACATCTACTACAAGTCGGTGGGACGCGGCGCGTCGCTGAACCTCAACATTCCGCCGGACCGCCGCGGTGTGATTCATGAGAACGACGTGCGGGCGCTGCGCGAGTTCCGCCGCGCGCTCGATGCGACGTTCGCGACGGACTACGCGAGGACGGCGAAGCCGGCCGCGAGCAACGTGCGCGGCGGAGATGCCCGGTTCGCGGCCGCGAACGTGCGCGACGGCGACCGGAACACGTACTGGGCGACGGACGACGGCGTCCGGACGCCCGAGTTGGTGCTCGATCTCGGCAAGCCCACGACGATCAATGTGGTGAGCCTGCGCGAGTATCTGCCGCTCGGCCAGCGCATCGAAGCGTTCGAGCTGGACCGGTGGGCAGACGGCCGATGGCAGACGTTCGCAAAAGGCACAAGCGTGGGGAGCCGCCGGCTGGTGCGCGTCGAGCCCTTCACGACAGAGAAGGTGCGCCTGCGGATCACGCAGGCGCCCGTGTGTCCGGCGATCGCGGAAGTGGGATTGTACGCCGAGCCGCGGTAAGCGAAGAGGGGACAGACATTTTTCCGAAAAAGGGGTCTGTCCCCTTTTTGTGCCTTTTTGTGGCGCTACCTGGACGCCGCTTCGAGCAACTTGCGGTGGATCTCGCGGAAACGCTTCGCGTCCCGGACGTAATCGGTGAACGAGGTCACCGCCTCGGCGGCCAGCGCGTCGGCCGCGGCGCGGTTCTTCGCGGCCAGCATGTCGAGCAGGGCGAAGTCTTCGATGCCTTCTCTCATCTGCTCCAGCCGGATCGAGCTGAACAGCGATAGCCCGGCGCGGTCCGGATAGGTGATGTAAGCGTCGCCCGGCGGCAGGTAGGTCGTGTCCGCGTTGATCACCGGCTGGGTGTCAAGCAGCGGCTCGGGGCCCCAGTAGTTCCAGCCCCAGTGCAGGAAGCCGCGGAAGCCGTAGCGGTAGTTCATCCAGTGCAGGATGCGCACCTTGGCAAGCGAATAGTCGATGAAGCGGTTGGGATAGAGGCCCGTCGGCGTGAGCGCGGTGTAGAACCACAGCTCGCCGCCGGTATCGGCGTGCTTCCGCAGCTCCGCGAGGCACTTCTCGTCGAACGTGCCGAGCTGCGGAACCCAGACATCGACGTCCTTCATGAACGACAGATCCTGGTCCGCTCCGACGGGCTCGATCATGCGGACGCCTGGCATCAGTTTGCGCACGAGCGCCGCGGTATCGGCGAAGACTTGCTCCTCGCCGGGGCCGGGCTCGTCGAGAACTCCCTGCAAATACCGCCTCGTCCAGCCATGCTTCTCGAGCATGGCGTGTACCGCGGGCAAGAAGCTTTCGAGGAACTGCCTCGCGCGCGGGTCTTTGTACGGGAGGTCCTTGAGGACGGCGCGGCCGCCTTCGTTCACCCATGCGGTCATCGTGAGAGGAGCGCCGGGAACGCGCACGCGATCAAGGAGATTGCCGCCTTCGATATTGCGATCCACGCCGGCGCGGTCGAAGACGGAGACGTAGCGCTCGAAGTACGAGAAGTCGTACCGCAGGCCGTCGCCCGCGACTTCGGCCTTCGACATGGAGACCGCGTTCGCGCCGATCGAGCTCTGGTGGTAGCGCGCGAGGAATCGGGCGAAGTTGCCGAGCAGGCGCCACCATTGTTCCGTATCGGGCTTCACGCCGTAAATCTCCCGCGTCAGGCCTCCGCCCAGGTAGAAGTAGTTCGAGATCGCGAGCGGAACGCGCTCGGGAATTGTCGCGGCATACACCACGAACTTGTAGGGCACGCGCCCGACCTCTTCGCGTCCCTGGCGAATGCGCAGCTCGCCGCGGTATTCGCCCGGCTGCTGTTCGCGCGGCACCTGGATCGTGATCCAGGCCGAGCTCGTCTGCGCCTTCTTGATCGTGAACGGCGGGCGGCTCGTCAGGGCATCGGGGAACAGCGCCGGAGCTTTCGCGACGAGTTCTTTCTCGGGCGTATCGGTCGTGTTCGTCGTCACCACGACGTAATCCACCCCGCGCACCTCGGCCGTATCGATCGGCTGCTCGGGGCCCGTGAGCGGAAGCACATCGACGTAAACATCACCGAGCGTGCGGCCGCTCGCGCGCATCGCGAGCTGGATGCTGGCGTTCGAGTTCCGCGCGGCGTGGAACGTGGCGTCTTCGAGACGGTTCGCGCCGGCAGCGTCGCCGGGGAAGACCTTTATGAGCGAATCGACGAGCCAGAAATCGAGCCGCACGGGTTCAGCCGCGGCGGGCGCGGGCTTTCTGGCGGCGAGTGCGCGCGGCGGCGCTTCCACACCGAGCAGTTGCGCCTGCAAACGGCGGAACTCGGCCACGTCGCGCACATAGTCGTTGATGTTCGGGATCGCTTCGCGCGCGAGGCGCTTCGCTTTGCCGGGGTCCGTCTTCGCAAGCGCGACCAGCAGCTCGTAGTCCTCGATGCCTTCGCGCATCGCTTCCAGGCGAATCGAGCTGAGCACGGAGTTCTTTCCCGGGTTCGGATAAACGATGGCGTTGTCGCCGGCGGGCAGCAGCGTCTGGTTGTCGTTGATGACCGTCTGGACGTTGTTGAACGGCTCGGGATGCCAGTAGTTGCCGCCCCAATGGAGGAAGCCGGCGAAGTCGTGGCGGTAGTTGAACCAGTGCAGCAGGCGCGTCTTGATCAGCGGCAGATCGGTGAAGCGGTTCAGGTAGCGGCCCTGCGGCGCGATGCAGGTATAGAACCACGCCTGGCCGCCCTTGGCGACGTGTGAGCGGATCTTGTCCATCTGGTGATCGAAGCTGCCGAGCACGGGGACCCAGATGTCGGCGACATCTTCGAAGAAGCTGATGTCCTGATCGAGGCCGACGGCGTCGAGCGTGGGCACGCCGGGCAGGTTGCGCCGGATGATCTTCGCGTACTTGTTGTAAGCGGGGTTCTCGTCGCCGTGCGGCTCGTCGTGGATGTGCTGGATGTACCGGTCCACCCAACCGCGCTGCTTCAGGTGCGCGTAGAGCTGGGAGAGATACGAGTCGAAGAACGCTTCGGCGCGCGGATCGCCGGCGTCGAGGTTCTTCATGACGGGCTTGCCGTCCTCGATCACATAGGCCGGGATCACGAGCGGGGTGCTGTAGCCGGACGCGCGGCCGAGCAGGTGGCCGCCTTCGATGGTGCCGATGAGGCCGGCTTTCTCGAACGTCTCGACCCATTTGTCGAGCCTTGAGAAGTCGTAAACGATGCTCCCGCCCTCAATGCGCGGCGTGGAGAGCCCGAGCACCGGGGTGAGCATGACGTTCTGCTTGTGGTCCGCCATCACGCGGCCGATGTTGCCGAGCACTTCCCAGTAGCGATCGTCGCCGCCGTCGAGCTTGTAGAAGCGGCCGAGAGAGCCTTTGCCGGTGTTGAACCAGTTCGTGACCTTGAGCGTCTGGCGCTCGGGCACCGTGGCCTCGGCGATGCGAACCTGGAAGGGCGCAGAGGCGAGCTTCACGCCGTTGCTCTCGAAGACGGCCTCGCCGGAGTAGGTGCCGGGCGCGGCCGAGGCGGGCGCGTAGAGCGTGATCCAGATGGCTTCCGTGCGGTTCGCGGCGAGCGTGTAGGGGAAGTCCTCGAACAGCGGATCGGGGAACAGGCCGGGCGCGGGGCGCACGACTTCGTCATAGGGCGTTCCCGGCGGGTTCGAGCCGACCGGCACGTAGCCGACGTGCCGTGCCTGCGCCTGCAAACCGCCGCCCACCGTGACGCGAACGCTCAGACCGGCGACGGGCGCGGAGGAGCGGATGGCGAATTGCACCGTCGTGTGGCCGTTGCGCGCGACAGGCCAGGCCTGCGGCTGCGCGCGGTTCGTTCCCGCCACGTCGTCGGGAAACACCTTCACGAGTGAGTCGACAAGCCAGATGTCCGGTTTTGGGGCGCTCGATCCGACCGTGGCGGCAATGATGGCGGCTAGGAGCAGGTGAATGAAACGCATGTGTGGGATTGTACTATCAAACAATGATCGAATACCGTGTGGGCGCGCCTGTCGGGCTCGATGCCGTGATCGAACTCTACCGCGCGTCGACGCTCGGCGAGCGCCGGCCGGTGGACGACCGCCCTCGCATGGCCGCGATGCTCGAGCGCGCGAACCTCGTTGTCACCGCGTGGGAGGGCGATCTGCTGGTGGGCATCTCACGCTCGCTCTCGGACTTTGCCTACGTCACGTACCTTTCCGATCTTGCCGTGCGCGCGTCGCACCAGCGCATGGGGATCGGGAAGGAACTCATCCGCGCCACGCAGCGCGCGAGCGGGCCGGACGCCACCATCGTCCTGCTCGCCGCGCCGAAGGCCGTGGACTACTATCCGCGCATCGGGTTTACGCGGCACGACTCGGCCTGGATTCTTCGCCCCGGAGAAGCCGTAGAATGATCGGAGCCATGAAACAGCTCGCATTCGTGTTGCTCTTCTGTCTCGCCCTGCCGTGCTTGGGCGCCAGGGTCACCATTTCGCTCGACGGAACGTGGGACATCGCCGATTCGCTCGACGCGGACCAGGCGCCCGCGTCGTACACGCACAAGACGCCGGTGCCCGGCCTGGCTCACTCCTCCACGCCGCCGTTCGCGGACGTCGATCTTTTCGACAGCCGCGAGCTCATCGTGAACCGCGTAGGGCGGGGGGACATGCCCAGATCGGCCATTGTCCGCAACGCCGGCGTGCCGCGCCAGAACCGCAACTACTTCTGGTACAGGACGTCGTTCACCCCGGACGCACGGCGCGCAGTCGCGATCCTGAAGATCAACAAGGCGCAGTTCGGGACCGCCGTGTGGCTGAACGGGAAAAAGATCGGAGACCACTTCGGTTGCTTCACCGCGGGCATCTTCAACATCAGCGATGCAATCAAGTGGGACGGGCCGAACGAACTGGTCGTGCGCATCGGCGCGCATCCGGCCGTGCTGCCGCCGAACGTGAACGGCGGCACGGACTTCGAGAAGAACCGCTGGACACCGGGCATCTACGACAGCGTTTCGGTGGCGCTCTCGGACAATCCGGTGATCGAGACCATCCAGGTGGCGCCGCGCATCCAGACGAGCGAGATCACGGTGCAGACGCAGATCCGCAACTACGGCGCGGCGGCGGTAACGGTCGCGCTGAAGCATGTGGTGAAGCCGTGGAAGCAGGGGCAGAACGTCGCGGCGCCCAAGCCGCAGCGGGTCACGATCGCGGCGGGCGAGACGAAGACCGTCACCGGGACCGTGAAAGTACCCGGCGCGAAGCTGTGGAGCCCCGAGGAGCCGAACCTGTACGTGCTCGAAACCAGCACGGGCGGCGACAGCGTCACGACGCGCTTCGGCATGCGCGAGTTCCGGTTCGACACGGCCACGCGCCGCGCCTACCTGAACGGCAAGCCCTATTTCATGCGCGGCTCGAACATTACGATGCACCGGTTCTTCGAGGATCCGCTGTCGGGCACGCTGCCGTGGGACGAGAAGTGGGTGCGCAAGCTGCTGGTCGAGATTCCTCACAGGATGAACTGGAACAGCTTCCGGTTCTGCATCGGGCCGGTGCCGGACCGGTGGCTCGAGATCGCCGACGAGGCGGGCCTGCTGATCCAGAACGAGTATTTTTTCTGGATCGGCCACGGCTGGCACGGCAACGACTACACGCCCACGTTCGACGCGGACACGCTGATCGCCGAGTTCAAGGAATGGATGCGCGACAACTGGAACCACGCGAGCGTCGTGATCTGGGATGCGAACAACGAGTCGTGGTATCCGGATTTCACGACGAAGATCATCCCGGCGGTGCGCGGGCTCGACCTTTCGAACCGGCCGTGGGAGAACAGCTACAACGGGCCGGCCGGGCCGGACGATCCAGTGGAGGATCATCCGTACGAGCACCAGGCAATGGCCAACGGCAAAGAGTTTGAGATGAGCGACCTCGAATCGCGCGTGGCGCGCCCAGGCCAGACGGAACCGCCCACCGCGCATGCGCTCATCCTCAACGAATACGGCTGGCTGTGGCTCAACCGCGACGGCTCGCCGACCGAGTTGACGAACAAGCTCTACCCGCGGCTGCTCGGCCCGAATTCGACGCCCGAGCAGCGGCTCGCGCTGAACGCGTACCTGCTGGCGGGCCTCACGGAATTCTGGCGCGCCCACCGCCAGTACGCGGCCGTGCTGCACTTCGTGTATCTCACGATGAGCGACCCGAAGGGGTTCACGTGCGATCACTTCCGCGACATCGTGAGCCTGAAGCTCGATCCGTACTTCGAGGACTACATGAGCGAGGCGTTCAAGCCTCTGGGCGTGTACATCAATTTCTTCCAGCCCACGCTCGAGGCGGATTCGGCGCGCACGTTCACGGTCATGATGGTGAACGACGACTCGGAGCCGGTCCGCGGCAGCCTCGCGCTGTCGCTCGAGAACGAGAAGGGCGAGGCGGTGGCGCAGCAGTCGCAGCCGTTCTCGGTCGGGGCGCTCGGGCAGGAGACGGTGTTCGTGGATTTCAAGGTGCCGTCCACCAAGGGAAAGTTTTTGTTAAAGGCGACGGCGAGGCCGGAGGGGACACGGCATAAGAGTCCGACGGTGAGCCGCCGGCGGGTGGAGGTGCAGTAGGAGCGGGCTGAGCGCCCGCCAAGAAAAACGTGCCGGCCGCGCCAGTGAGTAGAATGGTTCGGCATGAGACGCAGCCTTCTTCTGGTGAGCGCAGCGTGCGTGATGGCGGCGGGTGCGACGGACCCGGCGAGGTCGGCTGCGGGCCATGCGGTCCGCCGTACTCAGAGTAAGTTTCCCGACATTCCCGCGGATTATCTGCGCGAGGCTGAGAGCATTCCCGAGTTCTGGGTGAGCACGCTCGACGGCGTTTCGCGGTTTCTCGACACGCGCGTGCACGCCGGCAAGGTTGTGGCGATCGGGACCAGCGCGGGCGGCCGGCCGGTTCGCGCGGTGCTCTACGGCGCCGCGCGCCAGGGCAAGGGGACGACGACGTTCTCCGGTTCGCTTGGCTTGGGCGACGTGCGCGCGTTCAGCGGGCCGGATGCCGGGCGCAAGGTCTACATGGCGATGGCCGGCGTGCACGGCGGCGAGTTCGAGGGCATCGTCGGGATGGTGAACCTGCTGTCGGTGCTCGAGACCGGGAAGGACCTGCGCGGCAGGGCGTGGCCCGAGCTTGCGGCAGCGGCGAAATCGCTCGACCGGATCATTCTGATTCCCGTCATGAACCCGGACGGCCGCGCGCGCGTTCCGCTCCGCATGGAGGCGCACCGCGGGCGCGACGAAACCATCCCCGAGTACTTCAACACCGGCGGATGGTCGGACGGGAAGAACATCGGCTGGCCGGACTGCAAGCGGTTTATCCCTCTCGATTTCACCCGCACGCAGTTTCCGGGCGGGTATCCGAACGACCACGGCGTCAACATCCAGCACGACGACTTTCTCGGGAAGCGGCAGCCGGAGACCGAGGCGCTGCTCGGGCTGGCGGCGCGCGAGCGGCCCGATCTCATCCTGAACATGCACACGGGCGCGGTGTTCCCGCTCATGCACCGGCCCTTCGCGGAGCATGCGCTCATGCCCGTTTTCGACCGGCTATTCCGCCGCGTGCACACGGGTCTCACGGCGGCGGGGCTGCAAGCCACGGACGATCCGGCGGAGGAGGCCGATCCGGTGCGCAAAAGAACGCAGTCGCCCTACAATCTCGACACCGCGCTGAATCTGAGCTCGGGGGCGTTGAGCGTAGTGATCGAATCGCCGACGCACGCGGCATCCGTCGCCGAGCGCGGCGGGAAGCCGTTCCTGTGGACGCCGGACAGTTTGTTGACCGCCCAACTGGTGTGCCACCGGGAGGCGATGAAGTTTCTGGTTGAGGAAGGGGGGAGGTCGAAATGGGGTGTGAAGTAGCCGGCGGATGAACTGCGGAGGCGCTGGGTCGCGAAACACAAAGTGTCGTAGCGGCGGGCTACACTGGGCCACAGAGGGGGACAAGGATGTACGCAATCACCGGGGCAACCGGCAACACCGGGCGTGTTGTCGTGGATGCGTTGTTGCGGAGGGGGCAGAAGGTTCGGGCGATCGCGAGAAACGCCGATCGGCTGCGGCAGGCGGCGGCGATGGGGGCGGAGCCGTTCACGGTCGATCTGACCGACGGCGAATCGCTTGCCAGGGCATTCGATGGCGTGCGGGCCGTTTACGTGATGATGCCGCCTGACATGGCGGCCGCCGACTACAGGGCCTTTCAGAGCCGCGTCGTGGATGCGGTCAAGGCGGCCCTCGACGCCACCAAGGTCCCGTACGCGGTCACGCTGAGCAGTGTCGGGGCAGACAAATCCGAGAAGACCGGACCGATTCTGGGCCTGCACTATATGGAGGAGCAGCTCAACCAGATCCGCGGGCTCAATGTGCTGCACCTCCGCGCCGGATACTTCATGGAGAACACGCTCGCAATGGTCGGCACCATACAGTCGATGGGAAAGGCTGCCGGACCGCTGCGTCCGGACGTCAAACTTCCGATGATCGCCAGCCGCGATATCGGCGCCGCCGCGGCGGAAGAGCTGCTGGGCTTGAAGTTCAAGGGCCGGAACACACGCGAACTGCTGGGCGAGCGCGACATCAGCATGGCCCAGGCCACCGCGATCATCGGCCGCGCCATCGGGAAACCGGACCTGCAGTATGTCCAACTGACCGATGAGCAACTGCGGCCGGCCCTGGAGCAGATGGGCTTCTCGGCCAACGTCGCCGATCTCATTCTCGAAATGTCCGCGGCAATCAACAGCGGCCACATCCGGGCGCTCGAGCCGCGGTCGGACCGAAACACCACCCCGACGTCGTACGAGAAGTTCGTGGCCGAGGTGTTCGTGCCGCTCTATCGCGGCAGGTCCGCCGCGGGCTGAAGGAGCCGCCATGCGCAAGATCACGCCGCATCTCTGGTTCGACAAGGAAGCTCGTGAAGCGGCCGAGCTCTATGTGTCACTGGCTCCCGGGTCCAGGATCACAAACGTGACGAAGCTCACCGGCACTCCATCGGGCGACTGCGACGTAGTGTCTTTCGAGCTCGCCGGGCAGCCGTTCATGGCGATCAGCGCGGGACCGCTGTTCAAATTCAATCCGTCGATCTCCTTCCATATCCGGTGCGGCAGGAAGGAGGAGGCCGATGCGACGTGGGAACGGCTGTCTCCGGGCGGCAAGGTTCTGATGCCACTCGATGCGTACCCCTTCAGCGAGCGATACGGGTGGCTCGCAGACAAGTACGGTTTGTCCTGGCAGGTCATCTACGTGGGTGTGGAGCCCATTGGCCAGAAATTCGTCCCCGCCCTTCTGTTCGCCGGCAGCGTGTGCGGCAAGGCCGAGGAGGCGATGGGCTTTTACGCATGGGTATTCGGCAACGCAAGGACCGAGGTCCTCTCGCGCTACGGCAAGGGCGAGGAGCCGGACAGGGAAGGGACCGTGCGGTACGCACGATTTTGGCTGCGGGGCCAGGAGTTCGCGGCGATGGATTCCGCGCACGATCACAAGTTCGCCTTCAACGAGGCGGTCTCGTTCATGGCGCCGTGCGACACGCAGGAGGAGATCGACTATTTTTGGGAAAAACTTTCGGCGGACGCGCAAGCCGGGCAGTGCGGCTGGCTCAAGGACAAGTACGGCCTGGCGTGGCAGATCACTCCCGCCAGGATGGGAGAACTGCTCGGCGGCGGAGACAAAGCGCGCACCGAACGGGTGACGCAGGCGTTTCTCAAAATGAAGAAGTTCGACATAGCCGCGCTCGAGCGGGCGGCCGCGTCAAGCTAGGCCCCACTTGATGCGCGTGTAGGCGATGCGGAAGCCCTGGCGCTCGGCGTTGCGCTGCGAGGCGCTGCCAGGCTCGGCGCACATCGTCGCGAGATCGCAGCCGGCGCGGGTGGCGCGGGCGAGGCGGGCTTCGAGCAGCGCCCGCTGCGCGCCGCGGTGGCGCCATTCGGGGATCGTGCTCGCACCGGCGAGCAGGGCGACTCCGTTGTGGATCGCGAGGGCGCCGGTAGCGATCGCGCGGCCGTCCAACTCGGCCAGGAATGGCAGGGTGCCTTCGGCCGCGGACGAGACCCGCGCGAGTTCGAGCATCAGATCCGCGATCCCGGCGAGTTCGCGCCAGCCTTCGGCGGCGGTTTGCGCCCAGAGATCGCGTTCGTCTGCGGCCGCCACACGTACTTCGATGGGGCCGCTCGTGGTGGCCGCGGCGCGTCCGCTCAGCGGGAGGAACATCACGCTCGTGAGCTCGACCGGGCGGTAGCCGCGCTCGCCGAGCAGGGGCAGCAGAGACTTGTCTGCCAGCGGGCTCACCTCCTGGAATACCGGCGCGCCACGGTCCTTGAAGAACGCTTCGATCGTGTCCATGTCCGCAGCGGACGGCATCTCAAACATGCCGAGGCCGAACGTCTGGGTGAGCGGCGAGCGTACGCCGTCATACATCGCGTACGCTCCCGCGACTTCGATCCACTGCGCGCCCGAATCGGGCATCAGCCTGCGGCGAGCCTCGACCGAGCGCGCGTTCGCGAGCGACTCGGCGCGTTCCAGCCTGCGGGCGAGCGCGATGTCCGAGAAAATGTCCCCCATTTAAGGCCCTGTCCTGACCAGCATCGCCGCGCCCACGACGCCCGCGTTATCGCTGAAGCGGGATTGCCGGATGGCGGTCAGGTGGATGCTGAAATCCGGCGTGCGCGCGCGCAGCTCGGCGTCAAACGTATCCTGGATAAGCGGGAAGCAGCGGCTCACGCCGCCTCCGAAGACGATCGTATCGGGGTTGAGCAGCGCCAGCACGCCTCCGAGCACGCGCGCCATCAGTAGCGCCGAGCGGTCGAGAATGCTGCGCGCGAGCGCGTCGCCGTGCGAGGCGGCCCACGCGATCCGCTCCGGCGTGACCTCGGGCTGCTGCCGCAACAGGGACTCCTCGCCGGCCGCGAGCCGCTCGCGGGCTTCGTTCGCCATGGCGCGGCCGCCCGCCTCGATCTCGAGGCATCCATGGCAGCCGCAGTAGCAGCGCCGCGCGCTCGACGGGTCGGCGGGCATGTGTCCGAAGTTGCACATGGCGGCGCCGCGCGTGTGGTAGAGCTTGCGCGAGATGACGAGTCCCGCGCCGATGCCGGTTCCCCAGGAGATGTAGAGCAGGTCAGAGGATTCGCGCGCGCAGCCGAAATACAGGTCCGCGAGCGCTCCGGCGTTGACGTCGGTATCGACGGCGGTCTCGCAGCCGAGCGCCTCGCGCGCCAGTTCGCCGAGCGCGACTTCGCGCCAGCCGAGCGCGCCGCAGAAGATGAGCCGCCCGGTCCGGTAATCGACGACACCGGGCACGCCGATGCCGCAGCCGTCCGGCGGAGGATAGGCAAGGCCGGCGGATGCGGCCATCTGCTCGATCTCCGCGCGCACTTCGCGAAGGGCCTGCGCGGGGTCGCGGTGCGCGAAAGCGGGAATCCTGCGCTCCGCCAGGATGCGGCCGTCGCGCGAGACGAGCGCGAGCTTCGTCAGCGTTCCGCCCATGTCAATTCCGGCTGCGTACACGTTCAGATGATCCCACAGCCTCCGGTTCTCAAGTAGACTGGAGAATTTCGTATGCAACCCGGCATTTCAGCGATCATCGAGAACACGCTCAAGCAGGACCCCGGCTCGCTCAACACGGACTGGTTCGGCACCCTGCTGGTGAAAGGCCTGCTCGAGTGGACGCGGCGCGGCGTGCCGGGAACCGGCGAGTTCGCGCGGCGCTGGCTCGATTTCCACCTGGCGAGCAAGAAGGCGGCGGCGTACTCCGGCAGCCAGTCGCGCACGGTCGATGCCGGCGGGATCAAGATCACGACGTATAGCGGCCAGTTCGGCCTGTCCTTCCCGTGCTGGGAGATCGCCGAGCAGTTTCACGACGAACGCGCGCGCCGGGTGTGCCTCGGCGTCGCGCACGTGATTCTGCACCAGACGGCGCGCAACCGGTACGGCATGGTGCTGCACGCCGACAACGACGAGTTCACGATTCCGGACACCTTCTACTTCGTCGTGACGCCGCTCATGATCGCCTACGCGCTCGATCCGCAAGGCGGGGCCGTGTACCGCGACCAGGCCGTCTACCAGCTGCGCATGTGCAACGACGTTTTTCTCGACCGCGAGAAAGGGCTGGCGAAGACCATCCTGTTCAGAGACGGCGTGGGCGTCACTTACTGGACGCGCGCGACCGGCTGGCTGCTCTGGGCGATCACCGGCGTGCTTCGCTATCTGCCGCCTGCGGATCCGGAGTTCGCGCGGTTCAAGGATGACCTGCGCGTGCTCGCCGAGGGCATACGCCGCGCGCAACACGCGACCGGCGCGCTGCACCTGTTCGTGGACGACCCCGCGAGCCCGCTCGAGACCACCGGCACGGCGATGTGCGCGATGGGGCTGCACGAGTCGGTGCGGAAGGGCTGGCTGCCCGCGTCGTTCACGCCCGTGGCGGAACGCGCGTGGCGCTACGTGCAGGACAGGATTACGCCCGACGGGCGGATCACGGGCGCTTACACGGGATGGGCGGTTCCGGCCGAGGAGCGCATCATTGAGATGGACAAGATTTCGATGGGCTGGATTCCCGGATTCATTTTGAGCGCGGCCGCCGAGATGGCGGCCTCATGATTCTGCCGGCAACGTTCCCGGTCGCGCTGGCGATGATGCTCGCGACCATGGTGTGCTGGGGCAGTTGGACCAACACGTCGCGCCTCGCACCCAGGTGGCGCATCGAGTTCTACCACTGCGATTTCACGATCGGCGTGTTCCTGGTGGGCGGGCTGGCCGTTTTGACCGGCGGGATGCTGTTCCGCTCGCCGGACTTCCTCGACAACCTGCGCTCGGCGGACGGCGTCGCGGTGGCCTGCGCGGCGATCGGCGGCGCCTCGCTCTGCCTCGGCGATTTCCTCTTGATGGCGGGAATCGCGCGCGTGGGGATGACGGTGGCGTTTCCTGTCTCGGTCGGATTCGCGCTCGTGGTCAGCACGGTGCTCAGCTACCTGATTCGGCCGCTCGGCGATGCCGTGCTGCTCGGCGGGGGCGTCGCGCTGGTGTTCTGCGCCGTTCTGACGAATTCGCTCGCGTACCGCTCCACGGGCGCGGCGCGGCAGGCGGACGCGCCGCGCGGCGGCCTGGCGATGTGCTTCGCCGCGGGCGTGCTGTTCAGCATGTCCGGCGCGCTGGTGGCGAAGGCGCTCGCACCGCTCCGGCCGGTCTCGCCGTATGGGGCGGCGCTGCTTTACGCTTCGGGGTGCCTGGCCGCCGTGGTGCCGCTGATGCTGTTCGTCACGCGGCGGCCGATCGGCGGCGTCCCGCTGGTGTGGAAGCAGTACAGGGCCGGCAGCGCGCGCGAGCACGCCGCGGGCTTCCTGGGCGGCACGATCTGGGGCGCGGGGATGGTGTTCAACTTCCTCTCCGCCGGGCTGGCGGGGATGGCGGTGGCGGGCGCGGTCGCGCAAGCGAATCCGCTCGTGGCGGCGATTTGGGGCATCTTCGTCTGGAAAGAGTTCCGCGGCGCATCCGGGCGTACGCTGGCGCTGCTCGCGCTCATGATCGCGCTCTACACGGCCGGACTGGTGCTGCTCGGGTTCAGCTTCCGCGCGGCCTGAGCGTGGAGTACGCTGGTGGGCAATGAAACCCACCCGCCGCGATTTTGCCAAACTCTGTGCCGGGTTCGCTGCCGTGCCCGGCTTGCGCTTTCCCACCGCGCCGCGCGAGCGGATCGCCGTGGCTTCCTACCCGTTCCGCGAGTTCATCGGCGCAAAGATCGCGCTGAAGGATTTCGCGGCGATGGTGGCGGACGAGTTTGGAATCCACGCCATCGAGCCGCTCGGATCGCACTTTCCTTCACTCGAGCCGGCGTATCTAGACGGCTTTCGGACCGCGGTCGAGAAGGCTCGCTCGCGGGTAGTGAACATTCCCGCGGACGTGGACGCGAGCGTCTACGACGCGGACGCCGCGGCGTGCGCAAAGGCTGTCGCGAACGGGAAGAAGTGGATCGACGCCGCCGCCGCGCTTGGGTCGCCCGGAGTGCGCATTCACGTGCAGGGCGCCAAGGGTGTCAAGCCGGATGTAGAGCGTGCCGCCGGAACGCTGAAGGCAATGGCGGATTACGGCTCGGCGAAGGGCGTGATTGTGAGCCTTGAGAACGACGACCTGGTTACCGAGGACGCGTTCTTCCTGGTGAAAGTGATCGAGCGGGTGAACAGCCCGTATCTGCGCGCCCTGCCAGATTTCGGCAACTCGATGCTCGGCGGGAACGAGAAGTTCAACTACGACGCCGTCGCGGCGATGTTCCGGCACGCGACGAACATCGCGCACGTGAAGGACTCCGAGGTGGCGGACGGCGGCAGGGTCTTTCGCGTGGACATGGCGAAGACGTTCGCGATCGCCAAGGCGAGCGGCTATCGCGGCTACTACTCGATGGAGTGGGAGGGGCAGGGCGGGCCGTATGAGGGCACGCGGCTTTTGATCGCGCAGAGCCTGAAGCTCATGTAGGCGTGTACAGCAGCGGGAAGAAGCGGCCTCCCATCGGCGCTCCTTTCGGCACGGGCGGAACGCCGTCGAGCGGGGGCGTGTCCGAATCCGACAGCACGCCGTCGCGGAAGACGTTGATCAGCGTGGCGCGGCGCGGGCGCTCGGTGCGGTTCTCGTAAGAGCCGTGCACCATGAGCGGATGGTGGAAGACGCAGTCGCCGCGCTTCACTTCGCAGGGCACGGGCCGGAACTGCTCGAGTTGCGCCGGGGAGAGCACGGTGCGGATCTCGTCCATGTTTCCGGTGAGCCCGGTGATGGGCAGGAGATCCCAGCGGTGGCTGCCGGGGACGTAGTGCAGGCAGCCGTTGTCCACGGTGCTGTCGTCGAGCGCGATCCAACAGGTGAGGTGGGCGATGGGCGTGGTGCGGGTCCAATAGGAATAATCCTGGTGCCAGGCGACGACTCCGCCGTGACGCGCGGGTTTGCAGAAGAGCTGGTCGTGCCAGAACCGGACGGGGCCACCGAGAAGCTGCGCGGCGGGCACGAGGAACGCCGGGTTCCACAGGACGTCGTGAAAGCCGGGCGCGATGCGCCAGGCGCCAAGGGCGTGGAACAGCACGGTGGCCGGGTCGTGCGATTCGTTGGAGTGGAACTCGTAAAAAAGTTCGTGACCGGGAGTGGACGGGTCCGCGAGCGCGGCCAGTTCGCCGAGCAGCGCGTCGCACTGCTCATCCGTTAGGATGCGCACACCGCCCAGGTAGCCGTTGGTGTGAAAAAACTCGATCTGGGCGGCGGTGAGCGGACAGCCGTCCGGTTGTTGGCGGAACAGGTTTCCGGCGAACCCGTGGACTTCGGATAGATCTCGCATTTCCCCTCGCTTATGGAATACGATACAACAGACATATGCAAGACGACTTCGGTCCGCGAATCAACGGGATGGTGGAGCGGGATCCGCTCGATGTGACGAGCATGGAACGCCGCGATTTCTTCAAGGGCGCCGGCACGCTTGCGGCATTTCTCGGCGCGGCCGGCTCGGCCTCCGCGCAGCCGGCCGGGGCGGACACGAAGGTGCCCGAAGCGAAGGCCGGGCCGCTGCTTCCCGTCGTCCCCTTCGGGAAGCACAAGATCACGCGCCTCATCGCCGGTGCAAATCCGATCTACGGATACTCACACTTCAACTATGTGTATTCCGCACACATGGGCGAGTACCACACCACGGAGCGCGTGCTTGCGTTCCTGCGGGAACTCGAGCGCGCGGGGCTGAATACGTGGCAGGCGAGCTGGAGCGAGCGCCTCGAAACCGACTGGCTGCGCTATAAGGATCAGGGCGGCAAGCTGCAGCTGCTCGTGCTTTCGCGGCCCGGTTTCAACGACCAGCCGGAAATGCTGAAGCGCGTCGTCAAGCTCAAGCCGATGGGCATCGCGCAGCACGGCGTAAGCACGAACAAGTATTGGGACGCGGGGCAGTTCGACAAATCGCTCGACTACCTGAAGCGTATACGCGATGTGGGCGTCATGGTTGGTCTTTCGTGCCACAACCCGCTCGAGGTCGAGTATTCCGAGGAAAAGGGCTGGGACGTGGATTACTACATGACGAGCCTGTACTACATGGTCCGGCCGCGCGCGGAATTCGAGAAGATGCTGGGCGGGCACCTGCCGCTCGGCGAGGTGTACCTGCCTTCGGACCCGCCGCGCATGATGGAGACGATCCGCAAGGCGAAGAAGCCGTGCCTGGCGTACAAGATTCTCGCGGCGGGCCGCACGGTCGATTCGCCGGCGCAGGTGAAGGAGCGCATGGGCGTCGCGTTCAGCGGCATCAAGCCGGGCGACGCCATGATCATCGGCCTCTACCAGCGCTTCAACGACCAGATCGGACAGACGGCGCAGTTCGTTCGCGAGATCCTGGGCTGATCATCGCCGCGGCCGATAGAGCGCTTGCCGCTGCGAGCGCCGCGGCGATCCACATGACCGCGCGGTAGCCGCGCGCGAACGAATCGAGGACCGCCTCGCGCATCTCGCGCGACACGGCGGGGTCTGCCGCGGCGGGCGGCTGCGCGGCGGCGAGCTTGATCCGCTCGCCGTCGAACTCACGCCGGATTTCCGGGCTCAGCGGCAGGCTTGCGAGCCGCGCGTCCAGGTTGCGGTTGAACACGCCCTGGATCACCAGGCCGAGCACGGCGACTCCGAGCAGGCCGGCCACGCGCGATACGGCATTGTTGACGCCCGAGGCGATGCCGGCGCGGCTTTCGTCCACGGCCGACATCACGGTGGTGGTCAGCGGTGCGACGGCGGTGGCCATGCCGAGCCCGAGCGTCAGGACGGCGGGGAAGTAGCCGGTCCAGTAGCTCGCGCCGTGGAGGATGGCGAACAGCCCGAAACCCACTGCGGCGATCAGGCTGCCGGTCACAAGGGGGAGCCGCGATCCGTAGCGCGCCACCAGGCCTCCGGACCAGCGTGAGAGGAGGAACAGCAGGAGGATGAACGGCAGCAGCGCGGCGCCCGCCGCGGTCGCCGTGTAGCCGCGCGCCTGGATCAGTTCGAGCGGCAGAAAGAAGAGCGCTCCGTTCAGGCCGGCGTAGAGCGTGAGGGTGAGCAGGTTCGCGCCCGAAAAGTTGCGCGAACGGAACAGGGCCAAAGGCAGCATCGGAGAGGGCGAGCGCGCTTCGTGCCAGAGGAAAAGGGCGAGCGCGGCGAGGCCGGCTGCGAGCGCCGCAGTTGCGCGTTCGAGCAGCGCGAATGTCACGCCTCCGAGACCGGCCGTCGCGAGCAGCGCGCCCAGCCAGTCGAGCCGGGCTCGCGACTGTTCGTTCCGGCTCTCGGGCACCTTCAAGAGCGTGAGGGCGAGCACGGCGGCCGAGATCGGAAGATTCAGGAAGAAGACCGCGCGCCAGGAAGCGTGATCGATGAGCCAGCCGCCGGCGAGCGGCCCGAGCGCGGCCGTGATGGAAGTGAAGCCGGACCACGTGCCGATCGCGCGGCCGCGCTTGTCAGGCGGGAACGACGCGCTGAGGATCGCGAGGCTGCCGGGGATCAGCAGCGCCGCCGCCGCGCCCTGCGCCGCGCGCGCCAGAATCAGTTCGCGCGTGTTCGCCGCGATACCACACGCGGCCGAGCAGCCGGCGAAAAGCGCGACGCCGATGGCGAAGATCCGGCGCCTGCCGAACAGGTCGCCGAGCGAGCCGCCGGTCAGCACGAGCGCCGCGAGCATGAGCGCGTACGCCTCGACGACCCATTGCAGGTCGGTCACCGACGCGCGCAGGTCCGCCTGGAGCGCAGGGAGCGCGACGTTGACCACCGTGCTGTCGATGAACGCCAGGCTGGAGCCGAGGATGGTGGCGGCAAGGATCCAGGGCTCGTCGCCGCGCCGGCGCGTCCCCCGCGCGGACCACGACCGGATGAAGGCTTCATCGCACGGTCCCCTCGCTGCGCCGGCCATACGCCCTCCAGCCTATGTGATGCCCGCTGCAATACAATCGATGGTCGATGGAACGGCTCCTGTTCTTTTTTTGCCTTTGCGCGGCCGCGGCTGCCGCGGCACAGGGAGATATCGAAAGTCGCATCGACGCGCTCGTAGCGCGCATGACGCTCGATGAGAAGCTCGGGCAGATGTCGCAATCCACGTCCATGAATTCGCTCACGGACGAAATCCGGAACGAGATCCGCAAGGGGCGGTGGGGTTCGTTCCTCAACGCGGGCGAATTCAAGGACCGGGCCGAGGCGCAGCGCATCGCGCTCAAGGAAAGCCGGCTTGGAATCCCGCTCATCTTCGGGCGCGATGTCATTCACGGCTATCGCACGATTTTTCCGATTCCGCTCGGGCAGTCGGCAAGCTGGAATCCGGAGCTGATCGAGCGTGCGGCGCGTGTGGCTGCGCGCGAGGCCTCCGCGGTGGGGATTCACTGGACGTTCGCGCCGATGCTCGACATCGCGCGCGATCCGCGGTGGGGCCGCATCGCCGAGGGTCTCGGCGAGGATCCCTACGTGGCGAGCGTGCTCGGGGCCGCGATGGTGCGCGGTTTCCAGGGCGCCTCGCTCGATGCGCCCGGCTCGATCGCCGCGTGCGCGAAGCACTACGTGGGCTACGGCGCGGCCGAGGGCGGGCGCGACTACAACACGACGTGGATTCCGGAGCTCCTGCTGCGCAACGTGTACCTGCGGCCGTTCCATGCCGCGCGCGACGCCGGCGCGGCAACGTTCATGAGCGCGTTCAACGACCTCAACGGCATTCCGACCAGCGGCAATGCGTTCACGCTGCGCCAGGTGCTGCGGAAGGAGTGGGGGTTCGATGGATTTGTGGTGAGCGACTACAACTCGGTGACGGAAATGATCGCTCACGGCTATGCCGGCGATGCCGCCGAGGCCGCATTCAAAGCGGTGCGGGCAGGGGTCGATATGGAGATGGTCAGCACGTCCTACTACGACACGCTGAAGGCGCAGGTCGCAGCCGGGAAGGTCGATATGAGGACGATCGACGACGCGGTGCGGAACATTCTGCGCGTAAAGTACCGGCTCGGGCTATTCGATAAGGCCGTGCCCGAGGCGGCCGGCATGGGCGCGCTGGCTGCGCCGGAATCGCTCGCGGTGGCGAAGGACCTCGCAGTGCAAAGCGCCGTGCTGCTGAAGAACGAGAAGGGCGCGCTGCCGCTTGCGAAGTCGATCGGGAAGATTGCGGTGATCGGCCCGCTGGCCGACAGTCCCATCGACCAGCAGGGCTGTTGGGTGATGGACGGGCGGCCGGCCGACGTGCGGACGCCGCTCGCGGCGCTGCGAGAGATGCTCGGGGCGAACCGCGTCGCGTACGTGCAGGCGTTGAAGAACAGCCGGGATACGAGCCACGCGAATTTCCCTGCGGCGCTCGCGGCGGCGCGCGGCGCGGATGCCGTGGTGCTGTTCCTCGGCGAGGAGCAGATTCTTTCGGGTGAGGCGCACTCGCGCGCATATCTCGACCTGCCGGGCGCTCAGGAGGCGCTGGTTGAAGAAGTAGCCAAGGCCGGCAAGCCGGTCGTGGCCGTCATCATGGCGGGCCGTCCGCTCACCTTCCACAAGACGGCCGGGCGCGTAAACGCGGTGCTGTACGCCTGGCACAACGGCACGATGGGCGGGCCCGCGATCGCGGACCTGCTGTTCGGCGCCGCGGCGCCTTCGGGCAAGCTCACCGTGACGTTCCCGCGCACCGTGGGCCAGGTGCCGGTTTACTACGCGCACATGAACACGGGGCGGCCGCCGTCGCCCAGCGATCTCGGCATTCCGGCCGGCACGCCCGTCGACCCGAAGGGCTTCAACTCGAAGTATCTCGACGTCGATTTTACGCCCGAATATCCGTTCGGCTACGGGCTTTCCTACACCACGTTCGAGTACTCGAACCTGCGGCTGTCCGCGCCCACGGTAGCGCTGGGCGGCACTTTGAAGGTGACGGCCGATGTCGCCAACACGGGCCGCGTAGAGGCGGACGAAATCGTGCAGCTCTACACGCGGCAACTCGTGGGAAGCGTGACGCGGCCCGTGCGGGAGCTGCGGGGGTTCCGCCGCGTCCACCTGAAGCCGGGCGAGAAGCGGACGGTCGAGTTCACGCTGAGCACGGCCGATCTTGCGTTTTACAACGAAGAGATGAAGCTGGTCACGGAGCCCGGCGCGTTCAACGTGTGGATCGCGCCGGATGCCGCGCGCGGCCCGATGGCCGAGTTCCGTGTGACGCCATGAAGCCCATCGTCGAGTTCGGCGGCGTCGTCTTCAGCTACGACAACGAGGAGGTGCTGCACGGCGTTTCGTTCGCGCTGAACCCGGGCGAGGTGGTTGGAATGCTCGGGCCGAACGGCGCGGGCAAGAGCACATGCATTAAGCTCATCGCGGGAATTCTGGCGCCCGGCGGGGGAAGCATTTCCGTGGCCGGGCTGCCGCTGCCGGAGCGCGCCGTGGACGTGAAGCGCCGCATCGGCTACGTGCCCGAAGCGGCGGTGCTGTTCGAGAGCCTGACCGGGCAGGAGTTCCTCGAACTCTCGGGGCGCCTGCACGACGTCGGCGAAGATACGCTGCAAGCGCGCGTGCGGGACATCCTCGAAACGTTCGACCTTGCTTCGGATCGCGATAGCAGGCTGGACACTTACTCGAAGGGCATGCGGCAGAAGATCCTCATCGCGGCGGCGCTGCTGCACAACCCGGAGATCATTCTGTTCGATGAACCGCTCTCGGGGCTCGACGTAAACGCGTCCATTATGGTCAAAGACCTGATCGCGGCGCTGGCGGCCGAGGGGAAGACGATCCTCTACAGCTCGCACGTGCTCGATGTGGTGGAGAAGGTGTGCGACCGCGTGCTGATCATCCACAAGGGCAGCCTGATCGCGGACGGCACGATCGAGAATTTGAAGTCCTCGACCGAGCGGGGCACGCTCGAAGACGTCTTCCGGCGGTTGACGAACGCGGAAAGCGCGGCGCCGGGCGTTTCGCGAATCGTCTCGACGCTGCGGTCATGATAGGCATCGATCCCAAGGGCTACCGGCTGCTGCTCGATCTGTTCAAGACGCTCAGCGACCGCGGCGAGGTGATGGACTTCGGCAGGGACACGATGGCCCTGAAGGCCACGGCGTGGTTGTACCTTGCGATGTCCTGCCTGATGACGCTGGTCCTGGTTCTGGCCAAGTCGAACCCGGCGGCGTACCTGTCGTCCTTCGTGCTCTTCACGGGTTTTCTGCTTCTGGGCGTGCTGCTGTCGGAGACCGGCAACAGCCTGATCAACCCGGTGGAGGGCCTCGTGCTCGCGCACCAGCCGGTCAACGGAGCGACCTACACGGCGGCGAAGCTGACGCACCTGGTCCGCATCGTCGCGTATCTGATGGGGAGTATGAACGTGGTGCCCGCGCTGGCCGGCCTGGTTGTGAAACGGTGGGGCTGGTGGTATCCGTTCGTGCATTTAGCGGCCGCTTTCGCGGTGGGTCTGGTGTCTGCGCTGTGTTGCTGCGCGCTTTTCGGATGGCTGATGCGGCTGGTGCCGGTGCGGCGGCTGAAGGCCGCCGGGCAGCTCGCGGCGACGATTCCGATGCTGGGAATCATCTGGTGGCCGCGCCTTCGGGAGATGATCGCGCGGATGCAGATGCCGGGATGGCTAGGGCCGGCACTCGCGGTTGGGGCCGCCGCGGCGGTGGTGTTCGGAATCCGTTCGCTGTCGGCCGACTACCTGATTCGCGTCTCGAGCCTCATGCACGCGGGCTCGTCGGCGGGAGCGAAGGCGCGCCGGTCGCGGACCGGCGCAGTGGCAGCGCGTTTCTTCGGAGGACAGCCCGCGCGCGCCGGCTTCGCGTTCGTGTCACGGATGATGCTGCGCGACTGGCAATTCCGCCGCCAGTTGCTCCCGATGCTGGTGCTCGCGCTGGTGGGGCTGGCACCGGCGCTCGCCACCGGCTGGCGAACCGACCCCTTTTCCGGTCGGTTCACGCCGTTGCACGTGCTGCCGCACCTCTGCGGCGCGGTGATGTTTTTCGTGTGCATTTTTCTGCCGTACGGCAGCGACTACAAGGGTGCGTGGATTTTTCTGACCGTCCCGGCGGGCGCGTTCGGCGGATTCGCGCGCGGCATTCACGCTTTGCTGTGGATTTGGGGCATCGTGATTCCGCATGGCGCGCTGCTGCCGTTACTGGCGTGGTTCTGGGGACCGTGGCACGCGTTGTTGTTCGCGGTTTACAGCGCGGCGGCGGCATCGTTCTACCTGGCATTGGATTTGCGGGCGATCGACGGCGCGCCGTTCACGAAGCAGGCAAATCCCTCGCGCGGCGCGATGCTGATGCCGATGATGCTCGGTGGAGGAGCCGCGATGGCAGCCGCCGTGGGCGTGCAGTTCTACTTCCTGTTCCGCTCGCCGGCCCTGGCCGCACTCGCGACGGCAGCACTCGCCCCGGCCGCGTATTTCCTGACGCGAAGCTCGGTGAATGCGCTTGAAATCTCGATCCGCTATAGCCTTGCGTTGACTTCGACCGAAGCGGGCACGCTGTACAAAGAGGTGGACGCCTGAGGTGAGCACCAGCCGGGCGGCGCAACCGGCCGGGGAGCGCAGCGCCTAATTAGCGCTGCTGTTCGGAAGATTCCGATTCCTCTTCCGTGGTGAAGATGATGCCGCCGGCGGGGTTCAACTCCACGCGGACGTCGAGATTTTCCATCTCCAATTCGCTGGTAACCGCTTCGCCGAGGTCCGATTCCGGGCCATGCGCTTTGCGCTCCTGCTTCCGCGCGGCTTTCTGCTGCCTGCGCTCCAGCCGGAGCTGCTCTTTTTGACGTTTTTGAAAGCTTGTTCTTCCGCGTCCTGCCATACACACTCCCAAAGTAAAAAGGCGCGTTGTGCGCCCGAAATGTTTCAGCCTGCCGCGAGGGCTGGCTACCAGCGAGGCTCGCGGCGCCTGCGCTCGAAGCCGCCGCCACCGCGGGAACCGCCGCGGCCGCCGCCCTCGCCTTTCGGCAATGCTTCGTTTACTTTGAGCGCGCGCCCGTTCAACTCACGTCCGTTCAGTGCCCCGATGGCCGAGTCGGCCTCGGAGTCGACCGTCATCTCTACGAACCCAAATCCGCGCGACCGCCCTGTATCCCGGTCTTTGATGATCGCTGCGCGCTCGACTGCGCCGAAACTCTCGAACAGGGCTCGAACCTCGTCCTCTGTCGCCGCAAAGTCCAGGTTGCCTACGAAGATGTTCTTCATATCGTTCCCTCACGCGACGCGGGATTGCGGCAGGACTTCTACCTGCTCCAGAGGGCAGATGAGGAATGTTCCGGCGCAAATCCGGATGCAATTTAAGTATACCAAATCGTGAAAATCCGGCTTCCGCTCAGCGCGCCCCGCCCCGGAACAGCGCCCAGGCGAGCAGGAGCCACGCCGCGATGAACGACACGCCGCCCACCGGAGTGATTGCGCCGAGCAGGCGCACGCCGGACGTCGCGAGCGCGTACAAACTGCCTGAAAATATGAGGATACCGGCAAGCAGCAGCGCGCAGACCCACGCGGCGGCGGAGTGCGTGAGGGCCCCCGCCTTGGGCAGCGACGAGACGATCAGCATTCCGAGCGCGTGGATGAAGTGGTAGAACACGGCCTTCTCATAGATGCCCATCGAGTAGGCGTCCAGACGGGCTTTGAGTCCGTGGGCGCCAAACGCTCCCAGGCCAACTGCCAGGGCCAGCAATACCGCCGAGAGTCCGCTCCAGTTCATATCATTGAGGATAGCCCCGGGAAGCCCTCTGTGATCGAGACACCGCGACTCATCCTGCGCGAAATGGACATGGCGGATCTTGACGCAGTCGCCGCCATGCTGTCGGATTCCGAGGTGATGCGCTTTTGGCCGCGGCCTTATACGCGGAGTGAAGCCGCGGAATGGGTCGAGCGCCAGAGAGCCCGCTACCGGCGGGATGGCTGCGGCTACTGGCTCGCGGTATTGAAGGACTCCGGGCGGCCGGTCGGACAGGCCGGCGTGATCATGATGGAGGTTGACGGGACGCGGGAACCGGCGCTCGGATACATCATCGACCGCCCGTTCTGGCGTCGGGGATACGCGACCGAGGCGGCGGCCGCCGGCCGGGACTGGGCGTTCGAAACACTCGGCTGCTCGCGCGTGATCACGCTAGTGCGCCCGGAGAATATTCCCTCGATCGGGGTGGCGCTCAAATTGGGGATGGTTGAGGAGAAGCGCGTGACGCACGCGGGGTACGAGCACGCGCTCCTCTCGGTCAGTCGGGAGCGGCCTCGGAGTTCACGTCGAACCACTCCGGCTTGAACTCGATCCTGCGCTTGTCCCGGACCGCCACGTTCGAAGCCAGCGTGATGACCGCGTCCGAGAGCGCGACCTCGCCGCTACAGCGCGGCTGGCCGCCGCCCGGATGCCGGATCAGCCACGCGAGGTGCTCCTGCTCCTCGCGGTAGCCGCGGCTCGAGAGCGTATCGGGCGTGCCCGCTTCCGCCGCCCAGCGGACCGTGGAGGTCGAGGTCGACACCGGCTGGCCGACTCGCCGCTCGGCCCACGTGATCCGCGTATCGCGCAGCGACTTCTCCTTGAACAGGTACACATCGCGCTCCGCCAGGATCGCCAGCGTGCCGCGGGTGCCCATCACCTGCTCGCCGTAGGATTCGAGCTCGTTGGTCGTGATCGACGAATAAGTCACCACGATGTCGCGCGGGAATTCGTATGTGAGGAAGATGTGATCCTCCACCTCGCGGCCGTCCGTGAAGAACGAATTCACGCCGACGCCCGAGACCGCCAATGGGTGCACGGGCCGGCGCACGCCGTCCTTGGAGCGCAGCACGGAGCCGAGCAGGATGCCGCACGCGTCGAGCTGGTGGCTGCCCAGCTCCGCCATAAGCCCCGCGCCCGTCCGCCCGTGCAGCCGCCAGCGCACCAGTTCCTCCAGGGTCGCGTAGCCGTGCCGCTTGAAATCGACCTGCCTGTCTTCGGCGGGAATCGACTTGTGCCAGCCGTCAAACTCGCCCGTTTCGGCGCCCGGCTTCCCTCCGCCGGTCTGGTTGCGGTGCCAGAACGCGCGGATGTGCCGGATATCGCCCATGATTTCCTTCTGCCCGACGACATCGAAGGCGTTCGCGTACAAATAGCTGTAGTGCCGCTGGTGGCCGATGGCGAGCAGCCTGCCCGTCTTCCTGGCGGTGCGCACCATGCGCTTGCAGTCGAGCACCGTCTTGGCCATGAGCTTCTCGCAGAGCACGTGCTTGCCTTTCTCCATGGCCTCGATGCTTGCCGGCGCGTGCAGGTGCAGCGGCAGGGCGATGAGCACCATTTCGATATCGTCGCGGTCGAGGAGCTTGTGGTAGTTCTCCACCAGGTCGATGTCCGCGGCGCTGCTGCCGTACTTCGCCTCGAAGGCCTGCCGCGCCTTCTTCTGGTTGCTCGGACGTATGTCGGAAAACGCGACGAAACGCACGTAATCCGGATTGCTCGACGCGATCTGGGCGCGCCCCTGGTCGCCGGCTCCGATGAGCGCGGCGCGGACCGGGCTGCCCTTCATGTGCTCGTATCCCCAATAAAAGGCCGTCACCGCGGGCAGCGCCCCGAGTCCGGAAAGCATCTCGCGCCGGGTCAGCCGCAGCGCGTCCGTGAAATTGTCTCTGCCGATCTGGCGTTGCTGTTCGTTGAGATTCATGATTGCGATCCTCCTAAGCTGTGACTTCCACTGCCGCCTGTCTGCGCGCGCGTAGCCGTTGGACAAGCGGATACACCAAGGCATCGAGGCCGGCCCATGTCCCCACGGGCAGGGTCGCGAGCAGGGTTGCCGCGATCATCTCGATCAGGTTCCTGTCGATGTACAGGTAGTGCCCGCCCATCGTGGCGGCCGGAAGGCCGGGCCAGGGCGGCGAGGCGAAGTAGAACACCGCGAGCTGCAAGGCGGCCGCGCCGGCCGCCAGCGGCGTGAACAGGCCGAGCATCAGGCACAGGCCGATCGCCGTGAGCCCCCACTTGATGAGCCAGTCGATGGGCGCGGTCTGCTCGGGCGGCCGCGGCGGAGGGCCGGCTTTCATCTGCTCCACGGTCTCGAGCGTCTGCGCTTCCATCGAGAGCGCCGTCAGCGGCTCGTTGACGAACGCCAGCAACTCGGCCGCGATTGCGTCGAGCCGCTTGCGGTCCGCCGCGAGGCGTTCTTCGGAGAATGGCGCGGTGGTGCGGCGCGCATCTTCCCGCACACGTCCGAGCAGTTGCCGGTAGGTTTCGATCCGTACGCGGAACGCCGGGTCGTCGAGCGTTTCCGCGATCGCCGCGGACAGCCGGTCGCGCGCTGCGGCCAGCTTCGTGCGCTGTTCGAGCGTGAGCGGGTGGCCGCGCGATTCGAAGTGGCGCACGATCGCGTCGTACCGCTCGCCGATCCGGGCCTGCGCGGATTCCTTCGTGAGGCGGTTGAGACCGTCCGCGCCCCGGATCAAGCCGCGATATAACCCGCGGAACGGCCCCGCCGCCGATTCCAGATATTCCCGCGAAGTGAAATACTGCCGCCCGTCTTTTTCGGAGGCCAGCTTCAGCACGTCTTCGTGAAGGAAATACCAGTCGATCCCAAGAAGGTCGCCGCCATCGGGGTCGCGCCGTTTCGCGAGCACGGATTCCGCGATCCGGTTGCCGAGCAGGGCCAGCGTCGCCTTCTGGTCGTCGCTGAGCTGGTTGTCGTGGGTCTTGAAAAACTTCGCGATCTCGTCTTGCCACTGCCCGATCCGCGCCTGAACGGCTTGGGGCGTTTGAGCCTCGCCGTCGTTGAACGAATCCCGAAGCCGCCCCACGGAGGCCTGAAGGAACTGCCGCGACGCGAATTGCTCCGATCCGCCGCGGTCGGACGCGATTTTCCACACGCCTTCGTACAGGAAGTGCCACCCGATCGCGATTCGCAGTAGTACGAGGAAGATTCTTGTTGCCTTGTTCATATACGCTCCATACGGATGTTTCCGGTAACGGCGACGCGCGCACGGCCATCCGCTCCCGGTTGCGTGACGAGGACCGCCCCGATCTCGGGGTGCTCGCGGCAATACTCGCGCGCCGCGTCGATTCCCAGCACGAAGAATGCGGTGGAGAGGGCGTCGGCTTCGGCGGCGGTCGGCGCACAGACCGACGCGCCGGCCAGCCCTTCGGCCGGCCGGCCGGTGCGGGGGTCGAGAATGTGGCCGTAGCGACGCCCGTTCTGGACGAAGAACTGGTGCGCGGATCCCGAGGTCCCCAGCGCACGGTCCTTCAGCCACATGTTGCCGAGCGCCCGCCCCGGCCGGAACGGGTCGCCGATGGCCACCTGCCAGCCGCCGATCGCGCGCAGGCTGCTCCGGCCGCCATCGATGAGCGCACTCCCGGACGGGAGCACGCCGGCTGCGCGGTCGATCGCGTATCCCTTCCCGATGCTCCCGAGATTGATCTCGAGCCCCGCGCGCAGGAACCGGACCGAACGATTCTCCAGCCGGACGTGGGCCATCCCGCTGGCCGCGCGCGCCGCCGCCAGCTCCTTCTCGCCTGGAACGCGCTTCGGGCCGGCGTAGAATCCCCAAGCCTTGATCAATGCGCCCGTGGCGGCGTCAAACGCTCCGCCGGTCGCTTCTGTGACCCGCGCGGCCAGGTTCAGAATTTCGCAGACCTCTGCATCTACATGCACCGTCCGCTCGAAGGCTGCGCGGTTGAGACGGGAAACCTCGCTTTCCGGCTCGTAGGCGGAGAGCTTGGCCTCCAGGCGCTCGATTTCGTCCAGCGCCGCGCATCCGGCGTCCACCGCCCGCCGGAACCCGGCCGGGAACGTCACCGAGAACTCGCAGGCCATCGCGCGCCGGGCTATCGAGAGTTCCTGTCTCACAGCCCGGAGCATGCGGCCGATCGGGCGCCGAATCCAGGCTCCGAACAGTTCGGAACAGCGCTCCGGGTGCACTCGTATCAACGGATATAACGGTTCGTAACGTCCGAAATCGTATGCTATGGTGAATGGCATGGCTTCGCCCGGCGGCAGCCTGAGTGAGTCTCAGAAGGACGCCGTTCGCGGCGAGTTGGAACGCGTCCTCGCCAGCGCTGTGTTCCGAGGCAGCAAGCGCTCCCAGGAGTTCCTGCGTTACACCGTTACTCACGCCCTCGAAGGCCGGACTGCCCTGCTGAAAGAGCGCACCATCGGCGTGGAGGTCTTCGAGCGCGACGCGGATTACGACACCGGCGACAACTCAATCGTGCGAGTGAAGGCGAACGAGGTCCGCAAGCGGCTGGCGCAGTACTATCAGGAAGCCGGTGCCGCGGCGGACGTCCAGATCGAACTACCCTGCGGCTCGTACGTGCCGGAGTTCCGATGGGCGTGCGCAACGCCGGCCCGGCCGCGCAGCGCGTCCGGTTCGCGACGCACGCGGGTGCTCGCCGTTGTCTCCGGGCTGGCCGTGCTGTGCGCCGCGGCCCTGTGGGTATGGACCGGCAGGAGCGGCGCGAGCGCGCTCGACGAGTTCTGGCAGCCTTTCCTGCGCACCCAGCGCCCGGTGCTCCTGTGCGTCCCGAACCCTACTGTGTTCCACGTCAACTCGCCCGAGCGCGACAATCCGGCGGGGATGGTGCCGTCAAGCGCGATCGTGCCTGACCGCGACAACTACGTCGGTGTGGGCGATGCGTTCGCCCTCGCACGGCTCTCCACGCTGCTCGCGCAAGCCGGCAAGCCCGCCCAGGTGCGCATCGGGACGGACACCTCCTTCGCGGATCTGCGCAACGCGCCCGCGGTCCTGATCGGCGCGTACACGAATCAGTGGACCATGGAGATCACAAAAGATCTGCGGTTCACCTTCGACCGTGAAAACGGGAACGCCATGGTGAAGGACCATTTGGCGCCCGGCCATCGCTGGGCCAGGACGAACACGGATCCGCCCTCCGACTTCGCGATCATTTCGCGCGTGTTCGGATCGCGGACCGGAGAGCCCGTGATTATCGCCGCCGGCCTGGGCCACTTCGGCACACAGGTCGCGGGGGAGTTTCTTACCAACGCCGATTATTTCGCGGAGGCGCTGCGCGGTGCGCCGGCCGGATGGCAGACGAAGAACCTGCAGATTGTCCTCGGGGCGGAGGTGATTGGGCGCACGCCGGGACCGCCGAAGACGCTGGCGACTCACTACTGGTAAGGCCGGCGGGGCCGGAGGCGGATCAGGGGGTCCGCCCCACACAAAATCAGTCGAAAGCCCGCAGGTACTGAACCGGGCCCTTCAGTCTGTATCCCAGCTTGCGGGCGGCGTGCAGGGCCCAGTAGGGGCGGCGCAGAAACTCGCGCGCCAGTAGCACCAGGTCTGCCTTCTCCTTCGCGATGATTTCCTCGGCCTGCGAAGGATCCGTGATCAGCCCAACCGCGCCCGTGGCGATGCCCGCTTCCCTGCGGATGCGCTCGGCGAACGGCGTCTGGTAGCCGGGGGCCACAGGGATCTTTGCGCCCGGGACGAGGCCGCCCGAGGAGCAGTCGATCAGGTCCACACCGAGCCCCTTCAGCCGCACAGCGAGCGCCACGCATTCCTCGACGTCCCAGCCGCCCTCGGCCCAATCGGTCGCCGAGACGCGCACGAACAGCGGAAGGCGATCCGGCCACACCTCGCGTACCGCAGCCGCCACTTCGCAGCACAGGCGGATGCGGTTTTCAAACGATCCGCCGTATACGTCCGTGCGCCGGTTGCTCAATGGCGACAGAAACTCGTGGAGGAGGTAGCCGTGGGCGGCGTGGATCTCGACCACCTGGAAACCGGCGTCGAGCGCGCGCCGCGCCGCCGCTGCGAAAGCCGCAACGATGGCCCGGATGCCGGAGATGGTCAGTTCTTCGGGCGCGGGATCGTCCGGGCTGAAAGGCACAGGGCTCGGGGCCACGGGAAGCCATCCGCCTTGGGCGGGAGCCAGGCGATTCCCCCCTTCCCACGGGCGCGCCGTGCTCGCCTTCCTTCCGGCGTGCGCAAGCTGGATGCCGGCGGCCGCTCCCCGGTCCGCGATGAAGCGCGTGATGCGCGCGAGCGCCGGAATGTGCTCGTCTTTCCACAATCCGAGATCGAAAGGACTGATGCGGCCCCGCGGCTCGATGGCCGCGGCCTCGGTGATCACGAGGCCCGCTCCGCCCACGGCGCGGCTGCCGAGATGCACCAGGTGCCAGTCGCTCGCAAAGCCGTCCTCGCTCGAATACTGGCACATGGGGGACACGGCCACCCGGTTCCGCAACTCCAGGCCTCGCAAAGAAATCGGGGTAAACAGGGCCGGGATATCCATGACTTCAGTATCGGGCAGCGCAGGGTAGAATACTCATGAGGGGCGTTTCTGGGGAACAGGAATCATTCCGGCGGAATCGTAATCGGCTCTTCTAGCATCCATTCGGTTGGGGGCGTGCGCTGGCGCGCGCCGTCGTGCTGATGAGGAACTACATCGAACTCACCAAACCGCGAATCACATGGCTCATCCTGATGAGCACGGCGATTGGCTATTACTTCGGGCTCGGGGGCGGCGTGCACGGCGGCGGGGTCGCGTGGAGCGAGTTCCGCTGGCTCGTGCTTTTCCATACGCTTCTCGGCACGGGGTTGCTGGCCTCGGGAACCGCCACGCTCAACGAATGGTACGAGCGCGAGGCGGATGCGAAAATGCGGCGCACGCGCGGCCGGCCGATTCCATCGGGCCGCGTGACGCCGGTGGGCGCGCTCGTGTTCGGAATGGCGCTGTCGATCGCGGGCTTCGCGGATCTCGCGCTGGCCGTGAACATGACCGCGGCGCTTTGGGGCGCGGCGACGCTCATGACGTACCTCTTCCTTTACACGCCGCTCAAGCAGCGCACGCACCATGCGACCACGATCGGCGCGTTTCCGGGCGCGATGCCGCCGCTCATCGGCTTCGCGGCCTCGGCCGGAACGCTCAGCACCCAGGCGTGGGTGCTGTTCGCGATCCTGTTCCTGTGGCAGTTTCCCCACTTCCTCTCGATCGCGTGGATGTATCGCGAGGACTACGGGCGCGCCGGCATCGTCATGCTTCCTGTGATCGAGCCGGACGGGAAAGCGACGGCGCGGCAGATCGTCGTCTGCCTGGCGCTGTTGATTCCGGCGAGCCTGGCCCCGGCCGCGCTCGGCATGGCCGGCACGGTGTATCTGTTCGGCGCGCTGGCGCTCGGGCTGGTGTTCTTCTACGCCGGCGTGCGCGTGGCGCTGGACCGCACGGCGCTGCGCGCGCGCCGCGTGCTGCTGGCTTCGGTGATGTATCTGCCCCTGCTTTACGGATTGCTGTTGCTCGACAGGCCTCGCTTGTGATCGTCGCGGTAAACAATCTGAGTCATCGCTACGGCGCTCGCGCCGCGCTCGCGGGCGTTTCCTTCGAAGTGAAGGAGCGCGAGATTTTCGGCATCCTCGGGCCGAACGGGAGCGGCAAATCGACGCTCTTCCACATTCTGGCGACGATGCTCGAACCCGCGGGCGGATGGGCGCACATCGCGGGTTTCGATGTGGACCGGCAGCCGGCCGAGGTGCGGCGCCGCACGGGCGTCGTGTTTCAATCGCAAAGCCTGGACAGAAAGCTGACCGTGATCGAGAACCTGCGCGGTCAGGGCCGTCTGTTCGGATTGACGGGCAAGACGCTCGCCGCGCGCATCGAGGAAGCGCTCGAGCGGCTGTCGCTCACAGGCCGGCGCAACGACCTGGTGGGTTCGCTTTCGGGCGGCTTGAGGCGGCGCGTGGAGATCGCCAAAGGACTGCTGCACAGGCCCGCCGTGCTGCTGATGGACGAGCCGTCGACGGGCCTCGACCCCGGGGCGCGGCGCGAATTGTGGAACTACGTCGAGGAATTGCGGGATGCCGCGGGGGTCACGGTGCTGCTCACCACGCACATTCTCGATGAAGCAGACCGGTGCGACCGGCTTCTGCTGCTGCACGAAGGCAAGTTGGTGGCCGAAGGCGCGCCGGCGGAGTTGAAATCGCGCATCGGCGGCGACGTGGTGGTACTCGACGTCGACGAGCCGGCCAGGATGCAGAGCCGGATCGAGGAACGGCTTGGCGTAAAGGCCGCGGCGACGAGCAACGGATCGGTGCGGATCGAGATCGGCAACGGGCACCGGTTCATCGCGGAGGTGGTGGAGGCGTTCCCCGGCGCGATTCACTCGGTGGCGCTGCACAAGCCGACGCTCGAGGATGTGTTCCTCGATGAAACCGGGGCGAAACTGGAATGAAAAAGGCCCACCCCAGAGACGCAGAGGACGCAGCGAAAACTTAAAGAATTTCTCTGCGCTCTCTGCGCCTCGAGGCCGCCTAGCGGCCGGGCGGTGAATTAACTATGTCGAACTTTTGGTTACCCGTCTTCACTTTGTGGCAGCGCGATTTGATCCGCTTCTGGCGCGAGAAGGCCCGGGTTGCCGGCTACGTCGGGTCGCCGCTGGTCTTCTGGGTCCTGATTGGATCGGGGTTCGGGAACCTGGCGTTCTTCTTTCCGGGCGCGCTGGTGCTCACGGTGATGTTCTCGGCCGTGTTCTCCACAATGTCGCTGATCGAGGACCGCCGCGAGGGGTTCCTGCTCTCGATGCTGGTGTCGCCGGCGCCGCGCAGCTCCATCGTGCTCGGCAAGATTCTCGGGTCCGCCACGCTTGCCTGGATTCAGGGGCTCTTGTTCCTCTGCTTCCTGCCGATGACCGGTTACACGCCCGGCCTCACCGGGGTGCTGCAAGCGGTAGGGGTGATTTTTCTGATCGCGTTCGCGTTCGCCGTGCTCGGGTTCTTCATCGCCTGGAACATGGATTCGACGCAGGGGTTCCACGCCGTCATGAACCTGGTGCTGCTGCCGCTGTGGCTCGTCTCGGGGTCGCTGTTCCCGATGGCGAACGCGCACGGCTGGGTGCAGACGCTGATGCGCGTGAATCCGATGACCTACACGGTCGCGGCGCTGCGGGACACGCTCGCGCGCCCGGCCGCATCCGCCGCCGCGCCCGCGCTTTCGACGAGCGTCGCTGTGACGGCGTGCTTCGCCGCGGCGTTGTTCCTGGCTTCTGCCGCCGTGGCGAACCGCAAAACCGTGAGGAGCTTCGCGTGAGATACGCTCTCGTTGCCGCAGCCGGCCTGGCCGTTCTGGCCGGCTGCTCGCGTCCGCCGCAACTGCCCGTTTACGGTGAAATTCCGCGGTTCACGTTGACCTCCCAGAGCGGCGGGACGTTCGACAGCAAGTCGCTCGCGGGGAAAATCTGGGTGGCGGATTTCATGTTCACGCGCTGCATGGGACCGTGCCCGCGCATGACATCGCAGATGCACAGCATCCAGAAAAAGACGGCGGACGTGGCCGGCGTGCGGTTCGTCTCCTTCACGATCGACCCCGAGTACGACACCCCGCCGGTGCTTGCCGCCTACGCGAAGCGGTTCCGCGCCGATCCGGAACGCTGGTTCTTCCTGACGGGCGCCGTGCCCACGCTGCAAAACCTGAACCGCAACGCGTTCAAGCTCGGCGACATCGACGGCAGCATGATGCACTCGACGCGGTTCGTGCTGGTGGACCGCGTGGGGCGCGTGCGCGGGTATTATCGAACCGAAGAGGGCGAGAGCCTCGATCCGCTGATCGCCGGGATACGGAGTCTCGCGAAGGAACCGTCGTGATCGACCTGCCGGCGTTGAACGCCGTACTGAACGGCACCGCCGCCGCGCTGCTGGTGTGGGGATTCCTGCTGATCCGCGCCGGGAAGAAGCAGGCGCACCGGCGCGTGATGCTTAGCGCGTTCGGGGTGTCGGTTCTGTTTCTGATCGGCTATCTGGCCCATCATGCGCAGGCGGGCGTGGTGTACTTTCGAGGGACCGGCGCGATCCGCACGGCCTACAGGACGATCCTGTTTACCCACACGGCGCTTGCCGCCGCAGTTCCGGTGCTGGCGATCCTCACGCTCGTACGCGGGCTGAAGGGGAACTTCGGACGGCATCGGGCCATTGCGCGGTGGACGCTGCCGATCTGGTTGTACGTAAGCGTGACGGGCGTGGTCGTGTATTGGATGTTGTACAGGATGTAGCGCCCTACGCTAGAATCCACTCTGAATGGCTTCTTCATTGGGAGTGAACCCGGTAGGATCGGGCAAGCCCGCGCCACGGGGCGTTTCGCCGGCGCTGATCGTGGTTCTGGCGCTGGCGGCAGTGGCGCTCCTGGCGGGCTGGCTGCTGGTGCGCGGCGGGCCGCGGCCGAAGCCGGCGCCGGTCCTGAGCCCCGAGGCCCGCGCCTATATACGCGCCGGCTCGCTCAAGCTGAGCGAAGTCGGGATGGGCGCCAAGGAAAGCTTCGCGCGCCAGACCGTCGTGGAGATCACGGGCAAGATCACCAACGACGGCGACCGCCCGATCAAGCTGGTCGATATCACGTGCGTGTTCCGCGATCCGGCGGGGCGCGTGGTGCTGCGCGACCCGGCCTCAATCGTCAACGCGAAGATGGGCGGGCTGATGCCGGGCGAGACGAAGGATTTCCGGCTCGCCTTCGACACGATTCCGGAGAGCTGGAACCAGGCGCTGCCGGAGCTGGTGATCGCGCAGATTCTGTTCGGTTAGGCTCCGGGCGCCGTCAGCCAGAGATACATCTTGAAGAACGAAACCATCGTGAGAGCGATGGAGGCGTAAGCCGCGATCTGCCAGAAGCGATCGCTCCAGGTTTCGATGAGCCGCGGCGTGCCGGCTACGTACGCCGTCACGAAACCGCCGGCCAGCCCGCCGATGTGCGCGGCGTTGTCGACGTGCAGGCCGGGGAGCAGTCCGAGAACGAGGCCGTATATCGCCCAGCGGACATACAGCCCGCGGATCTCAGCGCCCATCGGGTGCGCCCGGTTCCGCACGCCGAGCGCGATCATGGCGCCGATCAGGCCGAAGATGCCGGCTGAGGCGCCCACCGAGATGCTCGCCGACCAGACCGTGCTCAGATAGAATCCCGCGATCGTGGAAACGATGTAAAAGACGACCATCCGCGCCCAGCCGTAGATCTCCTCCACCTGCGCTCCGATATCGAACAGCACCCAGGAATTCATGAGGATGTGAATAAGACCGCCGTGGAGGAACCCTGCCGTGATCAGGCGCCACCACTGCCCGATCTGGATGCCCTCGCGGATTTTGGCGCCGAACTCGATCAGCGTGCGGTTATCCAGGGACATGAAATCCCCGCCGAGGCCCTGCCGCATGCTGAACAGCGCCGTTGCCGCGAACAGGCCGAAGTTGAGCAGCAGGATGATCGATGTGGTGAAGCGGGCGTGCGGGATGAAGCCGCCCAGCAGCTCTTTCGGTTCACGCCGGTCGATCGCCCGCGGGCCGACCTCCGTATTGCAGTAGGGGCAGACGCGGTCGCTGCTGCTGATAAAGGCCCGGCAATGCGGGCACATGCGGCGCTTATCCATGGCCAAGTTACATTGTAGCGGACGGGGTAGCGCATCCCTTGCCGCGGCGCACAAAAACAGGCGCAGCGGCGCTTCTCTGAGGTAAGATCGAAGCAAGTCACCCGGAGGGCCTTTCAATGAACGTGTCGATTGTGGGGGCGGGGTATGTCGGAATCACGACGGGAGTCACGCTCGCCTATCTGGGGCACCACGTCACGCTGCTCGATGCCGATGCATCGCGCGTGGAGTGCCTGAAGCGGGGCCGGTTTCCGATTTACGAACCGTACCTGGAAGAACTGGCAGAACTCGCCGGCCCGCGGCTCTCCTATACGACTTCCGCGGCCGAGGCACACGCGGGCGCGGACGTGATCTTCATCGCCGTCGGCACGCCGCCCGAGGCAAGCGGTAACCCGAACCTTTCGTATCTCCAGGCGGCCGCGACCGCCGTGGGCGACAACATCGGGGAAGGGTTCACGGTGGTCGTGAACAAATCGACGGTGCCGATCGGGAGCGGGAATTGGGTCGAATCGCTGGTGCGCGAAGCATTCGAAGCGCGCAACGGGAGGCGGCCGAAGGGGCATTTCTCGGTGGCTTCGAATCCGGAGTTCCTGCGCGAGGGCTCGGCGCTGCACGATTCGCTTTACCCGGACCGCATCGTGATCGGCTCGGATGACCCCCGCGCCCTCGAGTGCCTCTATGGGCTGTACAAACCGGTGCTCGAACAGACGTTCGCGGCGCCCGGCCCGCTACCGCGGCCCGAGGGACTCGGCGCGGTTCCCCTGATCACGGCGAACCTGGCCTCGGCGGAGCTGATCAAGTACGCGGCGAATGCGTTCCTGGCCCTGAAGATCAGTTTCGTGAACGAAATTGCGCAGCTTTCCGAAAAAGTCGGGGCCGATATTAAGCAGATCGCCAAGGGCATCGGGCTGGACGCACGCATCGGCACGCGCTTCCTGCACGCGGGGCTTGGCTGGGGCGGGTCGTGTTTCGGGAAGGACACCTCGGCGATCATCGCCACGGCGCGCGAATACGGCCTGACGATGCCGATCGTGCAGGCGGCGCGCGACGTCAATTACCGCCAGCGCGACCGCGTGCTTGAAAAGCTGTTGGGCGAATTGAAGATCCTGAAAGGGCGCACGATCGGGTTGCTCGGGCTGGCGTTCAAGCCGCACACGGACGACCTGCGCGACGCCCCGGCGCTCGACATCGCGCAGCGGCTGATCGATCGCGGAGCGAAGGTGCGGGCGCACGATCCGATCGCGCTCGAACGCGCGCGGCGCGAGTGCGCGGGCTTGCCCATCTGCTTCGCTGACTCGATGGAGGCGCTGGCGACTGAGGCGGACGCCCTGGTGCTGGTCACCGAGTGGCCGCAGTATCGCGACCTCTACTGGGCCGGGCTGGCGGAGCGTATGCGCACGCGGCTGCTTGTGGACGGCCGCAATTTCCTCGATCGGGAGGCGCTCGAAGCCGCCGGCTTCCGCTATCTGGGCATGGGCCGGTAGGCGCGGCGCCCGTCGATAGAAGGAGGGGCAAATGACGAAGCCAAGGCTCCTTTTGCCGGTCGTGGCTTTGCTGGCCGCGGCTCTGACTGCGGCGGCGCCGCAAGGGTCGGTAAACCTCAACTCCGCAAGCGAGAAGGAGCTCGAAGCGCTGCCCGGCGTTGGCGCCGCGACGGCGAAGAAGATCATCGCGGGGCGTCCGTATAGCTCGGTCGAGGATCTGAAACGAGCGGGGGTGTCGCAGAGGGTAATCGATCAGATTCGCGGGAGCGTTACCGCCTCGGGCGGCGGCGGAGGGCGGCAGCAGCGCGCTGCGGCGGCTACCGCCGGACCGGTCGATCTCAACAATGCCAGCGAGAAAGATCTCGAAGCCCTGCCCGGCGTCGGACCCGCGACGGCGAAGAAGATCATCGCGGGGCGCCCGTACAGTTCCGCCGATGAGTTGAAGCGTGCGGGCGTGTCGCAGCGGACCATCGATCAGATCCGCGGCAACGTTACCGTGGCAGGCCGGGGAGTGCGTAGCGCGCCGCGGACCGACGAGCCCGGCTATACGCCGGCGCCTTCCGCACCGGCGGCGCCGCCTCCGCCCGCAGTGGAAAGATCCGCGCCTGACGTTCCCGCCGCTCAGGCACAAACGCCTCCGCGGCCCGGGCTCGTCTGGGTCAACACCGACAGCGGCATCTTCCACCGCTCGGGCAGCCAGTGGTACGGCAGGACGAAACACGGCAAGTGGATGAGCGAGTCCGAAGCGGTTGCGGCCGGGTATCGCGCGTCGAAGCGCAAATAAGACACGCTACGGCGTGAAATCTTCGTCGCCGGCGAGGCCTAGCGCGAATTGCGCGAGCAGTTCGGCCGCGTGGTCCAGGTCGTCGAGCGAGACGACCTCGACCGGGCTGTGCATGTAGCGGTTCGGCACACCGATCAGGCCCGCCGCCACGCCGCTGCGGTTGATCTGGATCATGTTGGCGTCGGTGCCGGTCGCGCCGCCGTTGGCCGCGAGCTGGTAGGGAAGCCCGGCGGAGGCCGCGGTCGCGATCAGGCGGTCCACCACGCGCGGATTCATGTTCGGGCCGCGGAAGATGGCCGGCCCCTTGTCGAGCGCGACGTCGCCTTCGTTCTTCTTATCCACGGTCGGGCAGTCGGTGGCGTGGCAGACATCCACCGCGATTCCGACGTGCGGATCGACGCTGAAGGAACTGGTGCGTGCGCCGCGCAGGCCGATTTCCTCCTGCACGGTCGAGACCGCGTAGAGCGAGCACTTGAGTTCCCTTCCCCGGGTGCGGCGGAGCGCCTCGAAGGCGACCCACAGGCCGGTCTTGTCGTCCATCGAGGGCGCGCTGGCGCGGCTGTTGAGCATCCGGCGGAAGCCCAGCTCGAGCGTCACCGGGTCGCCCACTCGCACGAGCGAGGCGGCCTGCTCCTGGTCCTTCGCGCCGATGTCGAGCCAGAGGTCCTTCAGTTTGACTACCTGCTTGCGCTCCTCCTCGGTGAGCAGGTGGATGGGCTTGCGCGAGATGACGCCGAAGACCGGGCCGGTCGCGGTCCACACTATCATGCGCTGGCCGACGGCGATCTGCGGGTCCCAGCCGCCGATGGCGTGGAGGTAGATGTAGCCCTCGGCGTCGATGTAGCGCACCAGGAAACCGATCTGGTCGCAATGGCCGGCGAGCATCACGCGCAGCGGCGCGCCGGGGTTGCGGACGGCGATGACGTTGCCGTGGACGTCAGTCGATATTTCGTCGGCGAAGGAGGCGGCGAACTCGCGCACCACCTGCTGGACCGGCTGCTCGTAGCCGGACGGGCTCGGGGTTTCGAGAATACGCTTGAGGAAATCGAGGGGTTCGGGGGTCATGGTCAGACGAGAACGGTGAGTGTCGCGTCGCTGCGGGTAACCGGGCGGTAGAGCGTGTCGCGCTCGAGCGGCTCGCGGCCGGATTCGCGGATCAGGTGCAGCAGCTCGCTCCGGCGCAGCGATTGCGAGGTGGTCGCTCCGGCGTCGTGGTAGATCTTCTCTTCGACCACGGTGCCGTCCACGTCGTCGGCTCCGAAACGCTGGGCGATCTGCGCGATGCGCGGCGTCATCATGACCCAGTAGGCCTTTATGTGCGGGATGTTGTCGAGCAGCAGGCGCGCGACGGCGATGTTGCGTGTGTCGTCGAAGCCGGTGGTCTTCGGAATGTGCCGGAGCGGCGTGTTATCCGGGTGGAACGCAAGCGGAATATAAGTCTGGAAGCCGCCGGTTTCGTCCTGAAGCGCGCGCAGGCGCAGCAGGTGGTCGGTGCGGTCCTCTTCGTTCTCGATGTGGCCGTAGAGCATGGTGCAGTTGCTTTTCAGACCCATGCGGTGCGCGGTACGGGCCACGTCGATCCACTCGTTGCCGTCGATTTTGTGATCGCAGATGACGCGGCGCACTCGCTCGGAGAAGATCTCGGCTCCGCCGCCGGGCAGCGAATCGACGCCCGAATCGATGAGCCGCCGGACGATTTCCGCGTAGCTGAGCTTCGTGCGGCGGGCGAGATACGCGATCTCGACCATGGTCAGCGCCTTCAGGTGCACCTGCGGGAAGCGCTGCTTCAAGCCGCGGAACAGCTCGCAATACCAGTCGAGCGTCAGCTCCGGGTGCAGGCCGCCGACGATGTGGAACTCGGTAATCGCCTCGGTGTAGCCGCGGCCCGCGGTCTCCCAGGCCTGCTCGAGCGACATGGTGTACGCGCGCGGGTCCTTCGCCTTCTTGCCGAAGGCGCACAGGCGGCAGCTGGCGACGCACACGTCGGTCGGATTGATGTGGCGGTTTACGTTGAAGTAGGTAACGTTGCCGTGGAGCCGCTCGCGCACCAGGTTGGCCATGTAACCCACGGCGAGCAGGTCCGGGCTGCGGAAGAGCGCGAGGCCGTCGTTATAATCGAGCCGCGTTCCGGAGATCACCTTTTCGAGAACGGGCTTCAGGCGCTGATCTTCGAAGATGATATCCATGTCATGCCCCCGAGCGGTGAAGGAGAATGTCCGCTGCCCAGAAACCAAAGAATAACATGCTGACGTAACCGTTTACGGTGAAGAACGCGGCGTTGACGCGCGACAGGTCGTGCGGCTTCACGAGGCTGTGCTCGTAAGCGAGCAACGCCGCCACGGCCGCCACGCCCACCAGGCTTACCGGACCAAGCCCGAACCAGTAAACCAGCGCGAGCAGGCAGGCGAGCATCGCCAGGTGGAACGCGCGCGCGATGCGCAGCGCGCCCGCGATGCCGAAGCGGCGCGGGTAGCTGAACAGGCCCTCGTCCACGTCGAACTCGTAGTCCTGGCAGGAGTAGATGATGTCGAAGCCCGCGGTCCAGAGCATCACGGCGGCGGTGAGGGCGAGGATGCGCGGGTCGAGCGAGCCGCGCATGGCGATCCAGGCCGCCGCGGGCGCGATCCCGAGCGAGAAGCCGAGCACGAGGTGCGCGAACGTGGTGAACCGCTTCGTGAACGAGTAGAAGAAGACGACCGCGAGCGCGACCGGGGCCAGGCGGAAGCAAAGGGGGTTGAGCAGGCGCGCGGCGGTGAGGAACAGCAGCGAGGAGGCGGCCACGAATCCCCAGGCGAACGTCTTCGAGAGCATGCCGGCCGGGAGGTGCCGCGCGCGGGTGCGCGGGTTGCGGGCATCGATGCCGGCATCGAGAATCCGGTTGAAGGCCATGGCGGCCGAGCGCGCGCTCACCATCGAGACCACGATCCACAGGATTTTCCAGCCCAGCCCCGGCGTCGCGTAGCCGGAGCCGCGCAGGGCCAGCATCGCCCCGACGCCGGCGAACGGGAGCGCGAACACCGAGTGCTCGAACTTGATCATTTCCAGGGTCAGGACGAACCGCTTCCAAAGAATGCGCATGAGGCCGGATCTCGCTATCATTTTAGTCCATGCGTCTCGGCGTCCTTTTCTGCCTGGCTCTGATGCTTGCCGCCTGCCGAGGCGGTCCGGCGGCGGTCGAGCCGGTAAACAGCCGCACGGTGAGGCTGCCGGGCGGGCAGAGCATCCGCGTCGAGGTGGTCTCGACTCCGCAAGACATGGCGCGCGGTCTGATGTTCCGCCGATCAATCGCGCCCGACCGCGGCATGCTGTTCATCCACGACCGGCCCGGCTACTACCGCTACTACATGTTCCAGTGCTTTATCCCGCTCGACATCATTTGGATGGATCACGACCACCGGATCGTCGAGATCTCGGCGGACACGCCCCCCTGCAAGACCGCCGAGCAGGAGTGTCCGACCTACGGCGGCAACGAGCGCGCGCAGTTCGTTCTCGAGCTGGGCGGGGGGATGGCGGCGAAGTACGGGCTGAAGCCGGGCGACGCGCTTGAATTCTAGCCGGTTCTACCAGAAATGCACGGCTAGCACACGCGGAGGGCCGGCGATGTTCTCGACCACCCTGGTCGACAGGACGACTTGCAAATTCCGTTTCTCCCACCCGGACGGCGCCTGCCCCAGCGCTTCCTGGAGGTATGCCGGGTTGGTGACGAACTCGCCCGCCGCGGAGGTCCCGAACTGGGTGACGCCGGCGGCCGTGACGACCACCCGGCCGGTATCCTGCGCGAATACTCGGGAAACGATCGCGTAATCCTCGCTCACGTTCCACTCGGGCCACGGGCGGGCCACGCTCCAGCCGCGATTTCCCGGATTCTGGCGGTCCCTGATCCCCTCTCGCCGCGTTTCCTCGTCCCGATAGAAGTAGTAACGGGCCTTGCCGCCGACCTTTAGGGTCCAGTCGTTGGTGAACGCCCCGATCAGGACGGTGGCGTTATCGCGCAAGTCGGAAAACGACGTCGAGCCGCCGCCGCGTATGTGGAATGGCTTCGAGTTGGTGTTCAGCACCGAGGTGATCCGCGCCAGCGCGATAGCATCCAGGAGCGTGACGTACCGGGTGCGGAACGGCAGGATGTCCCGAACCAGCACCGTCTCGTCGCCGTGGCCGGCGAACCAGTTCGGCGAGCTCACGTTCTGGTCCATAGCGGCCTCGATCGGAGCGGCGAAGTTGAAGGCGACGGGCTGCCCGATGCAGATCAGGACCGAGCCGGGCGTCTTTACGACCGGCGCCCAGAACGCGTCAAGCGCGTTCTGATGCCAGAACGGCATGGCCAGGCCTGCGATTGCCAGGATGCAGGCTGCCGCCGTAGTCCATGCCCACCAGACGAGTTTCAGCCTCCGTTTCGGCGCGGGCACAGCTGCGGGCGCGTGCGGGCTCAGCGCCGGCGCGCTGAACTGCGGCAGGTAGGATCCGACCGGCAGGTCTACCCGGACTTCCCCGTCATGGCCGGGCTTCTGGTAGTACTGGGCCAGCCGTTTCCTGACATCGCCCGCCGTGTTGCGCACTACCGGGTCTTCGTTCGTGTCGTAGCCAGGGGCGCGGCCGAAGATCTCTATCCCGAGAATTCGTTCCTTCAGCGGCTCGTGGCCGTCCTCAAATGCCAGGCGAGAGACGCATCGCAGGAACAGGGAGCACCGCTTGCTGCCCTTGAACGTGGCGCTGGCGAGGATCCTTTCCACTTGGGCCAGTGCTTCAGCTTGTGTGACGCAGCGTTCCGGACATAACGGTCCGATAGACTCGAGGACGACATTGTCCTTCTTGAACCTGATGCCGGGTAACAAAGGAATCGAGGATATCCTAGCACAACCTGTAACCCCCGCAAAGCCCGAAAGTAGCGTAAGGAGAACGTACGCTACGTCGTCTCAACTTATTGAATTCTAATGCCTCCGCTCCAGTGCGTAACCGTGTGCTGGAGAATCCTTGTTTGGCGCAGCCAAGTCGCCGATGATTCGTTGGGTGACGTCCACGGCACCCGTCTGTGGACCAACGGAGTTGAGTGAAAGGAGAGTCTCGCAAAGTGGAAAAACGATGGCTGCTAGCGCTCGTTGTCATCCTTGTGATCGCAGTCTCCGCAGCGGCGCAAACCGATCGCGGAACGGTCACAGGCAGGGTCACGGACCCGACCGGCGCCGTAGTCCCCGGTGCAGAAGTGACAGCTACGAGCCTGGAAACGCGAGCGGTGAGCCGCAGCGTTACCAATGATCTCGGCATCTATACGATTCTGAACCTGCCTATCGGAACCTACAGTGTGGATTTCAAAGCGCAGGGCTTCAAAACCTTTACACAAGAACATGTCAGTATCTCGATCGGCCAGGTAGTGAAACTGGACGCGAGCCTTACCCTCGGCGCCAGCACCGAGACCGTCAGCGTCGAGGCCGACGCCTCTCCGCTGGCGACGGAAACAGCGAACGTCGGCACGAACATGAAAGGCAACGACCTTACGGTCCTGCCGCTGTCGGCCGCCGGAGGCCGCGACGTATCGAATTTCGCCTTCGCCGCGGTCCCGACCGTGACCGGCAACAACTGGGCGACCAGCATCGCGGGGTCGCAGACAATGTCCAAGTCCATCGTCGTCGATGGCACGGATGCGAATGCGGGTATACAGGGCACGCAGACGCCTCCGGGCATGGAGGCGGTGCAACAGTTCGAGGTCCAGACCGTGGTCGGGACCGACGCGGCTGCCAGCGGCGGCGGCGCGTTCCTCTACACCCTGAAATCGGGAACCAACAACTTCCACGGCAGCGGCTACGGGTTCCTGGCGAACGAAGTCCTGGACGCCAACACCTGGGACAACAACTTCTTCGGCAACCCTCGCGGCCGCGACCGCTACAAAGACTGGGGCTTCTCCGCCGGCGGGCCGGTCTACATCCCGAAGATCTATGACGGCCGCAACAAGACGTTCATCTTCGGCTCCTACGAGCACTACGACCAGTCGGACCTGCGGTTCAACACCCTGACCAACACCGTTCCCACCACCGCGATGCTCGGCGGCGACTTCAGCGCCCTGCTCGACAAATCGGTCAACTTCGGAGTCGACAGCGCCGGAAACACGATCTATCGCGGCGCCATCTTCGATCCGCAGACCCAGACCGTGTTCCCGGGCAACATCATCCCGGCGAACCGGATCAGCCCGCACTCGCAGAAGATCATCGACATCTACAAAAGCACCTACGCTCCGATGAGCGACAGCCTGACGAACAACTACGGCGGGCTGGTGAACGGCTCACCGATCTTCACGAAGCACTTTCTCGATCTGAAGGGCGACCAGCACTTCGGGGAAAAGAACCACCTGAGCGGGTCGATCAACTACTTCCGCATGCCCAACATAAACAGCGGCGGCTTGTGGAAGTACGGTTCCTCGGACCCGGGGCCGCTCGGATACAACACGCAGGACATGGTCAACACGACCAAGGGCATACGGTTCATCGACGACCACATCATCACGCCGAACCTGTTCAACACGTTTTCGGTGGCGTACAACAACTGGCACAAGACTGAAACGACCGCCTCGCCGGTAGACAACGCCGCGCTCGGCTTCCCGGTCCCGGAAGGTCCGGCGAAGAACAACTTCCCGATCATCGACTTCGGCTGCGTGAACACGTTCACGGCGGTCTGCGAAAGCCCGATCGGCAGCCGTTTCGGCTACACTTACCAGTACACGCAGTGGCATATCCGCGATGGCGTGTCCTGGCTGAGGGGGCGGCACAACCTGAAGTTCGGGGGCGAGCTCACGCTCTTCCGGCCCAGCGACAGCGGCTCGTCGCAGAACTATAACTACTACTTCTCGCAGCAGACCGGCGTACCGGAAGAGCTGAGGAACGATTCGGCGATCGCGTCGCAGTTGGGGTTCGGCTTTGCGAACTTCCTGCTGGGAGACGTTTCCTCGGCGAACCAGGGCACGGGAATTCCCTCGGCCGGCGGCCGCAACTCGCTCAATTTCTTCGTCAACGACTCGATCAAGGTCACGCCGAAGCTCACCATCAATACCGGCCTGCGGTGGGATTACAACTCGCCGTGGCATGAGTACCACGGCCGTTGGACGAACTTTACGCTCGACGCGGTCAACCCGACGTGGGCTCCGCTCAAAGGCGCGTACGAATACGCGAGCAAGAGCTCCGATAGCTGGGAGAAGAACCAATACTACAACCAGTTCGCGCCCTATCTGGGTGCGGCCTACCAGGTGACTCCCAAACTGGTGGCCCGCGCTTCCTGGGCCATGCACTTTATCCCGCTCGGCATCAACCAGTGGGGCACGCTGCCCTACAACATCGGCGGGCAGGCGCAGGGCGGCTATATCGGCACGAACAGCACCTCGAACGTGGCGCCCAACGCTGTTGCGTTCAACTGGGACCAGACCGCTTACGGCGGCACCTTCATTCCCGCGAACGCGGATTCGACGGCCAACCGGATCTTCAGCTGGGCCACCGTCAGCGTCGATCCCGACATGCTGCACCTCGGCAGAGTCCAGAACTGGAACGCGGGCGTTCAGTACGAGATCGGCAAGGACGCCGTTCTGGACATCAACTACGTCGGCAATATCGGCCGCAATCTGCACAACGGATCGCTCAACCCGCTGAACTACCCGACGCTCTCCGAGTACATGCCGCTTCTGATGTCCGGCCACGCCAACGATTGGGTGGACTCGGAGGCCTCGGCGCAGGCGGCGGGCGTGCCCTGGTATCCGTTCATGATCGACATGGTCGGTGGCTGGGGCGGTTACAACGCCAACATGGGCATCGTGCCGTACCCGCAGACCATGGGCGCGGCCGGTAACCCGATCCTGTTCTCCGGCTCGCCGCTCGGCAAGAGCGCCTACCGCGCGCTTATCGTGGAGTTCAAGAAACGCGGCAGCAACGGCCTGGCCGCGGACCTGAATTACACCTTCCAAAGAGCGACCACCAACACCGACTCGACTCCTGGAGTGCAGGACGGCGGCGCCATGACCGAGGGCTGGAAGAACGGCTCGCCGTGGCAGGACCCCTACGCGTACGACTCGTTCGCCGACACGGTAGCGGCCGGCATTCCGCAGCACCAGGTGAAGGGTTACCTCGTCTACGAGCTTCCGTTCGGCAAGGGCAAGAAGTGGCTCTCCCAGCCCGGCGGATGGAATTACCTGGTGGGCGGGTGGCAGTTGGGAACCGTGGTCAGCTATCGCAGCGGTCTGCCGATCCGCGCGGTCAACGCAGCTAACGGCTACCCCGGCTGGTCCGCTTTGTATGCCAACCGGGTGGGCAGCGTGTCGAACACGTTCAAGGGCCTGAATCTGAGCGATCTCGGTGACCCGAGCAATCTCATGTTCAACCCGAACGCGTTCGTCGATCCGGCGTTCGGCGAGTTCGGCAACCAGCCTCTCTACTCGTATTCCTTCACAGGCTGGGCCTATCTCAACGAGGACTTCAGCGTGTTGAAGAATTTCGCGTTCGGCGCGGAGAGCCAGTACAGGGTCTCCCTTCGGGCGGAGTTTTTCAACGTCTTCAACCGCCACACCTGGTACGACCCGGTTGCCGACGCCACCAATAGCACCTACTTCGGCGCTGTTACCGGCGTGAGCGGCAATCGCCGGGGGCAGGTCGGCGCACGCTTCGAGTGGTAGCACTGTACCGGCGGCGTTCCCTTCAGGGAGCGCCGCCTTTAGTGTTGTGGGGCAAACCTCCAGGTTTGCGAGCCGGCTTTCATGCCGGCTTGTGTGCCGACGACCAGCGATAGTCTTCGACACGGGCCACAAGGCCGGCCGTTACAGGATTACGCTCGATGTAGCCCACGATGCGCTGGAACTCCTGTTCGTTGCGCACCCAGCGATCGTACGATTCCCGTTGCCAGAACTGCTCGCCAGTCCGTCCAAGAAGCTCGTTCGCTTGTCGAGCCGTGAACCCTTTCACGGATTGGTGCAATTTGCTCGCCGTCACCCGAGGCGTCAGCAAAACATGCACGTGGTTGGCCATCACCACCCACGCGTGAAGACGATAGTGTCCCAGTTTCTGCTAGCCAAACTGGAGCGACTCAACGACAATCTGAGCGATCTCAGCCCGGCGAAACCAACTCGGACCATAGCTGGCCTTGTCCAGGAATCGGTCGATGGCGACAAAGGCTTGTCCAGTTGTCAGGCCCTGTGGGCCAATATAGCGGTTAGGCGGCAGCGTGCCGTGGAGGCGCCACGTCAGGAAAAGTGGTTCTCCATAGGGCTGCCAGTGTGGGAGGCGGCGGCGATAGAAGTCCACTATAGGAAGTGGCTCTGCGCGAAAGGAGTTCTCCGAAGCGCCAAGCCGGTTGGAAAACCGGCTCGCAAACCTGGAGGTTTGCCCCACCCGATGTCTATAATACGGCGAGGCCGGATGTTGAAGTCCTGTGCACTTGCACTCAGCTTTCTTGCGTTCGCCGCGGCGCTGCCCAGCGCCGGGCAGACACTGCGGGAGGCGCAGTCGCTCGCCGCGAACGGGAAGTGGGCGGATGCGGAGCGGATGGCGCGGCGGAGCCTCGAGACCGAGCCTGACTCGGCCGACGCCCACGCGCTGCTGGCGCTCGTTCTCCTCAAGCAGAAGAAGCCCAAGGAATCGATGGGGGAGTACGTCGAGACCGCGAAGCTGCGCGACCTCACGGCATCCGAGTTGAAGAACTTCGCGCTGAGCTGCGCCATGCTGAGCATGTACTCCGATGCCGAAAAGTGGCTGAGCCGCGCGCTCGAGATGAATCCGGAGGACGCCAGGGGGTGGGAGGCGCGCGGCCACCTGCGGTTCGAGCAGCAGCACTACGCGGACGCGATCGCCGACTTCGAGCGCTCCCTCGGCCTCGCGCCAAAAACCGTTTCGGCCCAGACCGGAATCGGCCTCTCCTATGAGCTGCTCAGCCGGCTTGACGATGCCGCCGCGGCGTACCGGACCGCGCTCGGCTGGCAGACACCGGGACCCGGCGAGGATCCCGCGCCGCTTCATGCGCTGGGCCGCGTCCTGCTAAAGCAGAACAAACCGGATGAGGCGCTGCCCTTTCTCCGACGCGCGGTTGCGGCGGGGCCGGACAATGCGCAGGCGCACGAAGAGCTCGGGAAGGCGTACTCTTCGCTGGGCCGCATCGACGCCGCTCAGCGGGAACTGGAAAAGGCGATCGAACTCGGCCCCAAGGTGGCGCGCTTCCATTTCACACTCGGCCAGTTGTACCGCAAGGCCGGCATGATGGAGAAGGCGAAGGCGGAGCTCGAGACGTACGAAGCGCTGGTGGGGACGCACTCGACCCCAGACACCGATCCGCGCTGAGCGCAAGCTATGTGGCGATCTCTCCTTTTAGGACTGTCCCTACTGGCGCAGGTTCGGCCGGCGGGCAATTTCGTGGACGCCACGCCCGGAAGCGGTATCGATTTTCGCCACACCGCGTTCCAGACCGCGAAGAAGTACATGCTCGAGATCATGGGCTCGGGCGTGGCTCTGCTCGACTACGATAACGACGGCCGGCTCGATGTTTTCCTCGTAAACGGCGCGCCGATCAGCGATCCCACGCCGTTGGGCACGATCCCGCGAAAGAGCGATCCGAAGCACTGGCACCGGCTGTATCACCAGAAGCCCGACGGCCAGTTCGAAGACGTCACCGTAAAAGCCGGTGTACAGGGAATGGGCTACGGGCTGGGCGCGGCCGCGGGCGACTACGACAACGACGGTTACGCCGATCTCTACGTGACGGAGTACGGGGGCAACCGCCTCTATCACAACAACGGCGACGGCACGTTCACGGACGTCACGGAGAAGTCGGGCGCCGGCGGGAGCGGCTGGTCGAGCAGCGCCGCCTGGGTGGATCTCGATCAGGACGGGCTGCTGGACCTGGTCGTCCTTCGCTATGTGGAGTGGGACTTCGACGACCGGCCCTGCCTGGTCAACGAGACGATTCGCGCGTATTGCAGCCCGGACGCGTTCAAGGCGATCGCGCCGCTGGTGTTCCACAACGACGGCGGCGGACGGTTCACCGAGGTGTCCCGCAAGATCGGGATCTCGAAGCCCGGCAAGGGCCTGGGTGTCGCGCTGGCCGATTACGACCGCGACGGGCGCATCGATCTGTACGTGGCCAACGACACGATGCCCGGGTTCTTTTACCGCAACAGGGGAAACGGCACGTTCGAGGAAATGGCGCTGCTCGCGGGTCTCGGGGTCAGCGAAGACGGGCGCACGTACGCGGGCATGGGCGTGGATTTCGCGGACTACGACAACGACGGGCTGCCCGATCTCGCGGTGGCGGACCTCGCCCTCGAGATGTACGCGCTCTACCGCAACACGGGGAAGGCGGGCTTCGAGTACACGTCCCGCTCGACCGGCCTCGCCAACATCACGCTGCAGCACTCGGGCATGGGCCTGCGGTTCATCGATTACGACAATGACGGCTGGAAAGACCTGCTCATCTCGCAGGGGCACGTGCTGGACACGATCGGCATTGTGAACCCGAATCTGAAGTACGAGGAGCCGCTGCTGTTGGCGCGCAACACCGGCCGCGGTTTTGTGGACGTTTCGGCGGAATCGGGCAGCGTTTTCACGCAGGCCTGGGCGGGCCGCGGCCTGGCGCTCGGCGACATCGACAACGACGGACGCCTCGACGCCGTCGTCTCGACCAGCGAAGGGCCCACGCATCTCGTCTACAACCGCACGCAAACCCAAAATCACTGGCTAACCCTGAAGCTCACCGGGCGCAAGAGCAACCGGGACGGGATCGGCGCGGAGGTGATGGTCGCGACGGCCCAGCGCCGGCAGTATGCGACGGCGACGACCGCAAGCAGCTATCTTTCCTCGGGCGACAAGCGGGTTCACTTCGGACTCGGGACGGCGGCGGTCGCGGCAACAATAGAGATCCGGTGGCCGAGCGGAAACGTTCAGACGATCCGGAACGTGCGCGCCGATCAGATTCTGGAGGTGGAAGAGAAGTGAAGGTTCGCGCTGCCGCTCTCGCGGCCGTATGGCTCTGCGCAGCCGTCTCCGCGGTGGGGCAGGACCTTCTCGCGCGGGCGCAGTCGCTCGTGCGGGATGGGAAGCTCGACGAGGCGCTCCCCCTCATCCAACGCTTCCTCAAAGAACGGCCCGCGTCTGCTGAAGCCCACGCGGTACTCGGGTTCATTTTCTTCAGGCAATCGAAGCCGTCCGAAGCGTTGCGCGAGTATTCCGAAGCGGCGAAGTACCGCAAGCCCACGGCGTTCGAGTCGAAGATCGCCGGCCTGAGCCACGCGATGCTCGAAGATTATTCAAGCGCCGACCGGGATCTCACCAGGGCGCTCGAACTGAATCCGAAAGACCTGCAAACCTGCAACTATCTGGGCGAGGTCCGGTTTCTTCGCGAGAGGTATGAAGAGACGGTTGCGGCGTTTCGACACTGCCTGACCCTGGACGCGCGGAACGTGTTCGCGCAAAACGGAATCGGAAGCGCCTTCGAGCAGATGCAGCGGCTCGACGACGCGGCTGCCGCGTACAGAAAAGCGATCGAATGGCAGCCGGCGGAATCGATTTACGATCCGACGCCGGTCCTGAATCTCGGGCGGGTGCTGCTCAAGCAGAACCGGTCCGAGGAGGCGCTGCCGTACCTGACCCGCGCGGTCGAACTCGCGCCCGACCATGCCGGGTCGCACGAACAGTTGAGCAAGGCGCATTCCCGCGTGAATGATCTCGATGCGGCCCGGAGGGAAGTTGAAAAGGCGATCGAGCTCAAGCCTGACGATTACCGTCTGCACTATGTGCTGGGCCGGCTGTTCCAGAACGCGGGAATGCGCGACAAAGCGCAGCGGGAGTTCGAGATCTATCGGGCGCTCAAGAAGCGCACGGAAGACCCGCGGCCGTGAGCTAACGATCCGGGCTTGGTAGGCTGGAGTCTGATGACACAGGAACAGATCCGGGCTCTGCTCGAGTCGGTGCGGAGCGGAGAGGTGGACGTCGATGCGGCGGTCGAGCGGATGCGGCACCTGCCGTTCGAGGACTTGGGCTTCGCCAAGGTCGATCATCATCGCGCGCTGCGGCACGGGATGCCGGAGGTGATCTTCGCCAAGGGCAAAACTCCGGAACAGGTGACCGAGATCGCCACGCACCTGCTGAGCAAGGCTCCCAACGTGCTCATCACGCGCGCGGACGCCGAAACGGCGAAGCAGGTGCGCGCGCGCGTGCCCGAGGTCGAGTATTTTCCGCTTTCGGGCGCGCTGCGCGTGTGGTGCGACCGGAAGATTCAGGGCAAAGGGAAGATCGCGGTCATCTCGGCGGGCACGAGCGACATTCCCGTGGCCGAGGAGGCGCAGGTTACCGCCGAGGTCATGGGCAACGACGTGGATGCCATCTTCGATATCGGGGTGGCGGGCATCCACCGGCTCATGAACAGCCGCGACCGGCTGATGGCGGCCCGGGTCGTCGTGGTGTGCGCCGGGATGGAAGGCGCACTGCCGAGCGTGGTCGGAGGACTGGTGTCCTGCCCGGTGATCGCGGTGCCGACCAGCGTCGGCTACGGGGCCAGCTTCCACGGCCTCGCCGCGCTGCTGGGGATGCTGAATAGCTGCGCGAGCAACGTGACGGTGGTGAACATCGACAACGGGTTCGGCGCCGGCTACGTTGCGAGCCTGATCAACAGGCTCTGAGCAGCCGGTGCCGGTTGTTTCGCGGCGGGCTGGAACGCCTCGCCGCACTTTGTACCGGCGTGATCAGGCGACGCCGGCCACGGCGCGCGGCTCGGTCTCCTGCGCAAAAAGGTACGCACCGAACAGCGGCTTGGGTTCTCCGCGGCCCCACCGGGCGACCTTGCATTTCGCTTTCAAATATTGCACTTCGGGATGTTCGCTCAAGTCGAGCAGCAACTGGTAGGTTCCGCAGTAGAACTTCTGGGGGAAAACCACGATGGGCCGCGCGCCCCAGTCTTGCTGGTCCGCGGAGCCCCAGATGGAAATCTCCAGGCTCTCCTGTTCGATGATGCGGGTGATTCCGAGAGTCAGGAGCAGCAACTTGCCTTTGGACGAGCCAAGGCCGATGACGGGGCCTTCGCCGTCTTCCCGGATGATCGCCTCGGGTATTAGAAAACTCGGCAGCATATTCCCCACTCCGAATGGCGCTTACCGGGGCTCAAGTATGCGATTATGAGCGGCTTCATTCAGAAGCGCCCCGGCTTTTTCCAGCGTCTCATATTTCTTCGAGAAGCAAAAGCGGACGTAGCGGCTGCCCGCCTGCGAGCCGCCGGAAAAGAAGCTCGACCCGGGCACGGCGGCGACGCCGGCGCGCTCTATGAGCCGCCGCACGAAGGCAACGTCGTCGGGAAAGCCGAAGTCTGAAATATCCGTCATCACGTAGTAGGCGCCGCAGGGCGGGAACGTGCGGAACCCGGCGCTTTCGAGCATGGGGAGGATCGCGTCGCGCCGGGCGGCGTAGTCCCGCGCGAGTTTGCGGTAGTAGTCCTCGGGCAGCGCGAGCGCGACGGCTCCGGCATGCTGAAGAGGCGCGGCGGCCCCGACCGTAAGGAAATCGTGCACCTTCCGGATGGAGGCCGTGATATCGGGCGGCGCGAGCACCCAGCCCACGCGCCATCCCGTCACCGAGTAGGTCTTAGAGAGGCTGTTGACCAGCAGCGAGCGTTCGCGCATGCCGGGCAGCGTCATGATCGGAACATGCCGGGCGCCGTCGTACACGATGTGCTCGTAGATTTCGTCGGTGAGCGCCACGGCGTCGAACTCCCGGCAGAGCCCGGCGATGAATTCGAGTTCCTCGCGCGAAAAAACCTTGCCGGTGGGATTGTTCGGCGTATTCAGGACGATCGCCTTGGTGCGCGGATTGAAGGCGCGGCGCAGCTCGTCGCGGTCGAAGGACCAGTCGGGCGGCCGGAGCGTCACAAAGCGAGGGGTGGCGCCGCAGAGCTCGGTATCGGGCCCGTAATTTTCGTAGAACGGCTCGAAGATGACGACTTCGTCGCCGGGGTCGATGATGGCGAGCAGCGTGGCGATCATGCCTTCGGTGGCGCCGCAGCAGACCGTGATTTCGGCTTCGGGATCGATATCGAGCGCATACCAGCGCCGGTATTTCGCGGCAATGGCGTCGCGCAGCGGCTTCGCGCCCCAGGTGATGGCGTACTGGTTGATGTCCGCCGCGATGGCCGCCCGCGCGGCTTCTTTGATCTCCTCGGGCGCCTCGAAGTCGGGGAAACCCTGCGCCAGATTGACCGCGCCGTGGCGGACGGCCAGGCGCGTCATCTCGCGAATCACGGATTCGGTGAAGTTCGCCGTCCTGCGGCTGCGGAAACGCTCGCGCATTCCGAAATTGTCGCATGGCCGTTGCGCGCGGCAGCGGCCAAGGCGTAAACTCGGCAGCATTATGAACTGGACCCAGCTTTTGCAAGCCGAAGTGGAACTCACCTACAAGACCACCGCCAAACTCATGGACCAGGTCGATCCGGGCTGCCTGGATTGGAAGCCTGCGAGCGGCAACAACTGGATGACCACCGGCCAGCTCCTGCTGCACCTCGGCAGCGGGTCCGGTATGGCATGCAAGGGATTCGTGACCGGCGACTGGGGCCTGCCGGAAGGCGTGAAGTTCGAAGACATCCCGCCCGAAGACATGCTGCCGCCGGCCGACAAACTGCCCACGGTGGCGAGCGTCGAAGAGGCGAAGAAGGCGCTCGAAGCGGACAAGGCCGTCGCGCTCGAGGCGATCGCGCAGGCGGGCGAGGAGAGGCTGGCGAACGAGGAGGCCGCGGCGCCCTGGGAGCCCGGCGTGAAGTTCGCCCTCGGCCGGCAATTGCTGCACATGATCCAGCACATGGACCGGCACAAGTCGCAGTTGTTCTACTACCTGAAGCTGCAGGGGAAGCCGGTCAGTACGCCTGATCTGTGGGGATAGAGAGTTAGCGCCCCATCCAGCCGCCATCGACCACGAGCACGTGGCCGTGGACGTATTCGGCGGCGGGCGAGCAGAGGAAGACGACCGCGCCCGGGATGTCCGACGATTTGCCCCAGCGTCCGGCGGGGATCCGCTCCAGGATCTGCCGCGAACGCACAGGATCGGCTCGCAGAGCGGCGTTGTTGTCCGTCGCGATGTAGCCGGGGGCGATGGCGTTGACGTTGACGCCTTTCGACGCCCACTCGTTGGCGAGCGCCTTGGTCAGTTGAGCGAGCGCGCCTTTGGCGGCGGCGTAGGCCGGCACCGTGATGCCTCCCTGGAACGATAGCAGCGAGGCCACGTTGACGATCCGGCCGCCCGAACCGCGCGCGATCATGTGCCGCGCCGCGCGCTGCGCGAGCAGAAATGCGCTCGTCAGGTGGACCGCCAGCGTGTCGCCCCAGTTCTCCTCGGAGAACTCGACCGCGGGCTGGCGCCGGATCATGCCCGCGTTGTTGATCAGGATGTCGAGCTTTCCGAAATGCTCCACCGTCCGCTCAACGAGCGAGCGCGCGACGTTGCGGTCTATCAGATCGCCTGTGAGCGCGAAGGCGCGGCGGCCGGCCTGTTCGATGCGCCTGCAGGTCGCGGAGGGATCGGTGGCGTTGGCGTGGCAGGCGACATCCGCGCCCGCCTCGGCAAGGCCGGCGGCGATGGCGGCGCCAAGGCCGCGACCCGCTCCCGTGACCAGCGCGGTCATGCCGCTCAGGCTGAACGACTCCAGGATCATCCTTCCGCCTCCAGTTCCAGCTGCGCCATCGCGAGTTTTGGGGCCAACAGGTGCACGATCGAAATGGCGATCAGATAGACCACGCCCGACAGCAGCAGCAGCGGCAGATAGCTGCCCGTGTATTGCAGCGTGAGCCCCGCGATTGAGGCCATGAGCGTGCCTCCGATCGCGCCCGCCGTTCCGCCGATTCCTACGACGGAGCCGACCGCGCGCCGCGGGAACATATCCGAAACCAGCGTGTACACGTTCGCCGAAAAGCCCTGGTGGCCGCCCGCCGCCAGTCCGAACAGCGCGACTCCGGCCCACAGGTTCGTCGCGCCGGCCGCCAGCGGGATCGGCGCCACGGCAAGCGCGCAGATCAGCATCGCGGTCTTGCGCGCGGCGTTCACGCTCCAGCCCCGGTTGATGAAAAACGTCGGCAGCCATCCTCCCGCCACGCTCCCGACATCGGCGGCGAGGTAGATGATCACCAGGGGAAGCCCGATCTGGCCAAGCGTCAGCCCGTAGTTCTGATACAGGAACTTCGGCAGCCAGAAGAGGAAGAACCACCAGATCGGGTCCGTCAGAAACTTCGCGAGTCCGAACGCCCAGGTCTGGCGTCGCCCGAGCAGCCGCGCCCACCGGACCCGCACGGGCGGCTCCTCGGCGTCGCTGTTGATGTGGGCCAACTCGCCTTTGGTGAGCCGGGGATGCTCGTGCGGCCGGCGGTATATCAGGCTCCAGAAGACCAGCCACAAGAAACCGGCGAGACCGGTGAGCACGAACGCCCAGCGCCAGCCGTAGTGGATCGCGATCCACGGCACCACGAGCGGCGTCACCACCGCCCCGACGTTCGTGCCCGCGTTGAACAGGCCCGTCGCCAGCGCGCGCTCTTTCTTCGGAAACCACTCGGCCACGGTCTTGATCGCGGCCGGGAAGTTGCCCGCCTCGCCTAGCCCGAGCGCGAACCGCGCGGCGCCGAACGTGAACGCCGAGTGGGCCAGCGAGTGCGCCATCGCGGCGAGGCTCCAGAAGGCGATTGCGATCCCGTAGCCGATACGGACTCCGAGCCAGTCCATCATGCGCCCGGAGAACAGGTAAGCGGTGGCGTAGGCGATCTGGAACGCCGTGACGATGTAGCCGTACTGCGCCTCGTTCCAGCCGATGGAGCGCTGCAACTCGGGTGCAAGGACTCCGAGCACCTGGCGGTCCATGTAGTTGATCGTCGCCGCAAAAAACAGCAGCGCGCAGATCTTCCAGCGGTACCTGCCGGTCCGCGCCGCGATGCCCGGAGCCTCGACGTTCACTTACCTGCCCTTTTCGAGGCCCGACGGCCTGCCCGCATATTCCGGCTGCACGTTGACCACGCCGAAGACGCGGTCCTCGCGCTCGCGCTGCGCCGCCATCATCCAGATGAACTTCAACTCGGCGCCGGGCGCGGCCACGTTGGGATGGAAGCCGTCGGGGATCATGACGCAGTCGCCTTCGCGCACGACGGTCACGATTTCAGGGCTCTTCGCATCCGTGTAGACGAACTGGATGCCCCACGAGGGCGCGGGCATATCGACGAACAGGTAGGCCTCTTCGAGCATCGCGGCGTGCTCGTGCGGCGGCCACGAGGTCCAGTTGCCGGGCTTCGAGACGGTGAGGCCGGCCACGATGCGGCCCGCCTGAATGTTCTTGCCGAGCAGCAGGCTCACCTCGCGCTGGGCCGAGGGCTCTCCGGTCAGGAAGTGCAACGCGGGGTCTTTCCGGACGTCCGCGAAACGCACGAACTGGATCGGATAGCTCCCATCGACGGGCGCGGAGATTTCGACCAGGTCGCAGCCGCCCGCGGCCGGAATCACGGAGATGTCGGAATCGCGCGGAACGTACAGCGAATCGTACTTGCCGAGTTGGAAAGACTCGCGGCGCGCGCGGACTTCCGCGGCTCCGCGCAGGCAGATGAGACCGGTCTCCTGCACGCCGTTGTTGAAGCTGAGGGCCTCATCGGGCCCATCCAGAACGATTCTGCCGTAGTGCAGGAAGCGCGCGCCGCCGATGCCGGGCCGGATCGCGCGAGTGCGTCCCTTTTCGCTTCCGGTCGCCCGGAGGACGCACGCGCTCTCGTTGATCGATTGAATTGCCATTTTCAAAACCTATCTGAACCGGAGTCGAATGTCGAGCTTTGGTTTGTCAGCGATTGAACCGGCCGGCCGCGCTAACGCACCGTGATGCGGCCGAGTTTGTACCAGCCGTCCGGCTCGACGCCCGCGATCGCGAGCTTCACCTTGGGCTGATCGGTCGCGGGGTCGAGCAGCGCGAGCGAAAAATCGTATTCTCCCGCCGGCATGTTGTTCGGCACGAACACGGCGTCGTCGTAGATGGCGTCGCCGGGGAGCCACTTGCGGATGTCCGCTCCGGTCTTCAGCACCGTAGTCTTCTGCGCGTTGCTCAGCCGCAGCGCCAGCAGATAGTTGCGGTAAATCGGCGCGACCCCTTTGTTCTCCCACCACGACGTGAACGCCAGCTTTTCATTGGGCCCCACCGACGCCGGATACGTGAACTTCCGCAGCACGAACCGGTAGCCCATCTTCTTGAGCCAGCGGTTCACCTGCGGCCACCACTCGTCCGGCACCGCCGACGACTTCGCGTTAAACGACGAGATGTGCCACTTCAGCGACTGGTCGATAATGTAGTCCACATCCCAGTTGTTGTTCTTCCACTGCTGCATCACCCAGCAGACTTCCATCGTGACCGGCCGCGTCTTCCAGGCGTCCTCGAGGCCGAGCCGGATGATCTGCTGCGGATACAGGTCGTACATGTGGTTCCAGGTCTTCTGAAAACCGCCCATGTCGCCGAGGCAATCGACGCGCCAGCCCACCGGTGTCTTCGACTGCGTATAGGCGCTGGTCTTCTCGTCGGTCGGCTGAATGACGAGCGGCGTTTTCCTGAACGCCTCGACGTAAGCGTCGGTGAGCGCCTGGCGCGTTTGATCGGTGAGCAGGTTCGTTCCCTCGCCCTCGCCCCAGGCGCCGACGATCGAGATGTCGATCAGTTCGACGTCCGGATGCCCGTCGTAGCGCGCCCCGAACGCGCGGATCATGCGGCCGAAGCAGCGCGCATAGTTCGGGTTCTCGGGATCGACGCGCCATTTCTTCACGGCCGGCTTCTGCGCGGGGTCCTCGCCGCTCACCTTCCGGTACCAGTCGGGGACGTCGTTGTCCTTCTCGGTTCCGTAGGGCGCGATGCGCAGCATGAGGGTCTGGCCGCGGTCGTGCGCCGTCCGCATGGCGGTGTCGATCAGGTCCCAGCGGTACTTGCCCTCCTCGGGCTCGATGAACTTCCAGTAGACGCGGAAGTAGGCGATCGTCGTCATCGGGTGGTTCTTGTTTTCGAGGCTCCCGTGGAACGGTTGATACACGATCGGGTAGCCCTCGGTCCATTTCGTTCCCGAGTTGAGCGCGTCGCCGTTGAATCGCTGGAAGGTCATGAAGCCGATGCCGGGGTTGACCAGGACGTCGTCGATTTCCTTCGGCCGCACGACAACGAGATCCTGCCCCAGGGCGGCCGCGGCGCAGAGGGCCGCAATGAGAGCGTGTTTCCGCATAAGAAAAGAGTCTACCTTGCCGGGGGCAGGAGGCGCGATGCTAAGCTCGAAGTAGACCCGCCGATGGTTCCCGAGCAACGCCGCGCCATCGCCGCCGCAGCCCTCCTGCCCTACGCGCTGGCGATCTTCTTCGGCCTGTGGAGTTTGCGGGGGCTCGATTCGAAAACGCCGGTCGATACCGACGCCGCGCGCCACGCCATGAACGGCGTCTTCCTCTACGACGTTCTGCGGCACGGCGGCACGCTGCACGTCGTCTCGTTCGCCAGGAGCTACTACGGCCAGTACCCGTCGCTGTCGATGCCGTATCATCCGCCGCTGTTCCCGGCCTTCGAAGCGCTGTTTTATCTAGGGCTCGGGGTGAACATCGTCGCGGCGCGGCTCGCCATTGCGGCCGCGACTGCCGCCGCGGTGCTGCTGTTGTACGGGTTCGTGCTCAAGACGCACGGATCGCACGCCGTCGCGGCGGCCTCGGCGGTGGTCGCGTTTTCCCTGCCTTCCTCGCTGGCGCTGGCGCGCGACGTGATGCTCGAGATGCCGGCGCTCGCCCTGGTCCTGCTCGCGATGACCGTGCTGCCCGGCCTGGGCGGCGACTATTCGCTCCGCCGCGGGGTGGCCTTCGGTCTTGCCGCGGGCGCGGCCGTGTGGACCAAGCAGAACGCCGTGTTCCTCGGCGCCGTGCCGTTCGTCTATCTTGCGCTCGAGCGCCGCAGGCGGGCGCTGAAGGAGCCCGGCTTGTGGGTCGCGGCCGGATTGTTCGGCGCTATCGTCGTCGCGCTGGCGCTTTTTTCGGCGTCTTTCGGCGCCGCCGCGAACCCAAGGTGGCCGGCCTTCGACCTGCTTCGAACGCTGCGGAACAACGTGCCGTACTACGCAGCCGCTGCCGCCGCCGAGGTCGGAACTGTGCCCGCGCTTCTGATCGCCGCAGCCATGGTTGCGTCGCTCGCCACGGACCGCCGCAACGCCAACGCTCCCTACCTCGCTTGGGCCGCGTCCGTCTTCCTGGTCGTGTTCCTGCTGCCCCCTCGCGATCAGCGCTATCTGTTCTTCGCCTATCCCGCGCTGGCGGTCGTCGTCTGCTCCATGCTCTATCGCGCGGCGCAGGCGGCGCTGCCCCGCGAGTGGGCATGGACCGCGCCGGCTGCGCTTGCGGCAATCTGGTTCGCCGCGCACGCCGCGGGCTACCCCATCTACCTCCACGGGCCGTTCGAAGCGGCGCGCCTGATCGATCCGGCGGACCATCCGCGCGTGCTTTTCTGCGGGCGCTCGAACGGGAGCTTCATCTTCGCGGTGCGCGCGCGCGACCCGGAGTTGCGGACCACCATCATTCGCGGCGACAAATTCCCGGAGTCGGCATTCTCGCCCGCCGGGATCGAGAAGTTCGCGCACGACTACGGCGTCGAGTACGTCGTCCTCGAGCGCACGGTCCTGCCGCGCGCGTGGGATGCGCTTCTGAAGCAAGCGCCGCGCTCTTTCACGCTGATCAAGGACGTGCCGCTCACCAGTTCCGACGCGCTGTTGAACGGAACGCTGCGCGTGTTCCGGTTCGCACACCCCTCGCCCACGCCCGCCGGCACGCTCGAGCTGCGAACGCTAGGGCCGCACATCGAGGCGGACCTCCCGCGCGAAGGCCGGTAGACGCGCGCAACCGTCCCGCGGCCGCGGCCTTCACTGTGCCGTAGCTACTCGGCGCTGGCGATCGTGTACCTCACTCTGTTACTTCGAACTCGCCGGAGAGCCGTATGTCCTCGGACGAGCGCCCCACCATCACTTTGAACGTGCCGGGCTCGACCACGCGCCGCAGGTTGCGGTCGAGCAGCGACAGGTCCTCGGGCGTGAGCGTGAACCGCACCGTTTTCGTCTCGCCCGCGTTCAGGTTCACCTTCGCGAAACCTTTTAACTGCTTCACGGGCGTGGTCACGGTGCTGACCACGTCGCGGATATAAAGCTGCGCGACCTCGGCCCCGGCGCGCTCGCCGGTGTTGCGTATGTCGAGCGAGACCCGCACATCGCCGCCCGGCCCTACGCGCGGATTCTCGATGCGCAGATTGCTGTATTCGAACGTCGTATAGCTCAGTCCGTGGCCGAAGGCCCAGAGCGGCGCGGGGCTCATATCCACGTAGCGCTTTCCCCAGCCTTCTTTAACCCAGTAGGCCTTCGAAGGCTTGTAGTTGTAGAACACGGGCAACTGCCCCACGTGGCGCGCGAAGGTAACGGGCAGGCGCCCGCTCGGGTTGACGTCGCCGAACAGCACGTCCGCCACCGCACGCCCACCCTGCTCGCCCGGCAGCCACGCCTCGACCACCGCCGGAACGTTCTCGGAAATCCACCGCACCGAGAGCGGCCTGCCGTTGACGAGCACGACGACGGTCGGAGTGCCGGTCGCATGCACGGCTTTGACGAGTTCTTCCTGCATGCCCGTCAGGTCGAGGCTCGCGACGTCGTATCCCTCGCCGTCGGTCGCGTTCTGCTCCCAGGCGTTCTCGCCCACGACAACGATAGCGGCCTCGGCGTTCTTCGCCGCCCGCACGGCCTTGTCGATCTCCTGGCGGCCGGTTCCCATGACGTCGCAGCCCTTGACGTAGTCCACGCGCACGCCGGGCCCGGCTTTCTCTTTGATTCCTTCAAGCACCGTGACGACGTGCTGAAGCACTTTCTTCGGCGTGTAGTCGCCGAGCTGATTCAGAACATCGTTCGCGTTCGGCCCGATCACCGCGATCGACTTGAGCCCTTTCTTCAGCGGCAGCGCGTTCCCGTCGTTCTTCAGCAGCACGATGCCTTCGCGCGCCACCTCGAGCGCGAGGTCCTGGTGCTCCTTCGTATGCGTCACGCTGACGGCCCGCGCGGGATCGACGTACCGGTTCTCGAACAGCCCCAGGCGGATCTTCTGCCGCAGCACGCGCGCCACAGCGCGGTCGATTTCCGCCATCGAGACGCGCCCCTCGCGCACGCTCTCGGCCAGCGGCTGCATGAACCCCTGCTCGTAGGAGATCCCGACGTCGAGCCCGGCCCGAAGCGCCAGCTCGCCCGCCTTCTTCTGGTCCGGCGCGATGCCCTCGTACACCAGCGTCGAGATGCCGCCGCCTTCGCCGAGCACGAGCCCCTGGAATCCCAATTCCTCGCGCAGGATCTTCGTCAGAATCCACTCGGAGGAATGCGTGGGGACGCCGTCGATCGCCGGATACGTCGCCATCACGCCGAGCGCGCCGGCTTTCTTGATGCCCGCCACCCACGGCGGCAGGAACACGTCACGCAGCATGCGCTCGGAGATTTCCATGGCGCCGCGCTCGAAGCCGCTCGCCGGCTGGCTCTGGCCCGGATAATGGCACAGGCCGGCGACGACTTTATCCGGCGCCGAAATGTCGTCGCCCTGCGCGGCGCGCACGATGGTCTCGGCGATGCGAGAGCACAGGAACGGGTCTTCGCTGTAGCCTTCCTGGTTGCGGCCGAGGCGCGGATCGCGGTTCGGCTCGATTACCAGCGTATAGATCTGGTGGACGCCGATCGCGCGGGCCTCGCGCGCCACGGCGGTGTAGATCCTCCGTACCAGGTCCATGTTCCACGTGCTGCCGATCGCGGGGCCTTCGGGAAAGACGGTCGCGCCGGGGCACATCAGGCCGTGCGTCCCTTCTTCGGTCTGGAGCAGCGGGATCTTGAGGCGCGTCTGCTGCGCGATTTTCTGAAGCTCGTTGAGGAACTCGGCCTGCTGCCGCGTGCCCTCGTGCAGCGCCGTGTTCGAGAGCGTGAAGAAGCCGCCATACGGGCCGATGCCGCGCTCGCGGGTGCCGTCCGTGAGCCGCCGGCAGGATTCGAGCTTCTGGGCGATCTCCTTGCCTAAGGCGTCCTCGTAGACGCACGGCATGTTCAACTGCCCGATCTTCTCTTCGAGCGTCATCCGGCCGAGCAGGTCGCGTACGCGCACCTCGACAGGCAGTTTCGGGTCGAGGTAGGCAGGCGACTGGGCGAAGGCCGCCGCGGCCGCGCCGAGAATCAGGAGTGTGCGCCGGAACATAATTCCTCCGCGTGAGCTTGAATTTTGCGAACCGCCGCCGCGATCTCATCCATGTCGCGGCGCGGGCCGAGCAGCATGTTCTGCGTGAACCACACGGCCTCTTCACAGAGGCGGTCGTTGGCCGGGCAGTCCTGCGTGCGCTCGAGCCGTTCCTTGGGGAATGTGGCCTGGTAGGCGCGCGTGCGGAAGGTGTTCGCCAGGAATGGTTTCTTGTTCAGCGGCGAATACCCCGGGGAGGCCGGCACGCCTTCGGCCTCGAGCGCCTTGAGGAACTTGGCGCGCGGCAACCCGGCGAAGCGCTCCGGCGCGTAGCGGAACATGTACAGGTGGTACGCGTTACGCGTGCAGCCGTCGTACATGCGCGCGGGCGCGATGCCCGAAATCTCGCCCAGCATCTTCGTCAGGTACTGCGCGTTCTCGCTGCGCCGCTTCGACTGCGCCTCGACCCGCGCCATCTGCGCCATCAGCAGCCCCGCCTGAAACTCCGTCATCCGCAGATTCAGGCCCGCCGCGCGGGTGCTGAAGTCGTAGGCTCCGCTCGCGCGCCCGCTGCTGTTGTTGTGGTACGCGAAGCACCGTTCGACGAGCTCTTCGTCGTTGGTCAGGATCGCGCCGCCTTCGCCCGAGTTCAGGTTCTTCGACGCCTGGAAGCTGAAGCAGCCCGTGGCGCCGTAGGTCCCCGCCTTGCGCCCGCGCCACTCCGCGAGATGCGCCTGGCAGGCATCCTCCACCACCGGCAGCTTGTGCTTCTTCCCTATAGCGAGGATCGCGTCGAGATCCGCCACCGCCCCGCCCAGGTGCACCGGCATAATCGCCTTGGTGCGCTCCGTGATCGCGGCCTCGATTTTGGTTGCGTCGATCTGGAACGTCTCGGGGTCGGTATCGACGAACACCGGGAATGCGTTCAGCGCCAGCACGGCGTTGACGGTCGCGATGAACGTGTATGGCGGCACGATGACTTCGTCGCCCGCGCCGACGCCGAGCGCGGCGAGCGACGTCAGCAGCGCGCTGGTCCCGTTCGCCGTGGCGAGGCAGTGCCTGGCGCCGGTGAGCTTCGCGTAGGCTTCCTCAAAGCGATTCACGGTCTTGCCGTCGCCGCGGAACCACTTCTTGCCGCGCAGCACGCCGAGAAGCGCGCGCTCTTCCGTCTCGTCGATCACGGGCCAGGACGGAAACGGCGCGGTGCGCACCGGAGTCCCTCCCAAGAGAGCCGGCTTGGAATCGGCGCCGAACGCGAGCCCGCCGGCCGAAACCGCCGTCAAGAACGATCTGCGGTCCATCCTGACCTCCTCCGAACCTCGAGGTTTATCATAGATTACTTGACCCCCACTTATACGACGACAAACGACTGGGTGCGCGACATAGTCCGTCGCAACCGGCGCGGCCAGGCCGCGGGATTCTATTCGGTCTGCTCGGCCCACCCCTGGGTGATCGAGGCCGCGATGCGCCAGGCGATCGACGACGGCACAATGCTGTGCATCGAATCGACCTCGAACCAGGTGAATCAGTTCGGCGGCTACACGGGCATGACGCCGCGCCATTTCGCGGATTTCGTGGGCTCGATCGCGGACCGCACGGGCCTGGCGCGCAATCGCATCCTGCTCGGCGGCGACCATCTCGGACCCTATCCATGGCGCGGCGAGCCGGCCGGCGCTGCCATGGAGAAGGCGTGCGAGTCGGTGCGCCAGTGCGTCGAAGCGGGATACGCGAAGATCCACCTCGACGCGAGTATGCGCTGCGCGGACGATCCCGCGGGCGCGCTCGACGAGAAAGTGATCGCGGAGCGCGCGGCGGCGCTCTGCAAAGCGGCGGAAGATACGCGCGGCGGCGCCGCGGGCCCGGTCTACATCATCGGAACCGAAGTGCCGGTGCCCGGCGGAGAGCAGGCGGCTTCGGCCGGCCCTTCCGCTACCAGGCCCGAGGACGCTCAGCGCACCGTCGAGGACGCGCGTGCGGCGTTCTTTGCACGCGGGCTCGAGGACGCGTGGGAGCGCGTGGTCGGACTCGTCGTGCAACCCGGAGTTGAGTTCGGCGACGACGTGGTCTTCGAGTACGACCGCGCCGGCGCCCGCAGCCTCAGCACGAGCCTGCCCGCCGCGCCCGAGCTGGTCTACGAGGCGCACTCGACCGACTACCAGACCCCGCGCGGGCTGCGCGAGCTGGTCGAGGATCATTTCGCCATCCTCAAAGTGGGGCCGTGGCTGACGTTCGCGTTCCGCGAGGCGGTGTTCGCGCTTTCGGCGATCGAGCAGGAGTGGCTTGGCGGCGGCTCGCACGTGCGCGAAGCGCTCGAAGACGCGATGCTCCGCAACCCCGCGCACTGGCGGCCGTATTACAGCGGCGACGAAGCCGCGCTGCGCTTCGCCAGGAAATACAGCTTCAGCGACCGCTCGCGCTACTACTGGCCGGACCCGAAGGTGCAGGCGGAGCTGGGAAAGCTCATCGCGAATCTGACGGAGAAAAAGCCCCCGGTTACGCTTCTGAGCCAGTACATGCCCGCGCAGTACGAAGCGGTGCGGGCGGGCGCGGTGGAGAACAAGCCCGCCGCGCTCATCGAGCACCGCATCAGGGAAGTGCTGAGGGCCTACGTGGCGGCGTGCAAGCCGGCGTAACATCTTCACCGCCCGGCCTCCGCTTCGCTACGGCCTCAAGACGCAGAGGACGCAGAGAAAGACCAATGCAAAAACCTTAAGTTCTTCTCTGCGTTCTTTGCGTCTCTAGGCCGCGCAGCGGCCGGGCGGTGAAGATTTAGACCCGCGGCACCCCGTACGGCTCGCGATACGTCTTCGTCAGATACGCATTCGCCGCCCGGTCTTCGCCGAACGTCTCGGTCTTCGGATCGAACCGTACGTCGCGGCCCAGGTGGTACGAAATGTTCCCCAGGTGGCAGAGCGTCGTGCTGAGCCGCCCGATCTCGACGTCGGAGTTCGGCTGCTTGCGGCTCTTTACGCACTCCAGGAAATTCCGCTCGTGGCCGCCGCCGGTGTACTTCATCGACGGCCCCGCGGAGCCGTCCGCATTGTACACGCGCCACCCGTCGCCGTCGGCGATGAGCGTGCCCTCGGTCCCGTAATAACCGGTCCCGGCTTCGGTCCCCTCTATCGGGTCGTGCCTGGCGAAGCTGCGCAGCTCCCATACCAGCATCAGGTCGCCGTAATCGTACGTGACCGTTTGGGTGTCGGGCACCTCCTTGGCGTCGCCGAGCCAGTAGATGCCGCCGCTCGAGGAAACGCGCGTGGGCAGGCAGCGCTCGACACCTCGCATCTTCTGGATCGCCCAGATCGCCACGTCCAGCATGTGGACGCCCTGGTTCCCCAGCTCGCTGTTGCCGTAATCCCAGAAGAACCGCCATGTGTAGTGGAACCGGTTCTGGTTGAACGGGCGCTTGGGCGCGGGCCCGAGCCAGCGGTCGTAATCGACGCCCGCGGGCGGCGTCGAATCGGGCGGATTGCCGATCGTTGCGCGCACCTGGCACATCCATGCCTTGATGAGGCACACCTTCCCGAGCTTGCCGGACGCGACGTAGTCGATGGCGCTCGCGAAGTGCTCCATGCTGCGCCGCTGCGTGCCGACCTGCATGACGCGCTTGTGTTTCCGCGCCGCCTCGCGAATCAGATGCCCTTCGGCGATGGTCTGCGAGAGCGGCTTCTCGACGTAGACGTCTTTGCCCGCCTGGCAGGCGTGAATCGCCATGCGCGTGTGCCAGTGGTCCGGCGTCGCGATGATCACCGCGTCGATGTCTTTGTCGTCGAGCACGCGGCGGTAATCGTCCGTGCTCACCAGCGCCCGTCCCTGCGCTTTTTCGAGCTCCGGCGAGACCTTCGCGATCACCGCGGGGTCCAGGTCGCACAGGGTCTTGATTTGCGCGCCCGCTTCGATCGCGCGCTTGGCCACGCCGCGTCCCTGGTTCCGCCCGCCGATGAGCGCGAGGGTGACCTTCTCATTCGCCCCGCGCACCGCCGCGGCCGAAGCCACGGCTCCCAGCGATGTCTGTAGAAACTGCCTCCGGCTGTTAATTTGCATTTCGCTCCAAATAATCGAATACCACGTTCGTCATCACCTTCACGCCGACGGCGAGGCTCGCCTCGTCGGCGTCGTACTCCGGCGTGTGCAGCGCGCCGGTGATCCCGCGCGCCGCATTGCCCACTCCCAGCCAGTACATCATGCCGGGGATGCGCTTCTCGAAGTACGCGAAATCCTCCGCGCCCATGACCGGCGGAACCCGCACCACATTCGCCTCGCCGATCGTCTTCCGCATAATGGGCAGGGTCCTCTCGACCAGCGCCGTGTCGTTCACCGTCGGCGGGTTCGACCGCGCGGCCCACGTCACTTCCGCCTGCGCGCCGTTGGCTGCGGCCACGCCGCTCACGATCTCGCGCACCAGCGTCCGTACGCGCTCCCGCACCTGCTCGCTGTGCGTGCGCAGCGTGCCCTCCATCCGGACCTCGTCGGCGATGATGTTCGACCGGTTGCCGCCATGAATCGACCCGATCGTCAGCACCAGCGGCTCGAGCGGATCGATGCGCCGGCTGCGAATCGTTTGCAGCGCCTCGATGCACTGGGCCGCGACCACGATCGGATCGATGCCCTGGTGCGGAAAGGCCGCGTGCACCTTCTTGCCGAGGACGCGGAGCGCCAGGCTGTCGGAAGACGCCAGCATCGCCGCTGGCGCGTAGCCGATTTTGCCCGCTTCGAGCGTGGGCATCGTGTGCAGCGCGAAGATCGCCGAGGGCCGCGGGTTCTCGAGCGCGCCCTCGCGAATCATCCGCTCCGCGCCCGAATCCTCGCCCGCGGGCGCGCCCTCCTCGGCGGGTTGGAAAATGAGCTTCACCATGCCGGGAAGCTCGCCGCGCATCCGGCTGAGGACCTCGGCCGTCCCGAGCGCGACCGTCATATGCACGTCGTGCCCGCAGGCGTGTTTCACGCCTTTGTTCGCGGATTTGTACGGCACGTCAAGCGTCTCTTCGATCGGCAGCGCGTCCATGTCGGCGCGCAGCGCCACCACGGGCCCGGGCTTTGCGCCCTTGAGCACCGCCACGATGCCGTGCTCGCTCACACCCGTGCGTATGTCGTCGAACCCGAGAGCCTTGAGCTTTGCGGCGATCACGCCCGAAGTCCGCACCTCGCGGTTCGAAAGCTCGGGGTGCACGTGGAAGTCGCGGCGCTGCGCGACCAACCCGGCGTTCATCGAATCCACCAGCTTCGCGATGCGCTCCTCGCGCGTTTGCGCCTGCGCGAGCAGGCACACAGCCCCAACAAGGATTACCTTCGTGAGCATGGATGCCATGTTACCGTGCCGGCACCCGGCCGGCTACGAGCCACTTCCTCGCCTGTGCTAAACAGGAACCGGGGGATGCCATGCGAATCTGGACCGCCGGTGTGATTGCGCTGGCCCTGACGGGAGTGGCCTGCACGAACCAGGATTCGAAGCGCGACAATGAATCCGCCGCGCGCAAGGCGGGCCGCGCCGCCTACAAAGCCTCGCAGGAAGCCAAACAAGCCGCCCAAAAAGCCGGCCGCGAACTCGAGCGGGCCGGACGCGAGGCGCGCGAGGGCTGGAAGGAACAAAAGCGCAAAGACGAAGCGGCCGGCAAGAAGGAGTAGACGGCCCTGCATGCGCGCCGGCCGCCGCGCCGCGCCTGCGAAGCGGCCTCGGGCCAAACTGGCGCGCGGTACAATCCCTGGATGGCGACTCCATCGCGCGCGGCAGCAGCCATCGGCCTTGTCCCCTTCGCCGCAATTTGCTTCTCCGTTCCCCTGTGGGACCGGGTTGAGCCGCGCGTATTGGGCCTGCCCTTCAACCTGATCTGGCTGATGCTCTGGATTCTGCTCACGCCCGCCGTCATGTGGCTGGCGTATCGCCGCGAGAGAGGCTCCGGCGAATGAGTCCGGAGTCGACGGCGCTCGGGATCATCGTCGCCATTGTCGCGGCGGGCTCGGCCATAGGCCTCTACGCGGGCGGCCGCCGCAAAATGGATCTCGAGCAGTGGACCGTCGCGGGCCGCGGATTCGGGCTCGTCTTCGTCTGGCTGCTGATGGCCGGAGAGGTCTACACGACCTTCGCCTTCCTCGGCGCGGCCGGATGGGCGTACTCGCGCGGCGGCCCGGCGCTCTACATCCTGGCCTACATGGTGCTCGGCTACGTGCTGTCGTTTTACTTCCTGCCGCAGCTCTGGGAGGCGGGCCGCAGGCACGGCATGCAGACGGAGCCCGACTACTTCCTCAGGCGCTACGGCTGCAAGTATCTCGCCGGGTTCGTGGCGCTGGCGGGCTTTCTGTTCATGATCCCGTACGTGCAGCTTCAGCTCACGGGGCTCGGCATCATCCTCGAAGTGGCGAGCTTCGGCCGCATCGGCCGCGCGCCGGGGATGGCGATCGCGGTCGCCGTTGTGGTCGCGTTCGTGCTCGCCCGCGGCGTGCGCGCGGTCGCGTGGGTGAGCGTACTCAAGGACGCGCTGATGCTCGCGGCCGCCGTCGCGATCGGCATCGGCGTGCCGTACAAATTCTTCGGCGGCATCGGCCCGATGTTCGACGCGCTCGCGCGCGCCAGGCCCGCGCACCTCGTGATGCCCGGCTCGACGGCGACGATGGGACACGCGTGGTTCGTCTCCACCGTGCTGCTGACCTCGTGCGGCTTCTACATGTGGCCCCACACCTTCGCTTCCGCCTTCACGGCCCGGAGCGCGAACATCCTGCGCCGCAACGCCGTGATCATGCCGCTCTACACGATTACGCTGCCGCTGATTTTCTTCGCCGGCTTCGCGGCGCTGCTCGCTGTGCCGGGCCTCTCGAACGGCGACCTCGCGCTGCTGACCGTGGTCCGCAAAGCGTTCCCCCCGTGGTTCCTCGGCCTGGTCGGCGGCGCGGGCGCGCTGACAGCGATGGTCCCGGCGGCGCTGCTGCTGCTCACCGCGGCCACGCTGTTCGCGAAGAATTTCTGCCGCCCGGTCTTCGCTCCGGCGATGACGGATGCGCAGGTGGCGCGCCTGGCGAAGCTCATGGTGGTCGTGGTTTCCGCGGCGGCGCTGTACTTCGCGGTGTACAGCTCGACCACACTCGTGGGGCTCTTGCTCATTGGCTACGCCGGCGTGACGCAGTTCTTCCCCGGCGTTCTGCTGGGCCTGTACTGGCCGCGGGCCACGCGCACCGGCATCTTCGCCGGCATGATCGCCGGAGTCGCGCTCGCGGCGGGCCTCATGCTCGGCGGGCGCGATCCCATCTGCGGCGTCAACGCCGGCTTTTTCGCGCTTTGCGTGAACGCGGTCCTGGCGGTGTCAATCAGCAGGTTCGGCCCCGATCCCAACAAAGGAGATTCATGAAGAGGAACATTTTGCTGGCCGCGCTCGCCGCGCTGCCGCTCTGTGCCGCCCCTACGGCCGATCAGGCCAAGCGCGAAGCCTTCGCCCGCCTGGACGGCATGCACAAGCTCGCGCAGGTGATGGTCGATACCGTGTTCAGCTTCGGCGAGCCGGGCTTTCAGGAGTTTGAGACCTCGCGCTATCTCACCGGCGTCCTGAGCGACCACGGATTCCGGATCGAAACCGGCGTGGCCGGCATGCCGACCGCGTGGGTGGCCACGTGGGGCACGGGCAAGCCCGTGATCGGGTTCATCGCCGACATCGACGGCCTGCCCGGCGTCTCGCAGAAGCCCGGCGTTCCGCGCCACGACCCGATCGTCGCCGGGGCCCCCGGCCACGGAGAAGGCCATAACGCGGGCCCGGCGGTGAACATTCTGGCCGCCATCGTCGTGAAGGACTGGATGCAGCGCAACGGCATCCAGGGCACGCTCAAAATCTATCCCGGGGTGGCCGAAGAGTTGCTGGCGGCCAAGGAATACTACGTGCGCGCCGGCCTGTTCCGCGGCGTGGACGTGATGCTCGGCGCGCACATCGACAGCGATTTCGCGACCAGCTACGGCCAGGGCGGCCCCAATACCGGCCTGATCTCCGCGCTCTACGAGTTCCACGGCAAGACCTCGCACGCCGCGCGCCCGTGGGAGGGACGCAGCGCCCTCGATGCCGTCGAGCTGATGGACGCTGCCTGGGCGATGAAACGCGAGCACCTCCGCCCGCAGCAGCGCTCGCACCGCGTCGTGCTGAACGGCGGCGACCAGCCGAACATTGTCCCGTCGGAAGCGAGCGTCTGGTATTTCTTCCGCGAACTGGACCGCCCGCACATCCTCGAGCTGTTCGAATCCGGCAACACGATGGCGAACGCGGCGGCGGCGATGACCGGCACCACCGTGAACCGCCGCCTGCTCGCCGCCTGCTGGCCGATGCACTTCAACAAGGTAGTTGCCGAGGTCCAGCAGAAGAACATCGAGCTGGTCGGGATGCCCGCCTGGAGCGAAGCGGACCAGTCGCTCGCCAAGGCGCTCCAAAAGGAAATCGGAGCGAAGCCGGAGGGCTTGCGTACAAAAGTGAAGCCGCTCACCGAGCCTCCGCCGCAGGAAGGCGGAGGGTCGGACGACATAGGGGACATCTCCTGGAACCTCCCGGCGGTGTACCTCCGTTACCCGGCCAACATGCCCAACCTCCCCGGCCACAATTGGGCCAACGCGGTCGCCATGGCCACCCCGATCGCCCACAAAGGAACCATTGCAGGCGCTAAAGCTCAGGCCGCGACGGCGATCGACCTGCTGCTGAACCCGGACCTGGTCGCCCAAGCCTGGGCCTATTTCCGGGACGTCCAGACGAAGGACACGAAATACGAGCCGCTGATGGGACCGCAGGATCAGCCCCCCATCGACTGGAACCGCGAGAGGATGGAACGCTACCGCCCGGCGATGCGCAAGTTCTATTACGACCCGGCGCGCTACGGGACGTATCTGGAGCAGTTGGGGATCGATTATCCGAAACAGTGATCGCTGGCAGAGTTCCGCCCGGAGGCGCCTACCTGTGAACCCCCTCCAGCGCGCGCCGGACCTCTTCGGCCAGGATCTTGGCGTCGGAGTGACTACAGCTCAGCGCCCCCCGGATCGTTCGGATGGCTTCCGGCAACTGGCCGCGCTCGATCTGCTCGACTGCGGCCGCTAGCAGCGAGTCCTCTTCAAACGATGAGGCAATGATATCCGACTCCCGGCGCAGGGCCGCAAGGAGTGCGGGATCGAGACTGGAGACCGCTGGCCGGAGCGCTGTTCGTAAACGCAATAAAGCGGCAAATCTCTCCAGCAAATTCATGTCGTCCTCTTAAATAGCCTGTGGCCGCGCTCCGAGCACGGCCACCCGGGACTACTCCCCGGCCTCGCATTGGAACAACTGGTTCCGTTCGTCCACACCGGGCGGACGCTGGCCGAAGTCCAGCCGGCTCGGACAGCCCGACGGCACCGCACCCATGTCCGTACTCCGGTTGTTGACGTTTGCCAGCGGCAGGCCGCTGTTGCGGCCGGTGGAGCTAGACGCCAGCACAAGGTCCTTCGGGTCCGGCGGCTTTGCCAAAAAGGTGTAGGCAGCCGGCGCAGCCAGGCAGCTCGCGAATGGACTTCCGTTCGCACAAAGCGGGGCAAGCACAACGCCGTTCGCCTCCCGGCCGGTCTGTGCCTGCATGTCGGCGAAGCCCGCGTAGACGTTATATCCGCCGTTTGGAGCGCCGTAGCCGAACAGGCCATCCGGCGAGTAACCGTTGTGATCGACGACGGCGTGATCCATCGGACCGCCCCAATCGACCGTGAATCCAAACGGCTGCGTCAACGGCACTGGCCCCACGAAAAGGTTGTTCTCGAGTGAAAAATAGTGGCTCGTCGCCCCGGTTTGCAGGTTCAGCGAAAGCACGGGCGAGACGAACGTGTTGTTGTAAACCAGCATCCCGCTGGGCTGGTTGCCGCTCAGCGGGTGGAATTTCAACTGTTCGTTCGCGACGTTATAGACCAGGTTGCGGAAGATGTACACCGGGCCGCCGAATACGGGCTGCGCGCTGATCGTGGCAAAGGTATTGGTAAAGCGGTTGCCGAACACGCGCACATTGCCCGCGCTCTGATCCAACTCCACGCCGTTGTCATAGGTCCACAAGACGTCATTGCCGTAGAAGTCCACCGAGCGGGCGCCGGCCTGCTCGGTCTTCATTGCGTCGCCGTAACCGGAGATTCGATTATGCGCCACCACGTGGCCTGAGCCGGTGACGCGGATGCCGTCGTCATTGGAATGCAAGCCGTTGTCGTCGGTGTAGACAAGCGGCCATTGCAGCCGGCCTTCGAGCACGTTGTCGGCGATGTAGAAATTACTCTGGCCCACGCGGGATCCGATACCCATCGCCGTGTCGATGATGTGCAGGCGCCGCGCCACGTTCCCCGTTGTCGGATTCGCCATGTCGGCGTTGTTGAAGCGTAGCGCCCGGATCGCATTGCGGATGGTCAGGTTCTCCACCTGGACATAGCTGCCGAAGACTTCCAGCACGTTGCAGCTCGTGCAATTCTGCCCGTCGAGAATGGTGTCGTCCTGGCTAGTGCCGCGAATGACGATCGGCTGATCCGCCGTGCCGCTTGCAGTCAGCGACCAGGAGCCGCTGTAAACGCCCTTGGCCAGCAGGATCACGTCGCCCGGCAGAGCCGACGCCAGCGCGGCCGTCAGCTCTCCCGCGTTCCTGACGCGGCGCAGCCGCGGATTCTTCGGGCCTTGCGGAACCGGCCGTGTCCGCGCCGTTAGCGTCTGCGACTCGTCGATGTTGCCGTCAGGATCGGTGATGTGCAGCCGGATCTCGTAGGAAGTGTCGGGCCGCAGGGTAAAGATGCTGCCCGCAAACTCGGGTACGGCCGTGAAGCCGGTCACTACCTCCGGATGTACGCGGAAAAGCGGTTGGGCATCGTTCCAGGGCCCCGCGCCGTTCTTGCGGTATTGCACCGTAACCGACGCATTGAAATTGTCGTCGCCGGTGACCGGCAGCCGGACTCCCAGAGCCGCCAGGGTCGGCGGATCCAGCGTAGCCGTGCCCGTATGCAGCGTATCATCGGCCAGCACAGGCAGGCTGAACGCCGCCACGGAAAACAGAGACAGCGCCGCGAATCTCTCCAGCAAATTCATGTGGTCCTCTTAAATAGGGCAGTGGCCGCGCTCCGGGCCCGGCCGACATACCGGGCCCCAAGCGCGGCGCATTTGTCAGAAGTAGAACTTCGCAGCCATCTGTAGAACGCGGCCGGGCGCCGCGCTGAACACCTGCCCGAAGTTGGACGGAGCTGTGACTACACGCCGGGGAGTATCGAAGTTCACGTTATTGAACGCATTGAAGCCCTCGAAACGCAGGTCGAGGTGCATGCTCTCCCGGAAGGGGATCTGCTTTACGAGCGCCAAATCGGCGTTGAAATAGCGCGGCCCTTGCACCATGTTCTTGGTCGAGGTGCCGAGCTGCCCTTTCTGGTTCGGGGCGAATGCCGCCGTGTTGAAGAACTGCTGCACCATCTCACCGTGCGGGCGGCTCTGCGACAGGTTCACTTCGCCGCCGGTGTAATCGGCGAAATCGGCGTAGAAATTCCCCATGCCGGAGCGGTTCCCGCCGGCAACGATGCTGAACGGGAAGCCTGTGTGCCACGACACGATCGAGTTCAACTGCCAGCCGTTGACCACCTTGCCGGCCAGGCCGTGGATCGGGGCGTTCGGGAGCGACCAGACGCTCGAGAATTTGAAGTTGTGCGTCAGGTTGTCGTCCGAGAGTCCCCAGGTGTAATTGCGATCGAACGGATTCTGCCAGCCGAAGTCGTCCATCGCCCGCTGCCAGGTGTAGCTGCCCAGAATCGAGAAGCCTCGGGACATGCGCTTCTCGACGGTGAGTTGGAGGGAGTTGTACCGGCTGGTGTTCGAGCCGTCCATCTGGCTGATGTCGCCGAAGCCCTGATAGGTCCTGCGCGTGTCATCCCAGGTCAGCCCCGGGGTCATGGCATTGATGTCCCGCGAATTCTTGAACGTCGTTGCCAGGTGAACGGCACGGTTGCCGACATAGGCCGCCCGCAACAGAAGCGAGCTGGAGAACTGCCGTTCGAACGACAGGTTCCACGTACCGAAGGCCGAGGGCTTGAACCCGCGATCGACGATGCTGAGGCTGCCGGGGATATAGGCCGTTTCCGGACCCGCGATTTGAGTCCAGGCGGCCGGGAACGGATTCGCCACGCCGGCCGCTCCATAGGGATCGTCGAAGCTGGCGTTCTGCCAGTACACCGACGGGTTGAACGGCCAATTGAAATGGGAGAAGAAGTAGTTGCTGGGAATCGCCGAATAGTAGTAACCCACGCCGCCGCGAACACTGGTCTTGCCGTCGTTCGTCAGCCTGTAGGCGAAACCAAAACGGGGAGCGAGGTTGCTCCAGGCCGCATCGACGCCGGTCGCCGAGGGACAGCCCGGGTCTCCTCCGAAGACCAGTCCCGCGGGGGCGTTCGGATAGCGGCTCGACTGCATACCGGGAACAAAGCACGCCACGCGGCCCTTGGTCTCGGTGTAGGGAACGAACGGATCCCACCGCAGGCCGAGGTTGAGGGTCAGCCGTTGGGTGGCGCGCCAGTTGTCCTGAATGAACGCGCTCCACCGCGTGCCGACTATGTCCTTCAACTCGCCCGAGCCCTGGCTGAAGTCGCTCGCGCGGCCCATCATGAAATCCGCCATGCTGTCGCCGGAATAGGCGTTGTAGAAGCCGAACTGGCCCGCCTGCATGAAGGTATTGCGCAGCGTGTTGTTGAGCCGCACCGCCTCGCCGCCGATGTGCAGTTCGTGCCTTCCCTTGATCCAGGAGGCGTTTTCGCGCACGCTCCAGTCTCCACGGTCGAAATTGCCCTTGTGATTCGTGTCGATGGAAGGTCCGCCGTCAACCCAGAAGAAGATTTCGGGATTGGCGGGAGAGGCAATCTTTACACCGGCCGCGCTGAAGTCGTAGGGAGCGCTGGAGAGCGAACCGCCGACCTGCTGGGTCCATCCGAAGGAAGTGTTGAACAGAAGGGTCGGAGACGCGCTGAAAGTCTCGGTGAGCGCGAGGTTCTGCACCCGCACGGCGTTGCCCCGGTTCGTGGTCATGAGGATGTTGTCCTTCGGGACTCCGACCGGCTCCTGATACTCGCTGTAGAAGTAGCGCCCGCTCAGTTGGTGTTTGCCGCGGATGTAGTCGAGCTTGCCCAGATACTGATCTTCCCGCTGCCTCTGGCTCGGGCCGGTATAGGTGTATAGCCGCCCGGCGCCGTTGGGCAGGGGCATCTGGTCGAGGAAGAACTTTGCGGCCGGGCTCATCATGCTTTCCGGAATGACATTGCCCGGGAGCGGCTGGCCGGTTGCGGGATCGACCAGCGTCACGCCCGACTGCGAGAAATCGCCCCGCCGCTCGGCCTCGGTCGGCACAAATTGAGTTGTCGCGGCGGAGGCATAGTTCATCCGCGTCCCCTGGTAGGTGCCGAAGAAGAACAACTGGTCCTTCTTCATCGGGCCCCCGACGCTGCCGCCGAACTGGTTGCGCTTCAGGGTGTCCGGCGCGCCGCCGAAGAAGTTGCGCGCATTCAAGTCGCCGTTGCGCAGAAACTCGAAGCCACTGCCGTGGATCTGGTTCGTTCCCGACTTGGTGACCACGTTCACAGTCCCCGAGGCGGAGCTGCCGTACTCGGCGCTCAGGTTGTTCGCCTGAAGGCTGAATTCCTGGACCGCGTCCGGATTCGGGAACGGCAGGTTCATATTCAAAAAGCTGTCGTTGTGATTGACGCCGTCGAGCTGGTAGTTCACCTGACCGGGGCCGGAGCCGTTGACGGCGGCCTGCTGCTCGCCAGGGTACACCCCGCCCATGCAATTCACCCCGCAGTAGCGTGTGGTGACGTCGGCCGTCCCGGCGGCCAGAAACACCAGGCCCTGCGCGTTCCGGCCGTTCAGCGGCAGCTCGAGGATGCGCTTGTCGTCGATCACCTGGCCGACCTGAGCCGTTGTGGTTGTTATGAGGTTCGCTTCGGCCGACACGGTAATCGACGATTCCGTCCCGCCGACCTTGAGCATCACGTCTTGTGTCGCGGTCTGGCTGACCGTCAGCGTGATTCCCTCCTGCTTGTAAGGAGCGAATCCGGTTTTCTCGACTCGGAGGGCGTACCTGCCCACAGGAAGCCGCGGGAATATATAGGCGCCGGCGGCATCCGAAATGAAAGTCTGTTCAAAATTCGTATCTGTGTTGCGGGCGGTGACCCTAGCTTCGGGTATGACCGCGCCGCTTGTGTCGGTGATAGTCCCGTTCAGGGCGGCAGTTGTGAACTGGGCCGCCGCCGGAATCGCCAGAACGGCCAGAAACAGGATGGTTCGCATCAATTGGACCCCTTTTTCCATTTGCGAGACTTGCGGACGGCCGAATATAGCACCACTCGCTGCGGAAACCGGTAACAACGGGGAGGACTTGGGGCTAACCCGCGGCATGAACGCCGCGATTACCGGTAGTTTACCGCGCCGGAATCATGTAAACTGAACGAATTGTGGCCGCCGAACCAGTAGATTCGGTGCTGGTGAAGGAGCAGGTCCGCCGCCTGCTTCAGAGTGAGCTTCTCCGCGGCTCAGAAACACAGCGCCGCCTGTTTTCCTACCTTGCAGAGCAGTCTCTCGCAGGCGTAGCCGACCAATTGAAGGAATACACGGTCGGGGTCGAGGGGCTGGGCAAGCACGAATCCTATGACCCACGGCAGGACCCGTCTGTCCGAATCCAGGCCGGCAAGCTCCGGCGCAGGCTCGAGGAGTATTACCGCACCGAAGGCGTCAACGACCCGATCCTGATCGAATTCCCCAAAGGCCGTTTCAAGCTGACGTTCAGCCGGCTCTCGCCCTCGCCGGAGGCTGGCGCCCCGGCCGCCCGCAGGTGGCGTATGATTTCCGCCGGGCTTGCGGTAGCCCTGACGGTCGTATCCGCAGCCGGCATCTTCCTGGGCACCAGGCGCACCGGCGCGGCTGCCGAGAGCTGGACTCCGGATCTGGAGGCCATCTGGAGCCCGATGCTGAGCGAACAGCGGCCTGTTCTGGTTTGCGTTGGCACTCCGCTATTCATCCTGTTCCACGGCGCCGGCCTGTTTCGGGATACGTCGCTCAACGACTGGCAAGCGGCGGAGAAATCTCCTACGTTCATGAAGCTTAAGGAGATGTTCCCGCAGCCTCCCATACGGCCGCAGGAGGTCTTCACAGGGATGGGCGAGGCTGGTGGCGCCTTTGAGGTGGCGAAACTGCTGGGAGCACGCACAAGCGACCTGCTGTTCGCCCGCAGCAGCGAACTGTCCTGGGAGGAGATTGCGAAAAGCAACGCCGTCTTTCTGGGGCCGCCCAAGTACGTCCGGCACCTGAAGGATATACCCATGAAGCAGGATTTCGTGGTGGACAGCGATGCGGATATGATTCGCAATCTTCACCCGCGTCCGGGTGAACCGGCTTCCTTCCCCGATCAACCCCGCGGCGACGCTGTAACCCACGCGCTCATCAGCCGCCTGCCCGGTCTGCATGGCCGTGGAGAGATTTTTGTTTTCGCCTCCAACCTCACCGGCGGCACACTGGGCGCGGTCCAATACGCGACCGAGCCCGCCTACGCCCGGGACATGGCACGCCGGCTGCGCCTGCCCTCGGGCAAGCTGCCCCGCCATTACCAGATCGTCGTCGAGGTGATGCTGCAGAACCTCTACCCGGTAAAGATCAGCTATAAGCTCCACCACGTGTTGGCCGCGAACTAACGCGCTCGACGTCGTGGGCCCGAGGATTCGTCCTCACGTGTGCCCGTGCAGCCGGCGGTGCAGCCGGCCGCGCGCGTCGCGCAGAGTCTTCACGATCCGGTCCGAAGTGGCCGCATCGGCCGGCGTGGCCACGTTCCGTACCCATGTTTCGGCGCCATCGATGAGCGTCAGGAAGTACGCCGCCGCCTGCGGGGAAAACAGGTCCCGGCCCGGTGTTGCCAAATAGACTGGCGATGTGTGTGCGCCGACGGACAGGGACCACGAGGTGGTAGGTCCGAGCCGCGAGGCGCAGCGGGCCGCCAGCCAACCCGGCCCGGCCACTTGCAGCCGTTCGTTGAACACCATGCGCCGTGTGCCGTCCTTGTCTTCCCGCGCGGCAATCACCTTCCCGTTGAAAACGATGTCTACGCGATGGAAAGGAACATAACTGAGCGCCTCGACGCGAACTTCGACAGCCCCGCCGGCCTCCGGGACTCTTAACTCATCGCCGGGCTTGCGGCCCTCGGCCTCGAACAGCAACAACGGACCGGTCGTGGTGAACGTATTGCCGCGCCGCACTGCCTTTGCCCAATTTGCGAAGCTGAATTCCTCGTCTCCGATCCACGCGTAGGTCCGGATAGCCCCGAGCGGCATATAGGCGCCCATCTTGTCGGTGCCGCCGACCGCGGGCACGCGGTAGCCGCAGTTCAGATAACGGTACCAGTCCTGGAAGCGGAGGGTGTCGAACATGCCGTCGCTGAATTGCAGTTCGACCGCATCGATCTTTCCGAGCACGATATCGGCGGCCACCTCGCCGGTGGGGTAGGGAAAGTGCGGTGACACCACCAGTCCTTCACGCTTGCGGCAGGCATCGGCCCATTCCGCCATGCTGCACCACAGCGGGTCGCCCAGATAAGCCTCGCCCGGGCCGGCTGCCGACATCGGAAACACCGGCGCGCCGCGGCCGCCGAGCAGGTTTATGTGCCCCAGCAAGTGTTGGCGGTTCTCCGTTCCCACCCAGACCAGGGTTTCCCTGTCGGGCGACATCAACGGCTCGTTCGAGAGATCGCCGACGTTGGTGAACAGATCGCCCCACTGCGCCGCGAGCAGGTTCACCAGGTTCACCCCCTCGGCCCGGCTCTCCAGCAGTGCGGTGAAAGGTGAAAGAAAATGCACGTGCGTGTCGGCCGTAATCCAGCCTTTCGCACGCAGATCGGTGTGCCGGGGAATCTCCAGGCGAAGATCGCGCTGCCCGGGCTGGATGTCCAGCCTTCTGCGGACGGCCTCGTATTCGAAGCCCTTCGAGTACTCCACGTAGACTTCGCCGGCGGGAAGCTCCACCTGAAAAGTGCCATCGATATATGCAAAGGAACTGTCCAGGAGCTTGAGATCGGCGCCATAGTCCTGAAAGAAGGCGTCGTTGATCTCTGTCCGGTGGCCGTAAGGGGGGATGTACCGGCCATCCTTGGAGCGGAAGGCAAGGCGCACCGGCGTCGCACGCGACGAAGCAGGATCGACCACCTCGCCGTGGAGCCAGACCTTCTCCCTCTCCAGTACCTCGATGTGCGCGCCGGCGGGACGGCCTTCAATCTCCCGGTCGCGCGCAACGTCCCGAAGATCGAATTCAAAGGCGGCTCCCGATCGCTGGTCGCTCAACCTCAGCGTCGCCGCAGGGCTGGCTGTCACTTCGGCGTAGATATGGGAGGTGGCGTGCCGCCCGTGGCGTTCGCCCAGGCCTTTGTCAGGGGCTGCGAGCCATTTGTCCGGCTCGAAATCGGGGAGCGTGTAGGTGCGGGCGACTATTCCGAGGTCCACGGTCACGCGCCAGCGCTCCAGCGGGTCTTGGGAGGCCTCCGGCAGGGCAATTCGATAGAGATCGCGGCGGCCGTGCCCGATGGGGTTCTCGGGCCGGTGAAACAGCGTCAGGCCGCACACGAACAGCACGCTCTCGCTCGCGGCCTCCAGCCGCAAACCGCGGATTCTCCGCTCCGGCTCGGGATTCGGAAGCGGCCAGATCCAGACTTGGGGAGGATCGCCGGAGGTGTCCCATACAATCTGCTGCAGCCCGCCCCAGCCTTTGCCGTTCGGCAGGGTGTCGGTGAGTTTCCGCGGAAATGGAAACGGGTGCGAGACCGAGTTGAAACTCAGGTGCCCGAATCGGACGGAAAAAGAATTCACCTCGAAGCGGCGGCGTATGGGGAAACGCCGCTCCTGTCCGTCTTCGTAAACGAGAACCGCATCGGCCAACACTTGCCCAACCCGCTCGATCACTTCGGCGCCGGCAGGATGAGTCTCGGTTTCGTCCCAGTCGCAGAACTGGGCAAGGCACAAATAACGGGCGGTGCCGGCGATGGGGACCTCCAGCCGCGGCGACGTCCAGGACCGCGCGGCGCGGCTCAGCGCAATCCACGACTTCCTGTCAGCGCCATCCGGACCAAGCGCAAATGGGATCCCGCACAAATCCTGCCGTCCGGCAGGCGTCTTGACGAGCCTGCCGTCGATCTCGGGCCTGGCGCCGAAGTCCGAGGGCGAGCAGTTGAAGCGGCCCGCGAGATCAACCGGCGTGAACTTTGCGGACGCTGCCGTTGATGTCTCGGCCAGCAGCGTGATCGCCGGAAGTCCCCCCAAGCCCTTCAGCAGCGTTCTCCGTTTCAAGTCGCTCATAGCTTATCCTAAAGTCCGTTCATAGCTGACCGGCTCCGGCGCTATCGCGCCGTCCACCCGCCGTCGATCAGCATCGTGTGGCCGGTGATGAGCGATGCCGCGGGAGATGCGAGGAAGACGACCGCGCCCGCAACCTCCATCGGCTCACCGATGCGGTGCAGCGCCGCGATGCGCTCGACCACATCGGCACGAAACTTCGGATCCGCAAGCGCCGTTTCCGTTCCCGGAGTGTGGATGAAGGTCGGCGCGACCGCGTTCACGTTGATGTTGTACTTGCCCCACTCGACGGCCAGGCACTTAGTCAGGTGCACGATGGCCGCCTTGGTCATGCAATAAACAGACTCGGTCGGCAGCGCCGCGAATCCCGCCTGCGAGCTCATGTTGACGATGCGGCCGTATTGCCGGCGGATCATGACGCGGGCCGCGGCCTGGCTGGCAAAGAACGTCCCCTTGAGGTTCACCGCGACGGTGAGGTCGAAATCCTCTTCGCGGTAATCCTCGGCCGGATTCTCGGGCGCGAGGCCTGCGTTGTTGACGAGAATATCGAGGCGGCCGAAACGCGATACTGTGTCGTCCACCGCGCGAAAGATCTCGCCCATGCTGCGCATATCCATCTGGAGCGGCAGCGCCCGCCGGCCCATCGCCTCAATCTCGCAAGGCAGGCCGTGCGACGCGTTCACATCGCGCAGACCCAGCGCGACGTCGGCGCCCGCATTCGCCAGAGCCAGCGAAATCGCCCGCCCCAGGCCGCGGGCCGCGCCCGTGACCAACGCCACCTGTCCATTCAGCTCGAACTTCGGGAAGCCATCCATAGTGTCCTGTCCCAGGAGGCCTGAGTGCGTCTATCGCGGCCGGCCGGGGGCCATGATAACCGCAGTCGCGCCTGAGATCAATCGGGGGGTAGCGCAGGATACGAAAAAAAAGAAATGGCGGGGACGACGGGGCTCGAACCCGCGACCTCCGACGTGACAGGCCGGCGTTCTAACCAAACTGAACTACGTCCCCGCGATGCTGGGTAAGACGTCTCTTATCCTAACACGTTTGCCGCTCACGGCAACACAGCTCAGTCGAGGCCCTGGAAAATTGATTGCTCCCTAGCCCCGTTCCGCGGCGCCGCCACGCTCGAAAGCGCCAGCCGCAGGTACACACGCCCCTCGAACACCTTCGCATACAGGCTATGGACCTGCTCCATGCGCTCCGGCCGCCACTGCGTCTTGTGGCTCCGGATCGCCGCCAGGCCCGCGTCCAGATACGCGCGGCAGTCGATTTCCGTTGTGACCAGCTCGTCGCTCACGGTCAGAAAAACCTGCTTCCGGTTCAGCGGATTCGGGTTCGCCACGAACCGCGACTCGGGGAACGCCACGTAATACAGCTTCGACGGCTTCCACTCGAGCAGCCCGCGTTGCTGGCACACGATGGTCGCGATGTTCGACGTCATCCTGTGGTCCACGTGGCCCGTGATTCCCTCCGGGCCCCAGGTCACCACAACCTCCGCGCGCGTCCGGCCGATGATTTCTCGCAGCCCGGCCGCCACCTCCTCGGCGGCCGCGTGCGTCGAAATGCCCTGGTCCTGGAACCCCATCAGGAACGGCTCGTGGATGCCCAACTCGCGCGCCGCGTCGCGCAACTCGCGCTCCCGGACCGCCCCGAGTTCATCGCCCGCGGGCAGGCCGGCGTGCGGCCGGAATCCCTTCTGCCCGGATGTGACGCAGGCTAGATAGACTTCGTGCCCCTCGGCGGCGTAGCGCGCCAGCAGCGGCCCCACCGAAGTTTCATCATCCGGGTGCGCGAAGACGGCGAGCAGCGTATGTCCAGCCACTTCTTCAGTTTAGTTTTGGATGAACCAACCGCGCCTCCGCTGCATCCATAGGTATATGCGGTGGAGCGATGTCACGCCCAAAAGCGTTTACTTCAGCCGCCGGCGCTTCCTCATGGGCGCCGCGGGGGTCGCGATCATTAAGAGCCCCTACAGCACCACCGAACAGCAGACGCCGTACAACGACGTCACCACCTACAACAACTTCTACGAGTTCGGAACCGCCAAGGACCAGCCGTGGCGCCTTGCGATGAACTTCGTCACCCGGCCCTGGACCGTCTCGGTCGAAGGCGCCGTCGCCAAACCGAAGGTCTACGATATCGACGCAATCCTGAAGCTCGCGCCGCTCGAGGAGCGTATTTACCGCCACCGCTGCGTCGAGGGCTGGTCGATCGTCGTGCCGTGGATCGGCTTCCCGCTGAACGCGCTCATCAAGCAGGGCGAGCCGCTCTCGAACGCGAAATACTTGGCGTTTCAGAGCTACTACAGCTCGAAGCAGATGCCCGAAGGCAAGTACGCGGGCATCCCGCTGCCCTACGTCGAGGGACTGCGGATGGACGAGGCCATGCACCCGCTGACGCTGCTCTGCGTAGGCATGTACGGAGAAGCGAAGCTGCCCAACCAGAACGGCGCGCCGGTGCGGCTGGTGGTGCCCTGGAAGTACGGATTCAAGAGCATCAAGTCGGTGGTGAAGATCAAGTTCGTCGAGAAACAGCCGCCCGCCACATGGAACATCGCGAACTCGCACGAATACGGCTTCTATTCGAACGTGAATCCTGAAGTCGATCACCCGCGCTGGAGCCAGGCAAAGGAGCGCCGCCTCGGCGAGTTCTTCAAGCGCCCGACCCTGAAATTCAACGGCTATGAAAAGGAAGTCGGAGCGCTCTACAGCGGCATGGATCTCCGCAAATATTTCTGATGAAGTTCGCGAAACCCGCCGTCTTCCTGGCATCCCTCGCGCCGCTCGGAATGCTTCTCTGGCGAGCCGCGCACAACAATCTCGGCGCGAACCCGATCGAGTTCATCACGCACGCCACCGGCACCTGGACCCTGCGCTTCCTCATCCTCACGCTAGCGGTAACCCCGGCCCGCAGGCTGCTCGGCATGCCGCAGCTGATCCGCTTCCGCCGCATGCTCGGCCTGTTCGCCTTCTTCTACGGGACGCTGCACTTCCTGACTTACTTCTGGCTCGACAAATTCTTCGATTTCGCCGAAATCACGAAGGACATCGCCAAGCGCCCCTTCATCACCGCCGGCTTCACGGCGTTCGTCCTGCTGATCCCGCTGGCGATCACCTCGACTAAAGGCTGGATACGCCGCCTTGGAGGCAAGCAATGGCAAGCGCTCCACCGGCTGATTTACGTGAGCGCGATTGCGGGCGTGGTGCACTACTACTGGCTGGTGAAATCCGACATCCGCCTGCCGGTGTTTTACGGAGCGCTGGTGGCGCTGCTGCTCGCCCTGCGCATACGGCGCCCGCAGCCGGCGAAAAGACGCGATATCGTGTCTGTGTGAAACTCACCACGCTTCTGGTCTTCCTCGCCTCGCTCGCCTGCGCCGCCGAAGTCAAAATCGTCCAACAAGACGGCCGCTGGCAACTCCTGCGCGACAACAAACCGTACTTCATCAACGGCGCCGGCGGCAGCTCGCACCTGGACGACCTGGTCGCGGCCGGAGGCAACTCGATCCGCACCTGGAGCGTTGAGCCCAAAGCGCTGGACGAGGCGCGCGAGCGCGGCCTCACCGTGTGCATGGGCATCCACGTCGGCCTCGTGCGCCACGGCTTCGACTACGCGAACCAGGAACAGGTGGAGAGCCAGCGGCGCGAGGTCCGCGAAACCGTTCTGAAGCTCAAAGACCACCCCGCGCTCCTCATGTGGGCCCTTGGCAACGAACTGGAGCTGGGCATCGACACCCCGGCACGCCTCGTGGTGTGGCAGGAGGTCGAACGCCTCGCCAAAATCGTCAAGGAAGCCGACCCCGCTCACCCCGTGATCGCCGTGCTCGCCGGCGCCGGCAAGACCAAGCTCACCGAGCTGAAAGAGCACATCCCCTCGATCGACGCCGTTGGGATCAACGCCTACGGCGGCATGCTCGAATTGCCTGAAGCCGTCGCGGCCCAGGGCTGGGAGAAGCCCTACATCGTCACCGAATTCGGCCCGCGCGGGCACTGGGAAGTCGCCAAGACCGCCTGGGGCATGCCGCTCGAAGACACCAGCACGCAGAAAGCGGAGTTCTACCTGAAGGCCTACCGCCACGCCATCCAGGACCGCCCGCAGTGCCTCGGCTCCTACGTCTTCCTCTGGGGCAACAAGCAGGAGAAAACGCACACCTGGTACGGCACGTTCCTGCCTGAAGGGAATCCGCTCGGCGCGGTCGATGCGATCTCCTTTGCCTGGACCGGCAAGCAGCCGGCCAACCGCGCCCCGCGCATCGCCGCGCCCGGTATCCGGATCGCGCCAGCCGCGGGCCCCTACAAACCGGGGGCAAAACTGCGCTGCCGAGTCCGCGTGACGGACCCGGACGGCGACACAGTGAAGATCGCCTGGGACATCCGCAAGGATGTCGCGGACGCGCCGCAGACCGGAGGCGACGCCGAGCCCGCCACCCCCGTGCTTGCCAAAGCCGCCGGCGCCTCAGCGAGCCTCGCCGTCCCCGGGCAGCCCGGCAACTACCGCCTCTTCGTCTACGCCTATGACCGGAAAGACGCCGCCGCCACCGCGAACGTGCCCTTCCAGGTCAAGCAGTGAGGCCCCCGGCCCGCGGCGGGCTCTCTCAGCCCGCCGCGCTCGTGCCCGAATGAGACGCCGGCGCAACCCACGGCGCTGCCCCGCACTCATACCCGCGCACCACGTAATACAGCGCGCAATCGAACAGGCGGCTGATGCTGTGCTGCAGCTCCTCCTCCGCGTAGACCTCGAAGGCGCTCGGCCCGATCCCCTGCGCCCGCGCGTAGTCGATCATCGCGTTCTTGATCGTCGAATACGCGAGAACGACTTCGTGCAGCGGGATGCCGTCCTGGCGCCGTGCCGCCCCGATTCGCTCGAAGTGCGGCCCCATCTCGCGCTCGCCCGATAGAGTAAGCCAGTGGCTGAGATGCTCGAGAATATCCCGCGCCCGGTCGCGCAACTCGCTCTCCGGAAGCCCGCCGAGACACGGCAGCCTCGGGTTCGCGCGGATGTCCTTGATGATCCTGGCGGTCAGCAGGTCCCAGTGTTCTTCGATCAGGCGCACCAGTTTGGAAGAGAGCATGACTCACCTCCCAACCCGGAATATACTCCCATTTCGGGCGTTTCGATCCCTTTTTATTGCGCGTAGCCGGCCAGCTCGGCGCAGCTGGAAAACGACCGCGCGGGCTTGCCGGAGATGCGAATCGCTATGGCGGCCACCGGCTGCGCGAGCTTCAGCGTGAACGGCTCGCCGTCGCGCATCTCCGGGACGCGCGCCGCCACCAGCGCCGGATACGACTCCAGCACGCCCGCGTCCTCCCACTCGGCCGTGCGCGTGCGCTTGATCTGGATCTTCGGCTTCGAATCGGTCGTGTCGAACCACCCGCCGTTCTCGAACACCTTCCCGTGGCGGTAGACTACACGCGCGATCACCGCGGGCCGCGCCATCTCCACGGCGTACCAGTCCTCTTTGGCGGCCCTGCCCTCGAAGGTGTTGCGGAATGTGTCGGGCCGTTCGTCGCAGATCGACCCGGGCGCGCTGCCGGTGCGCGACCACGACTCGTTGCCGAAGGCCGTCACGGCGACGCGCCCCACCGGGATGCGGTCCGGCTTCACCATCCACACGCGATAGTCCACGGCGTCTGAGAACGGCACCAGCAGCAGCGGCAGCGCCTTGCCCTCCGCGATGCCGCCGACGGACCATGCCTGGGTGCCGCCCCATCGTTCGGGCAGCTTGTTCGAAGCGTCGTCCAGGCGCACGCGCGCGGCATCGACGGTTGCGGGCGCGGCCCGGTGCAGGTACGGAACCTGCGGATTCAGCGACGCCTCGAGCGCCAGCACCTGCGGGCCGCGCTCGAAAGCAACGTAATCCGGATAGCTCTGCCCTCCCGGTGTCACTCGCACGGTCATGGGCATGTCGATCTGTATGGTGTCGCCTGCCCGCCACGTCCGGTCGATCCGCAGATACTGCCCCGCCGCGCCCGCCAGTTGCTGGTCCTTGATTGACGCGGTGAACTTGCCCGCCCACGCCGGCACGCGCAGGAACACGGGGAACCGCGCCGCGCCCGAAGGCCGCAGCGTGATCGCGATCTGCCCCTCCTGGGGAAAATCCGTCTTCACCGCCACGTTCACGTCGAGCCCTTTGCGGACCCCGACGGTCGCCTCCCCCGCCGTATAGAGCAGCACGGCGAGCCCGCCCTCGAGCGTTCCCCACACCATCTGCGGAATCATCGAGATCCCGCGCGGCTCGCTCGACACGCAGCAGTTGATCCCCGCCCCCGGCCGCTTGCGCCCCACCAGCGGCGTGAAGTAGCAGATGTTGCCGTTGTGCGGGTTCTGCGCGCCGAGCAACTGGTTGTATACGGTGCGCTCGAGCTGATCGGCGTACCGCGCCTCGCCCGTCAGCCGCAGCAACTGCCAGTTGAGCTGAAGCCAGGTCACCGTCGCGCAGCCCTCGCCGACGTTTGAAGACTCTTCGCCGGGCAGTTCGAAATCGTCTCGAAAGTGCTCGCCGGCGCTGGTCGTGCCCGTAATATACAAGCGCTTGGAAGTGATATCCGTCCACGCGGCCTCGACGGGCCGCAGATACGTGACGTCGCCCGTCAGCCGGTAGAGATCGAGCAATCCGACGAGGTTCGACATCATCTCGTATGCCTTCGCGTTTGCCGTGCGGTAGACGCTGCCGGTGTTGTTCAACGACCGTATGATCTTCGGCCCGTGCGGCTCGTTGTAGGCGTGCACGATGTAGCGCGCGAACTCGAGATAGCGCTCGTCGCCCGTGTGGCGGTAGAGCATGCACATCGGCTCGAGGACGCTGGTGGCAGCCATGCCGACGTGCGTGCCCGCGTCGATGATGTCGCGCTGCCCCGGCCCCGTGCCGAACGTGTTCGCCAGCAGGTCGCCGATCTTGCGCGCGCTCTCGAGCGCCGGCGGATACCCGCTCACCTGGTAATAACTCAGCAGCCCGATCAGATCGTATTTATGGACCCACACGTCCCAGCTCGTCCACCGCAGCGACTCGGTGTAGGTGCCGAGATAGCCGTCCGGAAGCTGCGTGGCCATGAGGTCGCGCGCCATCCGGTCGAGCATGGTCTTGAGCCGTTCATCGCCGGTGTAAGCCCAGGTCTTCGACGCGGCATCGAGAAACTTCCCGATGTGCTCGCCGATCCACGGATGCACGCCCGGCGGTTTCTGGAAGCCCTCGAGCAAAGCGGGCTCGTCCACACGAAGCAGCCGCCCTTCGAGATTGACCTTCATGCGGCGCCCCAGCAGCCCCTGGATACGCTGGCGGTCGAGGGGCGCCGGCACGAACCGGTCCGCAACTTTATCGGAAACGACGGGCTGAGGAACACCTGCCAGACGGGGCCCTGGCGCTGCGAATGCGGCTGCAACGAGCGCGCATCCCAGCAACGCGAGTCTTGCCATTGGGACAAGCTTATCCCAAAAAGGGGACAGACACATTTTCGCCGCTCGCGCGCGGCCAAAAAGGCGTCTGTCCCCTTTTTGAGGCTCGCTATACTGTTACTTCACCCATGGCAACCCGAAAAGCCGTGCGCTACAAGGACGCCGGAGTCGATATCGACGAAGGCGACCGCGCCGTCTCTCACATCAAGAAGCTCGCCCGCGCTACGTTCACGCGCGGCGTCATGACCGACATCGGCGCATTCGGCGCCGGCTTTCAGCTCATTGGATGGAACAGGCCCGTGCTGGTCAGTTCGGCCGACGGCGTCGGCACCAAGCTGAAGGCCGCGTTCCTTGCCGATAAGCACGACACCGTGGGCCAGGACCTGGTCAACCACTGCGTCAACGACATCGGCGTGCTCGGCGCAACGCCGCTGTTCTTCCTCGATTACTACGCCACCGGCAAGCTCGACGCCGAGGTCGCCCGGCAGGTCGTCAGCGGCCTTTCGCGCGCCTGCTGCGAGAACGGCTGCGCGCTCATCGGCGGCGAGACCGCCGAGATGCCTGGCCTCTACGCCGCCGGCGAATACGACCTGGCGGGCTTCATCGTCGGCGCGGTCGAGAAGAACCGCATGCTCAGCGGCAAAACGATCCGGCCCGGCGACGTCCTGCTCGGCCTTCCTTCGACCGGCCTTCACACCAACGGCTACTCGCTCGCCCGCAAGCTGCTGTTCGACGTCGCGGGCTACGGAATCCAGACGTTCCTTCCCGAACTCGGCTGCACCGTCGGCGACGAACTGCTCAAGGTGCACCGCAGCTACCTGAAGCCCATCCAGGCGCTCGCCGCCAAGGGACTGCTCAAAGGCGCCGCGCACATCACCGGCGGCGGCATCACCGGCAACGCGCCGCGCATCCTGCCGGACGGCGTCGCGCTCGAAGTCGACGCCTCGTCCTGGACCGTGCCGCCCGTCTTCGAATTGCTGCGCCGCCTCGGCCGCATTCCCGAGGACGATTTCCGCCGCACGTTCAACCTCGGCATCGGCATGATTTTCGTCGTCGGCAAGCGCAACGCGGCGGCCGCGCGCAAGGTTCTCGAAGCCCTGGGCGAGACGCCCTACGAGATCGGGCGCGCCATCGCGGCCAAGAAGTCCCGAGTGATCTACGTATGAAGAAGAAGCTCGGAATTCTGATCTCCGGACGCGGGTCGAATTTTGAAGCGATCGCCGCGAGCATTCGCGCCGGCCGCATCGATGCCGAGATCGCCGTCGTGATCTCGAATCGCCCCGAGGCGCGCGGGCTCGAGACCGCCCGCGAGCGCGGCCTCAACGCCGTCTGCCTCCCGTCGAAGGGTCTCGACCGCGAAGTCTACGACCGCATGCTCGTCGCCGAACTCAAAAAGAACGAGGTGGATCTGGTGTGCCTGGCGGGCTTCATGCGCCTGCTCAGCGCGCACTTCGTCCGTGAATTTCCGATGCGCATCCTGAACATCCACCCGTCGCTGCTGCCTTCGTTTCCGGGCCTCGATGCGCAGCACCAGGCGCTCGAACACGGGGTCAAGATCAGCGGCTGCACGGTGCACTTCGTGGACGAACTGCTCGACGCGGGGCCGATCGTCGTGCAGCGCGCGGTCCCCGTGCTCGACACCGACACGGCCGACACGCTTTCGGCCCGCATCCTCGAGCAGGAGCACCAGGCTTACACCGAAGCGATTCGCATCGTGCTCGCCGGCAACTACCGCATCGAAGGCCGGCGCGTGTGCCAATGCGTGTCCTGATAATCGGCGGCACGGGATTCATCGGATCGGCGGCTGTCTCCGCCTTACAATCCATGGGCCACGAGGTCGCGGTATTTCACCGCGGCCGCACCGCGCCGCGCGCCAGCGCGCTCGAGATCATCGGAGCCCGAGACGAGCTCGCGCACTTTACGAACCGCTTCCGGGCCTTCGCGCCCGATGTGGTCCTCGACACCATCCTCAGCAGCGGCCGCCAGGCCGGCGAGCTCATGCGGGCCGTCAAAGGTATCGCGCGGCGCGTGGTCGCGCTCAGCAGCATCGACGTGTACCGCGCCTGCGGCGTCCTGAACGGAACCGAGCCCGGGCCGCTCCAACCCGTGCCGCTCACCGAAGATTCCGAGCTGCGCACGAAGCCGCCTTACAGCGCCGAAGCGGTCCGGACCCTGCGCGGCGTGTTCCCCTGGCTTGACAGCGAGTACGACAAGATCCCCGCCGAGCGCGAGATCCTGGGCGATCCGGACCTGCCCGGCACCGTGCTGCGTCTTCCCATGGTTTACGGCCCCGGCGACCCGCTCGACAGGCTCGCGCCGATCCTGAAGCGCATCGCCGGGGGCAGCCCGTCGATCGTCGTCGACGAGCGCCTCGCGGCATGGCGAGCGGCGCGCGGGTACGTCGAAAACGTGGGCGCCGCGATCGCGCTGGCGGTCGTCTCGGACCGCGCCCGCGGCCGCGTCTACAACGTCGCAGAGCCCCAGAACTTTTCCGAGCTCGAGTGGACACGCGAGGTCGCCGAGGCGGCGGGCTGGAAGGGCCGCGTGGAGACAGCGCCGCTCGACGAGCCTCTGCCGGGCAACGTCGCGCAGCACTGGTCCGCCAGCACGGCCCGGATCCGGGAAGAGCTCGGCTATCGCGAGCCGGTCGCGCTCGAAGACGCGCTCGCGCAAACCATATCAGCGCCGCGATAACGCCATACGCTAGTTACATTCAGCCCGCGCGGGCTTCCGCCAAAGGGCGCTACGCGTGTTTCCACGATGCTCTGAAGGCCAGCGCCGCTCCGAGGGAAATCAGTCCCGCGAGAAGGATCAGCGGTTCATTACTGGCTGTTCTAGGCAGAGCATGATGACTGGCTGTTCTGGGCAGAGCATTATGCCGGGGCTGGACAGGTTGACTGGCCTGCGCCGGCGGATTGGCTTGTGCCTGCTGTGGCGGCTTCGGCGGCATAGCCTTCGCCACCTCGACTTCATTGCCTTGCGGTGTGGCTGCCTTCACTGGCGCCTGCTGCAGCGCGCCTTTCTCCTGGGCTGTCCCGGCAGGCATCGAGGGGACGTTTTGGTTGTTCTGCTTCGCCAACTGCATCGCCCGCGCTTTGGGGTACACGAACTCCTGGCCGTATAGGTCGCCGGGATAGAACCAGGCCTTCAACGCCTCGGGTGAGCCGGCGGCCCTCTCTTCAAACGTCATCACGGTCTTGCCGGTTGGATGCAGACGATAGTCGCTGACCGTCAGAAGCGTCGTAATGAGGTGGGTTCCGTCATTGTTGAAGATCTCGACAATGTTCCGGTCCGATGGCGATTCCGCCAGCTTGAAAACATAGGTTCCGGGTTCGAGCACCCGGCCCGGGATCTCCATTGGGGCGTTGATCTCTACGGTTGTTTGCTTGTTCCATTCGTCCGCATGGAGCCGGACCGCTCCGGCGAGCAATAACACGCAGCAAATCGGTAACATACTCCGAAAGCGCATCGGTTACCCCTCCTTGATGTGCGGATTCCCCGCTCACCAGAGGTCTGCGGCTGCTCGCTTCGTGCGGGTTGCCCTCGCTCGCGGGCGGAGCGGCCCCGACGCGCCTGGCGAGCCGGGGACCAGCGTTTACCTTTCTATAGACGCAGCGGAACCAGCTCTCGGATAGGAAATGGTGGAGCCCTGGACCGTCGAGCCACCATCTATATCATTCTACCTTACGCTCTTGGTACAAGAAGGTACTTACAAGTTATAGCCGGCAGGTCAGCGTGTTGGAGAAGACTTATAACGCGGTCAGAAAGGGGTAAAGAGATGCCTTATTGCAAGGCCCTCTGAACATGCAGTCACCACCTATATCATTCTACCCTACGCTCTTGGTACAAGAAGGTACTTACAAGTTATAGCCGGCAGGTCAGCGTGTTGGAGAAGACTTATAATCAAGTAAGGGGGAATAAGGAGATGCCTTACGAGCAAGAAAGTGAAATAAACAACGCTCGTCGAACTGACACGCGCGTATTTCTTCAGCCCATTGCAGCTCCGTACATTCTTGGGTTGTACGGATTGGCAGGCGCGACCTTCATGGTCGCGGCGAACATGGCTCACTGGTTTGGCACGCTACAGAGCAATCTGACGCTGTTACCGTTTGCGGCCATATTCGGCGGCCTGGCCCAGTTCCTCGCAGGGATGTGGGCGTTCAAGGCTCGAGACGGAGTGGCGACCGCGATCCACGGAATGTGGGGATCGTTCTGGATGGCTTACGGCCTGCTGGGCGCGATCTTCGCGGTCGGCCATCTGACACCGCCGGCGGGCCGCTGGACCGAGATGGGTTTCTGGTTCATCGTCCTCGCTGCAATCACGTGGGTTTGCTGTGCCGCATCGGTTGCCCAGAACAAAGGACTCTTTCTCGTGTTGCTGTTCCTGGCAGGAGGCTCGACGTGCGCGGCGATTGGAATGCTTGCCGGCGTCGAAGACGTGAACATACTCGCAGGTTGGCTGCTGATCATCTCATCTGTGATCGCATGGTACACCGCCAGCGCTCTCATGCTGAAAGAGGCGTTCGGCCATGAAGTCTGGCCTTTCGGCGCCAGCCGCCTTCTGCGTGAGTTGCCTCCAATTACTCCGGCCGCCGGCGAGCCTGGCGTGATCCGGGGTCAAGCCTGACCGAATCGTGAAACCCTTCCTCGCGTTCGCGGCCCGCACAGAGCCGCGAACGTGAGGAGCGCGGCTTGATATCCGGCAGCTCCGGGATGTCCCCGGATCGGTCATAGCAGCCGGCGCAACTCGGCCACAAGCCTGTCTACGTCCTGTTCGTTGTTATAGAAATGTGTCGAAATTCGCAGGAACCCGTGCCGGGCGGAAATCTGCACGCAGCGGTTTTTCAGCTCGCGCGCCAGCGCCGAAGCATCGGCTCCTTCGAGGCGCGCCGCCGTGATCCCGGAATTGAAGTAGGGCGATTCGTCCGCCGGAAGCTGCGCGCCCAGGCCGCGCAGCGCCGCCCGCGTGTACTCGGCCAGCCCGAGCACCCGCCGCTCGATCGCCTCCGGACCAATCTCGAGCAGCATCTCGACCGACGCCTTCATCCCGTAGAGCGAAGGAAACGCCAGCATCCCGCATTCGTACTTTTCCGCCGCCGCGCTTGGCTCGGGCGCGCCATGGTGCAGGTTATCCACGTTGCGCCACCCCGCGTCGCTTCGCCAGCCGATGACGCTGGGCGCCAGCCGCTCGCGCAGCGACGGCCGCACATACATGAACGCCGCGCCGTTCGGTGAGAGCAGCCATTTATACGCGTGGGCCGCGAACATATCCGCCCCGGCCGCCTCGACGTCGAACCGCAGCGCCCCCATGCTCTGCGTCCCATCGACGTAGAACAGCGCGCCCATTTCGTGCGCGCGCCGCGCGATTTCGCCGAGCGGCGGGCGGAAGCCGCTCGTGTAATTCACCTCGCTCACGGCGACCAGCCGCGTTCGCGGCGTAATGGCGTCGCAGAACTCCGCCCACTCCGCCTCCACCAGCTCCGCCCCGCGCGCCAGCATCGCCGGAGCGTACGAATTGTTCGGGAACTCGTCCTTGAGCGTGACCACGCGGTCTCCGGGCCGCCACTCGATGCCGCCGATGAGCAGCGAAAGTGCCGCGCCGGCGTTCGGCACGAACGCGATGTCCGCCGCTGTGGCGCCGATCAGCTTCGCGACGCCCGCGCGCAGGCAGTCCATATCGTCGAACCACGAAAGAAAATCCGAGCACGCCGTCTGGTCGCGCTGAGCGAAGTGCCGCGCCACGGCCTCGGCCGAGCGCCGCGGCAACTGTCCGAACGTCGCCGTATTCAGAAACGTCCAGCGCTCGAGCGACGGAAACCCGGCTCGAATTGCGTCCCAGTTAGCGGCCATTGGCGAGCGCGCCTTTCACTTTCCCGGAGACGCACCCCGCAACCGCCGCTACTTCGACGTCCGTTGTCTTCTTCCCGCGCCGCTCCACCAGTTCCACAAACCCCTTGGAAAGCTTCTTGCCCACCGTGATGCGGTACGGAATGCCGATTAAATCCGCATCTTTGAATTTCACGCCCGGCCGCTCGTCGCGGTCGTCGAGCAGCGCGTCGAGCCCCGCTGCGCGGCACGCGTCGTAAATCTCGCCCGCGGCCTTCATCTGCGCGGCGTCGGCGTTGTTCACCGGCGTCACCACGACGTGGAACGGAGCGATCGGCACCGGGAGCGACATGCCGTCGGCGTCGCTGTAAAGCTCCACCGCCGAACTCAGAATCCGCTCGATGCCGATGCCGTAGCACCCCATGATGGGCGCGACTTCCTGGCCCTCGGCGTTCAGCACGCGCACGCCCATCGGCTCCGAGTAGCGGTAGCCCAGCTTGAAGATATGGCCGATCTCGATGGCTTTGTTCAGCTCCAACGGCCCGCCGCACTTCACGCATGCGTCGCCCGCCGCCACCTGCCGCAGGTCATGGAACGTGCAGCCGTAATCGCGCTCCGGCGTCACGTTGCGCAGGTGGTAATCGTTCCGGTTCGCGCCCGCGATCATGTTGCGGCGCCCGCGCAGGGCCTCGTCCGCGATGATGCGCATGTTCGCCACGCCCACCGGCCCTAGCGATCCCGGGTCGGCGCCGAACCACTTCGCGATCTCCTCCGGATGCGCCGCGCGGAATTCCTTCGCGCCGGTCGCCTGCTGGAACTTCGTCTCGCTCAACTGGTGATCGCCGCGCAGCAGCACCAGTACGGGCTTCCCGTCGGCCACCATCACGAGGCTCTTGGTCTGCGAAGTCTCGGGCAGACCCGTGAACTCGGCCACTTCGGCGATCGTCTTGCGTCCCGGCGTGTGGAACTCCTCGGGCGCCAGCTCGCCTTCCGGATCGGCCGCCCCGGGCGCCTTCGGATGCGAAGCGGCTTTTTCGAGATTCGCAGCGTAGCCGCACTTCGGGCAGGTGACCACCCAATCCTCGCCCGCCTCCGCCTTCACCATGAACTCGTGCGACTGGCTGCCGCCCATCGCGCCCGAGTGCGCCTCGACCGCGAGGAACTCCAGCCCGCACCGCGAGAAAATGCGGCGGTAAGCCTCGTAGTGCTTGCGGTACGCCACGTCGAGCCCCGCCGCGTCTATATCGAAGCTGTAGGCGTCCTTCATGAGGAACTGCCGCACGCGCATCAGCCCCGAGCGCGGCCGCGGCTCGTCCCGGAACTTCGTCTGGATCTGATACCAGATCTGCGGAAGCTGCTTGTAACTGCGCAGCTCGCCCCGCGCGATGACGGTCATGACTTCCTCTTCCGTCATCCCGAGGCACATGTCGCGGCCGTTGCGGTCCTTCAGCCGGAACATGTCGTGGCCCATGATGTCCCAGCGCCCCGACTCCTGCCACACCTCGGCCGGATGCAGCCCGGGCAGCAGAAATTCCTGCGCGCCGATCGCGTCCATCTCCTCGCGCACGATCGCGGTTATTTTGTTCAGCGAGCGCTGCGCGAGGAACAGGTAGTTGTAGAGGCCGGCCGAGAGCTGGCGGATATATCCGCCGCGCAACAGCAGCCGGTGGCTGGTGACTTCAGCTTCCGCGGGATCTTCCCGCAATGTGGGAATGAACAGTTGGCTCCAACGCATGGGAAACGCTACACGGAGGTAGATACCGATCTTAGCATGTTAGAATAACCATACCCCGTATGAGAGTCGCCATTGGCGCCGACCACGCCGGATTTGTCCTGAAACAGCACCTGCGCCGGACGCTGGAACAAAAAGGTCACGAAGTACTCGACGAAGGCACATTTTCCGCGGATTCCTGCGATTATCCCGACTACGCGAGAGCCGTCGCGCGCGATGTGGCCGCCGGACGCGCCGATCGCGGCGTGCTCGTCTGCTCGACCGGCGTCGGCATGTCGATCGCGGCGAACAAAGTGGACGGCGTGCGCGCCGCCCTTGCCACAAGCGCCGAGGAAGTACGCCTCGTGCGCTCGCACAACGACGCCAACGTCCTCACTCTCGGGGCCAGGTATCTCGACGACGCGGCCGCCGATTCGCTCGTCGATGTGTTTCTCTCGACCGGCTTCGACGGCGGACGCCACGCACGGCGCCTGGAAAAAATCTCCGCCATCGAGAGAAACGGAACCGGAAAGTTACCGGAGGAAAAGTCATTATGACCGATCAGGACCGTCTGTCGAAGCCGCTGGCCGAGGTCGATCCCGAAATCAGCGACGCGATCCGCCGCGAACTCGAGCGGCAGAACTCGCGCCTGGAGCTGATCGCGAGCGAGAACTTCACTTCCGAGGCCGTCCTTGAAGCCGCCGGCAGCGTGTTCACCAACAAGTACGCCGAGGGCTACCCCGGAAAGCGCTACTACGGCGGCTGTGAATTCGCCGACGTCGCCGAGACGCTCGCCATCGAGCGAGCGAAAAAGCTGTTCAAGGCCGAGCACGCCAACGTGCAGCCGCACTCGGGCGCGCAGGCCAACATGGCAGCCTACGCCGCCGTCATACAGCCCGGCGACACCGTCCTCGGCATGAACCTGTCGCACGGCGGCCACCTTACGCACGGCAGCCCGTTCAATTTCTCGGGCAAGCTTTACAAGATCGTGCCCTATGGCGTGCGCCGCGAGGACGAGCTCATCGACTACGACGAACTCGCGCGCCTCGCCGCGGAGCACAAGCCGAAGCTGATCATCGCCGGCGGCAGCGCCTATCCGCGCATCATCGACTTCCGCCGCTTCCGCGAGATCGCCGATTCGGTCGGCGCGATCTTCCTCGTCGATATGGCGCACTTTTCGGGCCTGGTCGCCGCCGGCGTCCACCCGAACCCGTGCGAGTACGCCGACATCGTCACCTCCACCACGCACAAGACGCTGCGCGGGCCGCGCTCGGGCATGATCCTCTCGCGCGCGCAGTACGCGCAGGCGATCGACAAATCCATATTCCCCGGTATGCAGGGCGGGCCGCTGGTCCATATCGTCGCCGCCAAGGCCGTGTGCTTCCTCCAGGCCATGCAGCCCGAGTTCGTGGCTTACCAGAAGCAGGTGCTGGCGAACGCGAAGACGCTCGCGGCGTCGCTCGCCGAAGCGGGCTTCCGTATCGTCTCGGGCGGCACCGACACGCACCTCATGCTGGTCGATGTCTTCTCGAAGGGCATCCGCGGCAAGGAAGCCGAAAAGGCCCTCGACGACGCCCACATCACGGCGAACAAGAACACCATCCCGTTCGACACGAACACGCCGTTCAATCCGAGCGGCATACGCCTCGGCAGCCCGGCCGTGACGACGCGCGGCTTCCGCGAGCCCGAAATGCGCGAGGTCGCCTCGCTGATCGCCGAGGTGCTCAACAATCTCGCGTCCGAGGAAACGCGCGCCGCGGTGCGCCGCCGCGTCGCCGTCCTGACCGAAAAATTCCCGCTTTACGCGTGGAAATTCGCCGCGGCTCGATGAATGCCCCTACGCATCGTCATTGACGTCCGCCGGATTCGCGATTTCGGCATCGGGACGTATATCCGGAACCTGCTCCAGGGACTGGCGGGCCTCGACCGGGAGAACCACTACATCCTGGTCGCCCTCAGCCCCGACGAGCCGGACCTCGCCGGCCTGCCGCCCAACTTCGAGATCGCCGTCTACCCCCGGCCGGACACGCACTGGGCCAACCACTTCGCGTTTTACTTTTTCGTGCGCAAGCTCGGCGCGGACCTGGTGCACCTTCCGCTGAACGCCGTCCCGCTGCTCATGCCGCGGCCCTACGTCGTCACCATCCATGACATGGCCAGCCTGCTGTTTGGGACGGGCCCGAAGCTTCAGTCGAGCTTTCACTACTACCGGTTCCGCCGCGGCCTGCTGCGCGCCGGGCGCGTCATCGCGGTATCGGCGGCCACGCGGCGCGACGTCGAGAACGTCCTCGGCGTCCCTCCGGAGCGCATACGCCGGATCTACGACGCCCCCGACCCGAAGTTCGCACGCGTGCGCGAGGAAGCCGCCGGCGAGCCCGTCGAGGCCGTCGTCGAGCGCCAGCGCACGCTCGAGCGCTACGGCATCAACTACCCGTTCATCCTGTACGCGGGCGCAGTGCGCACCCAGAAGAACATCCCGCGGCTGGTGGAGGCCTTCGCCGTCCTGCGCGGCGATCTCGAGCAGCACCCCGTCTACCGCGACCTCCGGCTCATCATCATCGGGGACGAGATTTCAAAATTCCCGGCCCTGCGCCGCGCCGTTATCAAGACACGCGTCGAAAAACTGGTGCGGTTTCTCGGGTTCGTGCCGCTCGAAACGCTGCGCGTGTTCTTCGAGTCGGCCTCGGCGTTCGTGTTCCCGTCCCTCTACGAAGGCTTCGGCCTGCCGCCGCTCGAGGCGATGGCCTCGGGAACGCCGGTGGTGACCTCGAACGTCAGTTCTTTGCCCGAGGTGGTGGGCAACGCCGCCGTGCTCGTCAACCCGGAGAACGTCTTCGATATCGCGCGCGGCATCCGAGACGTCCTGTTCGACGATGGGCTTCGGGCGGAGCTCATCCGGCGCGGCTACGAGCAGGTCCGGAAGTTCAGTTGGTCGGCCACGGCGCGCCAGGTGCTCGATATCTACCGCGAGACCGTCGAAGAACGAAATTCGAGATAAAACCCGGACTATTTTCGTACTTTATTCTGAAGTTCCATCGGTTCCTGCTACCACCGGATCGAGACCCTCCCCGCCCGGCTGTTCTGTGAACCCTCCCCTTTTGGTCCTGCTCCCCGCCGCGCTCCTTCCCTTTCGCGGGGTATTCCGGAACACATCGATCTCGAGCAGATCGGACACGGAAACGTCGAGCCGGCGAAGGATGCGGTCCGCGGTTTCGACCGATAAACCCCTGACCCCCTTGAGGATATGGTGCATGTGCGGCTGCGAGATACCGACCATGCGGGCCAGGCCGCGCTCGGTCAGCTCTCCGTTCTGCACACGGTTCCTCACGCGCGCCAGCAGCCGTCTCTGAAGCGTTTCGAAATCGACGAAGGATGCCCTCAATTCCCCTATTCCTCGATGAAATAGGTGGGCTGCGAAAGGCGAATGTCTCAGTCCCTTAATCGAATTTAACGGAATTAATTCCGAACCGGATTTGCTGTTTTCCACGCGTGGTTGGCGCGTCCGGACGCGCCCGGCGGCTTCCCTAAAATTGACCTTTTTTGAACGGCATCTACGCTTGGGGAAGGTTTTTTGGCGATTTTCTCGCAGCCAAAGAGAACGCCTTTACTAAAGAGGACATCGAAATGGAATGGAGTCGATCAGAAACCATCGCGCTCGCTAAGAACTCCTGCACACACTGCCACGGCCTGGGACTGAACCTGGGCCGCAAGGGACAAATGTCTCCCTGCAACTGCGTGCTCCGGGCCATTTTCCGGGCATGCCTAGCCCGCTTCCGCCACTGCGCGACCAAAGAACGCCACATGAGCAAGATCGCGCTGGAATTCATTCCGGGCCGGGAACGGAACTTCAGTTGGGGCCGCAAAGACGAGGAATACCTCGCCGATTTCATCCTCGTAAGCCGCCGCAGCCTGGATAAAATGGAATATAAGGTCTTCAAATATCATTTTCTGCTCGGGGCGGACTGGAAGCTGTGCTGCCGCCGGCTGGGCATCGACCGCGGCAGTTTTTTCCACGCCGTGTACCGCATCGAACAAATCCTGGGGCGGATCTTCCGGGAACTGGAGCCCTACGGGCTGTTCCCGCTCGACGAGTATTTCCGCGGCTCGGTCCGCGTGATGCCGGAGCCGAGACGCGCCGGCGCCGCAACGGCCCGAATCCAGCCCACTCGCGCCGTAAGGCCGATCCGGCCGGCGCTTCAGAGGTCGGCATGAAGTAGCGACGGCAGCCGTCGCGGGGCCGGCGGCCGGCGCGGGCCGCCGGGCGCCCGGGGGGGGTCGCCCCCCAGTGGGGCACCAGGTGCACGTAGCGCCTGGCCGCGCTCAACGG
>JBLNDJ010000018.1:0-210254 GCA_050261515.1 Acidobacteriota bacterium | reverse complement strand
AGTACTTTAGACATGAGCGACCAGTTCCTTTCGTATGCGGCTCTGCGCCGCTGGATTCACCTCTTCGCAGCGTAACCCGCGCTACTGCGAAACGGCGGCTGGTCGCTCCATAATGACTAGGCAGAAGCCAGAAGTCGGAATAGGCAGAAGCCAGAAGTCGGAATTCAGAAGCCAGAATGGGCCGCCGGGCGGGAGTCCGGCGGCCTTTTCTGTATACTGGGGGCATTCGGAGGGACACTCTCAATGCTCACGCTGGCAGATGCTCGCCGGGTGATTGCCGCCGCTGAAAAGAAAGCCGCGGAGATCGGGCAGCCTATGAACATCGCTGTTGTCGATGAGGGCGGGAACCTTGTTGCGCACGTCCGCATGGATGGCGCCTGGCTCGGCAGCATCGACATCTCGATCAACAAAGCTTTCACGTCCCGCGCCTTCGATATCTCCACGAAGGAGCTCTCGAAGCTGACCCAGCCCGGGGCCGACTTCTACGGCATCCACGCCTCCAACCACGGCCGCATCATGATCTTCGCCGGAGGCATTCCGCTCAAGCGCGACGGCAAAGTCGCCGGTGCCGTCGGGGTTAGCGGCGGCAGCGGCAAGCAGGATCATGAGGTCGCCGAGGCTGGGGCGCAGGCGTTTTAGAGCCCCAGCTCTTTCACCAGGCGATCCGCTTTGTACACTTTGCGCAGGGCTTCGACAATGGCCTGGCTCGCTACGTGCACCGAGCGCGCCCTTTCGTCGGTGTAGACAAAACGGTTCGGCAGGCTTTCGATGTTTCCGTCGAAGAGAATGCCGACCACCTCGTTTTTCGTGTTCACGGTCGGGCTGCCGGAATTGCCTCCATGGGTGTCGTTCGTCGTCACGAAATCGAACGGCGTCGAGAGGTCCAAGCTCGATTTGGCGTCGAGCCAGCGCTTCGGGAGCTTGTAGGGATCCGTGCCCGTCGCGCGCTTGTACAGGCCCTCGAAGGTGGTCGCATAGGGCACGGCGTCGTAACCGGCGACCGGACCGTAGCTGAGCCGGAGGGTGAACGTCGCGTCGGGATACTCGTTCGAGCCGAACGCCGCAAAGCGGGCCTGCGCGATCTTCGCCTTGTTCGCCGCCAGGACCGACTCCACCTGGTCCTCATACTCCTTCCGATACCGGCGCGCCGGGACGTCGAGAATGCGCGCCAGGCGGATCATGCCGTCTTCGGAGGCCGCGACGGCCTTGGCATCCTTCGACAGCCGCTTGCGCTCCGCCACGTCCTTCAGCTTGCTCGTGCTCACGTAATTCTGCGCGGCCGCGGCCGGCGACTGCCCGTTCAGAACCTGCTTCACGACGGGATCGTCCGCGCCGAGCTGTTTTTCGAGGAACGCAAAGTAGTCGGTCAGGGCCACGATCTCGAGCGAATCGGTAATGGGAGCGGGCGAATACATTTCCTGCTCGACCGCCGGGAGATTCGAATCCGCGAACTCGCGAAGGCGCCGCTCGTTCGGCTTGCGCGTTTCCTCGGAATAGCGCACCACGTCGCGCGCGATCTGCATCAGGTCGGAGCCGAGAGTGGCCGAGCGGTCGAAGAGCCAGTAACGCTTATAGAAGCCGCGATACTGAGCGTAAGCCTGGGCAATGTTGTCCCACGCGCTGCCGTATTCCTTGCGCTTGGCGGGATCGGCGTCGATCACGGCCCTCAGCTTCGCCTCGCTCTCGCGCTTGCCGTTCATCAGCGCGGGGTCGCGCAGCCCGCTCAGGAAACCGGTGTAGGCCTTGTAGCTGTTCTGCGCCATGAGCAGGCTCTCGTGCGCCACGCGCTTGTTCTCGGCGCTTTCGGCCCCGTAGGCCTCAAGCCTGGCGATCAGCGAAGCGAGCCGCTCGTGCACCAACGGATACGAGTCGTCGCGGAAGAACTCGAGCTCGGCGTAGGTGGCCAGGCGCCCCGTGGTCCCGGGGTTGCCGGAGACGAAGGTCAACTCGCCGTCCTTGACGCCCGCCGCGCTCCAGCGCAGCCAGTCCTTCACTTGCGCGGGCTTGCCATTCTCATAAGCGCGGAATAAGGCGAAGTCGAGGCAGTAGCGCGGGTAAGTGAAGTTATCCGGATCGCCTCCGAACGCCGCGATGTCGGACTCCGGCGCGAACACCAGCCGCACGTCGGTGTACTTCCGGTACTCGTAAAGGTGGTATTCGCCGCCCGAATAGAGCGTCACGACGTCGCAACGGTGCCCGGTGCGCGCGGCGCACGCCTTCTCGAGACGCGACATCTCGCCTTTGCGAGCGCGGTTCGCCTCGGCGCCGGCCGACCCGGGCTTGGCCGCGCCTTTCACCTGCTTCGTCACGTCCTCGATGCGCAGCAGAACGTTTACTTCGAGGTCCGGGCAGGCCCGCTCTTCGCCTTCGGTGCGGGCGTAGAATCCGTTCGCCATGTAATCGTGCTGGGCGGAGCTGACCTTCTGAATGCAGTCGGCGCCGACGTGGTGGTTGGTGAACAGCAGCCCGTTCGGCGAGATGAAAGATCCCGATCCGCCGTTATTGAACCGCACAGACCCCAACCGAAGGTGGTCGAGAAACGCGTCCGTCACCTCGAACCCGTATTTCTTCTCGACAAGCTGCTTCGGAAACTGGTTGAACAGCCACATCCCTTCGTCGGCCCACAGGGCGCCGGCGGAGACGGTGGCAACGAATAAGGCCAGAAGGCGTTTCATGTCTTTTCTCACTTTAGCGTGTAATTCCAGCCTTTCGGCAGACCGTCCGGCAAACGAAATATCTTTCCTTTTTTCATAGGATTACAGTCGCAAAGTCCAGATGAAAGGTACCGCTGAACCGCCTCGCTGTGGGATACTGAGGGGAGAAGTTTTCGTGAGCATGAATCAGTTAGACGAGGCAGTTTCCCGGTATCAAAAGTTGCTCGAATCCGAGCCATACAAGGATCTGGCCTGGGCCGAGTCGCTCGCCGAGCGTATGCAAGCCGAGCACCTGACTCAAGGCGGACGTCTTGTATGCCCGTTCCTGCGTCCGAATTTCATCAGCCGGCGCCAGTACGATTCGATGGTCAAGGCCGCAGAGAACCTCTTCTCGGCGATCAACCGGATCAAGCAGATGGCGCTGTCGAATGCCGGACTGCTGGCGCGCATGCAACTGCTTCCGGCCGAGAAGATGCTCGCTTCGATCGACCCGGGGTACGCGTTCCTGGCGGTCACTTCGCTGCTCGATACGCACGTGAACAACGGCACGCTGCGCTTTGTCGAGTATGTGGCCGATACGCCGGTCGGTGTGGCTTACGGCGAGGCGCTGGCGGACCTGTTCTACGACGCTCCACCGGTCAAGGAATTCCGCAAGCGGTACGCGCTCCAGAAACTCGGGGGAAAGAAGCACCTGCTCACGGCGCTGCTCAAAGCGTATAAGCAGTTCGGCGGCAAGAAGCAGCCGAACATCGCGATCCTGGAGTTCCGGCAGGCGTTCCAGGCGACAGACGAAGGCGAGTACGTCCTGCTGCGCGATTTCTTCCGCGCGGAGGGATATCCGACCGAGATCGTTTCGCCCGACCAGCTCGAGTACCGCAACGGCGTGCTGCGGCGGGGCGATTTCGCGATCGACCTGATCTGGCGGCGCGTGAAGGTGCAGGAATTCCTGCTGCGGTACGACCTCTCTCACCCGCTCGTGCGCGCCTACCGCGACGGGGCCGTGTGCGTGGTCAACAGCTTCCGGTCCGAACTCGCGCACAAGAAAGCGATCTTCGACCTGCTCACGGACGACACGATTACCGGCAGTTTTCCGGCAGCGGAGAAGAAGGCGATCAGGCAGTACATTCCCTGGACGCGCGTGGTGGCGGCGGGCAAAACCAGCTATCAGGACCAGACGGTGGACCTGCCCGAGTTCATCCTGAAGAACCGCGAGAAGCTGGTGCTGAAGCCGAACGACGACTCCGGCGAGAACCACTCGGTGCGGGGCTGGGAACTGGACGAAGCCAGTTGGGACCGCGCCCTGAAGCGCGCCCTGCGGACCCCGTATGTGGTGCAGGAGAAGGTGGAGGCGCCGTCCTCTCCCTTCCCGCTGTTGCGCTACGGCGAGATGGAAATCAAGCAGATGCACGTCGATGTGCACCCGCACGCCTATCTCGGAAAGGTTCAGGGCTGCTCGAGCTGGCTGACGACGGCCAACGGCGGCTTCTCGACCATCACGGGCCTGGCGCCCACGTTCATTCTCGAGCCGAAAAACTGATCCTGCCGGGGTTGGCGTCTTACCGTAAGATGCCACGGTAAGCTAACCGGCTCTTACTCTTTTCGTTCGCTGTGCTCCTTCACACTCGATGTGGAGGCAACCAATGCACAACGAACTCATCGTCGCGGGCTTGCTGGCGGCGGCATTTTCCGCGGCCGCCCAGAGCCCTCAGGAACTCAACAACTCCGGCGCGCGGCTTTACTCGGCGGGACGGTACGCCGAGGCCGAGGCGCAGTACAAACGCGCGCTCGCGGCGTGGGAGAAGACTCCCGACGCGCGCGGGCAGGCGCGCACCATGAACAACCTGGCGACGGCGTATCGCGCCCTGGGCCGGTTCGACGAGGCCGAGGCGCTCTACCGGAAGTCGTTCGAATTGTCGGGGAACGCGAACACGCTGAGCAACCTCGCGGAGCTGTACCGGGTTCGCGGCGATAAGAAGCGCGCGGAAAAGACGGCGCGCGAGGCCGTCGCGACGGCCGTACCCGAAAGCCCTGATGCCGCCTCCGCGCTGCACACGCTCGCGGCGGTCCGGAGGGACCAGGGACGCGCGGCCGAAGCGCTCGATCTCTACGCTCGCTCGCGCGAGATTCTCGAGAAAGCCGGCGGGCCTCGCGATCCGGGCGTCGGCCGCAACCTGGCGAACGTCGCCGAGTTGCTGGGGTCGCAGGGCCGGTGGAGCGAAGCGGAGCAAGCCGCGCGGCGCGCGCTCGCGATCGCATCGAGCGACGCCGATACGGCGCAGGCCGCGAACAACCTGGCCCAGACCCTGCGCTTCCAGAAGCGCTACAAGGAAGCCGAGACTCTTTACGGCCAGGCGCTCGAGGCCTACCAGCGCAGCTTCGGCCCGGGGCACCCGGATATCGCGCGCGTGCTCGGGAACCTCGCGGGATTGCATCACGACCGGGGCCAGGAGCCGCGCGCGGCGGCGCTGTATACGCGAGCGGTCGCGATTCTCGAAAAGGCGCTCGGCCCGGCCAACGCCGAGACCGCGCTCATGAGAACGCGTCTGGCCGATGTGCGCCGCGCGCAGGGCCATTATGCCGAAGCGCTGAAGCTGTACCGCGGCTCGGTGGCGGCGATCGAAAATTCCCTGGGCCCGTCTGACGCGCGGGCGCTGGCGGCCTCGGCAAGCTTCGCGCAAACGGCCGCCCGGGCGCAACAGTTCACGATCGCGGCGAGGTAGAAGCGAGCCCGATCTTCCGGAGCAGCGCCTGAAAACGGGGCTCGCCGCGCAGCTCGTCGTAGACCGGATGCACCTTCAGCGGGGCTACGGCGAGCGAGTGCGCGGCGCAGCCCGCTTCGAGCCAGTCGAGCGCGCGCTCCTTCTCTCCCAGTCCCAGGTGCGTCACCGCGAAGGCGGTGTGCGGCACGTGCACGGTTTTGGCCATCCCGGCCAGCTCGTCGAGTACCGCGCGCGCCTTCGCCGTGTGGCCGGCCAGTCCGTGCGCCTGCCCCAGGGCGCCGACCAGGCTCGGAATATCCGGCGCCAGGGCGCGTCCTTTCTCGAGCAGCTCGATCGCTTCGGCGTACCGCCCCATCTGGATGTATATCCGCCCGCGATGCGTGTACGCCTTGAAGAAGAAGGGGTTCAGCTCCGCCACTTTCTCAGTCTGTACGAGCGACTCCTCGTAGCGGCGCGCGAGCATCAGGACGTAGGCGAGGCTCTCGTGCATGACGTGCGAGAGCGGGTCGAGCTGGATCGCGATGTCCATCTCGGCGAGCGCCTCGTCCGTGCGGCCGAGCAGCGCCAGGTAGTCGCAGGCGTACCAGTGGCGCGCAGTCGCGTAGCCGGGCGAAAGCTCGATGGCGCGGCGGTAGTGGCGCCCCGCCTCCTCCCACTGCCACTCATACAGCGAGCCGATGAGGCCGAGCGAGGCGTGGGCTTCGCCCAGCAGCGGGTCGAGCTCGAGCGCGCGCAGGGCCGCCGCCTTCGCCTCAGGCATGACCTTGGACGGCAGGGCGAGGCCGTGCTCGGCCATCAGTGTGTACGCGTCGGCGACGCCCACGTGGCCCGCCGCGAACGACGGATCGATCGCAACGGCCTCGCGGAAATGTTCGATCGACCGCTCAAGCCCCTCGCGCGTGCGCTTGTTCCAGTGGAACCTGCCTTTCAGGTACAGGTTGTAGGCCGCGAGGTTCGAAGGCATGCGCGCCATCGCCTGCCCCGCCCCCGCGCCGATGAACCGCACACGCAGCGCGCCGACGATCGCGCGCGAGATTTCTTCCTGGATCGCGAACAGGTCTTCGATCTGGCGGTCGTAGATCTCCGACCAGAGATAGTAGCCCGTGGCGGATTCGATCAGGCGCGCCATGACGCGCAGGCGGCCGCCGGCGCTGCGAACGCTTCCGGCGAGCACGGCCGCGACATTGAGCTGGCGGCCGGCGGTGGCGGGGTCGTCCTGTCGATCCTTCAGCCGCGAAGCGGTGTTCCAGGCGACCACGCGCAGGCCCTCGACCTTGGTAAGAGCGTGGATCAGCTCTTCGGTGAGGCCGTCGCTGAAATAGTCGGTGTCGGGGTCGGGGCTGAGGTTGGCGAACGGGAGCAGGGCGATGGTGCGGCCGCGGGCGGGCTCGGCGGGCGCCGCCGCGGGCTCACTCTCGCGGACGCGGAAGCGCGGCACGTAGCTGCCGGTGGGGAGATCGATGATGAGGCGGTCGCAGCAGCCTTCGTTCTCGTAAAACGATTTCAATTTCGCGCGCAGCCGGCGCGCTTCGACGCGCACGATGGGGTCCACGCGCGGGTCGAACGACGACTCGTCGCGGTCGAAGATTTCGACGCCCAGGAGGTATTCCTTGAGCTCGCCCCCGCGGCCTTCGAGCGTGCGCTCCACGGTGAAGCGGAGGAAGCGGCTCATGCGGCCGGACGAGGAGAACGCCCGGCTCGCGAGCACGCGCTCGGCCTGCCGGCGGATCTCGGCGGGGTCTATGTCTGGCGGCGGCATGAAGCCTTTTCTCGCATGGTAGCGCCAACCGCTCCCCGGCGATCGCGGCCCAGACACGCACCGGCGAACGGCTACGCGAGTCCTACGACGCTGTCGGGTGCGAGCTGATATGTGTTCCGGCCGAGCGTCACTTCCGTTGGGCGGGGTTCGGTCCCGATGAGGCGCAGCGGCTTTCCGGCGGCGTCTGTGACGACGCGGCAGGCGCCCAGGACGTGGAGCACGGTCCGGCCGTCGAGCGTGAGTTCGGAACCGTCGCGGGTGGTTGCAAGCTGCGCCGCGCCGAGCGATGCGCGGCAGGCGGCCGCGCCCTCGGGCAGCCGGCAGTTCCATTCGAACTCTGCGCCTTGGCGCCGCACGCCGTAAAGCCTCCAGGCGAAATCGAAAAGCACGAGCATCGCGGGCGAGTAGGGGCCGCCGTCCGGGGTGAAGACTCCGGTCTGCGGGTCCATTTGCTGGAGGAAGCCGGGGGCCGCGACAATCGCCTTCACCCATTGCCGCATCAGGCGGGTGAGACCGGCTCGCTTGCCGTAGTGCTCCATCCAGCGCGGCGCGCGCAGTGCCGTGAGCGCTTGCGAGGCTCCGCCCCAGGAGTTGCGCGGAATCGGGCGCACGAAGGCCGGGTCGTCGTAGGCGATCGATGGAAAGGGGTACGGAGTCCAGAACGCCGCCGGGTTGCCGATCTGCTTCCGCCAGATCGTCTCGAACATCTCCCGCGTGACAACGTGCTCCCCAAGGACGCGGGTCAACAGGTCGCCGCGAATGCGGACAAAGCGGCCGTGCGCATCGAGGTCATAGAAGCAGGCATCGCCCGGGTCATAGAGGTGGTCGAGGATCGCCGTTCGGGTAACGCGGGCTCGCTCGAGCCAGCCGGTAGCCTCATCGGCGCGGCCGAGTTCGCGCGCCATCGCGGCCAGCGCCATGCGGCCGCCGTAGACGCTGGCCGAGAGATCCGGCGCGAGATAGGGCAGGCCGTCCACTTTGGGGCAGAGGCGCGCGTCTTCGTTCGGGCACTCGCGCGGCTTGCCTTGGAAGCGCGGGCTGCCGTCGTGGCCGGTGTCGTACTCGCAGAAGGCCTCGCACAGCCCCGCTCCTCTCGTGTTCCGATACTTCGCGAGCCAGGCGTCCCAGCGCGAGCAGGCGCGGTAGGCCCTTTCGAGGAATTCGCGGTCGCCCGTGCGGTTGTACTCCTCGAAGGCGGTAGCGGCGATCGGGACCACCATCTGGATCTGGGCGGTTCCGGTCTTGTTCCTCCAGACGTAGCAGGGAATATAGCCGTCCTCGCGCTGGAAGTCGAAGAAGATGTCGTGGTTGGCGGCGACGCCCCAGATCAGGCCTTCGAGCGGCGCGCATTCGAGCCAGACGCCCGGGTAGTTGCCGCCTTCGATCAGCACCGGCGCGGGGAAGCGGTTGATGCGGAGGGTGTGGGCGGCCAGACCCGCGACGGCGGCGTCGTAACGCTTCTGGAGCTGCCCGCCCTCCACGCGGAATTCCGCACGCGGGGGCGGCGCGCCGTGGATGCGGGTAGCCGCGGCCGCGGCAATTCCGAAAAAAGTTCGCCGATCGAGTGATGTAGGCAACGGAATCGAACGTATCATTGTGGAGTAGGGGGCGCAACTTCGGTACCGGAGCGTACCGGAAGCCCCTCCCCGCAACAAACCCGGATTCGCTAAACTGTAACTAGGTGCACAAGCTGTAGATATTTTTCTTGACTGGGCACTATATCTTGGGGCAACATGGCAGCCATGGCCGCCAAGGCCGTTTCCCCAGGTAGCTGACGAAAAATCATACGAGTTTGATAAAAGGAGCCGATCGTTATGGGGCTGTTGAGCGTCGATTTGAGTAGCAAGGTGCCGGAGATTGACCGGAAGCACAGAACGGAGCAGCGGAAGGGACTCTCCTTTTCGCGCTATTTCACCGCCAAGCTTCCCGCCGGACGCACGCCCTATGACGAGGTGCGGTGGGAGACCCGGACCGCCTCGATCGCCAACGGTGAAGGCACGGTGATCTTCGAGCAGCGGGACATCGAGGTGCCGGTGGACTGGTCGCAAACCGCCACCAACATCGTCGCCAGCAAGTACTTCCACGGGCGGCTCGGCTCGCCGGAGCGCGAAACGAGCGTCTCGCAGCTCGTACACCGCGTGGTCGATACGACAACCCGCTGGGGCAAAGAGGGCGGCTACTTCAAGACCGACGCCGACGCCGAGGCTTTCCGCGACGAGCTGGCCCACCTGATGCTCACGCAGAAGGCCAGCTTCAATTCGCCGGTGTGGTTCAACGTAGGCGTGAATGAAGCCCGCGGTTACGGCTTCTGCTACGACGAGCAGACGGGCGAGATCCGCAAGCTGCTGAAGGGCGAGTCGCGCCCGCAGTGCTCGGCCTGCTTCATCAACTCGGTGCGGGACTCGCTCGAGTCGATTCTCGACCTGGCCAAGACCGAGGGGATGCTGTTCAAGTGGGGCTCGGGCACGGGCACGAACCTCTCGCCGCTGCGCGAGGAAGAGGCGGGCCTTTCGGGCGGCGGGCGCGCTTCCGGTCCGCTGAGCTTCATGAAGGGCTTCGACGCGTTCGCGGGCGTGATCAAGAGCGGCGGCAAGACGCGGCGCGCGGCCAAGATGGTCATCCTGAACATCGACCATCCGGACATCGAAAAGTTCATCTGGTGCAAGGCCAAGGAAGAGAAGAAGGCGCACACGCTGGTGGACGCGGGCTACGATTCCTCGCTCGACGGCGAAGCCTACGGCTCGGTGTTCTTCCAGAACGCCAACAACTCGGTGCGGGCGTCGGACGAGTTCATGCAGGCCGTGCAGGAAGACGGCGAGTGGTGGACGCGGTCGGTGGTGACCGGCCAGCCGGTGAAGCGCCTGAAGGCGCGCGATCTGCTGAAGCAGGTGGCGCAGGCGACGCACCAGTGCGGCGACCCGGGCATGCAGTTCGACACCACGGTGAACCGCTGGAACCCGTGCAAGACGTCCGGTCGCATCAACGCGTCGAATCCGTGCTCGGAGTACATGTTCGTGGACGATTCGGCGTGCAACCTGGCATCGCTCAACCTGATGAAGTTCCTCGGGCCGGATGGGGTGTTCAACGCCGAAGCGTTCCGCCACGCGGTGGACACGGTGATCCTGGCGCAGGAAATTTTCGTCGATGCGGCGAGCTATCCGACCGAGAAAATCGCCGGGAACTCGCACACGTTCCGGCCGCTCGGGCTCGGCTTCGCGAACCTGGGGGCGATGCTGATGTCGCTCGGCCTGCCTTACGACAGCGACCAGGGCCGGGACTACGCCGGCGCGGTGACCGCGATCATGTGCGGCCAGGCGTACCTGACGAGCGCCCGGATCGCCGAGGCGGTGGGGCCGTTCGCGGCCTATGACAAGAACGAGGAGTCGTTCCTCGAAGTGATCCGGATGCACCGCGGGTATGTAAACCGCATCAGCCAGAAGAACGCGCTGGAGCTGAAGGCATCCGCGCAGGCGGTGTGGGACGACGCCTACGAGGCCGGGCGGCGGTACGGCTACCGCAACGCGCAGGTCACGGTGATCGCTCCCACGGGCACGATCGGCTTCATGATGGACTGCGACACGACGGGCATCGAGCCCGATCTCGCGCTGGTGAAATACAAGAAGCTGGTGGGCGGCGGCGTGATCAAGATCGTCAACAACACGGTGCCGCAGGCGCTCATACGGCTTGGCTATACCCCCGAGCAGGTGGAGCAGATCGTTTCGCACATCGACGCCACCGGGACGATCGAAGGCGCGCCCGGCATCAAGGAAGAGCACCTGGCGGTGTTCGATTGCAGCCTGCGGCCGCAGAACGGGACGCGGTTCATCCACCACATGGGGCACGTGCGGATGATGTCGGCCGTGCAGCCGTTCATCTCGGGCGCGATCTCGAAGACGATCAACATGCCGGAGGAATCGACGCACGAAGAAATCATGGAAGCCTACATGGAGAGCTGGCGGCTCGGGCTGAAGGCCGTAGCGATTTACCGCGACGGTTCGAAGCGCGTGCAGCCGCTGAGTTCGAGCGCGGGGAAGGCGAAGGCCCCTGGGGCGGCGGCCGTGCCGGGCGCTCCGGCCGAGAAGATCGTCTACCGTCCGGTGCGGCGCAAGCTGCCCGATGAGCGCAACTCGGTCACGCACAAGTTCTCGATCGGCGGCCACGAGGGCTACGTGACCGTCGGGCTGTACGAAGACGGCACGCCGGGCGAGCTGTTCATCACGATGGCGAAGGAGGGCTCGACGATTTCGGGCCTGATGGACGGCTTCGCCACGGCGATCAGCTTTGCTTTGCAGTACGGGGTGCCGCTGAAGTTCCTGGTGGACAAGTTCAGCCACGTGCGGTTCGAGCCGAGCGGCTGGACGGGCAACCAGCATATTCCCTACGCGAAATCGCTGCTCGACTACATTTTCCGGTGGCTGGGCGCGCGGTTCCTGGGGCCGGAGTACGCGGTGACGGAGGCGGGCGACACCTCCAAGCTGCGTCCGACCGAGCCCGATCCGCAACCGAGCCTGCCCTTCGCGCCGGTGGCCGACGACGACGCGCCGCTGTGCTCGGAGTGCGGCTCGATCATGACACGCAACGGGTCGTGCTACAAGTGCGAGAATTGCGGAGGAACGAGCGGCTGCAGCTAAGGCCGGCGGCTGACGGCCAGCCGCTGTTTGCGCTACAGTAGAGCACGCTGATGGGAGTGATCGAGAGAAGGGCCCGGCACAAGGAGGCTCTCCGGCAGCAGATACTCGACGCCGCCCGCGAGGTTTTTGTAACCGAAGGTTACGAGAGCGTCTCGATGCGGAAGATCGCGGACAAGATCGAGTATTCCCCCACCACGATCTATCTGTATTTCAAGGACAAGGCCGAGCTGCTGAACTGCCTCTGCGAGGAGATTCTCATGCGGCTCGGCCAGGAGATCGAGAAGACTCCGCCGGCCCCCGAGCCCATCGCGCAGCTCAAGCAGGGGATGCGCGTGTACATCAACTTCGGCGTGAACAACCCGCACGATTACCGCGTCGCGTTCATGACGAGCCCGCGCGCCGATCCCTCCCAACGTCCGGTGAGCCGGCGAGTCTTTGGCTACCTGCGCCAGGACGTGGCACGCTGTATCGAGGCGGGAAAGTTCCGTCCCGTTGACCTGGAGATGGCCGCGCAGGTGCTTTGGTCGGCCGCGCACGGCATCACCTCGCTGATGGTGACTCACCCGGGATTCCCGTGGGTGGATCAGGAACGCGTGATTGACGAGGCGATCGACAACGCGGTGCGCGGCCTGATCGCCTGCCCCGATCCGGCCTGAGCCCCGGTCCCGCACAGCCTATAATCGTTATTCCCATGCAGGTGGACTGGTTCCCGTTGTGGCTCAGCCTGAAGGTGGCGGCGATCGCGACCGCGCTGTCGCTCGCGCTCGGACTCTGGATCGCGCACCTGCTCGCGCACCGTGGGTTCCGCGGAAAGGAACTGCTCGACGCGGGCGTGGCTCTTCCGCTGGTGCTGCCGCCTACCGTGCTGGGCTATTACCTGCTGGTGCTGTTCGGGCGCGGCAGCGCGCTCGGCAGGCTCTATGAGTGGCTGTTCGGCGGCCCGCTCGTGTTCACCTGGCAGGCCGCGGTGGTGGCGGCGATGTTTCATGCGCTGCCGCTGCTGGTGATTTCGGCGCGGGCGGCGCTCGAGAGCGTGGACCGCAGCTACGAGCGGGCGGCGCGGAACCTGGGGGCGTCGGAGTGGAAGGTCTTCTGGCGCGTGACGCTGCCGCTGGCGCGGCGCTCGATTTTCGCGGCGGCGATTCTGGCATTCGCGCGCACGCTCGGCGACTTCGGCATCACGATCATGGTCGCGGGCAACATCCCGGGCCGCACACAGACGGTGGCGGTCGCGATTTACGACGCGGTCGAATCGGGCAACGGGGCGCTCGCCCGCACGCTGGTGGTCATCGTCTCGGTGCTGGCGGTGGCGATTTTGACGCTCGCGAACCGGCTGGCGTCGTCCAGGCAGGCGGCCTGATGCTCGAACTGCGCATCCGCAAGCGCTTCGCGGGGCGGCCGGACTCGGCGCCCTTCTCGCTCGACGTCGAGTTCCGCGCGGCGGACGGGATCACGGTGCTGTTCGGCCCGAGCGGGTCGGGCAAGACGCTCACGCTCGATTCGATCGCGGGATTCGCGACGCCGGACGAGGGGCGCATCCTGCTCGACGACGAAATCCTGCTCGACGCGGCCTCGGGCGTCAACCTGCCGCCGCAGGCGCGGCACTGCGGCTACGTGTTCCAGAACTACGCGCTGTTCCCGCACATGACGCTGCGGCAGAATCTCGAGTTCGCGGCCGAGCGGCGGCCGCGCCTGGAGCGCCACCGCAAGGTCAACGAGATGCTCGAGCGGTTCCACCTGGAAGACGCCGGGGGACGGCGGCCGCATGAGGTCTCCGGCGGGCAGAAGCAGCGGTGTTCGATCGCGCGCGCGCTGATCGGTTCGCCCAAGCTGCTGCTGCTCGACGAGCCCGCGCGCGGCCTCGACGCGCCGCTGCGCACGGAGTTGTACGAACTGCTGCGGCAGGTGCGGGCCGATTTCCGGATTCCGGCCGTGCTGGTGACTCACGACCTGGAGGAGTGCTTCGAGCTGGCCGGCGAGATGCTGATTCTGCGCGAGGGACGGCTGGTGCAGAGCGGCACGCCGCGCGCGATTGCGGAGCGCCCGGCGAACGCCGAGGTGGCGCGGCTGCTCGGCATCTTCAACCTGATCGAGGCGGAGATCGTCGAGCTGAACCCCCAAAGCAACGTGAGCAGGCTGCGCGCGAACGGGTTCGACCTTACGGGACCGTACTTCCCGGGCCGGCTGCGCGGCGACCGCGTGTCGATCTGCGTGCGGCCTGACCAGCTCACAGCGGGCGCCCGGGACGGATCGCCCGCGCCGAATCACGTGCCGGCCGAGCTCGTGCGCGCGGTCGAGACGCCGCACGCCGTGCGGCTGGAGTTCGCCGGGGGAATTCACGTGGAGCTGGCGCGGTCCGAGTTCGAGAAACAGAAGGATAATAAACACTGGGTGGTGGGATTTCCCCAGCAGGGCTTGCGGGTGCTGTGAAGAGCTTTGAAGAATACATCGCGATCGCGGCCCGCGTGCACGGGCACATCTGCGCGGGCCAGATTCTCGGGCTGCGGATGGCGCTTCACGGGCTGGGTCTGCTTGGCCTCGACGATCCGGAGGGGCGGGACCGCAAGCGCCTGGTGACGTTCGTCGAAATCGACCGCTGCGTGACGGACGCCGTGGCAGTGGTGACGGGGTGCCGGCTCGGCAAGCGCGCGCTCAAGTTCCGCGACTTCGGGAAGGTCGCGGCGACGTTCTGCGATCTTGCGGAAGACCGCGCGGTTCGCATCGCGGCGAGGGAGACCTCGAAGCAGCGGGCGCAGGAGATGTACCCGGAGATCGAAAGCCGGAACGAGCAGCAGATCCGCGCCTACCGCGAGATGCCCGATGCCGAGCTGTTTACGCACGAGTGGGTGCGGGTGCGGATCGGTCCCGAGGACCTGCCCGGTTACAAGGCCGCGCGCGTAACGTGCGCGGCGTGCGGCGAGACGGTCGCTTTCCGGCGCGAAGTGGTGCGCGACGGCCGCGCGCTTTGCCGCGCGTGCGCCGGTGAGCGATACTACGATCTCTGCTGAATGCTCCGCTACTACATCACAGACCGCAAGCCGCTCGGCGGCACGGACGCGCTGCTCGGCGCGATCGCGCGCAACCTGGCGGCGGGCGTGGATTTCGTGCAGATCCGGGAAAAGGACCTGACGGCGCGCGAGCTGGAGCCGCTGGTGCGCAGCGCGCTGGCGCTGCCGAATCCGCGGGGCGCGAAGATTCTCGTGAACGCGCGGGCGGACATCGCGCTCGCCTGCGAGGCACACGGAGTGCATCTGCCTTCGGGCTCGATGGCGCCCGGGACGCTGCGCGCGATAACGCCGCCGGGCTTTATCATCGGCGTCTCGTGCCATCGCGTGGAAGAAGCGTGCGCGGCGGAGCGGGAGGGCGCGGATTTCATCGTGTTCGGGCCGGTGTTCTACACGGCCTCGAAGGCGCCTTATGGGGAGCCGGTCGGTCTTGGGCCGCTTCGCGAGGCCGCCCGGGCGGTGCGGATTCCGGTGCTGGCGCTCGGGGGCGTCAACGGCTCGAATGCGGCGGAGTGCATCGGGGCCGGGGCCGCCGGGATCGCCGGAATTTCGATGTTCCAGGAGGCGTCATGATCTCTCGCAGGGAGTTGCTCGCAGGCTCGCTGGCGGCGCCCGCGCTCGCGCAGAGGCACCGCGGCGCGCGGCCGAACGTAGTCGTGATCCTGATGGACGACCTCGGATGCCACGACCTCGGCTGCCTGGGCGCCTCCGACCTGAAGACACCGAACATCGACGGGCTGGCCGAGTCCGGCGCGCGGTTCACGAACTGGTACTCGAACTCGCCCGTGTGCGCGCCGGCGCGTTCGGCGCTCATGACCGGGCGCGTTCCGGCGCGCGCGGGAGTGGCGGTTAACGGACGCGCGCTGCCGCCTACGGAGAAGACCATCGCGTCCGTGCTCAAGCCGGCGGGCTACGCGACTGCCCTCACGGGCAAGTGGCACCTCGGCTCGACGCCCGAGACCGTGCCGAACGCGCACGGCTTCGACTATTTCTACGGCTTCCACTCGGGCTGCGTGGATTTCTACTCGCACCGGTATTACTGGGGCGAACCGAAGGTGGTCAACTACCACGACCTGTGGCGGAACCGCGAGGAGATCTTCGAGAACGGGCAGTATCTGACCGAGCGGATCGCGGCCGAGGCAGCGGGGTTCATACGGGCGCGGCGCGACAATCCGTTCTTCCTCTACTGCGCGTTCAACGCCGTGCACTATCCGATGCACGCGCCGGAGAAGTACGTCGCACGGTTCCCGAATCTCGCGCCGGAGCGGCGCATGTACGCGGCGATGCTGGCGGCGGCCGACGACGGCGTGGGCCAGATCCTCCGCGCGATCGAGGAGACGGGCCAGCGGGACAACACGCTCATCTGGTTCGGCGGCGACAACGGCGCGACCACCGAGGCGCGCGGCGGGCTCGATCAGCGTCCGGCCACGGCGGGCAGCAACGCGCCGTTCCGCGGATACAAGTTCAGCGTCTTCGACGGCGGCATGCACGTTCCGGCGATGCTGTCGTGGCCCGGCGTGATTCCGGCGCGGCAGACGGTTCGCGAGGTGGTTATGACCGCCGATCTGCTCCCCACGATCTGCGGCGCGGCGGGTGTGCCGGTACCGCAGGACCGCACGATCGACGGCCGCGACATTCTGCCGGTGGCGGCCTCGGGCGCCAAGTCGCCGCACGAGGCCGTGTTCTGGGCCGAGGGCGAGCAGCTTGCGGTTCGGCGGGGCCCGTGGAAGCTGGTCCTGAACGGCGTGACCTGGGACGGGACAGAAAGCGGCCGGAAGCCGCTGGCCGGCGACGATGCGGTGTTTCTATCGAACCTCGAAGAGGACCCGGGGGAGACGCGCAACCTGCGGCACGCGCATCCAAAGCTGGTCGATGAACTCGCCACGCTTGCGCACCGCTGGCGCGATAGTGATAGACTGACGCAGCCATGAACATTGCACGGGTTGTCCATGCTGCATTGGGGGCGGTGCTGGCGGCGGGTGTCGTACACGCGCAGGCACTGCCCGACACTTACTCGTATACGGCCAAAAGCGAATTGGTCTGGCCGAAGAGCACTCACAAAGTAAATCGCAGCGGGTCGAAGGTGCTGGTGGAAATCATCAACGAAGCGGGCGACTTTCACACGCTCCAGCTCTACGATCTGGCGGCCCAGAAGGTCTACTCGCGCGATTTGAATGCGAAGACCTGCGCGATCCAGGGGTATGTTTCGCCCTACGTGCCGAACGGGCACGATCCGATCGGGGCTTCGGGACAGATGCGGGAAGCGATGGCCAAGGACCCGCCGAAGGTTTTGCGTACGGAAAGCGTCGGCGGGATTGCGGCCAAGGTGGTGGACGTCTCCTTCGGCGAACGGGGCAAGTTCACTTACTGGCTGGATGAGAAGTACGGCTTCCCGTTGAAGCAGACGTTGACCCTTAAGGACAACCCGGAGCGGCTCCTGATGGAGATTCAGCAGCTCAGTTACGCGGCCCCGGCGGCGTCGCTTTTCGTGCCGCCGGCCGGATGCACCCAGACCGGAGACGTGACGAGCGCGACGGGCGGCAGCGTTTCGAGGACCATAGAAGCGGGCGTCGGAACGAAGAAGTGAACGGGCCGGGCGCTCACGAGATGGAGTAGAGGCGGTTGAGATCCCGCCGCAGCGGGCCCGTGACTTTGGCGAAGGTCGTCTTGTACGCGCCGCAGAAGTAGTCGAGATCTTCAAAGCGGCGGTACGGGGCGTGCCGGAGTTTCGGGCACCCGCCGTGGCAGATGTTTTCGTATTCGCAGGCGGCGCACTCCGGGCGCGGCAGTGTCTTTTTCGCAGCGAAGGCGGCGCGGGAGTGCCGTCGCGCGATCTCGGGCCAGGAATCCAGGTTGACGTTGCCCAGCTTCCAGCTTCTCTCCACGAAGAAATCGCAGGGATAGATGTCGCCGTTGTGCTCCACCACGACGTAGGAGTCGCAGGTGGTGTGCAGCGTGCAGTTTCCGGGCACGCGGCCGGCGAGCGCTTCGGCGATGTTGTCGAAATCGCGGATCCGGACCTTCCGCCGCTCGGGCCACCAGGCGTCGAAGGTTTCCGACAGGAAGCGGCCATACTGCTCGGGAGAGATCGTGAACGCGAGCGGCTGCCCCTGGGCGTCGAACTCGGCGATGGGGATGTACTGGATATAGCCGACCCCGAGCGAGCGGAAGAAGCGGTATAACTCGCGGGGCTGCTCGACGTTCGCGCGGTGCAGGGTGCAGAGGATGTTGAACTCCACGCCGTGCTTTTTGAGCGTCTCGATTCCCCGGATCACCTGCGCCCAGGTGCCCTGGCCGCGCTTATCGCGCCGGTAGGCATCGTGGACCGCCTCAGGGCCGTCGAGCGATACGCCGACGAGCCAGTTGCTCTCTTTGAACAGGCGGCACCAGTCCGCATCGATAAGCACTCCGTTGGTCTGGAGCGCGTTCGAGACCACCTGGCCGCCGCGGCCGTATTGCCTTTGGAACTCGATCAGCTTTTCGAAGAACGGCAGCCCGGCCAGCATCGGCTCGCCGCCCTGGAAGGCAAACGTGCTCTCGGGGTGCGAGTAGAACAGGTACGTGTCCACCAGGCGCTCGAGCGTGTCCGTATCCATGCGGCGCACGGCGGCGGACTTGTAGGGGTCCGTCTCGCGGTCGAGATAGAAGCAGTACTCGCAGTCCAGGTTGCAGACGGCCGACACCGGCTTGATCAGCAAAGACGAGATGCGCGCCGCCGCCGAAGGCATGCTTACAGGCTACCGCAGCCTGTCGAGCACCCCCGTTACGTAGCCCAGGGTTTCCGGAATGGCGGGCACGCCGCCGGCGGCGTCCACGCGGGTCGGCCCGGCGTTATAGGCCGCCAGCGCGAGCACGAGATTGCCGCCGTAGCGATCGAGCATCTGTTTCAGGAACCGCGCGCCCCCGCCGATGTTCTCGCGGGTGTCGAACGGGTTCGCGACGCCGAGGTCCGCGGCGGTTTCGGGCATGAGCTGCATCAGGCCTTGCGCGCCTTCGGTCGAGATCGCGCAGGGCAAATATGCCGATTCCTTCTCGATGACGGCGCGCAGAAGGTCGGGCGTGAGGCCCTCACGTTTGGCGATCTCGTTGACGATGGGGCCGATCTGGTCTTCGGAGACCGGATCGCACTCAGGGGGACGGTAGGGCGGCGGGACCGGCGCGGGCCACGACCAGGGCGTGGTGAAGAACGCATCGGGCGCCTCCGGCCCGGCCTTGGCCTGGAGGCGCACCGAGACGCGCTGGCGCCCGGCGGCCTCGCGCTGCTTTGCGATCGACTGCTCCATCGCAGCTTGCGGGTCCTGCGCGGCAAGGAGGAGAAGGGCTACCATGCCGTGGCACATCCGTCATAAGATCGGCGGCGGGCGGCAGAAACTTCAGAGTCCGGCCGCGGACGGGGGTCCGCCCCACGGTGCTACTCCAGGCCGTCCAGAATTTCGGGCTCGCGGGCAAAACGCTTCAGGACTTTGACGGAATTCGCCGAACTGAAGCCGGCAACGCGCAAGCGGCGGTAGGCGGCGGCGAGATTTTTCGGCTCGGCCAGGAATTCGTCGAAGGCGACGTTGCGGTACTTGCGGCGCAGGTAAGCTTCGATCAGCCCGGTCTCGTCGGTCTCGCGGTAGGCATCGGCGACGGCTTTTTCGGCCAGGGCCGGGGCGATACGGCGCTTGCGGAGGTCCTGAATCACGCGCGCTCTGCCGAGTCCCTGGTTTTCGAGGCGCGAGGCGGCGATGGCCTCGGCGTAACGGCGGTCGTCGAGGTATCCGTACTCTTTGAGGCGCGCGAGCACCTGAGGGACGTCATCGGGGGAGGCGGCGCGGCGTTCGAGTTTCTGCCGGAGTTCGCCCATCGACTGCGCGCGGGCGCCGAGGCTGCGAAGCGCGTATTCGAAAAGGGCTTCCCGTTCGAGCCGTTGCTTCATATATATAGGGATACTCTCCCAGGCCGCATGATTCCAACCGATACTATGTTAGTATGCAGGTTGAAGGAGGGAGCAAATGGCGGAAGAGAGCAGCAAGTTTTCGTATTTCGCGTTCGGATTGGGGCTCGGCCTCGCAATGGGAGTGCTGTTCGCGCCTAAATCCGGCGAGGAAACTCGCGACTACCTTCGTGTGAAAGCGGACGAAGGGAAGGACTACCTGCGGCAACGCAGCGAAGACCTCCGCAGCCAGGCGAGCGAGCTCGTGGATCGCGGCAAGACGGTAGTAAGCCGCCAGCGCGATCATCTGTCGGCGGCCGTCGAAGCCGGCAAACAGGCTTACCGTGACGCAGTAAGCGGGCGGGTGCCGGAACCGGAAGCCTGAGTAAGGCGCGGCGTATTCGTTCATGAACCTAGAAACTGCGCTCCTTTGGATTTGCATTGCCTTCACAGTCGCGCTGATCATCCAGGTGATTTTGCTCGGCGTGATCGCGGTGGCGGTATTGCAGACACGCAAGCAGGTCAATGGCGTGGTTGCGAAAGCCGAGCCGCTGATCGCGAAAATGCATCCGATCGTCGATACCGGCCAGCAGATCCTCGGCGATGTGCGCCGGTACGCGGCAGATGTTTCGGTCAAGACGAACGACCTGCTCGAACTAAGCCGGAAGCAGTTGGGGCGCGTAGACGAGGTACTGGCGGAAGCGGCCTCGCGGACGCGCACGCAGATGGACCGGATCGAGATGGTAATGGACGACACTGTGAACCGGTTTCAGGAAACCACGAGCCTGCTCCAGAACGGCGTGGTGCGGCCGTTGAAGCAGCTCAATGCGCTGACCACGGGCGTCCGGACGGCTGTTTCGGTGCTGCTAGCCGGGCGCAGGACCACCGTCGAGCAGGCCACGCACGACGAGGAAATGTTCATTTAGCGCGACGGGGCGCCCGGACTTCCTCCGGGCGCCCGAACCATGATCGACATCCATAGCCACGTCCTGCCGGGTTTGGACGATGGCGCGCGGACGCTCGAGCAGGCGGTCGAAATGCTCCGTACCGCACGGCGGAGCGGCACCACGGACATCGTCGCAAGCCCCCACGCCAACATCGATTTCCGCTTCGATCCCGCGGTGGTGAACGCAAAGATCGCCGAATTGCAGACCGCGGCGGGGCCGGAGGTGCGCATCCACCGGGGCTGCGATTTTCACCTCTACTTCGACAATATTCAGGACGCGCTCGAGCATCCGGCGCGCTATACGATCGCCGGCGGGCCGTACCTGCTGGTGGAATTTCCGGACCTGCTGATCGCGCGGAATACGCGTGAGATTTTTGCGCGGCTGGCGGCGGCGGGAATCACGCCGATCGTGACCCATCCCGAGCGCAATTACCTGCTGCACACGCGGATCGATCAGTTGAGCGAATGGGTGGAACAGGGGTGTCTGGTACAGGTGACGGGACAGTCGTTCCTGGGGCGGTTCGGGACCGAGGCGCGGAGAGTTGCGCGCGGGTTGATGCGGCGCGGGCTGGTGCATTTCGTAGCGAGCGACGCGCACGACGATCAGGACCGCACGCCCCGGCTCGACGATGCTTATGCCGAAGTCGCCGGCCGGTATGGGGAAGAGCGGGCGCAGGCCCTGTTCGTCGAGAACCCGCGGGCGGTTATTCAAGGCGAGCCGCTGCCGGAGCAGCCGGAGCCGGACTCAACGCCCGGGCGGAAGTGGTATCAGTTCTGGGTGGGGTGAGGCGCAAGAGCCTAATCTTCTTCGGTGCGCCTGCCGATCTCTTAGCGTGGTGGCTCATCCCGTTGCATTGAAGCTCGGGGAGCAGGTTCGCGATGCGGTGGCGGGGTTCGGGCGGGACCCCGAGGCTGCCCGGAGGCACTTCGCCGCTTTGCTCGCAGCCGATGCCTCCGAATTCCGCGCGGCGGTGCTGGCGGCGCTGCCGGCGATCGGCGACGTCGCGTGCCGGCGGTGCCTGCTGGAGCTGCTCCTGGAGCATGCGCTTGTGCCCGCGTGCGATCCGTCGATCTACACGCTCGCGCAGGAAACGGCGATCGTCCGCGAACTGGCGCAGATCGATCCTTCGCTCGATTTGAAACTCGCGCGCCGGTTCTCGCGCAGCGCAAGGCCGATGTCGGATGCGGTCGCGCAGCGCACGCTGGGGCTGCTGGGCGAGGTGGCGAATCACGCGCGCGTGCTGCCGCTGATCATCCGGTTGCTGAGCCATCCGAACCCGCGGCTGCGGTCGAAGTCGGCTCTGATAATCTGCCGGAGCCACATCGCGCCCCACACGGCCGAGCACCTGTCGGCCGAACGGGACGCGCGGGTGCGCGCGAACGCGATCGAGGCACTGTGGGGCTCCGACACGCGCAAGATCCGCGGGGCGCTTCGCGAAGCCGCGGCCGATGGCAGCAACCGCGTCGCAGGAAACGCGCTGCTCGGGCTGTTCCGGCTCGGCGACACCTGGGTGATCCCGCGGATCGCCGCCATGGCGGCCAGCGCCGACCCGAAGGCGCGCGCCACCGCGGCCTGGGTGATGGAGCGCACGGGAAATCCGCGGTTTCTGCCCGCGCTGGCTCGCATGGTCGGGGAGGAAACCCCCCGGACGCGCACGCGCGTCTTTCACGCCATCGCCGCGCTGAACCGGGCCGCAAGGCGCTTCGCCCAGGCCCCGCCCCTGCGCGTGCACATCCTTTCCACGAGCGTGCATATGGATGGGAAACGGGTAGTCCGCGCCGGGATCGCGACGGCGTGCGGCGCGGCCGTGGAGGGACTTGCATTCACGGGAATCGCGCTTTCGGAGAACGCGCGCGAGGTGGCCGACTACACCGTCCGGCGGCATGAGGCGCCCGGGCCGCTCTCTTTCGGGCTGCTGCTTCCGGAAAGCGGCGCGGCGGACCGGATCGCCGGGATACTAGGGCTGCTGAAGCGCCCGTGCGACCGTTTGCAGGTGGCCCGGTACCCGGCGGGCGGCGCGCTCGAGGCGATTCCGCGGCTCGTTGCGCAGCTCGGGCCACGGGCATCCATTCTCGTTGTCGCCGCTGATTTCGAGGGGACCGCCGCGGAACCGCAGGCCCACATGATCTCCGCGGCCGACATGGATGCGGCGGAAAGGGCTTGCGAGAAGCTTTACCTCGGCCGGCTGCATCCGTTCGATATCGTGTATCGGAGCGCGGCGCCTTCGCCCGCGCTCAAACTCGAGGTCTTCGCGCCGGAGGGCTACGGAGTGGACGTATCATAGGGTTTTTCACTCCGTATGCGCAGGCTCATCTCCCTCGCCGCGTTGCTGTCCGCGCTGGCGGCGGCGCAGGTCCGGAAAATCCCCTCGTCGGACCAGTGGTTCCCCGGCAAGCCCGATGAGCTGGCGCGCATGCTCGATGAAGCCTTCCGGATCGCCGGGCGGCGCACGGGCTCCGTGCCTCCGCGCAAGCAGTTGCTCGGCCTGATCGCCCCGCACGCTGCCCTGCCCTACTCCGGCGTGGTCGCCGCGTCGGCCTACTCGCGCCTGGACCATCCGCCGAACGTGATCGTCCTGGCGTTGAACCACAGCAGGAGGATCGAGGGGCTCGTTGCGCCCGCGCTCGACGCTTACGAAACGCCGCTGGGAAAGATCCGGGTGAATCGCGATGCCGCGCGCGCGCTCGGGGTCCGGACCGAACCCGCGGGCAAAGTAGCCGATCACTCGCTCGAAAACCAGCTTCCGTTCGTGCAGCGCGCGGCGCCTGAAGCGGGCCTGATACCGCTTTACGTGGGCGAGCTGACGGACGGCGAACTGGCGCGCGCGGCCGGGAAGCTCGCGGCGCGGCTCCGTCAGGGCGACGTGATCGTGGCGTCGTCGGACCTGACGCATTACGGCGCGCCGTATCAGTACACGCCGTTCCCGGACGACGCGCTCATCCCTGCCCGGCTGCGGGGGCGGGCCGCGGAAATCTTCGACCGCATCGGATCGCTCCAAATCGCGCAATTCGACCGTTTTGTGGCCGAAACGCGCGACAATTTGTGCGGTTTTCTGCCCATACGGCTCCTGATGGCGGCGCTCGCGCGCTGGAACGACGAAGTGTATCTCAGCCCGGTGGACTACATGGCGTCGGGAGAGCTGACGCGCGATTACCGGGTCAGCGTCGGATATGGCGCGCTGGCATTTTACCCGGCGAAAGCGTTCGGCGTTTCGGCGGCGGACCGCGCGAAGCTGCTCGAGCGGGCCCGGTCGGCGCTCGACCGCTACGTGGCGACCGCGAGCAAGGCGCGCGTCGAGGAGGCCGCCGCGGACGTCCGCGATCCGGACCTGAGCCAGCTCACGCCTCTGTTCGTCACACTGAGAAAGAACGGCCGGCTGCGCGGGTGCGTCGGCACGTTCGCGCCGAAGCTGCCGCTCGGGGATGCGGTCATCGAGCAGACGCTCGCCGCCGCGGCGGAGGATCCCCGTTTTGCGCCCGTAACGGCCTCAGATGCGCCACTTTCGCTCGAGATTTCGCTCTTAACGCCGCTGAAGCGGCTGGCGAACTGGCGCGACTTCCGGCTGGGCCACGGCGCGGTGATCGAGATGGACGGGAAGGCCGGGACGCTGCTGCCGCAGATCGCGGCGGAGATGGGCTGGACCCGGGAACAGTTTCTCGAGAACCTGTCACTCAAGGCCGGTCTCGCGCCCAAGGCGTACCGCGAGTCCCGCGCCGTCATTCACGTGTATTCGGCGCAGGTATTCGCCGAGCCGGCGGAGCTGCCCGGCCACGCCGCGGGGGGCAGGCGTTGACATTGCTTCCGGCGTAGACTAGATCCGTGACACGACGTGCGGCAGTATTGGCCCTGATACTCCCCGGCCTGGCCGCAAACGCCCAGACGCCCGTCGGAGAACTTGCCCGCAGCATTGTCGAGGCGGGCCTCGACCCTCAGGAGTGTTACCAGGTCCGCGACCTGCGGTTCAACCGGGAGGACGTCCGCTTCTATCTCACCGAGGGCTACCTGATCTTCGGCAAGCCAGTCGAAGGCGGGCGGTTCACGGCGGTGTTCAGCGCAGCGGTCGAGGGCGGCGATGCCGAGATGCTCGTCATGCCGCCGCACCGCTCCGAGCGGCTTTCGCTGGCCTCGTTCGCGGGCGCGCCCAACCTGAGCGAGCATTTCCACTCGGCGGCGTTCGTCTTCAGCGATGAAACCTACCCCGAGCTGCTCAAGCTGATCCAATCCGGCCCCGCCGTGCGGAAACGGCCCGAAAAGGGGGCTGAGCTGGCCGGAGCGTGGGACGGCATCGTTCGCAACTTCTCCCAGAGTTTTCAGGTGCGCATTCTGAAGGACGTGCTTGGAGAGACGCGCGCGACAGCCGGCTTCTTCTACGGCGCGCTGGTGGGCCAGAAACTCGGCAACTTCGATTTCCTGTACGATCCGCGGCTGCCCGAACAGATCGCCATCGGCCAGGTCTCGGTCCGCTATAACCGCGGATACTTCGACGTGTGGACGCGCTTTCAGGCGCGGTCGTTCCGCAACGGCACCAGGCAGGCGCCGGCGGGCGATGCCGCGGTGAGCAACTATCGCATCAACGCCACTTTCGACCCCGAACTGAAGCTGCACGTCACGACGCAGGCGACTCTGGTGCCCGGCCGCGGCGCCACGCGCGCGATCCAGTTCGACATTTCGCCGCTGATGGAGATCACCGAGGCGAGCGTCGCGGGCGAGCCGGCCGAGGTTTTTCAGCCCGAAACGGTGCGGGCCAGCCTGATCCGCGGCGACCAGGACCGGCCGCTGCTGGTGATTCCGGCGAAGCCGCTCGAGGCGGGCCGCGAGTACGAGGTCGAGATGAAGCACTCGGGCTCGGTGATCTCGGACGCGGGCAACGGGGTGTACTTCGTCGGGGCGCGGGGCTCGTGGTATCCGAACAAGTTTCCGCAGTTCGCGCGCTACGACCTCGCCTTCCGCTACCCGAAGGATCTCGACCTGGTCGCAACCGGCAAGAGCGTGGAGCAAACCGAGGACGGCGACTGGCGCATCTCGCGGCACCGCATCGAAACGCCGGTGCGCCTGGCCGGATTCAACGTGGGGCGGTTCGAGCACCGCAGCGTCACGCGCGGCGGCTACACGGTGGACGTGTACGCGAACCGCGGCCTGGAAGCGGCGCTCCAGCCGCCGCGGCGCCTGATTGTGGTTCCGCCGCCGCAGGCGGGTCCGGCGGGCGACCGCCGCTGGACGGTGGACCTCTCGCCTTTCCCCGACGAGCGGCCCAGGCTCGATCCGATGACGCACCTGGAGCAGCTCGCGGGCCAGATCGCGTCGGGCCTGGAGTTCATGGCCGGCCACTTCGGCCCGCCGGTGCTGAAAAACCTGACGGTGTCGCCGATCCCGGGGACGTTTGGGCAGGGGTTTCCGGGGCTGGTTTATCTTTCGACGCTGGCCTATCTCGATCCGAGGTTCCGCCCCGTGGCCATGCAGTCGGAAATGCAGCGCCTGTTCTATTCCGACATCATGCACGCGCACGAGACGGCGCACCAGTGGTGGGGCAACCTGGTCGCTTCGGCGGGCGCTGAAGACGACTGGATCATGGAGGCGCTCGCCAACTACTCGGCCCTGCTCTACATCGAGAAGACGAAGGGCGCGCGGTCGGTCGACCAGGTGCTGGAAGAGTACCGCTCGGACCTGCTCAAGAAGACGGAAGGCGGCGGCACGGTGGAATCTTCCGGGCCGATTATCTGGGGCGGGCGGCTCAACTCGTCGAAGACGCCCGACGCGTGGCGGGTCATCACATACGAGAAGGGGTCGTGGATCGTGCACATGCTCAGGCGGCGGCTGGGCGATGAGCGGTTCCTGGCGATGCTAGGCCAGCTCCGGCGGCAGTATCAATACCAGACGCTCTCGACAAGCGAGTTCCGCGCCGTTGCGGCCTCGGCGCTGCCTCCGAAGTCGTTCGATCCCGAGCTGGAGGCGTTCTTCGAGCAGTGGGTTTATTCGACCGGCATTCCGTCGTTCAAGATGACCCACAGCGTGCAGGGCAAGGCGCCCAACCTGCGCGTGACGGGAACGATTGTCCAGGCCGACGCGCCCGAGGACTTCAGCACGGAGGTTCCCGTGGAGATTCAGTTCGCCAAAGGCAAGCCAGTCGTGAAGTGGGTGAGAACGGCGAACGGTCCGGCGCCGTTTTCGGTTCCGGTGCGGCAGGCGCCGGCGAAGGTGCTGCTCGACCCGGGCGGCGCTGTGCTGCGGCGGTAGGCTATCATCAATTTCGGATGGAAGAGACCCAAACCACGCCGCAAGTGTCGGTGCTCATTGTTTCCTACAACCGCGCGGAGGCGCTGCGAAGGTGCCTGGCCGCGCTCGAGCGATCGGCCGGGCGCGAGACCTTCGAGATCGTGGTTGTAGACAACGGCTCGCAGGACGGCAGCGTGGGCGTAATCGCCGAATTTCCGAATGTCACGCCGCTGCACCTTCCGCGCAACTTCGGGTTCACTAAGGCGCTGAACATCGGCATGCGGACCGCCAAGGGCGAGTTCTTCTTCTTTCTGAATCCGCGGACCGAGGTGCTCGCCGATACCGTCTCGACGCTCGCCGCGCAGCTTGCCGCGCAGCCGGACGCGGTGGCGGTGAGCCCGCTGCTCGACGGGGCTTCGCACTTGTACAAGCTGCCGCGGCCGGAGAACGTGGGCGCGCTCGCCGGCGCGGGTGCGTTCGAAGAGGCGGCTATAGAAACCGGCGGCGATACGCCGGTGGAGGTCGAGTTTGCGGGGTTCGCGGCGCTGATGGTGCGCGCGTATTTTCTGAAGGGGCTGCGGTATATCGACGAGCGGTACGCGCAATCGTGGGCCGACGCCGAGATCGCGGCGCAGATCCGCCGCGCGGGCAGGAAGACACTGCTCGTTCCCGCGGCGCGCGCCACATGGCACAGCGAGGACGATCTGCGCGAGACGATGCCGCCGCAGGCGGTGGCGCTGCTGGAGTCGGACTGGAAGCTCGGCGCCGCGGCGTTCGCGGGCAAGCACTTCGGATACGCGGCGGGCCTGAAGGTGCGGATCGCTTCGGCGCTGGGCGCCCTGGCTGCGTTCCAGATCCGCCGGTTCACCTATCTGCTTTCCGGCCAGAAGATAGACGGCACGCAGAACGTGATGTAGCTACTTCCCCGCAATCAGCATTCGTCCGGCGATGACCAGCAGGAACGCGGCGTACAGGCGCCGGATCACGTGCGGCGGCAGGCCGATCATGATGCGTGCGCCGAAGAAAGCGCCGATGAAGAGGCCCAGCGCGACCAGGCCGGCATAGCGGAGATTGATGTAGCCGTTGCGGTAGTATTCGGCGGCTCCGAGCAGGCCGACGGGCGGGATAAGCGCCGCCAGGCTCGTGCCGATGGCCTCGAGCTCCCTGACCTTCAGCAGATAGATGAGCGCCGGGACGATGATGAGTCCTCCGCCGATGCCGAACATTCCGGCGAACACACCTGCCACCAGCCCGATTGCGAGAAGCACGAGGTAGGTCATGACAACACGAGTCTAGCCAAAACCACGAGGGATGCGCGAAAGCCGGGAGCAGGCTCCGAGCCCGCTGCTACAATAGAGTCAATCACGATGTTGGCTACCGCAACACTCGCCGAAGAAATTCTCGACCTCAAACGCGAACGCCGCGCGGTCCTGCTGGCACACCACTATCAGGAGCCGGAGATCCAGGACCTGGCCGATTGCGTCGGCGACAGCCTGGAGCTGGCCCGCAAGGCGCGCGAGTTCGAGGGCGATGTGATCGCGTTCTGCGGCGTGTGGTTCATGGCCGAAACCGCCAAGGTGCTGAACCCGGGGCGCGTGGTGGTAGTGCCCGACCGCGAGGCGAGTTGCAGCCTGGTGGAGAGTTGTCCGGTGGAGCCGGTGCGCGCCTACAGGCGGCAGCATCCGGACGACGTCATCGTCAGCTACATCAACACTTCGGTCGAGGTGAAGGCCGAAAGCGACATCCTGTGCACGTCGCGCAATGCCGTGCAGGTGGTCAACTCGATTCCGTCCGACAAGACCGTTTTGTTCCTGCCGGACCGCAATCTCGGCAACTGGGTGAAGCGGCAGACCGGGCGCGAGAACATGAAGATCTGGCAGGGCTCGTGCATCGTGCATGCGACGTTTCTGGCGCGGCGGCTGGCCCAAGTGAAGGCCGAACACCCGAACGCGCTCATCGCGGCGCATCCGGAATGCTCGCCGGATGTGCTCGAACAGGCGGATTTCGTCGGCTCGACCACGGCGATCATCAAGTACTGCGTGGAGACGGACGCCCCCGAGTTCATCGTCATGACAGAGAGCGGCGTTTCGCATTCACTCGCGCGGCTTGCGCCCGAGAAGCGGTTCCACTTCGTGCCGAACGAGAACTGCAATTGCAGCGAGTGCCCTTACATGAAGCTCAACACGCTCGAAAAGCTGCGCGATTGCCTGCGCGAGCTCGCGCCGCGGGTCGAAGTGCCCGAGGACCTGATGCGCCGCGCCCTGCTGCCGCTCGAGAGGATGCTGGCTATCAGGTGAGGCCGGATGAAAGCCGGGCTGCGCGATACCTTCGGCCGCGTCCATAACAACCTGCGCATCAGCGTCACCGACCGCTGCAACATCCGGTGCTTTTACTGCATGCCGGAGGAAGGCGTGGAGTTTGTGGACCGGTGCGAGATCCTCCGCTACGAGGAGATCGAGCGGTTTGCGCGGATCGCGGCGGGGCTGGGGGTCACGAAGATCCGGATCACGGGCGGCGAGCCGCTGGTGCGCAAGGACGTCCCGGACCTGGTGCGGAAGCTCGCGGCGCTGCCCGGGGTCGAGGAGATCGCGCTCACGACCAACGGTGTGCTGCTCGCGGAGCTGGCCGGGCCGCTCTACGACGCGGGGCTGCGGCGGATCAACATACACCTAGACACGCTCGACCGCGAGCGCTTCCGGCGCATCACGCGGCGTGACGAGTTGGGGCGCGTGCTGGCGGGAATCGCCGAGTGCCGGCGGCTTGGATTCGACCCGATCAAGATCAACGCGGTTGCGGTGAAGAATCTCGTGGAGCCGGACATCGTTCCGCTGGCGCGCTTCGGGCGCGAGAACGGCATCGAGATCCGGTACATCGAGTTCATGCCGCTCGATGCGCAGGGGCTCTGGGACCGGAGCAAGGTGCTGCTGGCGGACGAGATTTTGGAGACGCTCGCGCGCGAGGTGGCGCCGCTGGTCGAAGTTCCCGCCCCGGCCGGGTCGCGCGCCCCGGCGGCCGAGTACCGCTTCGCGGATGGCCGCGGCAAGATCGGGTTCATCGCTTCGGTGAGCCGGCCTTTCTGCCTCGACTGTAACCGCATACGGCTCACGGCCGACGGCCACCTGCGCTACTGCCTGTTCGCGCTCGAGGAGACCGACGTGAAGGCGCTGCTGCGGGGGGGCGCATCCGACGGCGAACTCGCGGAGGCGATCCGCAAGACGATCGCCGCCAAGTGGGAGGGGCACGAGATCAACAGCGCGCGATTCGTGGCCCCGCCGCGCCCGATGTATTCGATCGGGGGATGAGCTAGCGCACGAGCGCGCGGCCCTTGGTCTCCCTCGCGAACAACAGCACCAGCATGCCGCAGAGGTAGATCACCGCAATGGAGCTTGCGGCGCGCGCGAACGTTCCCAGGTGGACGATCAGGTATCCGGTGAGGAACGGGCCGCTCGCCGCCAGCACGCGGCCTGCGTTGAAGCAGAATCCGGAGCCGGTGGCGCGGATGCGCGTCGGGTAGAGCTCGGGCAGGTAGACGGGGAAGCCGCTGAAGATTCCGTTGGTGAAAAAGCCAAGGGCGGGCAGGATCAGGACCGCGGATGCATAGGAATTCGGGATCAGGAACGTGATGGGAAGCGTCACGGCCGCGCCGAGGAGCATCACGAAAAACGTCCAGCGGCGGCCGATCCATTCGGCCAGCGGCGGAAAGGCGAAGTAGCCGGCGATCGACCCGGCGTTCAGGCTCATGACCGCGTAGCCGGCGAGTTTCGTGACCTCGCGCGGGTCGAGGTTGCGCGGGGCGAGCAGTTCACGGACCAGCGACGGCGTCCAGTTCGTGGCGCCCCACAATCCGAACACGGCGACGAAGGCGAGCGCCGAGCCGACGAGCGTGTCGCGGCGGTGCTTGGGCGAGAACAGCTCGAGGAGTGTGAGGCGCTTCGCCTCCTTGCCGGCCGGGGTCCAGCACTCGGGCTCCTTCACTTTGAGCCGCACCAGCAGCGCCACGACTGCCGGCACGATTCCGACGAAGAACATCACGCGCCAGGAGTGGCCGGCGAGCAGCACGTTGATGCCTGCGGCGAGGAAATAGCCCGCGCCCCAGGCGGATTGAAGCAGCCCCGCGCCCTTGACGCGCAGCGACTCGGGCCACACCTCGGCGACGAGCGTCGCGCCCGCGGCCCACTCCCCGCCGATGCCGAGCGCGGTGAGGAAGCGGTATAGCGCGAGGTGCCACCAGTTGTCCGCGAAGCCGGCCAGGGCGGTGAACACGGCATAGATCAGGATCGTGATCACCAGTGTGCGGGCGCGGCCGATGTAGTCGGCGAGGATGCCGAACAGCACGCCCCCGATCGCCCATCCCAACAGAAAGATCGACAGAATGATGCCGCCGTACCAGCCGATGTTCTCCTGCGTGCCGTTCGGGCCGAGCAGGTCTTTGAGGGCGGGCGTCAGGACCAGGTTGTAGATGGTGGCATCCATCGAATCGAAAATCCATCCGAGCCAGGCGACGACCAGCACGAGGACCTGGTAGCGGGAGATTCGGGCGGAGGAACCCATGAGTTGCCGATTTTAGCGCATCGTAAGTTCTTCCTATCGCCGGAAAATTCTGCATGGCCGCATGCGCGTTGCCGGCGTGCGCGGGGCGGCGGTGCAATAGCTTGGGCGGGGCAGGCAGTTGGCACGCCGTTTGCTTGTTGGCAGGGCAAAATGCTCAGTCCAGAGGAATCTCCCATTTCCAGGCTCGCCGGGCGGAGCCTTCCGCTCGTAGCCGTGCTGCTGGTGTGCGCGACGGCCGCCAGCGTTGTTTACGCGATCCGCGAACGCGGCAACGCGCGAGAGCTGGCCGCGAGCCGCGACGAGATGACCGCCGCGCTGGCCCAGACACGCGCCCAGGTGGACCAGTTGTCGGCGAAAATGACTCAGCTTGTAACCGAGCGGCAGCAGGCGGCCGCGCCTGCCGAGGCTCCGGCTGTAGCGCCTCGCGTGCGGCGTTCGCCGGCGCCCGTTCGCGTGCCTCCGCGGCGGCGCGCGGACGATCCGCGGTTCAAGCAGATCCAGGACCAGCTCAGCGAGCACCAGAAGCAGCTCGCCGGCGCGCAGGAGGAGTTGAAGCGGTCGCGCGAGGAGATGGAAGGCAAGCTCGATTCCACGCGAACGGAGTTGAGCGGCTCGATCGCGCGCAATCACGATGAGCTGGTCGAGCTGCAAAAACGCGGCGAGCGGAATTACTACGAGTTCGAGTTGTCGAAATCGAAGCAGTTCCAGCGCACGGGTCCGATCAGCCTTTCGCTGCGCAAGGCCGACACGAAGCACAAGCGGTTCAACCTCGTGCTGCTGGTGGATGATATGCAACTCGAGAAGAAGAACGTCAACGTGTACGAGCCGGTCCAGATCTACCTGCCGGACCGCCCGCAGCCGTTCGAGCTTGTGATCAACCAGGTGACGAAGAACCAGGTGAAGGGTTATTTGAGCGAGCCGAAGTACAAGAAGTCGGAGCTGGCGTCCGCGGCAACGGAGACGAAACCTGCCGAGCCGGGGGGATTGCGGCAGCGGTAGTTACTCGGCGCGGAGGGTGCGGATCGGATCGACTCGCGAGGCGCGCCAGGCCGGGATGAGGCTTGCGGCCAGGGCGACTGCGAACAGGAACGCCGAGACGCAGGCATAGATCAGCGGATCGGCGGGGGCCGTGTCGAACAGCAGCGCGGTGAGGGCGCGCGTCAGGAAGAGCGCCGCCAGCAGTCCCGCCGCCATTCCTGCGAGCGCGACGCGCAGACCCTGTCCGAGGATCATTCGCACGATGCTGCCATTAGTAGCACCAATGGCCATGCGCAGGCTGATTTCGTAAGTCCGCTGCGTCACGGTATACGAGACGAGGCCGTAGATTCCGATCGTCGCCAGGATCAGCGCGACGGCGGCGAAACTGAGCAGGATCCACGTCGTCGTGCGCAGATCCGAGATGGATTCGCCCGCGAGGCGGTCGAGGCGCACCACCTTGCCGACCGGGATGTTCGGGTTCGCGGAGGCCGCGAGGCGGTAGAGGTCGTCGCTCGCGCGCGGGGCGACTCCGGCGGTCTTGACGATCAGGTTCATGCCCGCCGGGATGCGGCGATCGTCCTGGACCGCTTGGGCGTAGGGCATGTAGATCGCGCCGCTCAGGAAATCCGGGGTGCGGTTGGCAAGGTTGTACTGGCGCACGTCGGCGACGACGCCGACGACGGTCCGCCACCGCTCCTCCCAGACGACCTTGACGTGCTTGCCGAGCGGGTTCTCTCCGGGCCAGAAGCGGTGGGCGGTCGAGGCCGCGATCAGCAGCACCGGCTCGGATTCCGGCGTGTCGGCGGCCGTGAAGTCGCGGCCCGCAAGCAGAGGAATCTCCATCAGGCGGAGGTAGCCCGGCGCGACGGCGCCCGTCCAGAACATCGGCGCGGGGAAGTCGGCCGACTTGGGATGCCCTTCGACATCCACGGCGAGGGCGGGCATCGAGCCATCGAGCGGCACCGTGTTGGCGAGCGTGGCATCCACGACGCCCGGCAGCGCGCGGGCATCGTCCAGCAAGCGCCGGTAGAAGGCAATGCAGGAGGCGCGCTGCGCACAGAAGGACGGGTTCGGGCTGATCTTCGTTGCGAGAACGCGCCGGGTGGTGAAGCCGGGGTTCACCGTCGAGAGCGCGTAGAGGCTGCGGATGAGCAGGCCCGCGCCGGTGACGAGCACGAGCGTCAGCGCGATTTCGCCCGCGATGAGCCAGCTTCGGAAGTTTGCCGTTCCGGTGGAGGCGGAGCGCCGGCCGCCTGTTTTAAGAGCTTCGAGCAGATTCAGCCGCGACGCGCCGAGGGCGGGCGCGGTGCCGAACAGGAGGCCGGCGGCGAGCGAGAGCGCGCCGGCGATGGCGGCGGCGGTCCAGTCGATTCGGATGTTCGACGCTCCCAGGATTTCGGGCGGGATGGCGGAACGGAACAGCGTGAGCGCGAACGCGCTGAGCGCCAGCCCGGCGGCGCCGGCGACGGCGGCGAGCACGACACTTTCGGTGAGCAACTGCCGCACGATGCGGGAACGCCCCGCGCCGAGAGCCGCGCGCAGCGCGATCTCCTTCCGGCGCGCGATCGCGCGGGCGACGAGCAGCGCGGCGACGTTCGCGCAAGCGATGATAAGCACCGCTCCAACCGCACCCAACAACATCAGGAGCCGGCCGCGCGCGTCTCCGGCGAGATCCGTTTGCAAATCGATGACCGTGGTTTCCGCAGCGCCCCAGTTGCGCGGCATCGGGAACGGGAACATCGACCAGACGGGCGCGGCGAGCGCGTGGATCTCCCGTTTCGCCTGCTCGATGGTCGCACCAGGCCTCAGGCGGCCGATGAGCGGCGTGAACTCGCCGGCCCAGTACTCCTCCAGGACGGCCGGATTGAGACGCGCCGGGAACCAGAGCTGCACGCGCGCCGACGGGAACGCGAAGCCCGCCGGCATGACGCCGATGATGCGCCGGTCCGTTTCGTTGATCGTCACGATACGGCCGATTACGCCGGGGTCGGAGCCGAATTGCCGCACCCAAAGATCGTGGCTGAGAATCGCCACGCGGTCCCGGCCGGGCCGGTCTTCATCCGGTTCGAAGGCGCGGCCGAGTTTGACGGGCGCGCCCAGAACGGAGAACAGATTCGCCGACGCCGCGGCTGCGGTGATCCGGAACGCAGGGCCCTGGCCTGTGACGTTCATTTCGGAGCCGGAGCCGATCGAGGCGACATCCATGGTGCGGCAGCGCTGCTGGAAGTGGACGAGGATGGCCTTCGGATAGACCCAGGTTATGCGGACCAGACGTTCGGGCTGCGGGAACGGCAGCGGCCGGATGAGCAGCGCGTTGACTATGCTCGAGACGGCCGTCGTGCCCGCGATGCCGAGCGCGAGCGAGAGGACGGCCACGAGGGTGAACGACGGGCTCTTACGGAACGTGCGGAGCGCGTAGCGGACGTCCTGGAAGAACTGCTCGAGCGAGCGGAAGCTGCTCACGTCGTCGCTCTGCTCGGCGGCGAGCGTGATGTTGCCCATGTCGCGCCGCGCCTGCGCGGCAGCCTGCGCGGGCGGCATGCCGCGGGCGGTGTGTTCCTCGATCTTGAGCGCGGAGTGCAACTCGATTTCCTCAGCCAGTTCGCTGCGGAGCCGCTCGCGGTGCAGCCGGAATCTCAGTTTGCGGCGGAGGCGGCCGATCGTTTCGAACATACGTCACGCCATCTCGAGGACTTTCTGGATTGCGCCGACGACGCGGCTGAACTCGGCGCGCTCGCTGGCAAGTTGTTTTCGCCCCGCGGCCGTGAGGATGTAGTAGCGCGCCCGGCGGTTGTTTTCGGAGGCGCCCCACTCGGCGACCACCCATCCGTTAATGAGCAGGCGCTGCAAGGCGGGATAGAGCGAGCTTTCCCCGACGCGCAGGACCTCCCCGGAAACCTGGCGCAGGCGCTGCGCGATGCCGTACCCGTGCATGGGCCCGAGGGCGAGCACTTTCAGCAAGAGCAGGTCGAGGGTGCCCGGCAGAAGTTCGGCGGGGGTGTTTTTTGTTCCCATCGTCTATCGATGGAACTATGACACAGCTTTTATTGGGTTGTCAATCACTCCTAGTGGCGCACCCATCGTAGCGCGATGGAAGAGCTTCACCTGCGGCAGAGCGCCGGCGGCGGCGCCGGATTTGACTCCACGGGCGCCGCAGCTTACAATGCGACCGGAATATCCCGAAAGGATTCTTATGGAAAACGACGCCAAGGTTGGTTCGCGCCGCAGGTTCCTGCAATCGGCGGCAGGGTTGAGTGGAGCCCTCGCGCTTGCCGGGAACGCGCCGGCGCAGAGCGCGCCGCTGCTGCCGACCGTCAAGTTCGGCAAGGCCGAAATCACGCGGCTCATCATCGGGTCGAACCCGTTCTACGGCTACTCGCACTTCAACCGCTACCTCGACGCGCACTTCCGCGAGTTCTACACGACAGAGAAGAAGATGGAAGTGCTGAAGAACGCAGAGCGCGCCGGCATCGGCACCTGGCAGGTGCACTACAACGATCAGCCGCTGGCGGACTATCTTCGTTATCGCGAGGAAGGCGGCAAGATGAACCTGATCCTGCTGGCCGACTTCGAGCTGATGAAGAATCCGAAGATTCTGCCGGACGTCGTCAAAAAGATGAAGCCGCTGGGTATCGGCCACCACGGGAACCGCACCGACGAGCGCTTCCGCAATGGCCAGAAGCAGCTCGTCAAGGACTTCTGCAAGATGGTGCGCGACACGGGAGTCATGGTAGGCGTTTCGGCGCACAATCCGGCCGTGTTCGACACGATCGAGAGCGAAGGCTGGGATGTCGATTACTACCAGTGCTGCCTTTATCGCGTTTCGCGCACGGCGGAAGAAACGCGCGCCGAGTTCAACGAAGCGCCGCTCGGCGAGACCTACATGGAGAAGGACCCCGAGCGGATGTGCAAGATGATCCGCGCGACAAAGAAGCCGTGCCTGGCCTTCAAGGTGTTCGGCGCCGGGCGCAACATCAGCTCGCCGGAGACGATCGAGAAGTCAATCCGGTACGCTCTCACCAACATCAAGCCGACCGATGCGATCATCATCGGCACCTACGCGCGATTCAAGGACGAGATGAAGGAGAACGCCGACATCGTGCGGCGCATCCTGGCCTAAGCGGCGACTACCGGACTTCGGCGGTGTGCGTGGCGCCGCCGCCGAAGCCGAGCGCGCGCTTGAATTCGTTCGCCGTCAGCTTGCCCGTCATCGCGTAGGAAACCTCGAACCGCAGGAAGTAACCGGGGGCCTGCGCACGGTAGTAGTCTCCCGCCCGCTGCGTTTCGTAGAGCACGTGGGCCTTCCAGTTCTTATTCGGAATGAACTCGAGGCGCGCCTGGAGGTTTTCCCCGCGCCCGGTGCCGTCGCCGAATACGCTCTGCGCTCCTGGGAACGGGTGAAACGCGTTCATGTGATACCAGGTGAGGCGGGCGGCCAGCATCTTGTGCGGCGAGAAGCCCGTCTCTGCCTGCCACATTCCCGTGTTGGTCCAGTAAGCGACGCCCACTTCGCGGACCTGGCTGTAGATGTAGAGTTCGCTCCACTTCGGCCAGCGGGAAAACAGCGGGTCCCAGCCTTCAATCGCGCCCTTGGTCGCCGGATCGTCGCCCGAAAAGCCCCACCAGCCTCCCAGCGCGTAGGGCCTCCAGCGAGTCTTCCATTCTTTCTTCGCGTACCCGTAGCCGCCCCATCCGTGGACATCGGCGCCGCCGTGCTGCGCGCCCCACTGTCCGGCAAACTCGCCGGTCAGGCTCCAGCCGCGGGGAAGGCGGCGGACGGCCCGGCCTCCGGCAGTGCTGATGTGCCGGTCGGGCTGGAACTGCGGGTTGGTGGGCGGAAGGTAGTCGTTGGTTTCCTTCTTATAGAAGTAATAACCTTCAAGACCCACGTTCTTGTGGTTGTTATCGGTGTAATAGACTCCCGCGGCACTTTCGTCCCAATCCTGTAGTATCTTCTGCTGGTCATGAAATACGGGAAACATGCGATCGCGTTTCGGATTCATGATCCCGATAAGTTCGACCTTCGATTTCTTCCAGGAGTAAGCTAAGTTCACGGCATCGAAGTAAATCGTGCGCGACCCGTCGCCCGAAGTTCCGTCGAGAAGAAGAAATCCTTCACCTTTGGGGAGGTTCTGGCGGCCGACCTTGAGCGACAGCCCCTTGACGAACAGTTTCTTGATATTGACGTAGGCGTTTTCAAACAGCACCTCGTCGAAGTGGTTCTGCCGGGAGGGGTACAGCCACTGATTGGTTTCCTGGTTGAGGCCCACGAAAACCTCGATGTTATCGGTGATGGGAGCCTGGAACCAGACGCGCGTGCGGTAGCGTATCTGGTTGCGCTGGTCGTCGGTGCCGTCCCCATAGTCGAAAATGTTGTTCCAGTTCTCGTTGCGAACGCGCTGCTCGAAACCGAACTCGAAAGTTCGCTCCGGATGATCTTCGGCGCGGCACAACGGCGCGATGATACAGACTAAGGTAAGTAGGGCGGCACGGGACATAAAGACCTTTTGATACCGGTTTTCGGGATGCTTCCAGAAGTATACAACAGGCCTCGATTGATCGGACTGCCAAAGCGAGATAAAATCATCTGTTACTCGCGTTTCTGAATTCTTCGTGTGGGTGGGCTCCGGATCGCTCCAGGCGGAATACTCAGATGCGGGGGAATTGCGTATGAGTGAAACCGTCCGTTTATTGATGAGCGGGAACGAGGCCGTCGCGATGGCGGCGCGCGACGCGAACGTCGCGCTCGGAACCGGGTATCCCGGGACGCCCTCGACCGAGATTCTCGAAGTGTTCGCCGAGCACGGCGGGCGCGCGCAGTGGTCGCCGAACGAGAAGGTCGCGCTCGAGGTGGCGATCGGCGCGTCGTTCACTTCGGCCCGCACCATCGTCACGATGAAGCACGTCGGGCTGAACGTCGCGGCCGACCCCCTGTTCACCGCCGCCTACACGGGCGTCGCGGGCGGACTGGTGGTGATCTCGGCTGACGATCCCGGCATGGCGTCGAGCCAGAACGAGCAGGACAACCGGCACTACGCAGTCGCCGCGGGCGTCCCGATGCTCGAGCCCTCGAATTCTCAGGAGGCTTACGAGTACACGCTGAAGGCGATCGAGATCTCCGAGCGTTGGAAGATCCCGGTGCTGCTGCGGATGACGACGCGCGTGTGCCACGCCAAGACGATCGTCGAGCCGAAGCCGTGGCTGGCGCCGGCCGCGGGGCCGGTTTCGTACTCGCGCCATATCGACCTGCGCGTGATGATCCCGTCGAACGCGCGCGCGGCGCATCGCAGGCTGCGCGCAAAGCTGGCGAAGATCGCCGAGTGGAACGAGGCCGCGGGACCGAACACGGAGATTCAGGGCTCGCGCGCTCTCGGCATCATCTCGTCGGGCGTCGCCGCAATGCACGCGCGCGAGGCCGCGCCGGATGCCGCGATGCTCAAGCTCGGGATGACGTACCCGCTGCCGCTCGAGTCCATCGCGGCCTTCGCGCGCTGCGTTGAGCGGTGCGTGGTGATCGAGGAAGGCGATCCGTGGCTGGTCGAGGCCGTCCGCGCCGCCGGGGTCAAGGTGGAAGGCAGGCCGGAGATGTTCCGCTTCGGCGAATTGAATGTGGACCGCGTGCGGCGCATCCTCGACAATGACGTGTCGGCCGAGCCGGCGCCGCCCGCGGGGAAACCTCCGGAGCTTTGCCCGGGCTGCCCGCACCGGGCCGTGTTCGGCGCGCTGCGCGACCTGGACTGCATCGTTTCGGGCGACATCGGCTGCTACTCGCTCGGCGCGCTGCCGCCGTTCGAAGCGATCGAAGCGCTGGTGTGCATGGGCGCGGGCATCGGGATGGGTCTTGGGCTGCGCCACGTGCTTCCCGAGAGCGAAGCGAAGCGCGTGGTCAGCGTCATCGGCGACAGCACGTTCATACACAGCGGCATCACGGGCCTGGTCGAGATGGTCTACAATCCGCCGCCGGGCGGGCACGTCGTGATCATTCTCGACAACGGCACTACGGCGATGACGGGCATGCAGGAGCACCCGGGCACCGGCCGCTCGCTCGATCACCGGCGCGCAGGCAAGGTGATCATCGAGGATTTGGTTCGCTCGCTCGGCATCGCGAGCGTCGATGTGGTGGACCCGACGCTCGACACGAAGAAGTTCAAGCAGCTTATCGCCGACCGCCTCGATTCGCACCAGCTTGCGGTGATCGTCGCTCGCCGCACGTGCCTGCTCGCCACCGGAAAAATCAAGCAGATGGAGAAGTGCCTTGAGCAGCAATGACGGCGTAGTCAACATCGTATTCGCGGGGCTGGGCGGGCAGGGCGTTTTGAAGGCGTCCGACATCGCCGCCGACGCCGCCTTCCGCGCCGGGTTCGACGTGAAGAAGAGCGAGCTGCACGGCATGAGCCAGCGCGGCGGCTCGGTGACGAGCGATGTCCGCTACGGGCGCGGGGTGCTGAGCCCGATGGTGCCGCCGGGCGAGGCCGCGTATCTTGTCGTCATCGCCGCGAGCCAGGTGGAAGTGAACCGCTGGCAGCTTCGTGCGGGCGGCGTCCTGATCGAGCCCGCGCTGATCGATGAGAAAGCGCTGCCGAACAAGAAGGCGCTCAACGTGGCGCTGCTCGGGCTTCTGAGCACGCACCTCGATATACCCGAGGAGAGCTGGCTCGAAGCCATCCGCGCCAACCTCCCCGAACGCCTGCACGAAGCCAACGCTGTCGCATTCCAACTCGGGCGCCAGGCCGCCCGGACGGAGCCCACACCATGATCGGAGTTACGGAAAGCGCCGCCGCCGGTTATCATCCGGCGAGTGCGCCGGATTTTGTTCCGGCCCGGCAGATGAAAGAGCTGCAACTCGCGCGATGGAAGGCGGTGATCAAGCGCGCCTGGGACCACGTCGAGCTGACCCACAACCGCATGGAGGCGGCGGGCCTGACCCCGGACAGCATACGCACGCTCGACGACGTTGCGCGCCTGCCCTTCATGTTCAAGACGGACCTGCGCGACACGTATCCGTTCGGCCTGTTCGCGAGCCCGCTCGACCACATCGTGCGGCTGCACGTTTCGAGCGGCACCACGGGCAAGCCAATCGTGGTGGCGTACACGAAGGAAGACGTGGACGTGTGGACCAACGCGATGCTGCGGACGATGGCGGCCTGCGGGCTCACGCACGGCGACATCCTCCAGAACGCGTACGGCTACGGCCTGTTCACGGGCGGTCTGGGCGCGCACTACGGCGCCGAGGCGCTGGGCGCGACCGTGATCCCGATCTCCGGCGGCAACACCGACCGGCAGATCATGATCATGCGCGATTTCCGCGTGACCGCGTTCTGCTCGACGCCGAGTTATTTCACGCACGTGGTGGACCGCGCCATGGAACTCGGCATCAGCGTCCGCGATCTGCCGGTCCGCCTCGGAATCTTCGGCGCCGAGCCGTGGAGCGATTCGATGAGGCGGCACATCGAGCGCGATGCGGGCATCGAGGCGTTCGACATCTACGGCCTGTCGGAGATCATCGGGCCGGGCGTTGCGACCGAGTGCCCGTGCCACGAAGGCCTGCACGTGTTCGAGGATCATTTCTACCCCGAGATCATCGACCCGGTGACGGAGCAGCCGGTGGCGGAAGGCGAGGAGGGCGAACTCGTCCTCACCACGCTCAGCAAAGTCGCGATGCCGATCATCCGCTACCGCACGCGCGACATTTCGGCGTTCGTGCCGGGCCAGTGCGGCTGCGGGCGTTCGCTCCGCAGGATTCGCCGCATCGGGCGCCGCACCGACGACATGTTCATCATCCGCGGCATCAACGTGTTCCCGTCGCAGATCGAATCGGCGCTGCTGGCGGTCGAAGGCGCGCTGCCGCATTACCAGATCATCCTCACCCGCGACCGGGGCCTCGACGAAATGGAAGTACAGATCGAGGTGACACCGGACGTGTTCAGCGATAAAGTAGGAGCGCTCGAGAATCTCAACAAGAGCCTCGAACACGCGATCGAACGAACGGTCGGATTGCGCGTGGCCGTGCGGCTGGTGAAGCCGCACACGATTGCCCGCAGCGAGGGCAAGGCGAAGCGCGTGATCGACCGGCGCAACATCGGCGAGTGAGCCATGAAAATTCACCAGCTATCTCTTTTCCTCGAAAACGAGCCCGGCCAGCTTGTGGAGCCGTGCCGCGTGCTCGCGCGCGCGGGCGTCGATATTCGCACGCTGACGCTCGCCGATACGCAGCAGTTCGGCATCCTGCGGCTGATCGTTTCGGACTGGCAGGCCGGGGCCGAGGCGCTGCGCAAGGCGGGCTACGTCACCAACATCACCGAGGTCGTGGCCGTCGAGGTGCCGGACGAAGCGGGCGGGCTCGCAGGGCTGCTCGCGGCGCTCGACGGCAGCCCGGTCAACATCGAGTACATGTACGCGTTCACGTTCGGGCGGCAGGGCAAGGCGGTGCTGATCTTCCGCTTCGACGATCCTGACGGCGCGATCCGGCTGCTTCAGGCGGCGGGCATCAGCGTGATCGAGAGCGTCGAGGTCTACAACCGCATCGAACAATGAGCGTTTCGAAGAGAGTTTTCGGACAGCTCGAGCAGGCGTCCTGGATCAGGCGCATGTTCGAGGAGGGCGCGCGGCTGAAGGCCGAGCGGGGCGCGGACCGCGTGTTCGACTACACGCTGGGCAATCCCGAGGTGGAGCCGCCCGCCGGCGTCCTGGCGACGCTCCGGCGCGTGGCGGGCGAGAGCCGTCCGAACACCCACGGATACATGCCGAACGCGGGCTTCGCCGCGGTGCGGGCGGAGATAGCGAGGCGGCTGGCTGCGCGCACCGGACTGCCCTACACGGCGGACCACATCCTCATGACGCCGGGCTCGGCGGGCGCGATGAACGTGGCGCTCAAGGCCATGCTCGATCCCGGCAGCGAGGTCATCGTGCTCGCGCCCTATTTCCCCGAGTACCGCTTCTACATCGAGAACCACAACGGCTGCATGGTGCTTGTGGACACGGACGATGCGTTTCAACCCGACGTGGACCGCATCGCGGCCTCGATCACGCCGCGCACGAAGGCGATCGTCCTCAACTCGCCCAACAACCCGACCGGCGCGCTGTATTCCGAACGCGTGCTGCGCGATCTCGACGCGCTGCTATCGCAGCACGAAGACATCGTGGTGTTGAGTGACGAGCCATACCGTTTGCTGGTCTACGACGGCGGCGCCGCGCCCGACCCCGCCCGGCACGTCGCGCGCACGCTCATCGCGGATTCGTGGTCGAAGTCGATGGCGATCGCGGGCGAGCGCATCGGGTATCTGGCGATCTCGCCGCGCGTGGCCGAGTGGGCCGCGCTCCGCGATGCGTGCACGTTCGCGAACCGCGTACTCGGATACGTGAACGCGTCGGCGCTGTGGCAGTTCGTTGTCGCGGAAAGCCCGGAGGAAACGGTGGATGTGGGCCTTTACGAGGCCAAGCGCGACCTGCTGTGCGGCGCGCTCGCGCGCATGGGCTACGAACTCACGAAGCCGGCGGGGGCCTTCTACGTGTTCCCGAAAACGCCGGTTGCGGACGACGTCGCCTTCATCCGCGCGCTGGTGGAGGAAGGCATCCTGGCTGTGCCGGGTTCGGGATTCGGGCGCCGCGGGCACATGCGGCTGTCGCTCACGGTGCCGATGCGGATGATCGAAGCAAGCCTGCCGGGCTTCGAGCGCGCGCTGGCCGCGACACGCGTATAATCGCCCCATGCACCGTCAAACCGGCGCCGCGGCGCTTGCCGTGGCGATTGCCGCTTTGTTCGCGCAGACCGCTCCGCGCGAGCCGCTGTATCTCGACCCCGGCCAGCCGATCGCGAAGCGCGTCGACGATCTGCTCGCCCGCATGACCCTCAAGGAAAAAGTGGGGCAGATGAATATGCCCTGCGTGTACCTGAAGGAACTCGGCGAAACGATTCCGGCGAAGCTTGAAGCCTGCCGCCGATTCACGGCGGGCACTTATACGGACGACATAGGCCCGGGCGGCGGCTTTTTCACGCTCGCCGACAACGCGCTCGTCAACGGCACGCGCGAGCAGGCGGCGTACTTCAACGAGCTACAGAGAATCGCGCTCGAGAAGACGCGCCTCAAGATCCCGCTGCTCCAGACCGAGGAAGGCACCCACGGCGTGATGTGCTCCGGCATGACGATCTTCCCCGAAGGCCTGGGCATAGGCAGCACTTGGAACATGGACCTGGTGGAGCGCATCTACGCAACAGCGGCGCGCGAGGCGCGCTCGGCCGGGCTGCACCAGTTGTTCACGCTGGTGATCGAGCCGAACCGCGACCCGCGGCTCGGGCGCAACCAGGAGGGCTACAGCGAGGACCCGTATCTGTGCGCGCGCATCGCGCAGTCGATCGTCCGCGGCGCCCAGGGCGACAGCGTCAACGCGGAGGACAAGATCGTCGCCGGACTATGCCACTACCCGGGCCAGAGCCAGCCCGTGAGCGGTCTCGAACGCGGCGCCATGGAGATCTCCGAGCGCATGCTGCGCGAGGTGTTCCTGCCGCCATGGGTCGCGGGCATCAAGCGCAACGGCGCGCTCGGCGTCATGGCGACTTATCCGGCCATAGACGGCGTTCCGGCGCACGCCTCGCACAAGATCCTCACCGGCATTCTGCGCGAAGAACTGGGCTTCGAAGGGCTCGTGCTCGGCGAGGGCGGCGGACTTTCGACGCTCGTGTACGAGCGCACGGCGGCCGGCCAGAAGCAGGCGGGTGCGATGGCTCTCGAGGCCGGCGTGGACGTCGGCATCTCTTACGAACCCGCGTACATGATGCCGCTCATCGAGAGCGTCGAAGAAGGGCGCGTCCCGATGGCCGCGGTGGACCGCGCCGTGCGCCGCATTCTGACGCAGAAGTTCCGGCTGGGCCTGTTCGAAAGGCGCTTCACCGACCCGGAGCGCGCCGCCCGCATTGTGCACGCGGCGGAACACCAGGACCTGGCGCTCCAGGCGGCGCGCGAAGGCATCGTGCTGCTCAAGAACGAGAACGTGCTGCCGCTTTCAAAGCGGGTCGCCTCGATCGCGGTGATAGGCCCGAACGCCGATCACGCGCGCAACCTGCTCGGCGACTACACATCGAAGACCGTGCTCCAGCACGTCGTCACGATTCTCGAAGGCATCAGGAAGGCCGTCTCGCCGAACACGAAGGTGCTCTATGCGAAGGGGTGCGACGTGCTCGGAGACGACACCAGCGGGTTTGCCGAAGCACAGCGCGTGGCGCGCGAGGCCGACGTTGCCGTCGTTGTCGTGGGGGAAAACGAACGGCGCATGGCGGGCGGCAAGGGGACCGACGGTGAGGGCAAGGACGTGGCCAGCCTCGACCTGACCGGCGTGCAGGAAGACCTGATCAAAGCCGTCGCGGCGACGGGCAAGCCGGTGGCGGTAGTGCTGGTCAACGGACGGCCGCTCTCGGTTCGCTGGACGGCGGAGCACGTCCCGGCGATCGTCGAAGCGTGGCTGCCCGGCGAGCGCGGCGGCGAGGCGGTTGCCGAAATTCTGTTCGGCGACTACAACCCGAGCGGGCGGCTTGCGATCACGGTGCCGCGGCACTCCGGGCAGCTTCCGGTTTACTACAACTTCAAACCGTCGAAGCTCGAGCTCAATCGCGCGTACGTGGACATGCCCGGCACGCCGCTGTGGGATTTCGGCTACGGGCTCAGCTACACGAAGTTCAACTACAGCAACCTGCGAATCACTCCGGCCGCGACGGGCCCCGCAGGCGAGGTGGCGGTGAGCGCCGACGTTACGAACGCAGGCGGCCGCACGGGCCAGGATGTCGTGCAGCTTTACATCAACGACGCGTTGAGCAGCGTCACGAGGCCCGCGAAGGAGCTGAAGGGGTTCAGCAAAATTTCGCTGAAGCCCGGCGAAACGCAAACCGTGCGATTCACGCTGACGCCCGAGGAACTCTCGTTGTTCGACCGCAACCTGAATCGCGTGGTCGAGCCCGGCACGTTCACGGTCATGATCGGCGCGTCGGCCGAGGACATCCGCCTGAAGGGCAGTTTCGAAATACGGAACTAGATGGTCTTCCCGATCGGCCCCGGCCCGTAATCGCACAAGGCCTGCTTGACGCTCAGTCCCGCGACCTCGATGCGGCTCAAGTCGGTTGTGCCCAGGCCCGCGGCCTCGGCCAGTTTGAGCGTGTTGTCGCCGTGCAGAAAGGGCTTCGTGCCGCGCGCGGCGCCCGTGTCGTAGCCCATCACGGCCGTGCACACCGAATCGACGCACACCGGGTTGCGGCCCGCGATCAGCAGTCCCGGCTTGATGATTTGAACGCCGGGGTTCCACGCGCCTTCGCCGCCGCGAATCGACTCGATGCCGTCCACGATCGCGAGATCGATGGGGCGCGCGGCAGCCAGGTCCACCACGACGCGGGGGACGCGGTACCCGGGGTCGCGCGGAGAATCCGGATGCAGTTCCTGCGGGACGCCCTTGGGCGGCCTGCCCTCTCCCGTGTGGCAGACGGCGACCCGCTCCTGGCGCGGATTCTCGTTGCCGCTCTCGCCGCAGTCGGCGCCGTAGAGCGAGCACGGCGTGTTGCCGAAGTTGTTTTTGAGCGACATCGTGACACCGGCGATCCAGTGGTTCTTCAGCTTCGAGAGCGACGCGTACACATCGCAGTCGGCGAACGAATGGTTCAGGTCGTAAGAGGGAAAGACGTAGCCGCCGAACGGCACCTTCATCCGGACGTACTTCGACGCGGCACCGAGGTTCTGCGTGTTCTCCCACTCGACGCGGCAGCCCACGTTGGAGATGGCCTTGACGTCGAGCCCGTAACGCGCCCACAACGCCAGGTCCTGGCCGGCAGGGAAGAAGCTTTCGATGAGTCGTATGCGCCGCGCCCCGGCGCGCGACAGCGCCTGGCAGACGGCGAGTACGGTGGCAGGATGATTCCGGTAAGGCAGATCGGCGCGCTCGGGGAACCGGCCAATGTTGCCCGTGAGGTTGAGTTTCAGCGCCACCGTCCTGTTCTTTACAAATCCGAGGCCGCCGATGCGGTCGAACACGTTTGCGAGACCGGTCACGAGTGCCTGGTCGTATGAACGGCAGCGCGCGATTGCGACCGTGGAGGCTGGAGCGGCGGCAAACGCCTTACTCAGGGCAGCGCCGGCCGACGCTGCCATCCAATCCCGCCGGGTAATCGCGTGCATGAGCGAATTATACTCGCGCAAAGAAAGTTCCGCGATTACGTTTTCAACTGAACACCATAAACCAATGGCATTCTTTCCGGCCCTGTTGTAACCTATGCTGGTGAGTAGGCGGCGCCGTTAAGCGTCGTGACCGAGGGGAACGTTCCATAGCGGGGGATCAGGTGCAATCTTCGCCCGGCAAACGCGCGCACGCTCGAGTGCTTCCTTCTTCGGCCGACGCGCGAGCGATTCTCGAATCGCTGATCGCCAGCTCGAGCGATGGCATCGTTATCACCGACATGCAGGGCCGGCTTCTTCTTGCGAACGCCGCGGCCGAGCAACTGCTTCCATTGAGAGACGAAACGCCGTTGAAGCGCGCGCTTCGGGGCGAAGCCGCGAGCCCCGTCGAGATCCGCGTTCAGAACGAAGCCGTGCCGGGAGAAAACTGGGTCAGCGCGTGGGCGAATCCTCTGCGCGACGAGTCGGGACGGCAGTTCGGCGCCGTCCTCACCATGCGTGATATCACGGACTCGAAGCGGGCGGCCGACAGGCTGCGGAAGGAATGCGACTGGGCCACCGCAATCGCCGAAACGGTGTCGGTCATCGTGGTCGTGCTCGGCCGCGACGGCCGCATCCTCGAATTCAACCACGCGGCCGAGGCGGTCACGGGCTACCGCGCCGAGGAGGTTCTCGACAAGTCGATCTGGGAAACGCTCCTGGTCCCCGGGGAAGTCGAAGCGGCGAGGCAAGCCGTGAAGGATCTCCGCGCGGGCACGATTGCGAATCAATACGAGAATCACTGGATCACCAAAGACGGCCGCAAGCGGCTGATCGCGTGGTCGGGCTCTGCGGTGGCCGGCGCAGGCGGCGATGCGGAGTACATCCTGGGAACCGGCGTGGACATCACCGACCGCAAGCGCACCGAGGACGAGCTGCGCCAGGCGAACCAGACGCTTCGCGCCGTGATCGAGACCAGCCCGCTGGCCATCATCACGATGGATCTTCAGGGCTACGTCAAGACGTGGAACCGCGCCGCCGAGGAGATTTTCGGGTGGCGGGCGGTCGAGGTGATCGGCGAATTTTTCCCCATTGTCCCCCCCGAGGATGAGGAGTTTTTTCACGAGAACCTGGCGCGCCTGGCGCGCGGCGCGACGATCTCGGGCATCGAGCGCCAGCGCCGCCGCAGGGACGGAGCGCTCATCAACGTCGCGTTGTGGAACGCTCCTCTGCGGGACGGCGTCGGGAATGTGATCGGCGGCATCTCTGTAATCGCCGACATTACGGGACGCAAACGCCTGGAAGAGGACTTCCGGCAATCGCAGAAGATGGAGGCCATCGGGCGCCTGGCCGGCGGCGTGGCGCACGACTTCAACAATCTGCTGACGGTGATCACCGGCTACACGCAGATGGTGCTGGACGGCTTCGAAGCGGAACATCCGATGCGCGGCTACGTCGAGGAGATCGTGCGCGCCAGCGACAGCGCCGCGGCGCTGACGAACCAGTTGCTCGCCTTCAGCCGCCGCCAGATCGTCACGCCGCAAGTGCTCGATCTCAACACGCTCGTGCGCGGCATGGACAACCTGCTGCATCGCCTGATCGGCGAAGACATCGAGCTGGTGGTGAAGCTCGACGCAGGCCTCCCCAGGGTGAAGGTGGACGAGGGCCAGTTCCAGCAGGTGCTCATGAACCTCGCGGTGAACGCGCGCGATGCGATGCCGGAAGGCGGCACGATGACGATCAGCACCGGAATCGCCGCTATCAAAGAGCAGGACCCGGATGGGATCGCGCCGGGTGCCTACGTCCTGCTGTCGGTCACAGACACCGGCAAAGGGATGAGCGAAGAAACGCAGCGCAGGATTTTCGAGCCGTTCTTCACCACCAAGAGCCGCGGCAAGGGAACGGGCCTCGGGCTGAGCACTGTGTACGGCATCGTGAAACAAGCCGGTGGCGAGGTGACGGTGAGGTCGCAGGTCGGCGGCGGCACCACGTTCCGCATCCATCTTCCGGCGCTCGAGCGCGCGGTGGCCGCGTGCGTCGAAAACGGCACCCTTCCGGAACGCAAGACCGGCACCGAAACCGTGCTGCTCGTCGAGGACGAACCGGGCCTGCGCCAGCTCGTGCGCGAGGTGCTCGAAACGCACGGTTACACCGTCTTGCAAGCCGCGGACGTTCGCGAAGCGCTGACCATGTCGGAAGCGCACAAAGGCACGATCCACCTCTGCCTGACCGATATGATCATGCCCGGCATGAGCGGGCGCGACCTCGCCGAGCGCATCAAGCAACTGCGGCCGCGCATACGGATTCTCTACATGTCCGGCTACACCGACCACTCCGTGCTGATGCAAGGAGCGAAGGACGACGAGACGACGTTTCTGCAGAAGCCCTTCACGCCGGATGTGCTATTGGGGAGGGTGAGAGAGGTGCTGGATAAGTAGAAGCTGGAAGTCAGAAGTCAGAAGTCAGAAGCCAGAAGTCAGAAGCCGGAAGTCAGAAGTCAGAAGTCAGAAGTCAGAAGCCGGAAGTCAGAAGTCAGAAGTCAGAAGTCAGAAGTCAGAAGCCAGAAGCCGGAGCCAGAAGCTGGAAGGATTCTTCTGAATTCTAACTTCTGACTTCTGTCTTCTGATTTTCGATACAATCCCTCCGTGCACCGCATTGCTGCCTTCGCCCTTCTGTTGTTCGCGGCGGCCTCCGCGCCTGCCGCCCAGAGTTCCGCCACAGCGGACTTTTTCCCGATGGCCGTCTGGTATGGCGGCGGCAAGGCCCGCGCGCCGATGCTCGAGGCCGATCCGCGCGCGAAGAAGGAAACCTGGCGCGCCGACTTGCGGAACATCAAGAGCCTCGGGTTCAACACGATCCGGTGCTGGATGGATTGGGCCAGCGGTGAGCCCGCCGAGAAGCAGTATCGCTTCGATACGCTCGACGTGCTGCTCGAGCTAGCCGAGCAGGAAGGGCTCAAGGTCATCCTTCAGGTCTACATGGATTCGGCGCCGGGCTGGGTGGGCCGCAAGTACCCCGACTCGCTGTTCGTATCTTCGAACGGCGATCGCATCACGCCGGAGTCCTCGCCCGGTTATTGCATGGACCATCCCGGCGTGCGCGCGGCCGACCTCGGCTTCTACGCGGCGCTTGCCGAGCGGGCGCGCCGCAGCCCGGCCTTTGTCGGATGGGACCTGTGGAGCGAGCCGCACGTCATCAACTGGGCCACGCCGACCTACATCGCAAATCCCGAATTCTGCTTCTGCACGAATACGGTTAAGCGCTTCCGCGCGTGGCTGCTGAAGAAGTACGGCTCGATCGAGGAGCTGAACCGCGCCTGGTATCGAAGCTACGCTGCCTGGGATGAGGTGGAGCCGAACCGGCTGAGCACGATCCTCTCCTACACGGATTTTATCGACTGGAAGACGTTCATCGCGGACAAGCTCGCCGAGGACCTGCACGCGCGCTACGAGGCGGTCAAGCGCGTGGCGCCCGCGAGCATCGCAACCAGCCACGCCGCCGGCGTCGGCCTGTTCAGCTCGCCGCTGTGGTGGGAAGGACAGTCGGACGATTGGAGCATGGCGCGCCAGGTGGATTACTACGGCACGTCGATGTACCCGAAGCACTCGGCCGGAGTCGATCGCGACACGCCGTGGCGCGCGGCACTGCTCGACTTCACGCGGTCGTTCGGCTTCGCGGGCAAGGGGCGCGGGTTCTATATCGGTGAGTTGCAGGGCGGCTTCGGCACCATCGCGCTCAACGTAAGTCCGACGGTCACGCCCGAAGACCTGCGCATCTGGACCTGGAGCGCGCTCTCGCGCGGCGCCAAGGGAATCTGCGTATACGCGTGGTATCCGATGAGCTCCGGCTACGAATCGGGCGGCTTCGGGCTGATCCAGCTCGACGGCACCCTCACCGCGCGGAGCCGTACCGCGGGCGCGATCGCGCGCGTGGTGGACCGCAACCAGCGGCTGTTCCTCGATGCGCGGCCGGCGCCGGCGCAAGCGGCCATAGTCTACAATCCGCTCGTGCACTTCGTCGGCGGGCGCCAGCGACAGGCCGTGTATGGAGGTCCGCAGGGCGAGGCCGGCGGCATCGAGCAGGCGTCGCTGATGGGGATTTACCGCGCGCTGTTTCCGGCCAACATCCCGATCGATTTCATCCACGTCAACGAACTCGGACCGGAACTGGCCGGGAAGTACAAGCTCATCTATCTTCCCTATCCGCTCATGATTCCGCAGGCCGCGGCCGCGGCGCTCACCGAGTACGTGCGCGCGGGCGGCGCGCTGGTCGCCGAAGCGCGCGCCGGGTGGAACAACGAGCGCGGCTGGGCGTCCCCGACGATCCCCGGCCTCGGGCTGCACCGCGCGATGAATTGCCGCGAGACCGCTGTCCAGACCGTACGGCGGCCGGACCTGATCTGGGCCGGGGGCGAGATCCCGGGCCTGAAGCAGGGCGACCGCCTGCCCGGCCGGCTTTACGAGGAAACGCTCGAGCCCGTGCTGCCCGGCGGCCGAGTCGCCGCGCGCTTCGGGAGCGGCGCGCCCGCCGCGGTGATCGGATCGTTCGGGCGCGGCAAGACACTCACCCTGGGCTCGTACCTTTCGGCGGCGTACGATACGAAGCCCGACCCCGCGCTACAGCGCTTCTTCACGGGCGTGCTCGAATGGGCCGGAGTCGAGCGCCCGTTTGAGGTGACGGGCGCGGAAGCGGAAGTGCGCATGCTTGAATCCGGCTCCGACAAGCTGCTGTTCGTCTTCAATCATCAGGCGCAGGCGGGCGAGGTCACGGTGAAACTGCGCATTCCGGGCGACTACGGGGCGACCGACCTCGTCACCGGCGAACCCGTTCCGGTGCTGGCCCGGCGGATCGGAGCGAGGGACGTGTGGGTGGTCCGGCTTTCCCCTAAAATGAAGTCGAGGGGCCATGCAGGTCGGCAGCAACCATCCGTTGCGGCGGCTGTTCACGACCGCCGTGACACGGCGCTTCTACGATGACGCGCGGCTGCGCGACTCCGATATCGCGGAGTACGTCGCGGCGCTGCTCGTCGATTTCGTCCACGTCAACAACCTGTACAAGATCCGCGACGCCGGGGGCAAACCCCTGGAAGACGTTGGCGAGATGCTGATCGAATCGAACCCGCTGCTCGAGGCGCGTTCGTTCGATCGCGAACGCGAGGTGCGCAAGCACATCGGCGACTACACATTGTTCCTCTCGGGCCTGTTCCCCGAGCACGTCGCCCGCCTGCCTCGCTTCAACGCGCGGCTCGACGCTTTCATTGATTACATCAAGGCGGGGAAGGAATCGTACCGTATCGTTTCGTTCTTCGACCAGTTCGAGTACAAGCGGGAAGCGCCGCTGTTCCGCAAGCTGTCGGAGGCGTTCGAGCTGTGTGTGTTCGGCCTGAATCTGGTGAAGCGCGACCTCGAACAGATGCAGCAGCCGAACTACCTTGAGTTGCGCGAGCTGATCTAGCGGGGCCGGCTGCCCCACAACTTCGACGCGGTACCATCTTTCCATGCCTGTGTGTGAAATTGCGGGGCGGACCAGCGGGTGCGCCCCACGAACGGGCGAGGAATCACATGTTCGAATGGAAAGCTGAATACGAGACGGGGATTTCGGAGATCGACGCCCAGCACAGGCGTGTTTTCGCAATGGCCGCCGAGCTTTACGCGGCCATTCTCGAAGGCCGCGACCAGGCCACGCTGGGAGCGCTGCTCGCCGGCCTTGCATCCTTCAGCCGGGAGCACTTCGAGGCCGAAGAATCGCTCATGCGAGCCGTGAACTACGCCGGCCTGGCCGAACACCATGCCGCGCACAACCAACTCAGCTCCGCGATCGGTGCCGTGAGCCGGATCACGCCGGACGCCGCCAGCCTGCTGAACGGCTGGCTCGCGCATCACATCACGGAAGTGGACCGCAAGATGAGCGCCGCACTGAGATTGCGCCCCTGAGTCCCGCCGAACGCTTCGCGGTTATGCCGCCGGGGCCGCTTCCTTGCGCGCGTGCTCGAACAGGAAGTTCAGGGTCTTGTCGGTGCGGATGCGGTTGGCGATGCGCCTCAGGCCATCTTCCTTCTCCAGCCGCTTCCGCGTCGCCGCCACCGGCTCGCGCTCCTGGCGCGCGATGCGCTGCACTTCGCGATCGACTTCTTCCTGCGTCGCGTAGATCTGCTCGGTATCAGCCACCTTGCCGATCAGCAGCGACGCCTTCACCTCGCGGATGGCCTTGTCGCGCTGGGACTCCTTCACCTTCTCCCAGTCGAGCTTGATCGAACGCGGATCGACGCCTTCGGCCGCCAGCATCTCCAACTGCCGCCGCACCTGGATCTCGATCTGCTGTTCGAGGAACGCCTCGGGCACCGGGAACTCGTGCGCGTCCACGAGCTGCTCGATCAGCTTGTTCTTGGCTTCCTGCTGCGCGAGGAACTGCCGTTCGGCGAACAGCGACTTGCGCACCGCCTCGCGCAGCTCCTCGACGTTCTGGTAATCGCCCAGGTCGCGCGCGAACTCGTCGTTGAGCTCGGGAATCTCCTTGCGCCGCAGCCCCTTCACTTCAGCGCGGAATCTCACGGTCTTGCCCGCCAGGCGCGGCTGCCCGTAATCCTCCGGATACACGACGTCGAATTCTTTCGTGTCGCCCGGGGAAGCGCCCAACAGGTTGTCTGTGAAGCCGGAGAGCGTGTCCTCGCCGCCCACCAGCAGCACCACTTCGTCCTGCTTCACCGGCTGCTCGACCCCCGCCAGGCTCTCGAGTGAAATCACCGCATAGTCGCCTTTTTCGATCGGCCGCGGATCGACGTTCACGTACTCGGCCTTCTGCTCCTGAAGCGCGCTGATGCGCTTGGCGACGTCGTCGTCCGAGATCTCCGGCTCCTGGTAAGGAACCGTGAGGCCCTTGTAGTCCTTCAGCTCGATCGTGGGGGCGACTTCGAACTCGGCGGTGAACTTCAGCGGCTCACCCGCTTGGAAATGCACGTCCTTGACGTTCGGTGTGCCGACCACCGGCAGGCCTTCCTGCTCGGCGCGTTGAAAGAAGTGCCGCGGGAGGAGCTTCTCGAGCACCTCCTGCCGGATGTCGCTCTGGTAGCGCTGCCGGATGATGGCTGCCGGCACCTTGCCCGGCCGGAAGCCGGGTATGCGCACTTTTTTCTGGAGCGACTCGACGACACGCTCCGTCTCCGCCTCGACGTCAGCGACGGGAATCGTGATGTCGAGCGACTGCCTGGAACTACTCTGGGGATCTGCCAATGGTTTCTACGTTCCTTCCGACCAGCTTGCGAGGTAGCGTTCCTGCTCGGGAGTCAGCCGGTCGATCTTGACTCCCATGGACTCGAGCTTCATCCGCGCCACCTTCTTGTCCAGCTCCTCGGGCACCGCAAACACGCGCTTGTCGAGCGAGGCGTGATGTTGCACGAGGTACTCGACCGACTGCGCCTGGTTGGCGAAGCTCATGTCCATGACCGACGCCGGATGGCCCTCGGCCGCCGCGAGGTTGATGAGCCGGCCCTCGCCGAGCACGTAGATGCGCCGCCCGTCGCGAAGCGCGAACTCCTCGACGAACTCGCGCACCTGGCGCCGCGAAGAAGCCATTTTGCCCAGCGCCTCGAGGTCGATCTCGACGTTGAAGTGACCCGAGTTGCACACGATCGCGCCGCTCTTGATCCGCTCGAAGTGCTCGCGCGCGATCACGCTTTTGTTGCCCGTCAGCGTGACGAACAGGTCGCCGATCTCGGCCGCCTCGGCCATCGACATCACGCGGAACCCGTCCATCACGGCTTCGATCGCCTTGGTCGGGTCGATCTCGGTAACGATCACGTTGGCGCCCATGCCGCGGGCCCGCATCGCGACGCCGCGGCCGCACCAGCCGTAACCCGCCACCACCACGTTCAACCCGGCGAGCAGGATGTTCGTCGCGCGGATGATGCCGTCGAGCGTGCTCTGCCCCGTGCCGTAGCGGTTGTCGAACAGGTGCTTGGTCAGCGCGTCGTTGATCGCGATCACCGGGTATCGCAGCACGCCTTCCTTGCTCATCGCACGCAGGCGGATCACGCCGGTGGTCGTTTCTTCCGTGCCGCCGTAGACGCCCTCGAGCGCGTCGGTGCGCTTGGTGTGGAGCACGGTCACCAGGTCGCAGCCGTCGTCCATCGTGATGTGCGGCTTGTGATCGATGGCCGACATGATGTGCGAGTAATACACATCGTTCGTCTCGCCCTTGATCGCGTAGACCGGGATGCTGTAGTCGCGCACGAGCGTCGCGGCCACGTCGTCCTGGGTCGAAAGCGGGTTCGACGCGCACAGCACGGCGTCCGCCCCGCCGTCGCGCAGCGTGATCATGAGGTTCGCCGTCTCGGTCGTCACATGGAGGCACGCCGCGATCCGGACGCCCTTGAGGGGCTGCGTCTTGATGAACTGCTTGCGGATGGTTTGCAGGACGGGCATCGACTGAAACGCCCATTCGGTGCGCTTCTTGCCAATATCGGCAAGCACCAGGTCCTTCACATCGCAAGCGACCGAGGTTTGCGGATTCGTAGACATGAGCCTCCTTGCTCCAATCTGTTCAGGATGTGCGGCGGCCCGCGCCGCCGTGCCAATCCCAGGCAACCGCTCCCTGAAGGCCGCGGCTCCGTAACGGCGCGTCTTAGCCCCGCACTGCCGGCGCAGCCAGCCGCGCCTCTTCCCTCAGAACATCGGCCTTGTTGACGGCCTCCCAGGTGAAGGTGTCTTCGGTACGGCCGAAATGACCAAAAGCGGCCGTCTTGCGGTAAATCGGACGGCGCAAGTTGAGATATTCGATCATGCCGCGCGGCGTGAGCGGGAAGTGTGTCCGCACGAGCTCGACCAGACGCTCTTCGTCAAGCTGCCCCGTGCCGTAGGTATTCACCGACACCGACACCGGATCGGCGACGCCGATCGCATAAGCGAGCTGCACCTCGCAGCGCGCCGCCAGGCCCGCCGCGACGATGTTCTTCGCGATGTGCCGCGCCATGTAGCACGCCGAGCGGTCCACCTTCGTCGGGTCCTTGCCCGAGAACGCGCCGCCGCCGTGCCGTCCCATGCCGCCGTAAGTATCGACGATGATCTTGCGTCCCGTGAGACCCGTGTCTCCGTGCGGGCCGCCGATCACGAACCGGCCGGTCGGGTTGATGTGGTAGGCAGTCGACGAATCCACCATGTCCGCCGGAACGATCGGGTCGATGACGTGCTTTTTGACTTCCGCGCACAGCGTCTTATAAGGAACGTCGGGCGTGTGCTGCGTGGAGACGACGACCGCGGTGATCCGCTTCGGCCGCCCGTCCACGTATTCCACGCTGACCTGCGACTTGCCGTCCGGCCTCAGGAAGTCGAGCTTGCCCTCGCGCCGCAGGTCGCTCAGGCGGCGCACCAGCTTGTGCGCCATCATGATCGGCAGCGGCATCAGCTCGGCGGTCTCATCGCAGGCGTAGCCGAACATCAGGCCCTGGTCGCCCGCGCCGCCCGTATCGACGCCCATCGCGATGTCGGAGGACTGCTTCTGCAGCGCGTTGATCAGCCCGCAGGTGTCGGCGTCGAAGCCGATGCGCGAATCGGTGTAGCCGATGTCGCGTATGGTTTCGCGCGCCAGTTTCTGCACGTCGAGATGGCACTCGGGCCGGGTCGTGATCTCGCCCGCCACCAGGCACAAGCCCGTGGTAACCAGCACCTCGCACGCAACGCGGCCCGTCGGGTCGTCTGCGAGCACCGCATCGAGCACCGCATCCGAGATCTGGTCTGCGACCTTATCCGGATGTCCTTCGGTCACCGATTCCGACGTGAAAATCGAACTGCGTCCTTCTGCCACTGATCGTCCTCCTGATTGGGCGAGGCTCCACCCGCTGCCGACTTGCTTGCAGATTTGAATTTCAAGTTTATCGGAGCGGGGTCGGGGCGGTCAATCGAACGGGCTTCGGCCGCCATCCCGGCTTAGAATTATCTACATTGTGACAGAAGACGGTAGGGTGGGCAATGTTTTAAGCTGTTACCGGGCGGCATGAAGTAAACGTGGACCCCCCGGTCCGCGGCCGGCCCCCGGCCGGCCGTGTCCGCTGCCGCGGCAAACAGGCGCAGACGGCCCCAAGCCCGTGCCGCCGATATGAGAAAGTAAAGGTGGAGTCGTTGGAGAGTTCAATGGAATTGTGCAGAGCCGTTCAGCCGGACGGAGGAGGGCAGCGTTGCATCCGCTTCGACGGGCACGAAGGTCCCCATCAGACGTTCGTTGCCGAATGGAGCAATGGAGACTCGGCTTCGCGGCGCCGCCAGCCCGCGCACGCCAAGTCGGCGCAAGCGGCCTATCCCAACCGGCCGCAGGAAGGCAAGTCGCGGCGGCAGCAGCAGTCCCGCTCGGGGAAATCGCAGCAGCAGTCGCAAATGCAAGGGCGCGGGCGCCGCTCCCGTAACCGGAAAAAGCACTAGCACCCGCACGGGCCGCTTTTTCCACCACTTCTCGCCGGACCTCGGACCGGCTATGATGCTCATTCATGACCGCCGCTCCTGTTAAGCGCGGAGGCGGACAAGTCTGGCTGCTTTCCGCGGCGGGATTTGCTTTTCTGTGGGTGATCGCGCGGGCTTCGCGACAGGCCGTCACCATCGACGAGGCCGACACCTACAATGCGTGGATTGCGAACCCGGCCCAGAATCATTGGGCCGCCCACGCCAACAATCACATCCTGAATACGGGCCTGATGCGCCTGTTCACCGAACTGTTCGGCGTCTCGCCCTTCACGATCCGCATCCCGGCGCTGATCGGCGCCGCGATTTACATCGCCGCCTGCTGCTGGCTCTGCCGGGCCATCGCCCGCGAGCGCATCCTGCACATTCCGCTGTTTCTGTGCCTGGTCTACAACCCGTTCGTTATGGACCATCTGGTCGCGGCCCGCGGCTACAGCATGGCGGCCGGTTTCTTTCTGACTGGCCTTGCGGTAGTCATTGCAAAGCGCTCGCTCGGGTCCTGCGCGTTGTTTTCGGTGTGCATGGGCCTGTCGTTCGTCGCGAATTTCTCGTTCGGCTTCGCCGCGGCCGCCGCAGTCCTGGTCGTCGCGATCCGGGCGTGGCGATCCGAAGGCAGTCTCAAGACGGCCGCGGCCTGCGCGCTGCCCGCGCCGGCGATCGCGCTTGCCCTGGCGTCATCCACGCTGCTCCATTGGAAAGCCGGGCAGTTCAACTACGGCGCAACTTCGCTGCGCGAGACCTTCGCGGGAATCGCACAGGCCTCCTTATACGAAGTGAATCCCTTCCTCGTGCCCCCGCACCTCTACCCGGTATTCCAAGAACTCGGCTCCTGGGTGCTGCCGCTGCTCGGAGCGGCGGTGCTGGTCCGCCTCGTCGCGCTGCTGCGAGTTCGCCCACTGAGGCTCGAAAAACTCGGCCCCTTCGCCGGACTGGCGCTCCTGTTCGGCGGGATTCTGTTGGTGGCCGTGGGAGCGCACCGTTTGGCGTACCGCCTGTTCCACCTTCTGATGCCGCTGGAGCGAACCGGGCTGTTTCTCGTTCCCCTCATCGTGCTGGCAATCGGAGCGCTCGCCGCCGTCCCGCTCCACTCGCGCCTGGGCCGCATATCCCGCGCCGCGCTGTCCGCTTCCTTGTGCCTGCTTTCGGTGTATTTTCTCTCCTGCCTTCGCCTGACGTACTTCAAGACCTGGCACTGGAACGCGGATTCCGACAAGGTTTATGCCGCGCTCGAGCACTGTAATCGCGCTTACGGAATTACGGACATCGCGGTGGAGTGGCGCTACGCCGGCGTGCTGAATTTCTACCGGCGCGAACCGCTCCCGCTTTTCAAAAGGGAATTTCCGCCTTTCCCCGAGGACAAGCAGGCGTACGTATTGAACGTGTTTGAGCCGGAGGAGCGGGCGTTCATCGCTGCGCATCGCCTGAAGGTCGTCTACAGCAACCCGTTCACGCACTCGGTCATCGCCGTCCGCCCCGAGCTGGTCAAATAACAGCGCGTCACTCGCACCGTAGCGCCACGGCCGGATCCACACGCGCGGCACGGCGGGCCGGAACGTAGCCGGCTGCGATCGCCGCGGCTGCCAGCGCAAGCGCCGCCGCCGCGAACGCATACGGATCGGTCGCGCTCACGCCGTAGAGCAGCGTCGTGAGCAAGCGCGCCAGGGCCAGGGCGGCCGCTCCCCCGACCGCGATGCCCGCCGCGGCAAGGCGAGCGGCCTGCCCTACCACCATCCGGACCACCTCGCCCGGTTCGGCCCCGAGCGCCATCCGGACGCCGATCTCGTGCCTGCGCCGCTCCACCGTAAAAGACAGCACGCCATAGATGCCCGCCGCCGCGAGCGCGAACGCCGCGGCTGCGAAGATCGCGAGGGCGAACATGATCAGCCGGCGCGCGCCCAGCCGGTCCGACATGATCCGGTCCATCGTGAGCACACGGTACACCGCACGGCTCGGATCCACGGACAGGATGGCGCTCCGCAGCATGGGCGCAAACCGCGCGGGTTCGGGATACGCGCGCCCATCCAGACGCACGATGAACGTGTTAGCGCGCGCCGGCTTCTGCGATATGGGCAGCAGCACCTCCGGAACGATGACGGCGCTGGCGGCGTCCTCGTGCTTCGTGTCCGCGACCACGCCCACGATCGTCATCCACGCCCCGGGCTCGCCGATGCGGCGGCCGATCGGATCGGCATCGCCCAGCAGGCGGCGCGCGGCCGTCTGGTTGAGTACGGCCACCGGGTCGCCGCCCTTGCGGTCCTGCCCGGTGAAAAACCGCCCGCGCCGCACCGGAATCGCGAGCGCCCGCGCATAGTTCGCATCCACACTCCGGACCGCCACGATCTTTTCACGCTCGCCGGCGTTCGGACGGCCCTCGATTTCGAAGCTCGCGCGCAGGTAGTTGCCGCCGAGCGGAAGCGAGTTTGTCACCGCGGCCGAGATTACTCCCGGCATCGCCTCCAGGCGCTCGATCACCTGCCGGTAGGAAGCTTCGTCCTGGCCCGGGCGCAGATCGATCGAAGCCGTCAGCACTCCCTGCGGATTGAAACCGGGATTGACCGCCGCCAGCGTGTAGACGGACCGAATCATAAGGACGGCGCCTACCGAGAGCAGCAGCGCGAGAGCGACCTGGCCCACCACGAGCGTGCCGCGAAGCCGCACGCCGAGGGCGCCCGCGCCGCCGCCCCGCACACCCTCTTTCAAAGCGTCCTGAAGCCTCGTGCGAGACAGCGAAATCGCCGGCGCCAGTGCGAACAGTAGAAACGTGAGGAGCGACGCGGCGGTCGTGAACGCGAGCACCGGGCCGTCGATCCTGGTTTCGGCGAGCCTCGGGATGCGCTCCAGATCGAACTGCGGCAGCAAACGCACGCCCCACCACGCCAGCAGCAGGCCGGCCGCGCTTCCGAGAGCGGCCAGCGGAATGTTCTCGGCCACAAACTGCCGGACGAGCCTGCCCCGCCCGGCCCCGAGCACCGTCCGCACGGCGATCTCGCGCTTCCGGGCCGCCGCCCGCGCCAGCAGCAGGCTCGCAACGTTCGAGCAGACGATCAGCAGCACCAGCGCCACCGCGCCTAGCAGCACGAGCAGGCTTGCCCGCACATCGGGATCGATCCACTCGCGGACCGGGCCGGCCGTCAGCCGCCACCCCTTGTAGAACGGGATTCTTGCAATCGTCGCCGCGGTCATGCCGTCGAGTTCAGCCTTCATCTCGCCCGGCGTGGCCCCGGGCGCGATGCGTCCGAACGCCGAGACAGCAACACGCGCGTTCTCCGCCAGCGCGAGCGGTACGTAGACATCCCGCGGCGGCCCGGTGAACCGGAAGCGCGGCGGCAGCACGCCGATGACCGTGTAGGATTCGCCGTCGAGCGTCACGGTGCGGCCGATGGCCTGCGCGCTTCCGCCGAACCGCCGCAGACAGAGCCCGTGTGAGAGGATCGCGACGCGCTCCCCGCCCGGCCGGTCTTCCTCGGCCGAGAAGTTCCGGCCCATCGCGGGGCTCACGCCTAGCATGGGAAAGAAGGATGCGTTGACACGGTCGATGAGGACACGCTCGGGCTCGTTCGTGGTCGCGTCGCCGAGGCTCACCGTCGCGCCCGCACATGCCGAAATCGCCTCGAACGAGCGGAAGCGGCGCCGCCATTCGCAGACATCCGGATACGGCGTCCCGGGAGACGTCACGCTCATCGCGGCGTTGTGGTGCGCGAAGGATACGATACGTTCCGGCTGCGCCACCGGCGGCGTTTCGAACAGGACGGTGTGAACCACGCTGAAAATGGCGGTATTTGCCCCGATTCCGAGGGCCAGGCTCGCAATCGCGATTAAGGTAAAGCCGGGCGCATTTCTCATCAACCGGAGTCCGTGTCTCATCAGGATCTTGGATACCGGCACCCGGAAGAAAGTTCCCCGGCGGGGTGGAGGCCGCTTTGTCGCGGGCTAAACTGGGATCGTGATCGAGCGCATTGCGGCGGCCATCGCACGCTACGGCATGTTCGCGGCCGGCGAACGCGCCGGGGTTGCGGTGTCTGGCGGCGCCGATTCGGTCTGCCTGCTGCACGCGCTGGTCGAGCTCGCTCCGCGCTGGAGGCTGGCGCTCACCGTCCTGCACGTCAATCACGAACTGCGCGGCAGCGAATCGGACGAAGACGAGGCGTTCGTGCGAGACCTTGCCGCTCGCCTGCGCCTGCCGTTCGAATGCCGCCGCGTGGACGTGGGCCGGGTCGCGCGCGAGACCCGCGACAACCTGGAGCAGGCCGCACGCCGCGTCCGTCGCGAGTTTTTTCTCGAATTCCCCGGGCGCGTCGCGCTCGGCCACACGGCATCCGACCAGGCTGAGACCGTCCTGTTCCGCTTCCTGCGCGGCGCGGGCACAGCCGGCCTGGCAGGCATGCGCCCCGTCGCGCCCGAAGGGTTCGTCCGCCCTCTCATCGAGATCACGCGCCCCGAGGTCGAGGCGTTCCTCGGAGAGCGCGGCATCGCGTGGCGCGACGATTCGACCAACGCCGCTCGCGACTTCGCGCGCAACCGCATCCGCCACGACCTCCTCCCTGCCCTCACGCGCGACTGGAACCCGGCGCTCCCGGAAACGCTCGCCGGCATGGCGCGCGTCGCCCGCGACGAAGAGGACTACTGGGACGCCGAACTCTCCCGCCTCCTCGCCGGCAACCTGGTCGAGCGCCCGCCCGCGGTCCTGTTTCGAACGGACTGGCTCGGAACCCTGCCCCGCGCCGCCGCCCGCCGCGCCATCCGCCGCGCGATCGCGGCCGCCAAAGGCGACCTGCGGACCATCGACCTGCGCCACATCGAGAGCGTTCTGGATCTGGCTGCCTCCGCCGAAGGCAGCGGACGCCTGCAAATCCCCGGTCTTGACGTTTTCCGGTCCTTCGACTGGGTCCGCCTGGCCCCGCCGGGTCTCGACACCCTCGAAAACCGGAACTACGAATTCGTGCCCGACGTGCCGGGAAAACTCACCCTCCCGGAGGGCTCACTCTGCTTCGAGCTGGTACGGCGGCCCCCCATGTCCGCGGCCGGCCCAGCCCCTATCCAAGGCATGCCCCCCCACCCCCGCACCGTCTATAATGGAAAAGGAAGCGAATTGGACTGGGGTCGGATCTCCGGTAGTTTAGTTGTACGAAACTGGAGGCCGGGTGATCACTATCGACCGGTTGGGCACGCCAACGAGGCCAAAATCAAAGTTCTCTTTCAGCAAGCGCGCATCCCATTGTGGGAACGGCGTAAATGGCCGGTCATCACTTGCCGGGACACGATCGTGTGGGCTGCCGGATTCGGTCCGGCGGCGGAATACGCGGCCGGCGCGCACACCAGGAGTGTTCTAAGGATCCAGCAACTCACAAACCATCCTCAATTCTGAAATCGCTAGCGTGGTTTGTTGCGTCTTATCTTTAGAAAGCGCTTCAGTGATATTATCGGCGTGGAGTTCGCAGTGCTGAGGCTGTAACCGGCCCAGGGCATTACGGGCGGGAGATTCGTATGAATTCGAATGTAAAAACGGCAATCTTCTGGGTAGTTCTGATCATGGTCGTGGTCCTCTTTTGGACCGTTGTACGCACCGGACAGCGGCGCGCCGACCGCCAACTCACCTTCACCCAGTTCGTAAACGACGTCAAGTCCCAAAAGGTCAAGGACGTCACCATCAACGGCATGGAGGTGCACGGCACCTACAAGGACGACAGCAACACCGGACTCCACACGCTCATCCCGTCCAACTACCCGGACGTCTACAAGCTGCTCCAGGAGAACAACGTCAACATCGACATCAAGGAGGCCAATTCCGGCAACTGGGTTTCGGTGCTGATCAACGCGATTCCGTTCATCCTGCTGCTCGCTTTCTGGATTTTCATGATGCGCCAGATGCAGAGCGGCGGGAACAAAGCACTAAGCTTCGGCAAGAGCCGCGCGCGATTGCATTCGTCCCAGCAGAAGAAAGTGACTTTCAAGGACGTCGCGGGCGTCGAAGAGGCCAAGGAGGAGCTTCAGGAAATCATCGAGTTTCTGCGCGAACCGCAAAAATTCCAGAAGCTCGGCGGCCGCATTCCGAAGGGGGTGCTGTTGATCGGGCCTCCGGGCACGGGCAAGACCCTCCTTGCGCGCGCGATCGCGGGCGAGGCCAACGTGCCGTTCTTCTCGATCTCGGGTTCGGATTTCGTCGAGATGTTCGTCGGCGTGGGCGCGAGCCGCGTCCGCGACCTGTTCGAGCAGGGCAAGAAGAACGCTCCCTGCATCATCTTCATCGATGAAATCGACGCGGTCGGCCGTCATCGCGGCGCCGGCCTGGGCGGCGGGCACGACGAGCGCGAGCAGACCCTCAATCAGTTGCTGGTCGAAATGGACGGCTTCGAATCGAACGAAGGCGTCATCCTGGTGGCGGCCACCAACCGCCCCGACGTTCTCGATCCCGCGCTGCTGCGTCCCGGCCGTTTCGACCGCCGCGTCGTGGTGGGCCGTCCCGACGTGAAGGGCCGCGAGGCTATCCTGCGCGTCCACACCAAGAAAGTTCCGATCTCCGATGACGTGGACCTCTCGGTTCTCGCCCGCGGCACGCCGGGCTTTGCCGGAGCGGATCTGGCGAACCTGGTCAACGAGGCCGCGCTCATCGGCGCGCGCCAGAACCGCAAGGTTGTCGTGATGGCCGATTTCGAGCTCGCCAAGGACAAGGTCCTCATGGGCGTCGAGCGCAAATCGCTCATCATCAGCGAGGAAGAGAAGCGCAACACGGCGTACCACGAGGCGGGCCACGCGCTCGTTTTGATGCTGCTGCCGAACGCCGACCCGGTCCACAAGGTGACGATCATCCCGCGCGGCATGGCGCTCGGCGTCACCATGCAGTTGCCCGAGGACGACAAGCACTCCTACACAAAGGACTATCTGGAGACCCAGCTTGCCGGCCTGATGGGCGGCCGCATCGCCGAAGAGATCTTCATGAAGCACATGACGACGGGGGCGGGCAACGACATCGAGCGCGCCACCGATCTGGCGCGGAAGATGGTCTGCGAGTGGGGCATGAGCAACCTCGGCCCGCTCAGTTTCGGCAAGAAGGAAGAGCAGATTTTCCTCGGCCGCGAGATCGCGCAGCACCGCGACTATAGCGAAGATACGGCAATCAAGATCGATTCCGAGGTGCGGAGCATCGTCAGCAGCGCCTACGACCGCGCCCGCTCGATCATCGAGGAGCGCTCGGACGCGCTGACCCGGATCGCCGAAGCCCTGCTCGAGCGCGAAGTGCTCGACGGCGACGAGATCCGGCAGTTGATCGACGGCAAGGAGCTTCCGCCGATGCGGACCGCCAGCACGCCGTCATCCGGCTCCGGCCAGACGCAGCACGTCGTCCGGCCCGAAGGCGAGCGCCGCGTGCCCGGCTTCGTCGAAGGGGAGCGTCCGCAGCCGGCGTGATCCCCGCTTTCCCCGTTTACATCTTCGACGTCGATGGAACTTTGGTGGACTCCGCGGATGACATCTGCGGAGCCCTCGTCGACGTTTTCAAGACTACTTCCTGCCGCGGCCTGCGCCGGCAGGACCTGACCCGCTACATCGGTATCCACCTGGTTGACATGCTGCGGGACCTCATGCCCGAAGCGCCGCCCGAGCGGTGCGATGAGCTGATCCGCGAATACCGCAGGCTCTATCTGGACCGCGACCACCGCTCGACGCGGCGCTACCCCGGCGTCAAGGAAGCGCTGGCGGCGCTCCCCGGGCGCAAATCCACCGCGACCACCAAGGGCACTCCCACAACGCGCCAGGTGCTCGAGCGCTTCGACCTCATCGAGCACTTCGATCACGTGCAGGGCACCGACGGCTTCGCGCACAAGCCCGCCCCGGATGTGGTGCTCGCCGCGATCCGCGGCCTCGGTGCCCGCCCCGAAGAGTGCCTCATGGTAGGCGATTCGCAGGCCGACATGGAAGCCGGCCGCCGCGCCGGCGTGAAGGTCTGCGCCGTCACCTACGGATACGGAAACCATACGGAGATGGCCCGCTGGACTCCCGACTACTGGATCTCGGACCTGCGGGAGCTGTGCCAGCCTCACGCCTTGTTAGTTTGAACCCATGCGCATCGTCCGGCGGGCGGCGCAAACCGGCGCAGCCGATGCGTTAGGATAGTTCTCGATGAACCGCCGCACTTTTCTGAAATCCGCCGCCGCTCCGGCCGTGGCCGCTTTCCCTTCGATCGCTTCGACGCAATCCGGGGACAAGAAATTCCGCATCTCGCTCGCCGAGTGGTCGATCCACCGCGCCATCGGCTCCCGCATGGTCACGAACCTCGATTTCCCGCGCATCGCGCGCGAGCAGTTCGGCATCGAGGGCCTGGAGTTCGTCAACGGCCTGTGGGAAGCGCCGACGGCGGACTACGTCGGCCAGCTCAAGAAGAACATGGCGGATACCGGCACCAAGGGCGTTATGATCATGTGCGACGGCGAAGGCCTGATGGGCCATTCCGACCGCGCCGCGCGCTACAAGGCCGCCGACAACCATCGCAAGTGGATCGACATCGCGGCCGAGCTCGGCTGTCACGCGATCCGCACGAACATGTTCGCGGACACGCACCCCAGGACACCCGCCGAAATCTCGCAGTTCATCGAGAATTGCGCCGACAGCTTCCGCCGCCTCTGCGCTTACGCCAAGGGCGCCGGCATCAACGTCATGATCGAGAACCACGGCGGCATCTCGTCGGACCCTGCTGTGGTCACGCGCCTCATAAAGACCGTAAACCTGCCGAACTTCGGCACGCTCCCCGATTTCGGCAATTTCCCGAAGGAAATTGACCGCTATGAAGCCATCGCGCAGCTCATGCCCTACGCGAAGGGCGCCAGCTTCAAGTGCTACGACTTCGGCCCCGACGGCAAAGAGACCACGATGGACGTGGACCGCATCATGAAGATAGTTCTCGACGCCGGCTACCACAACTGGGTCGGCATTGAGTTCGAAGGCGAGCGGGTCAGCGAGTTCGAAGGCATCCAGGCCGCCAAGCGCTACCTCGACCGTTTGCTGGCGGCGTAGGCCCCGCGCGGAGCGGAGCGCGCGCGGAACCGCACAGGTACCCGCAAGCGGCCCATTCTTGGCGTAAAGTCAAGGTATGGGACTCAGAGGGCTTCCAGCGCTTGCTATCGGCATCGGCGCGATCGCCGGGCTCCGTACTCTCATCGCCCCGGCCATCGTCAGCCGCTACGTTCACAGAAAAGACCTGAAGCTGCATTCGTCGAGGCTGAAATTCCTGAAGTCCGGAAAAGCCGCGAACGCGTTTGCGGCCTTTGCGCTCGGCGAACTGGTCAACGACAAGCTGCCATTCACGCCCAACCGCACCCAGCCGCCGTCGCTGGCCGCGCGGATCGCCTCGGGCGCCCTCTGCGGAGCAGCGCTCTACTCCGCCCGCAGGCACGGGCCTGTGCGAGGCGCGCTGCTCGGTGGATTGGGAGCGGCCGCGGGCTCGTTCGGGGGCCTCGAGTTGCGCCGGCGCATCGGTCGCCGGCTGCACGTCCCGGATCGCGCCGTCGCGGTGGCCGAAGACGCCCTTGCGGTCACGGGCGGCGTCGCGATTGTACGCCAGGCGACGGCATGAGGGAATCGTAAGGGGGCGGGCATGTCCATGGACTTCCTGCCCGCCCCGCGCGAGGAATTCTGACCGCGTTCGCCACTTCTATTAAAGGATCGTTTGGCTTCAGGATCAATACTGCCGAGAGGTAGCACGCGCGAGTGTGCTCTGGTTAGCCGGCAGTTAGTACCGATTGGCGGGCCAAGTCTTGATTCGGCCCTGGACAGGGCCTAGAATGCGGAACAGGAGGGGACCGATGAGCAACTTGATCGACGACGACTGGTCCGAAGGCGACGAGGGAGCCGTTCGGAAGCGGCCCAGGCAGGTGGCGCGCCGGAGGACGCTCATCCCCCAAGAACCCCGCGCGAACCCGGACCCGGCGCTTGCGCGCGAACCCGCCGCCGCACCTAAGACCGAAGCGCGGCCCAGGCAAGCCAGCTCGCCCGAGCACCTGAGAAAGCTCCAGCGCCTGACCAGGATGCGCGCGCCGTATCCGCACAGGACGGGCCGCCCGCGCTAGCCCAGCCGGAAATCCTCCTCGCCCTGGGGCCCTGCCAGGCCGCGAAACGCGAGCGCCAGCAGCGGAGGCGCTACGATCGTGGTTGCCACCGCCATGAATACCGCCACACCGTAGATGTGCGGCGCGATCACGCCCATCGTCATCCCAAGCTGCGCCACCACCAGCCCCACTTCGCCGCGCGGAATCATTCCCACGCCGACCCGCACCGCATCGGCCCGCCCCAGCCTGTACGCGCCCAGGCCGCACCCTACCAGCTTCGATACAACCGCGGCGGCCAGGATGACCAGCGCGAGCACCAGCGTCGAAGGCGTGCCGAACACGCTCACGTCAAGATTCAGGCCGATTCCCGCCAGGAAGAAAGGCACCAGCAACTCCGTCACGCCGTGAGTCAGGTCGCGAACCCGCTCGCCCGTGCTCTCGGAAAGCGCCATCCCCGCCAGGAACGCGCCGATGATCGCGGCCACCCCGGCGAACACCGCCGCGAGCGCCAGCCCGAACAGCAGGCACATTGAAAGCGCGAACTGCGACTCCTGCACGTGCAGCCGCTTCTCGGCTCGCGGCACCAGCCGGTTCATGGCCCGGCGGCCCCAGGTCGCCGCGATGAGCGTGAACCCCACGGCGACCGCCGCGGTCGTCGCGAGCCCCGGGATGTTTACATGCCCCTGGGCGAGGCTGCTCACCAGCGCCAGCACCAGCAGCCCGAGCACGTCGTCGATCACGGCCGCAGCCAGAATAATCCGGCTCGCCAGCGTGTCGATCAGCCCTTTTGAGGCCAGCACCTGCGCCGTGATCCCGACGCTGGTCGCCACCATCGCCGCGCCCATGAAGATGGACTCGATGTGCGGCTCGCCCCAGAGCCGTAGAATCCCCCACCCGAGCGCGAACGGTGCGGCCACGCCGAGCACCGCCACAACCGTCGCGGTTCCTCCCACGCGGAACAACTCCGAGGCTTTCACCTCGAGCCCGACGCGGAACAGCAGGAACATGACTCCCAGTTCGGCGAGCGCATCGAGAAACCCGCCCGGCTGGACCCATCCGAGCGCGCTTGGCCCCACCAGCGCCCCCGCCAGAATCTCGCCCACGATTCCCGGCTGATGCAGGCGCTCGAACACCTCTGCCAGCAGTTTCGCCGAGCCGAACACAACCAGCATCGCGAGCGGAAAGTGTGCGGCCTCGGGGATCGTCAAATCAACGTACCCCCGCCAGCAGCCGGAAAAACTCCGGAAACGAGACGGCCGCCGCTTCCGCGCCGGAGAGAACGGATTCTCCATCGGCGGCAAGCGCCGCTACCGCGAACGCCATCGCGATCCGGTGGTCGCCGAACGACTCGAAACGCGCGGCGTGGAAACGCTGTTTGCCCGGCACCCTGAGCCCGTCCGCCGAAACCTCGGCCTCCACGCCCAGCCGCCGCAGGTTGTCCGCTACGGTCGCGATGCGGTCCGTCTCCTTTACGCGCAACTCGGCCGCGTCGCGCACCGTGAGCCCTTCCTCGCTTGCCGCGCCGAGCACCGCGAGCACCGGAATTTCGTCGATCATCTCCGCCGTGAGGTCCTTCTCGATCACGCCTCCGCGCACCGGCGCGTGGCGCACCTCCAGATCGCCCACCGCCTCGCCCGCCTCGAACGTCAGGTTCCGTATGCGTATATCGGCGCCCATCGAAACCAGGAAATCGAGCAGCGCCGAGCGCGTCGGATTCAGGCCCACGCGCTCGATCACGATCCGCGAGCCCGGCACGAGCAGCGCCGCCACGATGAAGAACGCCGCCGAAGAAAGGTCCGACGGCACGTTCAGCTCGCGCGCGGCGAGCCGCGGCCCCGGCTCGACCGCGATCACGCGCCCGCGGACATCGACCTCCGCGCCGAATTCGCGGAGCGCGATCTCCGTGTGGTCGCGCGTGCGCGCGGGCTCGCGCACGGTGGTTGTCCCCTCGGCGTACAGGCCCGCGAACAGCACGCACGTCTTCACCTGCGCGCTTGCGACCGGCAGCGTGTAGTCGATCGCCCGCAGTTTCCCCGCGCCGATCTGGAGCGGCGGGAACTGTCCATCGCGCGCCGAGATGGACGCGCCCATCTCCCCGAGCGGCCGCATGATCCGGCCCATAGGGCGGCGCGACAGCGATTCGTCGCCGCCGATGCACGAGGCGAACGGCTGCGCGGCGAGTATGCCCGAGAGCATCCGTATGGTCGAGCCCGAATTGCCCGCGTCGAGCGCCCGCGCGGGCGCGCGCAAGCCGTTGAGCCCGCAGCCGTCGATCGTCACGTCCGTGCCGCTGTGCTCCACGCCGATTCCGAGCGCGTGTATGCACGCGAGCGTCGATGCGCAATCGGCGCCGGTCGAATAGTTGTGGATCGAAGACCGGCCCTCGGCGATCGACGCCAGTATCGCGTAGCGGTGCGAGATCGACTTATCGCCGGGCAGCCGCAGCGTGCCCTGAAGCGGTCCGGCAGGTGTGATGCGCTCGTCCATTGGCCCTCATTTTACCGTCTAGAGTAGAGGAAGAGCCATGCGTCGCGCCGTCATTTCGCTGATTCTCGCGGCTGTACTGACGCCGGCGGCCCCGCCCGGCGCGCTGAGCGTCAAGCGCAAGATCGATCTGATCCAGACAGGCCGGGCGCCCCGCGGCTCGAAGGTGACACTCAGCCGCGACGAGTTGAACGCCTACGTCCGCAGCGAACTGCGAACGGTCGCGCCCGAAGGCGTCCGCGACCCGCGCCTCGATCTCGGCGACAACCGCGCCACCGGTTACGCGTACATCGATTTCCCGAAGCTCCAGCAATCGCAAGGCAGGCCCATGAACTGGCTTCTGGCAAAGCTGCTCGAAGGCGAGCGCCCCGTGCGTGTCGATGCGCGGATTCAATCCGGCGGAGGCAAGGCCACGGTACACGTGGATCGCGTCGAAGTTTCGGGTGTCTCGATCAGCGGAGGCGCGCTCGATTACCTGATCCGCAACTATCTCTGGTCGTATTACCCCGAAGCGAAGGTGAACAGGCCGTTCGAACTCGCGCACCGCATCGACCGCCTGGAAGTGCAGCCCGCGCAGGTGAACGTCGTGATCGGGAAGTAGAAAGCATTATTGGCCGCCGATGAACGCAGATGAACACGGATAAAACCCCAGCGAATTTTTATCGGCGTTTATCGGCGTTCATCTGCGGCTGAAATTCTTTCCGCCGCTTCCTTCCCCATGCGCACGCAGTCGGGGACGCCGATGCCGTTGTAAGCATTCCCCGCCAGGTGCAGGCCCGGCAGTTCTTTGACACGCGCTTCGATTGCGGCCACGCGCGCGGCGTGCCCCACCGTATATTGAGCCATCGACCGCGGCCAGCGCGCGATGTGCGTGAACGCGGGAGTCTCGGTCACGCCCATGATCTCGCGCAGTTCTTCGCGTACGCGCGCAATCAGTTCGTCGTCGCTCAGCGCCAGAGCGCCCGCGTCCTCGCCGCCGGTGAAGCAGCGCAGCACGGCTTTATTCTCGGGCACGCGGCCCGAAAACTTCGTCCCGACCCACGTGCAGGCCATCATCAGCCGCCGCTCGGTCTTCGGAATCAGGAACCCGAAACCGTTCAGCGGATGCCGGAAGTTAGCACGGTCGTAGCCGAGCGAAATCGTGATGGAGTTCGAGTACGCGACCGCGTTCAGCAGCTCGCCCAGTTCACCGCCGGCGAGCGCTCCCGCCTCATACGCCGGCGCGGCGAGCACCACATGGACGGCCTCGATCCACTCGCCGCCGACGCGCACACGGTAGCCGCCGCCCTCGCGCCGCTCGAGCGCCTCGGCCGTGCCGCGCACAACCTCAGGCGCGGGCCGCGTCTGCTCCACCAGCGCCTCGACCAGCTCGCCGAGCCCGCCCTTCAGCGTCTGGAAAAGCGGCGCGCCCTTGGCCTGTTTGGCCACCTTGCGCCGCTCGTGCAGCACGCCGCGCGTCAGGCTGCCGTACTTGCGCTCGAGTTCCACGAACCGCGGCAGCACGCTCTCGACGCTCAGCCGGTTCGGATCGCCGCCGTAAACGCCCGCGAGCAGCGGCTCGGCGAGATAGTCCACCGCCTCCTTCCCGTAGTGCGCCGCGATGAACTCCGCTACCGGCTGGTCCGGCCGCTCGCCGTTCGCCGGCCGCCGGAACCACTCCATCCCCATGCGGATCTTCGTGCCCCACCCGACCAGCCGCGTCTCGACCAGCGGCAGAATCTTCGTCGGGATCATGAGCATCAGCCCGTCGGGCAGCGGAACGAGCTTGCCGCCCTTCAGCACATAGGTGACCCGCAAGTGGTCGTTCGACCCGATCACACCCGCGCCGAGCCCCAGTTCGCGGATCAATTGCAGCGCCCACGGCTTCTGCGAGATGAAGCTGTCGGGCCCGGCCTCGAGCACGCAGCCCTGGATGCGCTCGGTCCGGATCACGCCGCCCAGCCTTTCGCGCCGCTCGATGAGCGTCGAGCCGATGCCCTGCCTGGCGAGATAGTACGCGGCCGAAAGCCCCGAGATTCCGCCGCCGACGATCGCTACGCGTCGCATAATTTCTGGCGCGCCGCGGCCGCGAGCGCGGCGATGAACGTGGGGGAATCGTTCAACGACTCGGGCCGCCGCAGCGCGACTCCCCGCTCGCGCGCGTACGCGCCGAACAGGATGTCTACGTCGTAGAGGATCTCCACGTGATCGGAAACGAACCCCACCGGGACGAGCACCATGTCTCGCACACCCTCGGCAGCGTAAGCATCGATGCGCGATTCAACCGTCGGGCCCAGCCACTTGTCGTCCGTGAAGCCCTGGCTCTGGTAGGCGAAGTCCCACTCGGCCAGCCCCGCACGCCGCGCGACCGCCGCCGCCGTGGCCCGTACCTCGGTGTCGTAAGGATCGCCGCCCTCGAGCGCGCGCTCGGGCAGGCTGTGCGCGGTGAACAGAACCTTCGCCGCGGGGAGCAGCGGCGCGAGCCGCTCGTAGAAAGCCTCGATCAGCAGGAACGAATCGTACAATGTCTTCGTCCACACGATTTCCGCCCCGAAGCCCTTCTCGGTCACGGCCGCCTGCAAACGCCGGAAATACAGCCCGACCGTGGAATTCGAATATTGCGGCGCCAGGCAGATCGCCACCACGCGCTCGACGCCGTCGGCCTTCATCCGCTCGACCGTCTCGGCGATGAACGGGCGCCAATTGCGCATCCCGAAATACACCGGAATCGCCAGCGCGTGGGAGAGCGCTTCGGCCTGTTCGCGCGTGCGCGCCAGCATCGGAGACCCGCCGCCGATCGCGCGGTACCGCCCGGCCACCTCCTCGACAACCTTTGCCGGAGTGGCGCGCCCCGCGCGTATGCAGGCTAGATACTCGGGAACGTCCTCGACGCGCTCCGGCGCGCCGTGGGCAAGAAGAAGTACCGCCTCTTTCATCCTAAGGTTTAAATTCGCGGACCATCTGCACCACGGCCTTGACATTCTCCACCGGCGTCTCCGGCAGGATTCCGTGCCCGAGGTTGAAGATGTGCCCCGGCCGCGTGCCCGTGCGCTTCAGAAGTTCGTGCACGCGCGCCTTCAATTCCGGCAGGGGAGCGAATAGTGCGGCCGGGTCCAGATTCCCCTGGATCGCCGAACGGTAGCTGATGTCCATCCACGCCTGATCGACGTTGATGCGCCAATCGACGCCGAGCACGTCGCCGCCCGCGGCGTGCAGTTCGCGGAAGTACCCGCCCGCGCCGGTTCCGAAGTGGATCACCGGCACGCCGGTCGAGCGAATCCGCTCGATGAGCGCGCGCGAATACGGCGCGACGAAACGCACGTAATCGTCCGGTCCGAGCGCCCCGACCCAGCTATCGAACACCTGGATCGCACGCGCGCCCGAGGCGACCTGCAAAATCGCGAACGGCCCGAGCACATCGACGAGTTTCCCCATCAGCCGCCGCCACAGCGTCTCGTTCGAGTACATCATTTGCTTCGTTCGCAGGAACGTGCGCGACGCGCCGCCCTCGATCATGTAACTCGCGATCGTGAACGGAGCCCCGACGAAGCCGAGCACCGGCGCCTTCCCTCCGAGCGCTTTGACAACCATCGCGATCGCTTCGCCCACATAGCCGAGATCGTCCGTGTTCGAGATCGACAGCGTGTCGATGTCTTCCGAAGTCCGCACGGGGTTTTCGATCACCGGGCCTTCGCCGGCGGCAAACCGCAGCTTGAGCCCCATCGGCTCGACCGGCAGCAGCAGGTCGGCGAAGATGATGGCCGCGTCAACGTCCAGCACTTCCACGGGCTGGAGAGTGACCGTGGCCGCCAGGTCCGGGCGCTTGCAAATCTCGAGAATCCCGTGTTTGGCGCGGATGTCGCGATACTGCTTCAGGTAACGTCCCGCCTGGCGCATAAACCACACGGGCCGTACATCCGTGGGCCTGCGCCGGCAGGCATCCAAAAACCGGCTGTTCATTGGAGCCACGCGCATGGCTGTTCCGTTTTGTCCTCGCAAATGAATACGCGAAAGTCTTGGGGTTTGTGTTTGGCCGCCCACTGGCGTCCGTTGATGAAGTACGGCTTGGTCCAGGCCTCGCTGTCGAGCGTAGACGGCGTGATGACCGACACCGACAAAACTCCCGTGGCCGGAAAGCCGGTCCGCGGGTCCATGATGTGGCTGTAAATCTTGCCCTCGGCTTCGAAGAACTTCTCGTAGCTCCCCGAGGTGGACATCGACTGGTCCCGCAGATAAAGATCCTCGACCGTTTTGCGGGCGTTCTTCGGATCGCGGATCTTGATCTCCCAGCCCTTCGCGCTCGCGTTGGGCGTACCGAGCGCGTAGATGCTGCTGCCGCCCGCCGAAACCAGCGCCGACGCGATGCCGTTCTCCTTCAGAATGTCCACCATTCGGTCCACTGCGTAACCCTTGCCGATGCCGCCCGGGTCGAGATTCACGCCCGGCTCGCTGAACCGCACCGTCCGGCTGGCGGCATCGAGCGTGACCTTCTGATAGCCGACCTTCTTGAGCGCCTGCGCCACTTCCTGCTTCGTTGGAAGCTTGCCTGTGCCTTTATAAAAGCCCCAGACGCGCATCAGCGGCCCGACGGTGATATCGAAAGCGCCGTCGCTTTCCCGGCTGTACTCCTTGCACTTCGAAAGCAGGTCGAACAGCTCCGGCGTCACCTTTACGGGGCGTTCCGCGGCATAGCGGTTCACCTCGGAGAGCTCGCTCCCCGGGCGATAGTTCGACATCATGCCGTCCAGGCGGCGAACTTCGTTGAAGGCCGCCTCCACAGCCGCTTCCATCTGGTCGCCGTTGTACCCGTAGAGCGCGACCGTGAAAGTGGAGCCCATGGCATCGAGGCTTTCCTCGAGCCGCAGCAGCTCGGCGTCCGGTTGCGCCTGTTGCTGCCCCGCCAGGGGCAACAAACACAAAATTAGCACGACGCACAGGCGCTTACGGGTCATTTTTGGGGAGAATTTTCACTTTCTTTGTGGGGCGGACCCCCTGGTCCGCTGCCGGTCTCCTGGCCGGCCCTGGTCTTGTGAATCCGTTTCAGAAGCTGGTCGATCCGGCTCTCGCCGCCCCCGGCCGCATCCTCGACGAAGTGCAACTCCGGCGCGCGGAACAACCGCAGCCGCCCCGCCACCTCGTGCCGCAAATGGTGCCGCGCGTGATCGAGCGCCTCGAGCGCGCCGCGCCGCTCCGCATCCGGTCCGCGCAGCGCCACCGCCACCTGGGCGTGCCGCCCGTCCGGCGAGAGGTGGCAATCGACCACCGTCACGCCGGCCAGGCGCGGGTCTTTCAATTCGTATCCGACCAGTTCGGCCAGTTCTTCGCGCAGCGCCTCGGAGACGCGCTGCGCACGGCGGGATTCCATCCTGCTACTCCAGCCACTCCACGCTCGCTGCGACCAGTTCCGGCCCGAGCATCGAGGCGGCTTCCTTCTCGACCGATTGCAGCACCAGGGCCGCGTGCCCGTGATCGCTCGAAACGGTCACGGCCGCCACGGCCGCGCGCTGCCACAGGTCCTGGTAATCGATTTCGGCCACCGACACGTTGAACTTGTGACGCAGCCGCTCCTTCAGGCTCTGCACCGTGTGCCGCTTTTCCTTGAGCGAGTGCGAATTTTCGAACCGCATCTCCAGGGTCAGGACGCCGATGGTTGCCATTCCACGATCAGGCGAACACCTCGGGAGCGATCTTCTCCGTCGCGAACGCCTCGATGATGTCGCCGGGCTTCAGGTCGTTGAAATTCTCGATCGAGAGGCCGCACTCCAGGCCCGAGCGCACCTCGCTCGCGTCGTCCTTAAACCGCTTGAGCGAGGCCAGTTTGCCCGTCTTCACCACCACGTTGTCGCGCAGCACGCGCACGTCGGCGGTCCGCGGAATCGTGCCGTCCACCACCAGGCAGCCGGCCACGGTGCCGACCTTGCTGATGCGGAAAATCTCCCGGATCTCGGCGCGCCCGCGGTAGACTTCCTTGAACACCGGCTCGAGCATCCCGCTCATGGCGCGCTTGATCTCGTCGGTCAGGTCGTAAATGATCGTGTGCAGGCGGATATCGACCTTCTCCTGCTCGGCCAGCGCCGACGCGCCGCGATCCGGCCGCACGTTGAACCCGATGATCACGGCGTTCGACGCCGTTGCCAGCAGAACGTCGGTCTCGGTAATCGCGCCGACGCCGCTCGAGATCACGCGAATGCGGACCTTTTCGTTCGAGAGCTTCTGAAGCGTCTCGGCGATCACCTCCGCGCTGCCGCCCACGTCGGCCTTGAGGATGACCGGCAGCTCCTTCGTCTCGCCTTCCTTGATCTGCTGGTGCAGTTGTTCGAGCGTGACGCGGGAGCTCTTCGCCATCGCCTGCTCGCGGGCTTTCGCCTCGCGGTAGATGACGATCTGCTTCGCCTTCGCGGTATCGGTGACCACCTGCAGGGTCTCGCCGACCTCGGGCAGGTTGTCGAGTCCAAGCACCTCGACCGGAGTCGAAGGCTCGGCTTCCTTCACCGGCGCTCCGTGGTCGTCGAACATCGCGCGAACTTTCCCGAACACCTGCCCGCAGATGAAGAAGTCGCCCGTATGCAGCGTGCCGTTGCGGACCAGCACCGTCGCCACCGGACCGCGTCCGCGGTCGAGCTGCGCTTCGAGCACGGTCCCAACCGCGGGACGGTTCGGGTTCGACTTCAGATCCTGCAAATCGGCAACCAGGAGGATCATCTCCAGAAGAAGATCGAGACCTTCCTTGGTGCGAGCCGAAACGGGCACCATCACGGTGTCGCCGCCCCAGTCTTCCGGAACCAGGTTGCGGTCCGAGAGCTGCTGCTTCACGCGCTCCGGCTGCGCGTCGGGTTTGTCGATCTTGTTGATGGCGACGATGATCGGAACACCCGCCGCTTTCGCGTGGTCGATGGCCTCGATCGTCTGCGGCATCACGCCGTCGTCGGCCGCAACCACGAGCACGACGATGTCGGTAACCTTGGCGCCGCGCGCGCGCATGCGCGTGAACGCTTCGTGGCCCGGTGTGTCGATGAAGACGATCTTGTGGCCGTTCTTCTCGACCGTGGACGCGCCGATGTGCTGCGTAATGCCGCCGGCCTCGCCCTCGGCCACGCGCGTCTGGCGGATCGCGTCGAGCACGGACGTCTTGCCGTGATCGACGTGGCCCATGATCGTAACCACGGGCGCCCGCTTCACCGGCCCGCCGTCATCCTCGGTCTGCTGCGCGATTTCCTGCTGCTCGGCGGTTTCCTGCTCGAAGCTGACGGTCGAAACCTTCGCGCCGAAGGCCTTGGCCAGATCCTCGGCCAGCTTCACGTCGAGCGCCTGGTTGATGGTCGCGAACACCTTGCGGTCCACGAGCTTCTTGATGACGAGGTTGGCCTTCAGGCCGAGCTTCTCGGAAAGTTCCTTGACCGTGATGCCTTCGGCAACCGTGAATTCCTTGCCTTCGGCCAAACGGCTGGTTTCCTCGCCGCGCCGCGACACCGGCACGCGGAAAAGCTTACCCTCGCGCTCGGCCTCGCGATCGACAATGGGGCGCTGCCGTTCCTTCTGCCCGCGCCGCTGCTCGGTCGTGGGGACTGTCGCGACTTCGGGCCGGAGCGGTGTAGTCGGGTGCAGCCCGCGGCCGCGGCCCATCGGACCGCTGGGGCGCTGCCGCATGAGCGGCTGTCCCGGACGGATCGGTCCCTTGTAAATCGGCTGTCCCGGAATCGGAATCGTGGACGGGCGTCCAGGCCCGCTCGGCCGCGGTTGCGGCTGGCCCGGCATCGCCTTGGTCTGCTGGAGCCGCGCCACCAGGTCCGGACGCGGGGGAACCACCGGCCGCGCGGCGGGCTGGCCCGCCAGCGTGGGGCGCGGCGAAACGACGGCGTTCGGCGGAACCTGCTGCGGCCTTTGCGGCGGCTGCTGGTGCGGGCGCGGACCCGGCTGCTGCGGTCCGCCCGGACGGGGCGGCGCCGCGGGGCGCGCCACCGGGCGGGGAGCCTCGGCCGGGCCGCCTGGGAACGGTTGCCGCGGCCCTGAAATGATCTGTCCCGGCCTCGGGGCCGAGGGAAGCGGCTTGGCGGGAATGCTCGGGCGAAGCGGCGTCCCGGGCGCCGGAGCGGCAGGAGTCGGAGGGGCGGGCGTCACAACCGCGGCCGGAGGAGCGGGCTGCGCCGGAGGCGGTGGCGGCGCGGCCTTGGCCGGAGGTGGGGGCGGCGCGGCGGACACCGGAGGCGCCGGCGGCCTCGCCGCAGGACCCACCGGTGGATGCACCGGTGACGGCCGTCCCATCCTGCCGAGCAGCGGCGGCCGCAGCGGGTGCGCCGAAGGCCGCGTCTTCATGCGTTCTTCCGTTGTCAGGGAGGCCGGCGCCGCAGCCGCGGGTGCTTCTCCGGCGTGCTCGGGCCTGGACGGACCCGCCGCTTCCTGCGCGGCCGGCGCCGGGGCTTCGGCCGCCGGCGCCGCGGCCTCACCAGTCTCGGGTCTTTCGGCCGGAGCCTCCTCGCCTTCCGCCGGCTCGACAAATGCGCCGAAATGCCGCCTGATCTTTATGGCGACATCCTCGTCAATCGAGCTGGAATGCGTCTTCTTCTCGGTGACTCCGAACTCCGGCAGGATCGCGATAATCGCGCTGTTCGGCTGCTCGCATTCCCGCGCCAGCTCGTTAATCCGGATTTTCTTCATATCTACGTTCAATCAGACCGCCCCGTTCGGAGGGAGACAACCATCGCCAGCCCTTCCGGCACACGTTCCCCTAAGCTGGCTTGTTATGATTTCCAACCGCCGGGTTCTTTTCAATCCGAGTCCTCTATCGTACCAGAATTCAATAAATTGCACGCCTCAGACGGGCCGTTCGATCGCCTCGGCGGCTTCGTCCGGGCCCTCGTCTTCGGCCGCTGCTTCGGCCTGCGGCACGGCTCCGGGCGCAGCAGGCTCAGCCTCCGGCGCAGCCGGCTCAGCCTCGCTCGCAGCCGGCTCCTCCGCATCAGTCCCGGCCGGCTCCGCCCCGGAAACAGCCTGCTCCAGCTCGGCTTCCGCCAGTTCTTCCCCGGCCGTCGCCGCCGTTTCCTCCACCGGAGCCGCCGCCGGCTCCTCGAACTGCGCGTAGTAGCTGTTCACGGCGAGCTGGATCGATTCGACCGTCTTCGGCCCGATTCCCTGTATGTCTTCGAGCTGTTCGGGCGTCATCGCCCCGAGCTTCTCCACCGTCCCGATCCCGGACTCGATCAGTTTCTCGACCACCTTGTCAGCGAGGCCGTGATCGCCCAAAATCGACACCGGCGCGCCCGAAACCACCAAAGCCGCCATCTGCGACTCGACTTCCTGCCGCTTCTCTTCCTCGCTCTTGATATCCACCTTCCAACCGAGCAGCTTGGCCGCGAGGCGCACGTTCTGGCCTTTTTTGCCGATTGCAAGCGATAGCTGCGAATCGTCCACGATCACTTCCATGTGCCGCTCGACCGGGTCGATGATGCTTACTCGGCTGATTTTCGCCGGGCTCAACGCATGTGTCGCGAATGTGACCGGGTCCTCCGAGTACTCGATGATGTCGATCTTCTCCCCGCGCAGCTCCCGAATGATCGATTGCACGCGCATGCCCTTCATGCCCACGCAGGCGCCCACGCTATCGACGTCCCGATCGCGGCTCTGCACGGCGATTTTGGTGCGCTCGCCGGCTTCGCGCGCGCAGCCCCGGATGACGACTGTGTTGTCGTAGATCTCCGGAACTTCCTGCTCGAACAGCCGCACCACCAGCTCCGGGGCCGCCCGCGAAACCAGCACTCCGGGCGCCTTCCCGGTTTTTTCGACGGCCCGGATCACGCAGCGGACGCGGTCCCCCACGCTGAAACTCTCCAGCTTCGACTGCTCCTTCCTGGGCAGCCGCGCCTCGGTCTTTCCTATATCGACCACCAGGTCGAGGCCCTCCACACGCTTCACGGTGCAGTTGACGAGCTCGCCGACCCGGCCCGAATACTCCTGGTAGACTGTGTCGCGCTCGGCCTCCCGGACCTTTTGCAGAATCACCTGCTTGGCGGTCTGGGCCGAGATGCGGCCAAGGATTTCCGTGGGCTTCTGAATCCTGATTTCCGAACCGATCTCCGCGTTCGCGTCGAGTTCCCGGCCCTGCTCGAGCGTGAGCTGGTTCACCGGGTCTTCGACGGTTTCGACAACCTTCTTGATGGCAAAGATCTGGATCGCTCCCGTCCGTTCATCGAACTCAGCGCCCAGGTCTTCCGTAGTGTGGTAATGCTTGCGTGCGGCAACAAGCATCGCGTCCTTCACTGCATCGATGACGATCTGCGGATCGATCCCCTTTTCTTTGCTCAGAATCTCGATGGATTGATAGATCGTGCCCAAGATACTTTCCTTTTATTGGTTGTTCGGGATTACCAGTCGAACTTCAGGTTTGCCTTTTCGACCTGTTGGACCGCGAAGCGGATGCTTTGGCCGGGCGCCGTCTCGAGCGTTACCGTATCGCCGGTAAAGTCCGCGAGTTTCCCCTCCCAGTGCCGTCGGTTGTCCACGGGTTCACGCAGCACCACTCGGGCCTTCTGGCCGAGAAAGCGCTGGAAATCGCGCGCGCCCATCAGTTTCCGCTCCACTCCCGGCGAAGTGACTTCGAGCCGGTACGACCTGCCCGGTACCACGTCCTCTACGTCGAGGATCGTCCCAACCTGTTGAGAGATCAGCTCGCAATCGGCGTGTGAGACGCCCTGGGGCTTGTCGATCGTGATCCGCAGTACTCGCTTCCCACCCCCGCCCAGAAGCTGAACCTCAATGATTTCAATGCCTTCGGAATCAGCGACACGTCGAGCTATTTCCGTCACTCTGGCGACGACCGCGTCATTCATGTGCCTGGAGGTTCCAGCGGCCAACAAAAAAGTGGGCTTTCGCCCACTTTCGCGGCTAAACATCTATGAATGATTATATCAACGCCGAACGCCAGTGGGGGAGACTTAATCTGGGGGCGGGCGAAAGGCCTTCGCCACAGGTGCGCCGTGGACAGTCCGGACTCTCGCCTTCGGCGGCGGCTGCGGCCTCGAGCTGGAATGCAGCCCGCCCGCGCCCCGCCGCGTTGTATGCTGTATCTTTCTCTCGGGGAGAACTTCTATGACCGATGAATCCTCTCGTCGCACTTTTCTGAAGAGCGCCGCGCTGGCCATGGCTCCGGCCGTGCTGCCCGCGCTCGGCGCGAACGATAAACTCAATGTCGGCTGGATCGGCACGGGCAGCCGCGGCATGCACGTCATGAACCAGATGTACAAGGCCGTGCCCGAGTCGGTTGTCGTCACAGCCGTCTGCGACACCTTCCAGGGTGCGCTCGCTGCCGGGAAGGACAACGTCCAGTCCAAGGGCGGCAACACGCCCAAAACCTACACCGATTACCGCGACATTCTCAAAGATCCCTCGATCGACGTCGTTTTCATCACGACGCCCGAGCACCTGCACTACGAGATGGCCATCGCGGCGCTGCGCGCGGGCAAGAACATCTACCTCGAAAAGCCGCTCGCCCACACCATCGAGGAAGGCGCGGAGATCGTTCGCGAGGCCGAGAAGTCCGGCAAGATCGTACAGGTCGGCACGCAGAACCGCAGCAACTCGCTCTACATCAAGGCCAAGGAAATGGTCGCCCAGGGGATGATCGGCGACATCCACTACGTCCGCGCGTTCTGGTACCGCAACTCACTCGACAGCGAGCCCGCCTGGCGCTACCCGATCCCAGCGGGCTTGAGCAAAGAGACCGCCGACTGGGATAAGTTCCTCGGCCCAGCCAGGAAAATTCCGTTCGACGCGCGCCGCTACCGCCAGTGGCGCCTCTATTGGGATTACTCGGGCGGCATCTCGACCGATCTGCTCGTCCACCAGACCGACATCACCAACTTCGTCTGCGGCAAGACCGTTCCCTATTCGTGCATGGCCTCCGGCGGCATCTACCGCTGGACCGATCCGAACGACGACCGCGAAGTGCCCGACACCTTCAGCGCCATCTACGAGTATCCGGACACGAAGTTCCACATCAACTACTCGTGCTATTTCGGCAACGACCACTTCGGATACGGCGAGCAGTTCTTAGGCAACGAAGGCACCATCGAGGTGATCAGCCGCCAGTTCCTGAACTTCTATCCCGAGAAGTTCGGCGGCAAGGCTCCGGAGAAGGTCGCGGCGCGCAAAGAGTTGAGCATCGCGCTGCCGGGCAACGACCTGAACGCCGTGCAGGCGCACGTGAAGAACTTCATCGACGCCGTGCAGGGCCATGGAAAGGTCATCGCGCCCGCCGAAATGGGCCAGCAGGCGGCTATCAGCGGCCACATGGCGACGCTCTCGTTCAAGAAGGGCAAGAAGATCATCTGGGACGACAAGACTCAGAAGTATCACTTCGTCTAACCGGCAGGAAACTATGAAAAAAATCTCGACCGCACGGCTCATCCTAGCCGCGATCCTCGCCATTTTCATGTATGGCATCATCGCGGCGATGCTCGGAACCATCCTGCCGAGCCTTTCGGAGCGCTTCGGATTCACACCCGAGCAGAACGGCAACATCGCGCTCGCGCAGGCGCTCGGCCTAATCATCGCCTCGGTCTCGGCCGGTCCGCTGATCGACAACAAAGGCAAGAAGACGGCACTGGTGATCGGCCTGGGGCTGATCGCCGTCGCGCTCGGACTGCTCCCCACGGCGGGCGGCTACGGCGCGGTGATGGCCTTCCTGTTCCTGCTCGGATTCGGCGGCGGCATCGTCGTCACCGGCGCAAACGCGCTCGCGGGCGACATCAACGAAGAACGCCGCGCCTCCGTGCTCAACCTGCTCAACCTGTTCTTCGGCCTCGGTGGCCTGCTGACGCCGTTCATCGCGGCGAACATGCTCGGCGGCGACGCGGCGAAGATCGCGATCACAGCGGCGGTGCTCGCAGCCATCGCATTCCTCGCGCAGGTGACCACTCCGATGCCCGCCCCGACCGGCGAGCGCGGATTCAAGATGGCTGAAGCGGGCTCGCTGCTCGGAAGCCCCATCCTGTGGCTGCTGGCGCTGTTCCTGTTCCTGTACGTCTCTTGCGAAGTCGGCGTCTGGAACTGGCTCGCGCCGCACCTGATCGCGCAGGGCATCGACCGCTCGGCGGCGCTGAATACGCTGTCGCTCGGCTTCGCGCTCGGTATGCTGATCGGCCGCGTCGTGGTGTCGCGCATCCTGATCAAGGTGGCGGCCCCGACGGTGACGCTCGCCGCCGCTATCCTGATGGCGATCACGACGTACGCCATGCTCAATGCAAGCAGCGCGACCGCGGCCGCAATCGCAGTCTTCTGCGCCGGCCTCGCCATGGCGCCCGTCTTCCCGACCACGCTCGCGATGGTGGGCGACGCTTTCCCGAAAGGCACCGCGACCGCAATGGGCCTGGTGATCACGTTCGGCTGGGTCGGCCTCGCCGTGAGTTCCCGCATCATCGGCTCGATCGCCGGCGACGACCCCAAGCGCCTCAAAACCGCGCTGCTGCTCCTGCCGGCTTTTTCGGTGGCAATGATCGTGGTGAACCTGATCGTCCGGCCGATGCTGACCAGGACGCGGAAGGTAGCATAACGGAGCACTCGGGCGCCTGCTCGACGGATTCAAGCGCGGCTTGAGCGCACGCGCGAACCGGCATCCCGGCTGTCCCTCGAACCCGGTTCGACGGTCAGCCGGGTATCCATTTCTTACAATCAGCGCGGAGCCTCCGCCGGCTCCCCGATCGTCAGCTTCACATCGCTTGTAAACCGCCGGTAGTTCGAATAGCGCGCGTCGCTTTCCCAGGAGCCCGGCTCGGAGTGCCCCGCGGTCCCCGGCATGAAATGGCGGCAGCGCGAGGGCAGCATCAGGCCCTCAGGCCCGGGGGCGTAATCGATGATGCAGCGGACCAGTTCCTCGCCGTCCGGGCGCGTGTCGTGAATCGTGAGGTCCACCCGCACTACGCGGAGTTCGGGCCAGGTGAAGTACATCGCGCCGCCGGCGGGCGCCGGGCCGCCGTCCACTCGCGCCACCGTGTTCGGCCCGCTCTCGCGGAACTGAAGGACCAGCAGCCCGCGACGCGCCGCCGCCTCCAGTTTGTACTGGACGAGGTGCTGCACGCGCGGGTCCACATACAGCAGCCCCAGGTTGGTGAATTCCTCGAACTTGCGGAATGCCTCGAGGTCGTAGCGCTTGCTTTCCTTGAGGAACCTCTGGGCCTCGGCATCCGGGCCGGACGATTTGCGGCGCAGCAGATCGAACACTTTGCCGCGCTTGCCCGACACCTCGCGCCCGTCTACCGATAGCGTCTCGCGGAATTCGCGCATCTGGTCCGGCGCGCTCGGCAGGCTGACGACGTAGTAGTCCGACAGCGTGGCGCGCTGCTCCGTCTTCCGCACTCCGTAGTGCTTCTGGACGCGCTCCTCGCTGGCGACGAACTCGCGGAATTTCGTGTGGTAGCCGGCCGCGTACTCGCCCAGTTTTTCGAGCACGGCCCGCAGCTCGGGGACTTCGGGAGAGACTTGGGAAGGCGCGGGAGCCGCGAGCAGGGCGCCGCTCAGTATCACGAGCGCCGCGCGCATGCTCCCGCGTCCTCCGGTTAAAGAGCGTTTAGCTCTTGCTGGCCTTCAGCTTCTCGCGCTGCTCTTTCAGCACGGCCTTGCGGCTGAGCTTGATCTTGTTGCCTTCGAGCGCGAGCACCTTGACCAGGATCTGATCGCCTTCGTGCAGCTCGTCGCGCACGTTCTTGATCCGGTTTTCGGAAATCTCGCTGATGTGCAGCAGGCCGTCGGTGCCCGGGAAGATCTCGACGAACGCGCCGAAATCCACCAGACGCACGACCTTGCCGAGATACGTTTTGCCCACCTCGGCCACCGCGGCGATGTCGGTCACCATCTGCTGCGCCTTCGAAGCCGAGGCCCCGTCGGCCGAGTAGATGTGAACCGTGCCATCGTCCTCGACATCGATCTTGACGCCCGTCTGGTCCACAATGCCGCGGATGACCTTGCCGCCCGGCCCGATCAACTCGCGGATCTTGTCCACCGGAATCGTCATCGTGTAGATGCGCGGAGCGTAGGGCGAAAGAGTCTCGCGCGGCGCCGAGAGGGTCTCTTCAATCTTGCCCAGGATGAACAAGCGACCCTGGAGCGCCTGATCGAGTGCCTCTTTCATGATCGCGAGGGTCACGTTGGGCATCTTGATGTCCATCTGAAGGGCGGTGATGCCCTCGCGCGTGCCGGCGACCTTGAAGTCCATATCGCCGTAGTGATCCTCGGCGCCCGCAATGTCGGTGAGGACGGCGTATTTATCGCCCTCGATCACCAGGCCCATCGCCACGCCCGCCACCGGAGCAGTTATCGGAACGCCGGCATCCATCAGCGCGACCGTCGCACCGCAGACCGTGGCCATCGAGCTCGAGCCGTTCGACTCGAGGATGTCGCTGACCACGCGCATCGTGTAGGGGAACGACGCCTCGGGCGGAATCACAGCCGAAAGGGCACGCTCCGCCAGAGCGCCGTGGCCGATCTCGCGCCGGCCCGGGCCGCGCATGAAGCCGACCTCGCCCACGCTGAACGGCGGGAAGTTGTAATGCAGCATGAAGCGCTTGGTGACCTCCGCACCCGGATCCAGAGGCTCGACACGCTGCTCGTCTTCCTTCGTACCCAGCGTGACCGTGACCAGCGCTTGCGTTTCCCCGCGCGTGAACAACCCCGAGCCGTGAACCCGCGGAAGCACGCCGGCTTCGACCGTGATCGGCCGGATCTGGTCGAACTTGCGCCCGTCCGGACGACGCCGCTGGTTGAGAATCTGGTCGCGGAAGATCTTCTCCTTGAGGGAGTCGAACGCTTTGGCCGCCTCGGGCCGCTGCTCTTCTTCGAACGCCTCCAGGATCTTCTTCTTCAGCTCGGCCGTTTTGGCATAGCTCTCGAGCTTCGGGTACTTCTCGGTGTCGAGAACGTCGGCCAGCTCAACGCGCGCCTCCTTCTCGACCTTGCCGTAGATCTCCTTGTCGATTTCCGGCGAGACGAACTGCATTTTCGGCTTCGCCGCCTTCGACATCAGGTCGCGAATGCCCGCGATGATCTTTTTGCAGCTCTCATGGCCGAAGTCGATCGCATCGAGCACCTCGGCTTCCGAGGCGCCGTTCGCGCCGGCTTCCACCATCACGATGCCGCGCTCGGTGCCCGCCACTGTGATCGAAAGCTTCGCTTCGCGCTGCTCGTCGTAGGTCGGCAGAGCGATGAGCTGGCCGCCCACGAGCGAAACGCGGACGCCGGCCAGAACCTCGGGGAACGGGATGTCGGAAAGCGCAAGCGCCGCCGCCGCGCCGATGATGGCCAGCGGAGCGGGGTCTCGCTGCGGATCGGCCGACAGCACCATCGCGATCACCTGCGTTTCATGGCTGAAGCCTTCGGGAAACAGCGGCCGGATGGGCCGGTCGATCAGCCGGCTGGTCAGAACTTCTTTTTCCGAAGGACGCCCTTCGCGCTTGATGAAGCCGCCCGGAAACTTTCCGGCGGCGTAGGTGTACTCACGATAATCAACCGTGAGCGGGAAAAAACTTGCGCCCGGCTTCGGCTCGGGAGCCATGCAGGCGGAAACCAGAACTACCGTATCGCCGCTGCGGACTACGACCGATCCGTTTGCCTGTTTTGCGACCTTGCCTGTTTCGAGGGAAATCTTGCAGGTTCCCAGGTCGATTTCAGAACTGTATGTCATTTACACTGCTCCAATCGCGGCCCGGATCGCCGGACCGGCGTTTTCGGATGCCGGTTAAGGATCATCCGCGATGGAGATTGGAGGCGAGGTTGTTGGCCGGGCACTATGCCCTGTGGGCCTTTACGAGTACTCTCTAGCGGCGGATGCCAAGCTCCTGGATGAGCTTCTGATACCGCTCAGGCTTCTCGGTTTTGAGATATTTGAGCAGCCTGCGGCGTTGGGCCACCAACGTCAGCAAACCTTTGCGTGAGTGGTGGTCCTTTTGGTGGGTCTTGAAATGTTCCGTGAGTTCGGCGATGCGCCGGCTCAGGAGCGCCACCTGCACTTCCGGCGACCCGGTATCGGTCTTGTGAACCCGATATTTGGAAACAATCTGCTTCTTCGCTTCAGTCGCCAGGGCCATGCTAGAGTAGGTACTCCTTCTCTTTCTAATCTCCGTCTTGTACGAGTGTAGGATATCACATTGGGCTTCAACGTGCGTGAAGCCCCCACCCCCGTCAGTTCTTCTTTACCTCGAGTTGGCAGAGCACCGAGCCGAGCGGGTTGAACTCGACCGATTCCGGCCGCTGCTTCAACTGGGCCTCGAAAGGCGACGCCGCTCCTTTCGCGAAGAATTTCCCATAGCCGAGACCGGCCTTGTATTTAAGCACCAGCGGCATGAGGAACTGGAATTCCGGCGAGACGCCGCTCTGCCGGATCACGCCCTTGAGCAGCACCCCCTTCTCGTTATCCGTGAGGCTGTACTCCACGGTAACCTGCGGCACCTCGCTGCCGTAGATCCACTGGTCGAAGAACCAGCCCATGTCGATGCCGTAGTGCTTTTCCACGATCTTCCGGAAATCCTGGGTGGACGCGTTCCTGTGCGCGTGCGCGGAAACGAAGTCCTGCATCATCTTGACGAACCGGGAATCGTCGCGCCGCCCGTAATCGTAGAGCATCATGCGCAGCATGTGCAGCGCGTACGCCCCCTTCGCGTAAACGAGACGGTAGGCGCCCGGCGACTTCCCGGTGCTCAGACGCTGCCCCAGCCAGACCGGACCCGCGCTGTTAGGCGCCGGATCTCCGTTGGCCGGGCGCAGCAAAATTGCGTCGCGCTGCGCGTCGAGAAAGCTCTTGAATTTCTTCTCGCCTTCGATGGTGTGAATGTACAGCCCGGCCGAGTACTGCGCGAAGCCCTCGGAAAGCCACTGGTCGTGGTAGCTGTTCCAGCCGACCAGGTGCCCCCACCACTGGTGCGCGATCTCATGCGACCCCACCTCTTCGAGGAACTGCCGCGTGCCTTTTTCCCTCAGCCCGAGCTGGTTCTGGATCGTGCTGTCCAGGAACGCCGTGTAGGGCATGAAAACCAGCGTCGGCCAGCTCTGCCCGTAGAAGCCCGAAGGCTGCTGCGTGACCGCGAGCGTCTTGTAGGGCGCCGGCCCGAAGTAGTGCGTGAAGACTCGAATCGAATTGATCGCCTCCGCGAGCATCTTGTCGGCCATGCCGGTGGTGTTGAACCCGCCCGGCGTGATGCCCATCGCCTGCGCCGCTTTCGGGTTCAACTCCAGCTCGGTTTTGAGGGCGTTCAGATCGTCGCCGAGCGCCTGGTTGGCATAGACGGTGACCTCGGTTTCGCCATCTTTCATGGATTTGGGCTTGAACTTGCCGTAGTTGAAACCCACCACTGGATACGGCAGCTCCGTGTCCCACTCGCTGACGGAGACCTTCTTCTCCTTGTCCTCGTGCCGCTCGACGAGCTTTCCGGTCGCGATCAGCGTGTACTCCCGCGGCACCTCAAACTTCATGTGATAGACCGTGCGGTCCGTGAGCGCATGGCCGGGGCCGGTCAGCCGCGGATACCACCGCGACCGCTCGCCGACGTAGAAGTTGCCCTGGCCCGCGCTCCGGATCACATCTTCGCCCGCATAGGCGAGCGCGAGCGTGTACGGCGTGTCCCTGGCGAGCGGCTCCGGCAGAATGATCCACAGGTCGGCGTCCCGCTTCTTCTGCTCCTGAATCAACTTGAGCTCGCGCCCGGGAGCCGCGCCCCACCGCGCTTTGGACACCCGGAGCGAGGCCGCCAGGCTGAGCGGCATGAGCCGCGGCCCGTCGAGAGAGGACGTAAACTCCGTGCGCGTCTCGGCGCTGAGCATCTTGTCTTTGCCGATCGACGCGTCGACTGCGGCGCGGCTCGCGTGCAGGAATTCTTGCCCGGGCGGATTTGCAGCGGTCGCGAACGAAGACCACGCATCGAAGTATTCGAGCGCGTTGTTGTAGTGAATGAGCTGCACCGGCTCGTCCTCGCGCGGGTCGATGGAAAACAGCAACTTGCCGTGTTTCTGGCTCCGCAGGTCGGCCAGGAACATCCCGTGCTTCGGAAAGCAGAGGCCGGCCAGGATCTGCGCCTCGAAGTTCGTGGTCAGGTCCTCGCGCGCCGTCTTGCGGAATTGCGCGAGCAGCCCGGCCGCCTTCTCCGGAGGAGCCTCGGCGCGGAATTTCAACTCGCGCGAAAGTTCCTCGAAGGTCGCGTCGCTGAACAGAAAGACCGCCTCGTTAAATGCTTCGGCCAACTCGGCGCTCCCCGTGAAGCGCGTCAGCTGCCGCCGCTCGATCTCCGAGGGCGCCTTCAGGCGCAGCACACCGTCGCCGATAAACACGGCGCCGGCCACCCGTTCGGCGACGGGTTCGAGGAAATACAGATTTCCGTTTTTGAATTCGAAGCTGGCCAAGTCCTTTTTCAGGACGAAATTCTCCGTCAGGGCGGCGCGCGCCGGATCGAGCAGCGCCGTCCGGAGCTTCTGGTAATGCGCCAGCAGTTCAGTATCCGGGACCCGGGAGAGATCGGAAGCGGCCGAAACAGGCAGGACGAGCGACAGCAATAGGAGAAGTCGCATCTTGGGAGTTCATTCTATTAAACTCCTGTTTTTCGCGCTCAGCCAGTAGAGATTCACTTCAAACTGAACAAATCACGCCATGATTCGTCCATCGCCGTCCAGCGGTCGGGCTCTGTGGCGCTCGATTGCGTCTCGGGCATCGCCAGCGCGCCGTGCCCGTTCTCGCATAGCAGCTCCGTCATCGCGGGGTCGAGAAACGAACTGCTCCAGGACCCCACCGTAACCGGCATCGCGAGCCTGTGAAGGCACACCGGGCAGCGGCGCCGCTGATCGGACACGCACCAAAGCACTGCCAGAGCGCAGGCGGGGAGAAACAGCAGCGGGGGCAGCAGAGGGAGGCCGCCCAGCACCAGCAGCAACTTGACTATCAGGAACCCCCACGCGCGCGCCGCCTGTGCCCGCGATACCCGCGCGGCCACCGGCGACTGCCTCCCCATGGAAACCAGCACCGCGCCGAGCAGCACGCCGAAGGCGATCGCGGCCATGCAGAAAATGGTCCGCTCCCGGATCGGGGCGCCGGGCCGCTTCACCCGCACGCCGCTCATATCGGGCGCCAGCCCCGCGAGCTCTTCCTGAGCGCGGGCGGGGCTGACGCCGGGCTTCAGGCGCGCGATCGTATCGAGCCAGCGCCGCGAGCCCCGCGCTTCGAGGTCGAGCACACGCCAGAACGGCACATCGCCGGGCAGCCCGGGCAGATCGCTCGGAATAACGCCGATCGCGTCGCGCCCCACCACACGCGGGTCCGCATGATAAAACTCGCGCCAGTGATCCTCGCTCAACAGGACGCCGTCGCGGTCGCTCTCGCGGAATGTGCGGCCGAGCAGGGGCCGCACGCCCAGCAGCGAAAACAGGTTCGGAGTCGCATATGCCCCGTCCGGGTACCGCCCGCAATACCATGCGGCGATGCCCGCCAGCGTCGTGGCCTCGCGCTTCCACCGTGCGACCTGGCGCGGCGGGTTGGGATATTGGCCGAATCCTCCGTGCACGATGGCGACCAGCCGTTCCGAGTCCGAATAGGTCAGCGGCTGAAAGGCGGTCCGCAGCGAGCGGAACCCGCCGGTCGCGAATCCGGCGGCGCAGCAGAACAGCGCCGCCACGCCCAGCACGAACGCCGGTCCGCGCACCGTGCGCCGCAACTCCGCGCGGCTGACGCGCAGCCAGAAGGCGTCGACGAACGCCGTCGCGCAGTGCCGCACGAGCTGCGCATAGCCGTCTCGAATCAGGAACTCTTCCCGCTCGTGGAGAAACGCCCACCAGTGCCCCGCCCCGTCGTGCCATTTCCGTAGCCACTCGGACCGGTGCCCGCGAGGGACCACCCACCCCGCTGCGCCGATGAGAACACGGCAGATCAGCGGCAGCCGCGCGGGCTTGCGCTCGGGCATGTAAATCTCCTTGCCCGATTAGACGCCCAAAGCGGGGGCGGTGTTCCGCTACCAGCCGAGCGTTTTGCGAACGAATTCGCGGCTGATTCTGAGACTTTCGCGCAGCGGGCGCGTGGGCGTGAAATCCGCCGGATGTGCGAGTTCGATGGCGACATCGCCTCGGAAGTTCACGTCGCGGAAAGCCCGAGCGATCGCCTTGTAGTCGATCGCGCCCTCGCCCATGGCCTCCGACCAGACGCCGTCGGCCTTGCGGTCGCGCAAGTGCGCGTAGACGATGCGGCCGGCGTAGCGGCGTATGAAGCCCGCCGGGTCTACGCCGGCGCCTGCCAGCCAGTCCAGGTCCGGGCCGAGCTTCACGCCGGGCACGCGCGCGAGCGTTCCCTTCAGGTCGTATTCGCCGTCGCGGACTTCGTAGGTATGGTTGTGCAGGTTCAGGACGATCTTGCGGCGCGCGCAGATGGCGGAGAGCTTGGCGACCATCTCGCCCTGCGCGTCGAGTTCCGCGGGAGTCTTCCTGCGCGGCCCGGGATCGCCCACCGACGTGCCGAGCGTGCGCCCGCCGAGTTGCTGCAACCGTTCCGCGAGCGTCTCGGCGGCGTCGGCGATGGCGGAGTGCGCGGAACGGTCCCACATCTTCCCCTCGAACGAGCTGCCGATAACCGGGAGCCCGTGCTTCCCTGACGCCTCGCGCACGCGCTCGACCGAATCGGCGTGCAGCAGCGCGTTGTGCATGAGCTCGATCGCCTCGATGCCGGCCCACTTCATATCGGCGAAGATCCGGTCGAGGATCGGGTAGACGTCGTACTGCGGAAGCGGCGCGGCGTACACCCAGACGTGCGCGGCAACTACGGGCTTCGGCGCCCGGCGCGCAAACGCGGCGGCGGGAACGGCCGCGAGAAATTCCCTGCGGTTGACGGGCGGCATCATAGGCACCCCGCGGTCATCAGGCACACGATTTCCTCCTCCGGTGGAAGTTCGGCGACGCGCGCGGCGGCATCCGGGTCGAACGCTCCGACTATGCACGTCCCCAGGCCGAGCGCCGCGGCTTGCAGATACACGTTCGCGACGGCGTGTCCGGTTTCAATACAGATGAAACGCGGCGCGCGGCCCTCGTACTTCGCTTCGGTGCGCTCGCGGACGGCCGCGAACAGCAGCGCGCAAGCCGAGAAGCGCATGCAGTCCTGATCGTTGGCCGCGGCGGTCAGTTCCCTGCGGCGTTCGCCCGCGACGTGCGGAATGAGCTGGTGCTCCTCGGGATCGTACTTGTAAATTCCCGGCGCCAGGCCCTCGACGCGCGCCGCCGACAAGTACAGCTCGAGTGGATAGAGCGCGCCGGCCGATGGCGCCGTGCGCTGCTTCTCCGGCCCCGTGATTCCCTGCGCCGCCCAGAGCAGTTGACCGGCATCTGCGAGCGAGACCGGCTGCGATGAATACGCGCGCCGCGAGCGCCGCGCCCGGATCGCTTCCTCGATGGACATTTTGCCCTTGCGCCGCGGCTGCGGCAGGGCAATCGTTTGTTGCTGGATGGCCGGCATAGAACTCCCGCTCAGTCGAACACCACCGTCTTGTTCCCGTAGACCAGGATGCGGTGGTCGAGGTGCCAGCGCACGGCTCGCGAGAGCACGACGCGCTCGAGGTCGCGCCCCTTCTGCACCAGGTCTTCGAGCTGGTCGCGGTGCGAGACGCGCGTCACGTCCTGCTCGATGATCGGGCCGTCGTCGAGCACGTTGGTCACATAGTGGCTGGTCGCGCCGATCAGCTTCACGCCGCGCCGGAACGCCGCGTGGTACGGCCTGGCGCCGCTGAACGCCGGCAGGAACGAGTGGTGGACGTTGATGATCCGCCGCGGATAGCGCGAAACGAAATCCGGCGAGAGCACCTGCATGTAGCGCGCGAGCACAACGAGATCGATGCCCTGGCCCTCGAGCAATTCGATCTGGCGCCGCTCGGCGGTGGCCTTGTCGCCGTCGATGACCGGAACGCAGTGAAACGGGATGCGATGGAACTCAGCCAGCGGCCTCGCATCGGGATGATTGCCCGCGATGAAAGCGATCTCGCACGGCAGCTCGCCGGTCTGATAGCGGTGCAGCAGGTCCGCCAGGCAGTGCAGGTAGCGAGACACGAAGATCGCGACCTTTTTCGGCACCGACGAATACTCCACGCGCCAGTTCAATTGCAGGCGCTCGGCGATGGGCGCGAACTGCGCGTGAAGATCGGAGGGCGCCAGATCGAACTCCTCGAGCTCCCATTCGACGCGCATGAAGAACTGGCCCGCTTCGCGATCCTGGTGCTGGTCGGCGTGCAGGATGTTCGCTCCGTGCGCGTAGAGAAACTCCGCGATCGTGGCGACCAGCCCCTTGCGATCGGGGCAATCAATCAGCAGGGTAGCGGAATTTTTCCCGTTCTCGATATTCGGAACCTCGATTCAGTTTAGCGCCTACACCCACCGGCCGAGCCACTTCCAGGCTTCGGCCTGCATCTCCGGATTGAATTCATGCGGCGTGTCGTACATGCGGCAGTTCTGGCGTTCGGCAACACCCGCCTTTGCGTAGCACTTCCGGATCTTCTCGTGCGCCGCCGCGACGCCCTCCGGCGTGAACAGCCCGTCGCGCGAGCCGCCGATCACCATCACGGCGCGCGGCGCGATCAAAGCCGCGAAATCCGGCATGTCGGCGTAGCGGTAGATGCCCGGAATGTGGAACGTCAGCCCCACCGTGTTCCGTATGCGCGACTGGATCTGCGTCGCATACGACGTCATCCAGCAGACATCCACGGCGCACTTGATGCGCTCGTCGAGCGCGGCGAGATGGAAGCTGCGGTATCCGCCGACCGAAAGGCCCACGCACCCGATGCGCTTCGGATCGACCTCCGGACGCGACGCCAGGTAATCGACGGTGCGTATGTCGTCCCACAGCATCACGCCCGGCCAGCTGACGCCCGCCGTAAGCAGGCTGCGCGCCACGAGCTGCTCGTTTTCGCCCGAGCGGCGGTTGAAAGCGGCGATGCGCTCGCGCGCCATATCGGACGGCCGCTCGCGGAAATCGGCGGCATCGTCGTCGAGCACCATGCGGCGCTCGCCCCAATAGAACATGTCGATGACAATCACGACGTAGCCGCGCGCGGCGAGCTCCGCCGCGATGCTCTTGCCGCCGTACGCCTCGCGCCGGAACCGCGTGAGCTCGGGATGTTCGCCCGGCTGCTCGAGCAGCTTCTCCTTGCCCCAGAGATAGAACCCGCCGTGGTCGTGCAGCGCGACGACTCCCGGCGCGGGCAGCTTCGCGTTCTTCGGTATGAGCACGAAGGCCGGCACGCGCAGGTCCGGCGTAGTCTGGAACGTGAGGTATTCCTCGACGTACCCGTCGCGCTCGGTGCGCCTGATGACGCGCGGCTCGGGAGCGACGCGCGCCGGCGTGTAGAACATGTGATCGAACAGCAGCGGACGCAGCTTCGCCTGCCACGGCTTGAGCTCGCGAAACTCCGGCCGAAGGAACGACAGCTCCAGCGTGGACCGGTCCGCCTGCTTCTGCACGAACGGGTACAAGCTGCCGATGTCAGATCCCGTACGCGCCGGTTCGGGCGCCGCCGCGGCCGCCGTGCGCGCCGCTACAAGCCATGCTGGAAGTTGCCGCCGTGAGATCTGCATCCTTAGATGCTACTGTGGAGCGGATGCAGAGTGCCAGCGAGCGTGTGGCGTTGGTGACGGGCGCGTCGTCCGGCATCGGGCGCGCGTGCGCGGCGCGCCTGGCCGCGCGCGGCTGGCGCGTCTACGAAGCCTCGCGCACCGCGCCGCTCGCGATGGACGCCCGAAGCGACGAATCCGTGCGCCAGGCAGTCTCGGCCGTGCTCGATCGCGAGAAAAGGATCGACGCCGTCGTCAACAGCGCGGGAATCGCGATCGGCGGCGCGCTCGAAGACACTTCGATCGAGGAAGCCAGGCAAATCTTCGAGGTGAACTTGTTCGGAGTGATGCGCGTCTGCCGCGCCGTGCTTCCTGCCATGCGCGCGCAACGCGCGGGATACATCGTCAACATCGGCTCGATCGCAGGCCTGGTCGCGCTGCCCTATCAATCCATTTACAGCGCCTCGAAGTTCGCCCTCGAAGGCCTGACCGAATCGCTGCGCATGGAAGCCCGCGGCTTCGGAATCAAGGTAGTGCTCATCGAGCCCGGCGACCACCGCACCGGCCTCACCCGGAATCGCCGCCGCGCCGCAGCCTCGACGAAGGACTCGGTCTACCACGCCGCCGCGGAGCGCGCCCTCGCCCGCATGGCGCACGACGAACAAAGCGGCCCCGGCCCGGACCGCGTGGCACGCCTGCTCGAATGCGTGCTCAACGCGCCGAAACCACGCCTCCGCTACACCGCGGGCCCCGCTAACGAGCGCGCCGCCGTCTGGCTGAAACGGCTGGCGCCGTACTCGGTGGTGGAGAGAGTGATGATGCGGTATTACGGCGGGTGAACATCAGCGTGAATCCGCCGCGCCGAGCTTGGCGAGCCGCTCTCTGGCGACCCGGTCGATCCAGGTCTTCGGATAATCCTGGCGCAGTTTCTCGAAGGCGCGGATGGCGTCGGCGGTCCTGCCCGCCCTCGCGAGTTCCTCGGCCTGCCCGAAGCGCTCCTCGCCGATCGTCAGAGCGCCGCCGCCGATCCGTACAGCGTCCTCGACCGTGATAGTTGCCGGGATCTTCCGCAGCACCGGAGGGTTCGGATCGCTGAGGACGGCGTAGGCCGCGGGGTTCCGCTCGCGGAACAGCCGGGCGCGCATGTCCGTCTGGGAGTTCAGCGCGTCCCCGCCTTCGCGTCCCGCGAACGGATCGATGTCCGCTCTGGCGATGCTGTTGGCCTCGAGGCCCTCTGCCAGGAAACGGCCTTGCGGGGAGAGGATCATCCCTCCGCCTCGCCGCCGCGCGACCACGAAGTAGAGATAATTGTCCGCCGCTCGCGTTCGGAACGCCGCCCGCTCGAGGTCTTCGTCTCCCGTGGTCACGGCGCCGCCCATGGTCACGAGGAACACGATATCGGCCCCTTTCAACGCCAGGACGCGCGCCGCCTCGGGCATCACCATGTCGTAGCAGATCAGTATGCCGACGCCGCCCAAGTCGGGCGTCTCGAAGACCGGAAAGTCCGTACCCCGCCGCCGGTCCGATTCCGCCACCGTGGTTTGCACCTTGTAGTAGCGCCCGATCTCCCTGCCGTTCCGGCCCAGGAAGAAGGCGGTATTGCGATAGGTGCCGTCGGGTTCCGCCGTGTCGCTGGAGCAGATGAGATACATGTTGTGTGCGGCGGCCTCCCGGCCCAGGCGATCCAGCATCTTCGGCACGGCCTGCGAGAGCACTCCGTAGATTTCCGGCTTGTGCGCGGCTTCCCAGCGAAGCAGGCCGAGAGTATCTTCAGGCAGCGCGAGGACGTCGCAGCCGTCGCGGCCGGCCCGGCGCACGACCTGCTCCAGTTCGCCGAGAGCGCGGTCCACTTCCCTCAGAGCCTCGGCCGCGCTCAGCCGCCAGCGAATCGAGATCGCCGTCTGCCCCGCGCACACCCGGACCGTCTTCGCTTCAGCGGCGCAAACAGAGACACCAATCCCCAACAGGAAAAGGAACCATTTGGAATGTCGCATGGAAGTCCCCTGGAGTGGTGCGCCCGGAGAGATTCGAACTCCCGGCCTTCTGGTTCGTAGCCAGACGCTCTATCCAACTGAGCTACGGGCGCGATTGAAAGATACTGCTCAAACTAATCTAGCGGGTTCCGGCCGAAACTTCAAGTTCTCGGGGCTTTCGCTCGATTTTGACGATCCGTCCTTCGCGGTCCAGGCGCAGGCGCGCGTCCCTCCAGACCACTTCCGACCCGAACAGGCCGCAGGCCCAGAGGGCCACCCCCGTCAGATCGCGAAACGGAATGAGGTACGCGTCCTTCAGCGCGCGCCGGTCGCCGAGCACCAGCACGGCCGCGGCCAGACCCGCCGCCGTCCTCAGGGCGAACAGCGGCAGTGCGGCCCACCACGCGCCGGCCGCGGCCAGCAGCACGGCCCAGAGCGTCGCGTTCGCCACCGGCAGGCCGGCGTAACCGCCGCCGCGCGCCAGCCGGATCGTCCGCGCCCAGCGCAACTGGTGGCGCCACATGTCGCGCCAGCCCGAATCCGGAACCGAGGTCTCGACCACGCACTTCGAAATCACTACCCGGCGGCCGAGCGCGCGGATGCGGCGGCTCAACTGGTAGTCGTCCGCGATGTAGTCCGCGATCGCGGCGAAGCCGCCGATGCGCGCCAGATCCGCCGCGCGGAACACCATCGTCGAGCCGAGCGCGAACTCCGAGACGCCCACCAGCGGCGCCACCAGCACCGACGGGGCGAAGTCCGTCGCAATCCCCACCGCCTCGAACCTGCCCGCCCAACCCCGCGCCCGCGCACGGTAAAGGCACGTCACCATCCCAACCGCCGGGTCCTCGAGCGGCGCCGCCACGCGCGCCAGGTAATCGCGCGGCACGCGTATATCGCTGTCGTTCACCAGCAGCACCGGGTAGCGCGCCGCCGCGGCCAGGTCCGCCAGCACGCCCGCCTTGTGGTTCGGCGCATTCGCCGCGCTTCGCACCAGGCGGATCGGAACCGCCGGGTATTCGGCCTGCAATCGCTCGATGTCGCGGATCGCCGGGTCGTCCGCCCGGCCCACTCCGAAGATGATTTCGAACTCGGGATACTGCTGCACCGCGTGCGAACGAATCGCCTCGTAGAAATCCGGATCGAGGCCGTGGACAGGCTTCAGGATGGAGACCGGCGGGCGGAAAAGGGGACAGACCCCTTTTCCTTCAGGAAAAGGGGTCTGTCCCCTTTTCCGCAGCAATGCCGCGGCAAGCGCCAGCAGTTGATACGCGGCCGCCGCCGCCCCAACCGCCAGCAGTGCGTAGATCACAGGGCCAACAACGCGACGCCGCAGGCGACCAGGCCCGCGCCCGCCCAGCGCCTCCAGGTCACGCGCTCGCGCAGGAAGCGTTTCGCGATCAAGGTCTCGATGACGAAGCTCGCGGCCGTGGCCGGGACGGCGAAGCTCAGGTCGGCCGCCGAGAGCAGCTTCAGGAACGCGAAGAACGAAACCGCCATCATCCCGACCGCCGCGATTACGCACCAGTTCCGCGCCAGCGCGGCGGCGGCCCGGCCGAGCGCGCCCGGACGGAAGTCGTGGATCTCGCCGTGGCGCCGCATGCCGAGCGCCTGGAAATAGTCCGCCAGCACGGTCGCTCCGACGATCACCGCCACCAGCAGCCAGTTCATCGCGGCTCTCCGTGGGTGGTCCGGACCGCGGTCGAGCCGACCAGCGCCGTTCCCGCCATGATGAACAGCGTCCCCGCCCAACGCGCCGGGCCGATATGCTCCCCGAGAAACACCGAACCCATGACCGCGTTGAGCACGTATCCGATCGAGGTCACGGGCAGCACGTAGCTCAGGTCCGCCCAGCTCAGCAGCGTCATGCGCGCCAGCATCCACAGGATGAGCAGGCACACGCCCGCCGCCACCCACGGATTCAGGAACACCAGCAGATACTCGGCCGCGGAAGCCCCGAGCACCGCGCCGTTGCGCTTGAGTCCCCAGCTCATGAAGAAATTGCCGAGCACGTTCGCGGCGACGACTACCGCGGTCAGAACGCGGGTCTTCACGCGAAGATGGGGCGTCACGTGCCGGGTTGCTCCGCCTTGTCGAGCGAGGCCGCTCGCTTGTGGTCCGCGACGAACCGCTTGCGCTTCGAGCGCAGCGCCAGGTACTCGCGAGCTTCCTTATAGAGCCTGCGGCGCTCCTCGCCGTCCCACAGCGCCTTGCGCACCACGCGCCATGCCACGCGCGGGCGGAAGTAATACTCGCCGTAGAACCGCTCCACCCAATCGACCAGCTCGGCGCGATCCAGGCCCGGGTAGACCACGTTCGGAAGCTGATGCCCGCTTTCGTCGGTCATCGAGTCGATCGTGATCAGGTTGTTGCGCACGGCGTGATCGAAGAACTCGGTCCCGGGATACGGATGCGCGATCGAGACCTGAATTGTTTCGCAGTCCAGCCGCTTGGCGAAATCGATCGTGCGGCGCAGGCTCCGGCGGCTCTCGCCGGGCAGCCCGACGATAAAATCGCCATGCACCAACAGGCCGAGCTTCTTGCAGTCGCGCGTGAATCGCTCGGCCATTTCTACGGTGGCGCCCTTCTTAATGTTCTGCAGGATCTGCGGGTCGCCCGTCTCGTAGCCGACGATCAGAAGCCGGCAGCCGGCCTCCTTCATGGCTTTCAACGTTTCGTAGTCCGTGGTGACGCGCGACGTGCAGGACCACGTAGCCTTGAGCGGCTTCAGTTTCTCGCAGACCTCGATGGTGCGGGCCTTGCGATAGTTGAACGTGTCGTCGTCGAAGAAGATCTCTTTCAGGTTCGGCCACGTCTCCATCGCGTAGCGCACCTCGGCGGCGACCGAATCGGCCGAACGCAGGCGCCAGCGGTGGCCCGAGTGCGTCTGCGGCCACAGGCAGAAGGTGCACATGGCCGGACATCCGCGCGACGTGTAAAACGACACGAACGGGTTCAGCAGGAACGGCACGTTGTAGCGCGTGATGTCCAGGTCGCGCTTGTAGACTTTCGTAACCCAGGGCAGCTCGTCCAGGTTCTCGACCGTGCCGCCGTCAGGGTTGTGGACGAAGCCGCCGTTCTGCCGGAAGCTCACGCCGGGCAGCTCCGCCAGCGGCTTGCCCTGCGCGTAGCCCGCGATCTGGTGATCGAACTCGCGCCGCACCACGAAATCGATCGCCCTCGAAGCCTTCAGGGCCCCCTCGGGATCGACCGTCACCGGCGGCCCGACGAAGGCCACCTGAAGCTTCGGGTTGGCGTCCTTCATCATCCCGGCGATCTTGACGTCCACGTGGAAGCCGGGGGTCGAGGTAAACAGAACGAGGAGTTCGAAATCGGCCGCCATCCGGACCGTCTGCTCGATCGAGATCTTATGCGGAGGCGCATCGACGACTTTGCTGTCCGCCAGCATGCCCGCCGGATAGCACAGCCACACCGGATACCAGTAGGATTCGATCTCCCGCGTTGCGGGCCATCGCGAGCTCGCGCCGCCGTCGAAGCCTTCGAACGAAGGCGGATTCAGGAACAGCGTTCTCATGAGGGTTCTCTCAGTGGCCGCCGCCGGTCCCGGTCAGAACCGTGGTGGCGAACGCGGCACCGGCGACGTCTTCGGCCGCAACGCCGCTGGGTTCCCCGACCTTCACGTTCTCGTACCAGATCGTCAGCTTCGCCTTTCCGGCGATCCGCGTGTTGACGTCGGAGATGACTCGGCGCGGAACGGAAATTCCGTTGTAGATCATGTAGTCGCGCACGAAGTACACGTTCTTGAGAAAGACCGAGGGGGATTTGACCAGCTCGCCCCACTCGCGCAGCGGCAGGTGCGTCTCGCGGTCGATCCAAAGCTCACCCTTATACAACCCGATTTTCTTTTTCCTCGGGTTGACCTGGAAAACATAGGCAGTGCGGCCCGCGTAATCCGTCGTGCCTTTGTATTTGAAATTGTAGTTTTCCGGCGTAATTCCGATCGACCCCGCGACATTGTTGCGCGCGTCTTTTTCCGCTTGAAGGTAGCGCGCGATCACTTCCTTCTTGATGGTGCTATCGCCCTGGAATTGCACCCGCTGGTAGAAGATCTGCCCCACGCGCGTAATAAACCGGAAAGCATGGAACCGCCCTTCTTTCTTGAGCCTGGGAAGGCTCGCGTCCATGTCCACATCCATCGAAACCGCCTGGGGCCGGGCTTGCTCTGCCTGGACGGCCTTGACGTAGCGGTCCACGATCTCCGCGGGGCTGACGCCTCCGGGCGGCTCGGGCGACGGATCCGCGGCGCCCCACAATGCAACGGACGCGAGGGCGGAAAAAATGATGGCGTGCAGCAGTTTCAAAGCGGTCTCTTGAACAGGTACAGTACTGTCACTTTAACATAGGATACGATGCGGAAACCAACATCGCCGTTACTAAACTCTGGCTTGATACGATAGCGGCATGGACATTCCTGTCGGAGCGCAACGGGAGGAGAATCTTCTCGTTACAGGCGATGTAGCGATTAGCTTCCTTGGGGTGGAAGCGGCGCGCGTTCTCTCTACACCCCACCTCATCGGGTTCCTGGAAATGACCTCGCGGAACCTGATCAAGCAGTACCTGCCCCCGGGAGAGGACTCAGTCGGGACCATCGTGAACGTCCGCCACCTCGCGGCCACCCCGATCGGAATGCAGGTGCGGCTCCGCGCCGAGGTCATTTCTGTCGAGGGCCGCCGCGTCACCTGCCGCGTCGAGGCCTGGGATGAGCGGGAGAAGGCCGGCGAGGGGATCCACGAGCGCTTTGTGGTGGACGTCGCCCGCTTTGCCACCCGCGTACAGGAAAAAGCCCGTCGCTGATAGGGGGAACCAGTCGTTTTTTGTTGACCTCGCGCTCGATTTCGTAGTAAACACTTCCTGATGAAGCGTCTAGGGACACTGGCCGTTCTCTTGCCCATACTTCTAATTCTGATCCCTCGCTTCGGCCCTCCGCCCGAGCTTTTCTGATCTCAGCGCCGGGGGCCCCGGAGTTGGCCCGGGCCGCGCTCGTGTTGTACAATTGGTTTCTGTCACCTTCGGTGCGCGCTCTGTTGGTGTGTCCGCAGCGCGAAGCCCCTAGACCGAATTACACAGGAAGGTTCGTATGTACGCAGTGATACAGACCGGCGGGAAACAGTACCGGGTGGCCCCCGGCGAAACGATCCAGATCGAAAGGCTGCCCTGGGACGTCGGCTCCGAGCTCGAGCTCCACAGCGTCCTGGCTGTGTTCAAGGACCCCGATCAGGTACTCACCGGCGATCAGGTAGCCAACGCCAAGGTGCTGTGCACCATCACTGGCCACGGCCGCGGCGATAAGGTCCGGGTGTTCAAATTCAAGCGCAAGAAGCAGTACAAGCGGACCATCGGCCACCGCCAGAATTTCACGGCGGTGAAGGTCACCGATATCGTGGCGTAGGAGTTACCCATGGCGCACAAAAAAGGTTTAGGCAGTTCCCGAAACGGGCGAGATTCGAATGCGCAGCGGCTCGGCGTGAAGGTATTCGCCGGCCAGGTCATTCCGGGCGGCTCGATCCTGGTCCGCCAGCGCGGCACGGCGTACAAGCCCGGCGACAACGTCGGACGCGGGAAGGACGACACGTTGTTTGCGAAGATCAGCGGCGAAGTGCATTTCCGCGATCGCGGGCGCTTCGGCAAGTACATTTCGGTCCGCGAACTCCAGGCGGCCGAGTAAGCCCTCCTGAATTTCCGCAAGGCAGGCCGCCCGGCCTGCCTTGTACCCCATGTTCATCGACGAAGTCACGATCTATGTGAAGGCCGGCGACGGCGGCAACGGCGTCACGGCCTTCCGCCGGGAGAAGTATGTCCCGCGCGGCGGGCCGAGCGGCGGCGACGGCGGCCGCGGCGGCGATGTCGTTCTAGTCGCGAGCAAGGACTACAACACTCTCCTCCATTTCCGCTTCAATCCCGAGCACAAGGCCGAGCGCGGCAGGCATGGCGAAGGCTCGAACCGCACGGGCCGCGACGGTGTTTCGATAGACGTGCCGGTGCCTGTGGGAACGGTCGTCTACGACGCCGAAACCGCCGAACTGCTGCACGATTTCACCAAGGACGGCGATCGCTTCACCGTGGCGCGCGGCGGGCGCGGCGGGCGCGGTAACCAGCACTTCGCCACACCGACGCACCAGGCCCCGACCGAGCACGAAAAGGGACGCCCGGGCGACGAGAAGCGCCTGCGGCTGGAATTGAAGCTGCTGGCAGACGTCGGGCTGGTCGGGTTCCCGAACGCGGGAAAATCGACGCTGATTTCACGCATTTCCGCAGCCAGACCCAAGATCGCCGATTACCCCTTCACGACGCTCGAGCCGCACCTGGGCGTGGTCAGCCTGGACGACCAACGGACGTTCGTCGTGGCCGACATTCCGGGCCTGATCGAGGGCGCGCACGAAGGCCACGGCCTGGGCATGCGTTTCCTGAGGCACGTCGAGCGCACGAAGCTGCTGGCGCACCTGGTGGACGTCTCGGAGGCGACCGGCCGCGACCCCTTGAACGATTTCGAGGTCGTGATGCAGGAATTGGCGAGTTTCAGCGAGGACCTGGCCGCCAAGCCCATGATCGTGGTGGCAACGAAGCTGGACGCAGCCCAGAACCCCGAACGGATCGATTCGCTGCGGCGGCTCGCCGCGGATCGCGGCCTGGAGTTCTACGGGATCTCGAGCGCCACGGGACAGGGAATCCCCGAGCTCAAGCGGGCGATGGGGAAGTTGGCGATTGCAAAGCGGGAGCACGCCGGCGGCGCACCCCCGCAGTAGCCTTTATCTCGGCACCAGGACAGCCGGCGAGAACACGGGGCGCGTGTTGAAGTAACCCGCATCGGCGAGCTTGCGGTAGACGGCGCCCGTGACGCCCGAAGCCACCGGCCCGCTGACACCGCGGCCGCCGGTGAGCAGCGTCACGATGACCAGCTTGTGCGGGCCGAAGTCGTTAAAGGAGCCGAACCAGCCCAGGTGCGTCGTGCCGCCTGTGCAGGTACCGGTTTTGCCGCAAACCGGCGCGTTCGCATCGTACACGGCGCGCCGCGCGGTCCCGAACTCGACTGCCCCGGACATACCCGGCTTAATATGCGGGATCAGGTCGGCGATATCGAGTTTCCGCCGCACGCGCGGGACGAACTGCTCGATCTCCCGCTGGTTCCTCGGATATTGCAGGTAGTACATCGTGCCGCCGTTCGTGATGGCGGTCAGAAGCGCGGCCAGCTCGAGCGGAGTCTGGCGGATTCCGTCGCCGAAGCTGGTCATCATCCCCATGCCGCTCGAGGGCGGCTCGGGGGCGAAGTAACCGGGCTCTTCGCCGGGAATATCCAGGCCCGCCTTCTCACCCAGGCCGAACAGCTTCGCGTAGTAGGCCCAACGCTCGTATCCGAGCTTGATCCCAAGATTCGCGAAGTAATAGTTGTTCGAGTGGGCGAGGGCCTGAGTGAGATCCATGCGCGTGCGCCCGTAGAGGCGCACCGGAGTGACCCTGTCGATGAGGCCTTCACTCAGCGCGGCAAGCGCAACGGCGATCTTGATGGTCGAGCACGGCTGGAACCCGCCCGAGAGCGCGACCTTCTGGTTGACCATGGTAAGGATGCGGCCGGTGTGCGCGTCCACGGCGATCACCGATCCGTTAAGTGGCCCGAGCGCCTCGACCGCGGCGCGGCGGACCGTCAGGTCCTCCCCATCCACGCGGTCGCCGATTGTCGAATCGGCATAGGTCGGCGAAGTCCACGGGCTCCGTAGCGCCATGCGTTTTCCACGACGCACACGGCGAGCGATGCTTGCTTTGGTTGCGGTTTCTTTCCTCGCGGAGGCTTTAAGTTTCTTACCCGTTACGTAAGCTTTTTTCGGGTGCTTCCGCCTGGGGCTCCGCTTACTCGGAGCCGCGTAAGTGATCCCGGCGATAACGGCCAGGGAGACGATCAAGTAGAGTATTCGCAGTAGAGTCTGTCGGCGCATTCTTAGAGACACTTAACGGGCCCATAGTGCAGGCCTCTTCCGATCAGAGACCGGTCCAATGTTCGGTCAGTTCCGATTTTGGAGTATCGGAACTGAACTGTCAAGCTGCGGTCCACCCGCCATCTATCGTCATAATCGCGCCGTTTATGAAGGATGCCTCACAAGAACTCAGGTAAAGGGCGAGATTTGCCACCTCTTCCGGACGCCCCAGACGGCCGACGGGCTGCCGGGCGTTCAGTTCCGCCCTGACTTTGTCTTTTTCATGTTTATGGTATTTTTCCAGGTACGCTTCCACAAATGGGGTGTCTACCGTACCCGGGCAGACGCAGTTTACACGAAGCTGGGTCGGGTAATCGACGGCCAACTGGCGCGTCATAGCAACTACGGCCCCTTTCGTAGCGCAGTAAGCAAATCGCTTCTTCACCCCTACGAGTCCGGCTACCGAACCTATGTTCACTATACTACCGTTCGGGGCAGCCAGAAGCAGGGGAAGCGCGTATTTTGTTGTAATATAAAGGCCTTCCACGTTGACACGGAGCAGGCGGCGGAAGTCGTCGGCGGCGGTTTCCTCAATGTTGCCGACCAGGCCGATTCCGGCATTGTTGACCAGAATATCTAGTTTAGGGATGGAGGCGAAGGTGTTGCGGACGGCGTCTTCGTCGGTGATGTCGCAGATGAGGGCAGCGGCTCCGGGGAGTTCGCTCGCGAGCTTCTCGGCCCGCTCGCGGTTGATGTCTACGATCCGGACCGAGGCGCCCGCCGCGGTGAACGCGCGGCACGCGGCCTCGCCGATTCCGCTCGCGCCGCCGGTGATGAGGGCGATCTTACCGTCCAGACGAAATGGAGTGCTCATGCATTAAAATTATCTGATCTTGCCCCATACAGCCAGCAGCACGCGTTACGACGCGATGATTTACCGGCGCTGCGGGCGGAGCGGCCTGCTCCTGCCCGCGATTTCGCTCGGCCTGTGGCACAATTTCGGCGGCGTCGACGCGTTCGAGAACGGCCGCGCGATGCTGCGGCGCGCCTTCGACCTCGGGATCACGCATTTCGACCTCGCCAACAACTACGGCCCGCCGCCGGGCTCGGCCGAAGAGAACTTCGGGCGCGCGCTCGCGCTCGACCTCGCGGCCTACCGGGACGAACTGGTCATTTCGACGAAGGCTGGTTATTTGATGTGGCCAGGGCCCTACGGGAACTGGGGATCTCGCAAAAATTTATTGGCGAGCCTGGACCAGAGCCTGAGGCGCATGGCGCTCGATTACGTCGATATCTTCTATTCGCACCGGCCGGACCCGGAAACGCCGGTGGAGGAAACGGTCGCGGCGCTCGATCAGGCGGTGCGGTCGGGAAAGGCGCTCTACGCGGGTATTTCGAATTACAACGTGGAGCAGACCGCGCGGGCGGCGAAGTTACTCGGCGAACTGGGGACGCCCTGCCTGATCCACCAGATGAAATACTCGATGTTCGAGCGGACGGCCGAAGACGGACTGTTCGAGTTACTCCGGGCGGAGGGAATCGGCGGAATTGCATTCTGCCCGCTGGCCCAGGGCCTGCTGACGGACCGCTATCTGGACGGCATCCCCGTCGATTCGCGTGCCTCGAAGCCGCACGGGTTTCTCAAGGCGAAGGACATCGACGAAGCGCGGATCGCGCAGGTGCGCGCGCTGAGCGATGTGGCGCGCGAGCGCGGCCAGACGCTGGCGCAAATGGCGCTGGCGTGGGTGCTGCGGGACGGCGCGGCCACAAGCGCCCTGATCGGCGCGAGCAAGGTGGAACAGATCGAGCAGAACGTCGCGGCGCTGCGAAACCTGACGTTCTCGGCTGAAGAGTTGGCGCGGATCGAAACCGCTCTCGCGGCCTAACTCGCACGCGGAAGGACTTCCCTGTCGATTTGCGCGGCGGCGGTGTCGCGCTTCTCGTTCACGATGCCCGAGACATGATTTGCTGGAACGCGAAGCGCCCGGGCCAGAGCGTTGAGTGGGCTATGCTCGCCCAACGGCGCGAAGTTTGACGATGAAACAACTGCTCAGTGTCATGATCGTGGAAAGATCAAAGACCTGAGCTCCTCCAGCAAGCGGATCACATCCCGATAACACTTGTCGAAGGATGCCGCACGGCGCGCCAGCTTGAGGTCCAATGCGCTTGTCAGGGACGCCTGATCGACGGTTGGCGCGTACACCCTCCCGTGAGCAATCCGCTTGGTCAGCCATTCCTTCGCTCCGGCGATCTGTTCGGGCTGCTCGGGTGATTCTAGATCGGTGGGCAGGCCGCGTTTCCCGCGCAGGGATTCGGCGGCAGCGATGAACCAGGATTCAAATTCCTTTTGGGCAAGCACGACCGCCGAAGGCAAATCGCAGCGCGCAGACCGGACCCTCCTCAATAACTGGGGGCCAAGTTGGGCCGGGCAATCGTCGTCGCTATCGAGGACGACCAGGATTCCGCCGCGGTTGCCCGTATTGAGCGCCGCCATTTGTGCCTTCCGCTCCAGTTCTCCGGGCTGCAGGAGCCTGGACTTCGTTACTCGGATTGGACGCGGAATAACAACCTCAAGCGAAGGGTCAAAGGCCTGAGCGATTCGGCGAAGCAGGCAGGGAACCGACTCGGTTTCCCCATGACCTTCCACCACAAACCCAATTTGCACCAGCATCAGCAGCCTTCTTTGTCGAAGAGCCGCATCTGCTTATCGATCTTCTCAGGAGACTTTTCGGGATCGGGACGCAAGTAATCCATCCTTAGCAGTTCGCCTGGCGTGGATAGCCGCTGAAGAAGGGCGGTGCGCCCAGCTTCGTTCAAAGGCGCGATGTGGGTGGAGCCCGCCTCGGCGTAAACCGCGAGAATCGAATCCGGATCCAACTTTTCGTTGTCCAGGAGATCAGGGCTATGGCTGGTTACCAGCACCTGCGTAGACCGGCTGGCCTCCTTCAGGCCGTCGAGCAACAATCCGGTGGCGGCGGGATGGAGCGCGATTTCAGGCTCCTCGACACCCACTAGCGGCACCGGCGCGCCGCTGCCGTTGCCTCCCTGAAACAGAGCCACGAGAACTCCCAGAGCGCGAACCGTGCCGTCCGACATGTTCGATGCGAGGAACCGCCAAGGCGCCTTGGAACCCGCAACGTCCTGCCGGAACTCCAGTGTCTCCTTGGGGCCAACTACTTTAACGTCCACGCCGCGAACGCCGGGAACGACTTTGGACAGATATTGCTCGATCCTCTCCTTCCGAAGCTGGCTGTGCTTCTCCATTCGGGCCAATACGCTGGTAATGTTGTTGCCGTCTCGCGCGAGGAGCTCTCCGGCGTCAGGCGACTGTAGGTCGCGGATGCGGTCTGGGTTCAGGCTATAGAACCCCATCCGCGACAGAGCCTCATACACGGGCCGGAACGTAGGGAGTCCTGAGGCGCTGACCAGGTAGAGCCGGTCGAAGGACGCCGCAGGCCCCTGCTCGCTCGCTTCCACAACCGAACCAGACTTCACGCGAAAGAAATGCGCGCCCAAAGATCCAGGCGTATGGAAAATGCATTCTTCGTCTTGTACCTCGAAGCCGCCTTGCGGACGGGCCCCGATCTGGAACGCATAGTGGCCGCCAGCGCCGCCAGGGAGCGAGAAATCGAGGCGCAGCCCGAAGTGGTTGGGGTGTCCGCCCGACCGCCGGCGCACTTCGTTGATGCCGCTGCGTTCGCGAAGCGCGTGTTCAAGCGAGGTGCGGAGCGAATCCGTTACGAAGCGGAGGGCGTCCAAGAAGTTGCTCTTGCCGGCTCCGTTCGGACCCACCAGGAAAGTCAGCGGCCCCAGACTTACGTCACAAGCCGCGATGCTCTTGTAGTTCTTGAGACGGACTCTCGACAGGAGCGTAGAACTCATGATCGGCCGCCCCCCATTGTAACGGATGGCGTCCTGTGGGCTGGCACAACTTGCGCTCAGGCAGCCCGATGTTATATCCCCGTATGGAGCTATGGGCGACGCAATCGGCATCGGGATGATCGGGTATAAGTTCATGGGCAAGGCGCACACGAACGCCTACCGGCAGGCGGGGTATTTCTTCGACCCGCCGGTGAAGCCTCGCCTCAAAGTGGTCTGCGGGCGCGACGCCGCCAAGGTGGAGAAGTTCGCCGCGCGGTGGGGGTGGGAAGAAGCCGTTTCCGACTGGCGGCGGGTGATCGACGATCCCGAGGTCGGGGTGGTCGATATCTGCTCGCCGAATAATACACACTCGGAAATTGCGCTCGCCGCGATCGAGGCCGGTAAGATCGTCGCCTGCGAAAAGCCGCTCGCGATGAATGGCGCCGAGGCGCGGTCGATGGCCGAGGCGGCGCGCAAGGCGCGGCGGTTGAATACGGTATGGTTCAATTACCGGCGTGTGCCCGCGGTGGCGTTCGCGCGGCAACTGATCGATGAGGGGCGTATCGGTAAGGTGTATCACTTCCGCGCGCTGTATTTGCAGGATTGGACGCTCGACCCTTCCATCCCGCTCGTGTGGCGGATGGACAAAGACGTCGCCGGATCGGGCGTTACGGGCGACCTGCTGTCGCACATCGTCGATCTGTCGAACTACCTGGCGGGCGAGATCGAATCGGTCGCCGGGACGAGCCGCATCTTCGTCAATGAGCGCGAGCAGCCGGACGGCGGCCCGCGGAAGCCGGTCGAGATCGAGGACGCGGCAATCTTCGTCGCCAGGTACGCGGGAGGGGCCATCGGGCATTTCGAAGCGACGCGCTTCGCCAACGGCCGCAAGAACGGCAATACGTTCGAGATCAACGGCGAGTACGGCAGCCTGTATTTCGATCTCGAAGACATGAGCCGGTTGTGGTATTTCGATTCGCGCGAGTCCAAACACGTGCAGGGATGGCGCGAGATGCCGGTGTGGGAAGAGTGCCACCCCTACATGAAGAACTGGTGGGTGCCCGGGTGCGCGATCGGCTACGAGCACACGTTCGTGAACCAGGCAGCGGATTTGCTGAACGCGATCTCTGCCGCCAGGCCGATGAAGCCGGATTTCGACGACGGCCTGAAGTGCCAGCTCGTGCTCGATGCCGTGCTCGAATCGTGCGCCCGCAACAGTTGGGTTAAGGTGGAGAAGCCATGAAAGTTTCGCTCGGAAGCTGGACCTTCGTATTCGGCCCGTACACGAACAATCCGGTGCCGTTCCGCGAGGTGGTGGAGCGGCTGGCGAAGGCGGGCTACGACGGGGTCGAGGTGGCCGGGTTTCCGCCGCACATCACCCCCGACGCCTACCCGACCGAAGAGTCGCGTCGAGAGGTGGCATCGCTGCTGGCTGACAACGGCCTCGGCGTTTCGGGCTACGCGGCGGACCTGGGGGCGGCGAATCCCGTGGTCAGGGGCAACACGCGGAAGTATCTCGACCTGTTCCGGCGCAACGTGGATCTGTGCGTCGATATCGGGAGCCCGGCGATCCGCGTGGATACGATCGCGGGGCCGGACGCGATTCCGGATGCCGAATACGACGCAACGTTCGCTCGCGTGGCGGACCTGTGGCGCAGCGCGGCGGCCGTCGCCGCCGAGGCGGGCATACGCCTGGTGTGGGAGTTCGAACCGGGTTTCGCGTTCAACAAGCCGTCCGAGGTCGTCGCCATGCACGAGCGCGTGGGGCACGCCAACTTCGACGTGCTGTTCGACACGTCGCATGCCTATATGTGCGGCGTAGCCGGGGCGCGGCAGCACGGCGTCAACGAAACGCTTGCGGGCGGGGTCGCGCAATTCTTGCAGATGCTCGAGGGGCGCATCGGCCACATACACCTGATCGATTCCGACGGCACGCTGCACAACGATGAGACCAGCACGCACCGGCCGTTCGGCGAGGGTCTCGTGGACTTCAAAGCGCTCGCGCCGAAGCTCGCGGCCGTGGAGGGGATCGAGTGGTGGTGCATCGATTTGTGCTTCTGGCCGGGGGCGTGGGAACTGGTCGAGCCCAGCCTGAAATACGTGAAAGGGCTGCTGGCGGAGAGCGCGGCGGCTTGATATGAACCCCGCCGCTGTCCTGATCCTCGCGCTGGCCGGCGGAACGGTCTATCCGGATCCGGCCTCGCCTCCGATTCGCGACGGCGTCGTTCTGATTGAAGGCGGGAAGATCACCGCTGCCGGCCCGCGGGCCGGCGTTCGCGTGCCGCCCGGCGCGCGGGTCCTCGATTGCAGCGGCATGACCGTCACGGCCGGGTTCTGGAACAGCCACGTCCACTTCATGGAGCGGAAGTGGCAGGATGCGGCGCGGATACCGGCGCCGGAACTGGCCGCGCAGCTCGAAGCCATGCTTACGCGGTACGGCTTCACGAGCGTCTTCGACACGGGGTCGCCCTTCGAGAACACGCGCGCGATTCGCGCCCGCGTGGAATCGGGCCAGGTGGCCGGGCCCAGAATTCGCACTACGGGCGAGATCGTTCTGCCCAAAGGCGGCGCGTTCCTGAAGCCGGTCGTCATGGCGATGGGCGGCATGCTGTGGGATGCGCCCGAGGTATCCGATGCGCAGCAGGCGAGCGCGGTGGCGAACAAGCTGCTCGACGAGGGCGTGGACGGCATCAAGATCTATGCCGCGACGTGGCTGCCTCCTGTGCTCACGATTCCTCCCGATGCCGTCAAGGCGCTCGTTGCGGCGGCGCACGGGCGCGGGAAGCCGGCGCTCGCGCATCCGTCGAACCGGCAAGGGCTCGAAAACTCGGTGGACGCGGGCGTCGATGTGCTCGTCCATACCGCGCCGCAAGCGGGCATATGGGACACGGCTCTGCTCGCGCGGATGAAGTCGAAGCGCATCGCCGTGATCCCCACGCTCAAGTTGTGGAAGTACGAGCTGCGGCACGATCGCGACTCCGTCGCCGCGGAATTCCTTCAGGCCGGCATCGCTCAGCTTCGCGCGTGGAATGGCGCCGGCGGCGAGGTGCTGTTTGGGACCGACGTGGGCTACATGGGCGATTACGACACGCGCGACGAGTACGCGTTCATGCGCGAAGCCGGGATGAGCTTCCGGCAGATTCTCGCCGCGCTCACCACGGCTCCGGCCGCGCGTTTCGGCGATGCGGCGCGGCTCGGCCGCATCGCGCCGGGATACACGGCGGACATCACGGTGTTCCGCGGCGAGGACTTCGCGAACGTGGCCTACACGCTGCGCGACGGCCGCGTCATAGCGGGATATCGGCGCGGGCGTGTGCCCGGCGCGAACACCCTATAGCAGGATCAGGCCGCGGCGGATCCCGATCGTCACGGCCTCGGTGCGGCTCGAGGCGCGCAGCTTGGCCATGATCGAAGCCACGTGGAATTTCACGGTGTGGTCGGAGATGCCGAGTTTCCAGGCGATCGTTTTGTTGCCTTCGCCTTCGGCTAACATGCGCAGCACCTCGATTTCGCGGGGCGTGAGGGGCTCGACGGGATCGGCGGCCAACGCCGCGCGCGGCGCTGCGCCGGCGAGCGCGTCGAGGCTTGCGGGATCGAGCGCGACCAGACCCGCCGCCGCGGCCTCGACCGCCGCCACGATCTCCTCTTGCGAGGCGTCGCGCGGCAGGACGGCGCGCGCTCCCAGGCGGAGCGCGTCGCGCGTCCATTCGGGGTCTCGGGTTTCGGTGAGGATCACGGTAGGAGCGGACGTTTCGAGCACGGGCTCGTCTCCGGCATGGACGACGACGTCCGGATGCGATTCGACGAGCTCGAAATTGCCGTGCGCGCGGAGCAGCGTCTCGATGCCCGCGCGCACGACGGCGGATTCCGCCACTACCGCGACGCGGATCACGCCGCGACCGCCGCCCTGGCCGGCTCGAGCCTTACGGTGACGTGGCGGACCGTGGAGCGATCGCCGCGCAGGAAGTCGAGCGCCAGCACGCCGCCGCCCGATGCTTCGAGCGCTTCGGCAAGATCGTCCGGCGCGCGGAAGGCGCGGCCGGCGAGGCCGAGCAGCAGGTCGCCGGGAAGCAGCGAAGCCGCGGCCGCCGCGCTGCCCGGCACAATTTTGAGAACCAGCAACCCGAGCCGCCCGCCTTCGAAATCAACCGGCACGGGCTGGATCACGACGCCGAGTTGCACACCCGATGCGCCGCGGCGCAGGAATTCCGCCACGGTGTTGCTGGGGACGGCGAGCGCGAGGCGCCCGGCGATCATCGTGTTGATGCCGATTACGCGGCCGCGCGCATCGGCAAGCGGGCCGCCCGAGTTGCCGGGCAGCAGCCGCACATCGGCCTGCACCCAGGTTCGCGCGCTCACGCCGCGCAGAGGGCCGAGCGCATGCACCACCCCGGTGCTGAGCGCGCCGGTGAAGCCGAGCGGATTGCCTACGGCGATGACGAGCTCGCCCGGCCGCAGCGCGCTCGAATCTCCGGGCGTAGCGGCGGCGAGCCCGCCTGCATTCTCGATGCGCAGGCTCGCCAGATCGCGGCGCGTGTCGCGCTCCTCGAGCGCCGCCGTGAAATGCCGGCCGTCCCACAGTTCGACCACGGCGCGGTCCGCTCGCGCGACGTGCGCGTTGGTGACGATGAGGCCGTCCGCGTTCCAGATCACGCCCGAGCCGGTTCCCGCGCCAATGCGCAGGTGTACGGTCGAGCGCCTGAGTTTTTCCGCGATTTCTCCGAAGCCTTGCACCGGTCAATCTCCTTTCCGCGGGCGCTCGCGCACCGCAATGTTCAGTTGCGCCAGTTCCCCGCCACGGATGAGCGTGGCCTTTACTTCCCGCCCCACCGCTTCGGAGCCGAGCGCCGCCTGCACGTGATCGGTATCCGAGACCGGCTTGCCGTCGAGCGCGACGAGGATGTCGCCGATCAGCACGCCCGCTTCGCCCGCGGGCGCGGACGGCTCAACCGTGAGGACGATGAGGCCGCCGGCCCCTGCTAGTTTCAGCCTGTTGCAGAGATGCTCGGGCAGTTCGACGGGTTGCAGACCCACGCCGAGGTAGCCGCGCGTGACGCGCCCCTTGGCGAGCAGTTCGGCCGCGACGCGCTCGATGGTCGCAAGCGGAATCGCGACGCCGGCCACGCGCGAGAGAGCGCCGGTAGCGAGGCCCGTGAGGCGCCCGCCGGCATCGGCGACGGCTCCGCCCGAGACTCCGGGATACATCGTGACATCGAGGCGCACGTAGGAATCGACGAGCCCGCCGCGCCATGTGCGCCACGCGCCCGCGACCGCGCTGACGACGCCCATCGACGCGACGACGCCGGTTTCGCTTCCGCGGCCGATGGCGAGCGCGATGCTGCCCGGCTTGAATCCGGTGTCGCTGCGCTCGGCCACCGGCAGCTTGGGAAGCTCCGCGCGCAGCACCGCGAGATCGGTTCCGGCGTCGCGCCCCGCGAGCGCCGCTGAGACGCCGTCGCCATCCGGCAGCGTGAGCGTGATTCCTTCGTCGCGGCGGAGCGTGTGCTCGGCCGTCACGATGACGCCGGGCGCCCAGTGTATGCCGCTCGATGAGCGATGGTCGCGGCCGTTCACAGCGACCACGGACCGTCCGGCCCGCTCGACCGCCGCCGCCAGCTCACTCGACAAAGCGGCCAGAGAATGTTCCATTCCCGTTTCCTCCCCTGATCCGAGGATGCCTCGGCCGAGCACGCGCGCACACCGGCCAATCGGGCAGGGCGAGCCTGGAAGAAAGGGGAGATTCACCCACTACTGCGGGGAGCGATACCCGCACAGATCCTGTTTATGAGAGAATGTTAATCGCTGAATGTCAAATTCTTCAGCTTGCAGTCGCTTCCGGCCGCGGGGAATGCCGCCGGGATGGTTCGTCGGTTCCGCTGGGGCAATCCCGGCGGGCAACAAGCAAGGAGTTCGGATCGAATGAGGCTCTATATTGGGAATCTGCCGTACAAGGCGACAGAGGCAGACCTGGAAAGCTGGTTCACCCAGTCTGGGATCGCCGTGGATAGCGTGAACGTGGTTAGAGACCGGTTCTCCGGAGAGGCGCGCGGATTCGGGTTCGCGGAAATCTCCAACGATCAGGAAGCGGCGCGAGCGATCTCGACCTGCAACGGGAAGCAGTTTATGGGGCGCCCGTTGGTGATCAACGAAGCCCGTCCGATGGCATCGGGCGGCGGGGCGGGCGCCGGCGGCGGCATGGGACGCGGCCCACGAGGGGCGGGCGGCGGACGGCGCGACCGCTACTAGGGAACTGGGCTAAACGCCCATAAATTAATAGACATTAACCTGGAGGGGAGGACTGCGCGTACGCGAATCCTGCCCGGCAAACCTTACCCGCTTGGGGCCACGTGGGATGGAAGCGGAGTTAACTTCGCGGTCTACTCCGAAACTGCGAAACGAATCGATTTGTGCCTGTTCGGGCCGGAAGACGCGGTTGTCACGCTGCCTGAAGTCACCGCTTTCGTGCACCATGGCTACGTGCCGGCGCTGGGGCCGCGGCAGCTTTACGGTTACCGCGCCTACGGCCCGTTCGATCCAGCCCGGGGCTTGCGCTTCAATCCCGCAAAACTGCTGATCGATCCTTACGCGACGGCGCTCTCGGGAGATGTGGATTGGAAGGCGCCGGTTTTCGCTTACCGCATGGGCGACCCGCAGGCGGACCTCTCCTGCGATGCGCAGGACGACGCCGGCGGCGTCCCGAAATCGGTGGTCACCAGCCCCTTTTTCGATTGGGAGCAGGACCGCCCGCCGCGAACCCCGCTCGCCGAGTCGGTCCTCTACGAACTCCATGTGGCGGGGTTCACAAAGAAGTTCACGGATGCGCCGGAGGAACTGCGCGGGACCTACGCGGGGCTGGCATCGCGGCAGGCCATCGCGTACCTGAAGAACCTCGGGATTACGGCGGTGGAGCTGATGCCGGTCCATGCGTTCCTCGACGACAAGACGCTCGCCGATCGCGGTCTGCGCAACTACTGGGGCTACAACACGGTCAACTTTTTCGCTCCGGAGGCGCGCTACGCATCGAGCAGGGCTCCGGGCGGTCAGGTGGCCGAGTTCAAGTCGATGGTGAGGTCGCTGCACCGGGAGAATATCGAGGTAATCCTCGACGTGGTGTACAACCACACGTGCGAGGGAAACCATCTCGGACCGACGCTGAGCCTGCGCGGACTCGACAACACGACGTATTACCGGCTGACAGAGGACGCGCGCTACTACATGGATTACACGGGCACCGGGAACAGCCTCAACGTGCGGCATCCGCAGGTGCTGAAGCTCATCATGGACAGCCTGCGGTACTGGGTGGAGGAGATGCGGCATTTTTCGACATCATTCATCAGGACCCCGTGATTTCGCGGGTCAAGCTGATCGCCGAGCCCTGGGACGTGGGGTCGGGCGGATACCAGGTGGGCAACTTCCCGGTGCTGTGGGCTGAGTGGAACGGCAAGTATCGCGATACCGTGCGCCGGTTCTGGAAGGGCGACGAGGGGCAGCTCGCGGATCTCGCGTACCGGCTTACGGGGTCGAGCGATCTCTACCAGCGCGACGGCCGGCGGCCCACGGCCAGCGTCAACTTCATCACCGCGCATGACGGCTTCACGCTGAACGACCTGGTCAGCTACAACCAAAAGCACAACGAGGCGAACGGCGAGGACAACAAGGACGGCTCCAACGACAATTACTCCTGGAACCACGGCGTGGAAGGGCCGTCGGATGACCCGGCGATCGTCGAGCTGCGCGAGCGGCAGAAACGGAATTTTCTGGCGACGCTGCTTTTCTCGCAGGGCCTGCCGATGATCTGCGGCGGCGACGAAATCGGGCGTACGCAGCGCGGCAACAACAACGCGTATTGCCAGGACACCGAGATCAGTTGGTTCGACTGGAACCTCGACGACCGGAAGCGCGCGTTGCTCGACTTCACCAGGCGGCTGATCCGGACGCGCGCCGCGCATCCGAACCTGCGGAGGAGGAAGTTCTTCCAGGATCGCCAAATCCGCGGCGAGGGCGTCCACGGGCCAGGCGCGCGGCGGAAGGACATCAAGGACATCACGTGGCTGCGGCCCGACGGCGGCGAGATGGGCGATGAAGAGTGGCGCGCCACCTGGATCGGCTGCTTCGGCCTTCAATTGAGCGGAGAAACGCTCGAGGATGTGAACGAGGCCGGCGAGCCGGTGGAGGATGACACGCTGCTGCTTCTGTTCAATCCGTGCGGGGAGGCGCTCGACTTCCGAGTCCCGACGCGGGAGAACGGGCAGAAGTGGGTCCTGATCCTGGACACGAGCCGCCCGGAGCTGGAGGAAGAGCGCGTCGTTCCGGACGCGGCCGTGCATTTGGAGGCGCGGTCGGTGGCGCTGCTGAAGCTCAGCGAACAGCTTCCACGGTGAGATCACGGACCAGGAGGCGATTGCTGGTCCATCCATCCTAAAATCAAAGAAGTGGGGACGTTTCATATCCAGAATTTCGGGTGCAGGGCGACGCAGGCCGATGGTGCGGCGCTCGAGGCGTCTTTGGCGGGCAAGGGGCTGGAGCCCGCGGGCAGGCAGGAGGCCGACCTCGTCATTCTGAATACGTGCACGGTGACGTGCTCGGCCGATGAGGACGTGCGGCACGCGATCAACCGCATACGGCGCGAGAATCCCGGGGCGCGGATTCTGGTGACCGGGTGCTACGCGCAGCGGGCGCCGGAGGAACTGGCGGCGATTCCCGGCGTCGCGTGGGTGGTCGGGAATTCGCACAAGACCGAGATTCCGGAGATCGTCACGGCCGGGACGCCGTACCACGGGCAGATTCACGTCGGCGATATCTTCGCGCAGCAGGAGTTTCTCGCGGCGGTGGTGGAGGACGCGGCGGGGGACCGCACGCGGCCCAACCTCAAAATTCAGGACGGGTGCAATAACCGGTGCTCGTTCTGCATCATCCCGTTCGTTCGCGGGCGGAGCCGGAGCGCGCGGCCGGATTGGGTGGTCGAGCAGGTGCGCAACCTGGGCCGCCGGTATCGCGAGGTGGTGCTGAGCGGGATCAACCTCGGCCGGTGGGGACGCGATCTCGAAGGGCGCCTGCGGCTTGCGGATCTCGTGCGGCGGCTGCTCGATGAGACGGAAATCGAGCGGCTGCGGCTCAGTTCGGTCGAGCCGATGGATTTCTCGGACGATTTGTTGGGACTGATGGCAGCGTCACCGCGGATCGCAAAGCACGTACACGCGCCGTTGCAGACGGGTTCGGACAGCGTGCTGCGGCGCATGCACCGCAAGTACAGGCCGCGGCATTACGAGGACCGCATACGCCGGGCGCGCGCGCTGATGCCGGATGCGGCGATCGGGGCGGACGTCATGACCGGGTTTCCCGGCGAGAACGATGCTGAGTTCGAAGAGAACCGCGCGTTCATCGAGAGCCTGCCGTTCACGTACCTGCACGTGTTCACGTATTCGGAGCGCCCCGGCACGCCGGCGGCGGAGGCGGGGAACCACGTGCCGATGCCGGTGCGCAAGGAACGGAACCGCGTGCTGCGCGAGCTTGCCGCGCGGAAGAACCTCGAGTTCCGCGGGCGTATGGTGGGCAGGACGCTTTCGGTGGTGACGCTCGAGCAGGCGGGGCTGGCTTTGAGCGACAACTTCCTGAGGGTAGAACTCGCGGCGCCGCGCGAGGCGAACCGACTCATCGATGTGGCGATCGGCGGCGTGAGCGAGACGGGCTTGGCGGAGGCTACAACTCCCGCCGGTTCTCGAACGACTTCATGAGCGTGACCTCGTCGGCAAATTCGAGGTCGCTGCCGACCGGCACTCCCATCGCGATGCGGGTCACCTTCACTCCGAGCGGCTTGAGCAGCTTCGAGAGATAGGCCGCCGTCGCTTCGCCTTCTACGGTCGGGTTCGTCGCGAGAATGATCTCGGCGACGTGGCCCGATTCGAGCCTCTTTAGCAATCCGTGAATGCGCAACTGCTCGGGGCCGATGCCGCGCAGCGGGGAAATCGATCCGTGCAGTACGTGATACAGCCCCGAGTATTGCCGCGTGGTCTCGATCGGCAGAATATTGTGCGGCTCCTCGACCACGCAGAGCACCGACTGGTCGCGCCCGGCGTCGCGGCAGAACGTGCACAGCTCCGAGTCGCTGATGTTGTTGCAGACCTCGCAGAGCCCGAGCTTGTCCTTGACGTCGAGCACGGCCTGCGAGAGATGCTCGGCGTCCTCGCGCGGGGCGCGGAGCACGTGGAAAGCGAGCCGCTGGGCGGACTTCTGCCCGATGCCCGGCAGGCGTTTGAATTCCTGGATCAGGCGGGCGAGCGGTTCGGCGTAATCCGGCATTGGGCGCGACTAGAGGAGGCCGGGCGGCAGTCCCATCCCGCCCAACATTCCGGCCATCTTCTGTTTCGTCTCCTCGTCCACTTTCTTGGCGGCTTCGTTGAAGGCGGCCATTACCATGTCCTGAAGCATCTCGACGTCGCCGGCCACTTCCGGGTCGATCGTGACGCCAGTGACGTTCTTCTGGCCATCCATCTTGACGGTCACCATGCCGCCGCCCGAGGAAGCCTCGACGCGGATCAGCGCAATCTCCTGCTGAAGCTTCTCCTGCATCTGCTGAGCCTGCTTCATCATCGACTGCATGTTTCCGGGCATCTTCATGGGAGCGCTCCTGTCGAACACCTATTCTTTCAGATTTCGCACGACCCGCACTTCGGCTCCCGGGAAGACTTCGCGGAAGCGCTGCACCTCGGGGTTGGCGAGAGCGCGCGCGGCGGCTTCATCGGCGGGTTTGGCGGCGGGGGCGCCGGCGGGCGCGGACGGCGGCGCCACTTCTCCGAGCGTCTTCGTGATGCGGCGGCGCCCCAGATTCAGCTTGTCGAGCGCCTTCTGGATGTCGGCGTCCGCGAGCATCAGCTTGAATTCGGGCGGCGTCAGGAAGCGCAGTTCGCTCGCGGATTCGGTGAGCTCGGAGTGCTCGACCGCGTCGGCCGTGAACGGCATACCGAGTTCGTGCAGCGCGGCGACAAGCTGTTGCTTGAGCCCGCCCGCCTGGGGCGGCGGTGCGGCGGAGGAAGGCGCGGCGGACGGCGGAGTCGCCGGGCGGCTCTTTTTCGGAGCCGCGGGCGCGGCGGGCGCCGGAGGAGCGCCCCCGGCGAGCGCCTCTTCAATCGAGATGAGCTTGCCCGCCTCGACCAGCCGGATGAGCCCGAGTTCCATGTGCAGCCGCGGCTGGAGCGAGAACTGCAAGTCGCGGAACAGGTCGAGCGTGAGCTGCAAGTAGCGCGTCAGGTCCTGCTCGGAGAACTGCGCCGCGATCGCGATCAGACGCTCGCGCTCCTGCTTCGAGGCCGGGATGAGCCGCTCGTTCGCGCCCGTGAGCTTCGCCACCAGCAGGTTCCGGAAGTAGCGTGCCAGTTCGCGCACGAAGTGCTGCAAGTGGTGGCCGTTGCTGACGAGCGCGTCGACGATTTCGAGCATGCGCCGCGAATCGGAATCGCGCAGCGCCTGCGTCACCTGGTCGAGCGTGTCGAGCGAGAAAGCCCCGAGCAGCCCGCGGATTTCGTCCGCCTTGAGCGTGTTGCCGCAGCAGGCGATGGCCTGGTCGAGCGCCGAGAGCGAATCGCGCACGCTGCCCTCGCCCGCCTGCGCGAGCACGGCCAGAGCTTCGGCGTCGGCCTCGATGCCTTCCTGGCGGCAGATCCAGTCCATGCGCGCGATGATTTCTTCGAAGCTCACGGACCGGAAGCTGAACTGCTGGCAGCGCGAGGAAATCGTCGCCGGAATCTTGTGCGCTTCGGTGGTGCACAGCACGAAGACCACCCACTCGGGCGGCTCCTCGAGCGTCTTGAGGAGCGCGTTGAAGGCTTCGTTCGTGATCTGGTGCGCTTCGTCGATGATGAAGACTTTGTAGCGGTCGCGCGCGGGCCGGTAGCGTATGTTATCGCGCAGCTCGCGCATTTCATTGATGCCGCGGTTCGATGCCGCGTCGATCTCGATCACGTCGGGCGCGTTTCCGGCGGCGATCTCGACGCAGCTCGCGCACACGCCGCAGGGTGTGGCGGCCGGCCCCTGGACGCAGTTCAGGCAGCGCGCCAGGATGCGGGCGACCGTCGTTTTGCCCGTCCCTCGCTGGCCCGAGAAAATGTAGCCGTGCGCGATGCGATTCTGCTCGATCGCGTGGGCGAGCGTGGTCTTGACGTGCTCCTGGTTGACGAGCTCGGAGAAGCTCTGCGGCCGGTATTTTCTTGCGATGACCTGATACATGGGATGCTCGCCGGTGCGGGGCTGCGCGCGCTTCGTACCCAGGCCCCAGGTGATCCGCGGCACACGAGCCGCACCGTTACCGTTGCTTCCTTCCGGACCTGGCGGGGTTCACGGCCGCCCGTTGCACGGAGCCCGGAGCCTGGAAAGACTATCGTAGCATGCGGGGTCCGGCCGCCCCGCGCGGCCCGCCCGGGGTGCCGTGCTATATTGACGTTCCAGGTATGCGCCGAATCGTAGCCATCGTCCCGCTTGCGCTCGCCATGCTGCTCCCGGCCTGCGCGGCGGAGAAGAAAAATTCCGACGACGCCGGCATCACGCGCGAACAGGCCGACGAGATCCTGAACGAACTGCGGCAGATCCGCCAGTTGCTCGAAAAGAGCTCCGGACCGCTGGGCGACGCCTCCATCGACGCGACCGGCAAGGTTAGGATGAGGCTCGGCGACGCGCCGCTGCTCGGAAGCAAGGACGCGCCGCTCACGATGGTCGAGTTCACCGATTACCAGTGCGGGTTCTGCCGGCGCTTCCACACGGCGACGTTCCCCGAGATCCGCCGGAAGTACGTCGATTCGGGAAAGGTTCGGTTTTACAGCCGCGATATGCCGCTCGAGTTCCACTCGAACGCGTTCCGGGCGGCCGAGGCGGCGCGGTGCGCGGCCGACCAGAAGCAGTTCTGGAACATGCGCGACCGCCTGGTGGCGAACCCGGCCAAGCTTTCGCCCGCGGACATCGAGACGCACGCGCTCGACCTGAAGCTCGATATGGCGGCGTTCAAGGCCTGCGTCGAAAGCGGCAAGCACGCCGCGGCGGTTAAGAGAGACGCCGCGATGGCCGCTTCGCTGCGCATTGACGGCACCCCGAGCTTCATCATCGGCAAGAGCACGCCGGAGGGCGTGGAGGGCGTCGTGGTGATGGGCGCGCTTCCGCTCGAGGCGTTCGAGGCCAAGCTGGCCGAGATGGCGAGGTAATCTCCCTACAGCTTCAGCAGCCGGATCGAACCGTTCGACGTGTTCAGATCGATCAGCGGACCACCGCCGTTCAGATCGCCTTCGAGGTGATTCTTCCGGATCGCGCCGCGCGTGGTGATGTCGAACTCGCTCGTGATCGAGGAGTTCGTGGTCGAGGCTCGCAGGCGCGCTTTCAGCGTCGCCGGCATGCGCAGCGTGATCGACGAGTTGCTCGTGGAGGCGCGGACCTCGTTGTTCTCGAGGGTCTCGAGTTCGATATCGATCGACCCGTTAGAGCTCTCGAATACGAGCCGGTCATTCGGCTTCGGCTTCGACATGCGGACGTGAATCCCGCCGTTCGACGTGCCCGCCTCGACCGACCCGGCCACGCGCTCCAGCCGTATCGCGCCGTTCGAGGTGTGGACCACGGCATCGCCGCCGATGCTGTCCGCCTCGACCGCGCCATTCGAGGTGCGCGCGTCCAGGCGGCCGTCGAATTGCCGCAGCCGGATCGCGCCGTTCGAGGTTTCGAGGTGCGCGTTGCCCTGGATGTCCTCCACGCGGATCTGCCCGTTCGAGCTGTTGATGCGCTCGAGCTGCACCTGCCGGGGCACGCGGATAAAGTACTTCGCGCCCATGTTGCCTCGAAGGCCGCTCGGACGAACCGTGCGGACCTCGACCGAGCTATCGCCGCTGTTCCTCGTCTCGATCTTTAGCTCGCGAAGCAATTCCTCGCGCGAGGCGTATTTGGTGCCCGTGATCTGGACGGACTCCTTTTCCCAGCCCAGGATCTCGATCGAGCCGTTGAGGTTCTCGACGACGAGCCGCCCGCCGGGCTTCAGATCGTAGTTGTAGCGGAAGTCTTCGCGGAAGCGGTCGGAGGACTCGGCGAGGCTCTCCAGGTCGCAGCCGGTCTGAAACGTCGCGGCCGCCAGGACGGCCAGGGCAACTAACGGGAAACGCATACTTCACCTCTCCTGTGTCAATACGATAACGCGCGCAAAAAGTTCCCGTGTGATATAAGGACAGCGTCATGCGAAGCCTGCTGGTTGCGGTGCTCTGTATACTCGCCGCGGGCCAGGATCTCTGCGCGCAGGCGTGGCAAACCGCGGCACCCCGGCTGCACCCGGGCGTTCGAATCCGCATTGAAAAGACGGATTCCACAAAGACGAAGGGGACGGTGGCGGCCGTGGGTTCGGACACGCTTTCGATCGAGCGGAAGGGCGGCGCCGAGACGATCACGGTTGCGGGGATAAGGAAGATCTGGATCCGGCGCGGGCGGCTTCGCTCTTATGCACCCCTGATGGGCGCCGCCGCCGGCGCAGGCACGCTCGGGGCGATCGCGAGCCGGCCGAGCATGGACTTCACCGGCAAAGGCGTCGCGCTCTTCGCCGGAATCGGGGCGGGTGCGGGGGCGCTGATCGGATGGGTCATCCGCGCGGACGCGAAGGACGAACTGGTGTACGACAGCGCTACGAATTGAGAGCCCTGTTGCGCCGTTTGTGGCCGGAATCCGATAGAATTTGCCGCATGCAGAAGCTCGTTCTCCTGTTGCTGATCGCTTTCTTTCTCCCGGGACTGACGGCGGGGCCTCTGCCCGATCCGAAGCTCACGCCGAAGCCGACCGGCGGCTGAATAAAAACCAATATTGGCCGCAGATAAACGCAGATGAACGCGGATTATGGGCTCCTGCTATTTCGCCAGCACGCGGGCTAGCTCGAGCAGGCTCGGGTCGAGCGGCTTCTGGCCGGTCACCACCTGCGCCAGAGGCGTGGTGGCGATGTCGCCTTTGATCACGCCCACCAGCACTCCGGTGTTGCCGGCGGCGATCTGGGCGGTGGCAGCGGCTCCGAGGCGGGTGGCGAGCATGCGGTCGGCGAAGGTCGGGGCTCCGCCGCGCTGGGTGTAGCCGAGGATCACGACGCGCAGGTCGAGGCCTAACCGTTCGCGGTGCTCGGCGACGTACTTAGCCAGGCCCTCGGCGTTCGGCGTCGCTCCCTCGGCGACCACGACGATCGAGTGCGGCTTGCCCCGCTCGTAAGCGTGGCGGATTTCGGCCGCGATCTGCTCGGGGTCGGAGGGGAACTCGGGAACCGCGACCGCTTCGGCGCCGCCCGCCAGGCCCGCCATCAGGGCCAGGTATCCGCAGCCGCGCCCCATCACCTCGACCAGCATCGCCCGCTGGTGCGAAGAGGCCGTCACCTTGAGCCGGTCGATCGCTTCGAGCGCGATGTTCAGCGCGGTATCGACGCCGATGGTCACGTCCGACCCGTAGAGATCGTTGTCAATCGTCGAGGCGACGCCCACCACGGGGAAGCCCATCTGGTTGAGCGCATTCGAGCCGGTCTGCGTGCCGTTGCCGCCGATGGCGACCAGCGCCTCGATGCCGAGCGCGTTCAGTTCCCGGATCGCCTTGCACCGGCCCTCTTCGGTCTTGAACTCGGGGCAGCGCGCGCTGCCGAGCACGGTGCCGCCGCGGTGCATCATCTCGCCGACGTCGCGCGGGCCCATCGGGCGCAGCTTGCCGCCGATCAGGCCGGCGAAGCCGTGCTCGACTCCGAACACCTGCCAGCCGCGGTCGATGCCCGTCCGGACCACCGCCCTTATGGCCGCGTTCATCCCGGGGGCGTCACCCCCGCTGGTCAATACCGCAATCCGCTTCATATCGCCTCACAGGCCCAACATACCGGGCACAAATTCGCGCAGGTCTTCGAGCAGCGCGTGCGGCCGGTATTTCTCAAGCTCCGCGCGCGGGATTACGCCTGTTGCAACCGCGATGGACGGGATCCCGTTCGCGGCGGCCGCTTCGATATCGGCGGGCGCGTCGCCGATCAGCGCAACCGGCGTCCCGCGGCCGATCCAGCCCTCGGCCCGCGCGCGCCGGATCGCCAGCCGCACCAGACCCGCGCGATTCGGCGCCATCCCGCCGAAGGCGCCGAACCGGAAATACTGCCGCAATCCCGCGCACTCCATCTTCTTCCAGCCGATGCGCTCCAGGTTTCCGGTGACGAGGCCGATCGCGACGCCCTCGCGATCGAGGCGGCGGAGCACGGTCCGGACGCCCGGGCATGTCTTGCGCTCGAGGTCCGGGCAGGTGCGCAGATAAACGCGTTGGGCGCTCTCGACGATCTCCGGCATGGCCGCGCGAATCGCACGCGGCCGGACGCCGGCGCGCGCGAGCATGCGGCTGAGAATGTCGGGATCGAGCATGCCGTAGAGCGGGATGCCGTCGGTGCTCGTCTCGAGGCCCATCACGCGGCGGATCGCCTCGACGAGCGCCTCGCGATGATGCGGCCCGGCGCGGCGTATGAGAGTGCCATCGATATCGAAGAGCGCCAGCGCAGGCGCGGTACCGGCGGGCATCGGAACGCTTATTTTACTATGCGGACATGGAACGGTACTTTCGCGGAGGGGGACGGCTGCGGCTCGTGACGGGCGACATCACCCGCTGCGCTGCCGATGTGATCGTGAACGCCGCCAACTCGGCGCTGGCCGGAGGTGGCGGGGTGGATGGCGCGATCCACCGCGCGGGCGGCCCCGCGATCATGCGCGAACTGGACCAGATCCGCGCGAAGGCGGGTGGCTGTCCCACAGGCGGCGCAGTCGCCACGGGCGCAGGCCGGCTCCCAGCCCGGTGGGTGTTCCACGCGGTGGGGCCGGTCTACTCGGGCGGAGCGCGCAGCGAGGCGGCGCTGCTCGCATCCTGCTACCGCACCTGCCTCGAGATGGCCGAGGAGCGAGGCGCGGCCGTCGTGAGTTTCCCTTCGATCAGCACGGGCGCGTACCGCTACCCGGTCCACGAAGCCGCGCGCATCGCGATCGAGGCGGTGGCGGCGCATCTGGAACGCGGCGACACGGCCGTACGCGAAGTGGTCTTCGTCCTGTTCGACCGCGCCACGTACGATGTTTACACGCAGGCGCTCGCAGGCTACTCGCCCGCCCAGTAGGCGCGGTGGCCGAGGTAATCCGGGTCCGGCAGGTTCGCCAGAATCACGCGCCGTAGCGCCAGGATGTCGAGCTCGCCCTGCTTCTGATAGAGCACCTTGCCTCCGGGGGCGATCAGCATCGTGAACGGCACGCCGGATTCCCACTTGGCGTCGAAGGCCGCCTGCATGGCGTAGGTGTCGTCGGAGGCGAAGTGCAGGTTGCGGCTCGTCGCGTGCTGCTTCTGGAGCGACTTCAGCACCCCGGGCGCTTCGTCGGGAAGGTTGGTCGCCACGGTCACGAACTCGAAGTCGCGGCCGCGGTACATGCGCCAGGTCTCCTGGAGCGCGGGCATCTCGGTGATGCACGGGCCGCACCAAGTGGCCCAGAAGTTCACCAGTAGAACTTTGTCCGTCGGGTTCTGGCGCAGCTTTTTAAGCTCCTCGGCCGTCACGGGGCTGACCTTCACGGGCTCGGCTTCGATCCGCTTCAGCTCCTCGACGCGCCCGGCCGCCTTCGACTTCCACTTCGTCGAGCAGCCGAACACAGGCGTATGCGCCACCGGTACCGGCTTGCCCGCCAGCAGCGCGTCGATCGCGTTGCGCGTGTCGTGGATCTTTACGAGCGACTCGCGCTGGCTGTTGTCGATGCGGCCTTCATACCGCAGAATCCTCTTCTCATCGAAAAGGAACACGTGCGGTGTCGCCTTCGGCCCGTAGACCTCCGAGACCTCCTGCGTGCGGCCGTCGTAGAGGTAAGGGAAGTTGAAGTTGCGGTACGCGGCGCGTATCTTCATGTCCTCGAAGCCGTCGCTGACATCGGTGTAGCCGAGCTCGCTGAGGTGAACCGCCTCGGGGTCGTTCGGCTCGATTGCGACGATGGCGACGCCCTTGCCGCGGTAATCGTCCACCAGCTTCTTGATGCGGCTTTCGTAGAGCTGCGCGGTGGGGCAGTGGTTGCAGGTGAAGATGAGGGCCAGGACGCGGCTCGAGGCATAGTCGCTCAGCTTGTGCGTTTTGCCGTCGATGCCGGGAAGCGCGAAATCCACCATCGGCGAGCCGATCGCCATGGTCTTGTGGCTATCCTCCTCCGCGAAGGCGGCCACAGCGAGCAATAGGAAGGCGAGTATGCGGAACATATCGACATAGTACAGCGATCGGGCGCGCGGAGGAGCCGCAAACCTGCGCTTCGCTACAATGTAGATGTATGCAAGTTGCCCAGGCCGGCGAGCACAAGCTGATCGTACTCGAGCTCGAACCCGAAATGCTGGTGAATATTGCCAGGCAGGCGGGCTTCGACTCGAAGCTTGAAGATGGCAAGCGCACCGTGTGGCTCGACCTGACTGCCGCCGGCCGCCAGTCGCCGCTGCTGCTGTTCGACGCCGCCGATCCCGGCAACCTGGGCTGGTTCTCGCGCTGCCAGTTCTACGTGGACGGCCAGACCGGTCATGTGCTCCAGACCCCGATCACGGTGGCGAATCGCATGGACCGCGCCGGCCGGCCCGAACCCGATTCGATCCGCGTGCAGTTCGCCAAAGAGCTTCCCGTCAGCTTCCGCCTGCCGGGGAAGAGCCCGGTGACGGAGCAGATGGTCTACGCGGTATTCCTGAGCTTCCTGAATGCGCTGTTGCACACGGGAGTCGGCGTGTGCGGCGGCCCTGTGGTCACACCGCTGGCGGGCCGCATGGAAGCGCCCGGTCCGCGAAACTAACCCACGGCCAGCTTCGCCTGCTCCACGACGGTCTCGACTCCGGTCTTGTACTCGTTTAGAAAACGCTCGTCGGCGGCCTCGAACCGCTCGACCAGGACCGGCTGCGTATTCGAAGCGCGCACCAGGCCCCAGCCGTGCGGAAACAGCACGCGCACGCCGTCGATATCGACCACCTTGTGTGTCTTGCGGAACTGCGCGGCCACGGCTTTGACGACCTCGAACTTCACCTCGTCCGGGCAGTCGATGCGGATCTCGGGAGTCGAGACCATCTTCGGCAGCCCTGCGAGCTGCGCCGAGAGCGGCCGGCCCGATTTCGAAACGATCTCGATGAGGCGGCAGGCGGCATAGAGCGCGTCGTCGAAGCCGTAGTAGCGATCGGCGAAGAACATGTGGCCGCTCATTTCGCCGGCGAGCTCGGCGTGAGTCTCTTTCATCTTCGCCTTGATGAGCGAGTGGCCGGTGCGGTACATTATGGGGTTGCCGCCCAGGCGCTTGATCTCGTCGTACATCACCTGCGAGCACTTCACCTCGCCGATGAACGTTGCGCCGGGCTTGCGCGTGAGGATCTCGCGCGCGTAGATGGTCAACAACTGGTCGCCCCAGAGGACGCTGCCGCGCTCGTCGACCGCGCCGAGGCGGTCCGCGTCGCCGTCGAAGGCGACGCCGAGGTCCGCGCCGGTCCGCTTGACCATGCCCGCCAGCGCTTCGATGCTCTCGGGCAGCGTCGGGTCCGGGTGATGGTTCGGGAAGCGGCCGTCCATGTCGAAGAACATCTCGGTCGCTTCGACGTTCAGGCGCTCGAAGATGCGGTGCAGCACGGGGCCGGCGGTGCCATTGCCCGCGTCGGCGGCCACCTTCACTCTGCGATCGAAATGAAACTGCGCGGCGACCTCTTCGACGTATGGCGTGACGACGTCGGCGGTCTTCATCGTGCCCTGCCCCGTGGCGTAATCGCCGCGCTCGATGATCCGGCGCACGGCCTGTATGTCCTGGCCGAAGATGGTGCCCGTGCCTGAAACGGTCTTGAAGCCGTTGTACTCGGGCGGATTATGGCTGCCCGTGATCATGACCGCGCCGGTCGCTTTCAGGTGGAAGACAGAGTAGTAAAGCAGCGGGGTCGGCACGACGCCGATGTCGGTGACGTCGCAGCCGCTCGCAACGAGCCCGCGCGCAAGAGCGTTCTTAAGGCGCTCGGAACTGAGCCGCACATCGCGGCCGAGCGTGACGTTGTTCCCGGATTTCTGCCGCAGCAGCGTGCCGATGGCCCTTCCCAGGTCCTCGACGTCCGCATCCAGCAGTTCCTCATCGGCGATGCCGCGGATATCGTACTCACGGAAAATCGTGGACTTGAGCATACCCTGAAATTAGCATGGCTACCGGCTCACGAACCGGTTCCCCGCGATCAGGAACCGCATGGGCCAGTCAACACAGTGCTTGACGCCGATGCGCGGAGTCGTCGCGATCTCGATGGGCGGCTCCACCTTGAATGCCCGCACCGTCAGGTCGCCGCGCGTGAGGTCCGCTCCGTAGTGACTGCGGGTGACGGCCATCGCTTGCGCGAGCTTGCCGGGACCGCTGGCGAGGTCTTCGATGCGCCGGGCGGCGGGGCGGCGGCTGCGCATCGTTTCGATTCCTGCCAGCGGCTCGAGCGCGCGGATCAGCACGCAGCCCGCTTTGCCCTCGTCGTCCGCCACGAAGTTCAGGCAGTCGTGCATACCGTAGACGAAATACACATACGCGTGGCCGGGCGGACCGAACAGCACGCGCGTGCGATTCGTCAGGCCGCGCGAGGCGTGCGCCGCCAGGTCGTCGAGCCCCAGGTAAGCCTCGACCTCCACGATCCGGCCCGCCGCGCAGCCGTGCACGATCACCTTCCCCAGCAGATCGCGCGCAACTTCGGCCGTCCCGCGCTCGTAGAAGCGGCGCGGCACGATGCGCGTCTCACCGAGCAGCTTCTTGATCGGAATGGAATCCTGCCAATTCATTGCACGCCGGCCCGCGCCGGTCCAATAATGGGTTGATTATCACATGCGCAGGCTCAACATCCTCACAATCGGATTGTTGTTCACTGCCGTTGCGCTGATGGCCGCGCGCTTCCCGGCTGGGAAGACGGTGCGGGTGCGCCTCGGGCAAACGATCTCCTCGGCGACGGCAAGGAGCGGCGACGCGTGGGCCGGCACGCTCGCTTCCGACGTAACGGTCGACGGCAAAGTAGTGGCGAAGCGCGGCGCGTCCGTGAAGGGCCGCATCGTCGAAGCCAAATCTTCGGGCCGGCTGTCTTCTCCCGGCCTGCTCAGGCTGAGGCTGACGTCGATTGACGGGACCGCTGTGGGCAGCAGCACGGTCGCACGGCAGGGGGCGTCGCACAAGAAGCGCAACATCGCCGCCATCGGCGGCACCTCGGCCGCGGGCGCCGTCATCGGTGCGCTTGCCGGCGGAGGCAAAGGCGCGGCGATCGGCGCGGGCGCGGGCGCCGCGGCCGGCACGGCGGGCGCTGCCGCCACCGGCAAGAAGGACGTCCGGATCCCCGTCGAGTCCGTCCTGACGTTTACCATCCGATAATGCGCCTGTTCACCGCGGTCGATCTGCCGGATGATGTCGTCTCGGCGCTCACGCGCCTTATCGGCGCGCTGCGTCCGAAGGCGCGCATCCGGTGGAGCCCCGCGGAGAACCTTCACATCACGACGAAGTTCATCGGCGAGTGGCCGGAGGCGCGGCTTGGCGAGTTGAAATCCGCGCTCTCCGGGCTCGGCCCGCGCGAGCCGATTCCGATCGGGATCCGCGGGCTCGGCTTCTTTCCGAATCCGAATTCGCCGCGGGTGTTCTGGGCCGCAATCGAGGCCTCGCCGGCGCTCGCGGATCTGGCGCGCGCCACCGAAGCCGCGCTCGAGCGCCTGGGAATCGAGGCCGAGAAGCGCGCGTTTTCGCCGCACCTGACGCTCGCGCGCATCAAGGAGCCGGTCCCTATGCAGCCGCTCAAGCAGGCCATCGCCGAGCTTCCCTCGCTCGAGTTCGGCGCCTTCACCGCGGACCGCTTCCATCTCTATCTCAGCAAGCTCGCGCCCTCGGGCTCCGTCTATACAAAGCTCGCGGAATTTCCGTTTGGAACACTCCCATCATGAATGGTGTCCTTGCTCTCGCGATTGCGTACCTTTTGGGCGCCGTGCCCTTCGGCTACCTGCTGGTGAAGTGGAAAACCGGAGGCGACGTGCGCTCCTCCGGCAGCGGCAACATCGGCGCGACCAACGTGCTGCGCACTACCGGCCGCTCGCTCGGCTTCATCACGCTGCTGCTCGATATCGCGAAGGGATTTTTCGCCGTGTGGATCGCCTCGGCGCTTACCGGCGGCTCGCCCCAATGGACGAGCGCGGCGGCCCTCGCCGTGATGGCTGGTCACGCGTTCCCGGTGTTTCTGAAATTCCACGGAGGCAAGGCGGTGGCGAGCTTCGTCGGCGCGTTCCTGTATCTGGCGCCGCTGGCGCTGGCGGCGACGCTCGTCGTCTTCGTCGCCGTGGTGGCGCTCACGCGGTACATCTCGCTCGGGTCGATCACCGGCGCGGCCCTCTTCCCGTTCGCCGCGTGGCTGATCGCGCATCCGCCGGCGGAGGTGATCGCCGCCGCGGCAATCGCGGGCGCGTTCGTGATCTGGCGCCACAAGGAGAACATCGCCCGGCTCGCGGCCGGCAAGGAGAACGTGTTGTCGCTCGGAGGAAAGCGCTCGTGAACGTGCTCGCCATCATCGGCGCGGGAAGCTGGGGGACGGCGCTGGCCTGCGTGCTCGCGCCCCGATTTCGCGAGGTCCGTCTCTGGACGTTCGAGCAGGACCTGGCCGCGCGCATGCGCGAGACTCGCGAGAACGACGTCTATCTCGCCGGCTTCCGCCTGCCCGCGAACGTCCGGATCGAGACCGAATTTTGCGAAGCGCTCGCGGGCGCGGACGTCGTGCTCAGCGTGACGCCGTCGCACGTCACGCGCGCGATCTACGGCCAAATGCTGCCGTACTTGCGGCCTTCCATGCTGTTCGTGAGCGCCACCAAGGGTATCGAGACGAAGACGCTGCTGCGGATGTCGCAGGTGATCGGCGAGGTCGTGCGCCCGCGGTTCACGCCGCGCGTGGCGGCGCTCTCCGGCCCGACCTTCGCGCGCGAGGTGGCCGCGGGCGAGCCGGCCGCGCTGGTCATCTCGTCGGAAGACCGCGAACTGAACCAAGCCGCGCAGGCGGCGTTTTCCGGCCCCACGTTCCGCCTCTACACGAACACGGACCCGGTAGGCGTGGAGCTCGCCGCGTCGCTCAAGAACGTAATCGCGATCGGCGCGGGCGTGTCGAACGGCCTCGGCCTGGGCAACAACTCGGTCGCGGCGCTGGTCACGCGCGGCCTCGCCGAAATCACGCGTCTGGCGGTCGCGCTGGGCGGTTCGCCGCGGACGCTCGCGGGCCTGGCGGGCTTGGGCGACCTGGTCCTGACCTGCACCGGCGCGCTCAGCCGTAACCGCCAGGTAGGCATCGAGCTCGGGCGCGGCAGGAGCCTCGCCGAAATCACCGGTTCGATGCGAATGGTGGCCGAGGGCATACAGACCGCGTACGCCGCGCTCGACCTGGCCGGCCGCACGGGAATCGAGATGCCGATCACGCAACAGGTGAACGCGATTCTGCGCGCCGAGCGCTCGCCCCGCGAGGCCATCCGGGGGTTGATGGAGAGGTCGCTGAAGAGCGAATAGTGGGGCGGGCCGCCGGTTTGGAAACCGTCCCACCCGGTGTTGCTAGACTGATATGTGTCCTGCATTCGAGTCCTGCCGGCCGTAGCGCTTTTTTGCGCGCTGGCCGGTTGCTCCTCCGGTCCTTCGCGCCAGTCCGAAATCGGCGAGGCCTTCGCCGGGCCCGCCACGCTCAAAATCCGCAAGGAGATCGACCCGCGCTCGCCGGAAGTCGTCACCGTCACGCATGGCGAGCGGTTGGGAATCGTCGGGCGCCGGCGCCGGTTCGTCAGGGTCCGGACCACCAAAGGAATCGAAGGCTGGACGGACATGCGCCAACTGCTCGCCTCCGAGCAGATGGCCGACCTGAACCGGCTCGCCGAAACCGCGCAGTATCTTCCCTCGCAGGGCGCCGCGACCGTCTTCGAGGCCCTGAATGTGCACACGCAGCCGAACCGCCAGGCCCCCAGCTTCTACCGCATCAAGGAAGGCGAACTGGTAGACGTGGTGGCGCACGAACTCACCCCGCGCGTGCCGTTCGAGAACAAAGCGATCCTGCCGCCGCGCGCGCCCAAGCCAAAGCCGGAGCCGAAGAAGAAGGAGGAGCCCCGCGTCCCGAAGGTGCCCATGCCCCCGGCGCCGAAGCCGCCCGCCGACTGGCTCGAACTCTCGAAGCTGCCCGTGATGCCGCCCGAGCCCGAAAAAGAAGAGGCGCCGCCCAAGCCCGTGCCCGTCGATGACTGGTCGCTGGTCCGGCTCAAGAACGGCCGCGCCGGATGGGTGCTCACCGGCAGCCTCAAGATGGACATCCCGGACGAAGTCGCGCAGTATTCCGAGGGGCACCGCATCACATCGTACTTCGCCACCGGCGACGTCCACGATAACGGCCAGGTGCGCCACCACTGGCTCTGGACCACGATCACCTCCGGCCGCGTGCCCTACGAATTCGACAGCTTCCGATACTTCATCTGGAACACGCGGCGGCACCGCTACGAGACCGCGTACGTCGAGCGGAACCTGAAGGGGTTCTTTCCCGTCGAAGTCCACCCGGTCACCGTGACCAACGCAGGTAAGACCGAGAAGTTCCCGGGATTCTCGATCATCGTCGAAGAGAACGGCGTGCGCTATCGGAAGACGTACTCCTATCAGGTCTACCTGGTGCGCCTTGTGAGCAAAGAGCCGCTGGACGCCGCGGTACAACCCGGCGCGGCCGCCGCTCCCGCGCTCGCGCAGAGCGCTCCCGCTTCCGGGCAGAATAAGAAGGAGACCCCCGGCTTTTACACCAGGTTCAAAAAGAACATTGCGGCGCTCAAGACCCGCTGGTTCGGGAAGAAATAGCGCATGCCCGAGGAAAAACTCGCTCTCGCCGCCATATGGTACGTCGCGTTCCTGCTCTCGCTCACGTGCCACGAGGCGGCGCACGCGCTGGCGGCGAAAGTCGGCGGCGATCCCACGGCGTACGAGTCGGGGCAGGTCACGCTGAACCCGCTGCCGCACATCCGCAGGGAGCCGTTCGGCACGGTGCTGATTCCCGCGATCACGTATTTCGCCAGCGGGTTCATGATGGGCTGGGCCAGCGCGCCCTACGACCCGGGCTGGCAGCAGCGCCACCCGAAACGCGCCGCCCTGATGGCGATGGCTGGGCCGGCGGCGAATTTCCTGCTGGCGGCCGCTTCGGCGATCGCGATCCGCGTGGGGCTGGCGGCGGGCTTCTTCACGGCGCCCGACCGCATCGGCTTCTCGCACATGACGGCCGCCGCGGCGCCGGGCGCGGCCGAGGGACTGGCGACGCTGCTCAGCATTCTCTTCTCGCTGAACCTGCTGCTCGGCGCGTTCAACCTGCTGCCCGTGCCGCCGCTCGACGGGTCGAACGCCGTCGGCCTGTTCCTCAGCGACCGCATGGCGCTGCGGTTCGTGGAACTCGGGCGCGGGCCGATGTTTTCGCTGGTCGGTCTGCTGATCGCGTGGCGGCTGTTCGACTACGTCGCCGGGCCGCTGTTCCGCGCGGGCATTCGGCTGCTCTACGGGGTCTAGCGAGATGGCGGCGTTGTTGCTTCTGCTGGCCCTCATGCAGTCTCCCGAGACCGCGGAAAAGATCCGGCGCGCGGGCGACATGATGCAGGCAGGCCGCGCCGCCGAGGCGATTCCGCTTTACCGCGAACTGGCGGCGGAGTACCCGGGCGTGCCGTCGTTCGGAATCAACCTCGCGGTCGCGCAGTACAAGGCGGGGCTCTATCAGGACGCGATCGCGCAGTGCCAGGCGCTCATCCGGCTCCGGCCGGACATCTTTCCCGCATGGCTTTTCCTGGGGGCGAGCCTGACGGAGCTCGGGCAGCCGGCTGCCGCCGTCGAGCCGCTGAAGAAAGCCGTGGAACTTCAGCCCGAGGACCGCAACGCGCGCGTGATGCTCGCCGGCGCGCTGCTCGACAGCGGCCGGCCGGCCGAGGCCGCCGCCGAGTACGAGGAGGCCGCGAAGCGATTGCCCGAAAGCCCGCGCGTCGTCTACGGACTCGCCCGGAGCTACGAGGCGGTCGCCGCCGGCCTGTCCGAACAGGCGCAAGGCGCCGAAGCGGCGGCGCTGGCCGCGGCGCTCGAACTCGAGCGCGGCCGGTACGCGCGCGCCTTCGAGCTCTACCGGAAGGCGCTCGCGGCCTCGCCCGCGTTCCCCGGCGCCCACGCTGCCATTGCCGCGATCTACGAGAAGACCGGGCGCGCGGATTGGGCCGCGGCCGAGCGCGACAAGGAGCCGCCGGCGGAGTCCGCCGCGCAGGTATCCGAGCTGTACACGAAGACACTGGAGTGCCGCGAGCGCTCGCGTAAGGCCTACGACAAGCTGGCCGCGCTGGGGCCGTCGCGGGAGCGGTTCGAAGCGGAGGCGCGCAGGCAGGAAGCGAGCGCGCTCTATCCCCAGGCCGCCGCGGCGTGGAAACAGGCGCTCGCGCTCGCGCCCGGCGACGCGCGCATCGGCCGCGAGTACGCGCTCGCGCTCTGCCACGCGAACGACTGCGCTTCGGCGCTGCCCGTGATCAAAGGGCTGCTCGGCCGCAAACCCGGCTCGGCGGAACTGAACTATCTCTACGGGCTCGCGCTCAGCGACACGCGCGAATTTCACGAGGCGCTGCGGTATCTGGAGACGGCGGTGAAGCTCGACGCGAAGCTGCTCGCGGCGCGCGCCGCGCTCGGCCAGGCGTATCTGGAGGCCGGGCAGCCCGCGAATGCGGTCGAGCAACTCGAGGCCGCGATCGCGGAAGACGAGGACGGCAGCCGCCACTACCAGCTCGCGCGGGCCTATCAGGCCTCGGGCCGCCCGGACAAGGCCGCCGCCGTGCTGCGCGATTACCGCGAGATCCTGAAGCGGCGCGAGGCTGCCGGCAAAGCCGAGCCGCAGATCACGCCGCCGCAGGCCCCCGCTACTACGCCAGCAGCACCGGCTGCTTCCTCCGCGCGGGCGCGAGCGGCGCGTTCAGAAATTCCATCATAGGCACCATTGCGCGGAAGCGCTCCGAGATTTCCTTGAACAGCTTCGGCGTGGTCGCAATCGCGGGATCGAGCGTGACATACACCAGCCACTGCTTGTAGCGAATGAGATCGGCCGCCGGGTGGCCGGCCGGAAATCCCTTCGGCACGCGCGTGAGCTGGTCGCCCTGCAACTCGCCCATCAACGAGCACAGTTGCCGCTCGCGCAGGATCTCGCGGAACTCCTCGTGGTTCTCGAGCATGTGCAGGCGCACGGCGCGCAGCACGTCAGGGCCCGGCATGTAGATGCCGCCCGCGACCTCGATTTCCTCGGGCGACACGGCGAAGTACAAGCCGGCGCCCGCGTGCTTCTCGTGGCCGCGCCGCGGAAAGATCGCGGCGATATGCGTTTTGTACGGAGTCTTGTCGGGGCTGAAGCGCGTGTCGCGGTAGACGCGGTAGATGGCGCGCGCCGGGTCGCCCACGTAGGCGGGCGCGTAGTCCATCATCTCCTCGTTAAGGGCGGTGACGAGCTCGACCATCGGGCCGCGCACCTTCTCCTCGTAGATGTGCTTGCGCGGTTGAAACCACTCGCGCCGGTTGTTTCGCTTGAGCGAACGGAAGAAAGGCAGCGCTTCTTTCGGAAAACCGTCGAACCCTATAATGGTGTGTCCCATGCCGGTCATTGAGAACGTTCCCAACTTACATATTTTGAGGGACGCCGTGCTGGCGCGCTACACGCGCTTCGGAATCGGAGGCCCGGCGGACATCTACGCCGAGACGGATTCGCCCGAGTCCTTCGCCGAAGCCCTGCGCGCCGCGCGTGCGAGCGGCCTCGCCTGGGTCGTGATCGGCGGCGGCAGCAACCTGGTGGTGGCCGACGGCGGATTTCGCGGCATCGTGCTCCGCTTCACCGGCGCCGCCGTGCGGGCCGAGGGCTCCTGCGTGATCGCCGAGGCGGGCGCGGAATTGCAGAGCGTTGTCGATTTCGCGATCGCGCGCGGGCTGAAGGGCATCGAGACGCTGGCCGGAATTCCCGGATCGCTCGGCGCCGCCGTCTACGGCAACGCGGGCGCCTACGGGCACGCGATGTCCGAAGTGGTCGATCGCGTGCGCTTCTTCGACGGAGAGAGCGTCCGCGAGGCCGGCAACGCGGAGTGCGAGTTCCGCTACCGCGAAAGCGCTTTTAAACGGAACAAGGACTGGATCGTTCTCTCCGCCAGGCTCGCCCTCACCCCTGCCGAGGCTCCCACGCTGCGCGCGCGGGCGGACGAGATCGTAGCCGAGCGCAACCGGAAGTTTCCGCAAACCATGAAATGCGCCGGGAGCGTGTTCAAGAACCTGATCCTCGCCGAACTGCCCGCCGCGGTGGCGGCCCAGGTGCCCGAACGCGTGGTCCGCGAAGGCAAGGTTCCGGCGGCGTTTTTCCTCGAACAGGCGGGCGCCAAAGGGCAGTCGCGCGGCGACATACGCGTGGCCGATTATCACGCCAACCTGATCTACAACGCCGGCGCGGGCACCGCGCGCGACCTGCGCGAGCTTATCGCCGCCCTCAAAGCAAGCGTGCGCGCGCGCTTCGGATTCGACCTTGAAGAGGAGGTGCAGTATGTGGGGTTCTGAATTCAGGATCGCCTTAGCGCTGCTTCTTCCGGCGCTCGCCGCCGCGCAGAGAAAGCCCGGCAGCCCGCTCGACCACCTGCCGGGCAACATCGAACCGCTCACGCATTTCGGCGAGCGCGCCGACATTTCGCCGGACAACACGCGAATCGCCTTCATGGCGAAGAGCTTCGGAGATGCGTTCACGATCGATCTGAAATCGCGCGAGATCCGCTGCCTCACGTGCAGCGTGCCCGGCGCGGCGTTCCTGCGCGTGATGCACCTTTCGACCGGCGACTACATCCTGATCGGGCCCGAGCGGTTCGAAGACGTCCACATCAGCCGCTCGCGCGACAACGAGCTGTGGTTTCTGAGCAGGAAGCCCGGGTCGCGGCCGGTCCGGCTCGGCCAGAAGATGAGCGAGGGCGCGGCGATTTCGAAGCGCAGCCTCAAGATCGCCTATGCGCCGCCGGGCGGCCGGCAGCTGGTGACCGCCGAGCTCGACCTTGCCGGCGGCGCGCCGAAGCTCAGCAACAGGAAGACCGTCTACGAGCGCACGAGCCCGGGCTGCGTCATCGAAGCCCAGGATTTCTACGACAGCGACCGCAAGATGACCTTCACCTGCTACGAGCCCGAGGGGATGGCGTCGGTGATGGGCATCGATCTCGAAACCGGCGCGGTCACGAATTTCTCGAAAGCGCCTGGCACCTACAACGAGCCCGAAGGAATTTTCCCGGATGGCAAACACACCTGCGTCGAAGCCGACCGCCAGGTACGCGAACTCGGCGGAAAAGGCGGCGCGGGCCAGATCGATATATGGAGGTTGGCGCTCGACGGCACGGGCAAGGACTTCGTGCGCCTGACACGCTTCAACGACTACGAGGGCTGGAAGGCATCGAACCCCGTGGTCTCGACCGACGGCCGCTTCATGGCCTTCCAGGTGGCGCGCAGGGCCGACGAGGCGGGCGTGGGCTACGGCATCCTGCTCTATCACTTCGCGGCGCGCTGACCGCTCAGGCGCCTGCCCGCCCGGTACGCGCCAGCCAGTTGCGGAACATCGCGGTGTAGTCGCGCGCGGCGCCGGCCCCCAGATCCTCGACCGTGTAGCGCATCTTGTGGCGCCAGTTCGGGTGCTCCGAGGTCGTGGCCGGCAGGTTCTGCTGGTCGGCTTCCTTAAAGAGATCTTCCTGATTGAGCGCGAGCAGGTGCGACGGCGCCAGCGCCAGCCAGCCGACGAGGGCGTTGTGCAGCTCGCCGGTCAGCTCAAGCACCTGCTCCGCGCGGCGTGGGAACCAGTCCGGCAGCAGGCCTTGCTCGAACAGCGCGTCGAGCAGCAACTGCTTCTCCCGCGCCCGCTCGTCGAACTGGCGGCGGACGGCTTCCTCGCCGGGCAGCAGGCCGCAGCGGCGCCGCTCCTCGATGTCGCGCCCGAGCCAGAAGCCCGCGAGCGTCGGCAGGTCGTGCGTGCTCGACGCCACCAGCGCGCCGCATGGATATAGCTGCGGGACCTTGAAATCGCCGTTGTCGAGCTTCTCGAAGTAGGGCACCTTGTAGCCGTAGATGCCGAAGCGGTCGAGCGCCCGGCGCATCTCGGACGTGACGGTGCCCAGGTCCTCGCCCACAATCGCGACCTGGTTGCGCACGCTTTCGAGGGCGAGGATGTGCAGCAGGTCCTCCGAATAGTCGCGGACGTAGGCACCGTGCGCGGGGTCGAAGCCCTCGGGAATCCAGTAAAGCCGGAAGAAGCGCATGACGTGGTCGATGCGCAGCGCGCCGCCGTGCCGGCAGTTTTTTCGGATCGACTCGGTGAACAGGCGATAGCCGGTCTGGCGGTGATGCTCTGTATTGGGCGGGGGGAACGACCAGTCCTGCCCCTTCGGCGAGAAGTTATCGGGCGGCGCGCCGACGCGGCAGCCGTCCACGTAGAAAGGCCGGTGCGCCCAGAGGTCCGCGCCGTAGCGGTCCGTGGCGAGCGCCAGGTCGTGGAACAGGCCGATCGCGAGGCCGCGTTCGCGCGCGTGACGCTGGGCATGCGCGAGCTGCTGGTCGACCTGCCACTGCGCGTATTTGTAGAAGAGTACGAGCCGCCAATGTTTGGCGGCGAAGGCGCGCGTGCCGTCGGAATCGGGCTCGCGGTACGGCTCGGGCCAGTCGGGCCAGAGCCATATGTCGGGATGGCGGCGGTGGATCCAATCGTCCAGCGCGCACCAGGTAGCGAAGCGGTCGAGCAGTTCGCCTTCTCTCAGGTTGAACTGCCGGAAATCGTCCACGCGCGGCGAACCTGCGCGGTACTCGCGCAAGAAGTGCGCAAAGGCGAGTTTCAGGCCGCGCAGCTTGAGCGCGTAGACGCGGTCGTATTCGACGAATTCGGCCGCGCGCAGGCGCTCGATCTCGCCCTGAACTTCGGGGCGGCGGAACCAGGCGGCCACGCGCGGCGACGCGCGGAAGTCATCAATGCGCTCGAGATCGAGATAGATCGGGTTCTTGTAAAACGTGGAGGCCGGCAGATACGGGCTGATATTGTACGGGTAGCGGTTCGGGATGGCGTGCAGCGGGTTGAGCCCGATGAAGCCGGCGCCGATCTCGGAGGCGATCCAGTCTGTGGCGCGCTCGAGATCGGTGAAATCGCCGCAGCCCCAGTTGCGGCCGGAGCGCAGCCCGTAGAGCGCGAGCGCGAGGCCCGCGGTGCGGTTGCCGTTGCGCGTGGCGGGCGGCGTCCAGGCCCGGTCCGGGCACAGGATCAGGCGCATCGAGGCGCGGCGGTCCCCTATCGTCACTTCAACATCGTGGTAGCCGGGCCGGCCGGGTGGAATCGGGACCTGCTTGCGCAGGTAGCGGCGTCCGCACACGTTGGCGCGATCCGTAATCGCAAGCGCCGCCAGGTCCACGTCGAAGCGGCAGGCGGTCCCGTCTTCCCAGCGGATCTCGATTCTGGCGGCGGCCGCGGCCAGCGCCTCGGGAACGTTCAGCGGAAAACCGTCTTCACGGCGGCTCTCGCCGATGACGCAGACGGGCGGCAGCGGGCGGTCCCATTCGTCCGACAGGCGCCGCGCGACGGCGCGGTCCAGGGCCTCCTTCGTGTCCGTCGCGACGCCGAGCGCCGTCAGAATGCCTTTCTGGGTCTCGGGCGTCGTGGCGTGAAGCTTCCCCCAGGTGTCGCCGTACTCCGGCTCGATGCCCCACAAGCGCGCGGCCCGCTCGAGCGCTTCTGTGTAGGTTCTGGAAGGTTGATCGTTGTCCGGCATTCGCCCCGCTTCCTTCAATCTTAGCCCGTGCGACAATCGTTCCATGGGGACGGAGAAGGAAGCGCAGGATCTCTGGGTCTACCGGTCCGGGCGCTCGGACGACGCCGTATTCGCCGAGATCGACGACGATTTCCCGCTGGCCGGGGATGCGGTCGTCACCACGACGCTCGACAAAGCCATCAACTGGGCGCGCAAGAACTCCATCTGGCCGATGACGTTCGGCCTGGCCTGCTGCGCCATCGAGATGATGTCGATGAGTGCGTCGCGCTTCGACGTGGCGCGGTTCGGCGCCGAGGTATTTCGCGGCTCGCCGCGTCAATCGGACCTCATGATCATCGCCGGGCGCGTTTCGAACAAGATGACCCCCATCATCCGGCAACTGTACGCCCAGATGCCCGAGCCCAAGTGGGTGATTTCGATGGGGGCGTGCGCGACCTCGACGGGCGTGTTCAGTAATTACGCCGTCATTCCGGTCAACCAGGTGATTCCGGTGGACGTCTACGTGCCGGGCTGCCCGCCACGGCCCGAGCAGTTGATTTATGCGCTGATGCTGCTGCAAAAGAAGATCGAGCGGCACCCCGGGACGGCCCGGGAACTCCTGAACTTTAAATAGCCGCGCGACGCCCCTCACGGCAGATTCCCGCGCGCGACAGTTCCTGTCACCCCGCCAGATTCCCGCGCGCGGCAAATTCCCGCGCAGCGGCAGATTCCCGCGCAACGGCAGATTCCCGCGCGCGGCAAATTCCCCGCGCGACAGTTCCCGTCAGCCCGCCAAATTCCCGCGCGCGGGAGATTGCCGCCACCCCGCCAAATTCCCGTCACCCCGCTAAATTCCCGTCACATTTGGGCAAGAACGTCCGATGAGTTCTTCAGGCGGTCACTTAACGCCATTAAGGAGGGTGTTATGCACAGTATCGATGGCGTGGGGAATGTCAACCATGCGGCGCTGGCTGCTCCGTCGCCAGTCCCGGCCGAGCGGCTTCCGGAGCACCGGGAGCTGATCCAGGCCGTGAAAGCCGTAAACGCGGCGGAGTACTTCGACCAGAACAGCGAGTTGACGATCATGCTCGACCGCGAAACGAAACGCCCGATTGTGCGGCTGGTGGACCGGAAGACGAACGAGGTAATCCGCCAGATTCCGCCGGAGTACGTTTTGCGGCTCTCGGAGGATCTCAGAAGCGCCGATTCCGGCCGATAAGTAGTCAGAGCATGGGAAGCGCGCAGCAGGCTTACTTCGAGAGCAGAGTTCTTTCGGCGGACCCGCTGGAGCTGGTCGAGCTCCTGTATGAAGCGGCGATCGAGTCGGTGGCGGCCGCCAGGCGGCACCTGCGCGCCGGGGAGATCGCGGCGCGGTCGCACGAGATCTCCAGGACCTGCGAGATTCTCATGGAGTTGCAGGGCTCGGTGGATCGCGAAGCCGGCGGCGCGCTGGCGGCAAATCTGATCGAGCTGTACGATTACATGCAGCGCCGCCTAATCCGGGCCAACTGCGAGCAGGCGGATGCGCCGCTCGCCGAGGTATCGAACCTGCTCGCCACCCTGCTCGAAGGCTGGACCGCGTGCCGGCCCCAGCCCGGTACAGAGGCGCCCGCCGCCGGGGAAGACGCCGAGGCGGAGTACTCCTCCCAAAGCTGGGTAGCGTAGCGGGGGCGCTACTTCTTCGCCGGCCCCAGGTTCTTCACGACCATGTTCGCCAACCCCAGGCCGCCCTGCGAGGCCAGAGCCTGCGCCAACTGCTCCTCGGCCAGCTCCATCATGCAGCTTCCCGATTCGTCCTCTCCCGTACCCAACCAGCCCGAGTCGCCGGCCTGGCGCATGCTTTTCAACATCTGAGAGAGCAGGAGCGCTTCAAACTGCGCGGCGGCCTGCTTGAGGTCGCGAGGCTGCGGAACTCCGTCCGTCCCGGCGGCGGCCGGCGTGTTTGAGACCGGCGGCGTCACTACAGCACCTCCAGTTCGGCTTCGAGCGCCCCGGCCGCCCGCAGGTTTTGCAGGATCGCGATGATGTCCCGCGGGGTCGAGCCGATGGCGTTCAGGCCGCGAACGAGTTCCTCCACCGTGGCACCCTGCTTCAGAACGATGTTCCGCGCTTTCTCTTCCTTCACCCCGACCGACACCTGCGGGACGACCTCGGTCGTCCCCTGCGCCATCGGCTGCGGCTGCGAGACCACGAACGAGGTCTGGATCTCTACCGTCAGGTTGCCGTGCATCACAGAGACGGGAGCGATCCGGACGTCCTTGCCCATTACGATCGTGCCCGTCCGCTCGTTGACGACGATCCGGGCGGCGCGGTCGGCGTCGATCGCAAGATTCTCGAGGCGCGCGACGAACTCGATCGGGCGCTCGGCATAGATCGGCGGAATCCGGACCGCGACCAGGCCGGAGCTTTCGGCGCGCGCGGTTGCCGGCGTTCCTATCGCGGGGAAGTTTTTATTGACGGCCTCGACGACGCGGGCGGCGGTCGTGAAATCCGGCTCCCGAAGCTGGAGCCGCACGCTGCTGGAGGGCGCCGGCGTGGGCGAGGCGCGCTCGACGATCGCTCCGCCCGGCACACGCCCGACGGTCGGGTGGTTGACGGTCTGCTGGTTGCCCGAGCGGCCCGCGACGAACCCGCCGGTCACGACCGCGCCCTGCGCCACGGCATAAACCGCGCCATCGGCCCCCCGCAGCGGCGTCAGCACCAGCAACCCTCCCTGCAAGTTGGTGGCATCGCCGATCGCCGCGGCCGTAATATCGACCTTCGCGCCCGGCTGCGCAAACGGCGGCAGCGTCGCCGTCACCATGACGGCGGCCGTGTTGTTCACGCGGATCGCCGCCGGCGCGACCGACACCCCCATCCGCTCGAGCATGTTCGTCAGGCTCTGGGCCGAGAAAATCGTCTGGCGGCGGTCTCCCGTGCCGGCCAGGCCTACGACCAGGCCGTAGCCGACAAGCTGGTTGTCGCGCACGCCTTCAATCGAGGCGAGATCTTTCAGGCGCGTAGCGCCCGGGGCAAGTTGCGCGGCGAGAAGAACGAAGGGAACGAGGCGCATAAGTTCAGAAAGGCAGCAGCCCCATCAGCAGGCGGTAGAGGAAAAACGGGCGGCGGATCGCGTCGCCCACCACGCCCTTGCCGTTGATCCGGACTTCAAGCTGCGCCAGGCGGTCCGACCGCACCAGGTTTCCGGGCGCCACATCGTACGGCCGCGCGACACCCCGCACCGTCACAAGCTGGACCTCGGAGTTCACCGCGACCGTCTTCTCTCCTTCGAGCACCAGGTACCCATTGGGCAGCACGTTGACCACGCGGGCCGAGATGGTCGTGGCGAGCGTGTTCTCACGAACCGTCGCGCCCTCGCCCGCCAGCGCCTGGTTGCCCGAGACTTCGAGCATGTTGGCGAGCGGTCCGGTGGCTTTCGTCTTGCCGAACAACGACCCGGCGGAATACTTGGCGCTCGACTGCCGCGAGGTCTTGGTCGAGCCCTTCGAAACGGCCGAGGCGCTTTCATCGACCAGGATCGTCACCAGGTCGTCGATCTGGCCGGCCTTGACGTCGCGAGCCAGATCGCCCAGCGCCGCGCCGGGCTGCCAGAGCGAGCCCGTGGCGGGAGCCGTTGCGCGGCCGCGCGCCAGCGCCTCGGCCACGTAAGCATCGACGGGCGCCGGAGGCGCGGGTTTCTTAGCGGCCGGGCTCGCCAGCGCCACGGCGGCCAGCGCCGCCACCAATCTGCCTGGAACTCTGAGTCGCATTGAGCAGAACCCTCCCTTGTGCCGCGACACGCGCGGAGAAGCATTTCTTCGTAACCGGGTTGCGGACCGTGACATCCTGGCCGGCACTGCCGCCCGATTCGGCCCGGGCTTCGAATTTCAGCACGGCCGCGCCGCTCGAGACCTCGACGGCGACCAGGTCGCCCCGCTCGACCTCGCGCGGAGGCGTTTCGATCCGCACGCGCGCCCAGACCGGATAGCTGCGGTTTTCCGCGTACCGGATCCGCCCGCGCACGAGCACCGGAGCGCTCGTCGGGCGCGCGGCCGGCGCGGTGAACTCGAGCTCGCCCCGCGGCGCGCGGTAGCGGCAGAAATCGACTAGCGTCCAGGCGCCCGCGCCCTCAAGCGCGCGCGCCAGCGCGGTTTTCACCCGGTCTTCTTCAAGCGGCGCGCCCGCCCGTTCGAAGCAGGCGCCCGCGCCGGGCGGAACCGCAACCCCGAAACGCTTCCCGAGCCGCTCGATCTCCGCGCGCCCCAAAATCCTGCGGACCCCAGGCGCCGGCGACAGGCCGATCTCCTCGGCCGCCGGGGCTGAAGAAAACTCCGGGACCGCGCCGGCCAGGTCGCCCACGAGAATCCGCTCCCCTTCGACGGCCACGCATGCGCTTGCAAGCAGCACAGGAACAAGGATCATCGCGTGAGGTTGTTGACCTGTTGATACATGTCATCGGCCGCCTTGACGACCTTCGAGTTGGCCTCGTAAGCGCGCTGGCTGACGATCATGTTGATGAATTCCTGGACCACGCTGACGTTCGACTGCTCGGTGTAGTACTGGAGCAGCGTGCCGATGCCCTCCTGGCCGCCCGGGTTGCCGACGACCGGGTCGCCCGAGGCATCGGTAGCGGTGTAAAGGTTTCCTCCGAGCGAGTTCAGCCCGGCCGGATTGGCGAAGTTGGCGAGCTGGATCTGGCCGGCGAGCTGCGCCGCGGTCTGGCCGGGCTGCGTGAAGCTGACCGTACCGTCGGGCGCGATCGTAACCGATTGCGCGTCGGGCGGGATCGTGATCTGAGGCTCGAGCGGATCGCCTCCGGCCGTCACCAGGTTCCCGTCCCGGTCCAGGTGGAAGTTTCCGGCGCGTGTGTAGGCGATATCGCCCGAGGGACGCCGCACCTGGAAAAATCCCCGGCCTTCGATGGTCAGATCGAGCGGGTTGCCGGTCTCCTGCGGGCTGCCCTCGGTGAAGATGATCTCGTTCGAGGAGGGGCGCGTGCCGAGGCCCAGTTGCAGCCCGCTCGGGACCACCGTCTGGGCGCCGGCCGAAGCGCCCGGCTGGAGCACGTTCTGGTAGAGCAGGTCCTGGAACTGCGCGCGGCGCGCCTTGAACCCTACCGTGCTCGCGTTGGCGAGGTTGTGGGCGATGTTGTCGACGTTCATCTGCTGCGCGGTCATTCCGCTGGCTGCGCTATATAAGGCTCGGATCATACGTGTCTCCCTTCGAACCGCTAGACTCTGGCGACCTCCTCGATCGCGCGGCGGCCCATGTCGGCACCGAGATTCATGGCTTTTTGGAGCGTCTCGAACTGGCGCATCAGGTTCACCAGCCGGATAGCCGCCTCCGGAGCTTCGACGTTCGAGGCTTCGAGCGCGCCCTGGCGCAGGTTGGGCGCCGCGGCAGGCTTGGCGCCCGCGGCCCCGCTGTCGGCGAAACAATTGCGGCCGGCCCGGGTGAGCGCCTCGGGACGGTCGAAGTCCGTGATTTCGAGGCGCGCGGCGACGACTCCGCCCTGCCGGACGGTTCCATCCGCGGCGACCTCGACCGGGAGGTTCGGCTGAAGCTGTATGTTCCCGCCGCCGGCGGCGCGCACCGGCAGCCCGTCGCCCGAAATCAGCAGCCCCGCCGGAGAGAGCTGAAAACTGCCGCTGCGTGTGTAGAGCGCGCCCGAGCGCCCGTTGAGCGCGAAAAACCCGCGGCCTCCGAGCGCGAAATCAAGCGGGTTGCCGGTCGGGGTGAGCTGGCCCTGGCTGAAATCGGTCCAGTGGCGCTCGACCACCGGCAGCACGGTCGGGTCGGGCGCATCGGGCGAAAACGCCTCCGGCGCGGCGTAGAGATTGTAGCTCTCACGGTCGAGCTTGAAACCCGAAGTGGCCGAGTTGGCCAAATTGTTGGCCAGCATCTCGAGCGACTCCAGGCGCGAGCGCATGCCGCTTGCTGCGGAAATGGTCAGCGAATCCATGGTTCGGCTCCGGGGAGGAACGAGCAATTTGCGGGCCGCGGAGAAAAAGGGGCAAATCCCCGTAATTTCAACCGAAAAGAGAGGAGGGGAGGTCTCGAAAAGCGCCAATATTTTGTCCCGGGGCGGGCCGAGGCAATTTTCCGTCACCCCCGGCCACCGCTAACGAGTTGAAAAACCGGCGCTCCGCCTCCGGCCCCTGAACTGCACCACCCGAGGGCGTGACGCCGGTCATGATCCCGAACCTGCTCTCCTGCGCGCCGCCCGAAGCCGGCGCCGGAACGACAGGCTCCGCCCCGGAGGCGGACACGGCGGTCGCCGCCTTCGCCGGCTTTGCCGAACTGCTGCTCGGAATGCTGCCGGAGCCCGTCCAGACGCCTGTCGCCGCGGCCGGGCACGCCGCGCCGGAATTGCCGTCCGAAGCCAACCCGGAGACCCAGTGCGGACAAGAGGCCGGGGGCGAGGAGAAGGAAGCCAAGGCGGACCCGACCGTCGTAGCCGCCGTTACGGCGCCCGTCGTCTTACCGGCACCCGTTGGGGCCGCTCCGGCGCCCGTGGCGCTCGAAAACGATGCTGCTGCCGCTCGGGAAGCCGCCGCCCCGGCGCCCGCCGCAACGGCTCCCGCGCCCATGCCCGCCGCCCCGGCTTCCGCGCCCGTACCCGGAGCGCAAGCGCCGGCCGTAACGGTGGCAGCACGGGAAGCGATCGCCGCTCCGGCTCCCGGGCCCGCACCCCAAACGCCAACGGCCGGCCCTCCCCCGAAACAGCCGGCCGCGGCCGGCGTCCGGCCGGAAAAGGACAGTTTTCAGATTCCGGAGGGCTTCGCGCTCGAACCCGAACTTGCGCCGGCAGCGGAGCCCGCCGAAGCGGCTCGAACCGCGGCAGCGCCGCCGCCCGATGCGAAGCTCGCCTTCGCGGTCCGGCTGAGCCCGGAGGTTCCCGCGACGCCGGCGGCGATTGTCCAGCCGCACGCCCCCGAGTTGCACATTGCCTTACCGGCGGAGAAGAACGCCGCGGCTCCCGAGGCTCCGATCGTTGCTCGGAAACCCGAGGCAGCCCCGGTGCTGGCCGCGTCCATCCGCACCGCCGCCGGCGAAACAACCGGGCTGCAGCCGGCGCCGGTTCAAAACGCGCAGCCGGCGGCTTCGCAACCCGCGCCCGTAGCCTCCGAAGCGCCCGAAACGCCGGATGGAAAGCCCGAGGCAAAAACGGCGGGGAACATCCCCGAAGACAGGCCGGCGGAGCGCCCGGCGCCAACCGCGCGCGCGGAGGCGCCCGCCGCACGCGCGGAACGGGCTCCAAACCCTCCGGCTGAACCGGAAGCCAAGGCGCACGCCGCAAGACAGCAGACGGAACCCCAGGCTGCGCGGCTGAATCGCGAGCGCGAGGAGCCCGGGCGCGCCGGCGCAAGCGCGCGCGCCACCGCTGAGAGCCCGGCTCCGGCGGCGCCTGCCGCGGCAGCGCGCTCCGGGTTCGCTCAGGAAGCCCCGGCCGTACGGCCGCCCGCCACGCGCGACCGCGCCGCGGCCCCGGCGCCACCGGCGCCGGCCGACCCCGGGGCCGCGCGGCGGGAAACAGTCAGAACCGGACCCATCCGGGAACTGTCGGTCGTCGTTCCGGGGCGCCCCTCGGCGGGTGGCCGGCCGGAATCCCCGGTCGAACTCCGGGTCACGGAACGCACGGGCGACGTACGGGTCGCCGTCCGGACGGGCGACGCGCACCTGGCCGATTCGCTCCGGGAAGACCTCCCGCAACTGGTCTCGCAGCTTGCCGATCGCGGCTATCGCGCCGAGACGTGGCATCCGGGCGCGGCGCCCGCCTCCGCGGGCGAAGGCCCCGGCCGCGCCGCCAACGCCGAGTTTGCGCGCGACGGGGGTGCCTCCGGGAATAACGGCCGTGACGGCGGCGGCCGCGAGCAGTCCGGCCAGGGCGGCGAGCGCCGCCACAACCAACAGAATCCGCCCGAGTGGCTCGACGCGCTCGAGCGCAGCCTGGGGCGCGCCGGCGCTCCGGCACCAGGGAGCATGTAATGGTCACAGCAACGAACTCAGCCACCCGGACGAACCAGGACGCGGCGGCCTCGGAGAAGAAAAAAGACGCGCTCCAGGATCCGCTCACCCAGACCCAGACATTTCTAAAGCTGCTGGTTGCGCAGATCAAGAATCAGGACCCTCTCAACCCCACCGACGGGACGCAGTTTCTCACGCAACTGGCGCAGTTCACCGAACTCGAGCAGGTAACCGGAATCCGCACCAGCGTCGATGCCATCGCCGGGGCGATCGGAGCCGCCGGGGAAGACACCACTCAGGAGACGAACTAGCATGTTTACTGCATTCTCGACCGCCCTTTCGGCGCTTGCCGCCAACACCACCGCGGTGGACGTCGTCAGCAACAACCTGGCGAACATGAACACGACCGGCTACAAGACCAGCTCGGTCGCTTTCCGCGACCTGGTCACCGAGTCGGTCGGGGCGGGACTCGGCGAGACGCAGGTCGGTTTTGGAACGGCCACGCCGCTCACCCAGCGCCAGTTCACGCAGGGCGCCGTGCAGGGCACCGGCGGCCTGCTCGACGCCGCCATCCAGGGGGACGGCTTCTTCATCCTTCAGAACAACCTGGGCGCGCAACTGTTCACCCGCGCGGGGAATTTTCAGACCGACGGCGAGGGCTACCTGCTCACCAGCGGGGGCGAATACGTGCTGGGTTGGACCGAGGACGCAAACGGCGTCGTGGACATGAACCAGCCGATCGGCAAGATCGTCGTCCCGGTCGGCGATTTGAAGGCGCCCATCGCGACCACGGCCTGTTCGGTGGACCTGAACCTGAACGCCGCGGCCGTCAACGGCGCTCCCGAGGGAACCTACTCGACGCCGCTGCTGGCGATCGACTCGCTCGGCGTGTCCCATACGCTGACGGTCACGTTCACCAAGAGCACCAACGCCAACGAGTGGGACTATTCGGTGACGATTCCGGGCGCCGACGTAGGCGCCGCGGGCCCCCAGGAGCTGGTCACCGGCACCCTTACCTTCGATTCGTACGGGCACCTGACAGACCCTCCGCTCGCCGCCGGCACGGTGCCGCTGGCGATCACAGGCCTCGCCTCGGGCGCGGCCGACATGAACATCGACTGGCAGCTCTATAACCCGGCCGGCGCGGCGCGCATCACGCAGTACAACCAGATTTCCTCGCCGACCGCGAACGCCCAGAACGGTTCGGCGCCCGCCGCGCTGACCAAAGTCGGAATCGCCGACGGCGGCCAGATATTGGCGTCCTATTCGAACGGCACACAGCGCGTGGTCGGGCTGCTGGCGGTCGCTTCGATCCGCAACCCGCAGTCCCTGATCGCGGTCGGCAATAACAACTTCCTGGCCAGCGAGGCGACGGCGCTGCCGGCGATCGGTTCGTCGAACACCGGCGGACGCGGAAAGGTGGTCGGAGCCTCGCTCGAGTATTCGACCGTGGACATCGCCAAGGAGTTTACGAACCTGATCGTCTACCAGCGGGCCTACCAGGTGAACTCGCGCGTCGTGACGACGGCCGACGAGATGAGCCAGGAAACGGTCAATCTCAAACGCTAAATGACGCCGCTTGAAGATGCCGCACACCTGGCCGACGTGCCGGTCGCGCTCGAAATGGAGCTCGACCGCAAGATCATGACGATCGCCCAGATTCTCGAATGGCAGCCGGGCAGCGTCCTGTGGCTGACCCGGTCGGCCGGAGAAGCGATCGACATCTACGCCGGGGGCGCGCTAATCGGCTTCGGCGAGGTCGTGATCATCGAAAGCACGTTTGGAATCCGGATCACGGATTTCAACCAGGAGATGTAGCCCGCATGGAGATTCTGCGCCAACTCGTGGCGGTGGCGGCGGTGTTCGCCGCGCTGGCGGGAGCCGTGTGGGCGCTCAAGCGCGGCCGCGGCGGCGGCTGGCCCGCGCTGGGGCGGAAGCGGGCGGGCCGTCTTGAAGCTCTCGAGCGCGTGGCACTGACCCCGCAGCACACGCTCCACCTGGTCCGCTGCGGCGAAAGGACGCTGCTGGTGGCCGCCCATCAGGGCGGGTGCACGCTTCTCGACGCGGGCGGCAGCCGCCCGGCCGGCGCGCCGCTGGAGGCCGCCCGATGAAGACGCTTCTGGCCGCACTGGCCGCGCCCGCCGCCCTGCGCGCCGCCGAGCCGATCGCCGGAATCTCGTTCGCCAAGGGCCCCGGAGCCCTGAGCGTGCCGATGCAGATCGTCCTGTTAATGACGCTGCTGACGCTCCTGCCGGCGATCGTCATGTCGATCACGCCGTTTCTGCGGATCGTCGTGGTGCTGCACTTCCTCAGGCAGGCGCTCGGGACGCAATCGACGCCCTCGAACCAGGTCCTCATCGGCCTGGCGCTTTTTCTGACGATCCTGATCATGCAGCCGGTGGCCGCCGATATCTATGCCAAGGGATGGGAGCCGGTCGAAAAAGGCCAGCTCACCACGAGCCAGGGCTTTGAGGCGGGCGCCAAGCCGCTCAAGGCGTTTCTGGTGCGTTTCACCCGGGAAAAGGATATCAGGCTGCTGCTCGAAATCACACGTTCTCCGGCACCCAGGACTCCGGCCGATCTCGACCTGAAGATCGTCGCCCCGGCCTACATCCTTTCCGAGCTGAAGACGGCGTTCCAGATCGGGGCGGTTCTGTTCCTGCCCTTCCTGGTAATCGATCTGGTGGTGGCCTCGGTGACGCTTTCGATCGGCATGGTGCAGTTGCCGCCGGTGATGCTGTCGGCGCCCTTTAAAATCCTGCTGTTCGTGCTGGCCGATGGCTGGAACCTGGTGGTCGGATCGCTGGTCCGCAGTTTCTATTGACCCCGATGACTCCCGAATTCGTGATCCAGACAATCCGAGAGTGCCTCTTAATGGCCTTCTGGCTGAGCCTCCCTCTGCTCGTGATCGGCTTCGTGGCCGGCGTGGCGATCAGCCTGGTGCAGGTGGTGACGTCGATGCAGGACTCGGCGTTCAGCACCATCCCGCGCCTGGCCGCGTTTCTGGTGGCGATGCTGATCTCGCTGCCCTGGATGCTCAAGCAGATCGTGAGCTACACGGCTGCGATCCTGGGCAACCTGGGGCGCTATGCACACTGAGCTGGCCGGCGTCCCGGAGGCGCTGTTCGGGTTTCTGGCGGTGCTGGCGCGCGTCGCCGGCGCCGTGGCATTCGTGCCGCTGCCCGGGTTCCGGAACGCCCCCGAGCCGGTCAGGGCCGCGCTCGCTCTGAGCCTCACGATCGCGCTCGCGCCGCTATGGCCGGTTATGTCCGGCTTTGAGCCGTCGGCGGGACGTTTTCTGGCACTTCTGGCGTCGGAAGCGGCGCTGGGCATCACGGCAGGCCTGGCCGTGTCGTTCCTGATTGAAAGCCTGCTGGTCGCGGCGCAGGTGTTCGGCTTGCAGGCGGGATATTCCTACGCCTCAACGGTCGATCCTTCGACCGAGGCCGACAGCAACGTTCTGCTGGTGATCGCCCAGCTCATGGCCGGACTGCTGTTTTTCTCGATGGGCCTGGACCGCGAAGTGGTGCGGGCATTCGCCCATAGCCTGGCGGCGCATCCGCCCGGGACGTATCTGGTGACCCCGAAGGCCGCCGCGACGATGATCGCGCTCGGCTCGAACATGCTGGCGACAGGCGTGCGGCTGGCGCTGCCGGTGGTGGTGCTGCTGATGCTGGTCGATGTCGCACTCGCGCTGCTCGGGCGCATGCACCAGCAGCTTCAGCTCCTGACGCTTGCCTTCCCGGCCAAGATGCTGGCCACGCTGGCGTTTCTGGCGGCGATTTTGATCCTGTTCCTGCCGGCGTACCGGGCCGCGGCCGGCCGGACGATGACGGCGCTCACCCGCCTGCTCTAGCGCGCCATGGCGGACAAGGGGCAGGCCACCGAACAACCGACCGCGCGGCGCCTTGAAAAGGCGCGCGAGGAAGGGCGTTTTCCGGTCAGCCGCGAGGCGCTCGCCGCCGCGCAGTTCCTCACCTTTGCGATGCTGCTGACCGCCTGCGGAGGCGCCTGGTGCGCGGGCCTGATGGATTCGATGCGCTGGCTGCTGAAGCGCGCCTTCACGGTGGAGTTGACGCCCGAAACCCTGGGCGCGATGGCATCGGCCGTCTTCCTCGACCGCCTGGCGCCGTTCGCGGCCCTGAGCGCGGTTCTGCTGGTGGTGACCGCCGGCATGCACCTGACGATCACGCGTTTCGGGTTTTCGACGAAAAACCTTGCCCCGCAGGTCAAACGCCTCAACTTTTTTCAGCGAATCCGCGAAGTTCCCAGGCAGAATCTGCCGATGTTTTTACAGGCGCTCGTGCTGCTGCCGGTCTTCGGCCTGGCGGTGTACGGCGTCGTCAAGGAGAACCTGGACCAGCTCTGGGCGATGCCGCTCGAAGGCGTGGAACAGGGCGCGCGGCAGATGACGGACTCGATGAAAACGCTGGTCTGGCGGGCGGCGGCGGTCTTCGCCGTCCTGGGGGCGTTCGATTACTGGCGCCAGCGGCGGCGCTACATCGGCGACCTCAAAATGTCCAAGCAGGAAATCCGGGAAGAGATCAAGGAGCTCGACGGCAACCCGCAGGTGAAGGCTAAGATCCGCCGCCTGCAGCGCGAATGGCTGAGACGCCGCATGATGCAGCAGGTCCCGACCGCGACGGCCGTGGTCGTCAACCCGACGCATTATGCGGTGGCGATCCGCTACGCCATGGACCAGATGGCCGCCCCGGTCGTGGTGGCCAAGGGCAAGAACTATCTGGCCCAGCGCATCCGCCGGAAAGCGACCGAGCACCAGATCCCGATCATCGAGAACCCGCCGCTCGCCCAGGCGCTCTACAAGTCGGCCGAGGTCGGGCAGGAGATTCCGGCCCACCTGTACCGCGCCGTGGCCGAGATCCTGGCCTACATCTACCGTCTGATGGGAGGTCGCCTGCCGGCGTAACCCATGGCCCCGGCCAACGCAGTCGCGCTTGCTCCGGATGCGGGAACGCGCGCGCCCGCACCCGCGCGCGCCCCGGCCGCGCGTCCGCACCGGAAGGGCCCCGCCCGCGGTCCGATGATGACGCCGGCGGCGGCGGCCGAACTGGCCGTGCCGCTGGCCGTGCTGGCCATCGTGCTCGCGATGGTGACGCCATTGCCAGCGTTCCTGATGGACCTGCTGATCGTGGTCAACATCACGCTGTCAGTGGTGGTGCTGCTGGTGGCCATGTACATTCTGAAGCCCGTCGAGTTCAGCGTGTTTCCGACAGCGCTGCTGCTAATGACGCTGTTCCGGCTGGGCCTGAACGTCTCCTCGGCGCGACTGATCCTGCTCAACGGCAACTCGGGGACGTCGGCGGCCGGGAGCGTGATCGAGGCCTTCGGGACCTTCGTCGTGGGCGGCAACTACATCGTGGGCGTGGTGATCTTTCTGGTCCTGATCGCCATCCAGTACGTCGTCATCAACCACGGCGCGGTGCGCATCTCGGAGGTCACGGCGCGGTTCACCCTCGATGCCCTGCCGGGCAAGCAGATGTCGATCGACTCGGACCTGAATGCCGGCCTGATCGACGAGGCGCAGGCGCGGCTCAGGCGGCGGCAGCTCGCCACCGAAGCCGAGTTCTACGGCGCCATGGACGGAGCCTCGCGCTTCACCCAGCGCGACGCGGTGGCGAGCATCCTGATCACGGCGATCAATATTCTGGCGGGGTTCCTGATCGGCGTCCTGCAGCACGGCATGGACCTGAAGCGCGCGCTTCAAACCTACACCGTCCTGACCATCGGCGACGGGCTGGTGACGGTGGTTCCGGCGCTCATGATCTCGATTTCGGGCGGCATGATCGTCACGCGCGCGAGCGCCGAGGCGCGCCTGGGGACCGAGTTCCGGAAGCAGGTGTTCGGCGCCGCGCAGCCCCTGCTGCTCGCCTCGGCGGTTCTGTTCGTGATCGCGATCATCCCGGGGCTGCCAAAAATCCCCTTCCTGGCCATAGGCGGGGCGCTCGGGACGGCGGCCTGGCGCATGCGGAAGAAGGAAGCGCAGGAGGGCGAGGCCGCCGCGGCTGCCGCGCCGGCGCGCCCGCGGGAGAACCTCGAATCGCTGCTCAAGGTGGAGCCGCTGGCGGTCGAGGTCGGCCTGGGCCTGGTGCGGCTGGTCGAGGGCGGCCAGAACTCGCCACTGCTGAGACGGCTGGCCGCGATTCGAAGGCAACTCGCCGGCGAGCTCGGCTACCTGCTGCCGCCGGTGCGCGTCAGCGACAACCTCGCGCTCAAGGCGCGCGAATACTCGATCAGCCTGAAGGGCGTCGAGATCGCGCGCGCGGAGCTGCCGCAGGGCTGCGAGCTCGCGATTCCGTCGGGCAAGCCCGCCAGGGCGGTCGAGGGCATCGAGACGCGCGAGCCGGCCTTCGGGATCCCGGCCCTGTGGATTAGGGCCGAACAATCCGAAGAGGCGCGGCGGGCGGGCTACACGGTCGTGGACGCCGTGAGCGTGCTCGGCACGCACCTGGCCGAGACGATCCGCCGCCACGCGCACGAGCTGTTCACGCGCCAGGACGCCAAGAGAGTGCTCGACCGCGTGAGCGAGGACAATCCGCGCGTGGTCGAAGACCTGGTGCCGAAGCTGGTGCCGCTCGCGCTCGTGCAGCGCGTGCTCCAGAACCTGCTGCGGGAACGGGTCGCCATCCGCGACGCGCTCTCCATTCTCGAAGCCCTGGGCGAGGCGGCGGCGATGACCAAGAACCCGCTGCTGCTGACCGAGTACGTCCGCCAGGCGATCCGCAGGATGGTGGTCAAGCCGTACCTGAACCAGGCGGGCGAATTGCCGGCGTACTTTATCGATCCTTCGCTAGAGCAGGTGGTCGAGCGTGCCGTCGAGCATGCCGAGTTCACGAGCCACCTGAACCTGTCCCCGCAGGCGATCCGCGACCTGCTCGACCGGATCGCGAAAACCACCGGCACCCCCGAGTCGCCGGTGGTGGCGGTGGCGAGCTCCGGAGCGCGGTGTTTTCTGCGCCAGCTCGTCGAGCCGTCGATCCCGAACCTGCATTTCCTTTCTCATAACGAGATTCCCGCCGGAGTCAAAGTGGTCTCGCTTGGAGTCATCGCATGAAGCTGAAATCGTTCTTCGTACCGGATACGAACACCGCGCTGCGCCTCGCCCGCCGGGAGCTGGGTCCCGAGGCGATGCTGGTGGAGACGCGGCCGGCCCCGCCCGAATCGAAACACCTGGGGCAGTTCGAGGTTGTCTTTGGGGTGAACGAGGAGGCTCGTCCGGCCAGCGCCTGCGCTCCGGCGCCCGCGAGCGCGCCCGCGCCGGCCGCTCCGTTGCCGCCCGGGATGGCGGAGCTCGAACGGAAGCTCGAACGCGTGGCGGCCGCGATCGCGAGGTCGAACATCACGGCCAACGACCCGAACGGCGTGTTCGCGGACGCCTTCGCCCGGCTGACCGAAAACGGGATCGCCGAAGATCTCGCCCACGATCTGCTGAGCGGGATGCGCGCCTCGGGGGCGGCCCCCACGCCCGCACAGTTATACCGCATCGTTCGATCGGATCTGGCGGGCCGCTTCAAGGTGGACGCCTCGCTCGGCTGCGCCAAGGACGGCCCGCGCGTGGTGGCGCTGGTCGGCCCTCCCGGAGCCGGCAAGACCGCAACGCTCGCCAAACTCGCCGTCCTGCACGGGCTGGCGACGCGCCGCCCGACGCAACTGCTGTCGATCGATTGCTACCGGATCGCCGCAGCCGAGCAGTTGCGCTCCTACGCGGCCATCCTGGGGGTCGGGTTCCAGGCATTTGAGACCACGCTTGCGCTCGGCCAGGCCCTTGCCGAGCACCGTAACAAGGACCTGATCCTGATCGACACCCCCGGTTTCGGTCCCAAAGACATGGACGCCGCCGAGGACCTGGCGCGGTTTCTGGCCGGCCGCCCCGAAATTGATACGCATCTGGTCCTAACGGCTTCGGCCCGTTCCGCCGATCTAAAGCGCGTGGTGGATCGTTTCGAAGTGTTCCGGCCCCGGAAGCTGCTGTTCACGAAGCTCGACGAAACCGGAACGTTCGGCCCGATCCTGAACGAAGCGGTGCGGACGGGGAAGCCGGTGTCGTTCCTGGCCGCGGGCCAGCAGATTCCGGACGATCTGGAGCCGGCCACAGCGGACCGGATCCTGGAGCTGGCACTGAAGCGCGAACAGGCCCAGACTCCCGCCGCTGCCGCATAGGGTGCGATCGAGTGACCGAAACTTATCCAGTCGCGCAGGACGCAGCCGCCGAGCGGGAGCGGCTGATTCTCGAGCATCTGCCGCAGGTGCGCCTGATTGCCCGGCGCATCCACGACCGGCTGCCGGGCTCAGTCAGCCTGGACGACCTGATCTCGACCGGAATCGTCGGCCTGATATCGGCGATCGATCACTTCGACCCGAGCTTGAACGTGAAGCTCAAAACGTACGCGGAATACAAAATCCGCGGAGCGATTCTCGACAGCCTGCGCGGGCTCGACTGGGCGCCGCGGCAAAAGCGAAAGAAGGCGAAGCAGATCGAAGCCGCGATCGCCGAGGCGGAGCAGCGCCTGCAACGCGCGCCGAGCGAAGAGGAAATCGCCGGAGAGCTCAAGATCACGATCGATGAGTTCCACGGCTGGCTGGTCGAGATCCACGGCCTCGATCTCGGGAGCCTCGAATCCGCGCCCGAGGACGGGGGCCGCGACCTGCTGAAATACGTCTCCGACGACGAGGAGAAGTGGCCTTCGCGGATCGTCGAGCGCAAGGAACTGGAGCGGCTGCTGGCCGGCGCGATCGAGCGGATGCCGGCCATCGAGCGCACGGTCCTGAGCCTGTACTACCGGGAAGAGTTGACGCTCCGGGAGATCGCCCGGATCGTCGATCTGCACGAATCGCGCATTTCGCAGTTGAAGACGCAGGCGATCCTGCGCCTGAGGGGATACATCAGGCAGCGCTGGCCGGTAGAGCGCGGAGCCCTCTGATATGCCTTCGGAAACCAGCCCGACCGCACACTGGATCGCAGCCTCCTGGGCCTCGCGCCTGGCCGACGCCATCGAAACGATGGCGGGGGAGCGGCCGCGCGCCGAGTGCCGCGCCGCGTCCGGCGAAGCCGCCGCGGGCGAGTCCTGGCTGTGGTGGCAGCAGCCGTTCAACCTGGGGCCGGCGGCGATCCTCTGGACGGGCGCGCCCGAACCGGCCTGGCTTGCGATCGGCCGCCATACTCTCGCCGCCGCGGGCATAGAATCCACCGAGACCGCCGAGGCGAAAAACACGTACCTTGAAGTCTCGAGCCAGGCGTACTCGGGGCTGGCGCAAGCCGCCACCGAGCGCGCCGGGAGCACGGTTTCGTGCGAGAACGGCGCCGAAGCGGCCGAACCGGGCGAGGGCGCCGCCGTGTTCGACATAGAAGTGGCGCTCCCCAAGACCGAGCCGCTGGTGTTGCGCCTGGTCGTTTCGAAGGCCCTGGCGGATGCGCTTGAAAAAGGTACGGCCCCGCAGGCGCTGGAGCTGCAAAAGACGACGGCGCCGCCCCACGCGGAGCGGCCGTCCGGCGCGCTCGAGCAGTCCCGGACGAAGAAAGGCGCCACGCTCGACCTGCTCATGGAGGTTGAGCTTCCGGTGAGCGTATCGTTCGGCCGCGCCGAACTGCCGCTCAAGGAGGTCATGAAACTCACGACCGGGTCGATTGTCGAACTGAACCGCGTCCTGACCGAGCCGGTCGAAGTGATCGTGAACAACTGCGTAATCGCGCGCGGCGAAGTGGTCGTAGTCGAGGGCAATTACGGCGTGCGTATTCAAGAAATCATCAGCCGGGAAAAACGGCTGCGGACGCTCCGATGAACCTGGTCCTGATTGCCGCCTTGCAGGGGCTGCTCGCCGCCGGGCTCGCGGCCTGCGTCTATCTTTTCCTGCTTGGAAAGCGCGACTCCCGCGTGGCGGGCAAGCGCTGGATGAGGAGCCAGGAAGCCGCGCGGGCCGAACTCGAAAGACTCCGCGCCGAACTGGGCGAAGTCCGTGAGCGCATCCGGGAAACCGAGGAGAACGCGGCCCTGCTGGTGCCGCCGCAGCCGGCGCTCTCGGGTCTCAACCTGGGCAAACGCAGCCAGGCGATTCGCATGTCGCGGAACGGGGCGCAGCCGGCCCAGATCGCCGAAGCGCTGCGCGTGCCGCGGCGCGAGATCGAACTTCTGCTCAAGGTGCACCAGATCGTCCTGAGCGCGCCCATGGGGGACGTGAAGGTGCCGGTCGAATAGAGCGCGAGCGCCGAGCCCGCACCCCCTGGACAACCGGACCCGGGAGCAATTTAATAGAGGAATGTCGAATACGGCTCTAATCCGCGAAGCGTTGTCTTCGGGGGAGGGGATCGTGCGGCTCGCGCCCTGCTGGGTGCCGCGTTCCTTCCTGATGCCCGGCGGCCGGCTCAAGCTGGACCCGCGAGATCTGTACGCGCTCGGGGCGCACCGTGGAGGCATCGACGAGCGCTGGTTCTCTTCGACCACGCACGCCGACAACGGCCCCGGCACGCCCGAGGATGAGGGCCTCAGCTATATCGACTACAACGGCAAGCGCGTCCTGCTCAAGGAGGCCATCGACACCCTCGGCGACGACTTCCTCGGCGCCGATGTCATGCGCGAGCGGGGCGGCTGGAACCTGCTGTGCAAGTTCTTCGACAATCTCGGCCCCATCCCCCACCACATGCACCAGATGGAGGAGCACGCCGCGCGCGTGGGCCGCAAGGGCAAGCCCGAGGCCTACTACTTCCCGCAGCAGTACAATTTCGCCGGCAACAACTTCCCCTACACGTTCATGGGCCTGAACCCCGGCACGACGAAGGACGACGTGCGCGCGTGCCTGGAACGCTGGAACCAAGGGGATAACGGCATCCTCAACCACTCGCGCGCCTACAAGCTCCAGCCGGGCACGGGATGGCAGATCGACGCCGGCATCCTCCACGCCCCCGGGTCGCTGGTCACCTACGAGCCGCAGGTGAACTCGGACGTATTCGGCATGTTCCAGTCGATGGTCGAAGGCCGGGCCGTGCCGCGCGACCTGCTCGTGAAGGACGTGCCCCCCGAACTGCACAACGATCTCGACTATCTGGTGAGCATGCTGGACTGGGAAGCCAACGTAGATCCGTATTTCGCAAAGAACCGGCTGTTCCACCCCAAGCCGGTCCAGCCGGAGGACCTGATGGCGGATTGCGGCTACAACGAGAAGTGGATCGTCTACTCGACGCCGAATTACTCGGCCAAGGAGTTGACCGTGCTGCCGGGCCGCGCGGCTTTCGTGCGCGACGCCGCCGCCTACGGCCTGATCCTGCTCGAAGGCTGGGGTACGGTGGGGCGCCTCGAAGTGGAAACCCCGGCGGTGATCCGCTACGGCCAGATGACCAAAGACGAGCTGTTCGTCTCGGCCGATGCCGCCAGGGCGGGCGTGGTAGTGCGCAACCGGAGCGACAAGGAAAATCTCGTCATGCTCAAGCACTTCGGACCGGGCAACGCCGACGCCGCGGGGTTGATTCCGGCCTAGGGCGAGACGCGGGGACAACCGGGGCAGCGCCGCCGCCGAGGCCCCGCCTGGCGCGCACGCCAAGGCGCACCGTCCGGCGCGCACGCCAAAGGCGCGCAGCCCCGCCCGGCTCGCCCGCGCTCATCCGCTACACTGGGAACAGCTATGCCTTTGTACGAATACCGATGCGGTAGCTGCGGCCATGCGTTTGAGACGTTGCGCCGGATGGAAGACGCCGACTGCGGCGTCGCCTGCCCGAAATGCTCGGGAGCGGTCGAGCGCCAGCTTTCGACCTTCGCGCCCCAGATGGCCCAAACCGGCGGCGCGAGCCTGGCCCCGTGCGGACAGCCCGCCTCGGCCTGCGGCTCCGGCGGATGCCCGCACGCGCACTGAGCGTCACTCCAGCCGGACCTTCGTGAGGTCCATCGCCGGCTTGGGATACTTCGGGTTCATCTCCCGGAGCGCTTCCTCGATGATCTCGGCGACCGCGAGGTTGCGGAACCACTTCCGGTCGGCCGGAATCACGTACCACGGCGCCCACGCGGTGCTGCACTTACGAATGGCATCTTCGTAGGCCTCCATGTATTCGCCCCAGCGCTTGCGCTCGCTGAAATCGGCGGGCGAGATCTTCCAGTTCTTGTGAGGATCGTCGATTCGCCGCTCGAGGCGCTTCTTCTGCTCCTCCGGGCTGATGTGGAGAAAAAACTTGACAATCGTCGTGCCGCACTCCGAGAGCATCTTCTCGAACGCGTTGATCTGGTCGTAACGCTTCGACCAGACGGATTTATCGACGAGCCCGTGCACACGCACCACCAGCACGTCTTCATAGTGCGAGCGGTTGAAGATGCCGATCGAGCCGAAGGGCGGCAAGGCCTGGTGAATGCGCCACAGATAATCGTGCTCCTTCTCAGCGCCCGCCGGCTCTTTGAAAGATGTGACGCGGCAACCCTGCGGGTTGAGTCCTGTCATGACGTGCCGGATGGTGCCGTCTTTGCCGCCGGCGTCCATGGCCTGAAGAATCACGAGCAGCGCGCGCTTGTTTTCCGCTGCGAGCTTGACCTGGAGGTCCGCCAGGTCTTCGATATTTTTCTGGAGCATCCCGTTGGCTTCTTTTTTCGACTTTAGGCTGCCCGTCGAAGCCGGATCGACGTCCGCCAGCTTCCATTTTTTCCCCGGCTCGACCCGGAACTTATCGCTGAAATTCGCCATTGAGCCTCCCCGCTGAGCGCAACCTACCATTTTCCGGTCTTTCCTGCACGCTTACGGATCTACCATGACAAAATAGATTCGCAGTCGTTTTTCAGAAGCGCCAGGAGTGTCCATGCAACTTCGCGTGCTCGCGTTCGTGCTCGCCGGTGGAAAAGGGACCCGTTTATATCCGCTTACCAAGGAACGGGCCAAGCCGGCGGTGCCGTTCGGCGGCAAGTACCGGATCGTGGATTTCGTGCTCAGCAACCTGATCAACTCAGGCGTTTATTCGATCTACGTCCTTCTTCAATTCAAGAGCCAGTCGCTGCTCCAGCACCTGCGCGACGGATGGCAGTTCGCCGGCCTGCTGAAGAACCAGTTCGTGATTCCCGTGCCCGCGCAGATGCGCTCGCCCGCCGAGACCTGGTATCAGGGCACGGCGGACGCGATCTACCAGAACATGAATTTGATCGAACAGGCCGATCCGCACATCGTTGCGATCTTCGGCGCGGACCACATCTACCGGATGAACATCCGCGAGATGATCGAGTTTCACGAGCGCAACCGCGCTGACGTGACCGTCGCCTCGATCCCCGTGCATAAGCGCCACGCGGTCGAGTTCGGAGTGATCGAAACGGACGCCGCCGGGCGCATCCGCGGATTTCACGAGAAGCAGCCCAACGCCCCGACCCTGCCCGACGACCCCGAGCGCGTCTACGCCTCGATGGGCAACTACATTTTCTCGACGCGCGTGCTGCTCCAGGAACTGCACGACGACGCCAACAACGAGCACAGCTCGCACGATTTCGGGCGCGACATTCTGCCCGGGATGGTGGGCCGCGTGCCGATGTACGCTTACGATTTCCAGACCAACACGATTCCGGGCGAGCCCCCCGGGCGCTTCGCCTACTGGCGCGACGTGGGGACCATCGACGCGTATTACGAAGCCAACATGGATATACGCATGGTCGAGCCGGAGCTGAACCTGTACAACCGCGAGTGGCCGCTTATCACGGCGGGCTACTCCGACCCGCCGGCGAAATTCGTCTTCGACGAGGAGGGGCGGCGCGGGCAGGCGATCAACTCGGTGGTCGCCGGCGGAACCATCCTTTCGGGCGGCGTGGTGCGGGATTCGGTGCTCGGGCGTTACGTGCGCGTACATTCGGGGGCGCTGGTCGAGAACTCGATCGTGTTCGACAATTGCGACATCGGCCGCCGCGCGCGCATTCGCCACGCGATTCTCGACAAGAACGTGCGCGTGCCCGAAGACGCCGTGATCGGCTACGACCTGGATGTGGACCGGCGGCGCCACCACGTCACCGAAAGCGGCATTGTGGTGGTGGAAGGCCTGCGGTCGCGGGTCGAGCTTTCGACGCTCACAGTTTAGGCGGAAGCTGCCGCCGCGGCACGCTTCTCTTCAGCCGCCGGCAGCCCCATCAACTCGCGGTAGAGCCGCACCCACTCGCGCCGGACGGGCTCCGCTTCATACTTCGCGCACTCGAGGCGCGCGCGCCCGGCGAGATCCGCCGCGAGATCCTGGTTTTCAAGCAGCCATAGCGCGGAAGCGGCGAGCGCCTCGTGGTCGCCGCAATCCACCAGCAGGCCCGTCTGTTCGTGCCTGACCACGAACGGGACGCCGCCCGCCTTCGTCGCCACCACGGGAAGGCCGGAGGCGAAACACTCGAGCACCGAGCCGGGCGTGCAGTCCATGTCGGGACTCATGAGGTAGATGTCCGCCTCGTCGTAGAGCCGCGCCATCGTTTCCCGCGGCACGCTGCCCACAAATTTCGTGTTGCGCAGCTTCAGCTCGCGCGCCAGAGATTCGAGCTGCGCGCGCGAGCTGCCGTCGTGCGCCACAGCGAGGCTCGCATCGGGGCAGCTCCGCTGGACGATCTCAAAGGCGCGCAGCACGCAGCCCACGTTGTACACGGGCTCGAGGCCGCGGTTGGTGAGGAACACCGGGCGGAGCCGCTCGCGGCGGCGGTAGTGAAAGGGAGACGCGTCGAGGATATTGAAGATCGCGCGGCTCCTGAGCCCGAAATTCGCGAATACACTCACGAGATACTCGGAAGCGACGACGATTTCATGAGCCAGCGCCAGCGTGGGAACCGCCGAGCGCCAGCGCGTGAGATGGTCCTCCGCCTCGCCGCTGTGGTAGTGGACGATCACTTTCTTGCGGAACAGCCGCCCGGCGAGAATCGCCGGCAGCGTCCACAGCGCGTACGACCAGTAGGAGGCCGAGAACGCGTGGACGATGTCGTAACGCGGGACTGTGGCCGCGAGCGAGGCGAGATAGAGAAGAAGCCTGCACAGCGTGCGCAGAAACGGTACGGCGGCGAGCGGTCCGAAGAGCTTCGCGTCGATCGGCAGGAAGCCGGCGGCGATCGACGGCTCCTTGCGGAACTGCTCGAGCAGGAACTGCGCCTGGATCGCCTGGCCACCCAGGATGCGCATCGACGGCGCGATGAGCAGAACCCGGATTTTCCGCTGAGCGGGCACCCGGCAATTTTACTGGAGTAGCCCGGGGGGTTCAAGCGATTCGAGCCACAGCTCGAGCATCAGGAGGCTCCACAGCCACGTATAGTTGTCGCGGCGGCCCGTGTCGTGTTCGCGCAAGAGGTGATCGACGAACGCGGGCCGCACGAAGCCGCGGCCGCGGAATCGCTTGCTCCGCAGGTGGTCCCACAAAAAGGCGCGCAGCGAAGTGCGGAACCATATGGAGAGCGGCACGCCGAAGCCCATCTTCGGGCGCGTGAGCAGCGCGGGCGGCAAACGGTCCTGCATCGCCGAGATCAGGAAGTCCTTCAGCCGCCCGTTGCGTATGCGCCAGGCGTGCGGGATCGCGGCGGCGAGCGCGGCCACTTCCTGATCGAGCAGCGGACAGCGCACTTCGAGCGAGTTCGCCATCGACATGCGGTCCACTTTCACGAGCATGTCGCCGGGCAGGTTCACGGCAGTCTCGAAGTACATCGCCTGCGAGAGCGTGTCCGCGCCTTCAAGCAGGGCGCAGTCTACCGGCGCGGTGCGCAGCCATTTCGGTTCGAGCAAACGCTCGCGCATGGAGAAGGGCGCGAAGTTGGCCTCTATGTAGCGCTCGAACGGCGACTCACGGCTGATCATATGCAGGTAGTTCTTGCCGTAGGCGCGGTAGGGGAGCATGCGTCCGGCGGCGGCCGCCAAACGTAGCGCCAGGCGGGGGACGCGGTCGAGCCAGCTCATCTTTTGCGCGGCGGCGAACCGCGTGTAGCCCGCGAACAGCTCGTCGCCGCCGTCGCCGCTGAGCGCCACCTTCACGTGCCGGGCCGCAAACTCGGAGACGACGAACGTCGGGATGGCGGACGAATCGCCGAAGGGTTCGTCGAGGTGCCGCACGAGCTTTTCGACCAGCGCGATCGAATCCGGCTTCACCAGTATTTCGTGATGCTCGGTGCGGTACTTCTCCGCGACCATGCGGGCGTATTCGAGCTCGTTGAAGCGGCTTTCTTCGAAGCCGATCGAAAACGTGCGCACGGGCTCGCGGCTTTGGAGCGCCATCGAGGCCACGACGCAGCTCGAATCGATCCCGCCGCTGAGGAACGCCCCGAGCGGCACGTCCGCGATCATCCGCATGCGGACGGCTTCGTCGAACGTTTCGCGGAGCTTCTCCCGCGCGGCGGTCTCCGACAACCCGGGCGCGGGCGCGGCGGCGGCCACCGGAGGACTCCAGTAACGTCCTTCACGGATGTTTCCGGCGGCGTCGTAGGTAAGCCAGCAGCCCGGCGGCAGCTTGCGGATCGCGCGGAACACGCTCAAAGGGTCGGGGACGTATCCGAGCTGAAAGTATTGCCGGAGGGCTTCCTCGTCGAGATCCGCCGCGACGCCCGCGGCCCGGAGGCATTTGAGTTCACTCCCGAAATAGAGCCCCTCGGGGAGCGCGGCGTAGTAGAGAGGCTTCTTGCCGAAGCGGTCGCGCGCGAGAAAGAGTTTGCGCCGCGCGGCGTCCCAGATGGCGAACGCGAACATGCCGCGCAGGCGCGCGAGACCGTCCGCGCCCTCTTCCTCGTAGAGATGCACGAGCGTTTCGGTATCGGTGTTGGTGGTGAACCGGTGGCCCTTCTGAGCGAGGCCGCTGCGCAATTCCTGGTAGTTGTAGATCTCGCCGTTGAAGACGACCCACACCGAACCGTCCTCGTTCGAAATGGGCTGGTGGCCGGTGCGCAGGTCGATGATACTGAGGCGCCGCATCCCAATAGCGCAGCCGCCGGCGGAGAAGAAGCCCTCGTCGTCGGGTCCGCGATGCCGGATCTGCGCGCACATCGCCCGTACGGCCTCGACATCGGCCGCGCGCCCGGGCAGGAACATTCCGGCGATTCCGCACATGATGATCACATTTTGCGCCGGCCGAGCCACTCCACCGCCTGCCCGGGTGTGGAGATTTCCCGGCGCAGCACGGCGAGGATCAGATCGTGCGTCACGACCGTGTTGAACCCGGCGTCGAAGGTCACGCCCTCACGCTGGCCGGCGAGCTTCAGCAGGAACGGCACGCGGCGATCCGTCTTGCCGTCGAGCGCGCCGGCGCTGCGGTAGGAATGGTCTGAGCTGAACAGCACGGTCGTCGTGTCCCACGTGCCGGCTCTCTCCATGGCCCGCCGCAGCGCAGCGATGCTGCGGTCGGTGAGGGCGAGGCTGTCGTAGTATCCCTTGATGGCGGCGTTGGCGAGCGTGAACGCGCCGGTCTTGCGGTCGTAGGCGTGAGGCGCGTGGGGCACGGGAAAATGCAGCAGCACGAGGCCGAAGTTGCGGTCGCCGGCGAGTTGCTTCGCACGCGCGAGCATTTCGTGGTACGTCTTCGCGTGGTACGCGGTCGAAAGCGATTGCCCGAACGGAGAAAGCAACGACGTCTCGAAAAGGCTGCGGGCCTCGTTCGGCGCGGTTTCGGCGAGGCCGCGCCCCAGGGCAGTGTGCTGCGCCGCCAATTCCCACCACCAGCAGGCGTCGAGGCTGTGGTTGATCACGCGGCAATAGGGCTGATACCATCCGGCCACCGCGGTCCGGAATCCGGCGGCGCGCGCATCGGCGAAGACATTGGGCAGCTTGCCCCAGGAGACGACCTGCTTGTTGTCCGCCATGCGAAGGAACAGCTCGTTGGCGTCGCCGTGGCGGAAGGTTTCGACGAGCCTGCCGGTGGTCATCGCCGGCATCGAGATGGTCGTCTCGGGGCCGGCGGGGATCGCGTTGGAGGCGTAGAGCGACTCGCGGCGGATGCGGTCGATCGCGGGCAGTTTGAGGCGGGGCAGACGCTCCGGGAACGTCAGGCGCTGGTCCCACTCGTCGAAGATGACCCACAGGAAGCGCGGCGATGTTTTCGCCACCTGGAGCGGAGGCGAGGCCGGCGGCCCGTCGGCGAACGGCCGCGGGTCGTAGCGCGCCATCTTCCATGCGCCTTGAAGGAACGTGACCGCGACGAACGGCGAGAACAGCAGCAGCACGGACGCGGCGGCGCGTGCGAGCTGCCGCGGAAAACGCAGCGCCGCCAGCGCGGCCGTAAGCCCCAGCACGGCCGCCAGAATGATGACTCCCTTCACGCCGATTTTCAGAATCAGGTCCGACTTGAGGAACGGAACGTGCTGCGACATCGCGGCGCGCAGCGCGTTCAGCGGCAGCACAAGCAGCAGCAGGAAGCCGAGCCGCGCGAGCGTGGCTGCGTGCCCTTTCAGCCGCCGGCAGGCCGCGATCCCCGCCCACAGCACAGCGCCGTACAGGACAACGTCGAGTATCAAGCCGCCGTACAGCGCCGGCGCGGGCGCGTACTTCATCGTGTAGCGGTCCGGCCGGGTGTAGGTGAGCAATTGGGACCAGAGATTCAGGAACGACAGGTTCGCGAGGGAAAACGCGATGGCGGCGTCCCGCCAGCTGAGCGGGGGCCTGGAATCTGATTTGTTCATGATTCGTCGATGCCGTCCCCGGCGGTAGTCACAATCCTAGCGTACGCCGGCAAAGGCGTAATCACACGCCTGATTCAAAGATAGCCCAGGGCGGCCCGTGGGCCTCAGGATTCCTCCTTCACGCGGCGCGGGGGCAGGTCGGGATAAAATGCAGTAGTACCCATGAAAAACCGGATACGGTCGACGACCGTCCTTTGTGTGCGACGGAACGGCAAAGTTGTGATGGCCGGAGATGGGCAGGTTACGCTGGGCCAGGAAGTGCTGAAGGCTTCGGCGAAGAAGATCAGGCGCTTGTATAACGACAAGCTGCTCGCCGGGTTCGCCGGCTCCACGGCCGACGCCTTCGCCCTGTTCGGACGCTTCGAGTCGAAGCTCGAACAGCACAACGGCAACCTGTCGCGCGCCGTCGTCGAGCTGGCCAAGGACTGGCGCACCGACAAGATGCTCCGCCACCTCGAGGCGCTCCTGCTGGTCGCCGACGTGAACAACACCTACATCCTCAGCGGCAGCGGCGACGTCATTGAGCCGGACGGCGGCATCGCTGCGATCGGATCGGGCGGGCCGTTCGCGAAAGCCGCCGCCACCGCGCTCATCCGCAATACGAAGCTCGAAGCCCGCCGCATCGCCGAAGAAGCCATGGAAATCGCGGGCTCGATCTGCATCTACACCAACGACAATGTCACTTACGAGGAACTGGGATAAGCAATGGTAATTTATCTTCCCAGCCAGTCGATCGAGGAAGAGCCCGTGCTCGACGAACTGACTCCACGCGAAATCGTGCGCGAGCTCGACAAGTACGTCGTCGGGCAGAACGACGCCAAGCGCGCGGTCGCCGTCGCGCTGCGCAACCGCATACGCCGCCAGAAACTCGATCCGGATCTGGCCGACGAGGTGATGCCGAAGAACATCCTCATGATCGGCCCCACGGGCGTCGGCAAGACCGAGATTGCGCGGCGCCTTGCGAAGCTCGCCAACTCGCCGTTCCTCAAAGTCGAAGCAAGCAAGTTCACTGAGGTCGGCTACGTGGGCCGCGATGTCGAGTCGATGATCCGCGACCTGGTCGATATCGCGATCGAGATGATTCGCGAGGAGCGGCTGGACGAAGTGGCCGACCGCGCCGAGAAGAACGCCGAGGAGCGGCTGCTCGACCTGCTCATGCCCCCGCAGCCCGAGGCCACCGAAACCGCCGAGCGCACGCGCGAGAAGCTGCGCGAGAAGCTGCACCAGGGCAAGCTCGACGACCGGCTGGTCGAAATCGACGTGAAGGACCGCGGGCCGACGTTCGAGATCTCCACGCAGCAGGGCATCGAGGAGATGGACATCAACCTGAAGGACGTCCTCCCCGGCCTGTTCGGCACGCGCACGCGGAAACGCAAGCTGCGCGTGGCCGAAGCGCTCGACTACCTGGTGCAGGAAGAAGAGCAGAAGCTGATCGACATGGACCAGGTGACGCGCGTGGCGCTCGAGCGCGTGGAGCGCAGCGGCATCATCTTCCTCGACGAGGTGGACAAGATCGCGGGGCGCGAGAGCGGCCACGGTCCCGACGTCAGCCGCGAAGGCGTGCAGCGAGACATCCTGCCGATTGTCGAAGGCACGACGGTCAATACGCGCTACGGGTTCGTTCGCACGGACCACATCCTGTTCATAGCGGCCGGAGCGTTCCACGTCTCGAAGCCGTCGGACCTGATTCCCGAGTTGCAGGGGCGCTTCCCCATCCGCGTCGAGCTGAAGTCGCTCACGCAGGAAGATTTCATACGCATTCTCAAGGAGCCCAAAAACGCGCTGATCAAGCAGTACACGGCCCTGCTCGAGACCGAGGGCATCAAGCTCACGTTCACCGAGGAGGCGCTCGAGGAAGTCGCGCGGATCGCGGCGCAGGTCAACCAGGCGCACGAGAACATCGGCGCGCGCAGGCTCCACACGATCATGGAGAAGGTGCTCGACCAGATCTCCTTCGAAGGGCCGGACCTGAAAAAGAAGAACATCAAGATTGATGCGCCGTACGTGCGGCAGCAACTGGCCGATGTCCTGAAGGACCAGGACCTGACGCGGTACATCCTGTAGGATGCAAGTGCGGCGGCGTCTTTTTCTGCTCGCGGCCGGCGGCCTGGCGGCGATGTTGTGCTCGTGCGCATACGTGGCCCCGCCGAAGCCTCCGTCGCTCATGATTCCCGTTCCGGTTTCAGACCTCAGCGCGATCGAACGCGGCGACAGGCTCGTCATCAGCTTCACCGCGCCCGGCGAGGCCACCGACGGCGCGCCGCTGCGGAAGCTTCAGGAAGTGGACCTGCGCGCGGGCGAGCGGCGGATCGAGACGCCCGCGGAAGAGCCCGGGCCGGTGCACGTCGAAGTGCCGGTGCGCGAATGGACCGGCCAGGAGATCCTGGTCCGCGTGCGCACCGCGGGCAAGCAGGGCCGCTTCAGCGAATGGTCGAACACGGTGCGCCTGAAAGTGATACCGCCGCTCGCCCGGCCCGCGGTGAAGGCGGAGCCCACCGCCAAAGGCGTGCGACTCACATGGGCCGCGCAGCCCGGCGCAGCCGCGGAGTACCGCGTGATGAAGCAGGGCCCGGCGGACCAGAAGCCCGTCGAGGCCGGCAGCGTCAAGACGCCGGAGTACATCGATGCCGCGGCCGAGTACGGAAAAACGTATCAGTACGCCGTGCGGGCGTTCGTAAGGACGGGCGATTCCGAAGCGCAGAGCGAGACATCCGAGCCCGTATCGATTACGCCCGAGGACCGCTTCCCGCCCGCCGTGCCGGCCGACGTCTCCGCAATCGCGGGCGTTTCGGGAATCGAGCTGAGCTGGAGCCCGAACAGCGAGCCCGATTTCCGCGGCTACGTGCTCTACCGCGCCGCGGGCGACGGCCCGCTTCAGAAACTTGCGGGCCCGCTCGACGCGCCCGCCTACAGCGACCGCGCCGTTGAGCCGGGCAAGCGCTACCGTTACGCGGTATCCTCGGTGGATCGCATCGGCAACGAAAGCGAGAAATCCACAGCTGCCGAGGCGACCGCCCCCCTGAGCCATCTATGAAACAGATTCGATTCAGCCTGAACCGCAGTCTTTCCCCGACCACCCCGGACAGTTCGCCCGAGGTGAAACACGGAGTGGTCGAAGGCGACACCGTCCGCGAGGGCAGCCGGAGCTACGCCCTGAAGGACGTGCGCCTGCTCCCGCCCTGCTCGCCGACCAAGATCGTCTGCGTGGGCAAGAACTATCGCGAGCACGCCGCCGAGAGCGGCAGCGAAGTTCCGCCCGAGCCGTTGATTTTTTTGAAGCCGCCGTCCTCGCTGCTGGCGCACGGCGACAACATCGTCTACCCGCCGATTTCGAAGCGCGTGGATCACGAGGGCGAACTCGGGGTCGTGATCGGCCGCCGCGCACGCAACGTGCGGCTCGAAGAGGCGAACGATTACATCCTCGGCTACACCGTCGTGAACGACGTAACCGCGCGCGACCTCCAGGCCAAGGACGACCAGTGGGCGCGCGCCAAGGGGTTCGACACGTTTTGCCCGGTGGGGCCGTGGATCGTGCCGCGCGATGAAGTGAAATTCGACAAGCTCATCGTGCGCACTTTCGTCGACGGCATCAAAAAGCAGGAAGCGCCGGCAAGCGACATGGTGTATCCGGTGGCGCGGATCATCGAGTTCGTCACCGAGTTCATGACGCTCGAGCCCGGCGACCTGATCGCGACCGGCACGCCTTCCGGTATCAGCCCGATGCAGCCCGGCCAGGTTGTGCGCGTGGTGATCGACGGCGTGGGAGAGCTGGAAAACCGGCTCGTGAAGCCTTGAAGCACTGGGTCCAGGCTGTCTTCGCGACGCTGCTCACCTGGGGCCCGTGGGGTGCGCTCGTCCTGGCTTTCCTGGACTCGGCCGGCATTCCAATCATGGAGGGCGTGGACGCCCTCATCGTGATCATGGCGACGCGAGACCCCGCGAGAGGATATCTCGCGGCGGCTCTCGCGGTCGCCGGATCTGTAGCCGGCAACTACTTCCTTTACTCCGTGGGGCGCAAGGGCGGCGAGGAACTGCTCGACCGCCGCACGCAGGAGGGCTGGCCGAAACGCTTCCGCGCGTGGTTCCATCACTACGGCGGGCTGGCCGTCTTCATTCCGGTCTTCATCCCCGCGCCGCTGCCGGTGAAAATTTTCGTGCTGTCAGCGGGCGCTCTCGGAATGCGCCGCATGGTGTTTGTGTTGATCATCGCCGCGGCGCGCGCGCTGCGCTACTTCGGCCTCGCCTGGCTTGGATCGCAGATGGGAACCGCGCCGCTCACGTACGTGAAGACGCACGCCGCGCAGCTCGCGCTGGTGTCGGCGGCCGTATTCGTCCTGCTGTACATCGCGGTGCGCGTGAAGGACTATCTGCGGCTTCGCGCGTAGCTACGCGGGCAACTCCACCACAAAGACGCTGCCGCGGCCCGGTTCCGAGGAGCGAAGCGTAGCCGTTCCTCCGTGGACGCCGGTGATCCAGCGCGCGATCGACAGACCCAGCCCGGCGCCGCCGCTGCTATTCGCGGACGAACGCGAGCGGGCCTTGTCCACGCGGAAAAAGCGGTCGAAGATCTTCTCTCGCGCTTCTTCGGGCACTCCGACGCCGCTGTCTGCGACGACGATCGAGTAGCCGGGCTCGAGGCGGATCTCGGCCGTTCCCCCTTCCGGTGTATATTTGATCGCGTTGTCGAGCAGGATCAGAATGAGCTGCCGGATGAGGTCTTCGTCGCCGAAATAGGGGGATTCGGTGAGGGGTCCGCTGCGCAGCGCGATGCGCTTGGGCGCGGCCAGCAGGCGGGCGGCCGTGAGCGCCTCCTCGATCACGTCGTTCAGATAGAACGAGCTTCGCTGCAGCACGTACGCTCCCGAATCGGCGCGCGCAAGCGTGAACATGTCGTTCACCACGCGCGTGAGGCGCTGCATCTGGGCCGCGACCACAGAGAGGGCTTCGCGGTATTCGCGCGCGGGGCGGTCCGGACCGTCGAGCGTTACTTCGGCGGCGGTGCGCGAGACCGAGATGGGCGTGCGCAGTTCGTGCGAGGCGTCCGCCATGAAGCGGCGCTGCTGGTCGAAGGCCTGGTCGAGCCGTTGCAGCAGGTCGTTGAACGTGACGGCGAGGCGGCCGAGTTCGTCGCGCGGGTTGGCGACCGTGAGTCGCTCGCCCAGGCGTTCTGCGGTGATGCGCTCGACGTGTTTCGACATCGCGACCACCGGCGAGAGGCTCTTGCGCGCGAGGATGTAGCCCACGATTGCCACAAGCCCGAGCGCGAACGGGATGGCGACGATCAGGATGCCGCGGACCGCCGCCAGCTCGGCTCGCGTGCGCGCGACCGGCTCGGCGATCGCGATCTGGTAGGCCGTGTTCGCGAGCGGGATGTAGATGGACCGCGTGGCCACACGCTGGCCTCCCGCGGGAGAGCGCGGGGCACGCAACACCACGCCGGCGGTTCCGGGTTTCGAGGCCACGAGGCGGGCGCCTGAAAACACGCTGATCGCCTGGCGGGGAAAAGCCGAGTGGTGAATCGTGTTCAGCACGGTCCGGAACATCTTTTCGCCCTCGACGGGCCCCTTGTGCTCCTCGATCTCGTGGTTCAGAGACGCCGAAATGACGTCGAGGCTCGACTGCAGCGTGTTGTCCAACTCACCGTAGAGCCTTCGCGAGATGAGGGCGTAGACGCCCGCCGAGAAGACCACCAGGATCAGGGCGAGCATCCCCGTGTGCCAGAGCGTCAGCCGTATGCGGACCGAGTTAAGCACGGATCCCTTCCGGAACGCTGCCCAGGCGGTAACCTTCGCCGCGGTGCGTGTGCAGCAGCTTGTTCGAGCAGCCCTCGTCGACCTTGCGGCGGAGCCTCTGCACGTAGACTTCGATCAGGTTCGAGAACGGGTCGTACCGCTCGTCCCAGACATGCTCGGAAATGTCTTCGCGGCTCACCACCTCTCCGGCTCGGCGCGCGAGGTACTCGAGCAACGCGTACTCCTTGGCCGTCAGGCTGACCTCGGCGCCCGCTCGCGCGACGCGCCGCGCACGCATGTCGATCTCAAGATCGTCGATCCGCAGGACCGGCGCGAGCAGCCCCGGCGTGCGGCGAAGCAGCGCGCGGATGCGCGCGAGCAGCTCTCCGAAGTCGAACGGCTTGCTGAGGTAGTCGTCCGCGCCGGTGTCGAGGCCGGCGATGCGGTCCTCGGGGCGGTCGAGCGCGGTCAGCATCAGGACCGGCGCGGTGAAGCCCGATTTGCGAAGCTCGGCGCAAACCTCGAAGCCGCTCGCGCCGGGCAGCATCACGTCGAGGAGCACGAGGTCGTACGCGTTGACCGCGGCCTTCTCGAGCGCGGCCGTGCCGTCGAGCGCGATATCGACCGCGTAGGCGTGCTCGCGGAGTCCCTTGGCAAGCAGGTTCGCGAAATCCTCTTCGTCTTCGACCAGCAGAATGCGCATTAGAAGGCGGCTCCAGCCGTTTCGCGATCAAAAGTGAGCGCGCCTTCGGGCGGGTCCTTCGGCGAAAACCATGGGTAGGCGACCGGCAGGACGAGCAGCGTCAGAATCGTAGAAGTCACCAGGCCGCCGATGACGACCGTTGCGAGCGGCCGCTGCACCTCCGCGCCGGCCGACGTCGCTACGGCCATCGGGATGAAACCGAGGCTCGCCACAAGTGCGGTCATCAAAACCGGTCGCAGGCGCGCGCCAGCGCCTTCAAGCAGCGCGCTCCGCAAACCCAGGCCGCGCTCGCGGAGCCCGTTGATGTGGCTCACCATCACGATGCCGTTCAGCACCGCGACGCCGAACAGCGCGATGAAACCCACCGACGCCGAGAGGTTCAGATTGAGCCCGCGCAGCCACAGCGCGGCGATGCCGCCGACGAGCGCGAACGGCACGTTCAGAAGAATCAGCAGCGCCTGGGGCACGGAGTTGAACGTCGCAAACAGCAGTCCGAAAATGATCAGCACCGCGGCGGGCAGCACGATCATGAGGCGCCGGGTGGCGCGCTCCTGGTTCTCGAACTGGCCGCCCCAATCCATCGAGTATCCCGCGGGCAACGGCACCGCGGACTGGATGCGCTGGCGCGCTTCGGCCACGAAGCCGCCGAGGTCGCGACCGCGCACGTTGCACTGGACCACGATGCGCCGCATCCCGTTCTCCCGCGAGATCTGCTCCGGCCCGCGCGCGGCTTCGACTTTGGCGACCTGTCCCAGTTGCACCTGTTCCCCGCCCGGCGCGGCGATCAGCAGCTCACGCAAGGCTTGCGTGTCGCGCCGGTATTGTTCCGGAAGCCGGACGACGATCCCGAACCGGCGCTGCCCCTCGACCATATCGGAAACCGCGTGCCCGGCCACGGCGGTCTCGATCACCTGCCGCACGTCGGAGACGTTCAGGCCGTAGCGCGCCATCTGGGCGCGGTCTGGTTGGACGGTGAGCTCGGCGACGCCTGAGATGATCTCCATCTGGGCGTCGGCCGCGCCGCGCACTCCCGAGAGAACGCGCAGAGTGCGTTCGGCCTGCTGCTCGAGCACACGCGAATCCTCGCCGAAGATTTTGACCGCAACGTCGGCCTTGATGCCTGAGACGACCTCGTCGAGCCGCATCGCCATCGGCTGCGTGAAGTTGAACGATACACCGGGCACGCCGGCGAGCGCCGCCGACAGGGCATCGATGAGCTGGTCTTTATCGCGATAGCCGCGCCACCGGTCTCGCGGGTGCAGCAGCACGTAGACGTCGCCCTGATTGATGCCCATCGCTTCAGTCGCGAGATCCGGCCGCCCGATTTTAGTGACCACGGCCGAGACAGGCTGGAACGAGCGTACGATCTGCTCCACGCGCGTGCTGATCGCGATGGAATCGGAAAGCGCGATGCCCGGCAGCTTGCGCGTCTCGATCAGGATGGAACCTTCGTCCAGGCGCGGCATGAACTCCGTGCCGATGAATGCGAGCGAACCGGCCGCGGCCACGATCAGCGCCAGCGCGGCCGCGGCCGTCGGCACGCGGCGCGCGATCAGGAATTCGAGGCAGCGCAGGTAGGCCGACCGAAGCCGCTCCATCCAACCTTCGCGATGCTCAGCCATGCGGGTGCGGAAGTGCACGGAGATCGAGGCCGGGATTACCGTCAGGGCAAAGATCACCGCGCCGAGCAGCGCCGAACAGACCGTGATCGCCATGGGGCGGAACATGCGGCCTTCCACGCCTTCCAGGAAAAAGATCGGCATGTAGACCGCGATGATGATCGCCACCGCGAAGAGGATCGGGCGTGCAACCTCGTAAGCGCTCTGGCGGACTTCCTCGAACGGCGCGAGCTTCGAGTTGCGGTTCGACAGGCGGCGCATGGAGTTTTCCATCATGACCACCGCGCCGTCGACGATCATGCCGAAATCGATCGCGCCCAGGCTCATCAGGTTCGCGCTGACGCCGAACGCCTGCATGCCGAGAAACGCCACCAGCATCGAAAGCGGAATCACGGCGGCGACGATCAGGGCGGCGCGTACGTTTCCGAGAAACAGGAACAGCACCAGCATGACGAGCACGCCGCCTTCGATGAGGTTCTTCGTCACGGTGTGGGTGGTGCGGTCGATGACGGCCGACTGGTCGTAGAACGGAACGATGCGCAGGCCCGGCGGCAGGCGCAGGGTGGCGAGGCGTTCCTTCACGCGCTCGATCACGCGCTTGCCGTTCTCGCCCTTGAGCATGATCACCATGCCCGAGACCGTTTCGCCCTTGCCGTCGCGCAGCACCGCGCCCTGGCGTTGCATCGGGCCCACGGTGATTTGCGCGACATCGCGCAGCATGACGGGCGTGCCCGCTTTCGATGCGAGCACGATCTCTTCGAGGTCGCGCGTGGAGGCGGCGCGCCCTATGCCGCGCACGGTGTACTGCTCGGCGGCGTGCTCGATGTAGCCCCCGCCGAAGTTGCCGTTGTTCTCGCGGATGCGGTCGAAGACGTCGCGGAGCGTGAGCCCGTAGGCGCGCAGGCGGGCCGGATCGAGCACCACCTGGTATTGCCGCGTCTCGCCTCCCCAGGAGTTGATCTCGTTCACGCCCGGGATGGTGCGCATCTGGTTGCGGATCTGCCAGTCGTGCAGCGTCTTCAGGTCCATCGCGGAGTAGCCCCGGCCTTCGAGCGTGTACTGATACACCTCGCCGAACGCCGTGGCGACGGGCCCGAGCGTGGGCTCGACTCCCTCGGGCAGCCGCGTGCGTGCTTCCTGAAGTTTCTCATTGACGAGCTGGCGCGCGAAGTAGGTGGGGACGGAATCGTCGAAGGTGGTTGTCACGATCGAGAGACCGAGCTTTGAGATGGAGCGGATCCCCTGCGTTTTCGGAATGCCCATCAGAGACGTCTCGATGGGGAACGTGACGAGCTGCTCCACCTCGGCCGGCGCCATGCCGGGGCAATCCGCGCTGATGACGACCTGGTTGTTCGTGAGGTCGGGGAACGCGTCCATCGGGATTTGCAGCATGGCGTAGAGACCCGCGGCGACAATGCCGAAGACGCCGATGAGGACGAACCAGCGATGCTCGAGATGGAAATCGATGATGCGTTTCAGCACTGGCTATTCTCCCGAGAGCGCGGCTTTCAGGTATTCCGACTTGAGAACGAACGCGCCCCGGACTGCGACGGGCTCGCCCGCGCGCACGCCCCGCAGGATTTCGAGCGCGCCGTCGAGACGGCGGCCGGTCTCGATCGGCCGGACCTCGAACCGGTCCGGCGCCGAACGGACGAAGACGACGTTCTGCCCGCGCACTTCCTGCGTGGCTTCCTCGGGAACGAACACGGCCGGCTCGGAATTGCCGAGCTCGATCTCGGCGGAGGCGTACATCTCGGGCTTGAGGCGGCCGGAGCGGTTCGGCAGATCGACTCGCACCTTGACGGTGCGGGTCGCCGGATCGAGCGATTGGCCGATCTGCCCGATCTTTCCGGCGAATGGCTGCCCCGGCCAGGCCTGCACGAAGACGCGCACGGGCATTCCCTCCCGCAGCTTCGAGAGGTAGTCCTGATTCACTTCCGCGATCGCCCACAACGAAGACAGGTCGCAGAGAACGAACAGATCGTTCGAGGGCGTGACGACCGTGCCGGGCGTCACGTTGCGCGCGAGCACGGTGCCCGCCGCCGGGGAGCGCACGGGGATGAGGTCTCGCTCGTCGCTTTCCGCGCCGGGCTGGTGATCGTCGCCGCCTTCTTCGGGGACGCCGAGAAACTCGACCAGGTGGCGGCGCGTGCGGTCCGCTTCGATGCGTGCGGTGGAGGCCGCGGCTTCGGCGTTGCGCAGCTCGGCTTCGGCGTGCTCCACCTGTTCCTGCGACCCGGCCTTGAGCTCGAAGAGGCGGCGGGCGCGATCGCGCGCCTTGAGCGCGTACTGGTAATTCGCGTTGGTGCGCATCAGCTCCGTTTGCGCGTTGCGATACTGCGCGCGCGAGTCGTGGACCTCGTGACTGTGTATACGGGCAAGCGGGAGTCCGGCTTTAACGAAATCGCCGGGCGCGGCGAGCACCTGCACCACGCGGCCCTCCGTGATCGCGCCCACGCGCCACGTGAGGTTTTCGTCGTTGGTGAGGCGCGCGGAGGCGCGGATCGTTTCCGGTACCGGGCGGTTCGCGGCCGTTTCGACGCGCACTCCGGCCTGTTGCTGCGCGGCGGGCGCGAGGACGACGACGTTCGATGCGCCCGCCGGTTGCGCGGCGTTCTCTGCCGCGGCCGCGCCCGCGGGCGCCTCCCGTTTCGAGCAGGCGGCGAGCAGCAGCGCCGCCACCACAGGCAGGACGATTCTCACTGGTTCACCCCCATGGCCGTTTCAAGCGTCACGATGCTTTGCCGGTATTCCGAGAGGCTTCGATAATACAGGGTTTCGAGCTCGATGCGGACGCGTTGCGCGTCGAGCAGGCGGAGCAGGTCCGTGCCGCCTTCGCGGTACGCGGCGAGCGCGATGCCCGCCGATTCGTTGGCCTGCGCGAGCATTTTCTGCAGCGTGCCGGAGAGCTGCGCGGCGCGGATCTTCACGTCCGAATCGGCGGCGCGTACCTCGGCGCGGATGAGCGCCTCGGTCGCGGCGATTTCCGATTCGGCGGAGCGCACCGTTTCGTCCGCGGCCGTGATGTTCCCCTGGTTGCGGTTGAACAGCGGCAGGTTCCATTGCATCCCGCCAAGGACGGAATTGAATCCGGCGGTGCGCTTGTAGCCGAACAGAACGTCAACATCCTGCGACGCGAGCGCGCGCTGAACGGTGGAGTTGGCGGCCGCCGTTTCGCGTGCCTCGCGCGCGAGCTTCATCTCGGTGCGTTCCTCGACGGCGGTTGCGGCATCAGCGCGCGGCGCGATCGCGGAGCCTTCGAGCGGGTCGGCGAAGCGGACGTCGGGGAAGTCGGTCTGGCCCATCGCGCGGAAGAGATCGATGCGGGCGCGCTCGGCTTCGAGGCGGGCCGCATTGGCGGCGAGTTCGAGCCGCTCGCCTTCCAGCCGGACGCGCAGCAAGTCCGCCTCGGCCATCGCGCCTTCGCGGACGCGCGCTTCATGGTAATCGATGATCTGCCGGAAGTTGGAGACGTTCTCGAGATAGGCGCGGAGGATGCGCTCGGCCCCCGCGCCGGCCCAATAGGCTTGTTTCACGCGCGCGACGATCTGGCGTTCCAGCAGTTCGCGCTCGAGCTGGGCGCGGCGTTGAGCGCTTCGCGCCAGCGCTGTGCGTGCGGCCCGCTTGCCGCCCATTTCGAGCGGCTGTGAGAGGTAGGCATAGGTGTCGGTCTGTTCGGAAGCATTCAGGGCGGGCGTGCTCCAGGAGCGCCAGTTCTCGGTCTGGAGATACATTCGCGGATTCTGCAGCAGGCGCGCCTGTGTGATGCCGGCGCGTGCGGCCAGCGCACGGCTGGCGGCGGCCCGGAGCGATGGGTGCGACGAACGGGCGGTCTCGATGGCTTCGGAAAGAGACAGAACTTTCTGCGCGCGTCCCGCGGCAGCGAAGATTAGGAGAAAGACAACCAGCACTCTGAGCTTCGTGTGCATGTATCCCAACGATATCCGATTGCGGATAAACGGTGGATAAATGCTGGACGTTCAGTTGCGCCGCAAACGCCTGCTTGCGACGAGCGCGATGAACCCCGCGAGTATCAGGGACATCGCCGCAGGCCCGGTCCGCGGGTGTCACCCATGTCTTAGGAACAATCTGTTACCTATGTGTCCGGAACGGACAATGGGCTTATGGCGCGCCCGGAGGGACTCGAACCCCCGGCCTACTGGTTCGAAGCCAGTCGCTCTATCCGGCTGAGCTACGGGCGCGTCTTCGTTGCAGGCTGTGCCTATTATGTCAGCGGACGGGGAAGACCATCAACTGGCTTAGTGCTTCTTCCTCTCCCATCGCGATGCTGCTGCCGTCTTCGGTGGCCGCGACAGTCGCGATCTGGAAACCTCTCCAGGCGATGCCCTGCTCGATGCCCGGCTCCTTCATGATGAAGCGCGGGTTGCCGAGGTCGGTGAAGCCGTGCTCGGGATCGTAGCGGAACAAGTGTGCGTAGCCGCCGGGCGCGGCTCCGGCGACGCCGTAGAGCGATCCGTCCTTCGCGAACGCCAAGCCTTTGAGCCGCGGCGCCACGGCCGGTTTGCCGAGGTTCGCGACCTTGCCCGTTGCGGGATCGAGCCGGAAAAGCTGGCCGTCCGCAGCGTTGCCCCCGTAGAGCGTGCCGTCCGGCGCGAGCGCCCAGGAATCGACGCGGCCGAGCGGGGCGTGCCCCCAGACAGCCGGGAGTTCGTCCGCGAGCGTCTCGATTTTCTTCTGCCCGGGGTCGAAGCGGAAGAGCTTGTTCACCGGATAGCTGCCGTAGACGCGGCCCTGGCGGTCCAGCACGAGGCGGCGCGACAGCGCATCGTCCACCGTGAGCGCGTGGTCGTTCAGTTCGCGGAGGGCGCGGCGCTTGGGCGCGGTCTCCTCGTAAACGTCCGCGCGCCGGGTCTCGGGGTGGAAGACGAAGAACTTGCCCGAAGGATGACTGATTCCGTAAATGGCGCCGATCTTCGGGTCCGCGACGAGCGCGAAAACGCCTTCTCCCGCGACCGGTACTCCGAGATCGGTGACGGCCAACTCGCCGCCCTCAACGCGCGCGCCGAGGATGTGGCCGCTGTCGCCTTTGCGGTCCGGGAGCGTCCCGGCATAGAGCGTGCCGTTCGGGCCACGGCCGAATCCGCTCTGGATGGCTCGCTGGCCGGGGATCGCCTTCTCGAGCGGGAACACGATCTCGAGGCGGCGCTTCGACAGGGACACCGCGAACAGGTACGGGCTCAGGCCTGGGGACGCCGCGGTGCCGCCGATCGCGTAGTCGCCCACGACTTCGAGCGACGTGATCGCGTTGCGGCCGATGGGCAGGCGCGGGTAAGGCGCGTTGTCCAGCGAGACCTCGACAGCGTAGCTGCCCTCAGGCGTAAAGAACGGAGCGTCGGCGGTTGCGAAAGCTGCCGCCATAGCGAGCGAAATCGCCAGCCGGATCGCGGTTCTCATTTCGCCTCCTTCTCGGGGTTGAATACGATCAGGAACGGACGGGACGCGCCCGATTCGCCCTTGCGGGCGGCATCGCGATCGTCCCTGCGGCCCGCGAAGTAAAGGTTGCCTTGCGCGTCCTTCACGTCGGAGCCCGTCGCTTCGCTGATCGCCGAGAGCGGATAGTTCAGCACCGCCCGCTTGACGCGCGTGCGCGGGTCGAACTCCATCAGGAAGATGCCGGGCTTGCCGCCCGCGTACATTCCGTGGCCGCCCAGGAAGTAATACAGCTTGCCGTTGCGGCCGAGCGCGAGGTTCGGACAGTAATAGCTGTAAGGCGGCGCATCGGGGGCATCGTAGATTCCGCCCAGGTCCTCCACCGCGCCGATGCCCGTCTTCTGCGGATGAAACGCCAGCATCTTCGACCCGTAGGTGACCAGATAAATCACGCCCGCCTTCTGATCGGTCGCATACGCCGTGATGCCGGTGACGATGCGCTCGCCGGGCGTGCCGGGGAAAGCCGGGAGTGCGTCGCGCGCGAACACGAGCTTGCCGCTGTCGCGCTCGAACTTGATGAGCCGCTGGCGCCAGTCCACGTAATAGGCGTTGCCCCACCAGTCGGTGAAGATGACGCGCGGCACGTGGTCGCTGCCCACGCGCCCGAGGTCGCGCAGATCGTTCTTCGCTGGATCGTAATCGAGAAGATGGACCTGCGGATACGACACCGCGAAGATCCGGCCGCTCTGGCGATCGACCGCAAGGTCCTTGATGCTGTCGTACTTGAGGCCCATCCCGATATTGGTGAGGCGGCGCTCCTTCGGGTCCCACTTGAAGAAGAAGCTCCCGCCGTAGCCGTGAGGGTGCTCCATCAGGTATTCCTCGCGGCTCTCGCCGCCGTCGGTGGCGAAGTACATCGCGCCGCCGGGCCCTTCGACGATTTGCGTGTGGACCTTGCCCTGCCACTGGAAATCGCGGAGGTTGGCGAGCTGATCGACGAAGCCGCAAAGAGTCAGCTTGCCGCTGGCGACGTCGTATTCATAGATCCCCTGCCGGTTGGCGTGGTTCGTGACGCCGATGAACACCTTATTGTGGACCGTGCTGAAGCCGATGGAGCCCCACGTCGAATGCGCATCGGGAAAACCGGGATACTCGAGAAACCGAACGTTTTTCTCCGTGATCTCCGCCGCTCCGCAAATGCACACCAATACAAAAAAAAGGGAAATTGCTTTCATTTGCGCGATCACCGCCAGAGCGATTCTAGCATTCCGTGAATGGAAAACAGCCGGCGCGGATCGACTGTCTCGGCGACGATGCCGCGGATGAGCCGCTGAAGAAACGGGCTGTGCCGCACGCGCCACGCGATGAAGTCGTTCAGCCACGGATAGGAGAGCCAGCGCTCGCCGATCTCATAGCCGATGTAACGCGGCAGCAGTTCGCCCCGCACTCTCCAGGGAAGCTCTTTGAGCGCGCGCAGCGAACCGGTGCTCAACATGGAGTGGATCGCGTTGGCGGCAAGTTCGGCCGTCTCCATGGCCTTGCCGATCCCCTCGCCCGTGAGCGGGAACGTGGCCCCGATGGTTTCGCCGATCGCTACGATGCGGTTGCCGGCGAGCACGCGCGCGCCCGTGAGGCTGCACCGCAGCGGCGCGCCGCGCAGGGGCGTGATCGCGCACGCGTGTTTCCAAATCTCGCGCGCGATGGGAAACTCTGCCAGGAACCGGTGGAACATCTCGCGCAGGTTCACCTGCCTGTGGCGCGCCTTGCGATAGAACACGCCGCAGCCGACGTTGTACTCGTCTCCGCCGAGCGGGAAGATCCACGCATAGCCGGGCGTGATGGAGCGGTCGTAGGAGATGACGAGCCGGTCGAGCCTCACCGGCGAGGTGACGTAGCAGCGCAGGGCGAGCGCGCTCGGCTGCTCGCGCTTCAACATGCCCAGGCGTGAGAGCAGCCCGACCTCGCTGCCCGTGGCGAGCACCGCTACGCGCGCACGGAACGGCTCGCCGGACCCCGCGATCGAGAGCCGCAGCGGCCCGTCTCCGCCGGAGTCGATGTCGGCGACCGCGCCGCGGCAGAACACAGCGCCTTGCGCGACGGCACACGAGGCGAGCGCGGCATCGAGCACGCGGCGCTTCAGCGTGATGTACTCGCCGGGCACGGGCACTTCGATCCGCGACGGACTGAAGACCGCGGCCTCAGCAAGCGGGAACCCGAGGCGGCGCACTTCACCGAGCAGGCCGAGGCGATCGAGCGCGTGAAGCGAATCCGGAATAAGCGCGTCTCCGCAGGTTTTGTCGCGCGGGAAGGCTGCTTTGTCTAGCAGCAGCACGCGATGCCCGGCGGCCGCGAGCCGGTAGGCGGCAATCGAGCCCGCCGGTCCGGCGCCCACCACGACGGCGTCCCAGCACTTGCGTGAATGACCGTTGAGCGGAAGTTGCTCGATCAGCTCAGGCATCACGGGCAAAACTCAGGGGCCCGCGGGCTCCTGCGGGCGCTGCTGGAGCGTCTTGGTTGAAGGCGCCGGTTCGGCTTCGAATTCGAACATCTGACCGGAGGCTCGCGCCAGCAGGCGGCCAGGGCCGAGCGGCTTGCCCGCGGTGTAGAAAAAGACTGCGCCGTCGGTGGACTCGCCCGGCTTCAGGCGCGTCTCCACAAAAGCGATGGCCGAGGCGGCCGCGGCTGCCCGCAGGCGTGCCGAGCCGGACTCGGCGAGAAAGCTCTGCCGCCGGGCTTCGTACCCGTTCGTCGAGCGGAAGCGCGTCACGCCGTTCAGCGTGTTCTCATACGTCGAGATCAGCCGGATCACGTCGTTGCGCGTGGCGCGGTCGAGCATCTGATCGACGACGGTGCGTGCGGGCGTGGCGTAATCGCGCGTTCCGTCCTGGCGCTCGAAGATGAAATCCTCGGGCCGCACAACAACGAGCGCGCCCGAGCCGTTCGAGATCCCGACCTGGAGGATCTGGTAGTCGCGCAGGTGCGCAGGCAGGTGGGCGAACATGATCGTCAAACCTTTCCTGCTCAGCGTCTGATACTTCAACCCGCCGGACTCAAACTGGATGACCTGCGCGCGGGCGCACACCGCGAGCGCCGCAACAAACGTCAGTCTCAACCACGGTCGCAGGCCCATGCAATTCCATTATGCTATGCGAAAACGCTCGCCACCCCGCAGGTAATTCTTGCATCCCCTATGCGGAGGAGTGTCCCCTGGAACTTGTTCAATTTTCGGTCCTATTGAATTTGGCACCCCAGATGCCTCTCTCATGAGGGGGAAAACGACATGAACCACAGGTATGCTTTTGCCGTTCCGTCTTTGCTGATTCTGCTTGCGGTGGCGCTGCTGCCCAGCAGCAGGGCGGACGAGTGGGACAAGCGGACTATCCTGACGGTAAACGAGCCGCTGGCCGTGCCGGGCAAGGTTCTCCAGCCGGGCAAGTACGTCATGAAGCTGGCGGAGTTACGGGCGGATCGCCACATTGTCCAGATTTTCAACGAGGACGAATCGAAGCTGGAGACGACGATCATTGCGATTCCGAATTACCGGCTTCAGCCAACCGGGCAGACGCAGTTTTCGTTCTGGGAAATGCCCGCCGGGCAGCCGCACGCGCTGAGGGCGTGGTTCTACCCGGGCGACAATTTCGGTCAGGAATTCGCCTACGCGCAAGACGAAGCGGCGATCGTGGCGAACGCCAATCATGAGAACGTGCCGACCGTCGCTTCGGAGAAGGGAGAAATCACGCAGACGGCGCCCCAGAATGCCGCGACCGCCACGCAACCGGCGGCGCCCGAGACCACCGCCCACGCCGCGCCTCCGCCGGCCAGCGAGCAGAGCGCCCCGAGTTCCACGACAGAGGCTCAGAGCCAGCCCGCGCCGGCGGCTCCCAGCCCCGCTCCTTCGAACCCAGAGCCCAACATGCAACAGCAGGCGCAGACCCAACCGGCACCGCAGACCGGCGCGGCCGAAAGCCTGCCGCGTACAGCCAGCCCGTATCCGCTGGTGGGGCTTGGAGGATTGCTGTCGCTGGCGTTGGCGCTCACAGCGCGCGGGCTCTCAGGCCGTGAACGGTAGCTGGCTGCCGGTAATCGTCTGCTGCGGCTTGTCCTTCGCGGAGCCACAGGCTGAGGAGAGCGGGTACAGGGTCTCGGCCAGCGTCGAGAACGTGGTTCTCCCTGTGACCGTGCTGGACCGGAAGGGGGAGTTCGTCCCTGGACTCGCGGCGGAGAACTTCGCCGTCTTCGAGGAAGGCCGTCCGCAGCAGATCCGGCATTTTTCGCACCGCGATATTCCGGTCACGATCGGGATCGTGGTGGACAGCAGCGGCAGCATGCGCTCCAAGCGAAACGATACCGTCCTGGCGGCGCTGCACTTTCTGAGGGTGAGCAATCCGGAGGACGAGGTGTTCGTCGTCAACTTCAATGAGAGCGTGACGTTCGGGCTGGGCGATGCGGAAGCGTTCACGAATGAGAGCACGCGGCTTCGCGATGCGCTGCTGGCCCGGCCGTGCTCGGGGAAGACGGCGCTTTACGACGCGCTCACGGCGGCGTTGAAGCGCCTGGCCGGCGGCTCGCGCGACAAGAAGGCTCTCATCCTGGTCAGCGACGGCGGCGACAATGCCAGCGGAGCCAGATTCGAGGACGTGCTCGAGCTGGCCCGGAAATCGGACGCGCTCATATACACGATCGGGTTGTTCGCCGAGGACGATCCCGACCGCAACCCGGGGGTTCTCAAGAAGCTGGCGAAGGCGACCGGGGCGGAGGTGTATTTGCCTCGCGACACTACCGAGTTGAAGGGGATCGCCGAGCACATCGCGGGCGACCTGCGGAACCAGTACACGCTGGTCTATGTTCCGGCGGCGCACGAGCGGACCGGCGAATACCGGCGCATCCAGGTAACCGCGGCGGCGCCGGGCCTCGGCAAGCTTTCGGTGCGGACGCGCCCCGGCTACTACACCGCGCCATGAAAGTGCTGCGAGCAGCGGAGGTTTTCTTCTGGGCGGCCGCGGCCGTGCTGCTGGGCTGGTATGGTTACGTGTACTTCGAGCGGACCGCCTGGCAAGCGCGCGAAGAGCGCGCGTTCGCCGCCGCACCCGCCGCTTCTTCCGATGTCATCGGACGAATCGAGATTCCTCGCGCCGGCGTGCGGGCAATGATCGTCCGCGGGACCACGGACGCCGCGCTTCGCCGCGCCGTCGGACACATTGAAGGCACGGCCCTGCCGGGCGAATCCGGCAACGCCGGCCTCGCGGGCCACCGCGACACGTTCTTCCGCGGCCTCCGTAACGTGCGCAAAAACGATACGATTCTGGTCCGCACGCCGTCGGGAACTTACGAATACCGTGTGACGTCGTTGAGCATCGTGAACCCCGATGACGTCGAGGTGCTCCAGGCTTCCGCGGATCCGACGCTGACGCTGGTTACGTGTTATCCGTTCCGCTACGTGGGGCACGCACCCCGCCGGTACGTCGTTCAGGCTCGCGAGGTCACGCCGTCATCGGAACGGCCTGAGAGGGCGTCGCAGGCCGCGGGCTTGCGCCGCAAGCTTCCCCGAGACTTTTGAGTTTTGCCGAGAGAGTAGTTCGTTTGAGGCGCAGCATCCGGGCCGCGAGCTTCTTGTTGCCGCGGGTGCGTTCGAGCGCCTGTTCGAGAATGCTGCGCTCGATGCGCGTCACGGTGCTCTCGAAATCGAGACCATCGTCGGGCAGCCGGATCACCGGCGCCGCGGGGCTCTCGGCGTATTTCGAGGGCGATTCAGCGGGCAAAGGGAAATCGGCCGGCGAGAGGACCCCCGCGTCTCCGCTCAGCGCGACCGCCATTTCGACGGCGTTTTCGAGTTGCCGCACATTGCCCGGCCAGGTGTAGCCGCACAGCCGGTCGAGAGCCTCCCGCGAGATCTCCTTCCGCGCGACGTCCTCCAGGCGGCAGATCTTGTCGATGAAGTGATGCGCCAGCAAGGGAATGTCCGAGAGGCGTTCTCTCAGGCCGGGCATTCGGATCGGCACGACGTTCAGCCTGTAATAGAGGTCTTCGCGGAATTTGCCCTCGCGCACGCGCCCGGCCAGGTCCGCGTTCGAAGCCGCGACGATCCGGACGTCGAGCTTCAACGTTTCCGAGCTTCCCAGCCGCTGCAACTCGCGCTCCTGGACCACGCGCAGGAGCTTCGCTTGCAGATCGAGCGGCATGTCCCCGATCTCGTCCAGGAACAAAGTGCCGTGATTGGCCTGTTCGAACCTTCCGACACGCTGGGTGAACGCCCCCGTGAAAGCGCCTTTCACGTGACCGAACAACTCGGCTTCAAGCAGCGCCTCGGGCAGCGCGCTACAGTTGACTGCCACAAAGGGTTGGGCGCTCCGCCCGCTCGCCATGTGAATCGCTCGCGCGGCCATCTCCTTGCCCGTTCCGGTCTCTCCCGTGATCAGGACCGTGGAGCGCCGCGGCGCGATCATCCGGATGATCTGCTCGACGTTTTTGATGGGCCTGGACTCGCCGACCAGCAGGCGCTTCCACGGCTCCGCTTCCGGGCCGTTGCCGCCGGGCCCAAGCCGGCGCCCGCGGCACGCTTCTCGAACCACGCGCGCAATCTCCTCGGGGGCGCACTGCCCGTCAATGTAGTCATAAGCTCCCAATTTCGTGAGGCGCACGGCGTCGCGGCACGAGCCGCGCCGAGTGCGTACGATCGCGGGCAGGTTGCGGTCCGCGCGCCGCAGCTCTTCGAGCCACTCCTCCGGCGTCCAGCCCGGCATCGGGAACTCGCCTACCACCGCGTCGTAGGCGCAGGCCCGGACGGAAGCAATGGCATCGAGCCCTCCCGCGGCCTTCTCGACCGCGCAGCCGCACGCCGCCGAAACCGCTTCGGGCTCCCCCGAACCGCCGCTGTGTCCCGAGATGGCCCATAGAACTCGCATTTGCCTCGCTAGTAGATCGGGCGGTCCGGCGGGTATCTTTAGGGGGCTGCGTGCTATCCTGACCTTATCCCGCAAGCAGCATGCCTCAACTGAGATACACCACAGCCCGTGGAATTCACGTCACGCGCACGCTTTCGAAGGCGCCCTTCAAGAAAGGCCTGGCGCACCTGCTGCGCGACCTCGACCGCCATCACGGCTTTTATCTTTCATCGGGTTACGAATACCCGGGGCGCTACTCCCGGTGGGACATCGCATCCGTCCGGCCGATGCTCGAAATCGTCGCGGCCGGGCGCGACGTCGAATTCCGGCCGCTCAACCAGCGCGGGGAGGTGTTCAACCGGATGCTGGCGGACGTGCTCGCGCCGCACCCGCACTGGGAATCATTCGGCCTCGAAGGCGGCGCGCTCCGCGGACAGCTGAAGCCGCTGCCGCCGTTGTTTCCCGAGGAGGAGCGCTCCAAACAGCCCTCGGTGTTCTCGGTGCTGCGCGCACTGGTCGAAGAGTTCCGCAACGAGAAGGACAACCGGCTGGCGCTGGTAGGCGCATTCGGCTACGATCTGCTGTTCCAGTTCGACCCGATCCGCCTGAAGCTGCCGCGCGCCGGGACCAAGGACCTCCGCCTGCTCCTCTGCGACGACATCTATTACATGGATCGCAAGAAGGAGCAAATCGAGCATTACGAGTACGACTTCGACTACAAGGGCGGCCTCTCGACGCTCGGCCTGGAGCGAACAGGCGTGGCCGAGCCGCAGCCCGCGCCCCACACCGATCCGGCCGAGCCTGTCTCCGACCACACCCCCGAGGAGTACATGGCCAACGTCGAGACGGTGCGCGAGGGCATGCGCCGCGGCGATTACTTCGAAGTCGTGCTGCGCCGCACGTTCCGCACGCCGTACGCCGGAAGCCCGTCGGAGCTGTTCCACTCCATGCAGCTCCACAGCCCCAGCCCGTACGAGTTCTTCCTGCAATTCGGCGATGAACAGCTCATAGGCGCGTCGCCCGAGATGTTCGTGCGCATTGAAGGCGACCGCATCGAGACGTGCCCGATCTCCGGCACCGCGCGGCGCACGGGCGATCCGATCCGCGACGCCGAGAGCATACGCGAACTGCTGAACTCGGCCAAGGAAGAATCCGAGTTGACGATGTGCACGGACGTGGACCGCAACGACAAGTCGCGCGTGTCCGTGCCCGGGTCGGTGCGCGTGCTCGGGCGGCGGCTGATCGAATCCTACGCGGGCGTGTTCCACACGGTGGATCACGTGGAGGGCGTGCTCAAGCCGGGCTTCGATTCGCTCGACGCGTTCCTTAGCCACATGTGGGCCGTGACCGTGATCGGCGCGCCGAAGAAGGCTGCAGCGCAGGCGATCGAGGACCTCGAAAAGGACGCGCGCGGGTGGTACGGCGGCGCGGTCGGAATGCTGTCGCTCAACGGCGACATCAACACCGGCATCCTGATCCGCACGATTCACATGCGCGGGGGCGTCGCGCACTATCCGGTCGGCGCGACGATTCTCTACGACTCGATTCCGGCGATGGAGGAGCAGGAGACGCGGCTTAAGGCGACGGGCTTCTTCCGCGCCCTGCACGGGCCCCCTGCGCCAAAGCCTGCTCACGTCGAAACGCCGGCTCCGGCCGCGGAGGGCGCGGGCGTGCGGCTGCTGCTGGTCGATAACGACGACTGCTTTATCCACACGCTGGCGAACTACGCGCGGCAAACGGGAGCGGAAGTCGTCACGTACCGCGCCGGGTTCCCGCTCGAGCTGATCGGGCAGATCGCGCCATCGATCATCCTCGTGTCTCCGGGACCGGGGCGGCCGGAGGAGTTCGGCGTTCCCGATCTGGTGCGCTACGCCGCGCGGAACGGCATTCCCGTGTTCGGCGTGTGCCTCGGGTTGCAGGGGATGGTGGAGGCGTTCGGCGGCACGCTCGGCGTGCTCGACTACCCGATGCACGGCAAGCCGTCGCTGGTCATGCACTCCGGCGAGGGCATCTTCGAGGGGCTGCCGAAGAAGCTCAAGGTGGGCCGCTACCACTCGCTGTTCGCGCGGAAGGAGACGCTTCCGGCGTGCCTGGAAGTCACGGCCCAGACCGAAGACGGCGTGATCATGGGCGTGCGGCACCGCGAGCTTCCGATGGAGGCCGTGCAGTTCCATCCCGAATCGATCCTGACGCTCGAAGGCGATTGCGGCTTGCGGCTGATGGGGAACGTGGTCCGTCTCTACGGACACGCACGGCCATGCCCCGCGTCCTCATAGCAGGCGGCGGGCTGGCCGGAATCGCGGCCGCGGCGGCGCTGGGCGGCGCGGGCTTCGACGTGGATCTTTACGAAGCGCGCGGTTTTCTCGGCGGACGCGCGACGTCGTACCCGGTTCCTGGCGGCTCCGAGGTCATCGACAACTGCCAGCACGTGCTGCTCGCGTGCTTTACCAACCTGCTGAATCTGTACGAGCGGCTGGGAGTGCGCGACCGCATCCGGTTCTACCGCGAGTTTCGCTTCATCGAGCCCGGCGGGCGCGTGTCGGTTTTGAAGGCGGGCGCGCTGCCCGCTCCGGCGCATTTTCTCGGCTCGTTCGCGCGGCTGCCGTTTCTTGGCGTGGCGGACAAAGTCGCGCTCGCCTGCGGCATGCGTGCCCTTGGGCGCGAGGCGGGGCGCACGGATCTCGACCGCATCACCATGCTCGACTGGCTTCGCCGGCACGGGCAGACGCCGCGCGCCATTTCGAGGTTCTGGAGCCAGGTGCTCGTGAGCGCGATCAACGAGGACCTGGACCGAATGGCGGCGTGCCACGGCTTCCAGGTGTTCCGGCTCGCGTTTCTCGGACGCGCCGATACCCACTATATGGGTCTTTCAGCCGTGCCGTTGGGTGACTTGTACGCATTTCGAGGGCTGGCGCGCACGTCGATCCACACTCGCGCGGCCTTGGACTGTTTCCGGTTTGAGGACGGGCGCGTTGTGGCGGCCGTTATCGCGGGCGAGGATCGCACGGCGGATTACTACGTTAGCGCGCTGCCGTTCGAGCGGGCCGCGGCCGGGTCTGTCGCGCTCGAACATTCGCCCATCACGGGCATTCACCTCTGGTTCGACCGGCCAGTGATGGACTTCCCCCACGCCACGCTGCTCGACCGCACCATCCAGTGGGCGTTCGACAAGGGCGAGGGGCGGTACGTGCAGCTTGTCGTGAGCGCGTCGCGGAGCCTGGCGCCGCTCGGCCGCCAGGAGGTCATCGATCTCGCGCTGCGGGAACTGGCGGAGTTTTTCCCGAAGGCGCGCGGGGCGCGGCTCGAGAAGGCGCACGTGGTGAAGGAAATGCGCGCGACGTTTTCGGCCACCCCGCAGGCGGAGGCGCTGCGCCCGCCCGCCCGCACTGCCGCCCCCAACCTGTTCCTGGCGGGCGACTGGACCCGGACCGGCTGGCCGGCCACCATGGAAGGCGCCGTCCGGAGCGGGTATCTGGCGGCCGAGGCCATCGCCGAAGCGGCCGGGAGACCCGAGCGGTTCGTTTTGCGATAATCGGGAATTATGCGGCATCTCGTGTTTCTCGTCGCTCTTCTGTGCGCGGCGCTGGTTCCGGCGCTGCGGGCGGACCCACCGATGGCGAAACTCCGGATCGAGGTCAAGAACCTCAGCGATAAGCCGGTCGATCGCGCCAGCGTAGTCGTGCGGTTCGTCGAGGGCCGCTCGGTCGTGAAATTCGGCAAGCAGGTGGTGACCAATTGGGAGACCCGGACGAACCAGGAAGGGGTCGCGCGCATTCCATCGATCCCGCAGGGCAAGGTTCGGGTGCAGGTCATCGCCAAGGGTTACCAGACCTTCGGCCAGGTCTTCGATGTCAACGAGGAAGAGAAGACGATTGCGATCAAGCTGAACCCGCCGCAGCCGCAGTTCTCGGCGCACGACTGAGCGCTCAGCCTTCCATTTCCCACGTGTGCGAAGCCGGCCGGGGAAAGTAGGCCCGGGGCCTTCGGTCGAGCGAGGCGGCTTCGGCCTGGAGCGCCGCCTTGCGCGCGAGCGTCAGGGTCCGGGCCCAGGCGAACAGGCCGCAGGCCTCGGACAGGGCCGCCGGATCTTTCAGATCCGCCGCCGCGCGCGCGTACTCACCCAGGCATCGCTGGGCGTCCTCGTACCGGCCTTCAATCACCGCGCCGCGAAACCGGCCGGCGAGGTCCCGGTTCGCGCTCATCGGCTCGAGGAATTCGACGCCAGCATCGACTGGATCAGGTTGCTCATGTAGAGAGCCTGCTGCTCGAGCGAGGCAATCAGCGCGTCGGCCGCCGCCATCCGGGAGTTCAGGTCGAGCCTTAGCTGATTGATGCGGTCCTGCTGTTGGCTGATGCGGTCGCTGGTGGTCGCGATCTGGGCGTTGACCCCCGACAGCGCGTTCTGCATCTGGCCGTTGTAAGGGTCTTCGAGCGAGTCGAGCGTGCCGGACGCGCTTTTCTGGAACCCTTCGAAGAACGTCATCACCTCGCCGACGCGGCCCTCGGCCGCCTTGTCGAACACTGCGGAATCGAAGGCCAAGTGCCCGCTTTGGTCGGTCGTCAGCCCAAGATCCGCCAGCGACGTGAACGGTCCCGAGTCCGGGAGATAGTCCTGCAGATCCGACAGCGCCTGGCCCGCAATATAGACAATGCTCTGCCCGGCGAGCGCGCCCCCGCCCTGCCCGCGATTCTTGTCCACTTCGTCCACGGCTGCGTTATAGGCCGCGACAAGCGAACTCAGGGCGTTCTTGACCGAGTCCGTCTTGCGAGCCACCGTCACTGTGGTGGGCTGCCCGGCATCGCTCTGCTTCAGCAGCGTTACGGTCACGCCCGGAGAGATCTCGACCGTGCGCGTATCCGATGTGGACTCGGTCGCGTAGCCGTTCAGCTTGTAGGACGCCTTCGCCCCCGCCGACAGGGTGTCCAGCAACTGCTGCGGCGCCGGCTCGGAGTCGTCCTCGAGCGAGATTCCCAAGCTGCCCAGCTTCGTGCCCTGCACCGAGAGCCGGTAGTCGGGTTCGGCCGCCGAGCCCACGTTCACGAGCGAGGCCTGCACATCGAGCCCGGAGCCGTTGATCCGGCTCACCATTTCGTTCAGGTTCGACGCGCTGAATGCGTAGCTTCCGGCTCCGGCGCGCAGCGTGAAGTTCGTCGAAGTGCTGATGTTCCGGCTTGCCGGATCGTCAACCTTCGGGGCCGTGCCGGCGCTCATGGCGGTGTTGTAGGAGCCGAGGCTGGTAACCTCGACCGTATAGGTGGCCGGCAGCGCGCCAGCCGCGATCGCCACCGAAACGCCGCTGTCGGAAACCGTCGCCCCGTAGGAAGCCGCGCCCGTTGCCGTGCCCACGGCTTGCACCGCAGTCTGCAACGAGGCGAACTTCGTGTTCAGCGCCGTCAGCCCGGCGGACTGGTCCTGAAGACCGGAAAGGCTCGACCGGAGCGAGTTCAGCGGCAACGACGCGATCGCGACCGCCCGCTCGATCACCTGCTGGAAATCGTTCGCGTAACGGCTGTTGCCCGCAAACAGCGTGCTGTTCGAGACGGTCGAGCCCATCGTTCACTCCCAAAAGGGGCGCGCCGGACCGCGAGGGTTCTCCCAGTCCGGCGCGCTCAGGTTACCTGCGTGGTTAACGGTTTACCCCCTCAGCAGGCTGAGCACCATCTGGGGAGCGGAATTGGCCTGAGACATGGCCGCGATCGAAGCCTGCTGCAAGACTTGCGCCTTGGTCAGGTTCGCCGCCTCGGAGGCCACGTCGGCATCGCGGATGCGCGACTCGGCCGCCGAGAAACTGGAGATCTGCGACTGCGCCAGGTTGATGGCGTACTGCAGCTTGTTCTGCCCGGCGCCGACCTTACCTTGCGTGTTGCCGAGCAGCGTCACCGCGTTCTGGATGCGGGCCAGCGCCGACTGCGCCGCCGAGGTCGCGCTCAGCGACTGGTCGGCCGCCGTGGGCGCTCCGCCCGTCGCCACCTGGCCCACCCCACCATGCGTGGTGTCGGTCGCCGTCCAGGTGAAGTCGCTGTTGCTCTGCAAAGACAGCGTGTTGGCCCCGTTGAGCAGCGCCGAGATACCGATGTCCTTCAACTGCGCGTTGAGCTTGGTGACCTGGGCGGCTGCCGTATCGGCATTGGCTATGCTCACCGTGCGGGAGTCGCCGTTGGCGTTCTTGAACGTCACCGTGTACGCCGCGGTCGCGGCCGTCAGGGTGGCGTAAGTGGCGTTGTACAGAGCCGCATTGCTCTTGTCGGTAACGTTAGCGGCCAGCAACTGGTCCGCGGCGGCGCCGGTCGTCGTGAGCAGGAATGCCTTGTTGCCGCCGACCTTCAGGTTGCCGTCCGCGCCGATCGCAAAGGTGATGCCGGCGTTGGCCGTTCCTGCGTCGGCGGCGAGCTGGTTGTTCAGGTTGTCGACGATGGCCTGCGAGGTCACGGCCGGGCCCGACAGGCCGGTGAAGACTTTGGTGTAGGAGGCGCCGTTTGAATCGACCGTGGTGACCGCGAACGTCATCGCCGCGCCGGTGTTGAACCCGGTGTTGATCGCGCCGAGGTCGATGGCCGCACCCGCAACGCTCGCACCCGAAAGCCCAAGCCCCTTTGTGTCCACTGCGGTGGCCGCGCCCGACAGGTCGATCGCAACCTTCGCGTTCGAAGCCGCCGAGCCGTTGGTCGCGCCGCCGATGTAGACGTCGAGCCGCTTGTTGAAGGCTCCGTTCGTGTTCAGGCCGATGTTGGAGGCCTGCCGGTCGATTTCACTCAGCAACTGGCTGAACTCGGTGTTCAGCGTCGCGCGGTTGCCGGTGAAGGTCGCCGAAGAAGACTGCGTCGCCAGCGTCTTCATGCGGTCGAGAATCTTAGAAATGTTGTTCAAGCCGCCGTCGATGATCTGCATCTGGCTGATGCCGTCATTGGCGTTGCGCACGCCCTGCGTAAGCTCGGTCGTGTCGCTGCGGAACTTGTTGGCGACCGCCAGGCCCGCCGCGTCGTCGCCCGAGGCGTTGATGCGGTAGCCGGAAGTCAGCCGCTCGATGGTCTTGCTCTGGAATTCCTGGTTGACGCGGAGGTTTTCCTGCGCGACGAGAGAGTTTACGTTGGTCTGAATCGAAAAAGCCATGAATCACGTCCTGTGCGATACTTCCCGGCGTCCTGCCGGGCCCGGGTTCTCCCGGTTTGGGATACCCGATGTATCAGCTTTCATTCCTCGTATCGGCTCGTTCGATGCCCGCTTGAGAAGATTTCTCGTAGAAATGGCCGGCCACCCGCGCCAGGCATGTCATCGCACACGCCGCCGCCAGGTTCGAATCCCGCGTCAGCCGGACCTCTTTCCGCATCACCGCGACTTCCTTGGGGGCCGTGATGCACAGCTTGACGCGCGTGGGGCCGATCTCCTCCACCTGCACCTCGATCCCGTCTCCGATCACGATCGACTCTCCGGGCCGGCGCCGGATCACGAGCATGCCGCGGCCTCCGGCTCCGGAACCGGCAGCTCATGCTGGTGCGAATATCCCGAACCCGCCTGGATCGCCTGCACCCCGCGCCGCGTGGCCAGGTTCACCACCAGCGGGGCCAGCAGGTTGACCGTCGCAGGCCGGTCCTCCGCCACCGAGACGATCGCGACGCACAGCACATCCGCCCCGATGCGCGGGCGCCCGCCCTCGGGCAATCCGATCAGCGCGAGGTCCTCCGGGGCGGCGTCGAGCTTGTAGTCCGCGTCCACAGACAGGACCGGCAGCGTCAGGAAACAAAGGCCGGGCGTGCGCAAGCTCTGGAACAGAACCAGCGGCCGGGCCCCGGGCAACTCCAAGGGCAAAAACGCACGCTCCTGCTCGAAACCCGGCAGTCCCGCCGGAAACTCGAAAACATCTTCTTCCCGGTATTCGATCTTCTTGAAGTAGGCGCTCGTGAATTCCGGCATGGTCCTGGAAGTAGATCGGGTGTTAGGGGGAAAAACGTTAGGGCGGGCGCCGGGGATTGCCGCTCGTGCCCCGCCTCGCGATCTGATATTCTGCTTCTTCCTTTGTTCAATTCACACGGGAGAGAGCGCCCCATGTCCGACATCGACCGCCGCGGCTTCGTCAAATCCGCCACCGCCGCATCCGCACTGTTCACCATCGTGCCGAGGCACGTGCTGGGAGGAACCGGATATGTTCCTCCGAGCGACAAAATCACGATCGCCCACATCGGCATGGGCACCGAGAGCATCAATGAGCTCGGAACTCTGCTCGGCGATCCCGAAATCCAGATCGTGGCCGTGTGCGACCCGAACACAAATTCGAGCGACTACATCGAGTGGAGCAAGGGCAGCATCCGCGAAACAATTCGAGGCTACCTCGGCAACTCCACCTGGAGGGCGAACGACAACGGCTGCCCCGGCGGCCGCGAAGTGGGGCGCGAAATTCTCGACACCTACTACGCAAAGCAGCGCGGCCAGGAGCGCTTCAGGTGCGCCGTCTACGCGGATTTCCGCGAGCTGCTTGAAAAGGAGAAGGACGTGGATGCGGTCAAAGTCATGACACCCGACCATCTCCACGCCACCGTTTCGATCGCGGCGATGAAGAAGGGCAAGCACGTCCTGATGCACAAGCCGCTGGCGAACCGCCTGTACGAGCAGCGTCTGGTGATCGAGACCGCGCGCAGGACGAACCGGGGCACGCACCTGCTGGCCTACGGCGCAGGCTCGGGCAACCGCCGCATCGCGGAACGCATCGCCGAAGGCGCGATCGGCAAGCTGCGCGAGATTCACAACTGGTCGAACCGCCCTGTGTGGCCGCAGTACACCGAGATTCCGTCCGATACGCCGAAGCCGCCGAAGGGCTTCGATTGGGACCTGTGGCTCGGGCCCGCGCTCGACCGCCCCTATCATCCGCACTACACCCACACCGTGTTTCGCGGCTGGTTCGATTTCGGCGGCGGGTCGATGGCCGACATGGGCATCTACAGCCTGTGGCCCGTGTTCGAGGCGCTCCGCCTGGGCTCGCCCGTCAGTGCGGAAGCCTGGGCGAGCCACACCTGCGAGATCGCCAACGGCGTGAGCCGCCCGGCGAAGAACGACTTCTCGTATCCTGCCGCCTGCACGTTCCGCTTCCGCTTCGCCGAGCCCGCGCTCGAACTGTTCTGGTACGACGGCGGGATGCGGCCGCGGTTGCCAGAGGAGATCGAGGCGGCCGGCATCGCGTTCCCCATCGAAGGCATCCTGTTCATAGGCGACAAGGGATCGATCATGGCCGGGTTCTTCGGCCAAGACCCGCAAATCTACGCGGGCGGCAAACGCGAGCCGCTGTTTCCGGGGGAGCCCCGGGACGAGGAACGCAGCTTCGACCCCAAGGAGTTCAACAAACCCTGGCGCGCGGCCTTCCGCGGCGGCGAGCAATCCCCGGGCAGCTTCCTCAACGCCGGCCCGATCTCAGACGCCTGCAACCTGGGGAGCATCGCACTGCGAGCGGGCAAGAAGGTGACCTTTGACAGCGCCGCGATGAAGATCACCAACTCCGCCGAAGCGAACCGCTACATGTATCGCGAGTACCGAAAGGGCTGGGAGCTCTGAACGGTTGTCAGCCGCCGCCCGGCCCATCCCCGAGCGGCTCGAGTGCTTGCAGCATCGTCGGAATCAGCTCCGAGACGGTCGGGTGTATGTGCATCGCGCGCTCGATCACGGTGTACGGCGCCTTGGCATACATGGCATCGAGGATCGAGTGAATGATCTCATCCCCGCCGGTGCCCAGGATCGCCGCACCGAGAATCAGGTTCGTGTCCGCGTCCACCAGCACCTTCATGAAGCCAAGCGTCTCGCCCTTGAGCACCGCGCGGGTGACCTTTGCCATCGCGCGGCGGCCAATGAGCGCGCGCCGGCCCGAGCGCCGCACCTCGGCCTCGCTCATGCCGGCCCGCCCGAGCGGCGGATCGATGTAGAGCGCAAACGACGGGATACGGTCCGTCACGCGGCGCGACCCGTTGTCGAGCAGATTCGCAGCAACGATTTCGTAATCGTTGTACGAGGTGTGCGTAAATGCCCCGCGGCCGTTGCAATCGCCAAGCGCCCAGACACCGTCGGCTGAGGTGCGCAACTGATCGTCCACCTGGATATACCCGTGCTCGTCTGTCTTGATTCCAGCCTTGTCGAGCCCGAGGTCGTCGGTGTTGGGCCGGCGCCCGACGGCCATCAGCAGGTGCGAGCCTGAAACCTCGGAGGCGCCCCCGGAACAGTCGAGCCGTACCTTTACCCCATCGCCTTCGCGAGCCACGGCGATACACTTCGCGTTCACGCGTATGTGTACGCCCTCGCGTTCGAAGATATCGGTGATCGCGGCCGAGACGTCCTCATCCTCGCGCGAAGCCAGCCGCGGCGACATCTCGACAATCGTGACCTCGCTGCCGAACCGACGGAACATCTGGCCAAACTCGAGCCCCACGTAGCTGCCGCCGACGATCACGAGATGCCGCGGAAGAAAATCGACCTGCATCATCGAGCTGTTGGTCAGGTAAGGAACCTGGTCGAGCCCGGGGATGGAAGGAATGCGCGCGCGCGCCCCGACATTGATGAAGATGCGTTCCGCGCTCAGTTTCGCCCCCGCGACGCTGACCTCGCGCGGCGCTTCGAAGCGAGCGTGCCCCTGGTAGACCGTGCAGTTCGGCAGCGACTTGAGAGATGATTCGCGGCCCTCGCGGGAACTGCCCGAGATGGCGTCCTTGCGTGCCTTCACGTGCTCCATATCCACGCTGAGGGCCCCCTCGCGCGAGACGCCAAACTCCGCCCCCCGCCGCGCGACATGCGCCGCCCGCGCGCACGCAATCATCGCCTTGGTCGGAATGCACCCCGTATTGACGCAGGTGCCGCCAAACAACCCGCGCTCCGCGATCGCGACTTTCATCCCGGCGCCCGCCAGCCGCTCGGCCATATACGGCCCCGCCTGCCCAGTGCCTATGACAAAGGCGTCATACCGGTTCTCCATGAGCATCCCTCCCCGGGCTGAATTTTGCCGCCCCGCTGTGGTTATTATCGCAGGCTACGTTTCGACCGCATAACCTGGAATCCGCGGCAGATGAACGGCCAGCCATTTGGGACCTCATCCCGATTCGTTCCAGGTCAAGGCTGTAGGCGCTTCCAAGTGACTCCGTCCCGCCTTCCGACGAGTGCCGACGCTCGTGGCTAATGCCACAAGGTTCAGCGACATACCAAACGATACTTTTTGTAACTTAACGAAACGTCAACAAAAAAGTTCCGTAGGGCGCTGATTCTGCAGTTATCTACAGCTTTTGCACCGGTTGGAACGCCGAGCAATAAGAGTATTTTGTGTAACCAAGGGGGATTTACACATACTCGCAGGCCTCACGAAAGCTGTTTCTGCTCTGATATATTGCAATCGAACAGTATGCGGAGAGTGGGATGGTTCTCATAAGGGACGCGCTGGAATTTCTACACGAGGTCGAACGGTTCTTGATCCACCTAGCTGTGTTGGTTGTGGCCATCTTCTGGCTCGCCCGTCATGTGGCCGGTGAAGGCCGCACGCTGTTCAGAAGTCGCCGGGCTCGCAGGGTCCACCTTCGATGAGATGCTTGGCGACTACCACCAGTCGCCGTGCCTGCTGCTTTTGAGTTAGCTCTCCTCACTGTCAAAAAGCGAAAGACGGGGTGCCACCGGGTGCCAATTGGCTGATCGAGTAGAAAGTCAAACCCTCTGCGAGTCCAGCCCTGCCACAGCCTCCCTCACAGCCTCGAGCGACGTGTAGCGCGGCCTGTATCCCAGCAGGCGTTCCACCTTGGCGATGCTGCAATTCGGCGAGTGCGCGATGTGGTCCCAGGTGGCCGCGGCTTCTTCTTCCGACACGGTATTGCGCCACGCCTCCCAGCCGAGAAAGCGCAGATTCGGCGCCGCTCCGAACCACTCCGCCATCGATTCCGCGTAGCCGCGCAGCGTGAGCGCCGCCGGCGACACCACGTGAAAGCTTTCGCCCACCGCGGCGCTGCGGTTGGCCAGCGCCCTGACGAACGCCTGCGCCACGTCGTCCGCATGAACGTGATGGACGGTCTCCATCCCCAGGTTCGGCAGCACCACTTCACGGCCCTGTGCGAGGTCGTCGAACACGCGCGGGTTGAAGTGGCCCGCCGGATTGAGCGGCGCCCATCCCGGCCCCACGATGTGTCCCGGGTGCAGCACGGTCGCCGGGAACCCGTTCCGGTGCGCCTCGCCGAGCAGCAGGTCCTCGATCGCGGCCTTATTGCACCCGTATTCGCCGAAGGGCCGGCGCGGCGCATCCTCGGTGGTCGGAACCTGCACGCTGTGTCCGTGCACCCAGATTGTCCCGCAATGCAGAAAATGGCGGACGCGGCCGTGCAGCGCATCCACCAGCGCGCGCGCGCTCGCAGGCGTGAAGCAGATCATGTCGATGACGACATCCGGCTCGAGGTCGCGGATGCGGCCCGCGAACGTGCCCGCGGCATCCTCGTCCACACGGTCCGCCCGAACCCGCTCGACCCGCTTCCACGCCGCGTGAGGCTGGTACGGCTGCCGCCCGGCGCGGCTGACGACCACCACCGAGTGCCCGAGCTCGACCAGCCGGGGGACGAGATACGTCCCGACGTGCCCGGTCCCACCGATCACGACCACGCGCATCCTTCAGCCCCTCACGTTCCGGCGCAGCGTCAGCGATCCGTCTTCGTTGGTTTTCTGCCTGCACGCCCACGCGACCGGATACCGCACGCCCTTTACCTCGATCTCCGCCTTCAACCTCAGCCCCTGCCAGTCGGTGCCCTCGGGCAGCACGAGCATCGCCTGCCGCACTCCCACAGGCTTCGGATAGCCGGCATCGATGCAGCCGCTCGCCCGCACCCTGCCGTCGCCGCTGGACGCGGTGAGCCGCAGCACGCCCGGCACACCCGCAATGCCGTCGTTCACCAGGCCCACAACGAGCCCTGGCACCCCATCGCGCTTGAAGCTCCAGATGAACGACGGCCGCACGCGGTAGCCGATGCGCCGCGCAATGTGGTCTATGGGCTCGGGGTATTTCTCGTAGAAGCTGAGCACATTGCGCGCCGCTTCGTTGTGCCAGTTCCACACGGACCAGTAATTCGCCCCGACATCGATTACATGCGAAGTAATCTTCTCGTTGTAAGTGACACCCTCGTCGAGCCCCACGCGATCGGGATCCCCCGTCGTCATCCCGACCTCGCAGATCGCGGCCGTCCACGGGGGCCGGTTGCTCAGCGCCTCGATCTGTGTGTTCTCGATAAAGATGGTGTCGGTGCGGATCCAGTTATGCGAGCGGACGGTGCGCTCGAGCAGGCCGGAGTTGCCCACCAGACTGAAATCCGGCTGGGTATTCGTGACCAGCGGAACCTTGGTCCAAATGCCGAGCTGCGTTTCAAGCATCTTCATCCAGGTCTGCTCGGCCACGACATGGTTCGGGAACGGGTTCCCCTCGAACGGCCACGTGTGCGCTTCGCCCCAGAAGCCGTACATCATCGTATCCATGTACTCGACCAGCGGATTGCCGTTCAGCTCCGCGGCGAGCAGCTCGTTCAGCTCGCGGAACGCCGCCTGGTAGGCCGGGTGGTCGTAGCGTGGCATACGGTGATCTTTCCGATACCGGATTTCCTGGCGGCTGCCCTTCCACTCGCCCTTGAGCTTCACATAGGGCACACGGCCCATGAGAAACGCGGGCATGCCGGGCTCGGAGAAATCCGGGTTCTCGAGCATGATCCGGAAGCCGACGCGCTTGCCGTACTGCTTCGCGAGCGCGAACGTGATCTGCCACCAGTCGGGGAAATCGAGCTTGCCCGCGCGCCGCTGCACGTCGCGCCAGTTGGGGCGTATGTAGATCTTCTGCGTGAACGGGAGCTTGACGAGGTCTTCGAGCGATTTTTCGAGCGCCTCGCCCGGGATGCGCGGCGGGCCCGTGTCGCCCGAGACGTACACCGTCAGACCCATGCCGTAGTTCGGCACGATCTCGTTCGACGGCGTGGTCACCATGACGACGTCGCTTTCAGGAACGACGGCGCCGGGCCCGTACTGCGGAAACGGTCCCTGGTAGAGGCGGTCCGGCGCCTCGGGTCCCGCCCCCCAGTCGTACTTCTCCCAGTTGTGCTCCGGGATGTGGGCGTGCGCGGCCGCCGGGCTCAGTCCCGCCGCAAGCAGGAACCGCCGCCGGTTCATTCGATCGTCTCGGTCGAGCGGTTCCAGCGCACTTTGCGGCCCTCGCGATAAGCGCGCGTTGCCATCACGACCGCCACCGCGTGCGCGAATCCGCTATCGATGCTGCCGTTCGGTGTCTTGCGGGAGCGCATGCAGCGGAACCAGTCGTCGGTGTGATACGCCAGGTCGTCGTCCTGCGAAACGGGCGGGACCTCGGTGTGGCCCGGAATGGTGACCAGTTCGGGCTTCGCTTTCCCTGCGTGCAGGTCGAAGATCTTGTTCGAGCCCCAGCCGCTCTCCGTCTCGGGCACGTACCACCACTGCGGAGAACCCTCGCCGCCCGGCGAATACAGCGTGCCGCGCGTGCCGCGGATGATCGTGTGGTCGCCGTACGCGTTGCCGAAGTTGGTGCTGTACGTGTACAGCACCTGCTTTTCGGCAAACGTCGAGAGGCACGTAAACGTATCGGGATTCTCGCGCACGTCGTGCCAGGCGAAGATGCCGCCATTGGCCACCGTGTCGTCCGGGATGAACGTGTCGAGATAGAAATGCACGAGCCCCGAGCCGTGGCTGTACCACTGGTCCGTAATGCCGCCCGAAAAGTCCTTGAAAATGCGGAATTCGAAGTACACGCGCGGGTCGAACGGCCGGTCCGGGCGGCCGAGCAGCCAGCGCTTCCAGTCGGTATCCTGCTCGCGCAGCGCGGCCACGCGCGGGTCCTTCGGGACGTGCCAGCGCGGGCCGTTGAAGTTCCAGCTCTGGCTGATCGCGACGATCTTGCCGAGCTTGCCCGAGCGTATCATCTCCCGCACCTGGTGCTGGTAGGGATCGCTCAGCCACTGCGAGCCCATCTGGACCACCTGCTTCGAGGCCTTCACGGCGTCGCGCGCGAGCTTGGCGTCTTCGAGCGTATTGGCCATCGGCTTCTCGCAGTAGCAATCCTTGCCCGCGCGGACGACCTCGGCGAGAATGCGCGCGTGCTGGTGGTCGCCGGTGCCGATCATGACGGCGTCCAGCTCGGGATCGGCGAGCATTTCTTCGGAATACTTGTACGTCTTCGGGCGCGCGTCGAAGAGCTTCTGCGCGTGGTCCGCGGCCTTTTCGCGGTTCACGGACCAGATGTCGCAGACGCTCCGGAGATCGAAATTCGGATCGTTCTTCGCCGACAGCTTCAGCATGCGCCGGTGCCCCACCGCACGGTGGCCGCAGCCGATCTGGCCTATCTGTATGCGGTCGTTGGCTCCCGCAATCCGGCTATAAGAACGGGCCGTCATCGGCAGCGCCGCCGACCCAAGAAATGCTCTGCGCGAAACGAGATCGGACATTAAGTTCTCCACTCCTGTCCCATCTTAACAGCCCTCGACGCGGCGGCCATTCGCCATGCGTTCCGTCGCGGCGGCCCTGCCGAAGCGACGCTCCAGCCGGGCAACCGGCGGATGCAGCGATCCGAAGACCCCCTCGCAAAAAGGGCCTTCCGGATCGCTGTTATAATTCCGTACGGCTAATCGACTATGGACAGACTAACTTCTTTCTCTGTTTTGCTGCTTGCGTCCGCGCTGTATGGCCAGCAGCTTTACAGCCTGCCGGAAGGCATCGAGGCCCGCTGGGCGAGCGCGGAGAATCCTCTCGGCCTGAAGGGCCAGGCGGCAAAAGCCAACGGCGGGCGCAAAGGATCGCCGTCGCTGCCGCTTAAGGCGGGCCAACAGTACACGATGGCAGAGGCCAGGGGGACCAGCGGGACTGTCCGCCGCATCTGGGTGACGATCAACGACCGCAGTCCTCGTATGCTTCGCGGCCTGCGGCTGGATTTCTACTGGGACGGCGCGGCCAAGCCCGCCGCGAGCGCTCCGCTCGGAGATTTTTTCGGGATCGGCCTGGGCCGGACAGCGGCGTTTCAGTCCGCGCTGTTCGCCAATGCCGAGGGGCGCAGCTTCGTCAGCTACATTCCGATGCCGTTCCGCAAGGGTATGAAGATTACGGTGACGAACGAGAGCGGCAAGGACCTCGCTATGTTCTTCTATGACGTGGATTACACCGTCGGGGACAAGCACGGGCCCGATGCTCTGTACTTCCACGCGGCGTTCCGGCGCGAGAATCCCACGCGGATGCGTGAGGACTACGAGATTCTTCCGCGCGTCGAGGGTAAGGGACGCTTCCTCGGCGTCAACATCGGCGTGATCGCCGACAAGAAGCGCTACGGCTCGAGCTGGTGGGGCGAGGGCGAGGTCAAGGTATATCTCGACGGCGACCGCGAGTATCCGACGCTAAGCGGCACGGGCACTGAAGATTACATCGGCACGGGATGGGGGCAGGGACAGTACTTCAACTTATATCAAGGATGCAGCATTGCCGATGGCCCGGCGATGCGTTACTGTTTCTACCGCTACCATGTTCCGGACCCGATTTACTTCATGAAGGACATACGCGTAACGATTCAGCAGATCGGCTATCGCGGCGAGAACGATCTCGGGGCGATGCACAAGACCGGAGAGAAGCTCTACAGGCCCGGTCCGGGAAACGTGGAGAAGGGGCCGTGGGAAGAGGGGCTGTTCGAACGGCAGGACGACTGGTCGAGCTGCGCCTACTTCTATCTGGATCGTCCGGAGAACAGCTTGCCGCCGCTCATGCCTGTGGAAGAGCGCATCGCGGGGTTGGAGTAGCGCGAACGCTTCAAAAAGGGGACAGTTTCCTTTTTCCCCGTTCGACCAGGGCGTTCACGAACGATACTCACCGCCGCTGGGTACGGCGCCGTCCGAACCACCGCCGACGGAGATACCATCATTCTCATGCGACAGTCTTCATCCCTCGTGAAACTGCTTACAAGTGCACTTTGCACTGTGGCCGCGGCATGCATTGCGTTCGCCCAGACTCGCGATCCGCTCCCCGTCCCCGATCTGCCCGGCTATAAAACGCTCAAGGCCGACTTCCATATGCATACCGTTTTCTCCGACGGCGAAGTCTGGCCCGCAACGCGCGTGACCGAGGCCTGGCGCGACGGCCTCGACGTGATCGCCATCACCGATCACTACACCTACAATCCACACTATGCCGACGTGAAGGTCGATGTCGCGCGGCCGTACGAGATCGCGCGCGCCGCCGCCGGGCGCACGGGCATCATCGTCATCTCCGGCGTCGAGATCATGCAGGGCGATCTTCACACCAACGCGCTTTTCATGAGGGATGCGAACGCGGTGCTCGGCCTCGACTTCCTGTCTGCGTTGCGCGAGGCGAACAAGCAAGGCGCGTTTGTACAGTGGAATCACCCAGGCTGGAAGGCGCCCCTCAAGGAGCCGATTCCACCGCTCACCACTGCTTTTGGCGAAAAGCTGATCCAGGGAGTCGAAATCGTGAACGGTCCGGACTACTACGCCGACGCCCATCCGTGGACCGAAGCGAACCACCTGGCCCTTACCGCCAATAGCGACATCCACGCGCCGATTACCGCGGAGTACGCGCCGCGGAAGCGACCGGTCACGCTCGTCTTCGCCAAAACACGCGACGCTGCCGGCGTCCGCGATGCGCTCTTCGCGCGCCGTACAGCCGGCTGGATGAACGATCAGCTCTGGGGCGCCGAGGAATACCTCCGGGGAATCTGGCAGGCTGCAGTCACCGTCGAACCTTCGACGCTTCAATTCACGGCGAAAGCGCGTGGAAGCGCAATCACGCTCCGTAACACGTCGGGAATTCCCTTCAAGCCTCGCGTCGGCAAAACACCGGATTGGCTCTACGTGGAAGCCGCCGAAGTGCCAGCCGAGAGAATCGCCGCGATGCACGTTTCGATTGCGAAAACGGCGCCGGCCGGCAGTCACCGTGTCAACCTCGAACTCGAGATCACCAACCTGCACACCGGCCCCGGCCGCAATCTGATTGTGCGTCTACCCGTCGAGATCAGCATAGAACCCTGAGCAGGTGTGCATAATGGAGAATCATCATGAGCGATCTGAATAGAAGAAACCTGCTTGCGGCGTTGCCGCTCTTCGCAATTGGGCGTTCCGTCCGTGCCCAGGAGAACGGAGAACCGATCGGTACCGGTTTCATTGGAACGGGAAACCGAGGCGCGTACCTGCTCCAAAACGTGATCAAGCTCCCCGGAGCGAAGGTGGTCGCCCTGTGCGACATCAAGCCGGACCGGCTCGATAAGGCAGCGACCGCCGCCGCCCGCGACAACCCAGCTACCATGACGGACTACCGCCGCCTGCTCGAGCGGAAAGACGTCCAGGCCGTGTTCATTGCGTCGCCCTGCGATCTGCACGTCGAGATGGCGATCGCGGCGTTGAGGGCGGGCAAGCACGTCTATTGCGAGAAGCCGCTGGGAATCACTCCGCAGTCGATCAGGGAACTGCTGAAGGTGGCGAAGTCCTCGAAGACGGTTTTCCAGGTGGGCCAGCAGATGCGGTCGATCGAGCGCCTGCGGAAGACGATCGAGAAGGTCCACGAGGGATCGTTCGGCAAGGTCATCATGGTGAAGGCGCAGCGGCACGCCGGCGACGACCTGGACCACAACGGGCCGTCGGCGGACTGGTTCTTCAATGCGAAGCGGTCCGGGGACGTGCTCGTCGAAATGGCGGTTCACAATCTCGACGTGTGCAACTGGGTGATCGGCAGCCGTCCGGAACGCGCCGCGGGTTTCGGAGGCGCTCTGCTATGGGCGAATGACCCGCCCGGCAGAACGAACATGGACGGCTACACGCTGAGCTACGACTACCCGAATGGCGTGAAGCTCTCGTTCATTCAAAACTTTTTCCATCCTGACGGCATGCCGAACGGCGGGCAGTTCTGGCACGTCTACACCACCGAAGGCGCGGTGGACCTCTCGAACTCCACGTTCTATGCCAGGCGAGAGGGAGCCAAGCCGGTGGTTCTCGTGGAACCGGTAGCCGAGAGGGGCGATGCGCACATGGCCGCCTTCTACGAATCGATCCGCACGGGCAAGAAGCCGCCTGCCGATATCGTCGTCGGAGCAACCGGGGCGCTCACGGCGATTCTGGGCCGCGAAGCGATTTACCGGAAACAGGTGATGACTTGGGCCGATTTCGGTGTGGACGTGTAACGGAAACGGGGGGCGGCGATGACACGCAGAGAGATGCTGAAATCAGCCGCCGCCCTGGCGCTCGGCCCCACGCAGGCAAGGCCCGCTGAGCCGGCGCCCACGAAGTTTCAGATCGGCTGCATGACGATCACCTACTCGGCGTTCCCTTTCGAGCGGGCGCTCGAAGGGATCGCCGCGGCGGGGTACAAGTACGCCGGTTGGGGCACGACACACAAGGACGCGGCCGGCAGGACCGCGCCCGTGATCCCGGCGGACGCGCCCGCGGCCGAGGCGAGGCGGCTCGCGCGGCTCAGCCGCGATCATGGCCTTGAGCCGGTAATGATGTTCTCCGATATCTACGTCGCCGCGCCGGATTCGGTCAAGGTGCACACGCGGCGGATCGAGCAGGCGTCGGCCGCGGGCATTCCGTTTGTGATCACGTTCGGGAAAGTCGAGAAGAGCGGCCCGAGCGATTTGGGGACTTGGGTACGCAACCTGAAGCACCTCGGGCCGCTTGCGCGCGACGCGGGCGTGACGCTGGTGATCAAGCAGCACGGCGGGGAAACCGCGACGGGGCGCGCCTGCTCGCGGATCATCGGCGAGGTCGCCGAGGACGGCATCAAAATGTGCTACGACGCCGGCAACGTTCTCGACTACGAGAACGCGGACCCGATTCCCGATATACAGGCGTGCTGGCGCGACGTACGTGCATTCGCGATCAAAGATCATCGGAATACGCCAAAGGACGAAGACTGCGGGCCGGGGTTCGGTGAGATCGATCATTACAAGCTGCTCGCGCCGGTGCTGCGCACCGGGCTGACAATACCCCTGGTGTGCGAAAACATTTTCGAACCGCTGTCGCCGCGGCCGCGGATCCCGGAGGGCGTCGATCGCTTGGCCCAGCGTGCCCGTGAATTCCTGGAGACGGTGACGCGGGGCCTTTTCGCAACCGCCTGACCGCGCTGTTACGGCTCTAGCTCGTTAATGGGGGGCAGGCCCCACCTCTGACTGATAAAACAATCTTGAGAGGAGATGTTTTGATCAGCTCAGAAGCAGTTCTTGGCCTGCCTGGCTACCAGATTACAGGGATAAAGGAGAGAAGCGGAAGCGTACGGATCTCGGCGCGGCATGCCGGGCCGATCAGGTGTCCGCATTGTGGTGGCGCGCGTCTGCGGCTCAAGGATCGGCGGGTGCCATGAGAGCTGGGGCGTACGGCATACGGTGCTGGAACTGGAGAGCCGGAAATGGCGTTGCCGGGAATGCGGGCGCAGCTTCTGGCAGCGTTTCCCGGGCCTGTTGCCGCGCAAGCGCGCCACCGAGCCGTTTCCGGCGCAGCGTATCGCTCAAGCACTGGGATGGCATCAGCCGCGGCCGTTTGGTGTATGGATCTGGCCAGCGTCTACCGTGCTCTGGTTCGCAAGCACTTCCCCAAGGCGCGCATCGTGGCCGACCGCTTCCATGTGATTCACCTGATCAATCATCACTTCCTGGACTGTTGGAAGCAACTGGATCCGGTGGGCAGCAAACACCGCGGCCTGTTGTCGCTGATGCGCCGCCACCGCCACCACCTCAAACCCAACCAGGTGGACAAGCTGGAGGCCTACTTCGAACGGGTCCCGGTCTTGCGCCAGATCTATCGCTTGAAACAGCGGCTCTGTTACCTGCTGCTGAAGAAGCACCGCACCCGCAAACAGTGCGCCGCTCTGGCGCCGCGATTCCTCAAGGCGTCCCGGCCATCCCCAACAGAACGGCCGGCATGAGCGCATGCATCTCACACTGAAACAGCAAGCCACTCGACCGGCCGGCGCCAACCTTCTTCAGCAGCAGGCCAAGTTTGATGATGCCTTCATCGAAGAGTTCAACCGGGAACGGCCCCATGAGGCACTCGCCATGCAGTGCCCAGCCGAGGTCTACCGCCGCTCCGCCCGGACTTATCAAGGCATCGCCGAACCGCATTATCCCTTCCACGATAAAACCCTCATGGTCACCAGCTGCGGCCGCCTCTGCCTGTATCGCAAGAAGATCAACCTGAGCACATCCCTGGCGGGCCAGGCGGTCGGCATCAAAGAAGTCGAGGACGGGATCCGGCTGGTCAGCTTCATGAGTTACGACCTCGGATACATCGATCTGGAAGAGAGAACGTTGCAGCCTCTGGACAATCCCTTCGGACCGCGGCTAAAAACCGAGGTGCCGTTGTGAGGACGTTCCACTGCCTGCCATTCCCTCCTCACTGGGATCCGGTTTGGCCCTCCGGCGGGGACCCGTCAAGGCCGCGCGGAGCGCGCGGCAGGGAAGCCTTGACGGGTCGGCGGAGCGCCGGAAGGTGTTTGGGGAGGGAATGGCAGGCTGTCGTCAGCCGAGACTTGCTGCCTCCCGGCCAGCGGTGATCTGCTCAGATGTTTCGGAATTGTGTTACCTAGGTCTCAGGAACGAAGTGTTACCTATGTCTCCGGTCCGGACAGCCAAAGATGGAGCGGGAGACGGGACTCGAACCCGCGACGTCCAGCTTGGGAAATTAAACGCCGTTTGTAAACAAAAGACTTATGCGTCCAAGGCGTTGATTCTTGGCCACGTAACTCACTGATTCCTCGTGCCCGCCTTTCGCCGCCGTTCTTAATGGAGTAAATGGAGTAACGGCGGTTCCCCATTTTGCCCTTCCCATCCTGACGGCATAATCGCGCCGCTTCCCCAGCGGCCAGCCGTGAGGAAACCCAACGTGAAACAGAAGAGGATTCGTGCGCCCAAACGCGGGACGCCGAGCGCCACCACGCAGAAGATCATCGACCATCTGCTGCGCCTGGCCGATCCGGACCATCGCCACGACCCGGAGGTCGAGACCACGATGCTCGTGATGATGCGCGTCCAGCGGCGCGCCATCCGCGAAGTGGTGAAGGAGAAGCCGTGAGCGCGGCGGTCCATTCCCATGGCGACCTGACGCCGTCGGAGGTCTCCGAGTACTACCGCGTCCGCATGCCGCACCTCGAGCAGCGCGGCAGCGAGTGGCGGGCGGGGTGTCCGATCCACAACGGCAAGGATCCCAACTTCTCGGTGAACGCCGAGACGGGCCTGTGGATGTGCCACAGCCAGTGCGGGCGCGGCGGGTCGATCTACGACCTGGAGATGGCGTTGTCGAGCACCGACTTTCCCGACGCCGCGTGCGAGGTGCGCCGCATCGTCGGCAGGCTGGACCTGCGCTCCACCGAGCCGGAACCGGAGATGAAGTGGGGTTTGTCAGGCTGGCAGCACGAGTACTTGCGCCAGCGCATCGCCAAGGTCGAAGCCGAACACGGCTGGAAGCACAGCGCGACCTACCCGTACTTCGATGCGGATGGCCGCTTTGCCTACGTCAAGGTCCGTTTCATCGACAAGCAGAATGACAAAACCTTCCGGCAATACGCCCTGTCGTCCAACGGCGGGTGGATCTCGCGGAAGAAGGCGGGCAAGCACCCCATCCTCTACCGCCTGAATACGCTGGCCGCCGCGGGTGAAGTGTTCATCGTGAACGGCGAGAAGGCCGCCGACCGTGGCGCGGCAGAACTTGGCATCGTGACCACCTGCTCGCCCGACGGTGAGGGCAAGTGGTGCGCCGAATATACGAAGCCGCTCATCGGCAAGCGCATCCGGATCGTGGTGGACCGCGACGAGAAAGGCGAAACGCACGGCAAGGTCGTCTCGGAAACCCTGGTGCGCCATGTGGCCGAGGTCAAGATCATCCGCCTGCCGGGCGTGCCCGCGAAAGGCGACCTGTGGGACTGGATCGAGGCGGGAGGTACTACAGAGCAATTGCGGTCCTTGGTCGAGACGGTGAAATCCGTCGAACTGCCTACTGATCCGCCTCCTTCACTTCCGCCAGATTCGGCGACAGTCGTCTCCCGGAAGTTCCCCCTCCTGGAGTTCCTGCGCAACGACACCGGCAATGCCGGTCGCTTGATCCTCAGATTCGGTGACCGGCTTCGCTACTGCCCCGCGATGCGGAAGTGGCTCTGCTGGGACGGCCGCCGTTGGGCCGTCGACGACAAGGGCGGGGCGCGCCGCTTGGCCAAGCAGGCCATGCTCGACTACCTGGCCGAGGCGACGGAGGCCGAGGACAAGGATCACATGGCGTTCGCCTACCACTCGCTTGACGCGCGCCGCATCGCGAACCTTCTGACGATGGCCGAGTGCGAACTCGTCATCACGCCCGGCGAGCTCGACACGCACCCGTTCCTGATCAACTTCCTCAATGGCACCGTGGACCTCCGCACGGGCGAACTGTCGCCCCACAACCCGGCCCTCTTCATAACGAAGCTCGTTCACCACAACTACAATCCCCAGGCCACATGTCCGCTTTTTCTGAGCGTGATCGCGCGGATGATGGGGAACCACCCGGACGCCTCCGAACCGGAACTCGACCGCGCCGAGCGCATGGTCAACTACCTGCAACGCGCCCTGGGCTACTCGCTCACCGGCACGACCGAGGAGAAAGCCGTTTTCGTCCCGTTCGGCAGGGGCAACAACGGCAAGACGACGCTGCTCTCGACGTTCCTGCTGTTGCTGGAGGAGTACTCCGTGCTGCTCCAGGTCGACACGTTGATGGCGCGCCAGGAGAGCAACAACACGCAGGCCGATCTGGCCGACCTGCGCGGTGCGCGGTTTGTCATGACATCCGAGACCGAGGAGGGCCAGCGTCTCTCGCAGGGCAAGCTCAAGCGCATTACGCAGGGCATGGGCAAGATCAAGGCCACCCGCAAGT
>JBLNDJ010000017.1:0-173318 GCA_050261515.1 Acidobacteriota bacterium | reverse complement strand
CGGCTCATCGCATCCTGGGGGTGTAGAAGCTCCCAAGGGTTAGGCTGTTCGCCTATTAAAGCGGTACGTGAGCTGGGTTCAGAACGTCGCGAGACAGTTCGGTCCCTATCTGTGGTGGGCGCAGGAGATTTGAGGGGAGCTGCCCTTAGTACGAGAGGACCGGGGTGGACGAACCTCTTGTGATCCAGTTGTCACGCCAGTGGCATAGCTGGGTAGCGAAGTTCGGTCAGGATAAGCGCTGAATGCATATAAGTGCGAAGCCTTCCTCAAGATAAGATCTCCCAAGGTCACAAGACCTAACAAGGGCACTGGAAGACGACCAGTTTGATAGGGCAGATGTGGAAGCGTGGTAACACGTTGAGCTTACTGCTACTAATAGCCCGTTCGGCTTGACCATAAAATTCACTGTGGACATAGATTGTTTAGGCAAGTAGTGGCCCGTCAATATTCAGCTGCGGCTGTCAGCCGTCAGCCACCGGCCATCAGGACGCTCTGTTGACCGAAGGCTCACGGCTGAAAGCTGTAACGATCTTTTGGGTGATTGTAGCGAAGGGGTCCCACCCGTTCCCATCCCGAACACGGAAGTTAAGCCCTTCAGCCCCGATGGTACTGCACAGGCAACTGTGTGGGAGAGTAGGAAGTTGCCCAAATTAAAAAGAAAAGCCCTCCGGGAAGCCGGAGGGCTTTTTTGTTGCTACCGGGTACGCGTGGCGCGAAATTCGGCCTGGAGCTTCGACGTCGTCCCGTCCGGGCTCAGCGACTCACCGACCCAAAGGAACGAGTCTTGCGTGATCTCGGTGAAGCTCCAGCGGATCGGTGTTCCATCGCTGTGATGCCCGACCTGCACGATATCCTTGCCGCTTCGCCGTCCGATCAACTCGTCGCGAGCGCCGCTGACCGGGTTGATCCAGGTTATGCGCCAGGCCTGGATTGACGGATCCCAGACGCGCAGTGTCGTCCCGTACCGGTTGCCGCATCCGGCAAGGGCGGGCGTGCGCTCGGAACGCGGAGGCATGATCCACACGTCCTGAACGGCGCGTCCTTCGAGCACCCAGCCGAAGTGGGCCTCTCCCTTGCTGCGGCGGACCTCGCCGTCGGACTCGTAGTCGTATACCTCCAGCTCCCAACTCCCGACCAACCACCCGTACACGTCATCCGATTCGGGGATTTCGGGAGAGCGCCCCGGCGCGGCGAGCGCCGGATGAAAACCGGACTTTTCCGTAGCTGTCATTGTGTTCATAGCGAAACCTCGCATTCGGTAATCTAAAGAGAGTTGTACTCCGCCGAAGGAGACAGACTCTTGGCGAAAATTGCGGTCGATTCGGGACGGGCCGACTCTAAGGAAATCGCGCAAGGCGCCGGCTGGTCGGTCGCCGACGTCATCTGCACTTCGGGACCGCAGGACCGGCCTGTGGAGGAGCAGCACGCGGGCTTCTGCATTGCGGTCGTGCTGGAAGGCAGCTTTCAGTACCGCTCCGCGGCCGGCCGGGAGATGATGACGCCCGGCTCGCTTCTGCTCGGCAGCCCCGGACAGTACTTCGAGTGCAGCCACGAACACGCGGTGGGAGATCGCTGCATCTCGTTTCGCTACGAGCCGGAGTACTTCGAGGGAATCCTGGCCGACACCGGCCTCCGGGGCGGGCAACCATTCCTCCGGGCGCTGCGAGTGCCCCCGCTGCGCTTGCTGGCGGGGCCGGTTGCGCAAGCGGCGGCTACAGAAGGCATCGCAGAAGCGCGATGGGAGGAACTCGGCGTGCAACTGGCCGTGAAGGCGGCGACGGCGGCGGGGGTTTGCCGGTCCGGCCCAGCCGCCATAGTTTCGAGCGCCGAGGCGCGCGTGACCCGCGCGGTACGGAAGATCGAGCACGAAGCGGATGGACGGCTGAGGCTCGGAGAGTTGGCGCGCGAAGCCGGCCTGAGCCGGTACCATTTTCTCCGGACGTTCGAGCAACTGACGGGTGTAACTCCGCACCAATATCTCATCCGAACGCGCCTGCGCAATGCGGCAACGCGGCTTGCGGCGGAACCAACGCGGGTTCTCGACATCGCTCTCGATTGCGGTTTCGGCGACGTTTCCCATTTCAATCACGCCTTCCGCGCCGAGTTTGGCGTGGCCCCGCTCGTCTACCGCCGGGAGAGGGGCCAGCTTACACGGTCCGCTGGATAATCGCCAACCATATCATCAGGCTTTCCTTCGCCGATTTGTGGTGGGGCGCGATCAAAACGCGCCGGGCGCGATCGAAACGCGCCGCCGGCAAGCGGGCGCTCACTCTGACCGGCGACCCAGTGTCACTCAGCAGCGCGCTGGCGAGACTTGGGGCGGCGGATTCCGGGAGATCGCTATGCCGTCGAAAGTCCTTACTCTTCCTGGAGGCGGCGGGCCACTGCTGCGGCGGCCTGGCGAGGTGCAAAGCGGACTCCGAAGGCCCCGAGGCGATTCAGCAGGCCGGGGATGATGAGGGGCTTTCCTTTCATCATCGCGGCGAAGCCATCAGGGGGCCGGGCTGGAAGGCGGCGGTCGAGGCTACGTTTAAGATTCTGCCGTTTCCTCGCTTAATCATTGCCGGCAGCAGCAGGCGCGTCAGGTGCGTGAGCGCGTCCACGTTCAGGCGGAGCATGCTCATCTGCTTTTCGGTGTCGAGCGCGGCGAAGGAGCCGAGGAAGCCGACTCCGGCGTTGTTGATCAGAAGCTCGACGTCGGAGAGGCTGCGGGGCGAGCGCCTGCAGAATTTCTTCAGGGGCGGAGGGGAGCGAGAGGCGGGCGAGTTCCCGCCCTATGCCGGTGGAAGCTCCCGTTACGACCGCTATGGCCATGGCTAACGCTCGTGGAGGATCATCCAGGACGTGCCGAACTTGTCCCGGAGCATCGCAAACCGAAAAGCGAAGAAGGTCTCCCCGTGGTACTGCAGTGCCGTGATCTTTCCCCCGAGATGCTGTTCGTAGAAACGGAACGCCTGTTCGCAATTACCTCCGTAGTTGAGATAGGTGTGCAGTTTCATCTTGTTCTACCCGCGGCCCAGAGGATCGCATTGTGGACGAGGGCCTGGTAGCCGGGGTGGCGGTGCGTGAAGGAGTCGTGGCCGAGTTGGATGTAGACGGCCCGGAAGGCGGGGCTCGGCCCGAGGTAGACGACGGGGCGGTCGTTCAGATCATTCCCGGTTTCCATGAGGACTTTGATGCCGGGGGCGTGCCACATGCCTCGGTAGCATTCGTCCTCGGTGACGAGCTCGCCCAGGCCTCGGACGATGGGATGGTTCTCCATTCCCTTCGCGGGGCGGACGATCATCTCTACTCCTTCTTTGTAGTGCGAGGCGGTGTGGCCTTCGACGGGCTTCTCGAAATACTTCCCTCCGATGACCTGCTCGTACCACCAGGGCCAGGATGTGTAGTCCACGATCGCGTGGTGCAGCGCGACGACGCCCTTACCGGCTTCGACGTACTCGCGCAGGTTCTTCCGCTCGGCTTCGCCGATCTCGTTGTACATGTCGTAGAGAACGGTGACGTCCCAACGGTCCTTCATGCCCGGGGTGAACGCCTCTTGCTGCGAGGTGGCGTGCGTCCAGTGGATGCCGGGGCGGTTCTGGAAGACCTCGTAGAACGACGGCTCGTACGCGTGGCCTCCGGTGACGACCAGGACCCGGACCGCGTCGTCCTTGGGCGGCGCAGCTTGTTCGACCGAGCCGGCGCCGGCCCACTCGACGGCTCTCGCGAACAGGCGCATAGCTTCGGGTTCATAGAGGGCGTTGGTGTCGTGGCCCAGCGTGCAGTGGTAGACGCGCCCCTTTCCGTAGGAGTTGGTCCAGGCGATGGGCTCGGACTTGCCAGTGCCTCCGCGCGCGGGGTCGTCGTAGGCCGCGGCGAGGACGTGGATGCCGGGGTGGTGATTCATCTTATGGTAGAGCTCGTCGTTGACCGTGAATTCGGGGTCGAGGCCGGCGGTGATGGGGTGCTCGCGGTCGGCGAGCTTGACCGTGAAGGCGTGGCGGACGGCGTGGCCGATGTTTTCGGCGGCCCAGGAAACTCCAAGCATGTCGCTGTAAGCGGCCCAGGGTTCGCCGGGCCTCCAGCCTCCTCCGGGTGACTGAATCGTTCCCATGAGCGGGCCGTAGGTGGTGCCATGGAAGGATACGAAGCCTTTGCCGGAGCGGACGAATTCTTCGATGGCTGTCTCGGCGGCCTTGCCGAAGCGCGGGCCCATGTAGTTGAAGACGATGACGTCGTAGCCGGCGAGCGTGTCCCGCGTGATACCCTTCGGCTCTTGGGTGACCCGCGTTTCGAAGCGGCCAGCGTCGCCGAGCACCTTTTCGATGAAGGGCGTGGTGAGGCGCCAGTTGTGATACTGGGTGTCGCTTTGGCCGGTGACGATCAGGACGCGGACGGGCTGCGCGGCCCCGGCGAGAATGGGGGCGGCGAGCGCGGCGAATAGGGCGAGTGTGGATTTCATGGCGGCTGATGGTACAGCCTATCAGCGCGCGAGGAGATAAACAAGGAGGGCGAGGGCCGCGGCAAGGGCGATGGCGAACGCGATGATGGCGGTGCGGAGACGCGCGGCGAGGCGGGTGTTGTGCGCTTCGGCTCTGGCCAAGCGGGTTTCGATGGTTGTGAGGGTGGACTGGAGTCGTTGAGCCTGGTCATCGAGGCGGCTTTCGAGGACTCCGATGAGGCGGCCGGCGCTGGCGATCCCGGTTTCGAGCTGGTCAATGCGTTCGGCGTCGGAGCGGCCCTCGGGGGCGGATGGCGGCGGGGGTGGAGCCCCGGCGGGCGGCGGTTCGCTCGAGCCGAATTTTTCCTTGGCGATTTTGACGATTTGGGGGATGACGTCGGGGTTTTCCCGGACGAGGCGCCAAAGGTAATCGACGATGGGCTTGGCGGGCATGGGCGGTCTTATGATAACACCGGCATTCCGGGGACAGGCCGTTGTGTCCACTGGGCGCTTCGCGCCGCTCAGGCTTATTGACAGCAAAGGCCCCGGTCCGGTACTCTAAAGTTTTTACGGCCAAAGGAGCGGACAGGTCTGTCCATGAATACCCAGTTTCCGTCCGAGAGGGAGATTGCGCGCGCGTGGCACATTTTGGATGCCCAGGATGAATCGTTGGGCCGCGTTGCGAGCCGTGCGGCGATGCTCCTGATGGGCAAGCATAAAGCGACTTATACCCCGTTTATCGATACGGGGGACCACGTGATCATCCTGAACGCCGCGAAGGTGCGGTTGACGGGGCGCAAGGAAGACCAAAAACTTTATCGCCGGCACAGCGGTTATCCGGGCGGGCTGGCGGAGATCACCGCGAAGAAGTTGCGGGCGAAGCGTCCGGCGCAGTTGCTCGAAGAAGCGGTTGCGGGGATGCTCCCCAAGACGAAGCTCGGAAAGCACATGTTCCGGAAGCTGCGCGTGTACGCGGCGGACAAGCATCCGCACCAGGCGCAGAAGCCGGCCGCGATCGCACTGGCGAACAAGTAAACAGAGAGGATTTCGAGTGGCAGCTCAAGTTCAGCATTTAGGCACGGGCCGGAGAAAGACTTCGGTGGCGCGTGTGTTCCTGCGGCCGGGCAAAGGTCAGATCACGATCAACAACCGGGCGTTCGAAGATTATTTTCCGACCGAGGCGTGCCGCGGGATCGTGCGCCAGCCGCTGCTTGCCACCGAGACGGCGGATAAGTTCGACGTACTGATCCTGGCCAATGGCGGCGGGATGACGGGGCAGGCGGGCGCGATCAAACTGGGTATTGCGCGGGCGCTGATCGAGTTCAACCTCGAGCTGCGGCCGAAGCTGAAGCAGCTTGGTTATCTCACCCGAGATCCGCGGAAGCACGAGCGGAAGAAGTACGGCCAGAAGGGCGCGCGGAAGCGGTTCCAGTTCTCGAAGCGCTAACGTTGTGTCCAGCCGCATGCCGCCTCTCGCTTGTATCTGCCGGCGGGGCGGCGTGCAACCGAATTTTCTCACGCGGCGCGCACGGCGCGCGCCGCAGTCCTTCCACACAGACTCGCACGGGCAAATACCGCTTTGGACCGCTCGCACGGGTAAACAACCGGTAGTACAGGAGGCTTTTTGCCGTCAATTTCAATGAAAGAATTGCTCGAAGCGGGCGTTCACTTCGGGCACCAGACCAAGCGCTGGAATCCGAAGATGAAAGAATACATCTTCGGCGAACGCAACGGGATTTACATCATCGACCTGCAGAAGACGCTGAAGCTGTTCAAGGAAGCGATGCGCTTCGTAGGCGAGATGGCCTCGCAGGGGAAGAACATTCTCTTCGTGGGCACCAAGCGCCAGGCGCAGGAAGCGATCTCGGAAGAAGCTACACGGTGCGGCATGTTCTATGTCAACCAGCGGTGGCTGGGCGGGCTGCTGACGAACCACGTCACGATCCAGCGGTCGATCAAGCGGCTCAAGGAACTGGACATGCTCGCGACCGAACAGCAGTACGCCGGCCGGTCGAAAAAGGAAATCACGCGGCTGGAGCGGGAGCGGAAGCACCTGCAACAGTACCTGGCGGGCATCAAGGAAATGCCGGGGCTGCCGGATTACCTGTTCGTGATCGATTCGAACAAGGAAGACATCGCGGTGCGGGAAGCCCGGAAGTTGGGGATCCCGGTGGTCGCGGTGGTGGATACGAACTGCGATCCGGACATGGTGGACCTGCCGATTCCGGGCAACGACGACGCGCTGCGCGCGATCCGGCTGTTTTCGAGCAAGATCGCCGATGCGGTGATCGAGGGCAGGGCGCTGGCGACCGAGCAGGAGTTCGCGGCCGAGAAGATCGTGACCGATGAAACGCCTCTCGAGGAGATTCCGGAGTACACGCAATACGTGGATCCGCGCTACGCCGAGCAGTTGATGAACGAGAGCATTCCGGACGAGGACCTGCCGTCGATGTCGCTGCCGCGCAAGGGACCGGCGACCGAAGGCGAGGCGGCCGCGGAGCCTGCCCGGGAAGAGCGCTCGTAAGAAAATTCTTCACCGCAGAGACGCAGAGAACGCAGAGGAATTCTCTAAAGATCTTTCGCTGCGATCTCTGTGTCTCTGCGGTGAGCTTTGGTTTTTAGTCAGGAAGCGGGTAGAGATACATATGGCGGAAATTACTGCGACGTTGGTCAAAGAGCTTCGGGAGCGCACGGGCGCGGGCATGATGGAGTGCAAGAAGGCGCTGGCGGAAGCGGGCGGCGATCTTGCCGAAGCCGAAGTTGTGCTGCGGAAGCGCGGCATCGCGTCGGCGGCGAAGAAGGCCACGCGCGCGACCAAGCAGGGATTGATCGCGAGCTACATTCATCCGGGCGCGCAGCTTGGCGTGCTGGTGGAAGTCAACTGCGAGTCGGACTTCGTGGCGCGCACGGACGATTTCAAACAGCTCGTGCACGACATCGCGATGCAGATTGCGGCGGCAGATCCGCAGTTCATCAGGCGGGAAGACGTCACGCCGGCGCTGCTCGAGCGCGAGCGGACGATCGAGCGCGAGCGCACGCTGGCCGAAGGCAAGCCGGAGAAGGTCGTCGATAAGATCGTCGAAGGCCGGCTGGCGAAGTTCTACGAAGCCGTGTGCCTGTACGACCAGCCCTTCGTCAAAGAGCCGACGCTGAGCGTGGGGCAGTTGATCGCAACCAAGATCGCGAAGATGGGCGAGAACATCAACGTGGCGCGGTTCGTGCGATTCAAGCTGGGCGAGACGGCCGCGGCCGACGAGCAGCCGGCGCAGCAGTAAATTAACCGCCGTGGCGAGATACGAGCGCATTCTGCTGAAGCTGAGCGGGCAGGCTCTGGCAGGGCAGGGCAGTTTCGGAATCGAGCCCGCGAAGGCGAGGGAGCTGGCGGGCGAGATCGCGGAGGTCTCGCGCGCCGGCGTCCAAATGGGCATCGTCGTGGGCGGCGGGAATTTTTTCCGCGGCGTGGCGGCGGCCAAGAACATGGACCGCGTCACGGCCGATCACATGGGCATGCTGGCGACGGTGATCAACGCGCTGGCGCTCCAGGACGCGCTCGAGCAGCAGGGCGTCCCGACGCGCGTCATGACCGCGATCGAGATGCGGCCGGTGGCCGAGCCTTACATACGGCGGCGCGCGGTGCGGCATCTCGAGAAGGGGCGCGTCGTCATCTTCGCGGCGGGCACCTCGAATCCGTATTTCTCCACAGACACGGCGGCGACGCTGCGCGCGCTCGAGATCAAAGCGCAGATCATGGCGAAAGGCACGCGCGTGGACGGCGTCTACGACAAAGACCCGCTGGCCAACAGCGACGCCGTGCGTTACTCGACCGTTTCCTACGCCGAGGTGCTGGCCAAGGCGCTCGGCGTGCTCGACGCCACGGCCGTGGCGATGTGCCGCGAGAACCGCCTCCCGATGATGGTTTTCAACCTGAACGTTCCCGGCAATATAATGCGAATATCTATGGGAGAGCCGGTCGGCACGCTCATACAGTAGCGCGCCGGCCTGCCCGAGGCAGGAACCTATGAAAACGGGACAAACCGAAGCATCCGCGCATACATTTCAATCGGTGAAAGAAGTGGAAACGAGCGCGAAAGCGCGCATGGACAAGGTGCTGGCGGACCTGCAACACGCGCTGGCGACGGTCCGGACGGGGCGGGCGTCAATTGCGCTGCTCGAGCCGATCCGGGTGGACTACTACGGGACGCCGACGCCGCTCAACCAGGTGGCGACGCTGCACGTTCCCGAGCCTTCCCTGATCACGCTTCAGCCGTGGGACGCGTCGCAGATCGGGGCGATCGAGAAGGCGATCCGGGCGTCCGACCTCGGGCTGAACCCGTCCAACGACGGCAAGATAATTCGTGTTCCGATTCCGGCGCTGACTCAAGAGCGGCGCAAGGAGTTGGTCAAGCACCTGCATAACGTCGCCGAAGAACACCGCGTCCGCGTGCGGAACATCCGGCGCGACGCCAACGAGAGCGTGAAGAAACTGCTGAAGGACAAGCTCATCAGCGAGGATGATGAGAAGCGCGCGCTCGATGAAATCCAGAAGCTGACCGACGCCACGATGGCGAAGGTGGACCAGGCAGCGAAGGCGAAGGAAAAAGAAGTCCTGGAGCTGAAGTAGAGCGGCGGGTGCGCATCTGCGTCTACTGCGGGTCGAGCGGCGGCGCCCGGCCGGAATATCGCGCGGCGGCGGCCGCGGTGGGCACTGCTCTGGCGCGCAGGGGTGTCGGGCTGGTTTACGGCGGCAGCAACGTCGGGCTGATGGGCGTGGCGGCCGACGCCGCGATGGCCGCGGGCGGCGAGGTGACGGGAGTCATCGTCGAGTCGCTGGTGGCGAGAGAGGTGGCTCACCTGGGGCTGCCGGACCTGCGCGTTGTTTCCACGATGCATGAGCGGAAGGCGATGATGTCGGCGCTTTCCAACGCCTTCCTTGCGCTGCCCGGCGGGTACGGCACGCTCGATGAGTTCTTCGAAGCCGTGACGTGGACTCAGCTCGGCATTCATCGTAAAGCTTGCGGGGTGCTGAATGTGTGCGGGTACTTCGATGGGCTGCTCGGGATGCTGGACCATGCGGTCGCCGAGGGGTTTGTTAAGCCTGTGAATCGCGGGCTGGTTCTGTGCGACGACGATCCGGAGCGGATGATCGAGCGGCTGCTGCGCGTGGCATAATCGGAAGCCGTATGATCACCCGGCGTGTGTTCATGGCTGCGGCGGCGGGAGCCGCGTTTGCCCGGCAGACGGGCGGGCTCAAGATCGGTGTGATGGACGGCGTGCTCGGAAAGGCTTCAAAGCCCGAGGCGGTCGCATTGGCGAAGAGCTTCGGCCTGGCGGGGCTTCAGGTCACGCTTGGACGGACTCCCGAGGGCGGGCTGGCGCTCGAAGACTCCGCGCTGCAATCCTCTTTCGTCGCCGAATCGAAGAAGCACGGGGTTCCGCTCGACGCTACCTACATCGACATTCTCCATGCGAATTGCCTGAAGAACGACGCCAAGGCGCCGGCGCTTGTGTCGAAGGGGATCGAGATTACGCGCAAGCTCAATGCGCGGATCCTCATGACCGTGTTCTTCGGTAAGTGCTCGGTGCTGAACCGGCAGGAGCTGGACACGGTCGCCGGCGCGTTCCGCGAGCTGGCTCCGGAGGCCGAGCGGGCGGGCGTAATTCTTGGGTTCGAAAACCTGCTGAATGCCGAGGACAATGCGCGCGCGATGGACCGCGTGGGGTCGAAGGTGTTCAAGATTTACTACGACGTCGGCAACGCGACGAACATGGTGGGCGTGGATGCGGCGAAAGAGATTCGCTGGCTCGGCGCGGAGCGGATTTGCCAGCTTCACTTCAAGGACAAGGGATATTTGGGCGAGGGGAAAGTGAATTTTCCGGGGGTGCTGGGGGCGCTGCGGGAGATCGGGTTCCGTGGGTTTGCGAACCTTGAGACGGGCGCGCCTTCGGGGTCGATGGCGGGGGATTTGCAGCGGAACGTCGCGTATCTGCGCGGGTTGATGAGATAGCGCAGAGGCGAACCAAGCGGAGCCCTTCGAGGAGGAGCCTAAGCGTTGAGCAGGGGCTCGAGTACTTCGCGGGTTTCCGCTTCTCGGTCTTTGGCGACTACGAAGCGGCAGACCGGGCACAAAATGGGCTGGCTAGCGAGGTGTGCGGCCATTTCGTCGCCTTGCACCCAGAAGGGGACGCCTGCGTCCTCCAGCGTGCCCTTCGCCAGGGCGATTGTGAAGCGGTCGTTGGATTCGAAGACGACCACCTGCTCGGGTTCGGCCATGACGGCCTCAGGATAGCTCTTCAGAATCCGTAGCGCTCGGGGTGGCGGCCGATGATCATGGCCGCGAACACTTTGGGGACGTACTCACGAGTTTCTTCGGGCAGCGCGCCGGTGCGGTAGAGATACCAGAAGCTGCGCTGGCGGATGGGGTCGTTCACGCGGTTGATCGCCTGCTTTACTCTCGCGGGGCCGAGGTTGTAGGCCGCCAGCGCGAGCATCACCGAGCTTCCCGTTCCGAAATCAAGAATCAGGCTGCGGATGTATTTGCATGCGGCGCGCGTGGACTTTTCGACGTTCAGCCGGTCGTCGGCCGCCTCGCCGACGCGCAGGCCGAAGGCGCGCGCGGTCGCCGGCGTGAATTGCCAGAAGCCGGCGGCGCCCGCGCTGCTTTGCTGCCCGGATTCGAGGGCGCTTTCGACGAGCATCATGTAGGCGAAATCGGGCGGCAGCTTGTGTTCGGCGAGGATGCGGCCGACGCGCTCCATGGCGGGGCGCGCGCCGGCGAGGGCGCGCTCGAAGTTGGGGCGGTCCGGGCCGCGGTACTCGTCCAGGTAGCGGCTGACGGCCTGGCGGAAACCGGGCGGAATGCTGTAGACCTCGGCGCCGAACTCGGCAAGCAGCGCGCGGATTTCCCGGTCGAGGAAATCTTCGCGCTCGCGGGCGCTGAGGCGGTAGAAGAGGCTGCCCTGAAGCTGGCTGCCGAGGGCCTGGTAGCGGTCGAGCTCGCCGGCCAGTTCGCCGGCGCGGTCCGGGCGGGCGGCGAGCTCGCGCTCGAGGGCGGCGATGCGGGAATCGATTCCGGCCTTCGAACGGTTGAGCTGGCGGATGCGCAGGCCCGCGAAGGCCGAGACCGCGGCGAGCGACGCGGCCAGCAGCGCGATCGCGAATTTGAGGCGGTAGCGCGAGCGGTCGTGCCTGGGCGCGACGAGCGTGCGCTCGAGTTGGCTCACGGGCGGCGCAAGCTCGGTGGTGAACGCGAGCTCGGGACCTCCCCGGCCGAGCTGTATGGTGCAGGGGGCTTCGAGGGGCGCATCCTTGATGCGCGTTCCGTTGACGAATGTGCCGTTGGTGCTCGCCAGATCGCGGATGCGCCAGCGGGCGCCGTCGTGCCGCAGCTCGGCGTGCCGGCCGGAAACTACGGAGGCGGAGTGGCCGGAAACGACGATATCGTTTTCCGACGCACGCCCGATCGTGGTGACCGGCACGCGCAACCGGCGGGGCGCGCCCGCGACAATCAGGTAGATAGGTATTGCTTCGCCCACCCTGCGACTCCATTTTCCCATTCCAGGCCGGTTATCATACGCCCAGGGGGTCGTCCATGATCACGCGCAGGGGATTCGCCCGCGGCCTGGCGGGCATCGCGGCGCTTACGGAAACGGCGCTGGCGCAGCGGGCGCTCGTCGGGGGCCATTGGGACCCGGACACGGTGTGGCTGAACGCGAACGAGAATCCGGATGGCCCGCCGAAGGCGGCGCTGGAGGCGGCGGCGCGCGCGCTGCCCGAAAGCTGGCGGTATCGCTTCCAGGAGTTCCGCGCGTTCGAGGCGGCGCTGGCGCGCGGCGAACGGCTTGAACCGGAGCAGTTGATCGCCGGCGCCGGCTCGACCGAGGTGCTGAACGCGGCGGTGGCGGCCTTCACATCGGCAACGCTGCCGCTGATCGCCGCCGATCCTACGTTCGAGGCTCCGGCGGAAACGGCGAAGGCGCTCGGCCGGCCCGTGGCGCTGACGCCGATGACCGGGGACTGGGCGGCCGATGTGAAGCGCATGGCCGAGGAGGCGGCGCGCGCGGGCGGCGGGCTCGTCTACCTCTGCAATCCGAATAACCCGACGTCATCGATGACGCCGCGCGAGCGCGTGCGGTGGCTGGCGGCGAACCTGCCCGCCCGCGCCGCGCTCCTGATCGACGAAGCGTACCTGCACTTTGTCGAGAGCTTCGAGACGGAAAGCGCGATGGACCTGGCGCGCGAGGCGAATAACGTCATCGTCACGCGGACGTTCTCGAAGATCTACGGTATGGCCGGGCTGCGGGCCGGGTTCGCGGCGGGGAACGCAGAGCTGATCCGGCGTATGCGGCCGTTCCGCGGGAATCCGATGTCGATCGTCAGCATACGGGCCGCGCTGGCGGCCGCCGCCGAAGGGCCGCGCATCATCCCGGAGCGCCGCACACGGCTTATACGGGAGAGGCGCGCGCTGTGCGAGTGGGCGCGATCGCGCCGGATGGGGTACATCGAGCCTTACGGGAATTTCGTGATGCTCGACGCGGGGCGGGATGCGAAGCAATTGGGGTTGGAGCTGCTGAAGAGGAAGGTGGCTGCCGGGCGGCCGTTTCCGGCGCTGCCGAATATGCTGCGGGTGACGGTGGGGACCGCCGGAGAGATGGCGAAGTTCCGCGCGGCATTCGAAGATGTTTCACGCGCGGGATAACGTGGCAAAATTACACGGAGGCGTGTCGGCAGGACTGCCGGACGTCCGTCAACTGCCGATCTTCGGCGGCGATGAGAGCATCGATAAAAAGAGGCTCAGCACCACCAGCATCGCGAGTATCCCTGCAATAAACATGACCGACCCCCATCTCCCTACAGTATTAGGTGCAAGTCGCAGTCCAAACGTGTCACATCCTTAGACGCGAAATTGAGGTCTAAAGCGGCTCATGGGGGGACATATCGGCCGCAGGGGCTGGATTCGTGAGCGGGATATTTCGGCACGGGTGTGCCGCTAAGGCGACAGCCCTACCTCCAGCGGAACAGTTTGAGGGCGATGAAGAAGCTGGCGGCGAGCCAGACCGTGATGATTCCAAGCGGGACGGCGATGGCGGCGAGCGGCGCTCCTTCGAGCATGTTGGCCCGGAGCGCGTTGTTGACAGCCGTCAGGGGCAGGGCCTGGATGAAAGGTTGAAACGACTGCGGAAAGCGTTCGGCGCCGAAGAAGACGCCCGAGAAGATCCACATCGGGAGCATCACGAAGTTCATGAGGCCGCTGGCCGCCTCGATGGTCCGCGCTCGCGAGGCGACCAGCAGGCCGAGGGCGCTGAAGGAGAGCGACGAAAGCAGGCAGATCGCGGCAAGCTGCGTAAGCGAGCCTCGCAGCGGCACCTCGAACAGAAAATGCCCGAAGCCGAGCAGCGCCACGACCTCGACGCTCAGCAGCGTCAGGCGCGCCAGCAGGAACGAGAGCAGGTATTCGGCCCGCGACATGGGCGAAGCGATCAGGCGCTTGAGCAGTTTCTTGCGGCGCGCGTCCACGATCGAAAAGCCGATGCCCCACATTCCGCTGCCCATCAGGTTCATGCCGAGCAGGCCGGGGATGAGGAAGTCGATGTAGCGGGAGCCGCGCTCGCGCACGAGGTCGTCTCGTTCGGGCATGGCGAGCGGGCGGCCGCTGGCGCGCTCGATGGCGCGTCCGGCGAGAAGGCGCGCGGTGCGGGCATCGGGATTGGTGTCGTCGTAGCGGAAGGCGATGCCGCCGGCGGTGTCCGGCATGGCGAGCAGCACGATCCGTCCGGTCCGCAGGGCCTGGTCGCCGCGGGCGCGGTCCATCACCCGTACGTCGAGCGATTTTTCGGCGCCCAGCCTGGAGGCGATGGCGGCGTCCGTCGCTCCAATTTTGACTGCTTCGGCGGGGCGGTTTTTGAACGCGATGCCGAGTCCGGCGGCGAGCAGGATCGGGAAGACGAACACCCAGAAAACGGCCTCGGGCTCGCGCCAGAATTCGCGGAAGCGCACCAGCGTGAGTTGCGCGAGCGAGTTCGAGGCCAAGCCGCGCGGCTTCGGCTCAGCTTTCACGGAGGCGCCTCCCGGTGAGTGAAACGAACACATCTTCCAGGGTAGCCGAGTGCGTGCGCAATTCCGTAAGCGGCGAGCCGCGGCGGTCGAGCTCGGCGAGCAGCGCGGGCACGGCCAGGTGAAGCTCGGTGACCTGGAGCTCGTAGCCTCCGTTTTCCGCCTTCGCGCGGCGGACGCCTTGTAGGCGCTCGAGCGAGGAAATGTCGATGGCGGCGCCGGTCGCGAACTCGAGCACGTGATCGACGCCGATCGATGCAACGAGTTCGCGCGGCGTGCCGAGCGCGATGATTCTGCCGTGGTCCATAATGGCGACGCGGTCGCAGAGGCGCTCGGCTTCGTCCATGTAGTGCGTAGTGAGGATGATGGTGCGGCCCGCGGTCTTGAAGTGCTCGATCAGGTCCCAGAGCTGGCGCCGCGCCTGCGGGTCGAGGCCGGTGGTGGGCTCGTCGAGGAACATGAGGTCGGGGTCGCCGACGAGCGCGCAGGCCATGGCGAGCCTCTGCTTCTGCCCGCCGGAGAGCCGGCCGACGCGCGCGTTGCGCTTCTCTTCGAGCTGCACCATGGCAATGACTTCGCCGGGCGCGGGCCCGCGCTTGTAGAAGCTGCGGAACAGCGCGACGGTTTCGTGGACCGTGAGTTTTTCCGAAAGCTGCGTTTCCTGAAGCTGCACGCCGAGGCGCTGGCGCAGCAGCGCGGGAGACGTCTCCCAGCGCATGCCGAGCAGTTCGACGGTGCCCGAATCGGGCGCAAGCAGGCCTTCGCAGATTTCTATCGTGGTGGTTTTGCCCGCGCCGTTAGGGCCGAGCAGGCCGAAGCACTCGCCCGCGCAGGCGTCGAGATCGATGCCGTCAACGGCGACGGTATCGGCGTACGATTTTCTCAACGCGCGAACACTGAGCGCTGAAGCCATAGTATCAATCTTTACAAAACTTTAAAGCCGGCGCCGGACAATGGTTCTATGCTGCCAATGGGAATGCGATTTTTATTGATGTTGACGGTTGCCGCGCTAGCGGCCGCGCAGACGCCGCGTGCGCGCGTGATCGGCGTAATCACGGAAACAACGGCGGCGGGCGCGACAGTGAAGAGCGACGCGGGCGAGGTGGTTTCCGTCGTCTTCGCGCCCGAGACGAAATTTCAGAAAGTCGCGCCCGGCGCGCGGGACTTGAGCGGCGCGCAGACGATCGCGGCCACAGATCTCGCGTCCGGGGACCGTGTACGCGCGGCCGGCACACTGGCAGCCGACGGCAAGACGATCGAGGCGCGGTCTGTGATTCTGATGAGCGCGAAAGACATCGCGCAGAAGCACGAAAAGGATCGCGCCGAGTGGATACACAACGGCATGGCGGGGACCGTCGTTTCGGTCAACGCGCCGGCGAAGGAGATCACGATTCGCATTCCGTCGATGTTCGGGCAGCAGCACACGGCGACGGTCTCGGCCAGGGAAGGCACGTTGTTCAGGCGGTACGCGCCCGATTCGGTGCGGTTCGCCGACGCCAAGCCCGGGACGTTCGCCGATATACGGCCGGGCGACCAGTTGCGCGCGCGCGGCAAAAAGAACGAGGACGGGACTCGCATCGTCGCCGAGGAAATTGTGAGTGGGAATTTCCGCACGGTGGCGGGTCCGGTGACCGCAGTGGATCAGGCTGCGAATGAAGTGACGATCAAGGATCTACAGAGCGGCAAGCCGCTGGTAGTGAAGGTGACGGCCGATAGCGTGCTGCGGCGCGCGCCGCAGTTCGGTGCGGGCATGGGCGGCGGAATGCGGCCCGGCGGGGGCGGGCCCGGCGGTCCGGGCGGGCCTGGCGGTCCGGGCGGCATGCGTCGGGGCGGTCCCGATTTTTCCCAGATGCTCGAACGAATGCCCGCCATATCCCTCAGCGAGATCAAGACCGGGGAGACCATCGCGGTCGCGAGCACAAGCGGCGCGAGCCCTGATCGCATCACGGCTGTAACTCTTCTGGCCGGTGCGGACGCCTTAATAGCTATGAGCCAGGCCGCGCAGGCCCGCGCACAGGGCCAGAATGCGCCGGCAGGAGGCCAGTCCATGGGCAACTGGAACCTCGGCGACATGTCGATGATTCCCCTGGAGTAACTGCTGCGGGGCAATCGGCCCCAGCGGCGGCGGAGATCACATAGGATGAACTGCGTTTACTCGAAGTCTGTCTGCACGTTTGCGGTAGTCGCGTTACTTGCGTTTCAGGCGCCGGCCCAAACCGGCGGCAGGGCGGCGCTGCACGGGCGCGTGACGGACCCATCGGCGGCATCGGTTCCCGGGGCGGACGTGATTCTGCGGTCGGCCGAACCCAAGGTCGAACTGAAGCGCACAACGGATTTGCAGGGGCGGTACAGTTTCACGGGCCTGGCCGCGGGCAAGTACACGGTGCTGGTGACCAAGACCGGATTCGCACCGGCCGAGATCGAGGACTACGACATCTCGGGCGACGTGACTCTCGATTTTCCGCTCACGGTGCTCGCCGAGACACAGCAGATCACGGTGCGGGATGAGATCGGCAGCCAGGTGAGCGTCGATCCGAACGAGAACGCGGGCGCGCTGGTGCTGAAGGGAAACGACCTCGAGGCGCTTTCCGACGACCCCGATCAGCTGCAGGACGATTTGCAGGCGCTGGCCGGACCGAGCGCGGGCCCGAATGGCGGGCAGATCTTCATCGACGGTTTCACAGGCGGGCAGCTTCCGCCGAAGTCGTCCATTCGCGAAGTGCGGGTGAACCTGAATCCGTTCTCGGCCGAGTTCGACCGGCTCGGCTTCGGCCGCGTGGAAGTGTTCACCAAGCCGGGCACGGACCGGTTCCGCGGCCAGCTCATGTCGATGTTCAGCGACGACGTGTTCAACGCGCGCAACCCGTTCGTGAGCGAGCGCCCGCCGTTCCAGTCGCGGATCTTCTCGGGTAACGTGAGCGGCCCGCTGGCGAAGAAGGCTTCGTTCACGCTCGATGTGGAGCACAGGGGAATCGACGAGGACGCGCTCATCAACACGACGGTGCTCGATGCGGGGCTCAACCCGGTGCCGTTCACCGAGTCGGCCCCGACGCCGCAGAGCCGGTGGCGCGTGGTGCCGCGCGTGGATCTGCAGCTCACACCGAAGAACAGCCTGACGGCGCGCTATTCGTGGACACAGATCGACAGACAAAACCAGGGCGTGGGCGGCTATTCGCTGCCCGAGCGCGCCTACGACACGTATAACGCCGAGCACACCCTCCAGCTCACCGAGACGGCCGTGCTGAGCCCGAACGCAATCAACGAGACGCGCTTCCAGTATTCGCGCGAAAGCACCTGGGAGTACGGGAATACGACGCTGCCGTCGATCCAGGTGTCGGACGCGTTTTACGCAGGCGGCTCGCAGGTGGGACTCGCCAACAACCTGGAGAACCACTACGAGGTGCAGAACCTGACGTCCCGGACGGCGGGCAAGCATGCCTGGAAGTTCGGCGGCAGGCTGCGCGCGACCACGCTGCGCGACGACGCGCCGACGAATTTCGGCGGCACGTTTCTTTTTGCCGGCGGGCCCGCGCCGGTGCTGGATGCGAACAACCAGCCGGTGCTGATGGACGGGCAGCCGGCGATGGAGCAGATCGCCTCCATCGAACGCTACCGGCGCACGCAGATTTTTCTGGCGCAGGGCCTGTCGATTGCGCAAATGCAGGCGCTCGGCGGCGGCCCGAGCCAGTTCACCATCGCTGCGGGAAATCCGCTGGCAAGCGTGAACCAGGTGGACGTGGGCGTGTTCGCGCTCGACGACTGGCGCCTGCGGCCCAACTTCACGCTCAGCTACGGGCTGCGCTACGAGAACCAGACCAACATCAGCGACTCGAGAAATTTCTCGCCACGGCTGAGCGTGGCGTGGGGCGTCGACGGCGGCGGGAGCAAGGCGGCGAAGACGGTGCTGCGCGCCGGCTTCGGCATTTTCTACGACCGTTTTCAGGACACCCTGACGCTCTCGGCGCGGCGATTCAACGGCGTTACGCAGCAGCAGTACATCGTGGACTATCCGGACTTCTATCCCGAAGCGCCGCCGCTCGACGTGCTGGCCGGTAATCGCATGGCGACGACAATCCGCCAAAAGGACTCCGCGCTGCGCGCGCCGTACATCCTCCAGAGCGCCGTCGCGATCGAGCGGCAGTTGCCGCGGAACTCGACGCTATCGCTAACCTATTCGTACTCGCGCGGCGTACACATGCTGCGCACGCGCGACATCAACGCACCGCTTGCTGACGGATCGTTTCCGTACGGAGACGTGGGGACGATCTTTCAATACGAATCGACCGGATCGATGCGGCAGAACCAGTTGATCGCGAACTTCAACACGCGGTTCGCGCGGCGGGTGTCGCTGTTCGGGTACTACATGCTCAACTACGCGCGCAGCGACACGGATGGCGTGGGCACGCTGCCGGCGGATTCCTACAATCTGAGGCCGGAGTGGGGGCCGTCGGCGTTCGATGTGCGGCACCGCGTGTTCACGGGCGGGTCGGTGACGGCGCCTTGGGGCGTTATGCTGAGCCCGTTCATCACGGCGAGCTCGGGCGCGCCGTTCAACATCGTCAGCGGGTATGACGCGAATGGCGACCTGGTGTTCACGGACCGGCCGGCGTTTGCGCAATCGGGGATCGAGACGCCGTGGGGCGTGTTCAATCCGCAGCCGCTGCCGGGCGAGACGATCATCCCGCGCAATTACGGGCGCGGGCCGGGGCAGTTTTCGGTGAACGTGCGGCTGAGCCGGACGTGGGGATTCGGCAAGCGCACCGAGGCGGCGGGCGCGCCGGGCGGCGGACGCTTCGGCGGTGGTGGGTTTGGCGGCCTTGGACGCGGCGGGCGCGGGGGGCCGCACGGTATGTTCGGCAACGTCTCCACAGGCAGGCGCTACAACCTGACGCTCGGCGTTTCCGCGCGCAACCTGTTCAACTTCGTGAACCTCGATACGCCTGTGGGAAACCTCACGTCGGCGCTGTTCGGGCAATCGACGGCGCTGGCCCGGAGCTTCGGACCGGCAAGCGGCGCTTCGAACCGCCGGATCGATTTGCAGTTGCGGTTCAGCTTCTAGGCCGCACGCGCTCGGATGCCGGGCTGGGCGCCGCGGCTCCAGCGCCGCAGGTGCAACGACAGCGCGATCATGGCGATTCCGAAGATCAGGGCGTAAGCGCCGATCCACCACGCGATTGCGATGGCGCCGGCGGCCGGAGCCGCGAATAGCAATACACCGAACAGGATCGAGAGGACCCCGCCGAGGATGAGCGCCCACTCTCCGGTGATCAGCTTCCTGATCCGGATGGCCACCGCGACTTCGAGAATGCCGGTCAGGATGGCCCAGCCGCCGATCAGGAACAGCAACGCGAGCAGGGTGAAGCCGGGCGCGGCGAACGTGACCAGGCCGGCCGCGATTCCGACCAGCCCTTCGAGCAGCGGGACCCACCGGCCGCCGCCACCGTGGGCGCGCGCGATCGATGAGACCACGGCGAGGATTCCGTCAAACAGCGCGTAGGCGCCAAATAGAAGCACCAGCGCTGTGAGGCTCGCGCCAGGCCAGAGGATCGCCAGAATTCCGAACACAAGCGCGGCAATCCCGCGCAGGGTGAAGGCCCACCAGTTCCGGGCCAGTATTTCCAGCATCGTGCCCCCTTTGGGGACATTGTAACCGGCTCAGTAGTCGTCGGCGGGGAGCTCGCGGCGCTTCGGCTCGGGGAGCTCCTCCAGGTTGCAGTCGTCCGGATTGCGCGTGATGTCGCGCGGACCGTCTGGTTCTTCCGGGACCGGCTGCTCCTCATCGACCCAACGATGGATCTTCTGATACATATTCCGATCCTTTCGGAATCCATTCTACTGGAATCCGCACGGCGCGAACCGGCCTTAATGGGGGCGCCGTTACGCTGTGGAGGCTTTCGCGGCGTCGACTTCGTTCAGCCTGCCGGTCTTCACGTCGTAGACGAAGCCGCGCACGGGGATGCTCTTCGGCAGCCACGGGTGCGAGCGGATGTTCTGGATCTGCTCGCGCACGTTCTCCTCTAGGCTCGTGAAGGCGTGAAAGGAAGCGGGCGCCGAGGTGCTCGTGCCGGTGCTCTTGCGCAGGCGGTCGAACAGTTCCTGGTCGCGGAACGTCAGCATGCCGCAGTCGGTGTGGTTGATCACCATGAATTCTTCGGTGCCCAGCAGATGGTGCGAGATGATCAGCGAGCGCAGCGCATCGCCGCTGACGATGCCGCCTGCGTTGCGGATGACGTGCGCGTCGCCCGGCTTGAGTCCGAGGATCCGGGCGACGTCCAGCCGCGCATCCATGCACGCCACCACGGCGAGCTTGCGCGCCGGCGGCATCGGAAGCTGCCCCGCGTTGAACTTCGATGCATAATTCTGATTACCCTGGAGAACTTCGTCAATTACGCTCATTTCCCTAAGTATTCCCCTCCTGGGGTCAATTGTATCACGGAAAGGTCGTAATCTCGATGTCCTTATAGGAGATTAGAAGTTCGTCGCTGGAGTGGAGTTGAAACGCGATGTGGCCCTTGAGGCCGACGTTGTGTTTACGGTGGGTGGCATCGTCGAGGACGCCGCGGCCGTCGAAATCCGCCGCGGGAAGGGCGTTCAGTTTTGTCGTGATGCGCGTGCCGCGGCAGACGATCTGGAGATCGTTCCAGGCGTCTTCGCGCCAATCCCAGCGGGCCGGGCCTTGTGCAGGGGCGATGTTCCAGTCCGGGAGCGTGGGGAAGATCCAGTGCTGCACGCCGCGGGTTTCGTCGTAGATGAGGCCGGTGCGCCAGGGGGCGGGCGGGTGTACATCGATCTGTGGGCCATCCATCCAGAACGCGGCGTCGTCGTAGCGGCTGCGGACCTGCACGCCGGAGTTGCCGGGTGACTGAGGGAAGCCGCGGACTTTCAGCCTGAGGTCGAAGCCGGCGTACTCGCCGTCGCTGACGAGCCAGACGTAGTCGTGGTCTTTGCGGCCGAGCGAGTCGCAGGTGATGGCGCCGTCGCGAACCTGCCAGAAGGTTTTCGCGGCATCGGCGGGTTTGGCGGAGACGTGCCACCCTTTCAGGGTCTTGCCGTCGAACAGCGACTCGCCGCAGCAGACCGCGGCGGCGAGCGCGATCAGGGCCAGTGCGCGAGCGATCATTTCACGTTCTCTCGCGGGTCGGCGGCATCGCGCGCGACCACTTCGACCAGGCCGGCTATATCGCCGAGGCTGTCGTAGACCGGCGCGAGCACCGAGGTGATGCCGGGCTTCTCTGCCACGGTGATGCGCGCGCCTCCGGCGAGTACCCTGGCCATAGGCGGGGGCGTTTCCTGGTGGAGCGCGCCCCAGGTCCAGAACTGGCTCGTCTCGTTGGCGTTCCTTATGAGCACCTGGATGCGGCCGGGCTTGCCGGGGATGGGCATCCACAGGTTCACGTCGCAGGGAAACCCGGCCAGGCGCGAGAGGCGGATGAGCGTCTTCTTCGTCAGGTTGAAGGCGTCTTTATTGACGGCGAAGTTGTCGCCATCCACCCACGGGTCGCGCGGGTCTTTCTTCGACATGTACTCGAGCGCGCGCGGGGTCATGATGCGGCGGCAGACATCGCCATCCACCATGACGCTCGCGATGCGGCCGATTTCGTCAAGCGTGCGGGCGCGGTCCGCATCGGCCGCGTGGAGCGCGGGCGCGAGAATCGCGAGAGCTGCGATGAGGGTCTTCATTTGGATGCCTCCGTGGCGAGGGTGAGGATGTATTGGCGGACGCGGTCCCATGCCGCCGAGTCGATCTTCGCAAGCCGGTTCTCGGTGGGGCTGGATGCGTCTTCGATGTCGGCGTTGTTCCAATCTCGAGGGAGGCCGGGGGGGATGGCGGAGCGGGGCGTCCACCAGTCCTCGAGCTTCACGCCGTTGAAGCGCGTGGCGGCTTCTGCCTTGCTTGCGGCGCCGCCGAGGCTGGCGAGCAGCGTGAGATCCTGCACCGTGTTGCGCTCCAGCTTGAGGCGCACGCTGGGGATCGGGCCGGCGATGTCGAACTTCGCGCCGGGATAGACGAGCGCTGTCCCGCCGCCGTCGAAGTGGAACCAGGGGTCTCTGCCGTAGCCGGTGCTGAGCCAGTGGACGTAGCCGGAGGCGCCGCGAATCCAGGTCTTGAGCGGCGTGAGCGCCATCTGGGTCGAGACCTTCGATAGCTCCGGCGTGCCGCCGTACATCCAGAGGATGTCGCCGCGGTCCGTGAGCATTTTGGGCGCTTCGGGATACCAGGAGAGCATGCCTCCGCCCGCGACCCAGAAGGTCACCGCGCCGGCGAGCTTTTTGAACTGCTCTTCCATCATCCAGCTCGCGTCGGCGCGCACGCGGAATTGCACGGGCGAGCCGGCCGGCACGGCCTTCTTGACGAGCTCGGCGTATTGAGTGAGGAACGGCAGGTCTTCAGGGAAGCGCGGCTCGTCGCCGTCCCAGGGAAATCCCTTGTATCGCACCTTGTGGTTGAAAAACACTTCGAAGACGGTGCGGGTCCAGCCTTTCTCGCGGAAATGCCGCTCCATTTCGGAAACGACGTTGACGAACTCGGCTTCGTAGCCGGGCTCGCCCCACCAGAGATAGGACGCGGGCCACTCGGGGTTGATAGGCAAATAGACGAACGGGATCGGCGATGCGCCGCGGCGCGTCGAGGCGAACGCCGAGCCGTCGAGCAGCGGGCCGTAGTGACGGTCGTAGAGCGTCCAGTCTTTAATGTGCTTCGCGCGGCCCGTGCCCTCGAGCGCGGGTGCGAACTCGGGCGCGACCTTTCCCGCATGCCCGTAGCCGAGCTGGTGGAACACGCCGCGGTGCTCATAGAACAGGCGGTGGAAGGCGTGGATCTGGGCGAAGAACGCGTCGCTCAGGTAGGGCGCGTCGATGAACGAACTGCCGTAGGAATTGTGGTCCATCGCGACCACGTCTTTGTCCGGGACCACGGCGGCGAGCACGCGCAACTCGACAGGCAGCGTTACGCGCTTGCCCCCGGCTTCGAGGCGCGCCTGAAAGCGGTAGACCCAGGGCTTCGCGTCGGGCGCGATCCAGAGATCGACCCAGAAGGCCTGCTGCGTCTGCTTTTCGATCCGGTTGTCGGGCTCCGGCATGCGCGAGCGGTAAGGCAGTTTTGTCGGGATTAGGGCGTCGGGATAGTAGCGCTGGTCCGATTCGAGGTGGTGGAACCACTCGCGGAAGACTTCGGTTTGAATGCCCGCGCCGGCTGGTTCCAGCGTGAGCGTGTAGTCGCCGGGCTCGGGGAGATTCACCGCGAGATGGAACGACGCGTAGCCGCCGCGCGCGGCGCGGAGCGAGATCGTCTTCAGGGGCTTGGCTCCGAAACTGCGGTCCGGTTCGACGATTGCGCCGAACGGATCGGGGCGGAGAAACTCGGGATAGGCGGCGAGCGTGGGCGCTTCGCGGGTTTTCGCGCCCGCGCACAGTGCCGCGGCGAACAACAGAATTGCCGGTCTCATCTGAATTAGACTACAGCACAACGGCGCGGCTTTGTCTTTACTAACGTCCGGGGCGGGAGCCTGCGGGCCGCTGGTAAAATAGCGCCAATTATGGCACGCAGCATTCTTGTTTCGCTTGTTATTCTGGCCGCCGCGGCGGTCGCGCCGGCCGAGACCGTCACGCCTTTGTGGGCGCGGGGGTACGCGGTCATTCCGGCGCCGCACACGGTCAGGCTCGCTTCGGGCGATGTCGCGCTCGACGGGCGCTGGGTGGTCGATGCCGGCGCGCTTCCCGCGAAGAATATTTCGGTGAAGACGCTCGTGGATGGCGTATCCGAGTGGCACGGGCTCGCGCTCGCCCGCGGCACGGCCGCTACGCGTGTGATCCGGCTGGCCGTCACGCCGGGCGCGGTCAAGACCGGCGCCGATCCCGGGATCGACAAGCAGGGCTATCGCCTGCGCGCCGCCGCGGGCAAAATCGAGATCTCAGGCAACAGCGAGCAGGGGCTGTTCTACGGCGTCCAGACGCTGCTGCAACTGATCCGCCGCACGGAGACGGGCGCGCTCGCCGTGCCGGCGGGCGAGATCGAGGACTGGCCGAAGCTCGAGCTGCGCTTCCTCCACTGGGACACGAAACACCACCAGGACCGCATGGAGACGCTCAAGCGCTTCATCGACTGGTCGGCGAAGTTCAAGATCAACATGATCGGCTTCGAGCTGGAGGACAAGTTCGAGTACCCGTCGCATCCCGTGATCGGCGCGCCGGGCGCGTTCACGACCGCGCAGCTTCAGGAGATCGTGAACTACGGGCTCGAGCGCTTCATCCAGGTGGTGCCGCAGGTGCAGGCGCCCGCGCACATGAGCTACGTGCTGAAGCATCCCGAGTTCGCGCACCTGCGGGCGGACGGGAACAATTACCAGAGCGCGCTCTGCGACCCGCGCACGTACGACCTGATCTTCTCGATGTACGACGACGTCATCAACGCCACGCGCGGCGTGGATTACTTCTTCGCTTCGACCGATGAAGTCTACTACGCGGGCATCGAAGGGACGTGCAGGCCGTACAACATCGAGAACCGGAGCCTGACGTGGGTGGAGTTCGTCAGGCGCGCGCAGGAGCACCTGGCCAAGCGCGGGCGCAAGATGCTGCTGTGGGTGGAGTATCCGCTGCTGGCGAAGCACGTGAACATGCTGCCCGGCGGGATTATCGACGGCATCATCGGAGACGCGGATTATCTGCCCGCCGAAAACGCGCTCGGGATCCGGCAGCTCGCCTACGTCTCGATGCAGGGAGAGGAGCGGCTGTTCCCGAACAATTTGCGGCTCTCGCAGGACGCGCGGCCCGAACAGGCGCGCGTTGAGGCCGCGCGCGACTCGATCCTGCATGGCAAGCACTGGAAGGGGAATCCCATCGGTGCGTTCGGCGCGGCGTGGAGCGACGCGGGTCTGCACAACGAGACGTTCTGGCTCGGATGGTCCGCTTTGGCGCAGTGGGCGTGGAACCCGGAGGGCGCAATGCCGGACGAACACGTGGCCCAGTTCATGCAAGTTTTCTACGGGCCCGAGGCACAGGGCATGGTCGACATCTACGCGATGATGCAGCGGCAGGCGCGCGCGTGGGAGCACACGTGGGACCGCGTGATTTCGAAGGTGCGCGGGCCGGGGTACGGCAATTCGCGCGGCAAGGGTGTCGGAGTCGAGAGGTTCGACTATACGCTCACGGCGCCGGCGCTGCCCGCGCTGCCGGATTTGAAGGTCGCGCCCGTCATCGAGTCGAAGTACGGCGAGTTTCTGCGCGAGGCGCGCGAGCGCGCGGCGGAAAACGAGCGGCTGGCGCTGGCGATTCAGACGAACATGGGGCGGCCGGTGCGGAACCGGTACAGTCTGGAGGTGATGCTTGCGCTGACGCGGCTGACGGGCCAGCACTGGCGGCTGCTCGATGGGATGGCGCGGGCGGAACAGGCGCTTGTGCGAGCGCAGGAAGCGGCGGGGAAGGACGACGCGGCGCGTGCGGTGGCGGAGCTGGTGCAGGCGCGGGATATCGCCGCGAATCTCGGCAGGGAGCGCGAGAAGAACTTTGCGGACCTCACGTCGACGTTCGAGAAGAGCCATTATCCGAACGGGCGCGAGGTGGGCGGGCGGAAGTTTGTCCTGATTCTGGATGATGTGAAGGACCACTTCGGCGGCCGCACGGCGGACCTGAGTTATATGGTGGTGCCGGAGCGGAGCATCGGCCTGGATGCGTGGGGGGAGGCGGTGCTGAAGGTGGCGGATTCGTATGCGAAGGCACACAATCTGCGCCTTCGCAGGTTCACCGACGTAGCTCCGGAAGAGTAGTGGGGCAGCGCTGCCCCACAAAACTACTTCGCGATTGCTTCGAGGCGGAGTTCTTCGTTCACGACTTTCGCGCCGGCCCGGATGCTGTATGTCCCGACCGTGCCGTCGAACACCTTCGTGAAAGTCCGGGGAGTCCCGCCTTCCTTCCACAGGTGCGTGACCCGCAGAGCCGTGGGCGACTTCGGTTCCGAGTGCACGGCGCTATTGGCGGTCACCTTGCTCAGCCCGCCGCCTTTAACCGCGACTTTCAGCCAGCACGACTCGCCGCGCAGGTCCGCGTTCCTGATCACGTGGTTGAACCAGATCGCGCTGATCTCGTGCTCGCGGTTGGGCGTATAGCGCTCGAGCTCTCTCCATCTGGCGCCGCCGTCCGTCGATAGCGACAGCACCACGGAAACGTCCGCGGGCTTGCCGCCGGGCAGCGGGCGAGCCAGCATGCTGATGCGCGTCTCATCCACCATTCCCGCCGGGCCGAGCGGGAACGTGAGCGTCCCTTCGCTCGCCGTGTCGCGGGGGCGCAGATACGGCTCCGTGCCGGCCGCATCGAGGTTTTCACGCCGCTCTCCGGGAAGCTGCTGGCCGCGGTCCCAGCGGCTCGCGTTGTAGAACGTGCGCCGCGGCGCGGTCGCGAGCTTGAAGGTGTTCGCGCCGGCTACGATGCGGGGCAGCGCCATCGGCGACAGCTCCACCCAGTTCTTCAGCCGCAGCGTCTCGAGCCCGACCTTGCCGGTGCCTTTTCGGTCGGTCCACTCGAGCTTGAGCTTGTAGCCGTACTCGCCGCGCGTCCAGCGCGAGAGATCCACCCGGAACTCGACGGCGCCCATGTAGCGGTTCTCCCAGGCCTTGTGCCACGTCTGCCCGCCATCCACGCTCACCGAGATGCGGTTCTCGTCGGAGGGGTCCATGCGCCAGAACATGCCGCTGACTACGGAGGCGTTCGTGTCGTCGTCGAACGTGGTGAGGTCGTTCTGGTCGCCGACGATCACCCACGGCAGAGCGACGTCGAGAACGATGGATGCCGTCTTGCCCGGCGTCTCCGCCGCGAGCGCGGGGAAGTTGTCGCCGTTGCGCATCACGACGCCCGAAGCCTCCGCGGCCTCGCGCCGGAAGGCGTCCGAGCGAAGGTCGGGCTTGTAGTCGAACAGTCCGTTGCCGTAGGCCGCGGGACCCGAGTCGCGCCACGCGAGCGAACCATTGCGAATCGGGCCGGTCGACCAGTAGTCCTTGTACACGGTGCCCATGTCGGCCGGGTAGATCGTCTGGAGCAGGAAGCGCCCGCGCGGCTTGTAGTAGAGCGAGAGCGTCTCGCCGGTACGCAGCTCGAGATTCATCATGTGCGAGCCCGGGTAGGGATGATGGTCCTTCCAGGAGTACTTCGTGTCGCGGAAGGCGCTGGCCATGTCCGGCTTCTTGTCGAACGGGTAGAACGGATCGGGCGGATGCGTCTGGCGCACGAACAGGTCGGGGTCCTTCAGCAGGTCGTCCACGTTTGCCAGCCGCTTGCCATCGTCGAGGAACACGTAGCCGAACATGTCGGTGTCGATGTAGTTCCAGCGGTTCTCGAACCAGATCTCGGGGATCGAGTGGCTGCTGAGCGTGCGCACGCGGCAGGGCAGGCCCGCGGCGTTGTAAAGCCCGCACATCGACGAGCTGTTGTTCATGCAGAGGGCGTAGCCGTAGACTCCGATGATCTTCAGCGGATCGGTGAGGTACTCGTCGCGCTCTTCGAACGGCCCGTTGAAGTGAATGATGTGCTGCATGCCGAAGCGGTGGATCGCCAGCGCCTTGTCGCGATCGGTGGCCGCGCCGCGGGTCACGGCGGCGACGGTGGCCTCGGTGCTCCAGCAGTTGGGCTGAGCCTGTCCGGTGAGGACGATGGATAGCTCTTCGGGCCAGGCCGAAGCGCAGAGAAGCAGTGCGAGCGTGAGGAACTTCATAGGTCTAGTATGGCTGCTGAGGGTGCGCGGCCGGAACCGGCGAGCGAGTGCGCGATGCCGTTGTAGGCATAGGCCCGCGCCGCCTCGATCGTGCCGAGTATGACGGCGTCGTCGCCGGCGACCGACATGCAGATCTTCGTCTCCCAGGGGACGGTTTTTGAAACAATCTCCTTGATCCGGGCGAGCACGGGGCGGAAACCCTCTCCCTGGAGGACCACCATGGCCGGGTCGTACGCGCAGATCACGCTGGTGACCGCCATGCCGAGATGCAGCGCGGCGTTGTCGAGCGCCTTCGAGCCGTCTCCACGGGCCCTGATGGCGCGCGCGCCCGCCTCGCTGCGATCGGAGCCGACGATGGATTCCAGGTAGCCGCGAACTCGCCAGTCGTCCCGCGCGTGGCTCGTGTCGAAGACCATGTGCGCGATCTCGCCGGCCGCCCAGTGTGTGCCCTGGTGCAGCTTGCCTCCGGTGACGACGCCGCAGCCGATGCCCGTATCGAGACGAACCAGCACGAAGTTCGACGAGTTGCGCGCCGAGCCGTGATGCAGCTCGCCGAGCGCGGCCATGTTCACGTTGTTGTCCACATACACGGCCCCGTGGAACGTGCGCTCCAGCCGCTCGCGGATATTCACTTCGCGCCAGTGGAACAGATTGCCCGCTTCGAGCACGATGCCCTGGCGGACGTCGACTCGGCCCGGGGCGGCCACGCCGATCACGCGCTGCCTGGGCCGCGCCCGGTCGCGCTCGAAGATCTTTTCGATGCCGCAAACGGCGCGATCGAGCACGCGCGCCGCGCCCTTGGTGACCTGCGTGGGGAGCGAGAGCCGGTCCACGATTGTTCCGTCGAGGTCCGCGAGCGCGATGCGGATTTGTTCGGCGCCCAGCTCAACGGCGACCAGGCGGCCGGCGTCGGAGTTGAAGCGAACGAGCATCGGCTTCTTGCCGCCCCGGGCGCCCGACTCGCCCTGCCCCTGCTCGAATACCCAGCCCTGCTCGATCAGGCTCTCGACGCAGTTCGAGACCGTGGGTTTGCTGAGGCGGCTGAGCCGCGCCAGCGATGCGCGCGACACGGGGGCGTGCTGCCGTATGAGGTTGAGCAGGCCGATTCCGTTGGCGCTTCTCATCATGCACCGCCGGCGGGGACTCCCATGTCGAACAGGCGCGCAATGCGGGCGTAGGCTGCCTTGCGCGCGGCGACGATCGCGCCGAGCAGCACGGCCTCTTCGCTGATCTCCGAGAGCTCGATGCGCGTCTCCCAGGGAATCACCTGCCGCACGATCGCGCGCAGTTCCGTCTCGAGCGCCGCCAGCAGGCCGCCCTGCAACACCACGAGCGACGGGTCGTAGGCGACGATGAGGTTGCCGATGGCTACGCCCAAGTGCAGGACGACACGGTCAAAGACGGACCGCTCGGCGCCGGCCGCCGAACGCGCCGTGGTGAGAAATTCGAGCGCGGTTGTGGCGGAGCCGCCCGCCGCGTGCGCCGCGGCCACGATGCGGTCCGCTCCGACCATCGATTCGAGGTAGCCGCGCACGCTCCAATCCTCGCCCACCTTGGCGAGGTCGAGCATCATGTGGGCGAGCTCGCCCGCGGCCCAGTGATTGCCCGGGAGCAGCTCGCCGCGGCTCACGACGGCCGCGCCGAGTCCGGTGTCGAGCTTCACGAGCACCGTGTCGCGCTCGCCGCGGGCCGCGCCGAATTCCACTTCGCCGAGGGCCGCCATGCGGACGTCGTTGTCCACGAACACGGGCGCGTCGAACGCGCGCTCGAACTCTTGGCGGATTGGCACGTCGCGCCAGTTGAATAGGTTGCCGGCCTCGATTACGCGGCCCTTGCGGGAATCCACGCGGCCGGGCGCCGCGACGCTGACAATGCGCTGTCCGCCGCCCGAGTGGCCGTCCATCAGTTGCCCGAGCCCGCGCCGGATGAGCGCGAGCACGTTAGCCGCGCCGTGGTCGTCCCCGATGGGAAGCGAGACACGCGCGAGAATCCTGCCTTCCAGGTCCGCCGCGGCGAGGCGCGCAACCTCGGCGGAGATTTCCACCGCGAACAGGCGTCCCGCGTCAGCGTTGAACTCGACCAGCGTCGGTTTTTTGCCGCCTTTCGATCCCGATTCGCCGCGGCTGAACTCGACCACCCATCCATGCTTCACCAGCGTTTCGACCTGGCTCGACACAGTGGGCTTGCTGAGCTGGCTCAGCTTGGCGAGGCTCGCGCGCGAGATCGGCCCGTGCTCGCGGATCAGGTTCAGCAGTTCGATGCCGTTGATGCTACGCATCAAAGGCGCGCGGAGACTCCGGGAGATAAGGTGTTCGCGGGGCAGACGCATGGAAAAAACTCAGAAGAGCCGGGCGGCCCGGTACAGAAGCCGCCCGGCGAAATCGGCACAAAGCAGAGTTAGAACTCCAGCTTGGCCTGGAATTGCGCTACCCTCGGTCCTCCGACGCCACTTGTAATGACACCCGAGGTGAGGTTGGGGTTAGCGAAGTTCTTGTGGTTGATCAGGTTGAAGACCTGGCCTTCCAACCGCAGCCTGAACCGCTCCGCGATCGGAGTAACTTTGAAGAACGAGGCGTCCACGTTGTAGAAGCCCGGACCGGTCATGTAATTGCGCGGGACGTTGTTGAGGAAGTCGCTCTCGAGCGCAGTGCGGCGGATCCAGCTCTGGCCCGTGCAAGTTTCGCCGAGGTCGGCGCGGCACACGCTCGGATCGAACCAGAGCGCGGCCTGCCGCTGGTCCTTGGGAAGGATCGCGTTGGCGCCCGGCGCCAGGTACGTGTTGGACCCGCGCGCGCTGTAATACGGCGAGAAGAACAGGCCGCTGCGCCAGTAGAAGAACGCCGACATGTTCCAGCCGGAAACCAGCCGGTTCACGAGCCCGCCGGCGTTGGCCAGGTAAGGCTTGCCTTTGCCGAAGGGCAGCTCGTAGTTCGAATTGAAGCTCAGGTTGTGCGTAGGCAGCCCGCTGTCGTGGCCGTAGACGAGGCGCAGGCGCTGCTCCTCCGACGCGTTGTTCGTCAGGGCGGCGGGCAGCATCTCGATCGCGCCGAAGGCGTTATTGGAGCCTTCCGACGTGGTCAACGTCTTCTGGAACGTGTAAAAGCCCTGGAAGACGAACCCGTTCGAGAAGTTGCGCTTGATCTCGGCCTGCAACTGGTTGGAGTTGGAGTAGCCGTTGGTGACGATCAAGTCCATGGCGCTGGTGCTGGAGGTGGCGTAGCCCGGGTACGCGCGGCGCTCGGCCGTGGTCGCGTTCGGCGGCGCCAGAGCGCGCGGAACCAGCGCGTTGATCGGGTCGAACTGCACCAGGTTGCTGCCATGGGTGCCGACGTAGGAAATACGGGAACCGAAGTGGCCCGGCAGCTCACGCTCGATCGTGACGTTCCACTCCTGCGCCATCTGCGTGTTGTAGTTGGGATCCCACGGCGCGATGTTCCAGCCGCCGCTGTTGGAGATGACCAGCGAGTTGGGGTCGAGGAACTGCTGGCCGACCGTGCGCGAACCCGGGGTTTGGTTGGCGAAGGGGCCTACCGGGTAGGTCAGCTCCGCAGGAGTGATGTACCAGCCGCCGGGGAAGTTGTTGTCCACGGGGCTTTGCAGGCTGGGGGCAAACGGCGGGTTCTTGCGCGTCTGCTGGTGATACTGCACCAGCGGCATAACCCAGTGGTAAATGCCGTACGCGCCGCGCAGCACCGTCTTCGAGTTCAACTGGTAGGCGGCGCCGACGCGCGGGGCGAAGTTGGTCTTCTGCATCTTCCAGAGTGAGGAAGGCATGCCGGCCGAACTGGCGGATTCGAATCTCATCCCCGCGGCGGCGTAGGCGTCGGCGACGCTCTGCGGGAAGCCCTGGCTGGTGATCGGCCCGTCGCCGGCGAAGACCACCGTCGGGCCGCCGGCCGCGGCGAGATTCAGCGTGCTGGCCTGGTTCCGCTTGTCGCGGAACGGCGACCAGTATTCGTAGCGTAAGCCGAGGTTAAGGGTGAGCTTGCGGGCCACGCGCCAGTTGTCCTGGACGTAGCCCGACCAGTCGTTCTGCCGCGTGTAGAAGCGCGGATAGGTGTTCAGGCCCGCGTAGTCGACGAGGCCGAGCAGCATGTCGGCGAGGCCCGCGCCGGTGTTGGCCATGGCCGCGGCGCCGTTCAGGCCATTGGCGACGGTCGCCGGGTCCATCAGGGCTGTAAAGCCGCCGGAGAAGGAGTAGTCGCCGCCGGGCTGGCCGGTCTCGAACGTGTTCACGTTGCTACGCACGAAAGAGAATCCGAACTTGAGGTCGTGCTTGCCGCGTGTCCACGAGAAATTGTCCCCAACGCTGAAGCTCAGCATCGGCGCGTCCTGCGGGTTATCGCGGTCGATGCCGTCGAAGAAGTTGGTCAGCCACGAGGAGCCGTAGTCCACGAAGTAGATGCCCGGCCACGCCACGGTGCCCGGGTAGGTCGGCAGGCCCAGTTCTTCCGTGATGGGCGGATCGATGGGAACCGGGCCGCGGTAGGCATGGAACCGCTGCACGCCTGCGCGCACTTCGTTTACCATCGTCGGGCTGATCAGGTGCGTGTAGGAAAGCGCGGCGTTATGCCCGCCGTAGGATCGCACGTTCGGATTGAGGAAGTATCGCGGCGAAACCTGGTCCTGGTCGGTGTAGGTGTAGCGGCCTGACAGGCGGTTGTTGCCGAGCAACTGGTCGATCTTGGCCGTCAGCATCGAGCGGTCGTCCGTGAGCTTGCCGTTCGGGTCCTGCCAGTTCGGGCCGGAATACCACGGCGTGCTCATGTTCGGGTCCGGGAGGTAGGAGACGATCTTCTTGCCGATGGGGTTCATCTGGTTTTCCGGGATTTTATTGCCCGGAAACATCGTGCGCGTGTAGCTGCCGGTGGCCGGATCGTAGGCCGTCGAAAGCGGATCGTAGATCTTGATCAACTGGCCGGTGGAATCCACGAAGTTAGAGAAATCGCCGGCCTTCAGAGGCGCGTCCGGAACGGTGTAAAAGTTCTGGCTCGCGGCCGAGCGCTGGTGGATCTTCTCGTAGTCGAAGAAGAAGAACGTTTTGTTGCGGCCGTTGTACAGCTTCGGAAACCAGACCGGGCCGGCCAGGTTGAAGCCGTATTCGTTGCGCACCAGGAAGTTCACCGTCTGCTGGTGGAAGCTCTTGCCCGCGAAGTGGTTGTTCTGGTTGAGCTCGAAGACCTCGCCGTGGAAGTCGTTGCTGCCACTCTTGGTGGCCACTTCGACCATGCCCGGCCGGCTGTACTCGGCGTTCGTGTTCGAGGTGTTGATGCGGATTTCCTGGATGGTCGGCAGGGCCTGCGGCAGCCGCTGCAGCTCATTCGTGTAGCGCTCGGAGGCGGAGGCGCCGTCGACCAGGTACTCGATCGAGCCGCCCGGGATTCCGTTGACGCGCGTGTAGCCCTGTCCCTGGCCGGCGAAACCGTTCGAAACCACGCCGGGGGTGAAATTGAGGATGCCGAGGAAATTGCGGGTTTGCAGCGGGAGCGACCCGATGCGCGAAGCTTCCTTGACATCGGCAAGCGATGAGCTTTCCGGGCTGATGACCGGGGTGACGTCCTTTACGACAACGGTCGTCGTTACCGTTTCGGTCACCATCATGACGTTGACGACAGCTTCCTGGCCGACGCGCAGCACCAGATCGCCGCTCCACTCGGCGAACCCGGGCGCTTTGGCCTTGACCGTATAGTTGCCGGGCGGCAAAGCGGTGAAGACGTAAGCGCCTTCCGGAGAGGACTGCGTGACTCGGCGGTCGTTCGTGCCGGTGTTCGTCAGTTCGACCGTGGCTTGCGTCAGGACGCCGCCCTGGGCGTCAACAAGCGTTCCTTTGATCGTGGCATTGGATATCTGGGCGTGGAGAGGGCTCAGACAGGCAATGCATAACATAATAATGAGGATCTTCACATCACGCGCGCGCATTGCGGCTCCTTGAGTGGTTGAATGTTTGACCCCATAGCCATTAACTTCCTGAAAGGGAGGCGGTTCAGGGGTCCCGTTTCAAGTAAGTTAACTTACCGAACCAACGATAAGGCAAGTCGCTGGCGTTGTCAATGGGTTTTTGGGGTGGGTTGCTCTGAAACTCCCCGCCCGGCCACGCTTTGGGTCCCGGATTCCCAGGGCCCCTGCTCGACCGCCCAGCCGCGGCGGATGAGCCCGTCCACGCAACTCGAAACCGTGGGTTTGCTGAGGCGGTTGAGGCGCGCCGGCGAGGCGCGCGAGACCGGCATCTCAAGGGTTGGTCTTCCCTCCCAGATAGCCGAGACTGCGGAGACGCTCGATGGTCGCCGGGTCGAGCGTGGTGGAGCCGCCGGCGCCGGTCTTCGACTTGACGGCGTTCTCGCGCTCCATCCACGCCTGGATCTCCGATTTCATGCGGGCGGCGGCGTCGGGGTGCCGTGCCGCGACATCGGCTGTGTCGCCGCCTTTGCGCCCGTAGAGCTCGAGTTCCTTGATCGCGGCCTTCGCGGCGCCGGGGCGCCAGATCAGTTTCCACTCCGGCTCGACGCGCGCGAACGAATCGGTGCGGTTCTCGGGCGCGCCGCCGCCCTGTTTTGCGCCGGGCAGCGCTAGCTTGGTGGACATGGCGGGCGCGCCCGGCAGACTCCCGCCGCGAAGCAGCGGCGCCAGGCTCCTGCCTTCGAGCGGTTCGGGCGCGGCGACGCATGCCAGGTCGAGCACGGTCGGCATGATGTCGATCAACTGGACGGTTTGCGAAACGCGGTGCGCCTGCGGAATCAGCTTCGGGTTCCACATCAGGAGCGCCGCGTGGATCAACTCGTTGTAGAGCGAATGGCCGTGCGCGCCGAAGCCGTGCTCCCAGAATTCCTCGCCGTGGTCGGAGCCGATGACGGCGAGCGTGTTGTCGAGCGCGCCGGCGGCCTTGAGCTTCGCGAAGAGCTCCTCGATGCTGTGGTCGTTGTGCGCGACCTCTCCATCGTAGCGGTCGATGGCGCGGCGGATGAAGGCGTCCGGATGAACGCCCCGCGCCTTCATCTCGGCGCGTGACACCTCGGCGCCGCCGCCCCAGGCTCCGCGCACTTTTTCGTAGTCGCGATCGAACGCGCCAGTCTCGGCCGGGTTCGCGAACTTCTCCTCGAAGCCGGCCGGAGGGCGATAGGGGGCGTGCGGGTCCGTGCTCAGGATGAACAGGAAAAACGGCTCGTCCTTGTGCCGCTCGAGCCAGGGCGCGAGCGCGCGGTTGACGGCGGCCGAGTCCGTGCCGCGGTCCGAGGCTTCGTCGCGGTTGCGCTGGAGGACGGGGAAATCCATCACGTAGTCGAAGCCGCGGTCGAGGCCGCTGGCGCGCCCGGCCAGTGGATTGGCGACGATCGAGGCGGTCACGTAACCCGCGCGCCGCAGTGTTTCGGCAAGCGTCGCGGCGCCTTTCGGAATCGTGTCCGATTCCTTCGCCAGTCCGTGCGTGTAGGCCTGAAGCGAAGTCAGGATGGAGGGAACGGACGCCTTGGTCCAGGGCGCCTGCGCTACGGCGTCGTCGAAGACCACGCCCGCGGCACCGAGCTTCTTGAGGAACGGCGTGGTGTCGCGCGAGTAACCGTAGAGGCTGGTGTGATCAGGCCGCAGCGTGCAAACCAGGTACAGAAGAATATTGGGGCGCGCGTGCGGCGCGCGGCTCGCGAGCAGCGGGTTGGCCCAGAGGCCCGCGGCGCCCGGCGCGGCCGCCTCCGTCCGAAACTCGATGCGCGTGGTCCGGCCGGCGAAGGCCGAGAGATCCGCCTCTCCGTCTTCCCATTTCTCGGCATCGCTGACGGTCTTCGAGAACACTTCGGTCTTCGACGGTCCGGCAAGAACTTTGAAGGTGACCGGCCCTTTGCCGGAAACGCCCGCGCCGAAGCGCACGACGCCGCGCGGGGGAACGGCCGTCTCCCAGACCAGGGAGGAAGGCGCCTGCGTGTAGATCGCGCCCCGGTATTCGTCGCGTTTGGCGAGGAAGGCGCGCCCGGCCGGGCCCTGCAATTTCTCCTTGCGCGGCACCAGTTCGATGAAGTCGATGGCGACGGCCGCGTAAAGGTCGTCGGTCGGCATGATGGCGAGCGGGCGGCTCATTGCGGAGCCGGCGGCCGGCAGGTCGAAGCGGTACACCTTCCAGACCATAGGAGGCGCCAGTTTCTGGACCATGTCTTTGCCGTCGAGCCTGAGCTTGACCTCGCCGCCCGCCTCAACAATCATGCGGATGACGACCGCCTCGTAGCGGCTCCAGTCGATCGCGGGCTTGGCGGGCGAGGCGATCACCGGGGTCGAGCCTTCTCCTTTGACGATGAGTTGGCCGGGCTTGAATCCCATGCGCCCGCGCTGAAGCTCCCAGGTGATCTTCTTTTCATCGAACTGCCAGACGACGCGCTCGGCCTGTGCGACCGAGGATGCCGCGGCGCCGGCCGTCACCGCGGCGGAGTCGAGGTGGTCGTCGAAGCGGTAGATGGGGTAATCTCCGCCGGCGGCGTTTGAGGGCTGCTCGGGAGCGCGGCTCGGGCGGCACCCGGCGGCGCACAGAAGCGCGGCGACAGCCAGAAATTTAGCCTGGGAGGCAAGTGAGCGGAAGCAAGGCACGGTGCACTGAAGATAGCAAAGCAGGGCGGCCCGGAGAGCCGGACCGCCCTTTCATGCGTATTGGAGTTAGAACTCGATGCGGCCGGAGAGCTGAATGATCCGGGGATCGTTCGCCTGGTTGGCCAGGTTCAGCAGACCGGTTGTCGTGTCCGGGTTGACGCTGTTCGGGTGATTGAAAGCGTTAAAGAAATCACCCGTGAAACGGAGCCTCAGGCGCTCGGTGATCGAGAACGTCTTATAGAGCGAGATGTCTGAATTCCAGGCGCCCGGTCCCTGCATAAAGTTACGGGCGTTCCAGTTCAGATTGTCGTTGACGCCGGTGAGTACGACCGAGCCGTCGGCCAGCGTCTGCGGCAGTTTGTTGTCGAAGCCATCGCCGAGAGGCCGGTAGATCCGCTGCGAACGGTCGATTGGAACCAGTTGCTGGAGCTGCGAAACATCGCCGCTGACGGCGGCGGAGGAGTCGAAGTAGCCCCGGAAGTAAAGCTGTTGCGGCCTGCCGAAAATATAGACCTCCGGACGGTCGCCCTTGCTGATGGTCGGATCGCCGAACAGGTAATTGCCGGCGTTGACGCCCGTCCAGAAACCGCTGCGCCATTCGCCGATGAACCCGATCGACCAGCCGCCGATGAGGTGGTTGACCAGCCCGCTCGCCGTGTTGCCCCACTTCTTGCCTTTGCCGAACGGCAGCTCATAGACGCCGTTCCAGCGGATGTGTTGCGGGGGCACGTCGCCCGAGTTGGCGTAGCCGAGCCGCAGGCGCTGGGAATCGGTGAGGTTCGGATTCCCGAGGATCTGGGCGTTCTGCGGAACCAGGAACGCGTAGCCGGAGCCGACCGCGTTCGCGCTGCCGTTGCCGGAGCTGTAGCCGCCGGCGTCGGTGGTGGCCATCGCGTGGGCCCATGTGTAGAAGGCCTGGAACGTCAGGCCCTTCGAAGTGCGGTGCTCGAACTCCGCCTGTAGCGAATGGCTGTTGGCGAAGCCGTCATGATGCACCGACTGGAAGTTCCAGTTCGGATTGAGCCGGCGATCGTCGGCGTTCGTGCTTCCGATTTCTCCGGTCGCGGCGCGGTAGTTCCACAGCGTAATCGGATCGTTATACGCCCAGCGCTGCTCCAGGTTACTGGCGTGCGTGCCGACGTAGTTGATCCGGAACGCGTCGTTTTTACCCAACTGGCGCTCAATCACGAAGTTCCATTGCTGCATGCGATCGTCGTTCCAGTGGTGGATGTCGAACGGCAGGAACTGCTGCGAGCCGTTCGGCGCGGCGGTGGCCGTCACGCTGGCGCCGGAGAGATAGTCCGTAGCTGCCGGAACCACGCTGAGAGAGTAAACGTAATTGGTGCCGTTTGCAGAGGAGATGTCGTTCTGGAACCGCAGGTTCAACGGCGGGTTGACGCGCGAAGACTGGAGGATTTGAGACAGCGGCATCGTCCAGTAGTACATGCCGTAGGATGCGCGGAGGACGAACTTGTTGCCGAGTTGATAGGCAACGCCCAGCCGCGGACCGAAGTCGTGATACACGGAAGGCGTCAGAGCGCCGGGGAACCCTGCCTGTTCCGCCGTCTTCCAGGTGGTGCCGCGTGCCGCCCAGGAAGCCAGCACCTCAGGCGGAAGCCCGGGGATGGACTCCATGGTCGTGTTGTGCGGAGTGATCACTTCCATGCCGGTCGACTTGAGCGCGGATGGGTCGAAGTTCACGAGACGATCGAACTTCTCGCCGTAGGGAGTCCAGTTGTCCCAGCGCAAGCCGTAGTTCACGGTCAGCCTGGGAGTGACCTTCCAGGAATCTTGGAAGTAGAGGCCGAGTTCCTGCTGGCGGAAGTAGAAGTATCCGCGGTTGTACTGGTTGCTCAGGTAGCTGGCCAGTCCGAGTTCCAGTGTGGCGAATCCGCTCCCGGTGAAGGCTTCCGCCGTCTGGCCGACCGGATCATACTGGGCAGTCCAGTCGTTGTAGAAGCCGTGCGAGCCCTGGGCCTGTTGCATCTCGCGGACGTTGTTGAATTCGCGGCGTCCGCGGAAGCCGAACTGCATGGTGTGCTTGCCCTTGATCCAGGTCATGTTGTCGGAGACCTGGTACTGGAGCATCTTCTGGTCCGACGGGTTGCCGGCGTCCCAGCCGCCGCCATAGAGGAACCACCAGTCCGACGTATAGATGGTGGGCCAGCCCTTAGCGCCGAACGGATTCGGCATACCGAGTTTGGTCGCCCAGTCCGTATCGTCGGAAAGCTGCCCGACGTGATTGGGCGAGCGGTTTGCCGAAACTTCAAACTCGTTCAGCAGCGTGGGGCGGAACACATGGTTCTCGCGCGCCACGATCGAATAGAGGCCGAACGTGCTCAGGCTCGAGCCGCCGCAGTTGTTGCAGCCCGGAGGCGGGAAGCCGTAGCGGCCGCCGGTCCTGGCATTGCGCTGGTCGGACCGCGTGAACCGGACCGAGAGGTTGTCCTTATCGCCGAGCACCTGGTCGTACTTCGCGGTCTGAGTGTTGAAGTCCTGGGTCAGCGGGTAATAGGTCTTGAAGTTGACGCCCGTCCAGCGAGCGGCGCCGGGGACGTTCGGTTCCGGGCTGATGCTCTTCATCGTGCCCGTCACCGGAGCCAGGCGGCTGGAGGGAATGATGTTGTTGGCGAACGGCTGGCGCCGGCCGTCGGCGCCGGTGGTCAGTGGATCGTAAATCGTGTACGGCTGGCCGCTGGTGTCGGTCATGCCGCTGAAATCGCCGCCCCACATGGCGTCGTCCGGAACCAGGGTCTCGGCATAATTCTGCTGGCGGAGCTTCATGCCCTCATAGGAGAACAGCCAGAAGGCTTTGTTCTTGATGATGGGGCCGCTGGCCGTGCCGCCGTATTCGTTACGGATGTACTTGGGCGGGGTGGCGGACTTGTCCTGCCGCTGTCGCGCGCGCAGGCCGCCGTAGTTGTTGCGCATGGTTTCGAAAACGGTGCCGTGGATCTGGTTGGTGCCGCTCTTGGAAACCACGCTGACGGTGGCCGGGCGGGAGAACGCCGCGTCGGAGCCCGCGGTCTCGAAACGGAACTCCTGCACGATGTCGAGGCCGGGCTGCACGCGGTTCATGCCGCCGGTGAAGCGGTCCACCATGGAAATGCCGTCGAGCACCATGTCCGTTGAGCCGACCTTCATGCCGTTGGTGCGTGGCGAGCTGTTGTCGCCGCCTGCGCCCGCCTCGACACCGGGCGTCAGGCTGAACAGGTTGGTGATCTGGCGGCCGTTCAAGGGCAGTTCGTGGATGCGGAGGGCATCCTTGACGTCGGAAATCGAGCCCTTTTCGGTTTCGACGATCGGCGCCGCGCCGGTGACTTCGACGGTGTTGGCGACCGTGCCGACCTGTAGGGGAACGTCGATCGCGGCCGTCTGTCCGGCCACGAGATCCAGCGTACCGCTCCACTTGTTGAAGTGCTCCATCTCGACTGTCAGGCTATAGGGACCGGGATGAAGGCTTGCGAAGTAGAAGACGCCCGCTGCTGTGGTCTTCACAGTCTGGCTTACGCCGGTGTTGGTATTAGTCAGCGTCACTTTCGCGTCCACAACCACGGCTTGACTCTGGTCAACGACCGTTCCGCGCACGACGCCTAAGCCCGTTTGCGCCGCCAGAGGAAGGGCGCAGATGAGCAGAATCACTAACAAAATAGACTTTCTTGCCAGCGGCGAGAAAGCACGACCGGAAAGGAACATGTACGGACTCTCCTGGAAGCACGAAATCGAGGCACTGCCTGGGAGTTCGTAACCACCAGCAAGTAAAGGCTCACACCTAACCAAAGGAGCTCCCACAGCGACCTCGTTAGTCAAGCCTACATCAGGTTTTATCAAAGTCAAGGAAAATAACGCTTGCATGCAGACGTGGACTGGCCTTAAGCTTGTTTGGGGTTTTCCTTGCTGCCAGTAAGTAATGCCTGTTGAACGAGCGTCTCTCCCCAAGCGCGTACTCCGCGTCGGCCAAGTCAGGACTGCCAACCGGGCAGCCGTGCTCCGGCTGCTCCGGCGCCACAGACAGCTATCGCGCGCCGAACTGGCGCGGCGAACGGGTCTTTCCGAAGCCGCTATCTCCAGGATTATCGCGGATTTGATGGCCGAAGACCTGCTTGTGGAGTTCGGCCACAGCCCGGCAACGGGCGGACGTCCCGGCGTGACGCTGCAACTGAATGAGCGGCGCTTTCGGGCCGTCGGAGCCGATATTTCAGAATGGGAAACGCGGCTGGCGCTCGGTACCGCCACCGGGCGGACGCTTGCGAGCGACCGTTTCCGGACTCCGGGGCCGCCGGGCGAAACGCTGGCCCGGCTGGCCGAGCACCTGGAGCGGATCGTCGCCGAATCCGACGAGCCTCCCGCCGGGATCGGCATCAGCACGCGCGGAATTGTGGACAGCCGGACGGGAACGGTCGAACTCGGGCCGCACCCGGCGTGGGTCAACATCGGAATCCGGCGGTATCTGGCCGAGCGCATTGGCATCCCGATTTACGTGGAGAACAACGTGCGCGCGGCGGCGCTGGCGGAGTATGTCTACGGAAGCGCCGATATCCGCGGCATACACTGCCTGCTGTTCCTGATAGTAGCGACGGGCATCGGCATGGCGATCGTACTCGACGGCAAGATGTATACGGGGCCGCGCATGTCGGCCGGTGAGCTGGGCCAGATGGTGATCGAGCACAGCAACGGGCCCGAGCGTCACGACCGGCCGGGCTGCGTCGAGAGGCTGGTGTCCGACCTGGCGACCTGGGACCGGTACTGCGCGCTTGCCGGCGAGCGTCCGCCGGCGACTCCCGTGGGCGGCCAGCAGATGCGGCAGGTCTGCCGCCTCGCAATGGAAGGCGACCGCGCCGCGCGCGGAGCGCTGGCCGAGACATCGAAGTACCTCGGCATCGCGATTGCCAACGCCGTCTGGGCGATGGACGCCGAAGCGGTGGTAATCGAAGGCACCATCACCGAGGCCTGGCCCCTGGTTTCGGCGGGCATCCGCGAGCAGTTTCCCGAGGGCCCCGAGTTCGTGAACTTCCGGAACCTGGTGTTGCGGCCGTCGCTGCTCGGAGGCGAGGGGTCGCTGACGGGAGTGATGACACTGCCGTTCGCTTCGATGTTCTCGCCCGATGGCGCGCTGGTATAGGGATTACGCCGCGCCGCACCAGCGGCAGACGAACAGCAGCAGCGCCTTGGCCGCATCCACCACGGAATCGATTTCGAGGTACTCGTCGGCGGCGTGCGTGTTGCCGCCGCGCGCGCCCCACAGCACGGCCGGCATGCCGAACTGGTGGAAGATGTACATGTCGCAGGGGCCTTCGATGCCTTCAAGCGCCGGCGGCTTTCCGAGCACCTGCGCGGCGCACTCCGAAAGAGTCCGCACCAGCGGATTGCCGGCCGGGATCGCCGAGCCGGGCAGCCAGCGGATGGGGAACTCGACCAGCGGTTTGACCGGGAAAAGCGCCGGCGCCTGCGCGGTCAGGCGGTCGAGCCACTCGAAGAACTGCGCCTCGACGGTTTCCTGCGTCTCGCCCGGCATGGTCTGCCAGTAGAACTCCACCTTGCACGTTTCGGGGACCGTGATCGGTTCGGACGTTCCCCAGGGCGACGTCCAGACCTTGGTGACGGCGACCGGCACGGCCGACTCGCGCGCCGGGTAGAATTCGTGCTCGGGCGCGGCGGCGCGGCGCAGGGCGGCGAACTCGCCCAGGTGCTGGAGGAAGTACGACAACTGGTCCACGGTGCCCGAGGGGAAGGCGCCCGGCGAGAGGATTCCTCCCGGAGCGGTGAAGGTGATGTGCGCGGTGCGGCCGCCGCGCTGCGCCGGGCAGATCCGCAGGAACGACGGCTCGGAAATCACGGCCGCGTCCGCGTTGAAACCCTTGAGGCGGCCGGCGAGCGTGCCGGTGCAGCCGCCGAACTCCTCGTCGATTACCGTTTCGAAAACCAGGTCGCCCGCCAGGCGGATGTTCAGCTCCTTGAGCGCCTCGACGACGAACATGTTGGTGCCGACGCCGCCCTTCATGTCGTTGGAGCCGCGGCCGTAGAGGCGGCCGCCCTCGACCTCGCCGCCGAAGGGGTCGCGCGTCCAGCGGGCATTGCCGCGGGGAACGGTGTCGATGTGGCCGGACAGCACGAGCGACCGGCCGCCGCCCGAGCCCTTGAGGCGCGCACCGAGATTGGGCCTGCCGGAGTAGTTGCGATTGCCGCCGAACAGCGGATGCTCGCGCAGGCCGGGTACGTCGTCCACCTCATAGAGCGTGGGCGCGCAGCCGAGAGGCCGCAGGAAGCCGGCGATGTGCTCCTGGCAGGCGCGCTCGGAGCCGGCCGGGGGCATGTTCTCCGACGGGATGCGCACCAGCCCCTGTATGATGCCGACCAGCCGCTCGCGGCGGCTCTCGACGTATTCGCAGATCGATTTTTCGAGTCCGGTACAGGCAGACATCAAATTCCCTCTGAGAGATTGCCAAGCGATTTTGGCGCGACGCGAAAACCGCGCGTGATCACGGCCAGGTAGACCAATCCCAGTCCGAGCCACGCGAAGCCGACCAGCTTTGCCATGTTGGTCAGGCTCAACCAGACATAGCCGCAAACCAGCGCGCCGGCGAGCGGGCACGCCAGGTTCGTGACGAAATCCCACCCGCGGCGGCGGCCGAGGCGGATGTAGTAGTGCCGTATGACGCTGAGATTCACGAGTATAAAGCCGGCGAAGGCGCCGAAGTTGAGCAGTTCGGTGGCGAGCTGGAAGCGCAGCAGCAGCGAGCCGGCCATCGACACGGCGCCCATCAGGTAGATGCTCCGGACCGGCGTCGCGTAGCGCTCGTCGAGGTGGGCGAAGATGCGGCGCGAGATCACGCCGTCGCGTCCCATGCCGTAGAGCAGGCGCGAAGCTCCGGCCTGTCCGGTGAGCGCGCTGGCGAGTCCGGCCACCACGAGGACAAACGTGATGACGCCGAACAGCAGGTTCCCGCCCGCGCGGCGGCTGATGTCCAGGATCGCTGTCTCGACGTCCGGCAGCGTGCGGTAGTCGGACCAGACCAGCGCCGCCAGATACACCGTCCCGACGCAGAACACGGTTTGCAGCACGCAGACCAGCACGGTCGCGTAGGAGATATCTTTCTCCGGATCGATCGTGTCTTCGGCCAGCGTCGAAATCGCGTCGAAGCCGATGTAGGAGAGCGCGGCGATGCCGGCGCCGAGCATCAGCGGGCTGAGCGAGAACGATTCCGGCCTGAAGATCGGGGCGAGCGAGACAAGCGCCGCCGCGCCGCCTCCGCTCACGACCCTGGCGGCGGCCAAGACTGCGAAAAGCGCCGCGCAGCCGCACATGATGTACGTCATGATGCCGCTGGCGCGCGTGGTCACGCGGATGCCGCGGACGTTGATCACGGTGATGCCGACGGTGATAAGAACCGCCCAGACCGCGTACGGTATGGAGGGGAACAGGCGCGCGGCGGTGAGCGCCGGGTAGATCACGCTGAGCAGCGGAATCAGGAAGTAATCGAGCAGCATCGCCCATCCGGCCAGGAACCCGACGTGCGGATTGAGCGCGTTCTGCGCGTAGGTGTAAGTGGAGCCGGCCGAGGGATACGCGCCCGCCATTTTGCCGTAGCTGGCGGCGGTGAACAGCATGGCTACCATTGCCACCAGGTAGCTCAGGGCGGCGTGCCCGTGCGAGGCGCTTTGCACGATGCCATACACCGGATAGGCGGCGGTTGGCGTCAGCATCGCGAGACCGTAGAGAATCAGGTCCCGGCGCTTGAGAACGCGTTTGAAGTGCGGGCGTTCGGCGCCAGTCGTCGCTTGTTCCATAAACTCGTGACTATAGCGCACATCTGCCGCCACCGTGGATTGAGTTTGTATAGACGGCTTCCGCCGTTTTTGAGATCCTGGTGCGGATATGCCGGATTCCGGGCGCGGAGCCCTCGATGAAAGCCTCGAACGGCTGGCATTGTGCCGGTCGCGGATCGGGAGCCTGCCCCCGCAGCCGCGTACACTGCGGGGCGCGGTCGGGATGCTCGGGGTGAAGCTCGTGCGCCGGCTGCTGTTCTGGTTCATCAGGCAGGTGGAGGAGTTCTGCGAGGCGTCGATCGCGGTGGCCGAGCAGCAGGCGTCGATCGCGCCCCGCCGCTCCGAGGATTTCTTCAGGTGGCGGCTCGCCGAACGGCTGGAGCCGCGCCCGCGCGCCATCGCCGCGGGCGATATCGTCGCCACGGAAATCGAAGGGTTCATCCTCGGCATTCCTGCGAGCGAATGGCGGATGGCGGCGTACTACACCTTCCGCGGACATCTCGAGCCGGGGCTCGTCCGGTATCTCGAAAGGACCGTTGCACCCGGCGCGGTTTTCGTGGACGCGGGCGCCAACATCGGCATCGTGACGCTGGTCGCGGCGCGGCTGGCGGGCCCCCGGGGCAAGGTCTACAGCTTCGAGCCTGCGCCGCACACATTCGCGATCCTGAAGGACAACATCCAGGTGAACGGGTTCCTGGAGAGCGGGCGCATCGACTTTCGCGAGCTGGCGCTGGCGGACCGCACCGGGGAAGCGCCGTTCTTCGTCTATGCGGCCGATTCCGGGCACAACACGCTATTCGCCGGAGGCGGGCCGGCCGATAGGATCCAGGTGAAAACCGCCGCGCTTGACGACGTGCTCGCTCCCGGCACGCGCGTGGATGCGATCAAGATCGACGCCGAGGGCGCCGAGCCGCTCATCTGGCGCGGGATGCGGCGCGTGCTGGCCGACAACCCGGACGTTACGGTGATTCTCGAGTTCGATCCAGGACACCTGGCGCGCGCGGGCTCGGGCGCGGCGGCATTCCTCGACGAGATCGAAGAGGCGGGCTTCGCGGTTTCGCGCATCGAAGAGCCCTCCGGAGAGCTGCGCCCGGCTCCGCGGGAGGCTCTGCTGGCGGGCGGCACCGTGAACCTGGTAGCGCGGAGGAACGGAAGGCGCTGATGGAGGCCGTCGTTATTGTCGGCTCGGGGGGCCACGCCAAGGTGGTCATCGACATCCTCGAAGACTCGGGCGAGTACGCGATCGCCGGATGTACCTCGGCCGATCCGCGCGCGCGGGAGCTGATGGGCATTCCTGTGCTCGGGAGCGACGCGGTCCTCGAAGAATTGTACGCCGCGGGACTGCGGCGGGCCTTCATCGCGCTCGGCGACAACCGCCTGCGGGCCGCCAAAACGCGCGAGGTCGAGGCGCTCGGCTTCACGCTGGTGAACGCGGTAAGCGTGCGGGCGGCGGTTTCGAAGCGCGCGAGCCTGGGCCGCGGAGTGGCCGTGATGCCGGGCGCGGTGATCAACGCGCTCGCCTCCGTGGGCGATGGCGCGATCGTGAACACCGGCGCCACCGTGGATCACGACTGCCTGATCGGCGCCTTCGCCCACATTGGGCCGGGGGTGAACCTATGCGGGCGCGTCACGGTGGGAGAGGGCGTGCTTGCCGGCGCCGGCGCGCGCGTAATTCCGGGTGTTTCGATCGGCGCATGGGCCAAGGTTGGGGCGGGCGCGGCCGTTATCGGCGATCTCGCCGCAGGCGTGACCGCGGCCGGCGTGCCCGCTGCTATTATCAAAGATTTCAAGGATCGCGTTTGAAGCAGAAGAAGTTCATTCCCGTATCGTGTCCGGTCTTCGCGGGCAACGAAAAAAAGTACGTTAACGAGTGTCTCGATTCCGTCTGGATCTCCTCCTCAGGGCGCTTCGTGCGCCTGTTCGAAGAGAGCTTCGCGCAATTCTGCTCGGCCGCGCACGCCGTCTCCTGCAACAACGGAACGAGCGCGCTGCACCTGGCGCTGCTGGCGCTCGGTGTGGAGCCCGGCGACGAGGTCCTCGTCCCCACGCTCACCTACGTGGCCGCCGCGAACGTGATCCGCTATTGCCACGCGAAGCCCGTCCTGATCGACTCCGAACCGCGCACGATGAATATGGACCCCGCGCTGGTCGAGGCCGCGATTACGCGGAAAACGAGGGGCATTGTGGCGGTGCACCTATACGGGCACCCGGCCGATATGGATCCTATCCTCGAGATTGCAAGGCGCCACGGGCTGTTCGTCGTCGAGGACGCGGCGGAGGCGCACGGCGCGCTCTACCGCGGGCGCAAAGTGGGCAGCCTCGCCGACGCCGCCACCTTCAGCTTCTACGGCAACAAGGTGCTTACGACCGGCCAAGGCGGCATCGTGACCACCGGATCGGAGGCTTTGGCCGGGCGGCTGCGGCTGTTTCGAGGGCAGGGCGGATGCAACGCCGAGCGCCGCTACTGGCATCCCGTGATCGGCCACAACTACCGCATGACGAACATCGAGGCCGCGATTGGCCTTGCGCAGGTGGAGTGTGCGGAAACGCACATGGCCGCGCGGCGCAGGGTGGCCGAGTGGTACACGCGGCATCTGGCGCCGCTCGCCGAATTCGTGTCGCTGCCGGTCGAGGAGCCGTGGGCGCGCCACGCGTTCTGGATGTACACGGTACTGCTCAGGCAGCCCGAGACCGATCGCGATGCGTTCATGCAGGCGCTGCTCGAAGAGAACATCGAAACGCGGCCGGTGTTCCATCCCATGCACGTCATTCCCGCACACCGCGAGCCCGGGGGGCATTATCCGGTCGCCGAAGACCTGGCGCGCCGCGGAGTCAGCCTGCCGACGCACGGGCTGCTCGAGGAAGAGGACATCGCTCGCATCGCCGGCGCGATTCGCGCGATCTGCACGTCTGCGCCCGCGCTGAAGCGATGAGGGTCATCCTCGCCACGACGTTCGTGCCGTTCGTCCGCGGCGGGGCGGACCTGATCGTCGAATGGCTCGAAACGATGCTTGTCCGCGCGGGACACGAGGTCGAGGTTTTCCGTTTCCCGTTCGATTCGAATCCTCCGGACATGCTCGAGCAGATGCTGGCGCTGCGGCTGCTGGACGTCTCCGGCCGCGGCGACCGTCTCATTGCGATCCGCACGCCGAGCTACCTGGTGCGGCATCCGAACAAGGTGCTGTGGTTCATCCATCATCACCGCGCGGCATACGACTTGTGGGGCACGTGCTACGGCATGCCGGCGGACGACCCCGAAGCGCAAGGCTACCGCGACGCATTCCGGAACGCCGACAACGCCGCGTTCGGCGAGGCTGCGCGCATTTTCACGAACTCGCGCGTCGTCTCGCGGCGGCTCGAGGAGTTTAACGGGGTCGCCTCCGAGGTGCTCTATCCGCCGCTGCTCGATGCGGGGCGTTACCGCCCCGGGCCGTACGGCGACTATTTTCTCTATGTGAGCCGCATGGTGCCGCACAAGCGGCAGCATCTGGCGGTCGAGGCGATGCGGCACACGCGCACGCCGGTGCGGCTGGTGGTTGCCGGCGCAGCGGGTTCTCGGCCCTACTTGGAAGAGCTTCACGCGCTTGCGCCTGAGGGCCGCGTCGAAATCCTCGACCGATGGCTGGCCGAGGAGCGCAAGATCGAGCTTATCGCCGGAAGCCTCGGCGGAATCTACTGCCCGTTCGACGAGGATTCCTACGGCTACGCCACGCTCGAGATGCAGCACGCCGCCAAAGCCGTGGTCGTGACGAGCGATTCGGGCGGGCCGCTCGAGCTGATCGAGGATGGCGTGAACGGCCTGGTTGTGGAGCCCGAGCCGGAAGCGCTCGCGGCGGCGATGGACCGTCTCTACGAAGACCGCGCCGAGGCGCGCCGCATGGGCGAGGCCGCGCCCGCGCGCATCGCGGCGCTCGGCATCTCGTGGGAGCGCGTGCTGGCGAGGCTGCTCGCATGAGGATCGCGATCGTCACCAACTGGGTCCCGTTCCTCCGCGGCGGCGCCGAGCGGCTCGCGGACGGGCTCCTCGAAAACCTGCGCGCGCGGGGCCATGAAGCCGTGCTGGTGAAGCTGCCGTTCCGCTGGCAGCCGCCCGAAAAGGTGGTCGAGCACATGCTGGCGTGCCGCGCGGTGCGGATCAGAAATGCGGACCGCATCATCGGCCTGAAGTTCCCCGCCTACTACGTGCCGCATCCGGACAAAACGCTGTGGCTGGTGCACCAGTTCCGGCAGGCGTACGATTTGTGGGGCACGCCGCACCAGGATCTTCCCGCAACGCATGAGGGGCTGCGGATTCGGGACGTCGTGCGCGCCTCCGACAGCCGGTTCCTGCGCGAATGCCGCCGCACCTACGCGATTTCGCCGGTTGTGAGCGAGCGGCTGCGGCGGTTCAACGGCATCGATGCCGAGACGCTCTATCCGCCGTTCGCGGACGCTTCCGGCTTCGTGTGCGAATCCTACGGCGACACGGTGTTTTGCCCCGGCCGCATCACCGCGGTGAAGCGGCAGCATCTCGCGGTCGAGGCGATGCGGTACGTGGAGACGCCGGTGCGGCTCATCGTCGCGGGCGAGCCCGAGACGCCGGAGGATCTCGCGCGGATCGAGGCGGCGGCCGCGGGTCTCGAAGACCGCGTCCGCATCATTCCACGCTTCATCACCGAGCGCGAGAAGCGCGATCTGTACGCCAACGCGCTTGCCTGCGCCTGCGTGCCTTACGACGAGGACTTCGGCTACGTGACGCTCGAGGCGTACCTGAGCCGCAAGCCCGTGCTTACGTGTACGGATTCGGGCGGTGCTGCAATGCTCGTACCGGGCGCGCTGCCTGCCGATGCGCGCGCCCTGGCCGCCGCGATGGATGCGCTCTATAACGACCGGCGCCGGGCGCGTGAGCTGGGCGAAGCCGGCTATGAGGCCGTCCGCGCGCTCGATCTGTCGTGGGACAACGTAGTGGCGAGGCTGATGGCGCGATGAAAATCGCCTGGTACACGCCGCTCGCCCGGGAGAGCTCCATAGCGCGCGTCAGCCGCCTGGTCGTGAGCGAGCTCGCCAGGCATGCCGACGTGCACCTCTGGCGTCCCGAGGAGCCGGCGGCCGCCGGCTGCGACCTGGCCGTCTACAACCTCGGCAATCACATCGGCTACCACAGGGAGATCTTCAAGGCGTCCCGCAGAGCGCCCGGCATCGTGATTTTGCACGATTACGTGATGCGGAATTTCTTCGCGGCCTACTGGCGGCGCGACGTGCCCGGCGACCGGCCGTTGTTCGAAGAAGCGGTGCGCGGGGCCTGGGGCGTCGTCGTGCACTCGGGTTTTCTGCGCCGCCGCGTGGCGCGTGTGTTTCCCGGCCCGGTGAAGAAGCTGGGGCTGCCGCTGATTCCCGACCGCTCGGGCCCCTTGCTCAGCCGCGCGCAACTGGGCATCCCGAAAGACACGACGCTCGTCCTCACGATCGGTCATGTGAACCCCAACAAGCGGATCGAGGCTGTAATTGAGGCGCTCAAACGCCATCGCGGCGTGACCTACGTCGTCGCCGGGCCGTTCGAAGAAGCTTATCGCCGCACCTTCGGCGAATGCGCCGCGCGTTTTACCGGCTACGTGACGGACGTCGAGCTGCGATCGTATCTGGAACACGCGGATCTGTGCGTGAATCTGCGGGACCCGGTGACGGAGGGCGCATCCGGGTCGGTCATCGAAGAAATGCTCTACGGCAAGCCGGTAATCGTGACCGATAACGGGTTCTTCAGCGAGCTGCCCGATGATTGCGTGCGGAAGGTGAACCCGCGGCACGAACGCGAAGACCTGGCGAAAGCGCTCGGCGATCTGCTCGCGGACCGCGGCGCACGACGCGCGCTCGGGGCGCGCGCCCAACGCTACGCCGCCGCGGAGTTTCGCGTGGACGCCTACGCGAAGGGGATTCTGGAAATGGCGCGGGAGTTGCTATACGCGAAGCCGCTGCTGCGGTACGCGGACCGGGTCGGAGACATCCTCTTCGAGATGGGAGTAAGCGCGGAGATGCCCGTTGCGGGCACGGTGGCGCGCGTTTCGGCGGAGTTGTTCAGCCCGCGTGAGCCATGCGAGCCGCACGGTTCGCCGAGCGCACCCCGCGCTCCCGGTTCCAACTCGCCCACGCGTCCTTAACCACCCAGCGCACGTCGGCATAATCGAACGGCTTGGCGAGCACGTCCTGCGCGCCCAGGCTGATGACCTCGCTCCAGAGCCGTTCGTTGTCCGCCTCCGCCGCGACGATCAGCCGCGGCCAGGGCCGTTTCGGCGAGTTTTGTACGGCCTGCCACAGGTCTTTCCAGCAGCAGCCGTCCAGATTGCATTCGGCGATGATGACGGGTATTTCGCCAACCAGCGGCTCGGCTTCGCGGAAGCTGTGCGCCGACCGCAGTTGGAATTCCGAAGCCGTGAGCGCGCGCGCCAAGGCCGTATGATCCTCCTCGTACGGGCTGACGATCAGGACCGGGATCGCGCAGCCGGCGGGCTCGCATTCCCTTCCGTGGCCGGCCACCCAAATTCGCGCTTCAAAATCAATGAGTTCCCCGCGTCTCCCCCCGTGTTCGGCCTTCAAGTACGCCATTTACACCTCCGCGACATTTCAAGGTTAAACCGCATTCCTCCCGGCGGCTATCCCATCGATCCTGTATAAGCCATGAAATTTGTCGCGACGGGCACAGACTATAATTTCTGAAAATGCTCCTGGATCTGGTCGTCGAGAACTACGCCGTCATCGAGCACGCCCGCGTGCGGTTCGGCCGCGGGCTCAACATCCTCACCGGCGAGACCGGAAGCGGCAAGTCGATCGTGGTGGACGCGCTCGGGCTGCTTTTCGGCGGGCGCGCGTCGCAGGACGCGGTCCGGACCGGTGCGGCGCGCGCGCGCATCTCGGGCGTCTTCGAACTCCCGCCGGAGAAGGCGTTCGCGCGGCTGCTGGAGCAGGCGGGCATCGAGACCGAGGATGGCGAACTGATTCTCGAACGCGAGATCTCGGCCGAGGGCAAGTCGCGCGCCTTTGCCGGCAGCCGGCCCATCACAGCCACGCTGCTTCGCGAGATGGCGCCCTTCCTCGGCGACATACACGGCCAGCACGACCAGCAGATGCTGTTCAGCCCCGCCGCGCAGCTCGAAATGCTCGACGACTTTGCAGCGACCGCCGAGGCCGCCGCCGGCGTGGCGGCGCTCTATCGCGAGTGGCGGTCCGTCACCAGCGCGCTCGAGGAGTTCGAGCGCGGAGAGCAGGAAAAGCTGCGGCTGCTCGACGTCTGGAATTTTCAGCGCAAGGAGATCGAGAGCGTAGGGCCGAAGCCGGGCGAGGATGCCGAGCTCGAATGCGAGCGCCGCGTGCTCCAGAACGGGGCGCGGCTGGAGGAGACGGCGAATGCGGTCTACTCCGCGCTCTACGACGCGCCCGAATCCGCGCTCGCGCAGATGCGCCTGGCCGCGCGGCGGCTCGACGAACTTCTGCGGATCGATCCGCGGCTGGCGGCCAGCCGCGAGAGCCTCGCCTCGGCCGTCATCGGCGTCGAAGAAGTTTCCTACGCGGTGCGCGATTACCTGTCGCACCTGGAGGCGAATCCCGCGCGGCTCGAGCAGGTGGAATCGCGGCTTGCCGCGCTCGACAAGCTGAAGCGGAAGTACGGCTCGACGCCCGCGGAAATTCTCGCGTTTCTCCAGCAGCTCGCGGCGCAGATCCGCGGGGTCGAGACGGCGGGCGAGCGCAAAGCGGAACTCGAGCGGGAACGAGAACGGCTCGCGGCGTCTTACGAAGAAGCCGCGCGGGCGCTGTCGGCGCGGCGCAAAGAGCGCGCACGCAAGCTCGAAAGGAACGTAGAAGCCGAACTGGCGAGCCTGGCGATGGAGCGCACGAAATTCCAGGTCACGATCGAGCCCGCGGCGTGGTCCGAGAGCGGGGCCGATGCCGTACGCTTCCTGGTTTCGCCGAACCTGGGCGAGGAGCCGCGTCCGCTCGAGAAGGTAGCATCGGGCGGCGAGCTTTCGCGCATCGCGCTGGCGTTGAAGACCTGCGTCGCCTCGGCGGGCGGGCGCACGCTGGTGTTCGACGAAGTGGACGCGGGCGTCGGAGGCCGCGCCGCCGAGACCGTGGGCCGCCGCCTCAAACAGCTCGCCGCCTCCTGCCAGGTTCTCTCGGTGACGCACCTGCCGCAGATCGCCGGCTTTGCCGACGAGCATTTCCGCGTCGAGAAGCGCGAGAGTGGAGGACGCACCGTCGCCGTTGTCGAGCCGCTCGACGCCGCGGGGCGTGTGCGTGAAATCGGCCGTATGCTCTCGGGAGAACGGTTGACCCGCGAGGCCCTCAAGCACGCCGAGCAGTTGATCAAAATCGGAGCGTCCGCGCAAAAATAACCCGCGCGATTTCCCGCCGGCATCGTAACTGGTGAGGAGTTGTGATATGCGATGCAGCAAGATAGCTTGGGCGGTTCTGTGCATGGTCCCCTTTGTGTCGGCCGCGCAGGATACGTCCCGCCTGATCATCGAGGGCGGAGGCGGATTCAGCCAGCCGGTGGGCAACAGCGGGGGCCGCTTCAATACCGGCTTCAATTTGCAAGCCGGCGCCGGCGTGAATCTCTTTTCGCGGCTCGGCGTGCTGGGCGAGTTCGGCTATAACGAGTTCGGGCTGACCGATGGGGCTCTGGCCGCCGCGGGCGTGCCCGGCGGAACCGGCCGCATCTACTCGGTGACGCTGAACCCCGTCTTCCGGTTCAATCCGCACGGGCGCTTCGATGCATACCTCATGGGGGGCGGAGGCTACTACCGCCGGACCATCGAGTTCACCAAGCCGGTGCTCGCGGCCGTGACCGTGTTCGACCCGTTTCTATTCGGATTCGTGACGGTTCCGGTGGCGGCGAACCAGGTGCTGGCGTCTTTCACCCAGAACAAAGCCGGCTGGAACGCCGGAGCCGGCGTAACGTTCCGTCTCAGCGAGGACAGCAGAACGAAGCTCTTCGCCGAGTCGCGCTACCACTACATCTACACGACGCCGGTTCGCACGACGATTCTGCCGGTAACGTTTGGACTTCGCTGGTAGGAAGGGGGTTGCTGGCGGAGAGGGGGAGATTCGAACTCCCGGACGAGTTACCCCGTCAACGGTTTTCGAGACCGCCGCATTCGACCACTCTGCCACCTCTCCGCACCGGTCTTGTCCAGTATATCAGCCGCTGGCATCCGGCCGCGCAAACCTGCACAATGAGCTTCTATGCGAATGTTCATCGCGGCGATCCTTTGCGTGTGCGTGCAGGCTGCCGAGCCGTTGAAGCTGACCCAGGCCGAGTACGAAGACCGCATCGCCGGCGCGTGGAACGGCCAAATCATCGGCACGCTCATGGGCTTTCAGTTCGAGGGCCAGCGCGCCTCGGCGGAGCGCGTGTTCGTGGACAGCTATCCGCACAAAATTGAAGCCGCTCCCGTCGATGACGACTACTACTACGAACTCGTCGCGCTGCGTGCGTTCGAGAAATACGGCGTCCATATGACGCTCGATCAGCTCGGCGCTCAGTGGAAGGAAGATGAAGCGGGCACCTGGGGATCGAGCGAGCAGACGCGCCTCGCGCTGCTCAAGGGCGTGCCCGGGAGCCAGGCCGGCCTGCCCCGCTACAACAAGCTGTGGTGGACCATAGGCCCTCAGTTCAGCGGCGATATCTACGGCATGATCGCGCCCGGGGACGCCAACCTTGCAGGCGCGCTCGCCCGCAAATACTCGCACATCAACGGATACGCCGAGGGCGCCGACGGCGGCGTGTTCGTCGCCGGCCTCGTCAGCCTGGCTTTCCGCGAGTCTGATCCGCACGAGATTGTCCGCCAGGCGGCGAAGCTCATTCATCCGTCCTCGCCCTACCGCCAGTGCCTCGACATGGTGATCGCGATGGCGGAGCAGGGCGCCCCGGCCGCGCAGGTATTTCGCGCGATCGAGGACCGCTGGCGCTTGGAGTATCCGCCGCTCAACAACGCCGTTCCAAACGGCGGCATCGTGGCCGCCAGCGTGTGGTATGGCGAAGGCGATTATTTGAAGACCGTGAACCTGGCCTATCACGCCGCCGACTTCTCCGACGCCGACTGCAACGCAGCCAACGCGGGTGCGGTGGTCGGCGCCATGCACGGCATGAAGGCGCTGCCGCGGCATCTCGTCGAACCGTTGAACGACCGCATCGCCGGGCCGAACCTCGGGCCGGTGAAGTTTACCAAGCCGGTGGATGAGCGGATTTCCGGCATCGTCCGCCGCATTGCCGCCCTTGGCCGCAAGATCCTCGGCGCCGGCGGCGGCGATCTCGTCGTGCCGTGGCGCGACGTTCGGACGCAGCCTGCCGAGCGGTTCGAACTGGCCGACTTCGCCAAGGAGTGGGACCCTGCCTGGACGCTCAACCGCGCCGGCTTCGGAATCGGCGGAGGCCGCTGCCCGCGCGGAACCTATATCGACGGGGACGTGCTCGCCACCTGGCCTCGGGACGAGGCCCGCGGTCTCGTCTTCCGCCGCACTGCGCAAGCCGGCGCCGCGCCCAGGCTCGAACTTGAAGTCGCCGCCGACCCCGGCTGCGCCTGGCAGCTCGAAGTTTTCGCGAACAATGCGAACGTGCTGCGCCGCACCATCGAGAGCGGCGCCGGCGCGCCGGCGCGCCAGTGGCAGGCGATCCAGGTTGACCTGGCGGCGTTTGCCGGCCGGGAAGTCGAGCTTCGCGTCTACCAGCGGACCATTTTGCCCGAGACGCTCGATACCGGCAACGCCTACTGGCGGCGGATGCGCCTCCAATAACCCTCTTGAATTGCAACGCTCCACGGGTCTATACTCTGAGAAGACCATAAACTTGATCGCAATTGTGGTATTTGCGAAAGGAGACGTTCAGATGTCCAAGGTCCAATCGACCGTGGAGCTCTCGGAGGCGGCGAAGCAGGCGCCGCGTTACTTTGAAGACAATTCGCTCAGCATCGGCCGGACGCCGCTGGTCCGGCTGAACAAGATCGTGGACGGGGCCAAGGCCACGATCCTGGCAAAGATTGAAGGGCGAAACCCGGCGTATTCGGTGAAGTGCCGCATCGGCGCGTCGATGATCTGGGACGCCGAGCGGCGCGGGCTTTTGAAGCCGGGGACCGAGCTGATCGAGCCGACCAGCGGAAACACGGGAATCGCACTCGCGTTCGTGGCCGCTTCGCGGGGCTACAAGCTCACGCTGACGATGCCCGAGACGATGTCGCTCGAGCGGCGCAAGGTGCTCAAGGCGTTCGGGGCGAACCTGGTGCTGACCGAAGGCGCGCTCGGCATGAAGGGCGCCATGGCGAAAGCCGCCGAGATTCAGGCCTCCGACCCCGGGCGTTACGTTCTGCTGAACCAGTTCCAGAATCCCGCGAACCCCGACATACACTTCCGCACCACGGGGCCCGAGATCTGGCAGGACACGGCGGGACAGGTGGACGTGCTGGTGAGCGGCGTCGGGACGGGCGGCACCATTACGGGCGTGTCGCGATACCTGAAGCAGACCCAGGGCAAGAATATCGTGTCGGTGGCGATCGAACCGGAGACGAGCCCGGTGATCACGCAGACGCGCGCCGGCGAGCCGATCAAGCCGGGGCCGCACAAGATTCAGGGTCTCGGCGCGGGCCTCATTCCGGGCACGCTCGATCTGTCGCTGGTGGATCGCGTCGAGCTGATCTCGAATGAGGAGGCGATCACCACGGCCCGCCGGCTGGCCTCCGAAGAGGGGATTCTGAGCGGGATCTCGAGCGGCGCCGCGGCCGCTGTGGCCGTCCGGCTCGCAAAGCTGCCGGAGTTCGAGGGGAAGACGATCGTGACGATCCTGCCCGATTCCGGCGAGCGCTACCTGAGCTCGGTGCTGTTCGAAGGCATCGTCTAGGAGCCATGCATTTCCCGGCCAAAGGCGAATACGCTTTGCGCGCGGTCTTCGATCTGGCGGCGCACGATGACGGCACGCCGGTTCGGGCCGCGGACATAGCAAAGCGCCAGCGGATTCCCGCCAAGTTCCTCGAGCTGATTCTGTCCGCCCTGCGCCAGGGCGGACTGGTCGAATCGCGCCGGGGGGCCGACGGCGGGTATCTGCTGGTTCGCCGCCCCGACGCGATCACGGTCGCCGAGGTGCTGCGTATCATTGAAGGCGAACAGCGCAGCCGGCACGCCGACGGGCCGTTCGCCGAAACCTGGAAGCGCGTGGATGCCGCGGTGGACGAGATCGTGGGCAAGACCCACTTCGCGCAACTCGTCCGCGACTGGAAACAACGCCAGCAGCACTACGTCCCCAATTGGGATATTTGAATCGGCGGCGGCCTGCGCCCCCTTGGGTCTTGCGGCTCCGCCGAGGAGGGGCAAGCCGTGGCCAGTCCACACGCCGGCGCCATTTCGCAGGGCATTCTCGAAACCATCGGCAACACGCCGCTGATACGCCTGAACCGTTCCGCGGAGCGCTTCGCCCCGCGCATCTGCGTCAAGGTGGAATCCTTCAACCCCGGCGGCAGCACGAAGGACCGCGTCGCGCTCAACATGATCCGCGAAGCCGAGCGGCGGGGCGAGCTGCGCCCCGGAGGCACCATCGTCGAGGCGACCGCGGGCAACACCGGCCTTGGTCTCGCGCTGGTATCGGCCGTGCGCGGCTACCGCTGCATCTTCGTTCTGCCGGACAAGATGAGCGGAGACAAGGTGCGGCTGCTGCGCGCTTATGGCGCCGAGGTCGTCATCACGCCCACCAACGTGCCGCCCGATTCGCCCGAAAGCTACAACGGCGTCGCCGACCGCCTTGCGCGCGAGATCGTCGGCGCGTGGCGTCCCAACCAGTTCGCGAATCTCGACAACCCCCAGGCGCACTACCAGTCCACCGGCCCCGAGATCTGGGAGCAGACCGGCGGGCGCCTCACCGCGTTCGTCGCCGCGGCCGGAACCGGCGGCACCATCAGCGGCGTAGGCCGTTATCTCAAAGAGCGCAATCCGGCGATCCGCGTCATCGGGGCCGATATCGAAGGCTCCATCCTGAGCGGCGGCACGCCCGCGTCCTGGAAGGTCGAAGGCATCGGTGAGGATTTCGTCCCCGGCACGCTGAATGCGCAGGTGATCGACGAGTGGATTCGCATCAGCGACGCCGAGTCGTTCCAGACCGCGCGCGCGGTGGCGCGGCAGGATGCGATCCTGCTAGGCGGCTCGAGCGGCACGGCGTTGGCGGCGGCCTTCAAGTACGCGCAGCGCTGCGGCGAAGGCGACCTGATCGTCGTCCTCTGCCCGGACACTGGCCGGAACTACCTGAGCAAAATGTACGACGACGCGTGGCTCGCGCAGAACGGCTTCACCGACGTCTCGCCCGCGCAGACCACGGCGGGCGATGTTCTCTCCGCGCTCGGCAGCGAGGGCAAGCTTATCTACCTGCTTCCGGACAGCCCTCTTCAAGAGGCCGTCGAGACCTTCCGCGCGCACGGAATCTCGCAGCTTCCCGTGGTCGAAAACGGCCAGATCGTGGGCGCGGTGCAGGAAATCACCATCATGCACGCGCTGCACCAGCGGCATGACGCGGTTCTCACCTTGCGGGAAGTTATGGCGAGACCCATGCCGCAAGCCGATTCGCGCGTGCTGCTCGAAGAGGTGTACCGGCTGCTGCTTGCGGGTAACTCCGCGGTTGTGGTCACGCGCGAGGGCCGCCCGGTGGGCCTTATCACGCGCGCCGACCTGATGGAATACTACGCGCGCACCTGATATTAATAAGCTTGACTTACTCCGACTGACTTCCGCAGAATTGTGCCAGCAGTAACAGAAGGGTGAAGGGAGCCACATGGAAATCTCACCGACACTACAGGTGCGCGCCGGCGCAACCTGCATCACCGCTTGCGTGTGCATTCTCAGCGCGGTTTTCTCCGGCGTTCCAGCCCGGGCCTCGGATACTCCCGCGCAAAAAACGCGCAAGTCCGGTCCGCAGATCAGAGTAGTCTACATGATTCCGTCCGATCGGGTCTTACGCCGGGAATACGCGCGCGCAATCAAGGACGCGATCGAGAACCTCCAGGTATGGTTTCAGGACCAAATGGGAGACGAACTGAGTTTCTCGCTGTACAAGCCGGAAGTAGACATCGTGACTACAGAACACACGGCCGATTGGTATCTGTCGAACCCCAACGGGGACGACTGGAGCCAATGGTTCTGGATCAACGCCTTGGCGGATGGCTTTGCGGAAACCGGCGGCCAGTTCGACGATCCGGAGTACCGCTGGCTCTTCTACCTGGATGCCGATCCCGCGTGCGGACAAAGCACGGGCGGAACAAATGGCGTCGCCCTGCTCCCGGCAAACGATCTGCGGGGGCTGGTGGGCGAGCCGGTGGTTCCCGTCTGCTCCGGCGAAACGTTGGTCGATTACGGCGTGTGCCGTTGGGTGGGCGGTCTCGGGCACGAACTGGGACACGCCCTGGGCCTTCCTCATCCGGATGGGTGCGACGGAGGCAGCTCGGATAGCGCGCTGATGTGCCTGGGATATATCACCTATCCGAACACGTTTCTGCTGCCTCAGGATATAGATAGCTTGAAACTAACTCCATTCTTCACGCCGGTGAAGGTGCATCCGCACGCTATTGGCCGGTGGGGGTGCGAATCTCCGCGGCGCCGTTAGGCCGCAAGTTCTCCGAAAGGACTTGGAGAGGGGCGTGAGGCATACCTCGCGCCCGCTCTCCAGTGTGCCGTGGTGATCCGCCGCGCCGCGGTATACTCAATCCCTAATGCCGATATTAGCAGCCGAAAAGACGAAACGGCGTTTTCATCCCGTGAGCGCGCCGGACTACCTGCCCGTGGAGCAGCTCCGCGACCTGCAGCTCTCGCGGCTTCAGGCCACGGTCAGCCGCGCCTACGAACGCGTCCAGCTCACGCGCGACCGGATGAACCGGCTCGGCCTGCGGCCCGAGCACATCCGAAGCCTCGACGACCTGCGCCGCCTGCCGTTCACGATGAAGAGCGACCTGCGCGATGCGTACCCCTACGGGCTGTTCGCCGTCCCGTTGCGCGACATCGTGCGGCTGCACGCCTCGAGCGGCACCACGGGCAAGCCGATCGTGGTCGCCTACACGCAGGACGACCTGAACGTCTGGACCTCGGTCATGGCGCGTGCGCTCGCCTCCTTCGGAATCGATCGCGACGACATTTTTCAGAACGCGCACGGATACGGCCTGTTCACCGGCGGCCTCGGCTTCCACTATGGCCTCGAAGCGCTCGGCGTGACCGTGGTTCCAATGTCGGGCGGCAGCACCGACCGCCAGATCATGATCATGAAGGATTTCCAGGTCACGTCCGTCTGCGCGACCCCGAGCTACTTCGTGCACATGCTCGAACGCGCCGCGGAGATGGGAATTGACGTGCGCGAACTGCCGCTGCGCACGGGCGGCTTCGGCTCCGAGCCCTGGAGCGAGTCCATGCGCCGCCACATCGAATCGGCGGCCGGCATCAAGGCCTACGACTGCTACGGCCTATCGGAAATGACCGGGCCCGGCGTCGGCGCCGAGTGCTGGTTCCAGCACGGTCCGCATATCTTCGAGGACCACTTCTATCCTGAAATCATCGATCCCGATACCGGCGAGAACCTGCCAGACGGCGCCGAGGGCGAGTTGGTCGTGACCTCGCTGAGCAAACAGGCCATGCCGCTGATTCGCTATCGCACGCGCGACCTCACGGCGATCCAGCCCGAGCCGTGCCCCTGCGGGCGCACGCTCCGGCGCATCCGCCGCATTGGCCGCCGCACCGACGACATGCTGATCATCCGCGGCGTGAACCTGTACCCGTCCCAAATCGAATCGGCGCTGCTGGCGGTGGAGGGCACGCTGCCCCATTACCAGATCATCCTCACCCGCGAAAAGGGCCTCGACCAGGTGGAGGTGCAGGTGGAGGTGACGCCGGAGGTGTTCGGCGACCGCATCCGCGCGCTGGTGGAGCTGAACGAGAAGCTGACGCGCGCGATTGAAAGCGCCGTCGGTCTGCGCGTCGCGGTCAGCCTGGTGGAGCCGCACAGCATCCAGCGCAGCGAGGGCAAGGCGAAGCGAGTGATCGACCGGAGAGGGGAAAAGTGAAAGTACAGCAACTGTCGGTTTTCCTGGAGAACCAGCCGAACCAGATCGTGAAGCCGTGCCGCCTGCTCGCGGGCGAAGGCGTGAACATCTGGACGATGTCGGTGGCGGACACCAAGCAGTTCGGCATCCTGCGGATGATCGTGTCGGACTGGCAGCGGGCGCGGCAGCTTCTCGAAGGCGCCGGATACGTGGTCAACGTGACCGAGGTCGTCGCGATCGAAGTGCCGGACGAGCCGGGCGGGCTCGCGCGCCTGCTCGACGTGCTCGATGACAGCCCGGTCAACGTCGAGTACATGTACTCGTTCGCTTTGGGGCGCCGCGATGCGGCCGTCATGATTTTCCGCTTCGACGACCCCGACGCCGCGCTCGAGCTGCTCCAGAAGGCCGGAATCAACGTGGTGGATGGCGTCGAGCTTTACACCGGGGGCGTGAAGGCCTAATTTGCGCGCGCCCGCGGCGGCCGCAGCGTGAGGCAGAACACCGCGCACACCGCCATCATTCCCGCCAGGATCAGGTAGACCTGGTCGTATCCGGCGGCGACGTTGCCCGCGGACTTCGCCTGGTCCACGATGTGAGCGAAGTACCTCGGCACCAGATACCCCGAAATTCCAAAGGCTGTGAACACGAGCCCGTAATTCGCGCCCATGTGCTTCGGGCCGTAGTAATCGGCGGTGAGCGAGGGCATGAGCGCAAGGAACCCGCCGTAGGCGAACGCCGCCACAGAGAGGCCCGTGAGCACGTGCCAGAAGCCGGTCGCGCCGCGCAGCAGAAACGCGCACGCGAAGGCCGAGACGGCGCACATGATGAGCAGCGCGCGCTTGCGGCCCGCGCGGTCGGATACGCCGCCCCACGCCAGCCGCCCCACGCCGTTGAACACGCTCATAATGCCGAGCGCGACGCCGCCCGTGAGCACCGCGCTGGTTTTCGCGAGCGCGCTGACGAGCGGCGAGGCCTGGCTGATCGCCGTCAGCCCGACGGCCGCGCCGAGGAAGTAGACGATCCACAGCGCGTAGAACTGCCAGGTGGCAAGCATGCCGCCGGGGGGCGTGTTCTCGCGCGCCGCGACAGCCGACGCGGCCGGCCGCCATCCCTCCGGCTTCCATCCCGCCGGAGGCGTCTTCGAGAACTGCGCCGCCGCCACCACGCCGATTAACGACACGACGCCGATCGCGATGAACGTCCGCGGAATCGTCTCGGCGAAGCGCGCCGGGTCCTTGCCGATCAACTGCTCGATGAGAGGCGCGAACAGCAGCGGGCTCACTCCGACGCCCATCACGGCGAGTCCCACCATCAGGCCGCGCTTGTCCGGGAACCACTTCACGAGCGTCGCAATCGGCGCGACGTAGCCGAAGCCCGTTCCGATCCCAACCATCCAGCCGTAGGTCCAGATGAGCGCGGTGGGGTTCTGCCCGAAGATCGCCGAGAGCACCCAGCCTGCTCCGATGATCAGGCCGCCGATGCTCGCGACCAGGCGCGGGCCCGAGCGGTCTTGCCAGATGCCGCCGAGGATCGTGCCCGCGACAAGCGCGAGAATCGAGTACCCGAACGGCTCGTTGGTCTGAACGTTGTTCCACCCGTAGGCTCGCGCCAGAGGGCCGCGGAACACCGACCACGAGTAAAGCATGCCCAACAAGACCTGCATGAGAATGGGCGCGACCGCGTATTTAGTGCGGGAAATGACGATTGGTGAGGTTGCCGTAGCCATAATCGGTCCAGGGTAGTATGTCACGAACCCGGTGGGCGCGCAAACCGTGCTAGAACGGTCTGGGATGGAAACCGAATCGATCGCAGCGTTTCTCGAGAACGACCGCTTCGCGGGCGGGAACGGCATACGCGTAGCCGAAGTGCGGCTGGGTTACGCGCGCACGGAGATGACCGTCGAGCCGCGCCACCTGAACGCGGTCGGCATCCTCCAGGGCGGGGCACTGTTCACCCTCGCCGACCTCGCCTTCGCCGCCGCGTCGAATTCGCACGGCGTCGTCGCCGTCGCCTGCCAGGCCGACATGACTTTCTTCCGGGGCGTTTCCGCCGGAAAGCTGACCGCTACGGCGGAGGAAATCAACCGCACGCGCAAGCTCTCCACCTGCGTGATCCGCATCGAGGACGAGCAGGGCGCGCTCGTCGCGCTGTTTAAGGGCGTGGCCTATATCAAGGGCGACGTCATCGGCAACCGGCAGCCCTGAAGCTCGCGCAACCGTAGTCGCGGTTCCGGCCGGGTTCGCTCGCCACATCGGCCCGTTCGAGCCCCACGGTCTCGCCGCCGATCCATGCGCCGCGGCGACACTGGGTGGCCTTGTCGATGCCTCCCTATAATGGAGAAACCATGAAGCCCGCTCTGCTGCTTCTTTCCGCCGCCGCCCTTCTTGCCGAGCCCGTCAAAGTCGATTGGACAAAGCCACGCGCGTGTCCCAGACCACGCCCACGCTCCAGGTGGTCGTCAATCCGCCGCTGCGGCGCGGCTCGCCGATTCACGACCGCGTCTTCGAGGAGCTCCGCAAGCTCGGCGCCGATTACGTGCGCTACGTGCCCTGGCTGCCGTATCCGAAGCTCGGCGTCGCGGAGCTCGAGCCGCCCGCCGACGGAAAGACGAGCTGGGACTTCTCGCTCATCGACCCCATGACGCTCGATTTTCTGAAGGCCACCGAGGGCCATCCCGTGACCCTGAACTTCAGCACCATCCCGCAATGGATGTTCAAAACGGAGAAACCGGTGCCCTATCCCGCCGACCCGGATCAGCCGGTCTGGAACTACCAGCAGGGCACTGAGCTGCGCGACCCCTCCGGCAAGGAGCTGGGCGATTACTTCGCGCGCCTCGTCTCCTGGTACACGCGCGGCGGCTTCGAGGACGAGTACGGCAAGTTTCACAAATCCGGCCACCGCTTCAAGATCGATTACTGGGAAGTTCTCAACGAGGTCGATCTCGAGCACAACATGACACCCGGGCAGTACACGGAACGCTACGACGCGATCGTCTCAGCCATTCGAAAAGTGTCGCCCGAAACGAAGTTCGTCGCGCTCGGTCTCGCCGGACCCAGCCAGGCGCCGGAGTTCTTCGAGCACTTTCTCAACCCGAAGAACCACCGGCCCGGCATCCCGCTCGACATGATCAGCTACCACTTCTACGCCGTGCCGAAGCCGGATGAAACGATGGAAATCCAGCAGCACACCTATTTCACCCTGGCCGATGCGTTCCTGAACACGGTGGGCTACATCGAATCGATCCGCCGGCGCCTGTCGCCGGCCACGCGAACCACGATCAACGAAATCGGCTCGATCGCGTCCGAGGACCTCGGACAGGGAGCGCCGGGTTACGTCTACAAGCCGATCGCGAACGCATACTGGAACCTGTCGGGAGCGACCTACGCTTATGTTTTTGCGCGCCTGGCCGCGCTGGGGATCGACATCGCCGGGGAGAGCCAGCTCGTCGGCTACCCGACGCAGTTCCCGAGCGTGAGCATGGTCGATTGGACCACCGGGGCCCCGAACGCCCGCTTCCGGGTCCTCGAACTGCTCAAGAACAACTTCGGCCCGGGAGACAAACTCTGCCAGACCTCCGGGTCATCCGCATTCCTGCACGCGCAAGGCTTCCGGACCAGGGACGGAAAGAGGAAGGTGCTGCTGATCAACAAGAGGGATCGTGAGATAGAAGTGGAGATCGCCGGGGAGCTGGCCGCCATCGTAGACCAAACCACTAAGGGCGACCCGGCGAGAATCGAGAGGCTGGCCGGAGAACCGCTAACGCTCCCCGGTTACGCGGTGGCGGTGGTGACGCTTTAGCGCTTCTTCTTAGCCTTGGCGGCCGGTGCGCTCACCGACAGGCCCATGCTCTGAAGCTGGGCCTTCGCCTTCGCCGCCAGCTCCGACCGGGGCGACTTGGCATACACGGCACGGAACTCGTCTGCGCCCGCCGTCCGGTCGCCCATCTGGACCAGCGCGCGTCCCTTCATGTACATCGCGTCGAGCGTCTTGTTGTTGTCCGGATACCGCTCGAGCACGGCGTCGAACGCCTGAAGCGCGTTCTGGTAGTCCTTGTGGTTGTAGAGAATCTCGCCGATGTAATACTGCGCGTTCGGCGCCATTTCGGTGTTGCCGTAGAACTTCAGATAATCGGAGAACTCCTGGAGCGCCACCTCGTCGTTGCCGCCGTTTTTGTCGCGCAGCGCGCTCGAGTAAAGGGTGTCGGCTGGCGGCGCGTTGCCGGCGGCTGAACCCGGCCCCGCACCCGGACCACCCGAGGGCAGCGCCGGCGGCGCCTGAATCACTTTGATAGTGTTGTTCAGGTCCACAATGTTCTGCTGGAGCTTGCCCAGGCGCGCGCTCATGTCGTCCATGGTGACGCGCATCGCCTGAAACTCACTCGACATCTGATCGACCTTCGCGCCCACGTTCGAAACCGGGGCGGCGATCGTCTTGTCGCGGTCGCGCATTGCGGCGTCGAGCACTGCGACCGCCGTGTTTAGCTTATTGATATTGTCGAGAGCCTGCTGGAGCAGCGCCTGCATGCGGCCCATGTTTTCGCTGTTGGAGCTGGCAAGCGCGCGGACCTGATCCTGAAGCGCGGCCACATCGCGCTGCAGTTCGACGTACTCCCGCTTCTGGGCGAACGAGAGGCCTGGTGCCAGGCACAAAACGAAAAGGCCAATGCGCAAGGAACGCATTCGCGGATTCCTCCTGAGCAAACATCGGCGGGGACGGAGCCAGGCTGTAGGCTCCCCCCGCCGGAAAACGTGGCGGGCCCGGCAAGCGGGCCCGCCCCTAACCAACGTTACTGCGCCGAGAAGTGAACGCGGCGGTTCTTCTGCCAGCAGTCCTCGTTGGACTCGGTGCACTGCGGCTTTTCCTTGCCGTAGCTGATCGTCTTCAGCTTGTCGCCGGAGATGCCGAGCTGCTGCAGGAACTCCTTGGCCGACGCCGCGCGCCGGTCGCCGAGACCGAGGTTGTATTCCGCCGAGCCGCGCTCGTCGCAGTGGCCTTCCATCACGACCACGGCATCCGGAATCTCCGCGAAGATCCGCTTCAGCCCATCGGCGTCGCGGGTCAGCGTGGCTCGGGCGTCTTCACGAACGTCGCTCTTGTCGTAATCGAAGTAGACGTCCTGAAGGTTCTCGGCCACCAGTTCGCTGAGAGTCTTCTTCACAGCGGCCGGCGGCGGGGGCGGCGGCGGCGGAACGCTGACCGTTACGGTCGCGGTTGCCGTTTCTTCTCCGCCCGGACCCTTGGCCGTGAGCGTGTAGGTGGTGGTGTCCGCCGGGGAAACCTGGCGGTCGCCGCGGGCGCTGACCGTTCCGACACCCGGCGAAATCGTCACGTCGGTAGCATCGCTAACCGACCAACGGAGCGTGGCGGACTGGCCGCGCTCGATCGTTCCGGGCTCAGCCGAAAACTGGACTGAGGGCTTCGGCGCGGGTGCGGGGGCCGGCGCGGGCGGCGGCGGGGGCGGCGGTGGCGGAGCCTTCTTCTTGCAACCGGCCGCAAACAATATTAATGACATCGACAGCAATACAGCACTGATGTTTCGCTTGTTCATCCTGGTACTGCCTCCTAGACCTGGCTTCAATTGTTCTATCACTTTCTGCTCCACGCAGGCGCTGTATTGCGGCCCTGCGTGGTGAGTTGCTTGAGCTGGGTCCCATCCATGAGCATGCTCCAAATCTGCAAGGAACCGCTCCGGTTCGATGAGAATACAATATGTCGCCCGTCCGGCGCCCAACTCGGGTGCTCGTTCCGTCCGGCGCCGTGCGTCAATTGCACAAACTGGCGCGTTGCGACGTCCATAATAAATATGTTGTAATTGCCCGGCGCATAGCCTCGCGTCCAGGAAAAGGCAATGTGCTGCCCGTTCGGATGCCAGGCAGGATTCACCGCTTCGCCTTCTCCCGTTGTGAGCCGCGTCACGTCCGTTCCTTCCATGCTCATCCGGTAAATCTGCGGCAGCCCCGAGCGGTCCGAAATAAAAGCGATTTCGGTTCCGGTTTTCGGATTCACCTTCGGCTCCATGTCGATGGAGCGCGAGTAGGTGACCCGGCGCATGCCGCTGCCATCCAGATTTGCTATGTAGATCTGCGCCCATCCCGTGACGGAGGATGCAAAGAGAATCTGCTTCCCATCCGGCGTAAACTCCGGTGTCGCGGTTAAGGGCGAAATTTCATTATAGAAAGGCAGCCGCCGCCCTGTCTCAAGCGAGTGGATCATGATCGCCGGATTGCCGCGCGCGAAACTGCTGAACGCCAGGCGCGTATTGTCGGGCGACACCGCCGGGCTCATCGACACGGACTTGTAGAAGGTGAGCTGCTTCTGGTTCGAGCCGTCGGCATCCATCGACCAGATTTCCTTCACTCCGCGCTGCCTCTCGGAAACATAGTAGATCTTGCTTTCCGCAAGGCTCACGGCGCCGAACTGCTGGAGGATATCGGCGGCGAACTCGTGTGCGATCTTCCGCGCGCCCTCCTCGCCGAGCGGCGCCAGGTACGTCTTCCCGATCACCTGCGCGTTGGCGAGGTCGGCCTGTCCGGCGTTGTACAGCCAGCCGCGCAGCACGATCTGGCCCGAATCGGCGCCCGTGTAGCCGAAGGCCAGATACCCCGCGCTCACCGGCGGGCTCGACCAGTCCGAAAGCCACAGGCCGCCGCCGTTCGGCCGCACGTTCGAGGGGACGGAGGTGGGCCGCGCCTGCGGCTGCGGGCGGAAGTCCTGCGGCTGGCGGGGAACCTGCGTCCAGTAGAGGCTCTTCGAAACCATCTTGAAAACGCCCGCGTTTGCGAGGTCGTTCCACAGCGTCTCATTGAACGCGTTCATGTACTGCTGCGCTTCGCCCGAACCGCGCAGGTCGGGCACGGCGATCGACGCCCGCTCGGGCGTCTGGAGCTTGATGATGACGTCACTCTGCTGCGCCGCGAACGCGAGCGCAGCAGCCGCGCCGAAGACGATCCAGCCGATTTTGTTTTTCATCGTTTCAATGCGAACCAAAATTCGATCTGTGCCGAATCCCGCTCGTAGCCCTGCGGCAGCGGCGGGAACGGCGCGGCTTCGTTGATCGCGCGCTGGGCCGAGTAATCGAGCGTGCGGTTCCCGCTGCCCTGCATCAGCCGCAGGTTCCGGATTGATCCGTTGCGCAGAATCTCGAAGGTCACGATCACCACCGGCGCAGTCTGCAGGCGCGGATCGACATCCTCGGTGTGCCATTTCTGCCCGACGCGCTGCTCGAGCAGTGCGCGATACCAGCCGAAGCGGTTCCCGAACGACGTGCCCGTGCCCGCGCCCACGCCGCCCGAGCCTTGCAGCCCGCCGAACATGTTCGAGCTGAGCGCCTGTCCCGACGAGCTATAGAGCTGGTTCTTCTTTTCCTGAATTGCCCGGTACGGCGCGTACGTCTGCGAGCGCATGTACGTGGGCTTTTTCGGAGCCTCGCGCCCGCGGATCGGAATGGCGTCGGGATCGGGCGCTCGCGCCGGCTTCTTTGGTTCGGGCCTGGGGGGCGCCGGAACGCGCGACTCGGTGTCGTTGGCGACCGGGTTCGCCATTCCCGAGCGCGTGGGCATGGGAAGCTGGCTCACCGACTGAATGCCGACCGAGGCGCCGAGCGAGTGCGGATCGCCCCACTGGACGCGCCCCGCCAGCCCGAACGACGTGTACAGCGCGATCAGCGCGAACACGCCCCCGTGCATCGCGGCCGAGATCAGAAGCGGCCGTCTCAGCGAGTCGTGCTGTTCGAGCGTGTCTAGGTGCGCGGTCATTGCATTAGCGTCGTCCGCCGCCTTTGTCCGCGTCGTCCACCGGCTGCGTGACCATGTTGACCTTGATCTTCTGCTGGTTCAGTTCGCTGACCACCTGGGCGATCACGTCCCACACGGCGTCCTTATCGGCCCGTACGTAGGCCGAATCGACCCCGGCGCCGAATCGCTGGCGAAGGCTCGCGCCGAGTTCGTTGATGTTGACCTCTTTCTCGTTCAGGTACAGCGAGCCGTTCTTGGTGATTGTGATGACCGGCAGTTCCTGGGCGGTCGTGCGTACCTGCTTGACCTTGGGCACATCGACCTCCATGCCGAATTCCATGACGTGCGCCGTGAGCATGAAGATCACCAGAAGCACCATCATGACATCCACCAGTGGGACGATGTTGATTTCGGACATGGCCGCAAATCCGCGGAAGCGCCCGCGGCCGCCGGTGCCTGTGCCCATCGAGAACGCCATGCCGCTAGTCCTCGAAATTCCTATCGGCGAGGTTGAGGAACTCCAGGCAGAAATCCTCCATGCGGGCGCCGATTTCGCGGACCACGTGGCCGTAGTAGTTGTACATGATCGCCGCCGGGATGGCGGCGGCCAGGCCCATCGCGGTGGCGATGAGGGCTTCCGAGATGCCGGGCGCGACCGCGCGCAGGCTGGCGCTGCCGGCGAGACCCAGTCCCTGGAACGCGTCGATGATGCCCCACACCGTGCCGAACAAGCCGATGAACGGAGTGATGGTGGCGGTGGTGGCCAGCCAGTTCATGTTGCGGTCGAGCTTGGCGAGTTCCTCGTTCACGCCGAGTTGTAACGCGCGCTCGAGCGCGATCTGGTTGCGGACGCTGCCGCGCGCTTTGATCTGCCGCGCGACCTCCTCATAGCCGAAATCGAAGACGGTCGCCAGCGGGCACGGCCGGAACTGCTCGCTCGCCACGGCAACGGCATCGAGGCCGGAGGCCTTCCGGAACGCCCTCAGAAACCTGGCATTCGATGTGCGCGCCCGTCCGAACGAGAACCACTTGGAGAAGATGACCGCCCAGGAAACAATGGACGCAACCAACAGGATTCCCAGAACGACGCGAGCCAGAGGCTTCGCATGGCTAACCATCTCCCACATGCTGTACTGCAGAAGTAGCGCGGGAGGATTCCAAAAAAGGTTCAACCCGACTCCTTTCCCGAGAATCTCTATAATAACCGCTCACAAATCGAAACGCGCGTTAAACCTCTCTAATCAAGACGCTCCGGGAGTGGAAAAAGTCGTTAAAGAGTGGTATCGCCCAGGCCCGGGCGGCCGTCAGGACGGGCTATCCTCACCGGTGCGGAGTGAGTCCATAGCAGCCATCATATCCCTTGTCCCACTTACGATGAAGGCATTGTCACGCGCCCGCGGGCGCGGGCGCTTTGTATACTCGATAAAGAAAAAATCGGAAGGGAGCTTCCTGCCGTGCTCTTCGGCGACAATTCGCTTTCCATCGGCCGCACGCCGCTCATCCAGCTCAACCGCGTGACCTCGGGCGCGGGAGCCGTCGTGCTCGCCAAGATCGAAGGCCGCAACCCGGCTTACTCCGTGAAATGCCGCATCGGCGCGGCGATGGTCTGGGATGCAGAGAAGCGCGGTATTCTCAAGCCCGGCGGCGGGCTCGTCGAGCCGACCAGCGGCAACACCGGGATCGCGCTCGCCTTCGTCGCCGCCGCGCGCGGCTACCCCATCACCTTGACCATGCCCGAGACGATGTCGATCGAGCGGCGCAAAGTCCTCAAGGCGTTCGGAGCGAACCTCGTCCTCACCGACGGCGAGCGCGGGATGGAGGGAGCCATCGCGAAGGCAGAGGAGATACACAACTCCGACCCGCAACGTTACGTCCTGTTGCAGCAGTTCCGCAACCCCGCCAACCCGGAGATCCATTTCAACACCACGGGCCCGGAAATCTGGGAAGACACCAAGGGAGCAATCGACATCCTGGTCGCCGGCGTGGGCACCGGAGGCACCCTCACGGGCATCGCGCGCTATATCAAATGTGCGAAGAAGAAGCCGATCCGAGCCGTCGCCGTCGAGCCCGCCACCTCCGCGGTCATCACCCAAACGCTGGCGAAGCAGCCGCTCAAGCCCGGGCCGCACCGCATCCAGGGTCTGGGAGCCGGCTTCATCCCCGAGACTCTCGACCTTTCTCTGGTCGATCAGGCCCAAGCCATCACCGACGACGAAGCCCTCCAAATGGCCCGCCGCCTCGCCAGAGAAGAAGGAATCCTGAGCGGCATCTCCTCGGGAGCCGCCGTAGCCGCCGCCGTCAAACTGGCAAACCAGCCCGAGCACAAAGGCAAGACAATCGTGACGATTCTCCCCGACTCCGGAGAACGCTACCTAAGCACCGTCCTCTTCGAAGGGATAGCCTAAGGCTACTGACTTCTGTCTCCTGACTTCTGGCTTCTAGCTTCTGGCTTCTGGCTTCTGCTGTACCATAGGCCTCATGTACGTCTGCCTCAACTCCGTCACCATCCAGGGCCGCGTGAAGTGGCCCGAGTTCGCGCACCTCGCCCACCGCACCGGCTACGCGGGCGTCGATCCCAACATGGGAAAAATCATGGCGGAGGGCGTGGACAGTACGCGCTCGTTTTTCCGCGAGCTTCACCTAAAGCCCTCGGCGCTCGACTTCCCCGTCGTTTTCAACAAGGACGACGCGGCATTTGAAAGCTCTCTCAAAAACCTCGAGCCCGCCGCGCAATTCGCCCGCGCGATCGGCTGCCCGCGCATGCTCACCTGGATCATGTCCTCCACCGGCCGGCCCAAAGACGAGCAGCGCAAAATCTACAAGGATCGCTTCACCACGGCCGCCCGAATCCTGGCGCGCTCCGGCGTGCGCCTTGGCCTGGAGTTCCTGGGCCCGCTGCACATCCGTAAATCCGCGAAGTACGAATTCATCTGGCGCATGGATGAGATGACGGAATTCGCGAAGGAGTGCGGCCCGAACGTCGGCCTGCTGCTCGATGCCTGGCACTGGCACCACGCCGGAGCGACGCCGGGCGACATCGTGAAGGCGGGCAAAGACCGCATCGTCCACGTGCACCTCGCCGACGCGCCCGATCTCCCGCCCGAGCAGATCCGCGACGACGCGCGCCTCGTGCCCGGCGAAGGCGTCGTCAACTGGAAGGGCTTCTTCGGCGCGCTCAAGGAAATCGGCTACAAGGACGGCCTCAGCCCCGAGATCTTCGGCCGCCTCAAGGACAAAACGCCCGAGGACGCCGCCCGAATCGCGCTCGAGGGCTCGCTCAAAGTGATGCGCGAATCCGGAATCACGAAGCAATCCTGATGCTCGACAAACTTCTTACCGAACAGCGCAACCCCGCGAGCGAAGGCATCGACCAGCGCTCCACCGTCGATATGCTGCGCATCATCAACGCCGAGGACCGCAAGGTCGCCGAATCGGTGGAGCGCGAAATCCCGCGCATTGCCGAAGCCGTCGATGCGATCGCCGGGCGGCTCGACCGGGGCGGGCGCCTGTTCTATATCGGCGCGGGCACCAGCGGCCGCCTCGGCGTGCTCGATGCCTCCGAGTGCCCGCCCACCTTCAACGTCCCGGCCGATCTCGTACAGGGCATCATCGCGGGAGGCGACCGCGCGCTCGCGCAGGCGGGCGAAGCCGCCGAAGATGACGCAGCGCTCGGCGTGCGCGATCTCGAAGCGCGCGGCTTCTCCGCCAACGACGTCCTCGTCGGCATCGCCGCCAGCGGCCGCACGCCCTACGTGCTCGGCGCGGTCGCTTACGCGCGCGCTCTCGGCGCGGTCACCATCGGCATCAGTTGCACCACCGATTCAGAGCTCTCGCGCGCCGTCCAGATCCCCATCGAGCCAAAGCCCGGCCCGGAAGTCGTCACCGGTTCCACCCGCCTCAAGGCCGGCACCGCCGCCAAGCTCGTGCTCAACATGCTCAGCACCGGCGCAATGATCCGCCTCGGCCATGTCTACGGAAACCTGATGGTGAACGTGCAGCCGAAGAACGTCAAACTGGTCGAGCGCGCCATCCGGATCGTCGCCGCCGCGGCCGGCGTGGACCGCGCCCGGGCCGAGGCGTCCTTCAAAGCATCGGATGGTAAAGTGAAGGTGGCAATTCTCATGGCCCGCCTCGGCGTGACCCGCGAAGAAGCGGAATCGCGGCTCGAAGCCGCGCGGGGCCGTGTCGCGGAAGCCCTGAAACATGGATAAATTCGTTATACGCGGCGGCACGCCGCTCCACGGAGAAATCGCGGCCGGCGGCGCTAAAAACTCGGCGCTGCCCGCGCTTGCAGCCTGCCTCCTCACCGGCGACACCGTCGTTCTCGACCGCATCCCGCGCGTGCGCGATATTCTCACGATGGCGCAGTTGCTGCGCGCCACCGGGGCGGAGGTCGAAGATGCGCACGGCCCCATGTGCGTCACGGCCCGCGACATCGTCAGCCCCGAAGCGCCCTACGAACTCGTGAAGACCATGCGCGCCTCGAGCCTCGTGCTCGGCCCGCTGGTCGCCCGCACGGGCCGCGCGCGCGTGTCGCTTCCCGGCGGATGTGCCATCGGCGCGCGCCCCATCAACTTCCACCTCGCGGGACTCGAGCAACTCGGCGCGCAGATCCGCCAGGATCACGGCTATGTCGAAGCCGTCGCCCCGGAGGGCCTGCACGGAACCTCGTTCACCTTCGACCGCATCACCGTTACCGGCACCGAGGACCTCTTAATGGCCGCCGTGCTCGCCCACGGCGAGACCGTCATCCGCAACGCCGCGCGCGAGCCCGAGGTCACTGATCTCGCCGCCCTGCTCACAAAAATGGGCGCGCAAATCGAAGGCGCGGGCGAATCCATCATCCGTGTCCGGGGCGTCGAACGGCTGCACGGCGCCGAGCACGCCATCATCCCGGATCGCATCGAGGCCGGCACCTTCCTCATCGCGGGCGCCATCACCGGCGGCGATCTGCTCATCACCGGATGCGAACCCGCGCACCTCGATGCCCTGGTCGCCAAAATGCGCCAGGCCGGCGTCGAGATCCGCCAGAGCGGTCCCGGCGAACTGCGCGTCTGCTCCGACGGCCGTTTCAAATCGGTCGATGTGACGACCGAGGAATATCCCGGCTTCGCGACCGACCTCCAGGCGCAGTACATGGCGCTTATGGCGCGCGCGCAGGGAATCTCGCTCATTACCGAAACGATCTTCGAGAACCGTTTCATGCACGCGCCCGAGTTGATGCGCATGGGCGCCAACATCCGCCTCAACGGGCGCCAGGCCATCGTCGCCGGGCCGAGCCCGCTCACCGGCGCCTCCGTGCTCGCGAGCGACCTGCGCGCCAGCGCCTCGCTCGTGCTCGCGGCCCTGGTGGCCAAGGGCGAAACCGTCGTGGACCGGGTCTACCACATCGATCGCGGCTACGAGAAAATCGAAGAGAAGCTCGCGCAGGTCGGCGCGCATATCCGCCGCATTCAGTGAGGGAACACACATGGCGAAGCAGCACGCACCCGGATTTCTCGCGATCGTGAACGACGCGAAGTCGCGCGTCAGGCAAATCGACATCGACGAATTCCGCCGCATGTCCGAAACGGGTGAGCCGTTTCTCCTTATCGATGTCCGCGAGGACAGCGAATGGGCCGCGGGCCACGCGGCCGGAGCCATTCACCTGGGGAAGGGAATCATCGAGCGCGACATCGAAGCCCGCGTTCCGGACAAAGACGCGACGCTCGTGCTCTACTGCGGCGGCGGCTTCCGCTCCGCGCTAGCGGCCGACAACCTCCGGAAGATGGGCTACAAGAATCCCATCTCGCTCGATGGCGGCTGGAGGGCCTACAAAGAATCCGGCCTCCCGGTCGAGTAGCGCGGTCACCACCCCGTGTTCTCGAGCACTTCCTTCGCCGCCACCACCGTGTTGGCGTGAATCGTAACCGTATCCCTCACATCCACCGCATACCCGCCCGCAAGCGCCACTGCGACGGGCGTCCTGTGCATGAGCGCGCCCGAAAGCACCATGCGGTCGCGCGCCTTCAGGCCCTCAAACGTCAACGAAAGCCCGCCGAGCTGGTCCTGATAGTACGGATCGGCGCCCGCCACGTACATCACCAGCTCCGGCTTGAACGACGCGACCGCTGGCGCATACGCGCGCCGCAGCCGCTCGACGTATTCTTCGTCCCCGGTCTCATCGGCAAGGTCGATATCGATATCCGAAGGCGGCTTCTCGGCCGGGTAGTTGTTCAATTGGTGAATCGAGATCGTGAACACGTCCGGATCGCGCGCGAAGATCGCGGCCGTGCCGTTGCCTTGATGCACGTCGCAATCGACCACCAGCGCGCGGCGGATCAGGCCGTCCCGCTGCATGCGCCGGATCGCCACCGCCACGTCGTGAATCGCGCAGAATCCTTCGCCGTGTCCCGGGAACGCGTGATGGAATCCGCCGCCGATGTTGAACCCCACGCCGCTCTCGAGCGCCAGTCGCGCCGCGAGCGTCGTCCCGCCCGCCGCCAGCCAGAACGCCCGCACCATCTTGTGCGAGTACGGGATCTCGAGCTTCAGGATGTCGTAATACGTGAGCGTGCCGTGCCGCAGCCGGTCCAACCACTCGCGGTCGTGCACCGCCAGGATGTCCTCATCGGGAGCCGGCTCCGGCTCGACGAAATCCTCCGCCGCGGCCAGCCTCTGGTTGAGCAGCCGCTCGCGAAGCATCGAGTATTTCTGGGACGGAAAAACGTGGTCTCCGAGGTTCAGGTCGTAACCGGGATGGTAGACCAGTTTGAACGGCAGCATCGCCCGTGGCTACGCCCTTGCCGCTTGCGCGCTCCCGGATTGAACCGCGGTCAGGATCGCCGTGTTCACGGCATCCTCGACCGTGCAGCCGCGCGGGATCAGGCTCGCCGGCTTCACGATCCCCTGTAGCAGCACCGCGAGCAGCGCCCCGTCCCCCAGCCGCTCCACCAGCTTGTAACCGATGTTGGCCGAGTTGAGGTCGGGGAAGATCAGCACGTTCGCCGCCCCGGCCACCGGCGACCCCGGCGACTTCGACTTACCCACCGAAGCCGCAAGCGCCGCGTCCGCCTGCAACTCGCCGTCCACGTTCAGCCGCGGCGCGCGCTCGCGCACATACTTCAGCGCCGAGACGACCTTGTCCACTTCCTTGTGCTGCGCGCTGCCCTTGGTCGAAAACGAAAGCATGGCCACCAGCGGCTCCGTGTCGAAGACGGCGCGCGCCGTATCGGCCGTCGCGATCGCGATCTCGGCCAACTCCACCGCCGATGGCACCGCGATGATCGCCGCGTCCGCAAACGCCAGCAGCCCCTTGTGCCCGTACTCGCGCGGATGCACCGCCATGATGTGTACGCTCGACAACCTGCGGAACCCGCGCTTCAGATCGATCGATTGCAGCACCGCCCGCACCGTATCGGCAGTCGTGTGCACCGCGCTGCCGACGAAGCCATCCGCATCGCCCGCCGCCGTCATCAACGCGGCGAAGTGCAGCCGCCCGCGCGCGATCCCCGCCGCTTCGATCTGCGTGATCCCCTTCGCCCGCCGGCGTTCATACAGCAGCGTGGCGTACTTCGCCGCAAGCGGAGTCTGCGCGGGATCGACAAACTCGACGCCACCCGGAGCGTTCGCCGGCGCCCGTCCGATCAGGACCGGATCGACGATCCGCTCCCGAGCCAGCCGCGCCGCAGCCTCGATCACGCGAGCGTCGTCGCCCTCTGGGAAAACGATCTTCCGGCGCCTCGCCGCCCCGCGCAGGCGCGCCGCCTGCCGGGCCATGAACTCCGCGGCGGACTCGGGGAATGCCATAGGAACTTTCATTCTACGCGAGCGACAGGCGTGCCGCCGCATCGCCGGCCCGCGAAGATGCCGGATTGTGTGGGGAGGGTAGCCGCTTAGGCGGCCTTCTGAACCTTGCCGCTCTTCAGGCAGGACGTGCAGACCCGAATCCGCTTGGCCGCGCCATTCACCAAGGCCCGCACGGTTTGGAGATTCACATTCCAGCGCCGGCTGGTTACGTTGTGCGCGTGGCTGACGCGGTTGCCGAACCGCGGTCCTCTGTTGCAGATATCACATACTTTCGCCATCGAAGGAATCTCCTCGGGAATCTGTAGTGTACCAAGCCGCGGGTCCCGCCCGCAATGCTACGGCCGCGCCGTCGCCCCTTCGGGAGCCGGAATCCGTTCCGCGCACACCGGCCACGGCGCAAAACCGAGCGACCGGCTGTCCCGCTGATACCACAGCGCCACGTCGCTGCCCTTGGCCGGCGCCAGCGTCACGATCACGCCTTCGTGGCAGAACCGCGTCTTCCGGATCTCGGCCCTTCCGGCGTCCGCGAACGCGCTCTGGGGACCCCAGTCGCGCATGAAATTCTGGAACGTATAGTCCGGGCACAACTCGCGCGAGCCGCAACCCCAATCGCGGTACGCCGCCTGGTAATCGTGGCGCTTCAGGTCGCTCAGGAACACGCCCACCTGGCGTTTCGCGGGGTACGTGCGCAGCACGAAATACCCCACGATCGTCAAGACCACCGCGCTCAAAACCGAGATCACGAGCCACCGGATCACGCGCGAACGCCGCTCGTCCGCAATTCCGTATTGTTCGAAATACCCGGCCATCGCGCCTTCGGCCTTACTTCGCCGGATAGGCCGTGTCGAACGCCGTCACGGCGTCTTTGGTGAGATCGAGCGCCGGCTTCACATACAGCGTGCTGCCGGAATCCACAACCACGTCCACGCCACGCTCTTCTGCGAGCTTGCGCACCACTTCCTGCATGCGCCTGCCGGACCCGGCGAGGATCTCGTTCCGCGTCGCGTCCACTTCTTCCTGCAAATCCTGGCTCTTCCGCTGCAGGTCGCGCTGCTTGACCTGTCCCTGGTTGGTAAGCTCGGCCTCCGCCTGGGGCGTCAGTTTGCCCGCCTGCAGTTTCTGCCGGATCTCCTCCAGGTCTTTCCGCAGCTTTTCCACCTCATCGGCCCGCGGCTTGAACTTCGCTTCAAGATCCGCCGAAGCTTTCTTGATCTCAGCGGTACTGAGCACGGCCTGCTGCATATTGATTACGGCGACCTTCGACTGTGCAGCGCAGGTGCCTGTAAAAAGCGCCGCGGCCGCGGCCATCGTAAACAGATGAACAAACGTATTCCTAACCATTCCAGCGACTTCCTTCGATTGTGGTGAAAAACATCTCCAAGATTACCACAGGGACCGGACGGCGCCGTTCAGTACGGCGCCTCCGCAGGCTCACTTCGAGAGCACGCCCAGGATCTCGTCCTCGCGGACAATCAGGTACTCCTCGCCCTCGATTTTGACATCGGAGCCCGAGTACTTGCCGAACAAAATCCGGTCGCCCGGCTTAACGTCAATCGCCGCCCGAGTGCCATCCTCGAGCAGTTTTCCGCTGCCGGCAGCAATCACTTCACCCTGCTGCGGCTTCTCTTTGGCGGTATCGGGAATGATGATCCCGCCCTTAGCGGTCTCCGATTCCTCGATCCGGCGCACCAGTACGCGATCATGAAGCGGACGGATATTCATTTCAGTGTTCCTTCCCTGATCACCATATTATAGGGTGCCAGAATCCCTTCTGCCTTCCGGCTCCTGACTTCTGGCTTCTGGCTTCCCCTCACGTCCTCAACCGCGTAAGCAGGTACATCCCCGCCAGCGAAAACAACGCATCCGGCGACCACGCCGCAATCGCCGCCGGCAACTGGTTCACATTCCCGATCTGCTCGAAAAGCTGCCCTAGCGCCCAGTACGCCACCGCGATCCCCAGGCTCACCCCCACGCCCGCCATCGCGCCGCGCGAGCCCGTCAGGAACGCGAACGGAATCGATATGAGTGCCATGATAAAGGCGAACACCGGCACCGAAAACTTCTTGTGCAACTGGATCCGCAGATGCACCGTGTCGAAGCCGCCCTGCCCCAACTCCCGGATGTAGGCCGCGAGCTGCGTGAAATTCATCTGCTTGTCCTGGATCACTTCCTTCAGGAAGTAGCCCGGCGGCTCGTCGAGTTCGGGGAACGTCGTCGCCTGGAACACCTGCCCGGTCGATTGCACGCGGCTCTTCATGTCGCGGCTCCAGCCGTTCTCGAAGATCCACTCGCCGAGAGCCGGTTCCCACCGCGCGCGCTCCGCCGAGATGTGCCGCTTCAGCCGGAACGGCGAGTTCTCGAACTCGTACACGTTGACCCCGGCCATGATCGACGCGCGCTGGTCGAAATACTTGTAGTAGTAGATGCGAAGCGCCTGGCCCTGCCCGCGGATGCACTTGCGGTCCGGCCGCAGATAGGTCTGCGGCGCGCGGCCCTTGATCTCGTTGCGCAGCGCCTCCTGGCGGCGGTTCGCCTCCGGCAGCACGCTCGAATAGTCGAACGTGAACAGCCCCGCGCTCAACGCCAGGCTCGCAATCAGCACAGGCAGCGACAGGCGGTACAAACTCACCCCGGTCGCCTTGAACGCCGTGACCTCGTTGTTCTTCGCCATCACGCCGAAGGTCACCAGCACGGCGACCAGCACGCTCACCGGCGTCGAATCGTAGATCAGCTTCGGCGTCAGGTAGAACAGGTAGGCGAGCAGCCGCGGCATCGGGATCTTGTTCTTGACCATGTCGCCCAGCAGCTCGAAGAACGTGTAGACGTGCGTCATCAGCACGAAGCTCGCCAGCAGCAGCGCGAAGTAGAACAGGAAGCTTGACAGGATATAGGTATCGACGATCAGCGGCAGCATCCCGAACTTCGCGGTCCTCCGCGGTGCGGTCGTGCGCGAGGCCGCCGGCCTATGCCCGAGCTTCCCGCCCACCGGAGCCCACAAGGCGGCAAACCAGGACTTCACGGTCGCCACTACGTCACGGTCGCCCGGGCTGTCCAGCCGCAGCATCATCCACAGGCCCGCGATCGTGAACGCCGCGTTCGGCAGCCACACGGCCACAATCACCGGCAGCGTGCCCTGCCGCGCCAGGCCGATCAGGCTCATCAGGCCCATGTAATACAGGAACGCCAGGAACACCGTCACGACGAACGCGCCCGACTTGCCCGCCTTCCGCGACGAAACGCCGAGCGGCACGCCCACCAGCGCCAGCAGCACGCACGCGAACGGCATCGCCAGCCGCTGGTTCAATTCGATCGCGGCGTCGCGGGATTCGCGCGCCTGGCGGAACAGCGGCACCGTGTCCATCTCGGTGAACGCCCGCGCCGTGCGGATCTCGTTCGGCCGGGCGGCCTGGAGCATCTGATCGCCCGACGGGAACGCCGAGCTGACGTACACCTGCGGGTCCTTCGTCGCCTGGTGATTGCTCGCGTCGAGCATGCTGAGCTGTATGCGGTTGTTCTTGACATCCGGCGTCGCGATCGCCTCGCGCGCCACCGTGATGCGCGGCCCCACGCCCTCGTCCTGCGTATTCGGCTGCGCGCCCGGCTCGCGCAGGTCCATCATGAACACGCCGCGCCAGCGCTCGACCGTCCCCGGGATCACGTCGTTCACATACAGGATCATGTTCGGGAACTGTTCCTCGAACACGCGCGGCTGCACCTCGGCGGTCAGTTGCTCGGCCGCGAGCTGGTTCACCACGCGGAACGTCTGGCGGATCGACCACGGCGTCAGCCACAGCGAGCACGCCGCCGTGATCGCCAGGAACAGCGTCGCCACCATCAGGACGGGCAGCAGCACCCTGCGGCTCGCGACTCCCGCCGCGCGCATGCCGACGATCTCGCCGTCGCTCGACATGCGGCTCAGCGCGATCAGGATTCCGACCAGCGCACCCACCGGAAGCGTGAACGTCAGCGTGAACGGCAGAATCAGGCTGAACAGATACGCCACCGTCCCCGGCGTAGCCGAGCTGCGCACAATCAGCTCGAAGACCTTGCCCGCCCGCTGCAGAAACAGCACGAACGTGAACAGGATCGTGCCGAGCAGGGCGCTCGACAGAATCTCGACGAAAATCGCGCGGCTGAGTATCCCGAACATTACCGCTTCGCAACCGTCCCGGCATCGAGCGAAGGCGCCGGCGCCAGCGGCAGCTTCGGCAACTCGTCGTTGGCGCGCTCGAGTTCCAGATCGTCAATCAACACCGAGGGCGCCACAACCGAAGCCTCCGAAACAAACCCTGCCCCGCCCATCAAAGCGAACGGAGCGTTGTTGTCGAAGAAATCGAAGACCGCCACGTCGCTCGATGCCGCGGCAATATCCTTCAGCGAACGCGTATTGAGCCCACGGAACCGCAGCCCGCGCACCAGTTCCTCGCGCCCGTCCTGATACACCCGGTAAACCATCGCCGGCAAACTCACCGGACGCGTCCCGCCGCCCGCCTGCGCCATCTCCGCCAGCACGCGCCGCAGTTCGTCAAGCGAAGCCGAGCTCGGAAAATCCATTTTCCGGATCACAATCCCATACGGCTTGTTCCGCTCGCGGCACGCATCGATGAGTTTCTTCCGCAGTTCGGCCGCCGGCACGCCGCCCGAGGCCCGCACGAACAGGTTGCCGATTCCCGCCGCCTTCGCGCCGAAATTTCCCGGCAGCCGTGCGTGCCCGTTCGAGCGCTCGAAGCCCTTCACCGGCTGCCGCGTCAGCAGGAAGCTCTTGAGCACTCCCTTTTCGACGAGGTTCACGCGCTCGGCGGGTACGCCTTCAAGATCGGCTTCGTAATGCCCGAACAGCGGCCGTCCCCGCCAGCTCGCCTCGGCCGGATCGTCCACCACGTCGATCCACTCGGGCAGTATGCGCGAGCCGATTTTGTTCTCGAGCTCGCTCGCCGGGAACGGAAATGTGCGGCCCGGCGGCATCACGGGCTTGCGCGGGACCGCGAGATTCTTCCCAAGGACTTCGGCGAACATCTGCGCCGCGGCCAGGCCCTCGAACAGCACCGGCCCCGAGTAGGCTTCGCCCACCGGCGCGGCGGCGAGCGCTGCCAGATTGTCCGCCACTTCCTTCACGCCCCGCTCGAGCTCGGCGTCCGGCTGAATCCGCTCCGCCTCGCGCGCGTGAAACACAACCGCGTCGCGCAGCCGCATCCCATCGGGCGCAAGCGCCGACGCGCGCACCCTCAGCGCCACGCTGCCCTCGGGAATCCGCATGCGCGTGCCCTCGGAGGTGACCAGGTACATCACGCCCTGCCCGCCCTCGAAGGAAACGCTGGACTGCGTCACCACAGGGTAGTTCGAAAACACCGCCGACAGGCGCCGCACGCGCGCCGTCCACGCCGCTTCGTCGAACGGCCGCACGCGCGCGTCGGTCATCTTCGTGATTGGCGCCGTGCGATAGAAATCCGCCAGCGGCTCGCTCACCGTGACGTTCCGCAGCGCGGCGCGCTTCAGCGCATAACCCTGGATGGCGGCTTTGTACGCCATATCAGTTGCGAGCCACAGGTGCTGGGCCAGCACGCCGTAGGAATCGTCGAGCGGAAACTCGTTTACGTCGTAGCGCGTGCCCGAGTAAAACCCAGTGCCCGCAAAACTCGTGTCGTCGGCTTGATAATCCCCGACCCGCACCTGAACGCGCGGCAGCCTGTACCGCACCTGGCGCGCGTGCAGCAGCGCCCCAAGCGTCGCGGCCGCGGAAAAATTCTGCCCGTCGTGCAGCGCGTACTCGAAGTAATACGGCTGCGCGACGTTCATGACCTTCAGCGAGCGCGACCGCGCCATCTCATCCACCAGCGCCCGCATGATGACATCGGTCTGCTGCGCCGGTGCGGCCCAGGGCAGCAATGCCAGCCACGCCGGCATCACCCGCCACCACCGCCTCACAGCACACCCCCCGGAGGCGGCGGCAGGAACGGCGGCCGGTCCTCCGGCTTCGGCTTCTTCTGAATCTCCATCTCCGAAATCAGAATCGCGGGCGCAACCGCCGCTACCGGCACGTTGCCCGACTCCGCCCCGCAATACCCGTTGAACACCTGCTGCCGGTCGCCCGCCGCCGCGATCTTCGCGAAGCTCGCCAGCGGCGTCCCCACCATATCGGCCCCCCGCACAAGCTCGTCCTTGCGGCCGTCCGCGTACACGCGATACACGACCAGCGGAATCACCTTGAACGCCTGCACTCCCTGCCGCTGCGTCGTCGTATAGCCGCCCGTTACCTGTTCGAAGTAGAGCCCGTAAGGCTTGTTCTGCCGGCGCACCTCGGCGATTAGCATCTCGCGCAGCTTCGCCTCGGTCACTGTCTGCGACGCCTCCACGAACAGGTTCGATTGCCGCGAAACCACCTCCAGGCCCGGCTGCCGCCGCCCATGCCCGTTCGAGCGATTGAACCCGCGCACCGGCGACCGCGACATCAGAAACGTCTTCAGCACGCCCTTGTCCACCACCGTCACCGGCTGTGCCGCCACGCCCTCATCGTCGAACGCGTAGGCCCCGTTCAACGACACGCCCGCCGCCGCGCGCCGCGTCGGGTCGAATACGACCGAGAGAAAATCCGGCAGCACTTTTGTCCCGACCATCTTCGTGAACGTCTGGCCGTCGGACTCGTCCTTCTGCCTGTGCCCTTCGACGCGATGCCCGAAAATCTCGTGGAACAGCACGGCCGAGGCGCGCCCCGAAAGCATCGCCGGCCCCACATAGGGCTCGACCACGGGAGCGCGCGGCAGCGAGGCCGCCATCTCCCCCACGCGATCGATGCTCCTCAGCAGGACGTCGTCCTTCGGCAGCCCGGCGGCGTCCTCGGCATCGAAACTGTCCGACGTGCCGATGTCCATTCCGTCGGCTGCCTTCGCCTGCGCCGTGAAGCTCACGTTCGCCGACCCGCGCCCGTGCGCGATCCGCGTGCCCTCGGTATTGACGAAGTACTTGGTCTCGCGCTGCGCGCTCAACGTAACGCGCGAGCCGATCAGGGAAGGGAACTTCGCAAATTCGAGCGACAGCTTGCGCACCCGGGCCGCGGCCTGGTCGGCGGAAAAATTCAGCCGCACAAGAGGAGCAAACGACGTTACGGGCTCTTCCTTCGAGAAATCGTCAGAGTCGTCTTCTTCGGCCACGCTGACGTCCCGGTTGGCTTTGATCTTGATCAGCCGTTCGGCGGCCAGCCTGTAGACGCGGTCGGTTTCGAGCCACAGCACGCGCCGGATCGCCGGAGCGCTGTCTTCAATCGGAATCTCGACCGCGGAGGTGAACCGCACACGCTCGCCGCGAACGCGGTGATAATTGTCCATCTTCGGCGTGCCCACCCGCACGGTGATATCCACCACGCGAACGCGATCGGCGCGCATCGATTTCACCGCTCCAAGCGCCGCCGACACCGCCGCCGCCTCCCGCTCGGTCACCTCATAAGCGATGTAGTAGGGAGCCGGATCGCCCTTCTGCCTGAGCGCGCCGAAATTCCGCTCCAACTCTTCGGAAAGGATACTCACCAGCGCCGGCGCGGGCGTCTGGCCGGACGCGAGGGAGCCACAGAAAAGCAGCGCCGCCGTTCTGAGAACGAACACGTTTCAGAATAACAAAGCAGGGCGGACCCCTGGTCCGCGGCCGCCCGCCGGCCGGCCTCCGGCATACAATTGTTCTACGTGCCGAACGAACCGAAAATCCTCATGGTCGCATCCGAGGCGACCCCGTTCGCCAAAACCGGAGGACTCGCCGATGTGATCGGGGCGCTCGCGCCCACGCTCCACGCCCGCGGCAGCCAGGTCGCCGTCTTCATCCCGCGCTACCGCGGCATCGAAATCGCCGGCCTCCCTCTCGTCTACCAGGGCCTCCGCATCCAACTCGCGTCCGGCTGTTACTCCCTCGACGTCTACCGGGCCGAGGAACGCGGCGTCTTCTACTTCCTCGCCGATTGCCCGGAACTCTACGACCGCGAAGGCCTCTACGGCGACGCAGCCGGCGACTACCCCGATAACGATATCCGCTTCGCCGTCTTCTCGCGCGCCGCCCTCACGCTCATCCGGCACGTCTTCCGCCCGGACATCGTCCATTGCCACGACTGGCAGGCGGCGCTTGTGCCCATCTACATGCGCACCGTCTACGCCTCCGACCCCACCTACATGGGGCTGCCCTCCGTCCTCACCATCCACAACCTCGGCTACCAGGGCCTGTTTCCGCCCGAAAGCCTCGCCCGCATCGGTCTCGACCCGGCGCTGTTCACTCCCGATTCCCTCGAATTCTTCGGCAAGGTCAACCTGCTGAAGGGCGCCATCCTGATGAGCGACGCCGTCACCACCGTCAGCCCCACCTACGCGCGCGAAATCCAGTCGCCCGAGCTTGGCTTCGGACTCGACGGCGTTCTCCGCTCCCGGGCCGGCGCCGTCACCGGCATCCTCAACGGCGTCGATTACACCCAGTGGGACCCGGCCACCGACCCCCACATCGCTGCGCCGTATTCCGACTCCGATCTTTCGGGAAAGCGCGCCGCAAAAGCCGCGCTGCTCGCCGAATTCGGCCTTGCCGCCGCGCCGGACCGCCCCGTCATCGGCATGGTTTCCCGCCTGGCCGGCCAGAAGGGCTTCCACCTCATCGAGCAGGCTGCCGGCGAGCTGATGGCCGAGAATCTCGCGCTCATTGTCCTCGGCACCGGAGATCCCAAGTACCAACAGTTCCTTCTCGATCTCCAGGCCGCCCACCCGGACAAAGTCGGAGTCCGGATCGCCTACGATGACGCGCTCGCCCACAGAATCGAGGCCGGGGCCGACATGTTCCTAATGCCCAGTCTTTACGAGCCTTGCGGGCTCAACCAGATCTACAGCCTGCGCTATGGAACCGTCCCCATCGTCCGTGCTACCGGCGGCCTCGATGATACGATTGATGACAGGACTGGGTTCAAGTTCCGGGACTACACCGGCCAGGCCCTCATGAAGGCTGTTCGCTCGGCTCTGGCCGCCTGGCGCGACCGCGAGCGCTGGACCGCCATGATGCTGGCAGGGATGCGAAAAGACTATTCCTGGACCGCCTCGGCCTCCCAATATGATGAACTCTACCGGCGGCTGCTCGGCTGACGGCTGTGCATCTCGGGCGGTCCGGCTGACCCTGAATCCCGCGGCCCGAAAATTGCATCTTGAAGATTTGGCAGATAAAAGGAGAACAGATGGCAGGTGTTAACGTGCTTGAAGTGAAAGATTCCGACTTTGATACGGAAGTCCTGAAATCGGAAGTTCCGGTCCTGGTGGATTTCTGGGCCGTCTGGTGCGGTCCCTGCAAAATGATGGCCCCCACCGTGGACGCAATCGCCGGCGAGTACGCGGGCAAGCTGAAGGTCGTCAAGCTCGATGTGGACGAAAACGGCGGAACCGCCATGCGCTACAACATCCGCGGGATTCCGACGCTCCTGCTGTTCAAGGGCGGCCGCGTGGTGGACCAGCGCGTCGGTGCGGTCGGCAAGTCCGAAGTGCTCAAGATGCTCCAACCCCACATCGCTTAAGCCCGCGATGTAATTGCCCCATCCGACGCTGAGGAAACCAGCGCGCAATATTTGGCAAACACCCCCGTCCGGTACCGGGCCGGAGGTGCGGACCAGCGCGCCAGCCGCTGCTTGAGGATCTCAGGCGCGACCTCGGCGTCGATCGTGCGGCGGGCGATATCGATCGTAATCACGTCTCCCTCGGTGAGCGCCGCGATCGGCCCCCCGGCCGCGGCTTCCGGGGCGACGTGCCCCACCATGAATCCCCGGGTCGCGCCGCTGAACCGTCCGTCTGTTACCAGTGCGACACTCTCCGACAACCCGGCGCCGACGATCGCGCTGGTCACCCCGAGCATCTCGCGCATCCCCGGCCCGCCGCGCGGCCCTTCGTAGCGGATGACAACGACGTCGCCCGCCTCGACGCGGCCGTGCGTCACCGCGGCCATGGCGTCCTCTTCGCAATCGAAAACGCGCGCGCGGCCCCTGTGCAGCTTGCGCTCGACGCCCGTCACCTTGATCACGCACCCCTCAGGTGCGAGCGTCCCTTTCAGGATCACCAGGCCCCCCGACGTCTTGATCGGGTTCGACAGCGGCCGAATCACTTCCTGGCCGGGCGTCTCCTTCGCCCCGGCCGCTTCCTCGGCCAGCCTCCGGCCCGTGATCGTGATGGCCGAGCCGTCCACGTAGCCGCCGTCTACGAGCCGCTTCGCCAGCACCGGAATGCCCCCGGCGGCGTGCACGTCCGAAGCGACAAACCTCCCGGCGGGCTTCAAATCCGCCAGCAGCGGCGTCCGCTCGCTCACGGTCTGGAAATCGTCGATCGAAAGCGGCACGTCCGCCTCGCGCGCTAACGCGAGCAGGTGCAGCACGGCGTTGGTGGAGCCGCCGCTCGCGGCGACCGACGCGATCGCGTTGTCGATCGCCTTGCGCGTGACGATCGCGCACGGCTTCAGGTCTCGCCGCACCGCGTCCACGATAAGCTGCCCGCACCGGTACGCCACGTCGTTCTTGAGCGGGTCCACCTGCGGGACCGCGGCCGTCCCCATCGGCGAGAGGCCGATCGTCTCCATCACGGTGGCCATCGTGTTCGCCGTGTACTGGCCGCCGCACGCGCCCGCGCCCGGGCAGGCATGGTTCTCGATGTCGAGCAGCTCCGCGTCCGTCATCCGGCCGGCGGCGTTCGCCCCCACGGCCTCGAAAACATCCTGAATCGTGATGTCCCGCCCCGCGTGATGCCCGGGCAGGATGGTGCCCCCGTAAAGCACCAGGCCCGGCACGTTCAGCCGCAGCAGCGCCATCGCCGCGCCGGGAATGGTCTTGTCGCATGCCACCAGCGCGATCACGCCGTCGAACATGTGCCCGCGCGCTACCAGTTCGATCGAATCCGCGATCACCTCGCGGCTGACGAGCGACGCCTTCATGCCCTGCGTCCCCATCGTTACGCCGTCGCTGATCGCTATGGTGTTGAACTCCATCGGAGTCCCGCCCGCCGCACGTATCCCTTCCTTCACCTTCGCGGCCAGCTCGCGCAGGTTGAAGTTGCACGGCATGGTCTCGATCCAGGTGTTGGCGACGCCGATGATCGGCTTGGCGAGATCTTCGTCCGTAAATCCTATACCCTTGAGCATCGCGCGCGCCGGCGCGCGGTCCCGTCCCTGAGTGATTGCGGAACTCCGGAGTGCCATAGATGTTTGAACTATCGTACCAGTACCAGCAGGACAGCTACTCGCTCATGTAGCGAAGCAGGGCGGCGAGGGCGGCCTTCTGAATCCAGTACGCCACGCCGAGACTCGCAGGAAAGATTGCGGTGACCAGGACAACGTCCATATGCGTTCACACAGCAAATCGGCTGCCAATCAAAAAACATTAGAGTTTCCGTAAAAAAGTGCCGCTAATCGTGAAATTTCTGCCTGGAACATGAAAACCATTTACATTCCCCCGGGCAAGTTGGATACTTTGTCCATGACACTGGGGGCACTGGGACGTCTGGGCGTTCTTCTGTCTTTCGCATCGGCGACAGGTCTTGCGACTCCGGTATTGATGTACCGGGCAGTCGACGTCAGGCCGTGGGACTCGACGTCTCCTGACACCGCGATGAATCGCGTGTTCGGAGCAGGCAACTGGAGCTACGACTATTACGAATCGGCCGACGCAGCCGCGCTGTTCACGCCGGCTACGTCGTTCATCTTCATGGAAGGCGGCGCGGATACCGACTCCTGGCTGAACCGGTTTCTGGCCGAGAATTCCGCCTCCGTGCTGTCCTGGGTCGGCTCCGGCGGCCGGCTCATCATCGAATCCGCCGGGTGGTACACGGGCGTGTCCACGCCCTTCGGCGTCGATCTGCTCTACAGCGGGTACGCATCCTACACCGCAACGGCAGCAAACCCGAGCCATCCAATCTTCAACGGGCCCTTCCCGTCCGGCACGTCGTGGGAGGGCAACGCCTTCAGCATTGATGCCCTCGGGGGGACGGGCTACATTCCGCTGATCACGGGCGAAAGGGGCGATATCGTCGGCGAAATGCAGTACGGCTCCGGCCTGGTCCTGTTCAGCGGTAGGGTGACCGACAACTGGGACACGCCGCAGCCGCAGGCAGCGAATCTGACCGCCAACATGATCGCCTACACCAGCGGCGTCGATCCGGAGCCGGCGCCCGAGGCTACGACCTTCGTGCTCGCAGGCGCGGGGCTCGTGCTTCTGGGCGTGCTCAAGCGGCCGCGCCGCTCACGAAGCGCCGCAACTCCGCCTCGAGCGCCGGAGCGCAGATGACGCAGTTGCCCCCGTAGATCGACTTCGCGCCGTCGAAGTTGAAGAACGCCGCGCCCGCTTCTTCGGCGATGATCTTGAGCGCGGCGAAGTCCCACGGCTTGCCCTCGGGCTCCAGCCAGGCGTCGGCCTGCCCGGAGGCCACCAGCATGGCGTCCTGGCAGCCGCCGAAGCTGCGCACGGACCAGAACTGCCGCATCCAGTCGAGCAGTCGCGGCGCGAACGGGTACTTCAACACGGAGTTGAAGCCGTTCACGCACAGCAGCGCCTGGCAGGGGTCGGTAATGCTCGAAGCCTGTATGCGCGCGCCGTTGCGAAACGCGCCCGCGCCGCGCGCGGCCCAGTAGGTCACGTTCTGCGCCGGAAAATGCGCCACTCCGGCGACCACGTCGGGCCCATCCTCGAGGCCGATCAGCACGGACCACGTCGGCAGCCCCCGCAGGAAGTCGCGCGTGCCGTCGATCGGATCGACGATCCACCGCCGCCCTGCCGCGGCGTCCTTGCGCCCGCCCTCCTCGCCAAGCAGGCCGTCTTCGGGAAACGCCTCGGTGAGCGCGCGGGAAATGAGCTGCTCGCCCTCGCGGTCGGCGGCGGTCACCGGCGAAAGATCGATCTTCGTTTCGGCTGTCACGCCGTTGGTCTGGTGCCGCAGCGCCTGCTCGCCGGCGCGCACGGCCGCGGCCCGCGCCACCTCGAGTTCGCGAAGGTAGTTCACATCCCCATGCTACGCTGATTTCTGCCGGATGACCGCGTCCACCGTGTACTCCGTCCTTGTCGAAACCGCCCGGCGCTACGGCGGCGCGCCCGCGTTGCATCAGGCCGGCCGCACCTGGACGTGGAACGAGTACCGCGCAGCCGCCGCTGAGATCGCCGCGGGCCTCCGCTCGCTCGGAATCGGCAAGGGCGACATCGTCGCGCTCGCCTCCGAGGTGCGGGCCGAGTTCTACCTGGCCGATGTCGGGGTGATGGCGAACGGCTCGATAGCCGCCGCGCTCTATACCAGCTACCCGGCGGCCGAGATGGTCCGGACGCTCATAGCCTGCGATGCCCGCGCCGTATTCGTCGAGAGCCCGGCCACACTGCGCGCGCTTTCGAGCGACCCGCGCTTCCCAGACGGGCTCGCCGTCATCCTGCTCACAGGCGAGTGCGCGGGCGCGATGACGCTCGACGAGCTGCGCGAACGCGGGCGCCGCGCCCCCGGTCTGCCGGAAGTCTCGGGCTCCGACTGCGCGATCCTCTATCTCACCTCGGGCGCCATGGGCGAGCCGAAAATGGGACTGGTCACGCACCACGCCCTGGTATCGAACATCGCCCTGGGCCCGCAGGTGATCGATCTCGGCCCGGCCGACTCGATGCTCGCGTTTCTGTCGCCCGCACATATCATGCAGCGGCTGGTGGTCGAGCTGCTCCCCATTTACTGCGGCGTTCCGGTCTGGTTCGCCGAGAGCCTGCTCAAGCTGCCGCAGGAGTTCCAGCGCGCGCGGCCCACGCTGTTCGTCGCGCCGCCGCGCCTGTGGGAGCGGGTCCACGCGACCATCCGGACCGAAATGCGCAAGCGCGGGCGCGTCGTCGAGGGCATGTTCGAGCGCGCACTGAGCCTCGGAGCCCGCGCCGCCGTGCTCCGCCGCGAAGGCCGCTCCGTTCCGCTCGCCGCGCGCGCGGCGCTCGCGCTCGCCGACCGCGTTTTCTTCCGCAAAATGCGCGCGCGCTTTGGCGGCTGCCTGCGCGCCTGCGCCTCGGGCTCGGCCCCGCTAGGCAGCGAGCTGGCCGAATTCTTCCTCGCCATAGGCCTGCCGCTCATCGAAGGTTACGGCCTCACCGAAGGCGGCGTCGTTATCATCAACCGGCCCGGCCGGATGAAGCCCGGCTCGATCGGCCGCACGCTGCCGGGCATCGAGATACGGATCGCCGGCGACGGCGAGCTGCTCCTGCGCGGCCCCACGCTGTTCGCCGGATACTACAAGGACCCCGCCGCCACCGCCGAAGTGCTTCGCGGGGGCTGGCTCCACACGGGCGACCTGGCCGCGATCGATGCCGAAGGCTACGTGACGATCATTGGCCGCAAGAAAGAAGTGATCGTCGCCTCGAACGGCCGCAAGATCTACCCGGCGCGCATCGAAGCGCTGTTTCGCCTCGAGCCGGTGGTGAGCCACGTGCTGCCGCTCGGCGACGGGCAGCCGCACGTCACCGCGCTCCTCACCGTGAACCCCGCCGTTGCCGCGACGCTGCCCGGCATGAACGCCTTCCGCAACGCGCCCGAAGCCGAGCTCGTCACAGCCCCGCCCATCGTTGCCGCCGTGCGCGAAGCCGTCGCGCGAGTGAACGCGAAACTCGCCGATTTCGAGCAGATCCGCAAATACCGGGTCCTCGAACGCGACTTCACGATCGAATCCGGCGAGCTGACGGCCACGCTCAAAGTGCGCCGGGGCCGTGCGATCGAGAACTTCAAGGAAGCTATCGAATCGCTGCGATGATCTCCCGCAGCGCCGGGCCGAGCACCGGATAGCGAAACCGGTAGCCGGCCTCGAGCGCGGCGGCGGGCAGCACGCGGGGGCCTTCGAGCAGCACGGACGCCATCTCCCCGAATATCAGCCGCAGCACGAAGGCCGGGACGCGCACGGCAGCCGGTCGATTGAGCGCGCGCGCCAGCTCGCGTGTGAACTCCGCGTTCGTCACCGGATTCGGCGCCGCGGCGTCGAGCGGCCCCTCGACACACTCGTGGTTCAACGCGAACTCGATCAGCCCGGCGACGTCGTCGATGTGAATCCAGGACATCCACTGCTCGCCCGAGCCCAGCCGCCCGCCCGCGCCCAGGCGGAACGCAGGCAGCATGCGTTCGAGAGCGCCGCCGCCCGGCCCCAGCACGATGCCGGTCCGCAGTTTCACCACGCGCCGGCCGGGCCGCGCCGCCTCGTCCGCCGCCTGCTCCCATTCCCTGCAAACATCGGCCAGGAACCCCGAGCCGTAGATGCCGGTCGCGCAACCGCACACGAAGACCCGCGTCCGTTCCGAAAGCTGGGAAACGACGCGGCGCGTGCCCTCGACGCGGCTCTCGCGAATCCGCCGCTTGGCCTCGTCCGTCCACCGCTGCGCGACGGGCTCCCCCGCCAGGTGCACCGCGGCGTCGCACTCGGGCACAGCCTGGCCCTCGCGCATTTTGACGGGAAGAACGGTGTGACCCGAAGCGAGCAGGCGCCGGCTCAGCGCTTGCCCGATGAACCCGGAAGCGCCCGTCAGCGCGACGATCATATGAGTCTCAGCGCAAGTGCTGAAGGTTGACGGCCGACGGCTGCCGGCCCGCGCTCTGCACCCGCTCGACAATCTGCGCCGCGGGCCGGTCGAGCACGCCGAAGAACGGCTTCGGGTAGAGCCCGATCCAGAACGCCAGCACGATCAGCGGTGCGAACACCGCAATCTCGCGAATCGACAAATCGCGCAGCCCCGCGTTCTTCTCAGTCACCTGGCCCAGCATGGTCCGCTGGAACAGCCAGATCAGGTACGCCGCGCCGAGCGCGATTCCGACCGCGCACCAGAACGCCCAGTTGAACGACATCTGGTAGGCGCCCTTCAGAATCGAAATCTCGCCGATGAACCCGTTGAGCGAGGGCAGCCCCATCGAGCTGAGCGCAGTGATGAAGAACACCATCGTGAACACCGGCATCACTCGCAGCAGCCCGCCGTACTCGGAGATCTCGCGCGTGTGCCGCCGCTCGTACACCACGCCGACAATCAGGAAGAGCATGCCGGTCGATATGCCGTGGTTGATCTGCTGGAGCATCGAGCCCGCGATGCCGGCCTGGTTCAGCGCGAAGATGCCTAGCGTGCAGAAGCCAAGGTGGCTCACCGAGGAGTACGCGATCAGCTTCTTCCAGTCCTTCTGCATCAGGCAGACGAGACCGCCGTAGACGATTGCGATCAGCGACAGCAGCCCCATGATGTTCACCACCAGCGGATGGCGCGAGGCGTCCGGCACGAGCGGCAGCGAGAAGCGCAGCAGCCCGTAGGTCCCCATCTTCAGCAGCACGCTCGCCAGGATGACCGAGCCCGCCGTCGGGGCTTCCGTGTGGGCGTCCGGCAGCCATGTGTGCAGCGGCCACATCGGCACCTTCACGGCGAAGCCCGCGAAGAACGCCCAGAACACCCACCATTGCATCGTGGGCGAGAGCGTCGCGCGCATCAGGTCCGGAATCGCGAACGAGTAGACCTGGAACTCGGCGTGGTGCGCGAAGTACAGCGCCAGGATGCCGAGGAACATCACCATCGATCCGATTAACGTGTAGATGATGAACTTGTAGGCCGAGTACACGCGCCGCGGGCCGCCCCAGACGGCGATGATCAGGTACATCGGCACCAGCCCGATTTCCCAGAACACGAAGAACAGCAGGAAATCGCGGGCCATGAAGACGCCCATCATCGTCGCCTGAAGGAACAGCAGGTTGGCGTAGTATTCCTTGATTCGCGTCCCGATGGCGTTCCAGCTTGACAGCGTGGCGATGAAGCCGACCAGGCCGGTGAGCGCGACCAGCAGCAGGCTGTAGCCGTCGATCGCGAGGAAGTACGATGCGCCGATCGACGGGATCCAGTCGGCCCGCTCGACGAACTGAAAATCCTTGGCGCGGTCGAAGCCGAAAATCAGCGGCAGGCAGACGAGAAAGCCGGCGAACGTCGTGAGATTCGCCCACAGCTTGACGAGCTGCGGACGGTTCGAGGGAATCAGCAGCAGAACCAGCAGGCCCGCCAGCGGCGTGCACAGGACGATGGAAAGAATGTGGTCCATACAGAACGGCAGTCCTACATCTTACCGCAACAGGCCGCCGCGCCCTCGCCCTGCGCGAAGCGGCGCTGCAACCCCCGCGCGGGCCTCTTGGGGCCGGGCCCGAACTGGCGTACAATTCGGCCAAGGAGGGGCACTATGGCCAAAGTAATCCGTTGCCGGGACGTCGGCGTGGATTGCGATTTCGAGGCGAGTGGGGAAACCGAGCAGGAAGTGCTGCAGAAATGCGCCGAACACGCCAGGACCGCCCACAATATGGATGAGATCCCGGCGGAACTTGCCGACAAGGTGCGCGGCGCGATGCGCGACGTGAAGCCCGGCGCAAAAACCGCCGGATAACGGCCGGAGGGCGCGGCCGCACGGCGCGGGCGCGCCCCGGCGCTATTCTTTCGGCGCGATCCCCAGCGTCTTCATCTTGCGGTAGAGGTTGCTGCGCTCCAGGCCCAGCAGTTCCGCCGTGCGGCTCACGTTGCCGTGCGTCTCTTCGAGCTTCTTGAGGATGTATTCGCGCTCGGCGGATTCGCGCACTTCCTGCAAGCTGCCGAAGCGTTCGAAGCTGCGCTCGGGGGCGGCGCGCCGCGCCGGGTTCAGGGGAATGTGTCGCGCATCCACACGCACCTGCGGGTTCATGATCACGATGCGCTCCATCAGGTTCTTCAGCTCGCGCACGTTGCCCGGCCAGTAGTAATCGACCAGCGTCGCGTAGGCCTCCTCGGTCAGCTCCTTCGGCTTGCGCCCGTAGGCCGTCGTGAATTCGTGCAGGAAGTAGTCGGCGAGCTGCGGGATGTCCTCGCGCCGGTCGCGCAGCGGCGGCACGTAGAACGGGATCACGTTCAACCTGTAAAACAGGTCTTCCCGGAAATTGCCGCGCTCGATCTCCTCTTCCAGATGCTTGTTGGTGGCGGCGATCACGCGCACGTCCACCTGCACGAACGACGACGCGCCGACCGGCTCGAACCGCTGCTCCTCGAGCGCGCGCAGCACCTTGGCCTGCGTCTTGAGGCTCATGTCGCCGACTTCGTCGAGGAACAGCGAGCCGGCGTCTGCCTTCTGGAATTTGCCGACCTTATCTTCGGTGGCGCCCGTGAAGCTGCCCTTGCGGTGGCCGAACAGCTCGCTCTCGATCAGCTCCTCGGGGATCGCGGCGCAGTTGACCTCGACGAACGGCTCCTCCGCGCGCGGGCTCATCGCGTGAATCGTGTGCGCGACGAGTTCCTTGCCCGTGCCGCTCTCGCCGTAAATCAGCACGCGCCCGTTGGTGCCCGCCATCAGGGCGAGCTGCTGCCTGAGCGCCTTCATCGGGACGCTCTCGCCGATGATCCGGTACTTCGACTCGCCGCCGTCGCGCAGCCGCTCGTTCTCGAGATGCAGCCGCCGGTGCTGGATCGCGTTCTTGGCGACGATCGACACCTTCGGAATCGTGAGCGGCTTCTCGAGAAAATCGAACGCGCCGAGCTTCGTGCACTTGACCGCGGTCTCGATGTTGCCGTGGCCGGAGATCATGACCACCACGGGCCGGTCGGCGAACGGAAGCTCCTGAATGCGCGCCAGCGTTTCCATGCCGTCCATGCCGGGCAGCCAGATGTCAAGCAGGACCAGGTCGTAGGACTGCCGGGCCAGCTCTTCGAGACAAGCCTCGCCGCTTGCGGCCGAATCGGCCTGATAGCCTTCGTCGTCCAACACCCCACACAGCGACTGCCGGATCGCCGGCTCGTCATCGACCACAAGAATGCGAAAGCGTTTCATTGTACGGCGGATCCCCCGGTCCGCAGCCGGCCCCCCGGCCGGTGTGGCGCAAGCTTGGGCAAGCGGGGCCGGGCGTTCACGCCTGAACCTCCGCCGCCACGATCGCCGGAATCTCAATGATGAACCGCGCGCCTTGCGGTGTGTTGTCCTCCACACGAATCGTCGCCTGGTGCTCGGCCAGAGTATGGCTCACGATCGCGAGCCCCAAGCCCGTCCCGCGTCCCTTCGTCGAAAAATACGGCAGGAACAGCCGGTCCTTATCCTCGGGCGAGATGCCGCGGCCGGTATCGGCGACAATCAGCTCGAGCGTATCGGCCGCGATCGCCTGCGTCCCAATGTATAGACGCTTCAGCGGGGAATCCTGCATGGACTCGGCCGCGTTGTCCACCAGGTTGACCACGACGCTCTTGAACAGCTCGCGGTCCACGTTCACCTGCGGCAGGCCCTCCGCGAGGTCTTTGCTGATCTCGATCCCGTCGAGCCGGCCGGCGAAAACCGCCAGCGCCGTCTCGACGACCTCGTTCAGGTCGCACGGCGCGGGCCGGGCCGCCGGGAAGCGTGCAAACTGCGAAAACTCGTTCACCAGCGTCTTGACCGACTCGACCTCGGCGCCGATCGTGGAGGCGCACTCGCGCAGAATCCGCTCGCCATCCGGCGGCAGAGTGAGCTTGTCGAGCTGCCGCGCGATGCGGTCGCTGCACAGCGCGATCGGCGTGAGCGGGTTCTTGATCTCATGCGCGATGCGGCGCGCCACTTCGTGCCACGCGGCGAGCTTCTGCATGCGCAGCAGGTCGCTGGTGTCCTCGAGGACGATGACGAAGCCGCTGGTGAGTTTCTCCTCGAGCGCCGCCACGGTGACCGAAAGCTGCCGCGCGCCCCGCGCGGTCTTCCATTCGAACTGCCGCTGGGTCGCGCCCGTGCGCCGCGCGCGTTTCATCATGTACTTGAACTCGGCGGTGTCGTCGCGCGTGAACAGGTCTTCCAGGCGCGAGGCGGAGGCGACGCGGTCCTCCTCGAACATTTCCCGGAACGCGCGGTTGACCCGCAGGATGCGGCCGTCCGAGCCTACCGACATCACGCCGGTAGGGATGCTTTCGAGGATCGCTTCGGTGAAGCGCCTCCGGAAGTCGAGCTCGCGGCTGTTGGCTTCGAGTTCGAACGTCATGGCGTTGAACGCGCGCACGAGCGTGCCGAGCTCGTCGGCCGCGCGCGCCTCGATGCGATAGCCGAGATTGCCCAGCCGCACCTGGCTTGCGGCGTCGAGCAGCGCCGAGATCGGATTCGAGATCTGCTTGGCCAGAAACAGGGCGAGCCACGTGGCGAAGAACAGGACGAATAGCGTGATGAGCACCAGCATCAGGAGGTAGAAGTTGCGTATGCGCTTCCGCTCCTGGGCGAGCCGCTCGTAGTCTCCGATGTATCGCGTGAGGGCCGTGAGGTCGGCCGCGGCCGCGCCCGCGCGTGCGTAGCCGATGACGCGGCCGCCCGATGAGACCGGCACGGGCTCGCCGGCGTAGATGACGTTCTCGCCGGTTCCGCAGTGCGCCACGAGCGCGTGCCGGGCGTCCAGGAGTTCGGCCGCCGAGCCGTCGTTTTCCTTGCAGAAGGCTTCGATCGCGTGCGCACGGCCAGAAAGAGCGGCCCGGGCCGCGGGCGATCCGGCCAGTTCCTCTGTTTGCTTGACGGCGCGCTGCCGCGCCTGCTCCATCTCGCCGGCGATCACCTGCGTAAGGCTGCGGCGAATTCCCTCCGCCGGCCCGCTGAACCATTTGTCGAGGTTGCGGTTTAGCACCGAGATGCTGAACAGCACCAGGAACACGACCGGCATGCAGCTCAACGCCAGCGCGCCGGCCACGAGCTTGGTTTTGATGCGCGACCCCTCCCGGTTGCTCCGCCGCTCGATGTAGAGCCGCACCGCCGTGCGGAACAGGATGAACCCGAGCGTGACGGTGAGCAGGAAAACCAGCGTGGAGACGGCCCAATAGAGGAAGGTCTGGCCGGGACTCGACGGCGCGTATTCGCCAAAAGAGAACGATCCCTGCCACAACACGAGCGTCGCCGACAGGACCAGCAGGACGACGCCCAATGTGTAGAGAAACCGCCGGCGCATTACAAACATTGTAGTGGGGCGGACCCCCTGGTCCGCAGCCGGCCCCCGGGCCGGCCTGGCCGCCCTACTTCTTGTACGCCTTCTCGAACCCGTTCCGGCTGTTCTTCACAGTGAACGAGCCGTCTGCGCGCGCGGTGAGTGCGAGCCAGTTTCCCTGATCGGCCGCGCCTTCGGGGTTCGCGATGAACTGCTCGGGCGAGTTGCGTCCCTCGACAGCGGTATGGAGCTGCCATAAATCTTCGAGGCCCGGAGATTCGCGGATCACCGTCCAGGCCTTGGGCGATCCGCCTTTCTTTGCGCCGTTGTTCATGATCGCGACTTTGGGGTGCAGCGCGTGGACGAAGGCGGGCGAGTTCGAGATGTCCACGCCATGATGCGATACGAGGTAGACGTCCGTTGTGCCGATCAGGTTGTTCGGGCAGACGAGTGCGAGTTCTTTGTTCCAGGTCAGGTCGCCGAAATCGGCGAAGCGGAATTTGCCATAGCTGAGCAGGAAACCGGCCGAGCGCGCGTTCTCGCTCGGGTCGGCTTCTTGCGGCTTCACGCCTGCGCATGCTCCGTTGGGCGCGCCCGCGCCGGCGAGCGGTTTCGCGATCGCCTCGCCGCGGGCGGCGACAACCTGGACCTCGACTCCTGCAAGCGGGATGCGGTCGCCCGGCTTCACCACCAGGTGCTTGCCTTTGGGGAGCACCGCATCGTAGGCGGCCTGGAGTTTCCGGGCCAGGGCGTCGGTCTCAACGCTGGGGCCGTGATCGACGAAGGTGACCACCGGGATTTTTGCGGCCACATCCGGGACGCCGCCGACGTGATCGAGGTGGTGGTGCGTGACCAGCAGGTAATCGATCCGCTTCACGCCGGCCGATTTAGCGGCGGCCGCGATGCGGTCCGCGTCGCGCGCGCCGGGCCAGCCGGCATCGACCAGCATGGACTCGCCCGAGGGTGTGGCAATCAGCGTCGCCTGCCCGCCTTCGACGTCGATGAAGTAGATTCGGAGGCCCGGGGCCGGGGCGGCCGGTGCTGCCCAAACCGTTGCCAGCAGGCACGCGAGCAGGAAAATCGCTTTCCGCATGCTCGAAATCGTAGCATATTGGAATGTGCGCGCCCTCCGGGGCCGGGGAACTAACCGGCCGCAACGGGCGTAACTCATATTGAGATGCCTTACTGCTCACAGTGCGGCAACCAGGTGCAGACGACGGACGCCTACTGCGCGCGCTGCGGATCGCGCCAGCCCGCCGCAGCCCCCGCGCGCGATTTCGCCTCCGGCGTCAGCCCGCGGACAGCATCGATCCTCTGCTATGTTCCGTGGATCGGGTGGCTCGTCGCCATCGTGGTGCTCGCCTCGAGCAGCTTCCGGAACAACCGCGCCGTGCGCTTCCACGCATTCCAGGGCCTATACCTTTTCGTGGCCTGGCTCATCGTCCAGTGGGTGTTCAAACCCTTCTCGTTCGTCATGCCGGGGCCGCACTTCCCCATCGCGGGAATTCTTCAGATGGCCTTGCTCGTGCTCTCGGTTTTCATGATGATCAAGGCGAGCCAGGGCGAACTCTACTCGCTGCCCGTTTTGGGCGAGCTCGCCGACCGGTCTCTGGCGGAGAAGTAGTCGATCGCCCACGGTCCGGCCCCCGCAAGCAGAAGGAACAGCGAGCCGAACAGCATCGCGAAATCCGTTCGCGCCTCGTGAATCGCGGCCCAGAACCCTTTGTGGATGGCTATGGGGACTTTCGTGGTGGCGATGGCCACGAGCATGTCGATGATGAGAGGGATCGCCGCCAGCCGCGTCAGGAAGCCGGCGATCAGCAGCGCACCGCAAACGATCTCGACCACCCCTACGAACGGCGCGGTGATGCCCGGCGCCGGAATACCGATCTTCTCGAAGCGGCCCGCTCCCAGCGCGTCCGGGAACAGGAATTTCTGGATGCCTTCGGCCAGGAACACGCCGCCGACGACCAGACGGATCAGGATGGTTGACCGCGGCGTCGCGAGTCTCATATTTTCGGCGTGAAATGCGCCAGGTCGCCAATTCCGAGCCGGTCTTCCAGTTCCGCCACGCGGTGGACGTTCTTTTCGAAACCGTCGCCGCCGAATAGCTGGTTCTCTTTTTTCTCGAAGGCCTCGCCCAGGGCGTCGTACTCGTGCGGTGAGACGATTTTGCGGAATTCGGGAAAGAGTACGGTGTCCTCGCGCGCCTCGTGCGGCTCGTACATGGTAACGAACATGTCGAGGTAGCGGCGCAGGTCGCGGCGGTCGCGCGCGCCGGCAAGCTGGAGGACGCGGTCGGTGACCGCGCGGCCTTTCTGGTGCTGGGTGTAAAGTACGTCCACCAGGGGCACCAGGCGGCCGGCTTTCCGGAAGCGCGGGAAGAGTTCGTCTTCCTCGAGTTTCTCGTGGTAGTCCTCGACGAAGGTCCGGATCAGCTTCGCGGTGCCGGAGACGGCGTCGGGCGGGAAGTCCTGGTTGGCGTCGATGCGGCGCATGACTTCGCGGTAGATCACCAGGCAGCGCACCAGCACGCCGTGCTCGCGCATGAGGTCTTCGTTGGGTGAAACCTCTTCCGGCGCCTGCGCGGCCAGCCCTGCGATCCCTCCGAGAAAACTGCGGCGGGTCGGCATCTGAGATGATTCCAGTTTACAGGGTTGAGCGTGGTATATTTATTCACTAGGCTGCATATTTACTCATGACGAAACGTAAGGTGGGGATTGTCGGCTTTCGCGGCTATAGCGGCGCGGAACTGGTTCGGATTCTGGAGCGGCATGCGCACGTGACGCCGGTGCTGATGGAGCACCGCGCCGATGCTCAGGCGACGACGCCGCTCGGGCACAGGCATCCGCTCGTTCCGTGCACGCCCGAGGCGGTTGCGGCTGAAAAGCTCGCCGCGGTTTTTCTGGCTACGCCGTCCACCGTTTCCATGGAATTGGCGCCCGGTTTCCTGGAAAGCGGGGCAAAGGTCATCGATCTGAGCGGAGCGTTCCGGCTGCGCACAGTGGAGAACCACACGCGGTGGTATAAAGAACCCCATAGCGCGCCGGCTCTGCTTGCCGAGGCCGCCTATGGGCTGCCGGAGTTCTGCCGGGCGCGGATCGCAAACGCGCAACTCATTGCAAATCCTGGATGTTACCCCACGGCGGCAAACCTGGCGATCCGGCCGCTGATCGAGGCGGGCCTGGTGGACCGGGCGGCCGGAATCATCTGCGACGCCAAGAGCGGCGTGAGCGGCGCCGGGCGCAAGCCCAGCCTCAAGACGAGCTTCTGCGAGGTCGACGGAAATTTCTCGGCTTATTCGATTTTGAACCACCGTCACGTGCCCGAAATTTTGCAGAATTCGGATCTCGAGGAATATGAATTGTCGTTTACCGCCCACCTGCTGCCGCTCGACCGCGGGATCCTCGAGACAATCTACTTCCGCACGTCCGCCCGCGATGCCGGCGACATCGTGGAACGCTACCAGCGGCGATACGCCGGTGAGCCGTTTGTGCGCGTCTACCCGGCCGGGCACGTGCCGGATCTGCACGCCGTCCGGCATACGAATTACTGCGACATCGGCGTGAAGCTCGATCCGGGCACGGGCCGCGCGGTGGTCGTCAGCGCGATCGACAACCTGGTCAAAGGCGCGGCGGGACAGGCCGTGCAGAACATGAATCTCGTGCTCGGCTACACGGAGACGGAGGCGCTGCTGTGAAGGTCCTGGTAAAGCTCGGCGGAACGCTGCTCGACGCGCCCGAATCGCGCGCGCGGCTGGCGGCGGAGCTGGCCGGGGCGGTGCGCGGCGGCGCCAACCTCGTTGTGGTGCACGGCGGCGGCAAGCAGATGACGCGCTTTCTCGCCGAGCGGGGCGTGGAGAGCCGCTTTGTCAACGGCTTGCGCGTGACCACGCCCGAAACGATCGACGCGGTCCTGAAGGTCTTCGCCGGGAGTGTGAACCACCAACTGGTGGCGTCGCTGATCGCCGCGGGCGCGCGCGCCGTAGGGCTCACGGGCATCGACGCCTGTCTCACCGAGGCCGAGCCGCTCGACCCGGCACTGGGAGCCGTGGGCAAGCCCGTGCGCTCGAACCCGGAGCTGCTCGAGCTGCTCTCGAAGAACGGCTACGTCCCAGTGGTCGCGTGCGTCGCGGGCGACCGCGCCGGACGCATCTACAACGTCAACGCCGACCAGATGGCGGTGGCCTGCGCCGCCGGCTTCAAGGCGGACCTGCTGCTGTTTCTGACCGACGTCGCGGGCGTGCGCGGCGCGGACCAGCGCATTTGCCCGCAGCTCACCCCGGCCGGGTGCCGCGACCTGATCGCCCGGGGCGTTGCCACCGGAGGCATGCAGGCGAAGTTGAATGCCGCTACCGACGCATTAGAAAAAGGCGTGGGACAGGTGATTATCGCGCCCGGCATGGAGCCCGGTATCGTGGGCCGCGCGCTCGCCGGCGAGGCCGTGGGAACGCGCCTGGTACACGAGGTACTGAGCGATGCCTAGGAGTCTTACGAGTACTACGGTTTCGTCACCCTCACCCGGCCCGGTTTCTTTCGAGATCCGAAAGGCCTCAATGGCTGATATTGCTGCGATGCTCGTGTTGATCAACTCGCATGCGCAGCGCGGCATCATGCTGCCCCGGACAGAGTTTGAAATGGCGGAGAACATCCGTGATTTCAGCGTGATCCACACCGGCGGCGAGCTTGCGGGCTGCGGCGCCGTGCATTTCTACACGCCGAGGGCTGCTGAGATACGGTCGCTGGCTCTCGACCCGCAGTACCAGGGGAGCGGCGGCGGAAAGTTTTTGATGCAGGCGCTCGAAGCGGAAGCGCAAGCCTTTGGAGTTCAGGACGTTTTCGCGTTCACCTACATTCCGGATTTTTTCCGGAAGATGGGTTTTATCGAGATAAATCGAGGCGAACTCCCCCTAAAGGCGTGGAAGGATTGCCTGCGCTGCCCCAAGTTCCAGTGTTGCGACGAAATAGCCGTCATCAAGCACTTGTCCGGCGACGACGTGGGGGTATGTGATACCCACGCGCGAGGGGTACCAGATTTTGCCCCCGAACCCCTGAAACCAGCGGCTTCCTTACCGGTACTCCGAAACTACCGCTGAAATCCCTAAGGATTTGGCCCATCCCCGGCCAGCTCGCAGACGGGCCCCGATGCCCGCAAAAGACATGCGTGAAAATCAGCCAATAATAGGCGTAATTTAGGGATTCCGTTTGTATAATTCAGGTTCGGAGAGGCGATGAAAGCTCAGACTGTCGGCCTGAAAGAATCAACGGGAAGAATCCTCTGCTGCACGATATTCCGGCCGGGCGGTAAGAAGCTGCTCGCCAAGGGCCACGTCCTCAGCGAAGAAGATGTGCGGTTGCTCGAGACCGAGGGTATGGACCAGGTCTGGGTGACGGAGCTCGAAGACGGCGAGGTTGCCGAAGACGACGCCGTCATGCAGGTAGCGACCGAGATGGGGTGCGGGTCGCTCGAGATCCGGCTGGCAGCGGGCGGCAGGGCGAACCTGTTCGCGACCGAAGACTGCTGCGTGCTGATCGACGACGAGCTGCTCCGGCAGATCAACTGCACCGCGTCGGTGGTGATCGCCACGCTGCCGAATTTTGCCTTCGCCAAAGCCGGGCAGCGGATCGCGACCGTCAAAAGCGCGCCGTTCGCGGTGGCGCAGGCGCAGCTCGAGGCGGTCCTCATGATTTTGCGCGAGCGCGGCCCGATTCTTCAGTCGCGCCCGGTGCGTACCCCGGCGGTCGCGGTGCTGTACTCGGACCCGCTGAGCGGGGAGCGCGCCAGGCAGCTTTTCGAGAACGTGATGCGGCAGCGGCTGGACCGGTTCGGCGTGTCGGCGAACTACGTTCTGGCCTGCGTGGAAGAAGAGGCGCAGGTGTCGCGCGCCTTGCAGCACCTGGTCCGCACGAAGCCGACCGTGGTGCTGGTGGCATCGACGACGGCGCCGGCCGGGCCCGAGGACGTGATCGGGCGGTCGCTGGCGCAGATCGGCTGCCACCTGGAGCGGTTCCTGGCCCCTGTGGAGCCGGGGAATCTGCTGCTGCTGGCCTACAAGGATGAAGTGCCGATCGTTTCGGCGCCGGGATGTTTCCGGTCGGCCAAAGCGAATGTGGTTGACCTGATTCTGCCGCCGATGCTGGCGCGATACAGGGTTTCCGGATGGGAAGTCGCGTGCCTCGGGCACGGCGGGCTTCTCGCCTAGGCTCCTCCATATCTCAGAACGCGACCTCCGAGCGGACTGAGTGCTCCTCTTGCCGGGCGTTTCGCCAGCGCCCGGCTTCTTTTTTTTGTGAGGGGGTGGAGGCGCCGGGTCTGCCGAGGCCCGTTGACAAGCGGACGGTTTCGCTCTTTGCTAATAACTGGGAGCACATGAAACTGACCCGCGTCAGCTCGTTTCTGCTTTCCTATCCCTTGCCCGAGCCGGTGGTGCTGCCCGAGGAAGTGATCTCGAAGCGCGACGCGATGCTGATCCGGGTGGAGGCGGACAACGGGCTGGTCGGGTACGCTCCCGGCGAGCCGACCGAGCGCGCGGCGCTGGCGGTTGAAGAAACCGTCGCTCCCTTTCTGGAAGGGCGCATACTGGCCGATCCGGACGCGCTGCGCGTCCTGTTCCTCCACGGACCGGGCTCCGATTCCTACCTGGCCCGCGTGTACAGCATGGTCGAGATTGGGCTTCTGGACGTGATCGGGAAGGCGCTCGATGTCCCGGTGTCCGAGTTGCTCGGCGGGCGTGTGCGCGAACGCGTGCGCTTGTATGGCAGCTCGGCGGCCTCCGGCGCGCCCGAAAGAGCCGCCGAAGAGGCCGCGGCTTTGGCGGACATGGGCTTCACCGCGTACAGGATGCGGCTTGGGCGCGGGCCGGCGAACGACGCCCGGGACTTCGAGTTCATCCGCCGCACGGCCGCCGCCGATTTCGACCTGATGGCGGACGCGCGGGCCTGGCAGAGTTCCGATGCTGTCGCCGAAGCCGCGCGGGCGCTGGCGGAACAGCGCGCGCTGTGGGTTGAGGAGCCGCTCGCGTCCGGCGATCCGGAGGCGTGCTCGCGGCTGAAGCGCGAGACGGGCGTTTCGTTGGCGGCGGGCGCGCACGAAGCGAGCGACGACGCGCTGGTCGCGCTGTTGCAATCGCGCGCCGTCGATTACGTCCAGATGGACATTGCGCGCCAGGGCGGCTACCCCGCGGCGCGGCTCGTGCTCACGGAAACCGCGCGCGAGGGGCTGCGATTCGCGTTCCGGACCGGCGGGACGGCGCTCGATCTGGTTGCCGCGGCGCACGTGGCGGTTTGCTGGCCCGAGATGGTGGCCGAGTGGCTGGAGTTCCCCTGCTATTCCGGAATCGCGCGGCCCGGCATGTATCCGTTCCCGTTATTCGAAGACATCTTGGCCGAGCCGCTGGAGATTGAAGCGGGCGACCTGGCGGTGCCGCGGAAGCCGGGGCTCGGCGTCGAGGTCAACGAAGCCGTGATTGAGCGGTACGGATGGATTCCGCATGCCAGCCCGTGCGGATAATTATGGCGGGCTTTCATCTCGTCGCAGGCCGTGAGCCTGCCGCACAATGTTATTCTAGATCCTCGGCATGTTGATCGAATCCCTGGGAGGGGTCGTCTGCGCGCTTTCGGGCACGATGGCTTACGCCGTGCGCGGCCGGTCATCCGCCTGGTTCGGCCCATCGGTCTGGCGCGGCGCGCCGGACCGGCCCGCGATCGCGTTGACGTTCGACGACGGCCCTGGCGAATCCACTGCGCGGCTGCTCGAACTGCTCGACCGCCTGCGCGTCAAAGCCACCTTCTTCCAGTGCGGGATGCACGTCCGCAGGCTGCCTTCGGTGGCGAAAGAAGTCGCCGCCGCGGGACATGAGATCGGCAACCACACCGACTCGCATCCGTATCTCTGCCTGCAATCGCGCGAACAGATTTACGCCGAACTGGCGCGGGCGCAGGAGGCCATTTTCGAAGCCTCGGGCGCGCGGCCGTCGCTGTTCCGTGCGCCGTTCGGCGTGCGCTGGTTCGGGCTGAGCGCGGCGCAGGCCCGGCTGGGGCTGCTCGGCGTAATGTGGACCGCGCTCGCAAGAGACTGGAAGCTGGCCGGCGAGCAGGCGTCCGCGCGGCTGGCCTCGGCGGCGCGCAACGGCGCCATTTTCCTGCTGCACGACGGCCGCGACAGGCAGACGAATCCCGACATCCGCGCTACCCTGGAAGCCGTGAGCCGGCTTGTTCCCGCGCTCGAAGACCGGGGATATCATTTTGAAACGGTGAGCGAAATTCTATGTCAGAAGAACTGACCCAGAGAATCCTGAAGGTGATTGCAGACAGCCAGAAGCTGCCGCCGGAGAAGGTGACGATCGACAGCACGTTCGAGGAACTGGGCATCGATTCGCTCGACGGCGTGAACATCCTGTTCGCCCTCGAGAACGAATTCAACATCAGCATCCCCGACGAGGGCGCGCAGAGCCTTCGCACCATGCGCCAGATGGTGGAAGCGCTCGACAAGCTGATTACGGGCGGTCCGGCGGGCGAGACCGCGCCGGCGCAGTCCTAGGCCCTCCCCATGCCGCATCGCCGCGTAGTGGTGACAGGGATCGGTGTGATCTCGGCGCTCGGGAACGACGCCGCCGGGTTCTGGCAGTCGCTCGCCGCCGGACGCTCGGGCATCGGCCCGATCAAGTGCACCGACATGACCGGCATTCGCTTCCAGAACGGCGGAGAGGTGCACGCCTACGACGCGAACGATTACTTCCAGGCCAAGGAACCCGATTTCCTGGACCGTTTCGCGCAGTTCGCCGTGATCGCAGCGCGCGAGGCGGTTCGAAGTTCCGGAATCGAGTGGACGCCGGAGTTGCGCGAGCGCTCGGCCATAGTGACCGGCTCCTGCGTGGGCGGGCAGGGCACCGAGGACGAGGGCTACCAGAATCTCTTCGTCCGGGGGAAGCCGCGCGTGAATCCGCTGACGATTCCACGGTCGATGAGCAACGCCGGGGCGAGCCACATCTCGATGGAGACGGGCATTACCGGGCCGACCTACACGATCTCGACGGCGTGCTCGTCGTCGAATCACGCCATCGGCCAGGCATTCTGGCTGGTGCGCTCGGGGATCGCCGACGCCGCGATCACGGGCGGCAGCGAGGCGCCGTTCAGCTTCGGAAATCTGAAAGCGTGGGAGGCGATGCGCGTGGTGTCGCCCGACACGTGCCGGCCGTTCTCGAAGAGCCGCCGTGGAATGGTGCTCGGCGAGGGCGGGGCGATGATGGTGCTCGAAACGCTCGAGGGCGCGCTCGCGCGCGGGGCGCGGATTCGCGGCGAGATCGTGGGGTTCGGCATGTCGTCGGACGCACACCATCTCACCCAGCCATCGACGGAGGGACCGGCGCGGGCGATCCGCAGAGCACTGCGCGATGCGGGGCTCGATCCGGCGCAGATCGGCTACATCAACGCGCACGGGACTGCGACGCCGGCGAACGATCCGACCGAGACGTGCGCGATCCGGGCCGCGCTCGGCCCATATGCGGATCGCGTGCCGGTGAGCTCGACCAAATCGATGCACGGGCACGCGCTCGGGGCCGCAGGCGCGATTGAAGCCATCGCGACGCTGCTGGCGCTCGAGAACGGAATCCTGCCGCCGACGGCGAATTACCTGGACCCCGACCCGCAGTGCGACCTGGACTACATTCCGAACGAGCCGCGGCGGGCCGAGGTGGAGTACGCGCTGTCGAATTCGTTCGCGTTCGGCGGATTGAACGCGGTGCTGGCGTTCCGGCGGTGGCAGTAGGGCGGCGGTTCAGTCGCGGCGCCAGGAGATCCCGATCAGTAGAAACACTTCGTTCTGCGCGGACTGGCAGTGTGCTGGTCGAAGCAATAGGTGTAAGTGCTCGCCGGAGGATCGGTTGTCATTCCGGAAAGATAAAAGTTCGTGGTTAACCCACTCCCACGAACGGATGCAGCGGACCGCCTGTGAGACGAAGCTTTCCGATGACGGGAAACTCCCAGGAATTCGAGCGCTCCCGAATGATTGCCCAGGCGCAGCACGAACTGAACTGGCTCGTGTATCCGAAGCGGCGGCAGAGCGCGTCCCCTTTTCGTGCCGGGCCTGACCGGTCAACAACCGGCGCTGAGCTGGCACGAGTGCCGGCTCAGCACTACGCCACCATAAGCGGGATCCGCCCTACCTGCTCATACGGTCCGCCCAGCGCAGGAAGCGGAGCAGCTCTCGCCGGTGGCGCCAGCCGAAGGCGACGAACTCGCGGAAGCCGATGCTTTCGGCGGGAATGCCCCAGTAGGTTTCGATGCGCCAGCGGAGGTACGGGCTGCGCCAGGGCCGCAGGCGGTGGCCCTTTGCTGTCCGCCAGAGGAAGCGCAGCATCGGATCGGCGCCGGTCCGCTCAGTGCTTGATGACGGGCTTGGGGACGGCGGGTTTCTTGCCGAGATCGGCGGTGGCGTAGTAGCCCGTGCGCGTGCGCGCCGTGGGGTGGCCGGGGCCGTTCACGTTCAGCCGGATCTGGCGGAAGCCGCCGTCGAGCTTCAAGTTCGAAGGCGTGTAGGCGAGGATGTACTGGTTGCGTATGTTGTGCGCCACTTGAAGGGCGATGTCCGAGACCTCGCTGACATCCTTCGGGTACCAAACGGAGCCGCCGGTCGAGCGCGCGATCAGGTCGAGCGCCTGTCTGGCCCGCTTGGCCGCGTCGCGCTCCTCCTCCGACAGCAGCGCGATCGCATAGACCAGCACCTCGCGCTGCTGCGCCTCGCGCACCACTTCCTCGAGCGTCGCTTCGCTCATGTTGTCGTCGCCGTCGGTCACCAGCACGATCACTTTCTTGTCGTGCTTCCCCTTGGCCTTCGCGTAGCGGATGCCTGCCTGAAGCGCGTCGCGCATGGCCGTGCCGCCCATGCAATTGAACTTCGCGAGACCTTCTTCGAGCTTCTTCGGGTCGGAGGTGAAGTCGGTGTCGCGGTAGACGTCGTCGTTGAAGTTCACCAGGAAGACTTCGTCCTGCGGGTTGGAGGCGGCGACGAGTTCCTTGGCGGCGGCCTTGACCTTCTCCTGCTTGTTCTTCATGCTGCTGCTGTTGTCGATGACGATGCCGAGCGAGACGGGCACGTCTTCGCGCTTGAACAGTTTGAGTTGTTGCAGGACTCCGTCTTCGTAGGTGCGGAAGGCGGTCTGGGGGAGATTGGTGACGAGGCGGCCGGAGCGGTCTAGGACCGTCGCATGGAGCACGACGAGCCTGGCGTCGGCGCGAAAGACGCCATCATCCTGCGCGTGCAGGATAGACGCCGCCAAAAACGGCAGAAGGCACCAGCGCATCATGGTGATTATACTTGTGCGGGTCACTGCCTGGTCGCCGCCGGGCCCGGCTGGGCCTGCGCGGTCTGCCTGGCGAGCCCGGCGGTGGCGTAGTAGCCGGTCCGGGTGCGGACGCTCGGCTTGTTGCCTGCATTCACCGTCACTTTGATCTGCCGGTAGGTGCCGTCGAGGGCCTGTTTCTGGGGGCTGTAGGCCAGCGTGTACTGGTTGCGAATGTCGTGCGCCACGCGCAGCGTGAACTCGCCGACGTCTTCCACCGCCTTGGGGTAGTACGACAAGCCGCCGGTCGCCGACGCCAGCGCATCGAGAGCGCGCTTGGCCCGCTTCGCCTCGCGGCGCTCCTCCTCATTGAGCAGCCCGATCGCGTATATGAGCACTTCCTGCTGCTGTGCTTTCTGGACGAGCTTCTCGATCGTAGTCTCGCTGGCGTTGTCGTTGCCGTCGGTGACGACTACGATCACTTTCTTGTCGCGCTTGCCCTTTGCTTTGAGGTGGTCCATCGAGGCCTCCAGGGCGTCGCGCATGGCGGTGCCGCCGCGCGAATCGATGCGCGCGCAGCCGTCCTGGAGCTTCTTGATGTCGTTGGTGAAGTCCACGTCGAGGTAGGGCTCGTCGTTGAAGTTCACGATAAAGACTTCGTCGTTCGGATTGGACGCCTTCACCAGCGCGAGCGCGGCGTCCTCCACCTTCTTGCGTTTGTCGCGCATGCTGCCGCTGTTGTCGATGACAATTCCCATCGACACGGGCACGTCTTCGCGCTTGAAGAGCTTCATCTGCTGCTCGACGCCGTCCTCGAAGACGCGGAACGCGTCGCGCTGCAGGTTCGTCACCAGCTGGCCTTTCTTGTCAACCACCGTGGCGTGAAGCACGACCAGCCGCGTGTCGGCGCGGAACACGGCCTGGTCGTCCTGCGCGGAGGCGGAAGCGGCGAGCGCGGCGAACGCGAAAAACAGCTTACTGCGTAGGCGCATAGTAACCGAGCCGCCAGAAAGCTCTGAGCGGCGGCAGCCCTTTCGGCTGGACCAGCTTCACCTGCACGTGGCGGTATTTCCCATCCTTCTCTCCGTTGGAGGGCGCGTAGCCGAGCACGTACTGGTTGTGCAGCTCTATACCGATTTTGGCCGCAATATCAGGCAATTCGTTCAAGTTCTCCACCGGAAAATGACGCCCCCCGGTCTGTTCGGCGATGTCGCTGAGAAGGCTGGGGCCCGACATCTCCTCGGCGGTGCGGCCGCGCGACGAGACTGGCTCGAAGATTCCGATCGCATAGATCTGGACGTCGGCCTCGCGCACCTGGTTCTTGATTTCGCTCTCGGTGTAGCGGCTGCTGTTGTCGCCGCCATCGGAGATGATGACGAGCGCTTTGCGCGGGTTGTGCGCCTTCTTCATCTGGTTGATGGCGAGATAGACGCCGTCGAGCAGCGCGGTACGGCCCTTGGACTGCACGAAGGTGAGGCGGTTCTGGATCTCCTCGACGTCGCGCGTGAAATCCATCGACATTTCGGGCCGGTCGCTGAACTGTACGATGAAGAACTCGTCTTCCGGGTTCGCGGTCTTCATGAGCTGGGCGACGGCCTGGCGCGATTTGGCGAGCTTGCTGCCCATGCTGCCGCTGGTGTCGAAAACGAGCCCGATCGAGATGGGGCGGTCTTCGTTCGAAAAATAGGTCAATTTCTGCTCGACCTTGTCCTCGAACACGCGAAAGTGCTCGCGGTCGAGGCCGGTGACGAAACGGTTGAGCGGATCGGTGACCGTGACGGGAATCTCGACCACGGTGGTATCAACCCGCAGGCGGCGGTTGCGCGGGGCGTCCGGGATGGACTCGGCGGACGAGGTGCGGCGACGCGGCTGTATGGAAACATTCGGATCCTGCTTGATGTCGTCGGCGAAGACGTTTGGCCCCGCGAACAGGACTGCGCAGGCTATGGCTAGGCTGGCGCGCTTCAGAGTCATTTGCGCAACCATCACTTGGTTCTCCCCTCCCCGTAAGGGCTGCGGCAACCTCCAGTATATCAGGTGGGCCCGGCGGTGCCGCTCCGGGCAAGACCTAACGCAAAAACGCCTCTTTTCTGTGCTCTTCGCGGCGCGCGGTGGAGAAGTCTCCGGCTCGACTCGTGATATCATCGAACGTGCCCCGTAGGATTTTGGGGGTCGTTCCGGCCCGGTTTGCTTCCTCTCGCTTTCCTGGGAAACCTCTCGCCGTTATCGCCGGGAAATCCATGCTTCAGCACGTGTTCGAGCGGGCCTGCCAGGCGCGCTACCTGACGCATGTCGTGATTGCCACCGACGACGAGCGGATCGCGAACGAGGCGCGTCGCTTCGGCGCTCCTGTGCGGATGACGCGCGCCGACCACGCTTCGGGTACGGACCGGGTGGCGGAGGCGGCGTCGGCGGATGCGGCCGAGCTGGTGGTGAATATACAGGGCGACGAGCCGCTGATCGATCCGGCGGCGATCGATGCCGCGGTGCTGGCGCTCGACGGCGAGCCGGACATTCCGATGGGGACGCTCAAGAAGCGGATCGAGGATCCCTCCGAGATTACGAACCCGAACGTGGTCAAGGTGGTGACGGACCTGGCGGGCGACGCGATTTACTTTTCGCGCGCGCCGATTCCGCACCTGAGAGACGCGGGAGCGGGGGAGCACTACAAGCATATCGGCCTGTACGTTTACCGGCGCGATTTCCTGCTCGGGTATTCGCAGCTCCCGGTGGGGCCGCTCGAGCGGGCCGAGCGGCTGGAACAGTTGCGCGCGCTTGAAAACGGCCACGCTATCCGCGTGGTCGAGACGGATTACGAATCGCTCGGGGTGGATACTCCCGAGGACCTGGACCGGGTCTCCCGGATGTTCGGCGCCGCGGAGCGCCTCACTGGAGTCTGAAAAAGCACGATGGCAAAGTATATCTTCGTAACGGGCGGCGTTGTTTCCTCCCTGGGAAAAGGCATCGCGGCCTCGTCGATAGGCTGCCTGCTCGAAAGCCGCGGCCTGCGCGTCACTCTCCAGAAGTTCGATCCTTATCTGAACGTCGATCCCGGCACGATGAGCCCGTTCCAGCACGGCGAGGTGTTCGTCACCGACGATGGCGCCGAAACCGACCTCGACCTCGGCCACTACGAGCGCTTCACGCACGCGCCGCTTACGCAGACCAACAACGTCACCTCCGGGCGCATCTACGAGCAGATCATCGCCAAGGAACGGCGGGGCGATTACCTCGGCAAGACCGTGCAGGTAATTCCGCACGTGACCAATGAAATCAAAGCCGCGGTGCGGAAGCTGTCGGCGGGCGTGGACGTGGTGATCGTCGAGATCGGCGGCACGGTCGGCGACATCGAGTCGCTGCCGTTCCTCGAAGCCATCCGCCAGTTGCGCCACGAGGTGGGGCGCGAGAACGCCATTTTCGTGCACGTCACGCTGGTGCCGTGGATCAACGCGGCGCACGAGCTGAAGACCAAGCCGACGCAGCACAGCGTGAAGGAGCTGCGCGAGATCGGTATCCAGCCGGACATCCTGGTGTGCCGCGGCGACCGGCCGCTTTCGAGCGACATCAAGGAGAAGATCGCGCTTTTCTGCGACGTGGACGTCGAGAACGTCGTCGAGTCGCGCGACGTCGCTTCGGTTTACGAAGTGCCGCTGACGTTCGCCGAGCAGGGCGTGGACGAGCGGGTGATCCACCTGCTGCGGCTTCAGGCGGGGCCGCGCGACCTGGCGCGATGGTCCGCGATGCTCGACCGGCTGTATCACCCGAAGGGCGAGGTTTCGATCGCGCTGGTGGGCAAGTACACGCAGTACGAGGACGCCTACAAGAGCCTCAAGGAAGCGCTGCTGCACGGGGGACTGGCGCACAACGTGAAAGTGTCGATCCACTGGATCGATTCGGAGAAGCTGCTCGAAGACGGGGCCGTGGCGACTCTGGGGGCCTACGACGGCATCCTGGTTCCGGGCGGGTTCGGCAAGCGCGGGATCGAAGGGATGATCGCGGCCATCGGCTTCGCGCGCGAGAACAGGATTCCGTACTTCGGGATCTGTCTCGGCATGCAGGCGATGGTGATCGAGTTCGCGCGCAACGTGTGCGGCCTGGCGGGAGCTAATTCGAGCGAGTTCGACCAGACCACTCCGCACCGCGTGATTTTCAAGCTGCGTGAATTGAAGGGCGTCGATGAGCTGGGCGGGACGATGCGGCTGGGCGCCTATCCCTGCGTGCTGGCCGACGGCAGCTTCGCCGCGCAGGCCTATGGGAAGCGCCAGATCAGCGAGCGTCACAGGCACCGCTACGAGTTCAACCGCGAGTATCAGCAGGTGCTGACGTCGGCGGGGCTGCGGATCGCGGGCGAGACGCCCGACGGCATCTACGTCGAGATCTGCGAGCTGCCGGACCATCCATGGTTCCTCGGCTGCCAGTTCCATCCCGAGTTCAAATCCAAGCCGCTCGAGCCGCACCCGCTGTTCCGCGCCTTCATCGGCGCCGCGCGCGACGAGCGCGCCAGGCGGGCCGCGGAGAGGGCGAAGCGCCTGGAACCGGCGAACGTATGACGATTCCGGAGTTCGGCGCGGGCCGGCCGCTGGGCCTGATCGCCGGTCCGTGCGTGATCGAGAGCGAGGAGCACGCGCATTTCCTCGCGCGCGAGATCGGGCGCATCGCCGGGCCGTTCGTCTTCAAGGCTTCGTTCGATAAAGCGAACCGGTCGAGCCTGTCGTCGTATCGCGGTCCGGGGCTGAAGGAAGGCTTGCGCATCCTGGGCGGGGTGAAGCGGGAGGGCTTTCCGATCCTCACCGATATACATGAGCCCGCGCAGGCGGGGCCCGCGGCCGAGGTGGCGGACATTCTCCAGATCCCCGCGTTCCTGTGCCGCCAGACGGACCTGCTGGTTGAGGCCGGGCGCACGGGGCGCGTGGTGAACATCAAGAAGGGGCAGTTCCTGGCGGCCGGGGATATGCGGTACGCCGCGGACAAGGTCGCATCGACGGGAAACACGAAAATCCTGCTGACCGAGCGCGGGACTTCGTTCGGGTATCACAATCTCGTGGTGGACATGCGGGGCCTGGCGATCATGCGCGAACTGGGCTACCCGGTGGTGTTCGATGCGACGCACAGCGTGCAGTTGCCGGGCGGGGCGGGGAACGCCTCGGGCGGCGATGCGCGGTTCATCGAGCCGCTGGCGCGCGCGGCGGTCGCGGCGGGAGTCGATGCCCTGTTCGTCGAGGTGCACGAAGCGCCGGAGCGGGCGCTGTCGGACGGCCCGAATTCGCTGCGGCTCGACAAGCTGGGCGCGCTGCTCGCCGCACTACGGCGAATCCACGAGATATAAAATTCGAGTGATGCGGCTTCTGCTTCCCATCGCCGCCGGCTCGGTCGCGCTGATGGGGGCCGCCGCGTCCGGTCCCATCCTCTTCGAAGAGATCGCCGCCCGGTCCGGCCTGGTCTTCACCGCGAACAGTTCCCCGACGCCGCAGAAGAACCAGCCGGAGACGATGCTGTCGGGCGTCGCGCTGCTCGATTACGACAACGACGGGTATCTCGACGTATACTTCGTCAACGGTGCAGCCATCCCTTCGCTCAAGAAGGAAAGCCCCGCCTACTGGAACCGGCTCTTTCACAACAACCGCGACGGCACGTTCACAGACGTCACGGAAAAAGCGGGGGTGGCGGGCGAAGGCTACGGGATGGGCGCCGCAGTTGGCGACTACGACAACGACGGCTGGCCGGACATCTACGTCGCCGCCGTGACCAGGAACCAGCTCTTCCGCAACAACCACGATGGCACCTTCACCGATGTCACCGAAAAAGCCGGAGTGGGCGGCGGCGTTCTCGACGGCAGGAAGATGTGGGCGGTCTCGGCCGCGTGGGTGGATTACAACAATGATGGCCTCCTGGACCTGTTCGTCTCGAATTACTGCAAGTGGGAAGTGAACAAGGACCCGTTCTGCGGGCCGGGACCGTCCAAGCGCGCCTACTGCCATCCGAAAAATTACGAGCCGCTGCCCAACACGCTGTACCGGAACAACGGCGACGGCACGTTCACAGACGTTTCGGGCGAGACAGGCATCGCCAAATTTCCGGGCAAGGGCATGGGCGCCGCGATTGCCGATTACGACGGCGACGGGTTCATCGACATTTTCGTCGCTAACGACAACCAACCCAACTACCTGTTTCACAACATCGCGGGCAAACGGTTCGAGGAGGTGGCGTTCGAGAGCGGCGTGGCCTACCCGCAGGCGGCGACCGCCATTTCCGGCATGGGCGCCGATTTCAGGGATGTGGACAACGACGGTCTTCCGGACCTCTGGCACACGGCCACGGAGAACGAGTCCTTCCCTCTCTATCTGAACCGCGGCCGCGGCCAGTTTGTGGAGGCAACGCTTTCGAGCCGGCTCTTCCGCACGCGCAACATGTCCGGGTGGTCGAACGGCATCTTCGATTTCGACAACGACGGCTGGAAGGACCTGTTTGTCGCGCGCGGCAACGTGCTCGACAACGTGGCGCTGTTCTCGAGCCGCACGTACGAGGAGCCGAACAGCGTGTTTCGCAACCTCGGCAACGGCAAGTTCGAGGACTCGAGCGCGGGCGCGGGGCCCGATTTCGCGGCTGCGGCTCCCCATCGCGGCGTGGCGTTCGGCGACCTAGACAACGACGGGCGCATCGACGCGGTGGTCACGGTCCTGAACGGCAAGGCGAAGTACTTCCACAACTCCACGCGGAACGCCAATCACTGGATTCTGCTGAAGCTGGCCGGGACGAAGAGCAACCGCATGGGGCTCGGTGCGCAGGTCCGCATCACCTGCGAGGACGGCAGCAGGCAATACAACGAGGCCACCACGGCTGTCGGCTTCGCGGGCTCGAGCGATCCGCGCGTTCATTTCGGGCTGGGAAGCTCGAAGGCGGTTCGCGAACTCGAGATCCGCTGGCCGAGCGGCATCCGGCAGACGCTGCGCGAGGTTGGGGCCGACCGGGTTTTGACCGTGGAAGAGCCGGGGAAATAGTTACAGCGACGCGGCCGGCCGGTTGACGGCAAGCGCGCCTGTGAGGCCGATGGCGACACCTTCACGGCAAGAGGCCGGGAGGGCATGCAGTCCTCCCCGGCCTCGATGCTTCCGCGCTGCGATCAGACTTTGAGGTTGTGGAGGAACGGATAGCTCAGCTGCGTGCTGTCCTTGTCTTCCACTTCCACGAAGTAGTTCTTCACGCCGGTCGTTTTCGCGGTTTGGAACAGGGCCTTCCAGTTGACCACGCCTTTGCCGATCGGCACCATCTTCTTCTCGGTGGACGACCAGTCGGCCAGATGCAGGGAAATGATCCGGCCGGAGTACTTTTTCATATAGTCCTCGGCCTTGTAGCCCTTGGCGATCACCGCCACCTGGAACTGCATCTTGATCACCTTCGGATCGAAGGCCTTCATCAACTCGTCGTACACAAGCACGCCGTCGAGCTTCTCGAACTCCATGTCGTGATTGTGGTAGCCGAGCTGAAGGCCCGCCTTCGCCACGGTCTCGCCGGCCTTGTTCAGGTTGTCCGCGGCGCGCTTCCAATCGGCGAGCGTCGGGTTGCGACCGAGACCGAACGCGGCGAGAATCATCTGCGTGAGCCCGAGGTCCTTCGACCAGGCGATGCGCTCCTCGAGGTTCTTGTCGGTGACGTCCGCCGGGCTGAAGTGGCAGCTCACGCATTTCAATCCCGCATCCTCGATGATCCGGCGAAGCTCGGCGCCTTTGTACTTCGCCGCCCCTTTGAATTCGCCGTAGCTGAACGGCGAACACAACTCGCAGCTCTTGTAGCCGATCGCGGCCATCTTCTTGAGGGTGCCCTGGAAATCCTCGGCAATGGCGTCCCTCACCGTGTAGGTCTGGAAACCGATGGGCATGCCGAGTGGATCGGCGCTCAGCTTCAATGCCCCCGCGGATAGCGCACCCACCCCCGCGGCGGTCGTGGTCAGGAAGTTTCTTCTTGAGATTGAGGACATCTTTTTCTCCTTGGATCGAAGAATACAGATTACTCCACTAGGGCCGGGGACGCCGGGGGCTGCCGGGCGGCCGGGGCGGGCGGCGGCTGACGGTAGCCGGGGACGCCGGGGGCTGCCGGGCGGCCGGGGCGGACGGCGGCTGACGGTAGCCGGGGACGCCGGGGGCTGCCGGGCGGCCGGGGACGGCTGGCGACGGCCGCCGGTTGCCGCCGCGCTCCCTGTTTCGTCCGGGACGTAGTAGCTTGTAAGCGTGCGCCTGCTCCTCCTCCTCGCCGTCCCGCTGTTCGCGCAGACACGTTGCGCCGACATGTCGCGCCTGCCTGACGTCACCGCCGCACTCCAGACCCCGACTCACTGCCGGGTTTCCCTCACGCTCCGGCCGGCGGCCGATTCTGAAATCAGGTCCGAAGTCTGGCTGCCGGCGGCCTCCGCCTGGAACGGCAAACTCCTCATGGAGGGCGGAGGCGGTTTAGTCGGCAGCATCAACACCGCAGGAATGGCAAACGCCATTCGCGAGGGTTATGCCGCGGCGTCCACCGACACCGGCCACACCGGCAGCAGCGGCAGGTTCGCGCTCGGCCATCCCGATAAGATCACCGACTTCGCCTATCGCGCCGTTCACGAAACCGCCGTCGAAGCCAAGGCGTTGATTGCGGCCTACTATGGACGGAGCCCGCGCCTGTCCTACTGGGAGGGCTGTTCAACCGGCGGACGCCAGGGACTGATGTCCGCGCAACGTTACCCGGAGGATTTCGACGGCATCATTGCCGGCGCGCCCGCGTACAACCAGTTCTACATCTCCGCCTGGCGCATGCGCCTGTTGATGACCGCGCTCCAGTCGCCGCAGCACGCGCTGCCGGCTGAGAAGCTGAAACTCCTCCATGATGCGGTCCTCGCCGCCTGCGACGGCAACGACGGCGTCAAAGACGGCCTTCTCGGAGACCCGCGCAACTGCAACTTCGACCCCAGCGCCCTCAAGTGCAGCGGCCCCGAAACCGCAAGCTGCCTCACTCCGCAGCAACTGGAAACGGTGAACGCCGCCTACACCGGCTTGCGGAGTTCTACCGGCGAGCTTCTCTACCCGCGTCTTCCCTTCGGTGGCGAACCCGGCTGGCGCCTTCCGGCCGGCGCCACTGAGCCCGGGGACATGGACATCGATATCTTCCGCTATATTGCCAACCAGAACCCCGCCTGGGATTGGCGCAGCTTCGACCCCGACAAGGACATCGGCCGGGCGCTTCTGCACGCGAAAGAGGTCCACGCGGTCAACCCGGACCTGGCGAAATTCAAAGCGCGCGGGGGCAAGCTCCTCATGTATCACGGGTGGAGCGATGGAGGTTCCGACGGCTCGATCTCCGCCTTGAATACCGTTTCGTATTATGAGTCCGTTTTGAAACAGATGGGCCCGAATCAGGACGACTGGTTTCGTCTTTTTATGGTGCCGGGGATGGGCCATTGCGGAGGAGGGACCGGCCCCAATCAATTCAATAAGCTCGCCGCGCTCGAACGCTGGCGCGAACAGAACGAGCCTCCGGAATCGATCACCGCCGCCAGAGTCAACGAACGCGGCGCCATCGACATGACCCGCCCGCTTTGCCCATATCCGCAACAAGCCGTCTATAAAGGCAGCGGCAGCACCAATGACGCCGCGAACTTCATCTGCAAAGCCAGCGGCAATTGACCACGGCCGCCGGGATCGGCGGCTTAAGGCGCTCATTCGCCAATCTGAACTTGACTCGCGTAATCTCGCCGCTTAAGCTAAGAATTCTGGGCATGGGCCGCAAGCCGCAAAAAAACGATTCGCTGCCCGGTTCCCTGGACATGTTGATTCTGCGGACGCTGTCGCTCCGCGACCTCCATGGCTACGGCATCGTCCAGTTCATTCAACAATCGTCCGGCAACGAGCTTCTGGTCGAGGAGGGCTCGCTGTACCCCGCTCTCCAGCGGCTGGAACTGAACGGCTGGATCGACGGTGTCTGGGGCGTGACGTCGAACAACCGGCGGGCGAGGATCTACAAGATCACGGCGGCCGGCCGCAAACAGCTTGCCGTTGAAACCCGGAAGTACGCGAAACTCACGCTCGCGATCGCGCGCGTGATGGGAGCGGAGTGACGGGCATGTTGCTGCTGCGGCTGAGGTATTGGATGGAGAGCGCCAGGCGCGGCGAAGCGCTGCGCGAGGAAATGGAACTCCACCTTGCGGAGAAGGCCGCGGAACTCCAGGCAGACGGCATGACGCCGGAGTGCGCCCGGGCTGAAGCGCGCCGGCGATTCGGGAACGCCGGCCTGAAGTACGAAGAGGCGCGGGAGATTTGGATCAAGCGGTTTTGGCAGGAACTGGGCCAGGATGTCCGCTACGGCTTTCGCGCCCTGGCCGCAAACAAGGCGTTCAGCGCGCTGGCGGTCCTGTCGCTGGCGCTCGGCATCGGCGCCAATACGACGATCTACAGCTTCATGGAGTCGATCCTGCTGCGCTCGCTGCCGGTGGCCGATCCCGAGTTGCTGGTGGTCTTGAACTGGCATAGCCGCCCGCCCCAGAACGCCGGCAAGGAATGGGTGCACGTCATGCACGGGGTACAGGGCATGGCGTGGCCGGGCGACCAAGGGGCCATCGTCAGCGGCATGTTCCCATACGGCGCGTTCGAGACGCTTCGCGAGGAGAATCCCGTCTTTTCCAGGCTGTTCGGATACTTCAACGGACTAAACCGAACGCTTGCCTTCCACGGGCAGGCCATGAGCGCCGGCGCGGAGTACGTCACCGGCGGGTATTTTCGTGGTCTGGCCGTGTCGCCGGCCGCGGGACGTCTGATCGATTCCGAAGACGACCGTCCAGGCGCGGCGCCGGTCGCGGTCATCAGCTTTTCGGTCAGCCGGCAGCGCTTTGGGGGACCGTCGAGCGCGATCGGACAACCGGTGCTCGTCGATAATGTGCCCTTCACGGTGATCGGCGTGGCGCCTCCGGAATTTTTCGGAGTCGATCCCGCGGCGGCGCCGGACATCTATCTTCCGTTGCACACGAATCTGCTCCTGGACGGCGCCCAGGCGGCTCGTATGTATCCCGACGGAAACTTTTACTGGATCGAAATGATGGGCCGTCTGCGTCCCGGCGTCAGTATAGTCCAGGCGCAGGCAGCGCTGGCTCCCCGTTTCCATGAATGGGTTGCCGCCACGGCAGCGACGGACGGTGAGCGCGCCAAACTGCCCGCGCTCGTGCTGAATCCCGGCGCCGCCGGCCTGGGCAGTTTGCGCCGCCAGTATTCCAAGCCTCTGTACGTGCTGCTGGCGATGGTCGGATTGATCCTGGCGATCACGTGCGCGAACATCGCCAATCTGCTGCTGGCAAGGGCCGCCGCGCGACGCCGCGAAATGGCTGTCCGGCTCAGCCTGGGAGCGGGACGGTTCCGCGTTGTGCGGCAGTTGCTTACCGAGAGCGTGATGCTGGCGTCGCTCGGCGGAGCATTCGGGGTCTTGTTTGCGATCTGGGGCGTGCGAGCGCTGACGCTGCTGTTCTCCAGGGGGCAGCAGGACTTCACGCTGCACGCGGAATTGAACTGGAACGTGCTGGGCGTGACGGCGGCGCTCTCGGTGGTTTGCGGCCTGTTATTTGGCCTTGCTCCCGCGATCCAATCGACGCGCCCGGACGTCATGCCCGCGCTGAAGAATGGCCGCGGAGGCGGACCGCGCCGCCGCGCGCAGCACGTTCTGGTGGTCGCCCAGATCGCGATGTCTTTTCTCATCCTGGTGGCCGCGGGCCTGTTTGTCCGGACTCTCGACAAGCTGCACTCCGTCCAACTGGGATACGCTCGCGAGAACATCCTCCTGTTCTCGCTGAATGCGCGCCAGGCCGGGCATCGCGACCCGGAGATCGCCGCTTTTTACGCGAACCTGCGCAAGCGCTTCGAAGCGATACCCGGCGTGAGGAGCGCGACGCTTTCGCAATCCTCGATCGTCAACGCCGGCCGCGTCGGGCAGGCAATCAGGGGGCCGATGAAGATCGGCGCCGTGACCGTCGAAAACGCGCGCGTTCTGGCCGCCGGGCCGCGTTTCTTCACGACGATGCAGATCCCGATCCTGGCCGGGCGTGAGATTGACGACCGCGACCAACCGGGCTCGAGGCCGGTTGCGGTGATCAGCGAGCGGCTGGCGCGGGCTTACTTCGGGAACGAGAATCCGGTGGGCCGGCGCATCACGTTCCTGGACGATAAGCGCGATGTCGAAATCGTCGGCGTGTCGGCGAACCTGCGGTACGGTGGCCTGAAAAACGAAGAGGAAAGTGCAATGAGCGTGTTCGTGCCGGTCAGCCAGTTTTCTTCGGACCGGGTGACCTACGCGCTGCGCACGGCGGGCGATCCGCTGAGGTTTGTTCCGAGCGTGCACGAGATCGTGCGGGAGGCGGATTCGCGCATACCGGTCACCAACGTGGCCACGCAGGCAGCGGAAATCGATCGGACGATCGGCCGCGAAGTCATGTTCGCGAAGTTGTGTACGGGTTTCGCCGTTCTCGCTCTCCTGATCGCGTGCGTGGGGCTCTACGGAACGATGTCGTACAACGTCGCCCGGCAGGTCGGGGAGATTGGAATCCGCATGGCGCTGGGCGCACAGCGCGGCGCCGTGGTCTGGATGGTTCTGCGGCGCGTTCTCCTGCTGGCCGCGGTGGGGCTCGCGATCAGCGTGCCTGCGGCGTTGAGCGCGTCCCTGCTGGTCAAATCGTTCCTGTTCGAGACCCAGCCCAACGATCCGGGAACCCTGGTGCTGGCCGGCGTCATCCTCGTAAGCGCGGCGCTTCTCGCCGGCTATGCGCCGGCCAGGCGAGCGTCCCGAATCGATCCGCTGGCGGCTCTGCGGCATGAGTAGGACATAGTCCTTCGTGCCGCGATGGCAGGCGCTGCTGACGCACAACGATGGTCGGAGTCGTCCCACGACGCACGTCAAAGTGAATCGCCGCACCCTGGCGCGTCATCCATAACCCAGGGAAAATTGCGAATTCGATTCTGAACAGCCGCGGGCAGGGGCGCACGTGCAATCGCGATAATCCCTCAGCTCGCCAGGAGAGAATACCGGAATGAGAGTTTTGATCGCCGGAGCCACGGGCGCGATTGGTAAGCCTTTGCTGAGTTGTTTAGACGACGCGGGACACGAGCTATTTGCGCTGGTTCGCTCCCGCAAAGCCGCCGGCGCGCGCGAGGCGACACGAGCCCATGAGGTAGTCGCGGACGCGCTCGATGCCGCATCTGTGTTGGAGGTGGTCCGGCATACCAAGCCTGACGTAATCGTTAACGAACTCACATCGCTCCCGAAACATTACACGCCGGAGGAGATGAAGGCGGCCGCTGCGCGGGACAAGGAAGTGCGAGTGAAGGGCAATGCAAACCTGCTGGCGGCTGCGCGCGCCGCGAATTGCCGCCGCTACGTTCTGCTATCTTCCGCCTTCTGGTACGCGCCCGGACCAGGGCTAGCCGATGAGACCGCCTCGTTTGCGTTTGATGCTTCGCCCAACATCGCTGCCGGATGCAGGAACTATGCCGATTTCGAAGCGGCGGCGCAGGAATCCGGACTGGAGGCGGTGTTGTTACGATACGGATTTTTCTACGGACCTGGAACGTGGTTCAGTCGAGAGGGGGACTTCGGCGACCAGGTTCGCCGGCGCGAGGTGCCGGTGATCGGCAAGGGTGAAGGTATGTGGAACTGGGTGCATATTGACGATGCCGCAGCCGCGACCTGTGCCGCGCTCACTGCGGACCTGGGCGTGTTTAACGTGGTTGGCGATCAGCCGGTTGCACAATCCGTGTGGCTTCCCGCGTTTGCAAAATTCGTTGGCGCGCCCGAGCCGCCAAGCATCTCGGAAGAGGAGGCGCTGCGGAACTCCGGGCCGGATAGTGTTTACTACGCCACCAAGCTCCGCGGAGCTTCGAACCAGAAAGCAAAAAGCAAGCTGGCATTCCGTCCGCGACCGCTCGAATGGCTCGGGGTGTGAGCCGGTGCCTCCGGAGCAATCCTAACGGGAATCCCGCTACTCCGCCTTCCCCCGCCGCTCGATGGCGTCCTGCTCCGCCCGGAGCTTCTGCGCCAGGGCGCGCTCGCGGTCTCCGTCTTCTTTGCGCTCGAGGCGGTAGTAAGTGGCGGCGAGCGAGATGTGCGCTTCCACAAACTGCGGCGACTGTTTGACGATGCCTTCGAATGTCGCGCGGGCCTGTTGGAGTTTTCCTTCCGCCAGCGCGACCGCGCCGGCCTGGTAGAGAGCGCGCACGTCTCCCGGCCGCACCAGCAGCGCGCGGTTGAGCAGCTTGCGCGCTCCCGCGTAGTCCGCTTCCTGCTTGAGCAGCACGGCCAGGCGCAGGTTCGACTCGAAATCGACCGGGTTCTGCGCCAGCTCCTTTTCAAATGCCGCGCGCGCGGCGGCCATGTCGCCGCTGTCCATCTCCGCCTGGCCCAGGTATGAGTAGACCCCGGGCAGGCGCGGGTTCAGCTCGACGGCCTTGCGCAGGTCCGCGATCGCTTCCTGGTGCTCCATGGCGTTCAGCTTCGCGGTGCCGAGCAGCAGGCGCGCCTCGGCCGAATCGCCCTGCCGCAGGATGCGGTCGATGACGCACTGCCCGAGCTCCGTCTGCTTGTCGCGGAGCAGCGCCGTGCCGAGCATGTACGCCACAGCCAGATCGTTCTGGTCCTGCCGCTCGATGGGCGTCAGCAATGCGATCACTTTGGCGTTCTCGCCCTGGCGCAGCCAGCAGTCGCCCAGCAGCAGGGTGACTTGCTTGTCCGCCGGCTGCTCCTTGTGCAGCACGGCGAGTTGCCTCGCGGCGGCGGCGATCTGGTCCGATTTGTAGTAGGCCAGCGCCAGGTTCACCGAAATGCGGAAATTGCGCGGGCTCTGCTTGAGCGCTTCACGGTACTGGACGATCGCTTCGGAATAGCGGCCCGCGCCGGCAAGCGCCGCGCCCAGGTTCGACAGCGCATCGACGGACCCCGGCCGCGCCTCCAGATAAGCGCGGTAACCGCGGATGGCGGCGTTCAGATCGCCGGCCCGGTGCGCATCGACCGCCCGCTCGAGAATCCGCTCGGGCGGCTCCTGCGCGCACGCCAAGCCGGCGAGGACGAGCATGGCGAGCGCCATCGCCCCCTTGTGGGGCAGGCTGCCCCTTGCGCCCGTTGACAACCGGCGCGCAAGACGACATCCTGCCCCACAAACGGCGCTCAGAATAGGAACCTCACCACGAACTGCACCACACGGTGCCCCTGCTTCTGCGTGACCGTGCCGAACATCGGGTTGGTCAACTGGCCCGTCGCCTTATCGAAGCTGAGGCCGAGATTCTGCCCGTTGAACGACCATAGGGGGTGGTTCAGGAAGTTGTAGCCGTTCACACGGAACTGCAGCGCCTTCGATTCCGTGAACCTGAAGTTCTTGAAAAGCGCCAGGTCGGTGTTGAAGAACGCCGGCCCGTAGATCGCCGGCAGAACGGTCGGGCCGTTCTGTCCCGGAACCGTGGGAAGCGCGAAGCAACTGGGGTTGATGTACTGGTGCGGGCCCAGCCCCTTTGCCGGGTCGCACGTAATCAGCGGGCTTAGCGAAATGTCGGTGGTGCCCAGAATCGACTTGTTATTGACCGCGTATCCCAACGAATTCAAGAAGCCGTTGGGATTCAGGCCGAAGTAACTGCCGCTGGTGCCGTCGCCCAGGCTCTGCCCCGTGAGGTTAGCGCCGCTTTGAATCTGCGTAATGCCCGAAAGCTGCCAGCCGTTGAGGAAGCCGCCCGCAACTCCGCCCCTGACCGGGTTGCCCAGCTCGATCGAGTAAGCGGCGTTGAAGATGTGCGTCCGGTTGCCCGCCAGCACTCCATAGTTGTTATCCAGGTTGAACTGATCGTGGAAGCCGACAATGCCGAGCGCCTTGCCGAACGTGTAATTCAACGTGAGATTGTACCGGCCTCGCGCGCGCGCCCATGCGAGCTGGAACGCGTTGTAGTTCGCGTAGGCGTTGTGGGTGGTGATGAAGAAGTCGGAGAAGCCGTGGATCGGCCGGAAGTTGTCCGGCGTCAGCGTGTTCGGATCGACCGACGGGTCGCTGTTCAACGCCCCGACCGGAACTTTGTTGATGTTGAGCGAGTTCGCCCCCAGGCTGGCGCCGTTGCCCGCGCTCGGGATGTCGCGCGTGCGGTTGCCGACATAGCCGATATCCAGCCGGCTCGACCAGGGCATCTGCTGCGAAATGGTGAAGCTGTAGTTATCGGTGTACGCCTGCTTATCGTCTTTGGAGTCCACCGCGGCCGCGCCGGCCGCTCCGGGGGTCGCGCTGAGCGAGGAAATGTCCTTCGCCAGCAGCGGCGTGTTGCCGATGCTCGCCGGCGAGAGGCTGAAAGTCAGCACGCCCGCGGCCGCATCGAGGCCGTTGGTGAACTGGCCGGAATGGTAGTAGCTCCTTCCCCAGCCGCCACGCAGCACGGTCCTGCCGTTGCCGCCGACGTCCCACGCAACGCCGAAGCGAGGCTGGTAAAAGAGGGCTCTTGTCGGGAACCCGCCCAGCGGAACGCTGGGATCGCGCTTGTGCCACTTGAACCCGCAGTAGTTCGCCGGGTTCGCCTGCTCGTCCGGGGTGCAGGCGTTATACGCGTTGAGATCGAAGATGGAGAATCCGAATCCAACGCGGTCCTCCCACGGCGTGAAGTGGGTGAAGCGTATGCCCATATCGAGCGTGAGCGACTTGGTAACTTTCCAGGAATCCTGGATGAAGAACTCGGTCGTCGCAAACGAAATGTCGTTGATCCGGTTGAAATTCGATTCGTTGTACGACGACAGGTTCCCCGTGATCAGGTCGGCGTATTCGTTGCCCAGCGTAAACGGGTTGTTGCTCGTCGAGCCGTTTACCTGAAGGTAGCTGTTGGTGTTTCCGTTGGCCGGCTGCGCGTTCCGGATCCACTCATAGAAAAAGCCCGCCTTCAAGGTGTGGGTGCTCACGACCTTCGTCAGCATGTCGCTGATGCTGGGCATGTACTTGTTCGCGTACAGCCCGGAGGAAGCGCCGCCGGCCTCGAATCCGCCGGGGTTGAACACAAGCGCCGCTTCGTGGTTGCTGCCGTCGGCGCCGAACGAGGGGATCTGTGCCACACCGTTCTGGAACAGGCCGGCGTAGTTATAGCCCACGGCCGAGCGGTCCACGCGGGTCGGATCGGAGAACACGTTCGGGAACCCGATGAAGGTGTATCCGAAGATGAACTCGTTGGTCATCGACGGGCTGAAGACGTGGGTCAGCGAAGCCGTCACCGAGTCCGAGCGGTTCTTGCCCAGCACGGGCGTGGGATACGGAACCTGGTCGCTTTGCCGCCACCACAGGCCGACAGGGAACTGCTGCGTCTCTCGCTGGTAGTTATACCGGACATACAGCTTGGTGTTGTCGCTGATGCTGTAATCGGCGCGCGTCATCCACTGCCGGTTGTTCTGATTGAACGTCGCCGCCTCAACGTAGTTGTAGCCGTTGGTGGCGTTCGGATCGGCGTTGGGCTGAGGGTACAGCTTCATCAGCGCGACCATGTTCGGATCCAACTGCGATTGCGGGATGATGCCGCCGGGGTACTTCTGCGTGTCGATGATCTGCCCGGCGGGCTTGCCGCTGCCGCCGACATTGTTGCCCGTTCCCTCGGTGGCCAGAATCTCCGCCGGCGAGAAGTTGCCGGTAAGCATATTGGCGCTCGGTACCATCGCCCGCAGCAGGCCGGTATCGAGCACCTGGTAGAAGTACTCGAATCCGGTGAAGAAGAACAGCTTGTCGCGATTCCGGTTGAAGTTCGTGAAGGGCAGCAGAACCGGGCCGCCGAACGTGCCGCCCGGGTAGTAATACTTGTTCTCCGGACGACCGACGCCATTGGCATTGTTCAGCGCGTCGTTGGCGTTCAGGGCGAAGTTGCGCGCCGAGAAGAACCCGGATCCGTGAAAGTCCCTGCCGCCGGACTTGGTCACGGAGCTCACCACGATCGGCCCCTTCTGGTTTTCCGCGCTATACGTATTGAAAACCTTGAACTCGGAGACCATCTCGGAGTTCGGATTGACGGGCGTGTCGCAGTTGCAGCCGGGATCGGACACGTGCGCGCCGTCGGCCGTGATGTCGAGCGAGTTCGCCGGCAGCCCGTTATAGCTGTAAGCCGCGTTCAGCGGGCTCTGGCTGCCCGCGTCGCCGTTGGCGTTGATGCCGATGGTTTCGCCCGTGTAGTTGGCCTTGTTGCTCGTGCCGTTGGTGATGGCGAAGCCAGGCATGACCTTGATGAACTCGGCCGCGTTGCTGCTGACGATGACGTAATTCTCGATCTCCTTGGTCGTAAGCGTGGAGGACTTCTCGCCGGAGTCGGTGGGCATCAGCGTCTCCGCAACCCCCGTGACCTCGACGGTTTGCGTGGGCGCGCCGACGGTCATCGTTACGTTCATGTTGCGCTTCTCGCCGCCGGTCAGCGAGATTCCGGATGCCTTGTAGGTCTGGAACCCCGATTGTTCGACGCTCAGGGTGTACGTGTAATCGCCCACCGCCACCGACGCGAACGTGAAATATCCGTCGGTGTTGGTCTTGGTTTCACGGAGCGATCCGGAGGCCTCGCTGGTGAGCTTTACGGTTGCGCCTTGAATGACGGCGCCCGACGGGTCGGATACGACACCCGTCAATGTGCCGTAGATGGATTGCGCCGGCAGATTTGCCGCGGTCAGAAAAAAGGCCGCCGCTTCCAGGAGAAAGCCGATGCGCCTGGTCATACCGCACCTTACCCTTTTCGGTTGTCTTTGCTGCTATTGCCGTTCTTCTCTTGGCGACCTGGCCACGCGCACACATGGCGCTGCCGAAGAGACTGAATGCGAAAAGACCCTCAACCTTTCACCCACAACACAGACCCTCTCTGAAGTAGTTCGGGATAATATTACAGGGCATTAAGGTAAGAAGCAAGGCCGCGGCTTTCGGTTTGACCGCCTTCGCGAATAAGCGGTTTGTTTTCAATGTGTTGAACTCAGTGCCGGGTCGGATGGCGGACACCCGCTTACCATGCCTTCCGAAGGGCAGCTTGGGAAGTGCCCTGGAATCAATGACCTGGACCTAATGGAAAGGGACTACTCCGAGTGCAAAAACGGCGACCGGCCGTGTTGTCGATGATTGCAGCTGAAGGTTTTGCACGTTTCCTTTCCGCTGTTCGTCAACTGTCGGTAGACTGGAATTCTGCCAGAATAGGTGTCTGGAGGCTGCCCGTGATGAACCGCAAACGCCGGGGCTTTACGCTCATCGAGCTTCTGATCGTCGTCGCGATCGTGCTCATCATTGCCGCGATCGCCGTGCCCAAGCTGGATAAGGCGCGCATGCACACCATGGAGATGGCCGCGATCGAGCAGATCAAGACCATACAGGCGGGCCAGTCGATGTACTATTCGCAATTCGGGAAGTTCGCGACGAAACTGGAGGAACTCGGGCCTCCGGCGAGCGGTCAGGCGGGCCCGGCCGCGGCCGATCTCATTCCCGGCGATCTCGCCAAGGGTCTTAAGACCGGCTACCGGTTCAGCATGCAGGGCGGGCCGGGGGGCTACACCATCAATGCCAATCCGGAGACCTTCAACAGCACCGGAAGGCGGACGTTCTTCTCCGACCAGACCCACGTGATCCGCGAGAACTGGGGCGCCGAGCCGGCCACTGCCAACAGCCCCGAGATCAAGTAGCGCGGGCCTTCAGAAGCTGAACCCGACGATCCCCAGGATATTCTGCCAGCGGTCCTTCGTCTCGACGGCCGGAATGCCGGCGAGCGACGGACCCTCGGTGTGTCCGCGGTAGTTTCTGTACTGCGCGCCGATGCGGAAATGCTGGTTCTGGTCGAGGAAGAAGCTGGTTTCGACCAGCGCGTAGTAGCCCCAGCCGTCCCGCGTGACGCAGACCGGACAATCGATCCGGTAGTAGTAGCTCGGCTGGCGCAGCAGTTCGGAGTAGCGCATATAGGCGCCGCCGCCTCCGCCGGCGATGAGCACACGGCCTCCGGCGAGCGGCAGAATGGCGCGCCCTCCCAAGGGCACGAAATACTGGCGGTCGCGAATGCGCACCGGGCCGAGCGCGGTGTCGAGGAAGTCGTCGACGTGAGCCGCGCCGAACACCATGTCGAGGCCGAGATCGGCCTGGAAATAACGGTTGAAACGGTAGCCGTAGGCGATGTCGATGCCGGGCTTGTTCTCGAAAAACCCACCCAGGTCGCCCTTGGGCATGGCCGCGCCCGCGCCGAAGGTGAAGTTGTGATGAGGATAATACTCAGTGAAAGAGGGATGCCACTGGGCCTGCAACACCGTAGCGCCGGCCAGAAGGCAGCCCAGAAGCCCCCTGAGGCGCCCGCACCGAAGTCTCACGCCTGTCTCCCTGTTCGAGATTCGAGATCGTCAAGCGAGCACTGGCTTCCGCCGCGCCGCGCCGCGCTTGGCGCGTGCCTGTAACGCGCTGCCAATGAACGCTATGAGCGCCGCGGCGGTGAAATACAACGCCGTGCTCACTCCCGACTGGCCAAAATTGTACGAGCTGAAAAAATAGCCGCGGGCGAGCATTACCAGCACCGCAAGGCTCCATAGGACGAACAGCACCGGAACGATCTTCCTGGCGGCGAGCAGCGTGATCACGATGCCCGTAAGTCCCAGGCCCATCAATAAATAGGTGAGCGCCGGCCCGTTCAAGGGCAGCAGCGCGATTTGAAGCGTGTGCTGGTTGCTGACCCATGCGATGAATCCGACCGCCAACATAACGGCGCCAAGTAGAAGATGAAACGCGAAGCTAAAGAGACGCATAAGAAGTCCGACCATCCTGCCGAGCCTCCGCCCCCCGCCGGCGGTTCTGCCGTAAGCCGAAGCAATTGCGCCGCTTTTCCAGCGCGGCGCCGGCCGCGGGAGGGAAATGACATTGTAGCAATCCGAAGAGGGGGGTGGCGCGGGAGGACTCACGCCGCCGCTGGCGCTAATGCCCCACAGCCTTCCTGCCGATAGGACAACGTGCGGAATTCATACGCGGATCACATCGAGGACGACCTGCTCGAGCGGTATTCGCTCGAGCTGCTTCGCGGCGCGGACATGGCTTATGTCGAAGAGCACCTGCTTATCTGCCTGGACTGCCGCAGCCGTCTCGAGACGTTCGATACACTTGCCCGGCACGGTAAGCGGTGCGGTACCTCGAGTACCAAAACCAGGGCGAAAGATTTTTGCGAACCGGTGGAGCATACTTGACCATCCATTCCGAGTGAGGAAACAGTCATGACGCAGCGGGACATGGCGGCTTACAAGAAAATGCTGGCGGCGAAGCGGGCGGAGTTGTCGGCCGGCCTGTTGAGCCGCGAAGAAATCGCGGTGGAGCGGAGCGCGGATCAGGCCGATGAGATTCAGCGGGCCCTGGAGCGCGAACTCGTAATCCGCAACCTGGATTCGAGGGCGCATCTGCTGCGCAACGTGGAAGCTGCGCTCGAACGCATCGAAGACGGCAGCTACGGCGTGTGCTTGGAGTGCGAGGAAGAGATCAACCCCAAGCGCCTCGCAGCCGTGCCGTGGACGGCGCTGTGCATCGATTGCCAGGAACGCGCCGACCGCGAGCAGGCGGCCCAGCAGTCGCTCGCCTACAAGGCCGCCTAGCCCGGCGCGTTACTTCGACTCTTTATGCGCGAGGGCGATTGCGCGCGCGTCTCCGGCGGCTTGCGCGGCTTCCCGGGCCATCATGACGACGCGCCGGCTCTCGCCCTTGTCGCCCTGGAGCTTCTGGGCGTCCGCGTAAAGCTGGCCGGCCTTCTGGAGGGTGCTGGCGGCGTAGCGGTCCGCACCCTCGGCGCGCGCGATCTGTAGCGCGTTTTGGGCCTGGTAGAGGGCCAGCACGGCTTCATACTCGTCCTGGGTGAGCTTCTTCGATCCCGAATCCTCGGGAGCAGCGTCCCGGATTTCGACCGTCCTCGGGCCCGCGGGGTAAGGGCGCCGCGGCAACAGTTCGTAGCGCGCCGCGACTTGTTCCACCTTGCCCACGGTGTCCGGCCGCAGAACATTCTCGAGCACGACGATGTTGCCCGGCTGCGTGACGGCGAAGTACGGCTCGGCGGTCACAATCAGGCCGAACGCCTGAAGCTGTGTCGTCACTTTGAGCTTCGCCTTGTTGGATCCGTCGGCCACGACCTCGCCGAGATTGATCGGGCGCCCGTCGGGCGTGATCGCCCACAACACGTAGGTGAGATACTCGCGGCCGAACCGCGTCGGCGGCGTCAAACGTTCGAACTTCGCGTCCACCTCAACGGACCCGGATCTGCTTTCGATCCTGGCTTCGCCTTTCGCTTCCGGCAGCAGAACGGTGCCGCGGAAATCGATCCGCGTCGGCTCTCCGCGGTGGCCGTAGTTGACGGCGACGACCGTGCGCCGCTCGACCGTGACACGGTAGATCGGCTCCTGCGCCGGCGCGAGGGAAACGAGAAGGGCACATGGAATGATAGACAAGCGGTTCATAGGCTACCCTCCCTGTGTTGGGGCACGCGCGCTGCCACTCCACGATGTGGCCCGGTTTGTGTTGTTTAGGCCAGGTGCTGCCGGAAAAAATTACACGAGCCGGGCGGGAACGCCGCACCGGCCCGTGCCGGCCGGGAGCGTCGAGCTTCGGGCCGGGGGCGCCCCCGCGCCTGGAGCGTTATGGGGTTGCGGCCATTTTGCGGAGCCGCTTCTCGGCCAGACGGCTCCAGGGCGCGGTGATGCGCTTGCGGTAGCGCGGCGCGGTGCGGGCGGCTTCGATCGCGCGCTCGTACATCCGGCGGGCCTCGGCGGGTTCCGCCAGTCCCTCGAGCGCCTGCCCGTAAAGGTATAAGCCTTCGGGGTCGTACGGCCGCCGTTCGGTGTATTCGGCCAGCTCGTTGCGCGCGTCCTCGAACTGGCGCACGGCGACGTAGAGGCCGCCGAGTTCGCGAAGAACCTCGCTTTGGCTGTGGCGCTCGTCCTGGTTCACCACCGTCTGGAGGTGGCCGAGCGCGTCCTTGAGCCGCCCCTGCCGGCGCGCGATTCGGCCCAACTGGAAATGCGCGTCGGTTTCGGTGGGGTCGATCGCGACGGCGTTCCGGAAGCGCTCAATGGCTTCGGTGTATTGCCGGCGCTCCTGGTAGATGAGCCCGAGTTGATACTGCGCATCGCCGTCGTTCGGATTGACGGCCGCGGCCTCGAGCATCCGGCGGAAATTCTGCCGCCGCCGCAGCCCCGCGCCGAGGCCGGAAATTTCACCCGCGAGGAAGTAGTAGGCGAAGAACAGGAAGAAGGGCGAGGCGACCCATCCGAGCAGGAATTGCAGCGGGCGCCACAGGAAGGCCGCCGCGGCGAGCGGTATCCACGACAGGCACACGACCCCGGCCGCGGCGCCGTTGCCGGTCCCGAACACCGTGCGCACGACGAAGAACATCAGGACCATGAAGTACGCGAGCGTGTATGGGAACAGCCGGGCCGTGATGAGGAGCGGGATGTTCGCCGCGGTCCACACCATGGCGGTCGAGACGAGCAGCGGAGCGTAGTCGCGATCGAACGCTGTCCCGATGCCGAGCAGCTTGCCCACGGCGAGAACGCCCGGCACGTAGATCGCGGCCAGCACGATCAGCGGCGTGTAGAAGCTGAAGGCGCGGCCTCCGATCAGGAAAGACAGGGCGAGCACGGCGAGGCTTGCGAAAAGGAGACTGCCCTGGTCGAGAATCCCGCCGATGGCACCGGCGGGCCGCCAGTAAATGGAGAACAGGAGTCTGAGATTGCGAACCAAGAGACGAGGATAGCAGTGTGGGGCAGGTTGCCAAACCTGCGGCGGGCTCTCAGCCCGTCTCGCGTGAGCGGCCCGCCGGGGGCCTGCCCCACAACACGGTCTCCGCGCGCAGTTCCAACCGGGCCGCGCTCTCGCCAAGCGCCACCGTGTACGTCCCCGCGGCGTTGCGCCACTTGCCCGCGTTCGCATCGAAGCGCGCGAGCAGGCGCGGGTCGGCCGTGATTTTCACTTCGCGCGACTCACCCGGCCTCAGCACCACGCGCTCGAAGCCGAGCAGACGCATGCGCCGGTCGCCCGCGGGCCTCGACAAGATAAAGCTGCGGAACGTCCGCGCCTTCGCGATCTCCGGTGTTCTCGACCGTGAAGGAAGCCGAGATCGTCTCGCCGCCCGCCGCTTTCAAATCGCGCAGCGCGAATTGCGTGTAGCTGAGGCCGTGGCCGAAGGCGTAGCGCGGGTGCGTTCCCTTCCGCGCGAGCCAGCGGTAGCCGACCTCGGCGCCCTCGTCGTAGCGGATCGTGGTCGGCGTGCCCCACGGCGTGCCGAGGCCCGGAAGCTCGGGCCGCGGCGTGTCCGCGAGCGACATCGGAAACGTGAGCGGCAGCCGGCCCGACGGGTTCACCTCGCCGGTGAGAATCTCCTCGATAGCCTGGCCACCCGCCTGGCCCGGATACCAGGCCTGCACGATGGCCCGCACGTTCTCCGCCCACGGCATCGACGATGCGTTGCCGGTTTCGAGCACCACGATGGTGTTCGGGTTCACGGAGGCGACCGCGCCGATCACGGCGTCCTGCCCCCACGGCAAGTCGAGATCCGCGAGGTCGAAGCCCTCGCCTTCGACGCGGATCGCGAAGACGATCGCGACATCGGACCGCCGCGCCAGCAGCGCCGCCCCGGCGGGGCTGATCCCCGGGTCGAAATCGATCTGCGCATTGGGCATCAGCTTCTTCAGTTCGGCGGCCGGCGCGGACGGGAGCAGATATAGGTTGCGCGCGCCGCCCATGGTGCCCGGACCGCCGATCGCGACCACGCCCGCGTAGCCGCCCGGCGGAACCACCGCGCTCGATCCGGTGGCCGTTTGGGCACGCCCTCCTGCGCGTGGCCGCCGATCACCGCGATGCGCGTCTTCGCCTCGGCGTCGAGCGGCAGCGCGCCGTCGTTCTTGAGCAGCACGATCCCCTGCCGGGCGGTTTCGAGCGCGATGTGGTTGTGCCGCGCCCACCGCATTCCTGGTCGAGCCCGTTGAGCGCGAAGTCCCAACTCGCCGTCGCGCCCCAGTCCGACATCACCCAGCCCGGGTAGCTCCACGCGCCCTTCAGCACGCCATTCAGCAACTCGCCGTTTCCGCATGCGGCGACGCCGTTGATCTTGTTGTACGAGCCCATCACCGCGCCGGGTTCGGAGCGCTCGATCGCCATCTCGAATGCCAGCAGGTCGCTCTCGCGATGCGCCGCCGGGTCGATGATTGCGTCAAGCCAGAGCCGGTTGGTCTCGTTTACGTTCAGGGTGAAATGCTCGATGGTCGAGATGACGCCTTCGCTCTGCGTGCCCTGGATGGCCGCGGCACCCATCATCGCGCTGAGCAGCGGATCTTCCGAGAAGTACTCGAAGTTGCGGCCGTTGCGCGGGTCGCGCCCGAGATTCACGCCGCCGCCGAGCACCACGTTGAAGCCGCGGGCGCGCGCCTCGCGGCCGAGCATCGCACCCGCCTCGCGCGCCAGCGCCGGGTTGAAGCTCGCTCCGAGCGCGAGCGCCGCCGGAAGCACGTCGCGGTGTCGCCCGGGCGGTATCGGGGATTGGTGACGCCGAGCCCGGCATCCGTCATCAGCAGCGCCGGGACTTTGAGACGCGGCACGCCCGGCGTGTAGCCCGCGCTCATCGGGACACCCTCCGGAATGCGCCGGTCGCGGACGGGGCCCGGGCGAGTTGGCGCCCATCACGCTTGTGATGAGCGAGAAGCGTTCCTCGTCCGTCATCTGCCGTTCGGTTTCGCGCGCGCGTGCATCCGCGGACGCTTTCTGTGCGGCTGTGCTCTTTGAACATCAGACACCGCGCGCGCGGTCGCGATGTATTTAATGTGCGCCGCCGGCCCTCACGCGCGCGAGCACAGCCATTCCGGCCACGAAGAACGCTGCCAGCGTCAGCGTCGCGATCCGGTAGCTGCCGGTGAACTGGATCGCGAGGCCGAACAGCAGCGGGCAGAGCCAGCTCGTGCCCTTGTCGCTGATCTCGTAGATGCTGAAGTACTCGGCTTCGCGGCCCTTAGGAATCATCTGCGAGAACAGCGAGCGGCTTAGCGCCTGGCTGCCGCCGAGCACCAGCGCGACGACCGCCGCCATCGCGAAGAAGTGCACCGTCGTCCGCACCCATGAGTACATGGACAGCACGACCGCCGTCCAGATCGCGAGCGACAGCAGGATGGCGCGCTTCGCTCCCGTGGCGCGCGCGATGCGGCTGAACGCGATCGAGCCGAAGAACGCGACGAACTGGACCATCAGGATCGAGAGCGCCAGCGGTCCCATGCCGATCTTGAGCTCGTCGTGGCCGAACTGCGTCGCGAGCGCGATCACGGTCTGGATGCCGTCGTTGTAGAGCAGGTACGCGGCCAGGAAGAGCAGCGTCTGGGGGTAGCGCCGCAGCTCGCGCAGCGTGCTCCAGAGCTGCCGCAGGCTCGACGCGGCTTCGCGGCGCGGGGGAACGCGATTCCGCAGCGCCGCGAGCGGCACGATTGTGAACAGCGCCCACCACACACCGGCCGAAGCGAGGCTGATCCGCACCGCCATGTCCGCCGTGAGCCCAAGCGCCCCGGGCTTCGCGTAGAGCAGCAGGTTGAGCGCGAGCAGCACGCCTCCGCCGAGGTATCCGATCCCCCAGCCCTTCGAGGAAACGGCGTCGCGCTCGTCGGGCGGCGCAATTTCCGGCAGAAACGAGTTGTAGATGACGACCGACGCGCCGAACGCGGTATTCGCGACGAGGAACAGCAGCCCGCCGAGTAAGTACGCCGACCCGGTCAGGAAGAACATCGCCACCGTGGCTGCCGCGCCGATGTAAGCAAACAGGCCGAGCAGTTGTTTCTTGCGGCGGCTCGAATCGGCCAGCGCTCCGAGCGCCGGCAGCAGCAACACCTGAAGCACGACCGCCGCCGAAACCAGGTAGCCCCAGTAGGCGCGCGCTGCGACCTGTATGCCCAGCGGGTAGATGAAACCGGCGGAGTCCGCGGCGTTGCGCGCGAGCACCGTGGTCACGTAGGGCCCGAAAAAAACCGTGACGACCGTGGTGTAGAAGGCGGAATTGGCCCAGTCGTAGACGTACCACCCGCGCTGTTCGCGGCGGCTGTACGGGAATTCGGCTGCGGTCATCACTATACAATAGAGCATTGTCCCCAAAGTTCATTTTTGTGCCCCTGCTGTCTGCGCTCGCGCTCGCGCAGGCGGTGCGTCATGACGAAATCGTGGTGACCGGGACCGCCGGACCGGTTCCGCTTGAAGAAGCGGACCGCTCTGTCGCCGTGCTGCCTGTGGCGGGCGATGCGCCGCTCTCGAGCGCGCTGGTGGACTTTCTGCGCCTCGATCCGTCGGTGGACGTGCGCGCCCGCGCGCCCGGCGGCATCCAGACCGATGTCTCGATTCGCGGAGCTTCGTTCGGCCAGGCGCTCGTTCTGGTGGACGGGCACCGTCTCAACGATGCGCAGACGGGCCATCACAACATGGATATTCCCGTTCCGATGGAGGCCGTCGAGCGCATCGAGATTCTGCGCGGATCGGGCTCGACGCTCTATGGCTCGGACGCGATCGGCGGCGTCGTCAACGTGATCACGCGCAAGCCCGAAGCCGCGGAGATCCGTGTGAGCGCCGGCGCGGGGAACTTCGGAACCAACACGGAACGCGTCTCGGCATCGGCGTCGGCGGGGCGCATTTCCGGGCAGCTCGTCGCAGCGCGCGATTTCTCGTCCGGCTTCCGGCCGGGGCGCGACTACCGCAATCTTTCGCTGGCATCGACGGAGCGCCTGACAACCGGTCTCGGCGCGACTTCGGTGATTCTCGGCTACAGCGATCGTCCCTACGGCGCGGACCAGTTCTACGGCAGCTTCAATTCGTGGGAGAACACCAAGACGTGGTTCGCCGCCATCGAGCAGAGCATCGGAGAGCGCACCGTCGCGGCGTTTTCGTTTCGCCGCCACAGCGACCTGTTCGTCCTCGAGCGCTATCGTCCCGAGTACTACACGAACCATCACGCGGACGATAGCTATGACGCGTCCCTGCGGCGCCGGGAGCCTCTTTCGCCGGCAACCACGCTGCACTACGGCGCCGAGGCCTACCGCGATTCGATCGTGAGCACAAATTTGGGCGAGCACACGCGCGGCCGCGCGGCGGGCTACCTGTCGTTCGATGCTCGTGCGATGCGGCGCTTCTCTTTCTCCGCCGGCGCGCGCGAGGAAATGTGGCGCCGGGGCCGCGCGCAGCTCAGCCCCGCGGCATCGGCTGCGGCGTGGCTGTCGTCGAAGTGGAAGCTGCGTGCGAGCGCAAGCCGCGCCTTCCGCATCCCCAGCTACACCGAGCTTTACTACACCGACCCTGCCAACATCGGCAACGCCAATTTGAAGCCCGAAAGCGCGTGGACCTATGAAGCCGGCGCGGACTGGGCGCCCGCGGATTCCGTCCGTATCTCGGCCGCGGTCTTCGAGAGGCGCGAGACCAACGGCATCGATTACGTCCGCTCACCGGGCGCGCCGTGGGCCGCCGTCAATTTCGCGAGCCTCAGGTTCCAGGGAGCGGAACTCACGGCGGCAGCGGGCCACTTCACGGTCAGCTACCAGGCGCTCACCGGAGCGCGGGCGCCGCTCGCCGGCCTCGAATCGAAATACGTCTTCAACTACCCCACGCAGAGCGGAATCGCGTCCTGGTATGGATCGTTCGGCCGCGGCTTCATCGCCCGCGCACGGCTCGCTGCGGTGAACCGCCGCGCACGGGCGCCCTACGCGCTGGCCGATGTTTCGGTGGGCTGGGCGCGCGGCCGCGTGCGGCCGTTCCTCCAACTCACGAATCTGGCCGGCGCGCGCTACGAAGAAATTTCCGGCATCGTCATGCCCGGCCGCGGAGTTCTGGGAGGGCTGGAACTGGCGCTCCGCTAGCCTCGCGCGCCATGCGGTTCAGCACGACGTAATCCTTCTTCCCGCTGCCGAGCACGGGGATCTCGGTGACATGAATCACGCGGCGCGGAATCGCGAGCTCCGGCGCGCCGATGTCGCGAGCCGCCTGCTGCAACCGCTCGCGCCGCAGGTGGGTGTCCTCGGTGAACAGCACGATGGTTTCGCCGCGTCCGGGCTCGGTCACGGCCGCCGAGGCATGTTCGAAATCCGGAGACGCCGCCGCCGCGATGCGCTCCACCAGTTCGAGCGACACCATCTCGCCCGCCACCTTCGCGAACCGCTTCACGCGCCCCCGAATCGTGATGAATCCCGCCTCGTCCACCGACGCGACGTCCCCGGTGCTGTACCAGCCCTCGCCGTAGATCGAATGCACGGGTTCGATGGCGCCCGGCTCATCCTCCTTCAGGTAGCCGAGCATCACGTTGGGGCCGCGCACGTGCAGCACGCCCGCGTCCTCGATTCCCGGCACAGGCTCTATGCGGTAATCGATCCCCGGGAAGATCTCGCCGGTGGTGCCTTCCTTCGATGCCATCGGAGTGTTCACCGAGAGCACCGGCGCCGTTTCGGTGACGCCGTAGCCTTCGAGAATGCGCAGGCCGAATTTGTCGGCCCACACCTTCCGCACCTCCGGCGCCAGCCGCTCGGCGCCCGCCACCACGATGCGCAGGCTCTGAAAATCGAACGGATTCGCGTACTTCGCGTAGTTGCCGAGAAACGTGCTCGAGGCGAACAGCACGGTGCAATCGCGGTCGTAGATGAGCTCCGGAATCACGCGGTAGTGCAGCGGTGAGGTGTAGAGGTAAATGCGCGAGCCGGCCAGCAGGGGCAGGAACACGCCGATCGTGAGGCCGAACATGTGGAACAGCGGCAGCGTGCTCATGAACTTGTCGCTGGGCTTGAACTCGATGACGGCGTGTGCCTGCGCGAGGTTCGCCAGAATCGCGTCATGGCTGATCGCCACGCCTTTCGGCCGGCCCTCGGATCCCGACGTAAACACGATCACCGCGGGCTCCTCCGGCCGCGCGGCCGCCATCGTCCTGCGCGGGAACCAGCGCGCCCAGCCCATCAGCCACAACTTGTCCGCGAGACTGAAGCGCTTTCGCAAGTCCTCGAGGTACACCACCTGCGAAACCTTTTCCAGCCGCTCCGCCACGGCTTCCAGCCGCGCTTTCTCGATGAACGCGCGCGACGTGATCACCGTCCGCAGGTTCGCCAGCCGGCACGCGTGTTGCAGGTTTTCCGGCCCGGCCGTGTAGTTCAGCATCGCGGGCACGCGCCGCGTGGCAAACATCCCCATCAGCAGCGCCACCGTCGTGCTCACGTTCGGCAGCAGCACGCCGGTGAACTCGCCCTCGCGCGTCAGTTTCGCCACAATGCGGCCGAGCGCGAGCGACGCCGTGAGCAGCCGCCCGTAGGTCTGCTCCTGCCGGGTGTCTTCGAGGATGCGGCGGCCGCGGCCGAACGTGCCGATGGTATCGAGCAGGGCGGGGAACAGCGTCGTGGGCCGGCGCGAGGCGAACGCGGTCTGCTGTAGGATCTTCCGCAGGCGGTCCGTCTCGAGCCGCCTCCGCAGCTTCGATTTCGCCACGTCCGGCGTCTCGATGCGCTCCGGCGGATGGATCGTGACCGTGATGCGCGGGAACAGCTTCTTCGGAAAATCGCCGCGCATGCGGCTGAAGATCGAGTACACCGCGCCGTCGATATGGACCGGGATCACGCGCGCGCCGGTCTTGGCGGCGACAAACGCCGGGCCCTCGTAGACCTTCATCATCGAGCCGGTGACCGTCACGCGCCCTTCGGGAAAGATGAGCACGGGCCGCCCGGCCTCGACCATGTTGATGACGGCCTTCATGGCCAGCGGGTGAGCGGTGTCCACAACGAGGTGATCGAACAACTGCATGGGCAGCCGCACGAACCAGTGCTTCATGATTTCCGAGTGCAGCACCGGAACCGGCACCACGGGCAGGAACGCGCCGAGCAGCACGCCGTCCAGCAGCGATTCGTGATTGGAAACGATGACCAGCCGCTCGTGCGGCTCCATCGTCCCCCGTATGCGAACGCGGAACCAGACGCGAAGAATCAGGCGGACTAGAAATCGGAGTAGATGCACCATGCGACGCGAAGCGTTCACCCATTATACGGATGCCGCAGCGCCTGCATTGGAGTCCGGCGGGCCCCGATCGCCCGCAGCCTGCTCAGGAACTCCTCCGGGATCAGCCCGTCCGGCCCATGCGGCACATCCCAGGTCACCACGCCGCCGCGAATCTCATGGCGTCTTGCCCGAGCTCACCCGTAATATCGGAACCCCTTCCAGAACTCCGGCCACGGCCGGCGGAGGCGGCGGCAGATGAAAATTTCATCCCATCCGGCCACGGCGCTGTTCGCGATGCCGTAGCGGTTCGTCACACGTCCGGCCAGGACGCACGACTCGAAGTTGGGTTCGAGAACATCGCGATGCAGTCCCAAAGTGATCACCGTCTGGGCCGGCCGTTCGCCGTACCCGCGATACCAGTTTGAATTCATGCCGCTGATGGCCCCTGGCAACCCGTGGGCCGGCCCATAAAGATTGATCGCGCCGGCTTCGCCTTCATCGCCGGCCAGGATCGCAACGTTGGCCCGCTCTTCGGCCGGTAAGGAATCGCGAATTTTGGCGACCGTTTCGGCCATCTCCGGCCATCCGATTTCCATGTTGAAATTGCCGTTGACACTGTCGGCGACCCGCCACCAGCGCGAGTTCACAGGCGCGATGGGAAGCGTCACGGCGGCGGAGCACAGGGTTGCGCACACTAGAGTAATCCATGTGGACCGGCGGATCCCGGCGGCGGCGCGAGGAGCCAGCGAGTTGACCCACTGCTCGCCCCACACGGCGCCCGCCGCGATCAGCATCGGATAGGCGGGCGCGAGATAGTAGTCGCGGCCCTTTGCGGCCCAGAGTGCCGCCAGCGTGATGACATACGCCCAGCCGAGCATCCGATAGCGTGCCCCTTCAGGCCTCCGGAACAGGTACCAAAGCCCCGCCAGCCACAGGGGCGCCGTAACGAAGTTCGTGGTCTTCCAGAGCTGATTCAGCAGGAAGTAGTCCGTGGAGCCGCGTGCGATGTCGCGCGCGTGGATGCTTCGCAAGTAAGCCAGCGAGACAAAATCGTGTTGCGCCTGCCATATGAGATTGGGAAGTACGATCAGCACGGCTAGCGCTGCTCCGCACCACGGCCATGGAGTTTGCAGGTGCCGCCGGGCGGGCGTCAGCAACAGTCCGCCTAGAACGCCCAGTGCAAAGAAAGCGATGGAGTACTTTGCCATCATGCCCAGACCGATGCCTGCGCCCACGGCCAGCCACCAGCGGGGGTCCTCCGACTTCAGCAGCCGGATGAGGAAGTACGCAACCAGGATCCAGGACATCAGATCGAACGACGTATAGGAGTAGAACGAGCCGTGCACGAGCGTAACCCCGCCAATGGCCGACGCAATCGCCGCAACAACCTGGGCCCGGCGTCCGCCCCCGAGTTCGCGCGCGGAAAGTCCGGCCAGGAGCATCATGAGGCTTTGGGCCACGGCTCCGAAGAAGCGAAAGCCGCGGAGCGAGGCGCCGAAGACTCCCAATTCGATTCGGGCAAGGAAAGGCGTCAGGGGAGGGTAAGGGACGTAGCCCCATTCGAGGCGGCCGGCATTGCTGTAGGTCAACAACTCGTCCCTGTGGAAACCGTACTGGCCGTTCACCAGAGTTCGCAGGAGAACGCTGAGTGCGGCGATCAGCAGAAGGACGCACACATCGCTGTGGAGAGTCGCGCGCCACAGCCCCGCGATGCTGCCGCGCTTTCGCATTCCGCTCACGCTATCACAAAGAACACTTCCCGGCTCCAACCGGGGGCTCAGAGCCTCACGGGCTGGTGCTTCGCGATCCATTCGGGATCGAAATCCACCCCGAAGCCGGGGCCGGTGGGGACCTTGATCTTGCCGTTCGCGATCTTCAGCGGCGAGGTCTTGCATTCGAACCGGATGTTTGCGCCGATCTCCTTGAACTCGTGGTGCTCGCCGGCGTTGGGTAGGGCGGATACGAACTGTATGTTGTAAACGTTGCCGAGCCCGCCGCCGGACATGTGCGGCACACACTGCCTGCCGTAGGCAGCCGCCATACGCGCCACCTTCATGGAGCGAATGAGGCCGCCGAAGTAGTAGTTGTCCGGCTGCACGATTTCCACGCCGTCGTGGGCGATGAGCCAGCGGAATCCGTAATAGCTGTAATCCTGTTCGCCGTTGGCGATGGGGATGGTGAGGGTGTCCGCGACCTGCTTGATCTCCTCGAGGTGATCGAACATGACGGGCTCTTCGAAGTAGCGGTATTTGTATTCCTCGAGCAGCCGGCCGGTGCGGATCGCTTCGGGGACGGAGTAAAAGCTGTTCGAATCGGCGTACAGCGCGACGTCGTCGCCGAAGGTCTTGCGGACCAGCGGAATCATCGTCTCCGTCCGCCCTCGCGGCCCGGCGGCGTACATATCCGTCGTCATGAACATAAGGCCGCCGATTTTGATCTTGAGCGCGCGCACGTCGCGCGAGTAGAAAGCTTTCTTGATCAGCTCGATCGATTCGTCAACCGGCTTCTCGCGCCATTCGGTGGCCATGTACAGCCCGACCTCGGGATTATGGATCTCGCCAATCAACTGCGCGACGGGCTTGCCGGCGATTCGGCCGAGCATGTCGAGGATGGCGAATTCCGCGGTCGCGAGCGGCAGGCCTAAAGCCATGCCGTTCAGGCGGAAATTGAACTGGTAGATATAGATCTTTTCCAGGATCAGGTCGAGTTCGCGCGCATCCTTCCCGATCAGAAACGGTTGAACGTTCTTCAGAAAGATAGGAAAGAATGTGCTCATGCCGGTGTGGGCGACGGCGATGCCTTCGGCGCCGTCTTTGGATCGCACCCGGCAGAGATAGCTGTTGTTGTAGCGGAGCAATTCGACGCTCTCGATGACGACGGGTGTCTGAAATAGCTGCTTTTTCAGGACGGGGCTTTGCAGGATGCTGTCGAGCTTGCGATAACGGTCCTGGACCGTCTCGGCGCCGCGGGCGCCGGAGGCGAGAGTGCCGGCCACGGCGGCGGAAAGAAAATGACGGCGGTCGGTGTTCATGAGATCTCCGGGTTGCGTGCTTATCTTCTCAGCCGGCGAGGGGCGCGTCAATCCGGGCACGCACTTAACAAACCGCCCTCAATCCCCGCCGGCTCTCCCGCTACACTAATACGGATGAAGCGCCTTGCTCTTTTCTTCATTCCCTTCGCTTTGCTTGCCGCCGAGCCAGCCGTCCGCGTGTCCGAGGGCACGCTCAACATTCCGTCCTACGTGCATTCCGGCCGCGAGATGGAGCCTCCGCTCTTCAGCAACTCCACCGTCACCGGCATGTACCCGTTCACCACCTACATCCTCCCCTACAAGGAAGGCGGCCCCAAGCCGCGCCCCTACCGCGTCATCTTCGTTGAGAACGAATACCTCAAGATCACCTACATCCCCGAATTCGGCGGCAGGATCTATTCCCTCTATGACAAGATCCGTGGCCGCGAGGTCTTCTACCGCAACGACACCGTCAAACCCGCCCATTACAACCCGCGCATCAGTTGGCCCATATCCGGCATCGAGCTCACCGGCCCGCACGACCTCCACATGCTCACGCTCTACAGCGAGCCCTACTGGTCGAACAAAATCATCCGGCACGAGGACGGCAGCGTCTCGCTGATGCTCAGCGAAATCGATCCCGTCTACCACATGAAGGTCAACCTCTCGGCCACGCTGTACCCCGGCGTCGCGGCGCTCCAGATGAGCGTCTTCTGCTACAACCGGCGCGAAGGCCGCATGCCCCAGATGTTCTGGATCAGCGCAGGCCTCGCCGCTACCGAAAAAACCCGCTTCATCTATCCGATGAGCCGCACCATCGGCCACACTACCTCCGAGATCGCCGACTGGCCGGTCTACAACGGCACGGATTACAGTTGGGACCGCAACAACAAGCACATGCTCGGCGTCTTCGGCATCGACATCTATGACGACTTCGAGGGCGCCTGGCAGTACGATCGCGATTACGGCGTGTTCCGTTACGCCGACCGCCGCATCGTCCAGGGCATGAAGATGTGGACCTTCGGCTACGGCCCCGAGTCCAAGACCTATGAGCGCGGCTACACAGACAACGCCGGTCCCTACGTCGAAGTCCAGAGCGGCCGCCACGTCTGGGACGGCCACTACGAATGGGTCGGACCGCACAAGGTCGAGAACTGGAGCGAGTGGTGGGTTCCCGTCTCCGGAATCGGCGGACTGACCACCATCACCCGCGATGTCGCCCTCAACCTCGAAGCCGCGCGTGTGCGCCTCGCCGCCACCCGTGTTCTCAACGGCGCCACCATCAAAGTCACCGCCGCCGGCAAGGAACTGCTCAACACCCGCGCCGATCTCACCCCCGCCAAGCCCTTCAGCGCCGACGTCCCCGGCGCCGCGGACGCGAAGGGCCTCGCCGTGATCGTCACCGACGCCAAGGGCCGCGAGGTCATGAACTACCACCGGCCCGACACGAATCCCGGCCGCAAGGAATACACGCCCTTCACCCGCCCGCTCGAAAACCCGCAGAAGACGCCCGACCAGATGGGCGTCGAAGAACTCACCCTCGCCGCCGAGTTCAAGCTCAAAGAGCTGAACTACGAATCGGCGCTGAGCCTGATCAACAAGGCCCTCGAGCGCGACCCCGGCTACTCCCGCGCGCACCTGCTGCTCGGAATCACCGACTACAACGCGGGCCGCTACGCGAGCGCCGTCAAGCATCTCGAGAAAGTGATCGAGCGCGACCCCTACCAGGACGAGGGCTACTACTACCTCGCGATGAGCCAGTTCGCCGTTGGCGACGACGCCCGCGCGGAGCGCAACCTCTATTACATCTGGCCGCACAGTGCCTACTACGGCGAGCGCGAATACCAGCTCGGCCGCCTCGCCTTCCTGAAGAAGGACTACGAATCCGCCGCGAGCCACCTCGGCCGCGCTATCGTCGCCAACGGCTACGACCTCAACGCCCGTACACTGCTGGCGCTCACGCGCCGCGAACAGGGTGACAAACAGCGCGCGCTCGCGCAGCTCGCCGAAATCGAACGCATCGATCCGGCTGACCGCTTCTCGCTCGCCGAACGCTTCTTCCTCACCGGCGACGCGCAGGCGAAGGCCGAGCTGTTGCGCCTCATGGGAGGCCAGAGCCAGGAAGCCATCGACGTCTCGATCTTCTACCGCCGCCTCAACAAGTGGAAGGAAGCCGTCGAAGTCCTGCGCATGGTCGAGCAGAACAACAAAGATCCATGGGGCACGCCGCCCGAGTTTTATTACACGCTCGCTTCCTGTCTGAAGCACGCGGGCGACACGGCGCTCGTGCCCGAGTACCTGAAGAAGGCCCGCGCCGCCGCGGCCAACATCGACCGCTTCCCCTACCGCGAGGAATCCGAAGCTCCGCTCGCCGAAGCCGTGCAGGCGGACCCGAAGGACGCTGTCGCGCGCTACGCTCTCGCGTGCCTGCTCTACTTCCGCGGGCGTCCGGCCGAAGCGATCCGGCAATGGGAGGCCGCCGTCGATGCGAATCCCTCGGACTTCCATTCCCGCCGCGCGCTCGGCCTCGCATACGCCGAGCAGGGCGCTCCGGTCGAGAAAGCCGCCGAGCAGCTCGAGCGCGCCATCGAACTGAACCCCGAGCACATCCGGACGCTCAACGACCTCAGCGCGGTCTACGCCAAGGCCGGCCGTTTCGATGAGCAGCTCGCTGTGCTCAGCAAGGCGCTCGCGCGCTCGCCCAAGGACGACGACCTCGCCGAGGGCGTCCTCACCGCCAACCTCATCAAGGGCCGCTACGACGAAGCCGAGAAGCTCATCGCCACCCACGAGTTCGCCCCGCGCCACCGCTCCTACGGCCTGCGCGACAAGTACCGGATGATGCGCTACGGCACCGGTGCCATCGCGTTCAAAAAGGCGAAGTACGCCGAAGCGCTCGAGCTGTTCCAATCGGCCATGAAGCCGCCGGTCTCGCTCGGTGTGGACGATTTCCAGTTCCAGTCCACGCCGCGCATGCACTACTACATCGCCCGCGCGCTCGAAGCGCAGGGCAAGGCCGCTGAAGCGAAGCAGGAGTACGAGAAGAGCATCGACGGCATCGGCCAGCTCACGGGCGACCGCGACAGTTGGAACAGCGACAACTTCTACATGGTGCTCGCGCTCGACAAACTAGGCCGCGCCGACGAAGCCGGCAAACTCGCCAAACGTTTCGAGGACTTCGCGAACACCGAGGTCGACTCCACAAACGCGCGTCATCGAGCCGAAGCCCGCTACCTCCTCGGCCTGGTGCGCAAGCGCGCCGGCCGCGACGCCGAAGCCCGCAAGCTGTTCGAAGACTCCGTCGCCGCCCAGCACGACTTCCTCCCCGCGCGGTATGAGCTGCGGGGCGACTCACTGAACTGAGGAATTTCGAATGCCAGCAGCCAAGTTTCTGATTCCCGTCTTGCTCGCAAGCGGCTGTCTTGCCGCCGAGATCATCCTGCCCTCGACGGCGCTCGAGCGCGACCGCCCGGTGAACGCCATCTACCGCACCAACGGCCAGGCCACCGGCAAAGGCGAACTCTCGATCGAGTGGACTGACGTCCACGGCCGAGTCGTGGACAGCCGCAAGCTCCCCGTCGAGCTTACCGACGAGACCGACATAGGCTTCACCCTCGACCTGCGCCGCGCCGCCGCGATGACCAACGAGCTTCGCGTCCACTTCACCTTCGACGGCGTCAACAAGAAAGGCGCGAAAGACCACCGCGACGAGAACGCGAAAGTATCCTTCGTGGCGCGTCCTCCGGACCGCACCTGGTGGGACTACCAGATCATCATGTGGGAGGACTACAGCGCCGATCAGTTCGCGGTTCTGAAGACCCTCGGCATCAACGGGGGCCAGTACAGCGGGCGCGCAACCGCGCCGCCGGACTTCCTCCTGAAGAACGACCTCCGCTGGTACGCCGAGAACATCGCGACCGATTTCTACTCCGAATACCACCGCTGGCGGCCCGACCGCATCCAGAACTGGTCCCTGCTCCAGGCCAAGGAGCTGTACAAGAAGGACCCGTCGAGCAAGGAAGCGTTCAAGCGCCACCCGAGCTTCTCCGATCCCGAGTGGCGGCGGCGCATACACGACCGGCTCGTCGAATCGGCGCGCCGCAACGCGCCATACCGGCCGGTGTTCTACAGCCTCGCCGATGAGTCCGGCATCGCCGATCTGGCCTCGTTCTGGGATTTCGATTTCTCGGATCAGTCGCTCGCCGGGATGCGGGAATGGCTCAAACAGCGCTACGGCACGCTGGCCGCGCTGAACCGCCAGTGGGACACGAACTTCTCCACGTGGGACGCCGTGACGCCGGACACCACGAATGAAGCGATGAAGCGTGCCGGCGACAACTTCTCCTCCTGGGCGGACTTCAAGGAATGGATGGACATCTCCTACGCGGACGCGCTGAAGATGGGGGCGGACGCGGTGCGGTCGGTCGATCCGGAAGCCTACGTCGCGATCGGCGGGGGACAGATGCCCGGTTGGGGCGGCTACGATTATTACCGGTTGACTCAGGCCCTGACGGCCATCGAGCCTTATGACATCGGCAACAACATCGAGATCATCCGCTCGATCAATCCGCGCATGCCGTTCGTCACCACGGCGTTCGCGCGCGGGCCGTGGGAAAAGCACCGCATCTGGTATGAGCTGCTGCACGGCGCGCACGGGCAGCTGATCTGGGACGACAAGTCCGAGAACGTCACCAAGGACGGCCAGGTGGGCGAGCGCGGCCGCGAGGTCGCGCCGTATTACAACGAGCTGCGCAACGGCGTCGCGTCGCTGCTGATGAACAGCGTGCGCCAGTCCGGGCCGGTCGCGATCCACTACTCGCAGGCGAGCATGCGCACTGAGTGGATGCTCGCCCAGAGGCCGAAAGGCGCGGCGTGGGTCGAGCGCGGCTCGGCCATCGAGCGCATGGACAGCGATTTCCTCCGGCTGCGAGAATCCTTCTGCCGCCTGATCGAGGACCTCGGGATGCAGTACAACTTCGTCGCCTACGGGCAGGTCGAAGACGGCGAGCTGCTCAAGCGCGGCTACCGCGTGCTGATTCTGCCGCGTTCGAGCGCGCTTTCAGCGCGAGAGGCGCAGGCAATCCGCGAGTTTGCGGCGCAGGGCGGCGTGGTTGTCGCCGAGGGCGAGCCCGGCGTGTTCGACGAGCACAGCCGCCGCCTGCCGCAGTCGAGCCTCGCGGGAGTGAACGTGATCCGCCTCAAGCTGGATGCGCTGAACTACCAGCAGGCGCGCCTGATCGGCAAGGAAGGCGAATTGCACCGCTACATGGGCAAGGTGCTCGCGGATGCGGGCGTGCGGCCGGCGTTCGCGGTTGTGGACGATGCGAAGCAGCCGGTCGTGGGCGTCGAGACGCACGAGTTCCGCAACGGCGGCGTGTCGATCGTCGGCCTGCTGAGCAATCCGTCGCTGCGTGTGAACGAGCTCGGGCCGCCCGAGTTCCAGAAAAACGATCGCTTCGCCAAGCCGCGCACGGTTCGTCTCGTCCTCCCCGGGGAGCTGTACGCCTACGAGATCCGCACCGGAAATGCGCTAGGCAGGAAAACCGAGCTTCAAATCACGCTCGACCCCTACGAGCCCACCCTTTTCGCCTTTTCGCCATCCCCGCTCCCGGCCTTAACCGTCGCCGCGCCGCGGAAAGCGGCAGCGGGTGAAACAGCCCGCATCGGCCTGAGCTTTGCCGCGCCGACGCCCGCATCGAAGCACTTGTTCCACATCGACGTGATCGACCCCACGGGAAAGACGGTGGACTATTACTCCGGCAACCTGTTGGCGCCCGAAGGCCACGCCGAAAAACAAGTGCCCTTCGCAACCAACGACAAGCCCGGCACCTGGACGGTGCGTGTGCGAGATCTCCTCAGCGGCCAGGAGAAGACAACGTCGATCGAAGTGGCTTTATAGCGGAGCCGCTCAGGGTGCGCCACGTAGCGTAGCCCGCTACCGGAAATGCGGCCGCCAGGGCGAATCCCGCGTCGAAGCGAGCGAGATCGAACAGGCGGCCGAACACCGGCATTACGACCGCGACCATCAGCGACCACGCCCCGGCGCCGAGGCCTGAAATCAGACCGGAGCTTCCCGCCGGGTAGACGTGGCCCGTCCATGCTACCGGCAAGATAATGAACCCCGCTGCCGCGAACATGGACACGAACATCAACGCCATCACGGCCGGCACCGACCCCACCCATGGCGCGAGCGCAAGCGGCAGGCTGAGCGCGGCCGCCGCGGCGAGCAGCCCCCCGAACGCCGCGCGCGGCGCTTGCCCCGCCGCGATGCGCCGGTCCGCCAGCCATCCCCAGACGAAGTACCCGATCTCCCAGCCGAGCGGCGGAATCCATAGCAGCTTGCCGATCGCGAGCTGCGAGACACCCAGCGACCGGTTCAGAAAGATCGCGCCGCCGTAGATGACGAGCGCCAGCGGGAGCGCGCCCCAAGCGTAGGCGCACATGTAGCTCCAGATGCGCGGATCGCGGAATCGAGGCCCGCCGGAGGCGGCCTCAGCGAGCGGCTTCTCCGGTTTGAACCGCAGCGCGGGCCGCCGGCTCACGATCTGCCACAGCGCGAGCCACGAGAGCCCGACCAGTCCCGTGAACACGAACGCCGCGCGCCATCCCCACCACGCCGCTATGGGCGTGATGATGAGCGGCGTCACGATCGCGCCGAGCGACCCGCCGCTGTAGGCGACCGCGATCCCGCGCGAGCGCTTCTCGGGCGGGAGCGTCTGCATCGCGGTGCGCATCCCGCCGGGAAACGTGGCGCCCTCGCCGAATCCGAGCGCAGCGCGCGCCGCGCCGAAGCTGAGGAACCCGGCGGCGAGCGCGTGCGCGGCCGAGGCCAGCGTCCAGACCGACACAGCCAGCGACATGCCCCAGCGCACGCCCACGCGGTCGAGCCAGCGTCCCCACAGCGGGTTCGCGATCGTGTAGGCGATCGAGAAGCCCGAGATGATGAAGCCATATTGCTCGGCCGACAGGCTCGTTTCCTTGAGGATCGTCGGGGCGAGCAGCGCGAGCGTGTTGCGGTCGATGTAGCTGATGAGCGACACCGCCAGCATCGTGAGAACCGGAAGCCAGGTTGAAAGGGACAAAGCTCAAGCTTATCCCACGCGCCGCCGCGAGGGGTTAACCTGAGAAGGTGCCTGCGGACACCTGGGAAAATCTGATAGGCGCGGTTGTCGAGGGCCGTTACCGCCTTCGCGCGCTTACGTACTCCGGCCGGGATCAGGCGGAGTACCTGGCCGATGCGGAACCGGAAGCCGGCGGCGATCCGCTGACGGTGACGCTGATTGCCGCTGCCCCCGAAGACATCGATGCCGTGCGCACGCAGTTGCACGCGGTGAGCCGGCTGCAGCATCCGAACCTGGTGCGGATCGACGGCGCCGGCGAATCGGCCGTCGAAGGCCGCTTCATGCTGTACCTCGCGAGCGAGACCCCGGACCAGACGCTCGAGGCCGCGCTCAAGCCCGGGCCGATGGCGAAGGACGCCGTTCGCGCGCTCGCGCTGAACGTACTCGACGCGCTCGCGTTCCTGCACGGGCAAGGCCTCGTGTACCGCGCGCTCGATCCGCAAACCACGGTGCGAGTGAACGGGCGGTGGAAGCTCGCCGATTACGGGATGGTGTGCCCGGCCGGTGAAACGAGCCCCGAGCCGCCGCCGTTTGCGTCGCCGTATCTGCCGCCTGAAGCGAAGACAGGGCCCGTTACGCCTGCGTGGGACATGTGGGCGTTCGGCATTCTGTTGCGACAGGCGCTGGCTGGGCACCTTTCGCAGCCGTTCAAGGGGGTCGTCGAGCGCTGCCTGGAGTCGCAGCCGGAACGGCGGTTGACCGTTCAGGATGCGCGCGGCCTGCTCGAGCCGCGGCAGGAGACTCCGGCGCCGGCGGCGCCGTCCGGATCGAAAATCGCGGTCAGGAGCGACGTCTGGAGGACGCTGCGCATTATTGCCCTGCTCGCGCTTGTGTGTCTGGCGGCGCTGTTGCCGTTCGGGTTGCGGAAAAAGAAGGCCGCGGCTCCCCCGCCCGCGCCTGCTCCCGCACGCGCGGCCGCACCCGTGGCCGCGGCGCCCGCGATCCCGAAGCCCACGCCGATGACCGGAGGACCGGCGCGCAAGACCGCCGGCGCCGAGTTCGTGAGGGCCGACTACATCTCCTCGAGGATGAACGGGCGCCGCACTGCCAGCGGCGAGCGCTTCGACGGGAACAGCCTGACCGCCTCGACGCGCGCGTATCCGCTCGGCACGCGCCTCCGCGTCACCAACCTGGCGAACAGCAAGACCGTGGTCGTGAAAATCAACGATCGAGGGCGGCGGGGCCGCACCATCGGCCTCAGCGAGCGCGCCGCGCGGGAGATCGGCATGACGCGCTCGGGCAGCGCCAAAGTGATGCTGGAGGTGATTGAATGAGCCAGGACCCGATGTTCCTGCGCGACGTCGAGCAGAAGCCCCAGCCGGGCGCGTTCGCGGACCTGATCTCCATGGCGCGAGGCGCCTGCGCGCCGTATCCGCAGATCTGGCACCTGTTCGCGTTCAAGCCCGAGGTGACGAAGCACCTGGAGCGCTTCACGCAGGGCGTGATGCGCGACCCGGCGCCGTTGAGCCCAGGCATCCGCGAGCTGATTGCTGCCTACACGTCGCGCCGCAACGACTGCCCGTTTTGACTGAAGTCACACGCCGCGGTCGCGGCGGAACTGCTCGGGGACGAAAAACTGGTGGAGGCGGTGATGCGCGATCTCGAGACGTCGCCCCTTTCGGACGCCGAAAAGGCGCTGTTCCGGTTCGTCGATAAGGTGAACCGCGACTCGGTGCACATAGGCCCGCCGGACATTGACGCGCTGCACGCGGCGGGCTGGAGCGACGAGGCGATCTACTACGCCATCACGGTCTGCGCGCTGTTCAACTTCTACAACCGGTGGATCGATGCGACGGGCGTTCACGCGCTGCCCGACGAGGCGCACCGCGAGGGCGGAAGACGCTCCGCCCGCGGGGGCTACATTCGCACGCCGTAAGAACCGGGAAAGAGTATACCGTCCCGGGTTTTAGAATTTGCCGGTGCGGGTCTCGAAGTGGGTCGGCTTGCCGAGTGTGCGGCCGCCGCTTGCGAGCCAGCCGGCGATCATGTCCATCATCTCGGCGACGCTCATCTGCGGCGGGCCGAACAGCTTGTGGCACGCGGAGGCGTTGTTCAGCAGCGCGGTCGGGGTTTCTTCGCCTTCGAAGATGGGTTTCTTGCCGAAGCGACGGCCGAAGTCCTCCGCCAGTTTCCGCACCGAGAGGGTTTCGACGCCCGTCAGGTTCAGCGGGCGCGCCGGGCTCGCGGCATGCGCGAGCGAGCGGATGCAGACCGAGTTCGCGTCGCCCTGCCAGATGACGTTGACGTATCCCATCGAGAGATCGATCGGGATGCAAGCCAGCACCTTCTGCGCGATATCGACCAGAACGCCGTAGCGCAGGTCGATCGCATAATTGAGCCGCAGCAGCAGCACGGGCGTGCCGTTCAGGTTGGAGTAGTACTCGAAAATGCGCTCGCGCGCCAGCGCCGATTGCGCGTAGTCGCCTACAGGCGAGGGCCGCGTGTCTTCGGTGGCCCCGCCCGAGTCTATGGGGACGAACGGGTAGACGTTGCCCGTCGAGAACGCCACGATGCGAGACTTCGGATAGCGCTCGCAAATGAACGAGGGGGCGAGCGCGTTGACGGCCCACGTGAGCGCTTCGTTGCCGGTGGAGCCGAATTTGCGGCCCACCATGTAGATCACGTTGGCCGCATCCGGCAGGCGGCTCACCTGCGCGCGGTCGAGCACGTCGGCAGAGACATGCTCCACGCCCTCGACCGGGATCGGGCCCGAGCGCGTGACCGTATAAATGCGGGTCTTCGCCCCGGCGCTTTCGACTGCGCGGCGCAGGCGGCGCGCGAGGCTCGGCCCCATTTTACCGGCGGCTCCGAGAATGATAATATCGCCTTCGGTCTCCTCCATCGCGGCAACGTCGGCTTCTGACGGGGTTGAGAGCAGATCTTCGAGTTCTTCTTCTGTGCGTATCATTTGAACGATCTATTATGACTGAGTTTGCTGACCGACAATGGGGCCCTCGACTCTTTAGGGCCGGCGACCTGCCCGGGCTGATGCGGCTGAAGGAATCCGCGTCGTGGAACCAGACGGCGGACGACTTCCACCGCATGCTCGCGATCGAACCCGAAGGCTGCTTCGCGATCGAGTGCGAAGGGACGCTGGCGGCCTGCACGACGGCGGTCCGCTACGGCAAAGAACTGGCGTGGATCGGCATGGTGCTCACGCTGCCGGAGTTCCGCGGGCGGGGACTGGCGCGGCGGCTTGTGGAGCACGCGCTCGAATACTGCCGCGCGGGCGGCGTCCGGTGGACGAAGCTCGACGCGACGGACATGGGCGCGCCGCTTTACAGGAAGCTGGGGTTCGAGCCGGAGTGCGCGATCGAGAGGTGGCTGCGCCCGGCCGGTCCGGCGCCGGCGCCCGCGCGCGCAGTGAAGTCCGGCGCCCCGGACCTTGCGCTCGACTGCCGCGCGTTCGGAGCGGACCGCTCCGCGCTGCTGTCCGCGCTCGCCGCCGAAGGCGGAGTCTCTGTTGCGGGCGGAGGCTACGCGATGGGACGCGCCGGGTCGAAGGCCCGGTATTTCGGCCCCTGCGTGAGCCCGTCGCCCGAAGCGGTTCGTGAACTGCTGGCGGCGTTCCTGGCGGCGCATCCCGGCGAACCGGTCTTCTGGGACCTGCTGCCGGAAAACGAAGCCGCCGCGGCGCTGGCGACGGAGTTCGGTTTCGCGCCAGTACGGAAACTGCTCCGCATGTCGCGGCGCGAGGACGCCGGCGCGGCGCCGGTCGCGGCCGATAATTCGCTCGTCTACGCGGCGGCGGGTTTCGAGTTTGGATAGCGCAAGCGGTAAACTTTCTTTTAGGTTCAGGCTCGGGTCAAACAGGAGAGATCGCTTGCGTACGCACGTTCTTGTCGTGACGGCATTCGTGGCCGCGCTGGTCCTGGCGGGCTGCGGCTCGCAGAAGGCCGCGCAGTCGCAAGCCGCCGCCGCAGCCGGGCCGCCCGCCATTCCGGTGAGCGTCGCACCCGCCACACGGGAGACGGTTCCGGTCGAGGTCCGGGCGGTCGGCAATGTGGACCCGTTCGCGACGGTTCAGGTCAAATCCCAGATCGCGGGCGAGCTGCTGCGCGTGCGGTTTGTCGAAGGCAGCCAGGTCAACAAGGGCGATCTGCTGTTCGAGATCGATCCGCGTCCCTACCAGGAAGCGCTGCGGCAGGCCGAGGCCGCCATCGCCAAGGACATTGCGCTGATCGGGCAGGCCCAGGCCGCTCTCGAACGCGACCGCGCGCAGGCCCGGAACGCCGAGGCCGAGGCCAGGCGCTACGACCAGCTCTTTAAAGAAGGCATCGCCGCACGCAACCAGTACGAGCAGGTGCGGACCACTTACGACGCGCAGCGCGAGAGCGTGCGAGCCGATGAAGCCGCCATCGAGAGCGCGAAGGCATCGCTCGAGAGCGACCGCGCCGCGGCCGCGCGGGCGAAGCTCGATCTCAGCTACTGCGAGATACGGTCGCCCGTATCGGGCCGCGCCGGCAACCTGCTCGTGCATCCGGGAAATCTCGTGAAAGCGAACGGCGACAACGCGATGGTCGTGATCAACCAGATCGAGCCGATCTTCGTCTCGTTCAGCGTTCCCGAGCACCACCTCGCGCAGGTTCGCGCGCGAACCGCGGGCGGGCGGAAGCTCGCCGTCGAGGCCACGCCGCCGGATTCCGGAAGCGCGCCGGTGCGAGGCACTCTCACGGTGATCGACAACACCGTGGACGCGAACACCGGGACGATCCGGCTCAAGGCGCAGTTTGATAATCGCGAGCACGCGCTGTGGCCGGGGCAGTTCGTCAACGTCGTGCTGCGGCTGGATTCGAGCGAGGAAACCGTGGTGCCGTCGGAAGCCGTGCAGGCGGGCCAGCAGGGGCAGTTCGTCTACGTGGTCAAGCAGGACAATAGCGTGGAGTTCCGGCCGGTGGCGATCGGTTCGACCACGGCGGGCAAGGCTGTGATCGAGAAGGGCGTCGCGCCCGGCGAGACCGTGGTGACCGACGGCCAGTTGCTGCTGTTCCCCGGCGCGCGCATACGCGCCGTGCCGGCCAGCCAGATCGATTCGAAGAAGCTCTAGAGACGCCATGCACATCTCCCGCATCTTCATCGAGCGGCCGGTCATGACCGCGCTGGTCATGTTCGCGATCCTTCTGTTCGGGATCGTGGGCTGGCGCGCGCTGCCGGTGGCGGCGCTGCCGAGCGTCGATTACCCGACCATCATCGTCGATGCCTCGCTGCCCGGCGCGAGCCCGGAAACGATGGCGGCGTCTGTAGCGACGCCGCTCGAGCGCGAGTTCTCCACCATCGCGGGCATCCAGCAGATGAGCTCGCAGAATATCCAGGGCATGACCGAGATCACGATCCAGTTCGCCCTGGAGCGCAACATCGACGCCGCCGCGCAGGACGTGCAGGCCGCGATCTCGAAGGCCGGCGGGGGGCTTCCGGCGGCCATGCCCCGGCCGCCCTCCTATCAGAAAGCGAACCCCGCCGAGCAGCCGGTGCTCTATCTCTCGATGACTTCGGACACGCTGCCGCTCTATACCGTGGACGAGTACGCCGAGACGATGCTCGCTCAGCGCATCTCGATGGTGAGCGGCGTCTCGCGCGTGCTGGTGTACGGAGCGCAGAAGTACGCCGTGCGCGTGCAGGTGGATCCGGATTCGCTCGCGGCGAAGAACATCGGCATCGACGAAGTGGCGCGCGCCATCCAGCAAAGCAACGTGAACCTGCCGACCGGCAAGCTCTACGGGCACAAGCAGGCGTTCACGGTGCAGTCGAGCGGCCAGTTGAACAATGCCGCCGCCTACCGGCCCGTCACCGTCGCGTACAGGAACGGCAGCCCGGTGCGGCTTGAACAGCTCGGCCGCGTACTCGACGACGTCGAGAACAACAAGACCTGGGCGTGGTTCGGCGGCAGCCGCGGCGTGATTCTCGCCATCCAGCGGCAGCCGGGCACGAACACGGTCGAGGTGGTGGATAACATCAAGGCCCTGCTGCCGGTGTTCAAGAAAGAAATTCCGCCGTCGGTGACGCTCAAGATCGCCTCGGACGCCTCGGAGTCGATCCGCGAGTCGATTTATGACGTGGAGTTCACGCTGCTGCTTACGGTGTGCCTGGTGGTGCTGGTCATCTTCCTGTTCCTCAGGAACCTTTCGGCCACGCTGATTCCGGGGGCGGCGGTGCCGCTATCGATCATCGGCACGTTCGCCGTGATGTACCTGCTCGGCTACAGCCTGAACAACCTGTCTCTCATGGCGCTGACGCTCTCGGTGGGGTTCGTGGTGGACGACGCCATCGTGATGCTCGAGAACATCGTGCGCTACATGGAGATGGGCAAGTCGCGCATGGAAGCCGCGCTGCTCGCCTCGCGGGAAATCGGCTTCACGATCATCTCGATGACCGTGTCGCTGGTGGCGGTGTTCATTCCGGTGCTGTTCATGGGCGGCATCGTGGGGCGGCTGCTGCACGAGTTCGCGGTGACGATCGCGGTGGCGATCCTGATTTCCGGGTTCGTCTCGCTGAGCTTCACGCCGATGCTCGGCAGCCGGTTCCTCAAGTACAGCCGGGACAGCCGGCACGGGCACATGTACCGCGTGCTCGAAGGCGCGTTCAACGCGATGGCGAGCGCCTACGACCGCTCGCTGCGCTTCGTGCTGCGGCATCAGTTCGCGACGGTGGTGGTGGCGGTTGCGCTGCTCGGGGGTACGGTATGGCTGTTCCGCACGATGCCGACGGGCTTCATCCCGAGCCAGGATTCCGGATTCATGTTCGGCATGACGATGGCGGGCCAGGACATATCGTTTGAGTCGATGGCGAAGCACCAGAAGGCCGTTGCCGAAATCGTCTTCGCCGACCCGAACGTGAAGGACGGCGGAGCGTTCGTCGGGCAGGGCAACCAGGGGTTCTTCTTCGTGGTGATGAAGCCGCGCGACCAGCGCGCGCTTTCGGTGGACCAGTTCATCGACCAGTTGCGCCCGAAGCTGATGCAGGTGCCGGGCATCATGTCGTTCCTCCAGAACCCGCCGCCCATTACCATCAGCGGGCAGCACAGCGCGAGCTCGTACGAGATGACCATCCAGAGCGCGAATCTGAAGGAGATCTACCCGTGGGTCCCGCGCCTGGTGGACAAGATGCGCTCGCTGCCCGGTTTCGTGGACGTGAACAGCGACCTTCAGATCGCGAGCCCGCAGGTGATGGCCGACATCGACCGCGACCGCGCCGTCGCGCTCGGCGTGACGCCCGAGCAAATCCAGGACGCGCTCTACAGCGCCTACGGCAACCGGCAGGTCTCGACCATTTTCACGCCGGCGAACGAATACGCAGTGATCCTCGAAGTGCTGCCGCAGTACCAGCGCAGCCCGGATGCGCTCTCGAAGCTCTACCTGCGTTCTTCGACGGGGCGGCTGGTGCCGCTCGATTCGGTGGTGAACGTGTCGCGCACCGTGGGCCCGCTGAGCGTGAATCACTTCGGACAGCTCCCGGCGGTGACGGTGTCGTTCAACCTGCGGCCGGGCTACTCGCTCGGACAGGCCGCGCAGCAGATGGACGAGGCCGTGCGCGAGCTGCGGATGCCCCCCACCATCAGCACGAACTTTCAGGGCACGGTGAAGGAATTCCAGCGGTCGTTCCAGGGGATGTCGTTGTTGCTGATCGTGGCGATCCTGGTGATCTACATCGTTCTCGGCATTCTGTACGAGAGCTTCATCCACCCGGTGACGATTCTTTCCGGGCTGCCCTCGGCGGTGTTCGGCGCGCTGCTCACCCTGAAGCTGTTCCACAAGGAGCTGGACCTGTACGCGTTCGTCGGCCTGATCATGCTGTTCGGCGTGGTGAAAAAGAACGCGATCATGATGATCGATTTCGCGCTCGAGGCGCAGCGCGACCAGGGCAAGGCGCCGGCGGAGGCGATCTACCAGGGCTCGATCCTGCGCTTCCGCCCGATCATGATGACGACGCTGGCGGCGCTGTTCGGCACGCTGCCGATCGCTCTCGGCTATGGAGAAGGCGGCGACGCGCGCCAGCCGCTCGGGCTCGCCGTGGTGGGCGGCCTGGTGGTGTCGCAGTTGCTCACGCTCTACATCACGCCGGTGATCTACCTCTACATGGAGCGCTTGCAGCAGTGGCTGAAGCGCGGCCGCGCCGTCGCGCCGGCGGCCGAAACGGAGACTGTGAAGGCTTAGGCCCCGGCGACTTTCCGCGCCGTCTCGGCTCCGAAGGCCGGCAGCGACGGGTCCGTGAGCAGGCCGATCTGCTTGAGCACGGACGCCTGATCCCAGTAGATGTGCTCGTGCGCGAGCTTGTCTCCCCGGAACTTCACGATCGCGACCAGCGGGATCTCTACACGGCGGTTCGTAGGAGCGACGCCCGGCAGCATCCACGGCATCTCCTGCGTGTGCGTGAACGAGAAAATCATCTCGTCGACGAGCTGGTCTTTGCCAATCGTGCGGGAGACCGGCGTCAGTGTCGTATCCGGCGGCATGCTTGGAATGAAGTCGCGCGAGTAGAAATCGCGCAGCTCGCGTTTTCCGTGACCGCCGGTCATCACGGGAATGTGATTCACGTACGCGTCGTCGATCATCGTCGCCAGCGTAGCCTCGGTGTCGCGCGTCGCGAATTCGTGTTTTGTGTGTTCTTCCCAGATGCGGGACAAATCCTCTGGTGGCATGGAGCGATTCTACCCGAACGCGAGTGCCAGAATCGGCTCCGTATTGAGATGCGCTAAGCCAGCGCCGACTTGACCACGCTCGCCAGCTCCTGCGCCGTGTAAGGCTTCTGGATGAAGCCCGAGACGCGCGCGCCTTCAAAAAAGCGCAGCGTCTCGGTTCGGGAGTAGCCGCTCGTGATCACCACGTCCAGGTCCGGCTTGAGCGCGCGAAGGCGCGGGAGCGTTTCTTCTCCGCTCATGCCCGGCATGCTCAGGTCGAGCAGCACGAGGCGAATGCGGCCGCCTTGCGTGCGGACGGCCTCGATCGCCGCGGGGCCGTCCTCGGCCAGCAGCACCTCGTAGCCCTGCCTCTCGAGCGAGCACTTCGCCAGGTCGCGCACGATCTGCTCGTCGTCCACTACCAGGACGGTGCCCTTGCCGGAGAGGTCGTCGTTGTCTTCCGCCGCGGGTTCGCTCACTGCTACGGAGGCGGCGGCCGCCGGGAACAGGACGCGGAACCTTGTGCCGGCGCCCGGGGCGGTTTCAAGCTCGATGGCGCCGCCGTGCGCGCGCACGATGCCGGCCACGGCGGCCAGGCCGAGCCCGCGTCCCTGGAACTTGGTCGTGAAGAAGGGATCGAAGATCTGCCTCCTGGTCGCATCGTCCATCCCGCAGCCGGTGTCGGAGACTTCGAGAAACACGTAGCGGCCGGGCTCGATCGTCCAGCCGTCCAGCTTGTCGCGGACGTAGGCTTCTCCGGCGTCCATCTCGCCGGTCGCCACCGTGACCAGGCCGGGAGCGTTGCCGATCGCCTCGCCCGCGTTCAGCACCAGGTTCATCAGGACCTGCTGCATCTGCACCGGGTCGGATTCGACGGCGGATATGCCGTCGGCGATTTCAAGGCGCCAGGTGATCTTCTTCGAGATCGAGCTCTGCATGAGCGAGATGTTCTCGCTGACGATGCGCGACAGGTCCACCGGCTCGAGCACGAACCGCCCCTTGCCGGCGTAGGCGAGCATCTGGCGCGTCAGGTTCGCGGCGTGCTCGCCGGCCTGGGAGATGCGGCGCAGCATCTCGAGGGCCGGGCTCTTGCGCGGCAGCATGTCTTCGATGAGGCTCGCGTTGCCGATGATGCCGACCAGCAGGTTGTTGAAGTCGTGGGCGATGCCGCCGGCCAGCAGTCCGATGCTTTCGAGCTTCTGCGCCTGGCGCAGATTTTCCTCCGCGCGCTTGCGCTGCGTGATATCCATGTTGGCGCCGACGAAGCGCGAGGGCCGGAGCTCGCCATCCTTGCCATCGAAGTAGACGCGCCCGTGCGATGTCATCCAGTGCACGGAGCCGTCGGGCCAGACCACGCGGAACTCGCGGTGGTACGCGCCGCCGTTCTCGCCCGCGATGGCGCGCCGGACGGCGTCGTCGACCGCGGACCGGTCGTCGGGGTGAATGAGGTTGATCACGTCCCGGTAGGATATCGAGCCGCTACCCGATACGCCGAAGATGCTGCGGCAGCGCTCGTCCCAGAACACCTCGCCGGTGTCAAGCCGGTAGTCCCAGGCGCCGAGCTCGGCGGCCTCGAGCGCCATGCGCCGCTGCTGCGACGTGCGGACCAGTTCCTCTTCGGCACGCTTGCGCTCGGTGATGTCCTGAACCATGCCGATGGAGCGGACGATGCCGCCCTCGGGGCTGGTTATGTGCTCGCATTTCTCGTGGACCCAGCGGACCTCGCCGGAGCCTCGCCGCACGATGCGGTGCGTAAGCTCGTAAGGCTTCGCGTCCCGCAGCGAAGCGGCATAGGCGGCGTCCACCGCGGCGCGATCGTCCGGATGGACCAGGTCGAGAAACGCCTCGTAGGTCGCGCCGAACTCCTGCGGCGCCAGGCCAAAGATGCGATACACCTCGTCCGACCAAAAGAGGCGGTGATTTGCGACATCCAGCTCCCAACTGCCGAGGTGCGCGATTTCCTGCGCGCGGTTGAGCGTTGCTCCGCTGAGCTTGAGCGATGCGGTGAGGGCGTCGCGCTCAGCCAGCGACCGCGCCAGTTTCAGATTGCTGTAGCTCAGCAGCGAAAGCGTGTGGCCGAGCTTGGCAAGAAAGCTCATGCCGCGATCGACGGCCTCGCGGCTCAACCGCGGGACGGACTTGAGCGCGGACATATACCCCGCTTCGTCGAAGCCGTAGCGCCGGGCCTGCGCCCGAAACCGCTCGTCGTCCACCGGCTCGTTATCGAAGAAAAACTGTCCTGCAAAGACGTTGCCGACGTGTTCGCCGCCGATCATGATGGGCGTCGCAACGTCCCACATGTTGTTCTTGCACTTGTATAGCTTGAATTCCCCGGGAGACACGCCCGCGCTGAGCTGCGTGTCGCTCTCAATGCAGTTCTTGCATGCGTCGGAATGAACGCGATGGTATTTCGTGCAGATTTCCTGCCATCCCACGCCGACCAGCACTTTGCCTGAAAGGTCGATGATGGCCATGGGAATGCCGGCCAGGCGGTAGAAATCTTCGAGCAGCGATTGGATGGCCCCCGCGTCGATAATGTCGCCGAGTTCCAGGTTTTCGAGATGGCCTTCGGGCGACAGGATGCTTTCGAGCTTCAGCCGGACGCGCGCCTCGCTCTCGCGCAGCGCCTGTTGTGCGCGGCGCTTCTCGGTGACGTCGTGGAACACGAGCACGACGCCGGCCAGGTTGCCCGCACTATCCCTGATCGGGGCCGCGCTGTCTTCGATCGGAATCTCGCGCCCGTCCCTGGCGACCAGCGCCGTGTGGTTCGCCATCTCGACGACGCAGCGCTCGCGCAGCACGCGCCCGACCACGTCCTCGCCCGGCTCGCGCGTGTCCTCGTTGACGAGCCGGAGGACGCTTTGGACGGGCAGCCCGAGCGCGTCGGTTTCAGCCCACCCGGTGAGCGCGGCCGCGACCGGGTTGAGGAACGTGACTTTGCCCGACGTGTCGGTGGCCATCACGGCATCGCCGATGCTGCTCAGCGTGACGCGCAGCCACTCGTGTTGCGTGCGGAGCGAGGCCTCCATACGCTTCCGGCGCCGGTTCTCGACGGCGCGCCATTCGCCGGCGCGCTTGACGAGCGAGAGGCTGTGGTTGGCGACGGCGTCCATGACCTCGGCGGCGCCGCAGTGGGCCAGGCTGTAGCTGCAAATCGCGAGAATCGGATACCGGCTCCCGGCGTCATCCAGCGCAACTTCGTGCTCGCAGAACGCGGGCCAGTCCCGCTGTTCGAGCCTGTATGTGTTGGCCGCGAGGCGCAACCCGTCCAGGCCGCGGCGCGCGGCGGCTTCGGCCTTCTCCGTCAGGGCTTCGAGAACGCGGCGGCTGTCGAACTTTCCCCCGAGCGTGTACCAATCGGTGTGATCGACGATCTCGATGCGGCCTTCGCGGATGTGGTCATCGAGATCGGGAACTTCCGCGGCCAGGGCGGCGCGGGCCTCCCCGGCGTCGAACGGTTCGGAGGCGGCCCACAGGCAGAATTCGTTGTTCTCGATGCCGGCTTTGAAGTAGGGAACGAGAATCGCGGCCAGATCCTCACGGTTCTCGTAGAAATGGCACAGATGCGTTCCCCACGGCACATCTCCGATGGCCCGGACTCCGGTGTGTCTCACTTGACTCCTTAGCGCGAACATACCCCAAAGAGCCAGCGCCGGCGCCATCCTTGCCCGGGGCTGCGGCCTCCTTCGGCTATCGGGCTATTTTACTGCACTTCGATGAAATAGCGCAGTGGCCCGGCTAGGGCATCCGGACGGTGTCGTCGAAGGCGACCTCGACTTCGACGGGCTTGCCGGGTTCCACCTTGATCGGTTCGGGCGTGCCCGGCGTCTTGCTATACATGCCGAGGGAAGAGCCGCTGGGCGGCGGGCCGGTTTGCGCCTCGCCGTACTCGCCCTTGGGGTCGTAGGCAGTGACGAGGTACACCGTCCCGGCGTCGAAGCCCTCGAAGGCGACCGTCGCATCCTTGCTTGCGGCCGTTTGCGCCGCGACCGGCATGCCTTGGGCGAACTCCGGCGTGTCGAACAGAAACACGACGATCTTGTGCTTCTCGTCCACCGTTCCGGACCCGGTGTAGTTCAACTTCACTTTGAGAGTGCGGCCGGCGGACTGCTGCGATCCGTAGGCCGCGATGCCGAGCGCGAGAGCGGCGAAGGCGAGACAGGCGAGTTTTCGCATGAGTTGAGGCTCCTCCTCTTCCGTTACGGAAAAGCCGCGGCGAAAGTTCCCGGCGCTACTGGGACGGGTACACGCGCAGCGGCTTGTCGAGCCGGAACGTCAGGACGGTCTCGGCGGGCACCTTGATGGCGCCGCCGCGCGTCAGGACCTGGGTAGCGCCGCCGGCCACGGCCCCCGAAGCCGCTCCGATGGCGGCGCCCTTGCCCTGTCCGGCGATCGCTCCGATGATGGCTCCGATGGCCGCGCCGCCGCCCACGAACTCGGCGGTGCGCTTGTTCTTGCCGACGCCCTGCCGGCCGGTCTGGCGTACGTCGGCCGTGTCGAGCTCGTAGCGGCGGCCGTCCACGGAGACGTCGAGCAGGTCGAGGCTCAGGTCCGGGCTCCCGGTGATGCGGCCGCCCTTCGAGGCCGAGCGAATGACGATCCGGGCGTTCGAGCCGCGCGGGATCACGACCGCTCCCGAGGCGTCGAGTACATCCTTAGACACTTCGGCGGCGTAGGTCTGGCCGGACGTCGCCTTACCCGAGTCGATATTCTCGTTGGTCCGGACGGACACCTGCGTGCCGGCGGCAAGGTCGTACGTCTTCGTGGTGATCGCCGACTCGGACGGGTGGACGGCCTCGGCGGGCATCGCTTGCGCCGCGGGCGCGGAGGACGCGCGCCGGGCTGCCGCGGCCGGGGCCTGAGCCGGGGCCGGGGCGGGCGCCGGCGCGGAGGGCTCCGGCACGGCGGCTGCTGTGGGAGCTTCGCCGTAGTCGATCGATTTAACGTCCTTCATCTGGAAGGTGCGCGTCGTCTTGTCGTCTCCGGCCACGGTGATTTCCGTCGGGGAACTCTTGACCACGGCGCCTGAAAACGCGGTTCCGTCGCGCAACGCGACCGTCGCGTGCGGCCCCGCCTGGGCCGTGGTGTCCGTCTTCGTGCAGGAAGACAGTAACGCGAGCGAGATCGCCAGGATGGGAACTGCAAGCCATGTCCTCATTTGCAAGCAAGTATACCGCCCGTACGAGGCGGGCTGAGAGGCCGTTCCACAGGCCCATGTAACACACGCCCCGCTGGGCTGAGCGGCCGTTCCACAAGCAAGCCGCCACGTAACCCATGCCCCGCCGCGCAGCGTCCAAGTATCGTAGGCTGTAAAAAGTTGTCCATTCCGAATTTGTGAGGGTGAAATGCGATTTCTAAAGCTGGCTGTCCCGGGGACGGTGCTGATTGTCGGGTTCGCTGTTTCGACTTCCGTTTCCTACGGGAAGCCAGAGTACTCGAAGAAAGAGAAGAAGACCTGCACGTACTGCCACGTCAAGATGGGTTCGAAAGACCTGAACGCCGCCGGGCAGTATTACAAAGACCACAACCACTCGCTCGAGGGTTACCAGGCGAAGTAAAGCGCGCATCGGCGGGCGCGGTTGCCCATGAGACGGGCCGCCGCGCCATAATTTACCCATGCGCCGATTTCTCCTTTCACTGCTTCTCGCCTGCGCCGCGTGGGCGCAGACGGGGGCGCCTCTCCCGCTCATTGGCCGCATCAAGACCGAGGCCTTCGATCGCTCGAAGGTCATGGATCACCTCTCCTACCTGACCGACGTCTACGGGCCGCGGCTTACGGCATCTCCCGAATATCGCGAGGCCGCCGAGTGGGCCGTCAGGCGCCTGGCGGGATACGGCGTTTCGAACGTGCATCTGGAATCGTGGCCGTTCGGGCGGAGCTGGTCGCTCGGGGAGTTCTCGGTCGAGATGACGGCGCCGCGATACGCGCGGCTGAGCGCCGCGCCGCTCGCGTGGAGCGGGGCGACGAGCGGTCCGGTGACCGGCGAGCTGATCGTCGCGCCGCTCGGGCGCCGCACGTTCTCCCCGAAGAAAGCCGAGGAGCAGTTCGAGGCTTATAAGAAGGAATGGTCGGGCAAGCTGCGCGGCAAGATTGTGCTGCTGTCCGGAGCCACGGAGTTGAAGCCCTCGACGGGCGCCGCATTCAGGCGCTACACCGACGCCGAGCTGGCCGGGGAGGCTTCCGCGCCCGAGCCCTCGGCTGTCCGGGATGTCAAGCTCGACGACATCAAGTTTCCGGACGACGAGGAAGAACTCATGCGCGAACTGCGCAAGCTGCCGGATTCCGTGCTCGAAGAACTGTGGTTGCGGGGCCAGGCGCTGAACGCGAAGCGCGCGCAGTTCTTCCGCGAGCAGGGCGTGATGGCGCTGGTCCGGGCCGACGACCGCGCGCGCGGCGGCATGACGTTCGCGGAAGCGGCCGGATCTTTTCTGGCGAAGGACCCGCTCGCGCCGCCGACGTTCACGCTCACGCGCGAGGACTGCAACCGCATCGTTCGCGTGCTCGAGAAGAACGTGCCGGTCAAACTGCGCGTCAACTTGCAGGCGCGGATCTCGGACACGGACGCCGACGGGCTGAACATCATCGGGGAGATTCCGGGCACGGGCGCGAAGAAGGACGAGATCGTGCTGATCGGCGCGCATTTCGATTCCTGGCACGCAGGGACGGGCGCGACCGATAATGCCGCCGGAAGCGCGGTCATGATCGAGGTGATGCGCATCCTGAAGGCGCTCGATTTGAAGCTCGACCGCACGGTGCGGATCGGACTGTGGGGCGGCGAGGAGCAGGGTTACTACGGTTCGCGCGCCTATGTGAAAGAGCACCTCGGCGACCGCAAGACGATGAAGCTCACCGCCGCGCACGCGAAGTTCTCCGGCTACTTCAACCTCGACAACGGCAGCGGCAAGATCCGCGGCGTGTACTTGCAGCGCAACGACGCGATGCGGCCGGTGTTCGAGCAGTGGTTCGCGCCGTTCCGCGATCTCGGAGTTACGACCGTTACGATCCGCAATACGGGCGGCACCGACCACGAGGCGTTCGACGAGGTCGGGCTGCCGGGGTTCCAGTTCATCCAGGACCCGCTCGACTACATGAGCGTCACGCACCACGGGAACATGGACACCTACGATCACGCCGTAGAGGCGGACCTGATGCAGGCCTCGGCGGTGATCGCCGCGCTGGTGTATGATGCCGCCAACCGGCCTGACCTGCTTCCGCGGAAGGAGCTGCCCCGGCCGTCGAAATAGGAGGCTTGCCATGGCTTCTCGCTGGACCAGGCGGGAATTGATGCGGCTGGCGGTGGCGCTGCCGGCCGGAGCGTTTCTTTCCCGGTACCGCGCGTTAGCGGCGCCGATGGCGAACAAGGTCAAAATCACGCGCGTGCGCGCGATGCAGATCAACAACATCGCGGGCAACTGCCTCATCCGCATCGATACGGACGCCGGGTTGACGGGCTATGGCGAGGCCGGTGCCACCGGGCCCATGGCGCGCGCGCGCATCGAGACGATGAAGCCGCTGCTCATCGGCAAGGACCCGCTCGCCATCGAGGTTCACTTCCACAACATGACGTCGCTGATGCACACCTACATCGCGCATATCCCGACCATCAGCGGCATCGATATGGCGCTGTGGGACCTGGCCGGGAAGATCACGGGGCAGCCCGTGTCGAGGCTGCTCGGCGGCCCGTTCCGCGACGCGATTCCGATGTACTCGCACGGCCTGGGGCTCGACATGCTCGACCCGGCGTCGTGCCGCGACTGGGCGCAGCGCATCCGCGCGCAACCGGAGGGCTTTACGGCGTTCAAGAACAGCATCGACCCGGTGCTCGGGGTGCCGCCCGCGCGCTTCGCCAACACGCTCGACAGCTTGCAGTTGCGGAAGGTCGCGCGCGCGTATGCCAACGTGCGCGAGGCGGTGGGCGAGGAGATCGACATCGCCGTGCACTGCCACAACGAACTCGATACGCCGAGCGCGATCGCGGTGGCGAAGGCGGTGGAGCCGATGAATCCGCTGTTCCTCGAGGACCCGCTCAATCCGCCGTACTCGGAGGCATGGATGGCGCTGAAACGGTCCACGCGCGTGCCGATTCTGACGGGCGAGAAGCTGGAACTCGTGCGCGGGTTCCGGCCGTTTCTCGACATGCAGGCGGCCGACATCGTGCATCCGGACCTGGCGTTCGCGGGCGGTTTGACGGGCACAAAGAAGATCGCCGATTACGCCGCGCTGACACGCACGCCGGTGGCGCTGCACAACGTCGGGTCGCTCGTGCTCACGTACGCGAACGCGCACTTCGGGGCCGCGATTCAGAACTTCTACCGCTCGGAGAGCGCGCTCGGGAGGCCCGCGCGGCACGTGGAGTCGATGGCGGCGGCGAATCCGCCGGTGGTGCGGAAGGGGTTGCTGCAGGTGCCCGCTGGGCCGGGGCTCGGACTCGAGCTAGATCAGGACTACCTGCGGAAGAACCTGACCGAAGGCGAAGATTTTTGGGAATAGGATAATGCGCGGATTTCTTTTGGTTGCGTTCGTGGCGGCGTTGCAGGCCCAGACGGTCTCGTCGGGCGGATGGACGGTGGAGGCTGATGGGGCGCGGGGGGCGCTCAGCGTCTCCTACGACAAGCTCGGCGTGGTCATGAAAGACGTCAGAGTGCCCGGCTCGTGGTCGGTGTCGAAGGACGGCGCGCGGCTTATGCTGCGCACGGAGAATCCGCGCGCCGGGTGGATTTTCGAGCCGCGCGGGGACACGCTGCTGATTTCGACCACGTCGGCGGATGCGGCCGTGACGGCGCAAATTCCGGCGTCGAAAGACCGCCAGCCGGCGCGGCTGCTCGATCCGCGGGGCGCGCCGGTCGATTGGGTCGGCACCAACGAAGTCGGGGAGACGTACGGCGGGAGCGAGACGCGCAACCGTTCGTATCTGCCCACGCGGAATCCCGAGGTGATGTATTTCGCGCTCGGCCAGGTATCGGGCTCGGTCTTCCAGAGCCTGTTCGACCGCAAGACGGATACCGCGATCGACTTTCCGGGCGGCACGGTCATGCACCCGGGCGGAGCCGGTCCGGATGTGCTCGATGCGACGATCCCGGTGCCGGGCAGCGCCGTCGTGCGCGTTATTCCCGATTACTACACGAAGATCCTTGGCCTTCCCTTCTATGTTCCGTTCGACGATACTTACTTCAAACGCGCGCCGATCGTGTGGTCGAGCTGGACGAGTTACTACGCCGAAGTTACCGAGAAAGACATCATCCGTAACGCGGACTGGCTCGCCGAGCACCTGAGACCTTACGGCTTCGAGTATGTGCAGCTCGACGACGGTTACGACCGCGGCCCCGACGGCGAGCACTATTGGATCGAGAAGTGGAACCGCGAGAAGTTTCCGCACGGGCCGAAGTGGCTCGCGGATTACATCAAGTCGAAGGGGCTGCGCGCCGGGCTGTGGCTGGTGCCGAACGCGTATGCCGGGGCCGTGAAAGAGCATCCGGAGTGGTACGTGCGCGACAAGCAGGGCAAGCTCATCCTCGACTACCACACGCCCTCGCTCGATTCGTCGAACCCCGAAGTGCTCGCGTTCCTGAAAAAGATGTTCACGACGCTCAACGGGTGGGGCTTCGAGTATTACAAATTCGACGGCGAACACGCCATGCCGGCGCGCGTGCCCTCGCTCGATAAAGAGAAGCTGTACAGCAAGGCGGATCCGGTCGCGGCCTTTCGCAAGCGGATGGAAGTGATCCGCGAGGCAATCGGGCCGAAGACGTTCATCGAGGAATGCCCGGCCGGCACGCCGCTCGATGCCATCGGGTACGTGAACTCGTACTTCAACGGGCACGATCTCTACAACAGCTGGCAGGGAATGTATGCGCTGTTCAGCTCGATCAACGCCAACGCGTTCCTGAATCGCATGGTGGTGTACCTGATGCCGGGCGAAGGGCTGGAACTGGGCGAGCCGATGACGGTCGAGGAAGCGCAGCGGAAGCGGCCTCCAAGCGTGGTGGCGACGGCGCGCACGCGCGAAGAGCCGCTGGCCGGGTTCGGCGTCAACGCCGCGGAGGCGCGGACGCTGGTGACCTACATTGCGCTGACCGGCGTCGCCTATCCGCTCGCGAGCGTGATGCCGGAGCTGCCCGCCTCGCGCGTCGCGCTGCTCAAGAGCACCATGCCGACCATGCCCATCGCGCCGCTCGACCTGTTCAGCCGCGGCACCGACATGCAGTGGAACATCTTCAAGAAGACTCAGCCCGATTACTACGTGCACAACTATCCCGAGATCCTGGACCTGAAGGTGAACGCGAAGGCGGGCGTGTACGACGTGGTGGGCTTCACGAACTGGCGCAGCGCGCCGGCCGCCCGAAAGGTGTCGTTTGCGGAGAAGCTCGGGCTGAAGGCGGGGGCGCCCTATCTCGCGTTCGACTACTGGCAGCAGAAGTTTCTCGGCGTGTACAAGGACGGCATGGAGATCGCGATCGAGCCGCACGATACGCGCGTCGTGCTGCTGCACCCGGCGCTCGGGCGGCCGCAGTTGATCGGGTTGTCGCGGCACATCACGGGGGCGTATTCGATCGAGGACCAGTCGTGGGACGCGGCGCAGCAGGCGCTGCGCGGCGTGTCGAGCACGGTTCCCGGCGATCCGTATACGCTATGGTTCTACATTCCCGATGGCGTGACGGTGTCGAGCGTGAAGGCGGGCGGCGCCGCGGTGCGGCCCGAGGTGAAGGGCAACGTACTCAAGCTCACTTTCGCGGGGCGGGCGGAGCCGGTCGAGTGGGAGATATGCTCTCGCGCAGGTCGTTCCTAGCGGGCGCGGCGGCGCTGCCTGTCCGGGCGGCGGAGGCGAGGCCGGCCGTGTCGCTGACCTGCGGCGAGGACCGGCGCGCGAACGTGCGTCGGGCGCTCGAGGCGATCGACGACCAGGTGCGCCCTGCGCTCAAGCGGAAGAAGTACGTTTTTCTGAAGCCGAACTGCGTGGCGGTGAACAACCAGCTCGGCTCGACGCATGCCGATGCGCTGCGCGGGATTCTCGATTACCTGGAGCCGCGATTCCGCGGGCCGGTCGTCATCGGCGATTCGTCGAAAGACTGCACCTGGGACGCATACGAGAGTTTCCGCTACGCCGCGCTCGCCGGGGAGTACAAGCGGCTGCGGATCAAGCTCGTCGATCTGAACGAGGAGGAGTCCGTTGCCCATCAGATCGTCGATCGCAACCTGCATCTGGCGAACGTGCGGCTGGCACGGCGCTTCTTCGATCCGGACGCCTTCATTCTCGGCGCGGCCATTCTGAAGACGCATGACAACGTGGTGGCGACGCTCTCGGTGAAGAACCTCGTCATGGCCGCGCCGCTGCACAACTCGCGCAGGGAACCGGCCCAGTGGCACGACAAGTACGCCTACCACGCGGGCTACCGTCAGATGCATATGAACCTGGCCCTGACGGCGCGGCGCATGCGGCCGTTCTGGGGCGCGACGGTGATCGACGGCTACGAGGGCATGGAGGGCGAGGGCCCGCTGCGCGGCACGCCGGTTGCCTCCCGCGTGGCGTTGGCTTCGACCGATCTGGTCGCCGCGGACCGCGCCGGCCTCGAAACGATGGGCGTCGATCCCGCCTGGCCCGGATACCTGCGTTACTGCGCCGAAGCTGGTCTGGGAGAATACGATCTGGCGAACATCGAGCTTCGCGCCGAGCGGGAGCTCGCGTCGGTCCGCAAAGTTTACAAGCTGCATCCGCGTGTGAAGAGGCAGCTTGAATGGATGGGGCCGCTGGCCTGACGGAGAAACTATGCGCTTTGTTGCAATCCTTGCTCTTTTTGCATGCGAACTGGCCGCACGGCCCGCATTTATGAACGAATCCGTGTCGAAACTGGAGAAGGAACTCACGGCGACTTACGGCGAGGCGCAGCGCCCGCGCATCGTCCGCGGGCTGAAACAGGCGAGCGAATTCTGGCGCGATTCCGACGGGAACGCAGCCGTCTTCGAGGAGTTCGTTCGACGCAACTTCGCGGGCGACCAGGCTTCGCTCGACACGCTGTTCACGCGCATGGAGAAGCTGTTCGAGCAGTTCGACGGGCACATGCTCGAGATCACGTTCGCCTTCAAGACGCAGTCGGATCTCGACCTCGGGCCGGTGATGCCGTATGACGAAATCCTCGCCGGCTACGACCCTTCCGCGCACGCGGCCGACGATTTCTTCGCGAACAAGCTCGCCTTCACCGTCCTGCTGAATTTCCCTCTGACTACGCTCCAGGAGCGGCTCAGCCAGGGGGCGAACTGGACCCGGCGCCAGTGGGCCGAAGCGCGGCTCGCGCAGAGGTTCTCGCGCCGCGTGCCGGCCGAGGTGAACCTTACGATCGCCGAAACGATGTCGCGAGCCGAGCGCTACATCGCCGGCTACAACATCTGGATGGGCCACCTGTTTGATGACAGCGGCCGGCGCCTGTTCCCCTCCGATATGCGCCTGCTTTCGCACTGGAACCTGCGCGACCAGATCAAGGCTGACTACGCCGAGAAGGACGGCCTCGCGCGCCAGCGCATGATCGCCCGGGTCATGGAGCGGATCGTCACGCAGACGATCCCGAAAGCCGTGATCGACAACCCGAAGGCCGATTGGAATCCGTACACGAACGAGGTGCGCGGCGGCAACAACACGCCCGAGCCCGACACGCGCTACGAGCTGCTGCTCGCGAATTTCCGCGCCATCCGCGGCATCGATCCCTACTCGCCGTCGGCGCCGACGCACATCGCGCGCGTGTTCGACGAAGGCCGCGAACTGCCCGAGGCCCGCGTACGCGAGATGCTCGAGCAGGTGATTGCCTCGCCGCTCGTGCCGAAGGTCGCGAAGCTGATCGAGCGGAGGCTCGGGCGCCCGCTCGAGCCTTTCGACATCTGGTACAGCGGCTTCCGCCCGCGCTCCGCCTACACCGAATCGCAGCTCGACGAGATCACGCGCAAGAAGTACCCCACACCGGAGGCCTATCACCGCGACATGCCGCGTATGTTCGAGGCGCTCGGGTTCACGCCGGAGCGCGCGCGGTATCTCGCTTCGAGCATCGTTGTCGATCCGGCGCGCGGCTCGGGCCACGCCTGGGGCGCGCAGCTACGCTCGGCCCCCGCGCACCTGCGCACGCGCGTGGGCGCCGGGGGCATGGACTACAAGGGGTACAACATCGCCGTCCACGAAATGGGCCACAACGTGGAGCAGACGTTTTCGCTCAAAGATATCGACCACTGGCTGCTGAACGGCGTGCCGAACACGGCCTTCACCGAGGCGATCGCGTTCGTCTTCCAGGCCAAGGACCTCGAGCTGCTCGGCCTGGCGAAACCGGACCCGAGCGACGAAGCCATGCGCACGCTGAACGATTTCTGGGGGACGTACGAGATCGCCGGCGTCGCGCTCGTCGATATGGGCGTGTGGCGCTGGATGTACGATCACCCGGATGCCACGCCCGCCGAGCTGAAGAAGGCCGTGCTCGACATCTCGACCGCGCTGTGGAACCGCTACTACGCGCCTGTGTTCGGCAAGCGCGACGTGGCACTGCTCGGCATTTACTCGCACATGATCGAGCTGGCGATGTACCTGCCGGATTACCCGATCGGACACCTGATCGCGCACCAGCTCGAGGAATCGATTCGCAAGGCCGGAAGCGTTGGGCCCGAGGTAGAGCGCGTATCGAAGCAGGGGCGGCTGGCGCCCGATTTATGGATGCAGGGCGCGACCGGCTCGCCCGTCGGCCCGGCTGCGCTGCTGGCCGCGACCGAGCGCGCGCTTGCCGCGGCGAACTGAAAGACAGGAGATCACCAAATGAGCGTCGTCGTCATTGCGGAATTTACCGCGAAGCCGGGCAAGGCCGGAGAACTCGCGGCGGCCTTTCGGGCCATGATCGCGCCCACGCGCCTGGAGCCGGGGTGCCTGCGCTACGAGCTGAACCAGGAGGAGAACGATCCAGGCGCGTTCGTTTTCGTCGAAGCGTACCAGGACCGCGCGGCGTTCGACGCTCACTGCGCGACGCCGTACTTCAAGGCGCTCATCGAGGCGCTTCCGCCGCTGGTGGACAAGCAGCACGTCGGCCTGTACCGGGAAATTCCGGCGTGAGGCGGCGCATCACTGCACCCAAACTGCGTCCGCGCTGACAAGCTCCGCGTTCGGCACCTCGGTCCTCAGCTTCACGTTCTCGAACCCCGGCTTTTTTCTCGGCTTGGCGAGGAACGTCAGCAGGTACTGATTTTCGAGGCGGCGCGCGATGTTGTCCAGGTACGGTCCGAAGGCCACGGGCGCCTGGGTGCCGAGATAGTACGCTTCGCCGCCGGTTTCGTCGGCGATCTGCGACAGCCAGATCTGGCCCCAGTTGATGCGCCAGAAGCTGTGTCCGTAGTGGCCCGCGCCCGGCGAGTAGATCGAATACACGATCACGCCGGCGCGGCGGGCGTCGTCGATCGCGGCGTCCACGTAAGTATTCTGCAGACCCCTTCCTCCGAGGCGGTCGATGCCGTCCGAGACCAGGATCGCCTCGCGCCTCACGTTGGTATCGGGCCAGCGCTTGATCATGTCCGAGAGCGCGAGATACGGGCTCGCCAGCACGCCCGGCGACCCGAGCGGAAGCCGCAGTACCTTGGCCGCAAGCGCGTGGTCCGTCGTGAAATCCTGGGCGATGCGCGTGGTGCCGTTCTGCATGTAGGCGACGGCGATGGCGGTCGTCGGCGGCTGCGCGTACATGAACTTCCTGAGATCGTCGAATTGCAGCCCGACGCCGGCATCGAGGGATTCGTCGAGCAGCAGCGCGAGCTGCAAACCGGCGCGATCGCCTCGCAGCGGCACGAGGCCCGTGGTCTTGACGCGGTCCCTGCCCTGGTAGACCATCACGTCGCCGGACTCGAGCCGCGGGACATCGTTGCCGTGGCGCGCTTCCACGGTGATCACCATTTTCACGGGAACGCCGGATGCGGATTCGGTCTGCTCGGCCGGCGCAAGAAGCCATGCGGACGCGAGGGCCGCGGCCGCGATTGTCAGCCTCGACATAGCTCCCCCCCTGGCTTCAGTATGGGGGATTCGCGAGGGGGGAGAGCAGGGGCGGTCGGAGCCCGCCCCTGCCGAGGTGAGCAACTAGAACGTCAGCTTCAGACCAAACCGGACTTGCCGCGGGCTGTCGCTGTGGACGCCCGTGCTCGTCATGAAGTTGTTCAGGTTCGCAATGCTGCCGTCCGCGTTGTATTGCACGGCGCTGGCATCGCTATCGGGATTGTTCCACGCCGGAGTGTTCGTGAAATTCTGCGACTCCGCGCGGAACTCCAGGTTGAACCGCTCCGTTAGCTTGAAATCCTGGCTCTGAGCAGGAATTCGACAGGGCGGCCATTTCATGCGGCTTTTTGAAGGACGAGGAATTCGGTTTTGGTCGCCGCCATCCGCTGGGCCTTCAGGAGCAGGTAACGAAGGTTCTTGTA